>CAYOZN010000026.1:47558-93330 GCA_964408455.1 uncultured Planctomycetaceae bacterium
ATGCCGATTACGAATCATGGCACGGTTATCGCCGATACGACGTCCCCGCTTGACGTCGCCACGGGCGCTGAGGTGTTTACCAACACCGGCGAAATGCGGGCCGAAAACGGCGCCACGCTGGCGCTGAGCAGCGGCTTGTTCGAGAATCATGGCGGCACGATTGCGGCCCTGGATGCCTCGAAGGTGACACTTGGAAGTGTGACGATCGCCGGCGGAGACCTTCAGACCAGCGGCTCGGGCGCCTTCGAGTCCGTGGGATCGACGGCCCTGCTGGATGGAACGGTGAATGCGGTGACCAACTCGGGCCTGCTACGCGTGCCGAACAACACCCGGATAAAAGCAAAGGGCACCCTGCACAATACCGGCACCATTGAGATCAGTTCGACGGGTTCGGCGACCTATCTTCATCCACAGGACGAAGTGCTGACGCTGACGGGCGGTGGCACGGTGGTCATGACCGACTCCACGAATAACTGGATTTACCGCGACGGTCCCGGCTCGCTGGTGAATATGGACAACACGATTCGCGGCGCTGGTCATCTGGGCTGGAATTCGGCACCGATGCCCATCACGAACCAAGGCACGGTTATCGCCGATACGACGTCCCCGCTTGACGTCGCCGCGGGTTCCAGCGTGTTTACCAACACCGGCGAAATGCGGGCCGAAAACGGCGCCACGCTGGCGCTGAGCAGCGGCTTGTTCGAGAATCATGGCGGCACGATTGCGGCCCTGGATGCCTCGAAGGTGACACTTGGAAGTGTGACGATCGCCGGCGGAGACCTTCAGACCAGCGGCTCGGGCGCCTTCGAGTCCGTGGGATCGACGGCCCTGCTGGATGGAACGGTGAATGCGGTGACCAACTCGGGCCTGCTACGCGTGCCGAACAACACCCGGATAAAAGCAAAGGGCACCCTGCACAATACCGGCACCATTGAGATCAGTTCGACGGGTTCGGCGACCTATCTTCATCCACAGGACGAAGTGCTGACGCTGACGGGCGGTGGCACGGTGGTCATGACCGACTCCACGAATAACTGGATTTACCGCGACGGTCCCGGCTCGCTGCTGAACGTTGACAATACGATTCGAGGGGCAGGTCACATCGGCTGGAGCAGCGCGCCGACCGAGATCACCAATCAGGGGGCGATCATCGCCGATCAGGTCACGCAGCTCATCATCGGCGGCGGTTCGGCCCTGTTCGACAACCAGGGCCAGCTTTCCGCGACCGGCGCCGGTGGGTTGCGAATCGAAGGCAGCTTCACCAATTCCGGCGACGTGCTGGTGGGCGGCGGCAGCTCTCTCACGCGAATCGGCGCCTACACGCAGACGGGCGGCAGCACGATCGTCAATGGCACGATGTCGGCGACGGGCGGACTGTCCATTGAGGGGGGCGTTCTTGGCGGCTCGGGCACGATCTCCAGCGCGGTGCAAAACAGCGGCTCGGCGCAGCCCGGCGAGTCGGCCGGCATTCTCTCGATCAACGCGGCCTACACGCAGACTCCGTCCGGCGAATTGTTCATCGAGATCGGCGGCACCACGGCCGGCATGCAGCACGATCGGCTGGCCGTCAGCGGCGGGGCGACGCTGGGTGGCCTGCTCCGCGTGGGATTCATCGACGACTACGACCCCGTCGTGGGCGACGTGTTCACGATCATGACGTATGCCTCGAAGACCGGGGCCTTTGACGCGTTCGATGCGCCGTGTCTGGGCGACGGACGATTCGTCCAGATCGACGTGCTGCCGACGAGCGTCGTCGCCAGAATTTCGGACGCGATGGCCGGCGACGTGACCTGCGACTGTGCCCTGACGCTCGACGATGCCGCGGCGCTGGCATTGGCGCTGACCGACGCCGACGCCTATCTGGCGGCCTATCCGGCCTGCAACGGCCTGGAGAGCGCCGACATCAACGGCGACGGCCAACTCAACGGCCACGACATTCAGCCGTTTGTCGAGAACTACCTGCCGTGAGCAGGATCGCAAGTCGTTTTTCCCCCGTAAGCGGGTAAGCGGCAATTCGCGGAACAAAGGACCGGGCGGGCACGCCTCAATGCGAGGGGGTGCTCCGCCCGGCTTCTTTTTTCATGCGACGGCGCCGACTGTCAGACTGACGGCACTTCCGGATCGCCGTTGCACCAGTCCCAGTAGCTTTCGTCGTAGTTGGAGCAGCCATCGCCGTCGTCGTCCAGCGGGCTGGCGGGCGTGTCGGCGGCATCGAACGGGCTCGAGCTCGGCGTGCTCCAGATCTCGACGTCATCTGCATAGCCGTCATCGTCCGCGTCAGGTACGCCGAGGGCGGAGAACGGATTGCCATTGCAGAAATCCCACTCGGTTTCGTCGTAGTTCGAGCACCCGTCGCCATCCGAGTCGCGCGGGGCCGCGGGCGTGTCGGTCGCGTCGTGGGGATCGGTGCCGGGAAATTCGTAGATCTCCGTGTCGTCGGTGTAGCCGTCGCCGTCGCTGTCCTGGGTGCCGTCGGGATTGGTGCCGCAGCCGGCGGCCATGCTGAAGCATGCAAGCATCATGGCGGGGCGGGCCCAGCGGCAGAGCATTCTGAAGGTCGATTCGGATTTCATGGTGCATGACTCCTCGTTGAGTGCGCGGATTGAGGCGGCGAACGCTTGTCCGCCGCCGTCTCGTTTCGAGTTTTTTTCCCGGACGGAGTCGAAGGCTCCGCCCCCGGACATCCACGCAAGGCGTGACCGGGAACCCTCATGAATTCGGCAGAAAAATTGCGAATGGTGTCACGCCCCACGTGTCACAGCCCGTCATCACCCGCTACACGGGCGGTTGATTCGGGGTCGCAAGTGAATCAAACCGAATCAAACCGACAAAGCGCGCGATAGGCACGCACGGCACGGGGCTTCGTTCAAATTGTTTTCCGGGTTGTGCATGGGCACGAGGGACCCCGTGCACAGCACGGGGCTCTGTTCAGAGCGGGCGCTTTTCGAAGTTAACCTTTCGGTATGTGATCAGTTGCAAGGACCTCGTTCACCGCAGGGGGTTCCGTGCAGCGTGAGCGGTTTGTTCGGTGTGGTTCGTGACGGGGCTGACCTCGCCAGAGGGCCTTCCTTCGGCTAGAATCCGGCTTGGTTGTCAGCGCCCCGGCGGCCACGGATGAAGCCGGACGCGGGGCGTGTCGCGCGGCCGAAAAGTGCCGGCCGGCCGGCGAGTGTCAGGTATCCAGAGACGAATTCACTATGGCCGATGATCCGACTCAGGCGACGCCTCCACCGGGCGAGCCCTCCAACGTAGAAAACCTCCCGATCGTTGAAGAAATGCAGGATTCCTACCTGCGTTACGCGATGAGCGTCATCATCGCCCGCGCGCTGCCGGATGTGCGCGACGGGCTGAAGCCCTCGCAGCGGCGCATCCTCACGGCGATGCACGATCTGAAGCTGTCCCCCCGGGTGCCGCATCGAAAGTGCGCCAAGATCTCCGGCGACACGTCGGGCAATTACCACCCGCACGGCGAGGCGGTCGTCTATCCCACGCTGGTGCGCATGGCCCAGCCCTTCAATATGCGATATCCGTTGATCGACGGTCAGGGCAACTTCGGCAGCATTGACGGCGATCCGCCGGCACAGATGCGGTACACCGAGGCCCGCATGACGTCGATCACGATGGAGATGCTGGAGGACATCGACAAGGATACGGTCGACTTCGTCCCCAACTACGACGAGACGACGGTGGAGCCGACGGTCCTGCCGGCCAAGCTGCCCAACCTGCTGGTGAATGGGGCGACCGGCATTGCGGTCGGCATGGCAACCAACCTGCCGCCGCACAATCTGGGCGAGATCTGCGACGCGCTGGTGACGCTGATCGACAAGCCGGACATCACGCTTTCCGAACTGATGCAGATCGTGCCGGGTCCGGATTTTCCGACCGGGGCGACGATCTGCGGGCGACAGGGCATCGTCGATGCCTATACCCGCGGCCGGGGCTCATTGAAGCTGCGGGCCAAAACGCACACCGAGGAGATGCGCGGCGGCCGCACGCGCATCGTAGTGGACGAGATTCCCTACGGCATTCTGAAGACCACCATCATCGAAAAGGCGGCCGACTGCGTGAAGGACGGTCGCATTCCGGAGATCAGTTACGTCGGCGACGAGTCGGACCGCAAGAACCCGATCCGCCTCGTGTTCGAGTTGAAGGGCGGCGTCAACGAAGACGTGGTGCTCAACAAGCTCTTCCGGCACACGCCGCTGCAAACGACGTACGCCATCATCAACATTGCCCTGGTCGGCAAGCAGCCGAAGACCATGGGCCTCAAGGAGCTGATGCTCCACTATCTGGATCACCGCAAGGATGTGATCACGCGGCGGACTCGCTATCTACTGCAAAAGGCGCGGCAGCGGGCACACATTCTCGAGGGCCTGATTCTCGCGCTGGGCGATATCGACGCGATCATCGAGCTCATCAAGTCGTCGCCCGATCCGAATACGGCGCGCGATCGCCTGATGAGCCGTGTCCTGCGGCTGAGCGAAGAGGCGGCCCTGTTCAAGCTGCTGCCCGAGGTGTTCGTCGGCCGCGTGCGGGCAGTCGATCAGTACCTCACGTCGGTGCAGGCGGGGGCGATTCTGTCGATGCAGCTCCAGCGGCTGACCGGCCTGGAAATCGAGAAGCTGGCGAAGGAATACGGCGAGCTGGTCGACGAGATCGACGGCTACCAGAAGATTCTCGGCGATCCGGCCCTGGTGCACGACATCATCCGCGAAGACCTGCTGGAGCTGAAGGACAAGTACGCGGACAGGCGGCGCACCGAGATTTCGGGCGAAGTCGGCGAATTCAGCATGGAAGAGCTGATCGAAGACGCGCCGATGATCGTCACCATCTCGCACGAGGGCTACATCAAGCGCACTTCGCCCGACGTCTATCGCAAGCAGGGTCGTGGCGGTCGCGGCGTGCGCGGCGGCGACACCAAGGAAGGCGATTTCATCGAGACGCTGTTCGCGGCCAGCACCCATGCCTATCTGCTGGTCTTCACGACGCGGGGCCGCGTCTATTGGCTGCGCGTCTATGACATTCCCGAGATGGCACGCACCGCCCGCGGGCGTTCGCTAGCCAATCTGGTCAACATGCAGGAAAACGAGCGGTACACGGCGATTCTGCCGGTGCCGGAGTTCGAGGAGAAGTTCGTCATCTTTTCCACGGCCAAGGGCACGGTGAAGAAGACGGCACTGGGCGCCTTTTCGCGGCCGCGGCCCAGCGGCATCATCGCCATCAGCCTCGAGCCCGACGATGCGCTGATCGGCGCCGCCCTCACGAGCGATACGGACGAAGTGGTCCTCGGCACACGCGAGGGGATGGCCATTCGCTTCCCGCATACCGACGTGCGCGCGATGGGACGCGCGGCGACCGGCGTGCGCGGCATCACGCTTCGCGCGGATGACATCGTGGTGGACATGGCCGTCATCCGGCCGGGCATGAGCCTGCTGACGGTGTGCGAAAACGGCTTCGGCAAGCGCACCGACATCGACGAATACCGCCTCCAGAAGCGCGGCGGCAGCGGCGTCATCAACATCCGCACGACGGAGCGCAATGGCAAGGTCGTCGCGCTGCGAGCGGTCGAGGATCGGGACGAGCTGATGCTCATCACCGCCGGCGGCATCATGCTCCGTACCGGCGTCTCATCGCTTCGCGAGATCGGTCGCGCGACGCAGGGCGTGACGATGATCCGGCCGGACGAGGGGGACAAGGTGGTGGCCGTCGCCAAGATCGCCGCCGACGAGGATGAAGACCTCGCCGCGGCGGAATCGTCGGCGACCGGCCCAAGCGGAACGACGCCGGAAGGCGATGCGGCGCAGCCCCCGGCCGACGAAGACGCCGGTGACGATGAACCGGGCGCGTCGACGGCGCCCGATGCCTGATGCCCGACATTCGGGCGGCTGGTCCCGGCGCAGAGCGAGGTGTCAACCAGATGTCTCGTCTGTTCGCACCGCTGTCGCGTGCCGGCACTGCCCTGGCCGAGCTGGCCTGGCCGCGGGCGTGCCATGCCTGCTGCACCGGCATTGACGCAAGAGGCGTCGTCATATGCGCCGCGTGCCAGGACGAGATTTCGCGGCGGGTCGCCGAACCGTATTGCCGCACCTGTGGCGACGATGCCGGCCCGCACCTGCTCATCGACCATCGATGCGGCCCCTGCCGGCGAAAGCTGGCCAGCCGCATTCGCTTCAGCGGATTCGTGCGCGTCGGGCCCTATGCGGGGGCCCTGCGGCGCCTGGTCCTGGCGTTCAAACGGGCGATCGTTCTCGAGCAAATACTGGCCATGCACATGGCGGCTGCCCTGCGCGGCGCCCTGGCGGATGGCCTGCCAAGGCCGGACGTGCTGATCCCCGTGCCGTCCCACTGGTGGCGGCGCTGGCAGCGCGGTCATCAGCCGACGCAGTTGCTGGCGAGCCACGTCGCCCGGGATCTGGGGATTGAAACGACACCTGCGCTCTTCGTGCGCCGGTATATTCCACCGCTGCATCATGGCATGAGCCGCCGCGATCGGCTTGCGGCGCTCAATAACGTGTTCGGCGTCAGGCGAGGGGTGCAGTTTGCCGGCCAGACGGTCGGCCTGCTGGACGATGTGATGACGACGGGTGCAACGCTGTCGGAGGCGCGGCGCGCGTTGAAGAAGTGTGGGGCCCGGCGCGTCTGCGCGATCGTCCTGGCCCGCGCGACATCGCGCAATGCAGGTTTGCCCGACGAGTTGGCCGCCTGCGCCCAGACGCAAAATCAGCCGGCAGGCGTGCTGCCGGCGGCACCGCGAGGGGTTGACCACACACCGGGAGCCGCTTAAACTCACACGCGGACAGTGGGTTTGCGGCGTAAATGTTTGGTCGGCCACATGTTAGGCGTGTTCTGGCGATGGCGCGCGGTCGCTGGCGATGCCGGCCCGTTCGTTGCTCGCCTGGCAGAACACGATCCATTTCCCTGGTGGTATCCGCATGATGCGAATTACGGTGACCGGTCGCCACATGTCGCTTGGCGAATCGCTGAAATCGTACGCGAGCGAAAAAACGGAGAAGCTCGAGCGCTTCTACGATCGTGTGTTGTCGGCGGACGTGGTGTTCGACAAGCAGCCCAACGAGCACATCTGCGAAATCATCGTCAAAGGCGATCATCACACCACTTTCGTTGCAAAGGAGTCTCACGCAGATCCCTTTGCGGCACTGGATGCCACGGTAAAGGACCTTGAGCGTCAACTCTCACGGCACAAAGAAAGATTCAGAAACCGAAAACACCCGGAGGATCAGGTCGAACGGGAGCCGCTGGCCGGCCCCGGCCTGGAGGGTGCGTCGTCGTCCTGAATGGAAGGCGGAACCGCATGAAGCTGATCGACTTCGTGGTGCCCGGCGCCATCCTTGCGAATGTCGAGGCGTCGGATCGGAACGGCGTCATTCGCGAGTTGGTCAACGCGCTGGCGTCGGCTGGGGCCATTTCGCCCGACGATACCGATGTCATCTCGAGGGCAGCCATACAGCGCGAAAACCAGGGCAGCACGGGCTTTGGCAAGGGCGTGGCCGTGCCGCATGTCAAGCACGCCAAGGTGCCCCGCATCATGGCCGCCATCGGCCGCAGCGCCGCCGGCGTGGACTTTGCCGCGCTGGATCGGGCGCCGGTCTATACTGTCGTGCTTCTGCTTTCGCCCCCCGATTCGCCCGATGCCCATCTTCAGGCCATGGAGAATATCTTCCGCCATCTCCAGCGGGACAACTTCCGCCGCTTCCTTCGACAGTCGGAAACGCGGGAGGCCATCATCGAACTGATCAAAGAGGCGGACGAAGCCCCACCGGCTGCCTGATGGATGGCCGGCTCCCGAAGTTGGCCGATGCGGCGAATGACGGCCGTTCGCATACACCGCGTAACGTAGCGCGTCGGGCCGATGCGGAAACGCACATGGACGGAGTGCATGTCGGAAAACCAGCGACACCAGGAGATCGACGTCATCATCTCCAACGTGCAGGGTCTGCACGCCCGGCCCGTCATGCGCTTTGTCGATACCGCGTCCCGCTTCAGCTGCCAGATTCGCGTCGAGAAGCAGGGCGAGTCCGTCGATGGCAAGAGCCCGATGGAGATGATGCTGCTCGAAGCCGTGAAGGGCACCGTCCTCAAGTTGATCGCGACGGGCGACGATGCCTGCGACGCAATTCAGGCCCTGGTCGACCTGGTCAATTCCAAATTCGGCGAGGAATAGGCTCAGCGGTGTATCCGATGCTGAGCGTCGCGAGCGCCTGCCGCGTTGCGGAGGGCCGCTCATGGCGCTGAAGCGCGGCATTGGCGTCTCTTCCGGCGTGGTCATCGGCGATGCGCTGGTCCTTGAGACCGAAGAAACGCGCGTGCCGCGCCGCGCGGTCCCGCCGGATCGGGTTCGGCACGAGATAGAGCTGGTCGATCGCGCGTTCGTGCTGGCCCGGGAAGAGATTGCGCAGGAGCGCGAGGCGTTCGCGGCCCGCGCCGGCACCGAGCTTGCCGACATCTTCGGCTTTCACGAGCGCTGGCTGGCCGATCCGAAGCCGCGCAAGGAAATCACCTCTCTTATCGAGACGAAGTTCTACAGCGGCGCCTACGCCGTCAGCATCTTCATGCGCCGGTATCGCCGGCGCTTCCAGGAGATGGGCAGCCCGTTCCTCCAGGAGCGCGCCAAGGACATTCAGGATATTGAACGGCGTCTGCTTCACCACGTCGGGGCCGAGGCACGCACCGAACTGGCCGCACTCGACCAGCCCGTGGTCATCGTCGCGCACGATCTGACGCCCTCGCAACTGGTCGCGCTCGACAGGACGCGGCGGCTGCTGGGCTTTGCCACCGATGCCGGCGGTACCACCAGCCACACGGCCATCATCGCGGCCGGTTTGGGCATTCCGGCCGTCGTCGGCCTGGGCGATATCACGTCGCACGTGTCGAGCGGCGACGTGCTGGTCATCGACGGCCTCCATGGCGTCGTGGTCATCAATCCCGATGCCAGCCAGAAAAAGAGCTATGCCGCCGAGGCCAGCCATCTGCGCGAGCTGCGTGCCACGCTCGAAGAACTGCGCGACCTGAAGGCGGAGACGAAGGACGGCACCACGATCGCTTTGCTGGGCAACATCGAATTCCCGATCGAGATCAAGGGCTGCCTCGACTGCGGCGCGGAAGGCATCGGCCTGTTCCGGTCCGAGTATCTGTTCCTCCAGTCCGATCATCCGCCGACGGAAGAGGAACAATTCACCGCGTATCGGGAAGCGGCCCAGGCCCTTGGCGATCGCCCGCTCGTCATCCGCACCATGGACCTGGGCGGCGACAAGGTCCACCACGGCGGCGGCTGGGAGGCGGAGAAGAACCCTTTCCTCGGCCTGCGGTCGATCCGCTACAGTCTTCAGAACCTGGCCATGTTTCGCGCGCAGCTTCGCGCCATCGTCCGCGCCAGCGCGCACGGCAACGTGCGGGTGATGTTCCCGCTGATCTCGCGGATCATGGAGCTGCGGCAGGCCAAGTTCGTGCTCAATCTCGTCATCGAGGAACTCGAGGAGGAGGGCTACGAATTCGGCAGCAACATTCCCGTTGGTGTCATGGTAGAGACACCCGCGGCGGCCGTGACCGCGCGCGAGCTGGCCCGGGAATGTTCCTTCATGAGCATCGGCACCAACGATTTGATCCAGTACACCCTGGCCGTCGATCGCACCAACGAGCGCGTGGCCCAGCTCTACACGCCGGCCGATCCCTCGATCATCCGTCTCATTCGTCGCGTGATTCTCGATGGCCGCCATTACGGCTGCGACGTGAGCCTGTGCGGAGAAATGGCGGGCGATCCCCTCTTCACTATCCTATTGGTAGGACTGGGTTTACGTACACTCTCGATGGCGTCCGGAAACATTCCGCGGACAAAAAAGATCATCCGCAGCATCACGCTGGCCGACGCAGAACGGGTAAAACGCCGGGTACTCTCCTTTGAAACTGAACGCGAGGTGCTAAACTATCTCCGTGATGAGACCCGCAGGGTCTGGGGCGAGATCTGATGATCGCCCCCCATCTGCCCCCCGCAGCCGACACCAGGGAAACCGGCGCAAGCGCGGGGACGACTGACGAAAACGCACTTCCAGGCTCTCCATCAGCGTCGCCTGTCGCGTGCATTTCCGCCGCTCGTCCCGGTTTGCCGGGCAGGGCGAAGGATCCATACCCGGTCGATGCCGCTGAGGATGCGGCGCAACCGATCGGAGTCAACGTATTTCAGGATAGCATCAAGAAAGGGATTTCGGGCGACTTGCGCATTCGGACGGCGATCCGTTACGCGATCGAAGGTGACCTGAGGTTCATATCCCATCAGGATTCCCTGCGACTGTTCAAACGAGCGCTGGCCCGGGCGGACCTTCCGGTTCGGTATACCCAGGGCTTCAATCCACGCCCGCGAATGACGATCGCGCTGCCTCGCCCGGTGGGCGTGGCATCAGACGACGAACTCCTCATCATCGAACTGGATGCGGATGTCGAGCCCGACGAGATCGCGGCTCGCATCTCGTCGCAGATGCCCGTGGGCATGCGACTCGTGTCCGTGCGGCGGCTGGCCGAAAAGGACCGGCAACTGCCCTGTGAAGTCGAGTATCGTCTTCCGCTGGACGCGATGAGTGTCGCGGACATGACATTGACAGCGAACCGGCTGATGAACGCCTCCGAATGTCTCGTCAGCCGGCCGGACGCCAAAGGCGGCGCCCCGCGGACACTGAATATCCGGCCGTTCATTCTGTCGGCCGCCGTCCGCGAGCAGGCGCTGGTGTGGGTGCAGTCGGTTTCCAGTGAGGGAACCGCGCGCGTCGGGGAAGTGCTCGAAGCGCTGGGACTGCCTGCCCGCGAACTGCTCCACCGCGTCGTCCGCAGCCGGACCGTCTGTCGCGAATAGCGCCCGCCACTTCGCCCGAATCCCGCAACAACGAAAGGACACACGTGGCCAAGACAAGAAAGCGCGCGCCGGCGAGCCGGCGCGCCGAAGGCGAAGAGGCCGACTCTTCCGAAAAGCGCGCCGCTCAGCCGGCGCGCAGCAAAGACTCACAGGCCGCCGCGCCGCGCCGCCGGCGCGGCCCGCGCAATCGAAAGACCGACAAACCGGCGGAAGCGGCCGCGGCGCCCCGGGCCGAATCGCCGCCCAAGGCACCGGTCGTTCAGGCTCCCGTCAAAAGCGAAGCGCCGCAGTTGAGATTTGTCCCGGCCCCTCCCGCGCCGGCCGGCTCCGACACCGATTTTGGCGCAGGCATTTTCGACGACGAACCGGCGAGCCATGTTGCCGCGCCTGCCGCGCCTCAGCGGCCCGCCGAGACGGAAGACCGCCCGGACGTGTTCGACACGGGCACGCGCGCGGCGCCCGCGTCGTTCGAGCCGGATGTCTTCGACGCCGGCACGGCCGAGGCGCCGGCTTCCGACCGCGGCGGTGCCGTGCCGGCGGCCTCCGGCGACGTCGCGGAGTCAATCGATCACGAGAACGAATTGCTCGCCCGGCGCGAGAAGGCGGCCGCGGCGCGCAAGGATCGCCGAAGTCGCAAGAGCCGCAAGCAGCGCCTCGAGGAAGAGGCCGAGGTGATCGCGGCTCTCAAGCGCGAACGCGAGCGGATGGCAATGATGCGCGATCCCGAGCTGGCCGCGCCCGAGTTGGCATCATCTTCCGCGGCAGTGTCGGATGCCGCGGCCGAGCATTTCGAGGAAGTCGTATCGGAGGTGTTCGATCCGGCCCAGGACGCGCGGACCGAGCGCGCGACGGACGAGGGGGTTGAGAATTTCGCCGGCGACGAAGATGCCGACGATGGGTCCGAGGCCGCCGTGGCCGAGGCACCCTCCGATGAACCGCAGGAGCGCCGCGGGCGGCGACGCCGCCGTCGACGGCGTCCCGGGGCGCCGCCGGAGATTGCCCCGGCGCCGGAGGCTGACGAAGACAGCGTCCCGACCGAGGACGACCTGGAAGAATCGCCGGTCGCGTTTGACGTGGACGGCGAGTTTGAGGAGGTCATGGTCGAGGACGCCGAGTCCGCGGAGGACGAGGCGCCGCGGCCGGTGTCGGGCGAACGGCAGGAGATGCTGATCAACGTCGCCGACGCCGAGGAGTGCCGCATCGCCATCATGCGGGCCGGCCGGCTCGACGAGCTGTACATCGAGCGCGCCAGCGCTTCGTCAAACGTCGGAAACATCTACAAAGGTCGCGTGACCAACGTGGAGCCGTCGATCCAGGCGGCATTTGTTGACTTCGGCCTGCCGACGCACGGCTTTCTGCACATCAGCGATCTGCACCCGCAGTACTTCCCCGATTCCCGGGGAGAGCCCGAGCAGGTCGGCAAGAAGACGCCGCGGCGACATCGCCCGCCGATTCAGAACTGCCTGCGCCGCGGGCAGGAGGTCATCGTCCAGGTCATCAAGGAAGGCATCGGCACCAAGGGGCCGACGCTGTCGACCTACATTTCCATTCCCGGCCGCTTTCTGGTGATGATGCCGGGGATGGACCAGCTCGGCGTGTCGCGCAAGATCGACGACGACGAAAAGCGCCGGAAGATGCGCGACATCCTGGCCCAGCTCTCGCTGCCCAAGAACATGGGCTTCATCGTCCGCACCGCGGGGGTCGACCGGCCGAAGCGCGATCTCCAGCGCGACTTGAATTACCTCTCGCGCCTCTGGAAGAAGGTCGCCGTGCGCATCAAGAAGGAGCCGGCGCCGGCCGCCATCTACAAGGAGTCTGACCTCGTCATCCGTACGATTCGCGACGTGTTCGACTCCAACCTCCAGCGCATCATCGTCGACAGCCCGGCCGTTGCGGGGCGCGTGCGGGAGTTTCTCGCGATCGCCAGCCCGCGGACCCACGACGTCGTGGAGGTGTACGAGGGGCGCGAGCCGCTGTTCTACAAGTATGGCATCGAGGCCGAGATCGAGCGGCTGCACAGCAAGTACGTGCCACTTCCCTGCGGCGGATCGCTGGTGATTGAATCGACCGAGGCCATGGTGGCCATCGACGTCAACTCGGGGCGCTTCCGCGTTCACGACGATGCCGAGGAGACGGCCTTCCGCGTCAATCTCGAGGCCGTGGATGAGATCGCCCGCCAGCTCCGGCTGCGCGATCTGGGCGGCCTGATCGTCTGCGACCTGATCGACATGACGGCCGATCGCCACCGGCGCGTCGTCGCCCGCACCCTCAACGACGCGTTGAAGAAGCACAAGGAGCGGGCCAAGGTGCTGCCCATTTCGCGCTTCGGCCTGCTGGAAATGACGCGTCAGCGCCAGGGACCGTCGCTCTTCAAAAGTCTCTTTCGCGAATGCCCGAGGTGTTCGGGCAGCGGCCGCGTCAAGGCGCCGGAGTCGGTCGCCCTCGATCTCATGCGGCAGATTCGCATCGCCAGCCATCAGGAGGGCGTCGCCCGCATCGACGTGCGGGCCTCGACGCCGGTCGCCAACGACCTGCTCAATCGCAAGCGGATTCAACTGGCCGATATTGAGCGTGCCGCCGCCCAGACCATCTGCATTAATGGTGTGGACGACTTTCTGGTCGATCAGTTTGAAATGACGTGTTCTGATCGGCGGGGCCGCGATGTGTATACCGCGCGCTCCGGCATGCGTCACGTCGAGCACGGCCCGGCGCCGTTGGCGCCCCCCAACCGGATGCCCCAGGGATCGCCGCGACCGAACGGCTCCGCCCCGCATGGGCAACCGCGTCGCCACGGCGAAGGCAGGGGTCGGCGGCGCGGAGGACGCAGGCGAAGGCGCTGATTTCTGCGACGGGTCCGCCGGGCGTCCGGCACCGGGAGCCCGGCGCGGCCGCGCGCGGCGCGCAAGGTCAGACGGATTCACAGGAGCAATGGCGTTGATGCCGACGATTTTTCGCTCTTTTCCGCTCAGGTGTTCAGCCCTGGTCGCCGTGGCGTGGGTTGCCGCTGCGGGATGCAGCGGTCCGATCCGGCTGCTCGATCCCGGGGCCGGCGAGCGCATGGCCGCCAATCAGAATAAGCCGCTGCTCTTTTACTTCCGGGCCTGGGATTCTACCCAGCACCGGAACATGATCACGTCGGTCTTCAATCATGCCGCCGTCCGAACCCAGTTGCGCGACGTCATCGCCGTCGAGCTGGAGTTTGCCTGGAGCGAGCCCTATCGGTCGCGCTATGGCGTGCAGCAGGCGCAGGTCTGCGTCATGTGCAGGCCCGACGGCACCAAGGTCGGCTCCAACAAGTACGTCAATCCCGTGCCCACACCCGAATCGTTCGCCGAGTGGATCGGACAAACCAAGATCATCGCGATGCCCGCGGCCGACGCGCAATAGCACGCGCCGTCCGCCGCCGCAATGACGTCGCACGCGGTGGGCGCCCGCTTGCCCCCGGAGAATTGGGCGATGGGCCGCACGCCATGCCGGCCTTCCGACGCTGCGGCGCAATCCTCTTGCGAAAGGCCCCGTTTTGCCCTAATCCGGTTCGTATTGATCCGCTTTGCCGACCGCCCTTCGCGGCGAAGTGGCGAGCCCGCAGGAACCGGTAAACATGGGCGATCGCGCCTCCATCATCCGACACGACGTACCCGCCGCTCTCACGGTGGCGCTGGTCGCCATTCCGCAGTGCATGGGATTTGCTGCCCTGGCGGGACTTCCGCCGGTAGCGGGCCTTTATGCGGCAGTGGTCATGGGCCTGGTGAACGGCCTGGTCACCAGTTCGACGAAGTCAATCATCGGCCCGGCGATCACGACGAGTTCCATGGTGTATGGCGTGCTGGCCAGTGTGGCGAGGGACGATTCCTCACGATGGACGGAGATTGCCGCGCTTCTGGCGGTGCTGGTCGGCGGCATGACGCTGGTGCTTGCAGCGCTGCGGGCCGCGGAGTTGGTTCGGTTCGTGTCGCGGTCGGTGCTGGTGGGGCTGACGGTCGGTGTCGGCGTGCTGATCTTCGGCGCCCAGCTTGCGCCTTTCCTGGGGATCCCGATGGAGCGCGAGCCGACGCTGGGGGTCCTGTTGTATCGCACGCTGCTTCGAGCGGGAGAAACGTCACGTCCCGACGTGGTGATGGGCCTTGCAACCATTGGAATGGTGTTGTTGGGCTCGCGTGTGGGGCGGCGGTTTCCGGCGGCATTCTGTGCCATCGTCGCGGGCGGAGTTGCAACGTGGCTGCTGTCGGGAACCGGCGCAGGGGCCGGGCTGGCGATCATCGATCCGGTGCCGCGCGAACTTACGACGCTGCCATGGCCGCGGTACGACGGACCATTCGTGACCGACCTGGTTTTCGGGGCGGCGGCGATCACGGTGGTGGGAATTATCCAGACGCTGGCGCTATCCAAGGCCTTCGCTGCGCGGAGCGGTGTACGAGTGAATGCCCGGCGCGAGTTGATCGCACTCGGGACATCGAACATCGCCGCCGGATTCTGCGGCGGCTTTCCGGGAGCGGAGAGCATTTCGCGATCGGCGATCAACGACATGGCCGGTGCGCGGTCGCGATGGTCTGGCGTCATAAGTGCCGTCGTCATGGCAGTGGTCGTGCTGGCGGCGGCACCTTTGTCGCAGTACATCACGAAGTCGGCGATCGCGGGGCTGATGATGGCGACGGCGTGGAGCGTCGTGGATTGGCGCGAGGTGCGCATCATTCTGACGAGCCCCGGGCAGGACCGGCTGGTGCTTCTTACCACGATCGTGTGCCTGCTGGTGCTGCCGATCCACTGGGCAGTCCTGATCGGCCTGGCGGCCTCGGTGGCGCTGTTTCTGCGGCGGGCCAGCCGGCTGCACCTGGTGGAGATGGTGGCGGGGGAGCGGGCGGCATTCTACGAGCAGCCGATCGACGAGCGGACCGGCGCCAGCGCCATCACCATGCTCCAGGTGGAGGGGCCGCTGTTCTTCGCCCATGCCGACGAAGTCGGCGAGACGCTGGCAGCCGTGTTCTCGCGACGGCCGACGGTGACGATTTTGCGGATGCGGCGCACGCAGCAGATCGACTTCTCCGTGGTGACGGAGATTGACCGGGCGGTGCGGGCCTACGAGGCGGCGGGCGGGCGCTTCATCGTGTGCGGGCTGTCGCCGCGGATGCGACTGGAGCTGCTGGCCAGCCCGCTGGGCCGGACGATCGGGGCGAATTACATGCTGCCGACCACGCGCAAAGTGTTTGGCTCGGCGCACGCGGCGATCGGACTGGCGAAGGAGATCGTGGCGCGCCAGGGCGCGGCCGCGGCGGGGGAGCGGCCGCTGCTGCGGCGGGCGGAACGCGCGCGGGGGGACGAGGCGAGTTTGGAGGGGGCGTGGGCGTATGAGATTTGAAAGCTGAGACTTGAACCTCTGAGCGCAGTGCTTGCCCAGTCCTCGCCTACCTCGAACCGCGCAATCTCGAAACGCGAAAGCCGAATAACGGCCCAACCTGCGCGCCTACGGTGTTGTGGCCGGCTGAGCAGGCTGTGGCGCCGGCGCGGGCTGAATGAACCGATTGACCAGGGAATGCTGGCCGGTTGCGCCGAGGTATGCCCCGATGGCGCCGTTCACCACCGTCAGAGCAAGGCCGATGATGCTGAGGACAATTCCTGCGACGGCCGTTTTCCTTCTGTGCTCTCGGTTGGACTGAATTCCCAGCACCAGGCCGGTGATGGCGACGGCGATCCCCACGAGCGGACACAGCCACATCACGACGCTGCAGATGCCCAGAATCAGGGAGGCGGTCGCCTTTCCCTGTCCCGGCGGTTGCGTCGGCATTGACGCATATTGAACTGGGGACGGTGGCAGCTGATCGGGGAACTGTTCCATGAATCTCTCTCCGGTTTCGCCCATTTGCACGTAAGTTGCGGGCGGCCTGTGCCAACTTATTGCAGTCAAATCGGATTGTCGAGGCGAGCCGGCAGGCCATACGCCTTATCCGCGGGCCGCAGCGGCCGATTGAGCCACATCGGTCGCCGCAGATTCCCCGGCCCAGCCGGCCACCGGGTTTTCTTCATCCAGTTGCGATAGACCTGCATCGACTTGCCGGTGTCGACGACGACGTCGCCGCATGCGTCTCCGGTGGCGGCGCGGGTGACGGTGACGCGCTGGTGCCAGCAGTGCATGCCGCTGATGGGATCGGGATGGACGGGGAATGTCAGGTTTTGCGGCACGCCGCCCTCCCGCCACCACAGGCGGCGGCTGTCGGGATCGGGGCTGTCGAAGGGGGCGGGGCCTTCGACGGTGCGCATCCGCCACACGCCGCCGGCGGCGCCCCCGTCGCGAGCGCCGTCCGGGCCGGGGACGACCCGGCTCTGACTGTCTTCGACTGTCACAACGTTGGCACTCCAGCGGCCCAGCGGCGGATCGGCCTTCCGCCGCCAGCGGCCCAGATGGTGCGAGCAGGCAATGACGCCGGGGCGGATGGCCTCGGTGACCCAGCAGCGGTCGACGAAGTGGCCGATATCGGTGGTGACGCGGACGAGATCGCCGGTCTTGACGCCGAGCCGTGCCGCGTCGGCGGTGTGGATCCAGACGGGATTGCGCTGGGAGATTTCGTTGAGCCACTTGGCGCTGCCGCTGCGGGTGTGGATGAGCGTGGGGAGGCGGAAGGTGGGGAGGAGGACGAAGGTATTTGGTGATCTGGCGATCTGGTGATCTGGCGATTGGGCTGCCGCGGGGGCGGGCGATTGATCTTCAGGTTTGAGTGCTGCAACGGTGGCATTGAAAGAGTCAAGAACGGTGTTGCTTGCCTGACGCCCGTCGGGGGCGAATTCGTCCTCGTAGACGTGGCTGGGGATGTAGTTGGGGATGGCGTGATCGGGCCAGCCCCATTCGGCCATGGTCGGGCTGAAGAACTCGAGCAGGCGCGAGGGCGTGGGGAAGCCTTCGACGGAATGTTGAATGCAGAATGCTGAATGCGGAATGGCGGATTGTCCGGCGGGTGCATTCGCCGGCGTCGAAGCCGCTGCCTGATCACTATTCCCGGTTCCCTGTTCTCTGCTTTCTGTTCCCTGCCTGGCGTGCGCTGTTCCCTGCGGACAGATGCCGATGGCGGCGCCATTCTTCCGCACGATGCCGGTGTGCGGGTCGATGTCGGCGCCGGCGAGTTCCGGTTCTGTCAGGCGGCGCTCGTGACGAAGGTATGTCTTCTGCTTCACTTCGAATGCGCCGACTTTCCGCATGTATTCCAGCGGCGTCAGCCCATGTTCGCGGGCCTTCTCCGGCAGGCCGGGCACGCGGTCGAAGAGATGCTCGTAGTATTCGTCGACGGTCAGCTTCGTGGCGGAGCCACCCTCGCTGGCGCTTCGGGTGGGTGCGGCTTTCTGGCTCTCGAAGTATTTGCGGATGCCCAGGGAGCCGTCGGGGTCGATGGCCCACGTCAGGTCGATCCAGAATTCGTCCTCCTCCCAGACCTGGCCGGGGTTGACGTCGCGGGTGTCGCCGACGTGTCTCCCTTCGGCCTCGGCGACGGCCCGCAGCACGGGCTGGCGGAATGCAATCCAGGTGGCACTGTGGGTCTCGTAGGTGTTCAGATCGTGCCGCTCCGGCCCGTGGCCCATGGGCAGGACGTAGTCGGCGTAGAGGGCCGTCTCGTTCCACGTCGGCGTGAGTGCGACGTGGCAGCCGATCTTGCTCTCGTCGCGGAGGACCTCGATCCACATGAAGCCGTCGGGATAGGTCCACACGGGGTTGAAGACGCGGGTGAAATAGACATCAATCTTTCCGCGGCCTTCCTTCAGAAAGTGCGGCAGCAGGAAGCTCATCTCGTAATGGGCGAGCGGGAACTCGCGCGGCCAGTGCAGCTCGTTCCAGTGGTTCTGCGGCGGCGGCATGTTGATGAGGCTCGCCTTGTACTTGTTCCACGCGGAAGGCAGGCAGCCGCCCTCGGTGCCGACGCTGCCGGTCAGCACGTGCAGGAAGAAGAGGCAGCGGGCGACCTGCCATCCGCCCTCGTGGGCGCTGGCGGCGCCGCGCCAGGTGTGCGAGCAGAAGCGTGGGCCGGCGTCGGCGATCTGGCGGGCGATGCGGACGATGGTGTCGGCGGGGATGCCGCATTCGGCTTCGGCGAACTCCGGCGTGAAGCGAGCGTATTCGCGGCGAAGGGCGCCGAGGAAATCTTCGAAGGAGAGGGAACAGGAAACTGGGAACGGGGAACAGGAAAACGCGGTGCCATCGGCCCGATCCAGGGCTGCTGCCGAAGGGACGGCAACGACCGGATTATCAGATTTGGGATCTGAGAATTGAGATTTCAAATCCGTTCCCCGTTCCGTGTTTCCTGTTCCCCTTGTCGCTTCTGTTTCCTGTTCTCTGTTCCCCGTTCCCTTCCGCAAATACTCGCGCCAGTTGGTCCAGCGCTCGACAAACGAACGGTCGAGCAGATCTTCATCGAGGATGAGCTTCGCCATGGCGAGCAGCAAAGCCGCCTCGGTGCCCGGCCGGCAGGGGAGCCAGTCGTGGGCCATGGAGGCCGTGTTGGACAGGCGCGGATCGACGACGGCCAGCCGCGCGCCGCTCTTGATGCCTTCGCTGATGCGCTGGGCGTGCGGGTTGAAGTAGTGGCCGGATTCGAGGTGTGCGTTCAACGCCAGGATGAACTTCGCGTTTGCATAATCCGGCGAAGGCCGGTCATAGCCGCTCCAGATGGCATAGCCCAACCGGGCGCCGGACGAGCAGATGTTGGTGTGGCTGTTGTGGCCATCGACGCCCCAGGCGCGGAGGACGCGGTCGACGTAGCCTTCGGCGCCGGGGCGGCCGACATGATAGACGATCTCGTCGCGGCGGTTCTCGACGAGTGCCATGCGGATGCGCCCGCCGATGTCGGCCAATGCCTCGTCCCACGTCACCGCCTGCCACTGGCCGCTGCCGCGCGGGCCGACGCGCTTCATCGGCGCGAGGATGCGATCGGGATCGTTGACCTGGTTGATGGTGGCCGGGCCCTTGGCGCAGTTCTTCCCGCGGCTGCCGGGATGGAGCGGGTTGCCTTCGAACTTGCGGATTTCCCTGGTGTCCTTGTCGACGTAGGCGAGCAGACCGCAGGCGGATTCGCAGTTGAAGCAGGTGGTGGGGACGAGGCTGTAGGTTCGCGGCGTCGCGCGGCGCGGGTAGTCCTTCGGGTCGAACTGCGTGACGCTGTGCCACTGGTCCAGCGACGGATAGCGGGCGAGTTTGCCGTTGGTGCCGAGGGTGGGCGATGCATCGGGCCCGTCGAGATCGGGGACGAGGCGGAGCGCGACGGCGAGGCGTTCGATGAGCGTTCGCGGGGGCTTGTAGGGCATGTGAATCCTCGCTATGCAAGCGGCACTCGTTGAGGCGCCTGGACGAGCACGTGGTTCTTTGCGGCGATGCCAGCCAGCATGAGTAGCGCCGCCGCGTCGATGCTGCCGCCAAGGACGAGCAAAATGGCGGGTGCAACCAGGCCGACGCCGATCGCGCCGATCCAGAACCAGGCTGCGTACGGTCCTTGCGTGATCAGGCGGGCGGCAAGCTCGGCATTCTTCGTCGCATGGCGGGGGAGCAGCTCGGCGAGCTGGAGAGTCAGCATCACGGCCAGTGCGACGAGAAACGCGTCGCGGGCGGGATCGGCATTCGTGGCAAAGCCCGCAGGGTCCACCTGTGCGTTCGTAGAAATGAGCAGCATGCCGCCGGTCCAGCTCATCATGCCGAGCAGGCGGCACGCGGCCATGCCGGCGACGATCGCATCGGCGACCATGATGATGGCGAGCAGGGGGTTCTGCCAGTAGTCGCGGCCGCGGGCCTGGGCGAAGAGCAGGGCGGTGTAGCCCGCGACGCCGATGGCGGCGACGGATGTGACGAGGCCGAAGAGCGCCTGCGCCGGCGGCGCCGCGCCGACCGCCCCCATCAGCCACGTCAACGGCAACAACGCGGCGAACAGCGTGATGAGATAGGCCCCGCGGACGAGCCAGCTCTTCCACTGCGGGCGGAGCAGGACGTAAAGAAAGCGGCGCGGCTGTGTGAGATCGGCGACGAGGAAGTAGCCGGTCAGCGCGAGAAAGGCGAGCGAAGCAACTAATGCGCGCCCGGGCAGGGGACTGGCGATCGCGCGCAGCACGTACAGGATGTATGCGACGATGGGTATGCCGGCGGCGAGCGCCTTGGTGGTGATGTATGCGGAGACCATCCAGCCCCACGGAGCGGGCTTTCGCTTCTGGTCGTAGACGCGGCGGGCGCGGGCGTCCTCGTCGGCCTCCTCTTCGGCGAGCCGGATTGACCTCGGCGTGACGCCGCGCCCGGCCGACCATAGATATTCATCGCCGGGCGGGGCGGCGGTGGGATCGAGTGCCGCCGTCTCGCCACCGACATAGAACAGCTTCGGCCGCGTGGCCTTTTCGGGCTTGGGATATTGCACGCGCTGCGTGCGGTCGAGCTGGGCGAGCCTGCCGCCGGCATCGTCGAGATCGCCGCTGACGATCGCCTCGACGGGGCAGACGACGACGCAGGCCGGTTCTATGCCCGCATCAACGCGGTGCGTGCAGTAGTTGCACTTGGCGGCGGTCAGCGAATCGGGATCGAGATAAAGCGCGTCGTACGGGCAGGCCTGCATGCAGGCCTTGCAGCCGATGCAGCGGTCGTTATCGAAATCGACGATGCCGTCGGGCCGCGTGTAGAGCGACGTGACGGGGCAGATTTCGACGCACGGGGCGTCGGCGCAGTGGTTGCACCGCTGCACGTTGAAGCTTCGCCGCGTGTCAGGGAACTGGCCCTTCTCGATGTACTTGACCCAGGTGCGATTGACGCCGATCGGCACGTTGTGCTCGGCCTTGCAGGCGACGGTGCAGGCGTGGCAGCCGATGCAGGCGCGGTTGTCGATGGCAAAGCCGAAGCGGGGCATGGAGGGAGTCTAGCGAAAGCGGCGCAGGCGAGGAAGACTCTCACGCCAGCGCTAAATGCCCGCGCCGTGGCAGAACTCGAAGACGGGATCGGCAAACTCCCCGACGCTCGTGTCGTAGAGCGAATAGGTGCCCATCACCAGCAGCGGCGGAGAATAGACGTGCAGCGTGATCAGGTCGCCCTCGGGCTGGAGGTTGGATATCTGGTGGATGTCGGCATCTTCCGACCCGCACACTTGTCCCTCGTGAAGCTCGCGCGAGGCGGTGGGGTAGATGTGGCCGATCGCGCTGCGCCGAAAGAGCGTCTCGGTCAGCGTTCCCTTCAGCACGCGGACGCCGCAGCTCGATCCGCGATGGTCGTGGATCGGGCTGCGTTGGCCATTCCGCCAGCACAGAATAAGTGCATGGTAGCCCGGTCCGGCGTGCATCAGATTACGGCGGTAGGCATCGTCGTTGAAGTGCACGCAGTCATGCACATCGTCGAGCGTGATGTCCAGCTCGCGTATCAGCCGCGTCAGCTCCGCCAGCGGCACGCGTTCGGCGTAGCGGTCCATGCGGGCGAAAAAGTCGGAAAGCGCAAGACTCATGTGGTTGGTTCCGATGCGTTCAATAAACGCGTCCCCGTTCCGGCGTCACACATCTTCAATATAGCGGAAAATGAGAAAATCTTCCAATGGAAACCGGAATCCGGCTGCCCCCATGGCATGGCAGGACGACGGCGCGGCTGCCAGATCGAATTGCGAGAACCAGCGTTGCCCCCACGCCGATCGCGAGCTGGAGACGGGCGGCGCCTCGACGTTGCAGTTGCAGCAACCGTGGGAAAACCCCGACGCTCTGACCAGGTGCGGCCGCGGTTTCTGCCGAATGAATGAACTGATACTATGCTAGCATTTGCAGCCGCGTTGCAGCGGCATGCGCCGATGTTCGCCGCGGCACCGTCTGGGTCGCCGCGGGGACGGCGGCTTGCGGCAGCCCATGATCCCCTCATCCAGGAAACAGTATCTCGACTTCCGACGCCGGCGAAGGCAGGGCCGGACAGCCAAGGCGGATGCGGCAGCCGCCGCCAGTCCAACCGGCGTCGTTTCCGATAATGGCGACAGCAACGGCAACGCGCGACCGACGGATGTTGCCGCAGCGGCGACAGCCGCCCCCGCCGTGGCCGGTCACGAAATAATCGCCGGCGCGCCGGCGGCGAAGGACGCAAGAACGGGCAGCGCAGCGCCTGAGCGCGCATCATCCGCTCCCGAGGTTCATCCCGCCGAGCGAAAGGCTCGCCGCTGGTCCTACATCCGCGAGTACGCCTCGTGGCTCAGACCCTTCCGGGCGTCGATCGTCTTCATCCTCATCCTGGCCATCGTCTCGGCACTGCTCTCGATGGTTCTGCCGATGGCAACGCAGTATGCCGTCGATGAGATCCTGCTCAAGTCGCGCGACCGCCAGGCGCTCATGTGGTTCGGCGTGGCCATGCTGGTGGTCACCTTCCTCCAGCACGGCATCTTCACCTATCGCCGCTGGCGGCAGATGATCCTGAACGCCCGCGTGATCACGCGACTTCGCACGCGGCTGTACGAACACCTGCTGCACCTGCCGCTGAACAAGCTGAGCGACCTCAAGAGCGGCGGCATCGTCTCGCGCCTGTCGGGCGATGTCGATCTGCTGACGCAGCTCCTCCAGATCGCCATCATCACGCCGGTCATCGGCATTCTGAAGGTGCTCATCACGCTCGGGGCCCTGGTGTGGATCAACTGGCGGATGGCCCTCGCGGGTTCGCTGATTATTCCGCCACTGGTCGCGCTGAACATCATCTACCTGCGCCGCATCCGCCCGATCTATCGCTCGATGCGCGACGATCGCGAGGCGATTGACGGCCGCGTGGCCGAGACCTTCGGCGGCGTGCGCATCGTCCGTGCCTTCGCGCGCGAGCGGGGCGAGGCCCGCGACTACACCGTCAACCATCAGGCCGTCGTGCGCAAGGAGCTGTTCGCCCGCGTGATGGAGCTGGCGGTCAGCTTCTTCTGGGGCATCCTGCTGCCCATCATGAGCCTGATCGTCATCTGGTACGGCGGTCTGCGCTATCTCGCCGGCGACGTGACGATCGGCGGCATCATCGCCTTCCAGATGTACCTGGCGATGCTGTTCCAGCCGGTCTCGGCCATCGTCGAGTCGTACGCCCAGACGCAGCAGGCCCTGGCGGCGATGGAGCGGGTGTTTGACGCCCTGCGCGAGCAACGCGACCTGCCGGATGCGCCCGATGCAATCGAAGCCCCAGCGCCTGCAGCGGTAATGCAGAATGCTGAATGCAAAATGCTGAATGCCGAGTTGCAGACAGCTCCGTCAAATTCAGCATTCAACATTCAGAATCCAGCATTTTCCCGCGGTTTCCCCTGCACCATCGAATTCGACAACGTGTCGTTCGAATATCGCGCCGGCCGGCCGGTGCTGCGCGATGTGTCGCTGCGGGCCGAGCCGGGGCAGATGATCGCGCTCGTGGGGCCGAGCGGGGCGGGTAAGACGACGATCACGAACCTCGTCGCGCGGTTCTACGATCCCACGCGCGGGGCCATCCGGCTGAACGGCGTGGACCTGCGCGATATCCGCCTGAAAAGCTACCGGCGCCTGCTCGGCATGGTGACGCAGGATGTCTTTCTGTTTGACGGCAGCGTCGCCGAGAACATCGCCTTCAGCCGCCACGGCGTGACGCGTGAGGACATCGTCGCGGCTGCGCGGCGCGCGAATGCCGATGCCTTCATCCGCGAACTGCCCGAGGGCTACGACACGCTGGTCGGCGAGCGCGGCGTAAAGCTGTCGGGTGGGCAGGCGCAGCGGGTGAGCATCGCGCGGGCCTTCCTCGCCGATCCCAGCATCCTCATTCTCGACGAGGCGACGAGCAACCTGGACACCGAGAGCGAGGAGCTGATCCAGGCGGGGATGGCGGAGTTGATCGCCCATCGCACGACCTTCGTGATCGCCCACCGGCTGTCGACGGTGAAGCATGCGGACGCGATCCTGGTGATCGAGGATGGTGAGATCGTGGAGCGCGGGCGACATGCCGAATTGATGGCACTGGGCGGGGTGTACGCCGAGATGGTGGAGCGGCAGATGAAAATGCAGCGGGCGGAGGAGGAGGCGTGGCTCACTTGAAGGCGGAATGCAAAGGCACGCGACGATTCCACAAGCACTACGCGACTGAATTCGTCGATCTTAGCTCGGCAATATCGTGCTCAACGTCCTTGATAAAGTCCCTGCCTGTGTTGCCGTCACCGAAACACATCGCAGCACGCTCGGCAACGCAAATCGTTAGTTCTAGTCTATTCGACAGTAACAGAAACGTCTCTGCGTGAAACACTCGAGTTGCTGCTGCCACAAGGTATGCAACGATTGCGACATGGCCAAGCCCATCGTCGTTCTTTGCTCGGCTCGCGCGATACACTTCTATAAGCTCCACTTCGATGGCGGCTAGCTCACCAGTAGTCGTTTCGGCATGCGAGCCCGACACCTCTTCCGCAATTCGCGCGGCTCGCTCCATCGCTGCTTGATAGTTTGAAGCTCCGGCGCCGCGAGGATCATCCTTCTGTTCCTCATCAACTAACTTCATGAGCCGTCGCAGCACCCTGGCCGCGAGTGCCAGCAATGCCGCACTCGGGAGGTCTCCGAGTTGCGTCTTATAGGAGGCTTCGCGTCGTGTCACCCTGAACATGCAATTCCCTCACGTTCGATTCTGGATTCCTCAGATGCTCAATCGATCCGCGTCACTGAGACTTCCTCATCATCTTCGGTGTTGATGATTTCATAAATGAGTATTCCATTAACGTCAACCGTTTTCAACACGACTTCGACACTGCCCCAAGACTCGACCAAGAATTCGTCGCCGGGATCGACCTGCCAAGTAGAACCATCGTCAAGCCGAATGAACTTACCGTTGCCGATTATCTCGGAGATCGTGTGTTCCTCAAGCTCGATGACTCTAATTCGAGGTTTCTGTGGCGTCGATGGCCTTGGTTGCTGCTTGTTAGCCGGGTTGCCCGTTACTGGCATGTGCGCTCCCGGTTTTGGACCATTCGCCGGCTGCGTCGATGCGCGTTCACCATTTGCTGCAAGAAACTCTGTTATGAACTCGTCGGAGTATCTTTGAACGTAATCCAACACCAAAGTTCGCACCTTGTTTGAATTTGCCCCACCGAATGTCCCTTGTCTCCATGTCTCTGCTAGGAAGGATCGAACCTCGGTGTCCCGCTGGAGCTTTACAAGTTGTTGCAGCTCCACGAACACCACGTACGACACGAGTGCTTCCTCATCGGTCGGTGCCACTCTAACGACGAACTCAAAAAGCGGAACCTCAGGCAATTTGTCCCATTCTTTTCTTGAGAATAGACGGACCCCTGATTTGCGAAATTGCATTTCGGCAACTGTTGCGATCCGCTCTTGCGTCAGCCCGAGTCGCGTGGCCTGTTCGTCGACCTGAACCGATACGTGCACTCCCGTGAGGCCCCGGATTCTCCGCCGTGCAAGGCTTCTTTCGCTAGGCTCTGGCAGATTGTCTTCGACGCTCATCGCTCCAAGGGATGCCAACAAGCCTCCCGCAATAATCAATTGCCGTAATCTCATCTTCTCACCTAATTCGCAAAAACGCGGCCTTGGAACCAAGAATCCGACCTTACGAGAGGAATTGTACCTGCGGAGCAAGCAAACCGTGTCAAAACTAGGTGAAACCACGTTTCTGGCCCGCCAAGGCCGTTTTTGCCCTTCCCGGACTCATTCCCGCTGAAGCGGGAGCCATTCCCACCGAAGCCGCAGCCATCCCCGCCGAAGCCGCGACCGCCCCCGCCGAAGCCGCAGCCATTCCCACCGAAGCCGCAGCCATTACCGCCGAAGCCGCACCCATTCTCACCGCAGCGGGAACCCTCGCGGCCGAGGTGGCGGTGGCCTGCGCCGCAGCGCTTTTGGTTGACCCGGCGATGGCACCGGGCGACAATTCAAAGCCATCTGTTCGGAACCTCCAGAGGAAAGGACATACCATGGCGGGCAGGGTGGCCCAGGTCTGCCGACCTGGGGTCTCGATTAGGACTGCACCGTTGACGTCGTCGTCGCGCAGAGTTGCAGCAGAGATCACCACTCGATCGGCCATTTCCCGTTCCAATCCATCGCCAGCACCGATCGATCGCCGACTTCGTAGAAGTTGAAGCTGCTCCACTTCCAATCTTTCGCGGAATCGACCAGCCCGCGCGTAATCGGGTTCTTGTACAGTAGTCGATTTTCTCGAGAAGTGTCTCGAACTCGGTGATGTTGAAGTCATAGCCGCGGGTGTTCATGACCAGTTGCTTGGGATATCCACCAACGGTTCAGCGGCTCTGCCCACAATCTGCCATTTTTCCGCCAGATTTCGCGGAGGCGCTCCTTGGTCTCCAAACCGATGAACTTCTTGAATCGGTGATGTAGCAGGGAGATCGGAACCGGCGTGTCGCTTCCTTTCGGGTGCGGGTACAGGATATAATGGATGTGGTCCGGCATCACGACATAGGCGATCATGCAGATTTTGAACTCGCGTTGGAGGAGGCGAAAACCTTCGACAATCGCCTGCTTGAGTGCGTCGTGCCAGAGGAATGACAGCCGGCGGTAACAGGAGACGGTCCAGAAATGCACGTGGCCGGGCTCGTCATGTCGGCGAAGGCGGCTGGGCATGCGGCGGAGTGTAACATTTGCACGCTCGTTTGAAATACCGCACGCCGCGCTGGAGTGGAGCAACGCGCGAGCTCAATAATCGAGACCCCAGGTCAGCAGACCTGGGCCACCCTGCCCACTACCTCCTGCGCTGGGTGGGGAAGAATGGCGAGAAGGGGCCGTGGAGCGAGACGGCGAGTGTGACGATCGGGGCGTAAACGTGAACAAGATACTTCTACCGCTAATCGGCTGGTTCCTGGTGCCCAGCACTGCGTTGGGACAGTCGGCGCTTGGTTTGGATTACGGGCACCTTAGCGGCATCGACACGGTGCGCTTGGAAGTTTCTTGGAGAATCGAGGATGCACCCGAGTTGTCCAAGTCAAAATCGGAAAAAGCAACCGGCGAGGCGCGAGTCGCCCTTCAACGCGCTGAGATTGCGGTATTCGAAAGCGGACTTCCGTTTCCTACAGACCACACTCCTGGCCTTGCAATACTTGTGACACTAAGCCAAGTTCATGGTGCGAGAATGCCCTCCTACATGTATTGGATTCGTGTCGAATTAATCGAGGGAACAAAACTCAGACGGCACGGCGGCTCGTGCGTATCAATAACATGGGAGCGGCACTCGCTAGGTGTTCTGCCACAAACGGAACTTTGGAAAGTGGAGGAATTAGCGCGAGATCACTTAGCCGTATTTACAAGTCAGGTCAAAGAAGCGCGTGAGGCGGATATACTGAAAAACGCCGCCAAGGTGCGTGCGAATGAAGATGAGAAAATGCGCAGCAGCGATTATCTCGATGGCACATGGAGAATCGAAGCTCATCCATTTACTCCGCGCGCCGACTTTCCGCGTGCGGTGGCCGAACTCACCGTGGAGAATTCGCGAGTATCTGGCCTGCGATTTCCCGGCACAGACGCGAGCTTGGATGTTGGTGAGTCCACGGTTACTTATACTTCGCCCCAACTGAAACTGCATATGGTTGCGCAGTTTCCAGAGAGGCCAAGTAATCATCGAACGCGATCGGTCCCGGTTTTTATGTTATCAATTGATGGAGTCGCCATTGGCTCAGGTTCCTTCATCGGCACTATGGAAACTGTTGGGGGGATGGTTGGCGGCATCCAGGCCTTTCGCGTGCCCGAACAGGCGCGAACAAGCTCAAGTTCCGAGGGTGCGCAAGCGACTGTAACTTCCCAACCATCCCCTGGCTCTGGAAAGTAGTAGAAAACCGCTTCGCGCCGATTCTCGACCGTCATACACCCGCGTGCATGCGCGGCCCCGGCGATTGGGTGGCGATGATGCGGGCCTCGGTATCAAGCCACTCGGACCAGCGCTGTTCGATGGTCTCCGCTGCGGCGCCAGGTACGGCGCGGGCCAGTTCGATGAAAATGCGATAGTGCCCATTCTCCGATCCCCAGAGATCTTCGTAGAGGCGTTTCAGCTCGGCATCCCCGCGGCCCGTGGCAGGTCCGCGGTCGGCGCATGCACCGGCTGAGTGCAGGGCGGCCTCATCACTGCGGCCGGCAGTCAGAGCCCGGCTCGGGGCGTGTCCAGTGCCGCTGGCGTCAACCAGGTCGGCGTCCTCGCAGCAGCGGGCCAGTACTTCGAAGCGCTCGCACGAACGTGCCTCAATGAGGGCACTGACCATCAGGCGGTCGATGAGTTCGTCCGGGTTGCGGCCGGTGCGGACGAGGCTGCGCAGCTCATTGGCGTAGGGATTGCGATGAAACTTCGTCAGTTGCCCCCCACGGCGGGCAAGCATGCGGGTGACGGTGGCGAGGTGATCGACCTCGTCTCGGGCGATGGCGGTCATCTTCTCGACCCAGTATTCGGGCGGCTCGGGCTCGGGCCAGCGGTTGAGCAGCTCGAGGGCGTTGGCGGCGGCCTTTTTCTCCAGGTGGGCGTGGTCGTTGAGAAGCGCGAGCGGGTCGGCAAGGGCGGCACGGGCCCACGCGTCCGGCGTGCGATAGCGGAGGGGAAGATCGGCGGTGCGGGACATGCGGCGCATTGTCGCGCGCGTTGGGTGAAGGGGAAAGTGGGTCGCGCGTAGACGCCGAGGAGAATTTTTGATTTGGCGATTTGGCGATTTCGCGAATTGAGATTGGGGTGATCTGGCGAGTTGGTGATTGCCGACCTGGTGACTTACGCGTCGATGGCCGATCGCCAAATTGCCAAGAATCTGAATCTCAGGTTCGCGGATCACCGAGCGATACCCGGATTGCAAATCACAAATCACCAAATCGCCAGTTCACCAAATCTCAAATCTCAAGCAATCCTCACTCCGCAGCCGGCGGCAGCGTCTCCATCGCCATCTTCAATCGCTCAAGCTGGTCGCCATCCTGCTGCTGCATCGTTCGCACCAATAGCGGGATCAACAGCACGCTGCCCCAGCCGCCTCTCACGTCGGCGACCATCTCGACGCGGGTGCCGCCCTCATCTGGCGTAAAGGTGTAGTGATAGACCGCCTCGCCGCCGGGGAAGCGGCCGCGTGCCGAGTGCCGCAGCGGTGGCTCGTGCACGACGATTTCGATGTCGGCCTGCGCCGTGCGCCTGCCGAACTGCCGCGTCTCGCGAAAGACGGTGCCGGGGCGGATGGGGCCGTCCGTCAGCTTCTCGACCTGCCTGATCTGCGGCAGCCAGCGCGGCAGGTTTTCCAGGTTGGCGGCGAAGGCAAAGACCTCCTCGGGCGGGCGGTTGATGTGGGTCTCGAGCTTGAAGCCGGGCATTCGGTGCTCCTTCACTTCGCCACGCGCGCGGCGATGGCGTTCAGGTACTGCTCCTGCCCCTTACGAATGCCGCCGAAGACGTGGATTATAAACCTGAAGAACGGCACATGCCAGGTCCCGCGGTCGATCGTGCCGCGTGCCATGGATGTGACATCGCACCCGCGGTCCGCCGGGCTGATGCGATACTCGCACTCCACGCGCAGCGGCACCACTTCATCTTCCATCCGCCGGACCAGACGCTGGGGTGGATCGCTGACCACGATCGTGTTGCGCGTCTTCGTCGAGCCCAGGTCCTCCCGCCACGCCGGCAGTCCGTTGGAATCCGGCAATGGCTCGACGCCGCGGCACATGCGGCCCGACGCCGGGTTGTTCCGGTAGTCGTTCAGCTCCGCCCAGATTCGCTCGGCATCGGCGTCGATGCGCCTTCTGGCAAAGACCTCAAAGTCTCGCGGCAGCAATGAGCCGACGACAAACGGCACCAGCACCATCGCGGCAATCACGCCCAGAATGAGATACACCCACGTCATGTTTGCCTCCACGGCCGGTCGCCGTACGCCACATTCAGTAACCCCGCGAAGCACATCGTCCGCGAATTGCCGCGGGGGTTTCTTGCGAAAACAACAGCCGCGCAACGGTCACGGCGTCTCATCGTCGGCCGACTCGCCGGCCACATCGATCACCCGCCGCCCGCAGGCCTCCATCCACGCGTCGATCGGCTCCTGCCAGGTGGGATCGTTCCTGATGCCGTCCGCGGCGGCTGCGTACTCGCTCATTGCCTCGTCAAAGCGCTGCTGAAGGTGCAGCGCCCGCCCCCGCCACGCGCGGGCGGCGGCCGACGAGGGCAACAGCCGGATTGCTTCGGCAAAGGATGTCGCCGCCGCCTCGGGCTGGTCCTGTCGCAGAAGCGTGATGCCGAGGTCCACATGCGTGGCCGCATGGGCCGGCTGGTGAACCAGCGACTGCTCAAATGCCCGACGGGCGCCGGCCAGATCGCCGGCCTCGCGCAGGGCGCGGCCCATGCTGCGCCAGATGCCGCCGGTCTGCGGCCGAAGCACCAGGCACCGTTCGTACTGGCGGATGGCCTCCTGCCAGCGCTGCTGATTGGCCAGGCACCATGCATAGTCGTGGTTGAGGAGCGTGTCGTCCGGATGACACAACAGCGCCCGGCGGTAGACGTCGTCGCAGCCGGCCATGTCCCCCGACATGGCAAAGGCGGTACCGAGCCACGACAGCGTCACCGGCGGCACGTCCTCGAACGGTCTCGACTCGGCCAGGGCCCGCAGGGCGGCAGCGTCCGGCGGCTTGCCCGAATAGATCATCCGCCGCAACTGAACGCGATACGGATCGGGATCGGCCGCATAGACAATCTCGAGCCGCTCGCGCAGAAACGCTTCGGTATACCGCGTATCGCCAAACTGCATGCCCAGCGACCCGCAGGTGCCGATCCAGAGCTCGATGCCGTTGGTCAGCTCGATTCCCAAGTCGCTCTCGCGCACGCGGCGGACGATCTCCTCGCGCGGCATCGCCAGCAGGTCGATGCCATATTCCCGATAGGCCGCCAGCAGTTGTTCATCCATCCAACGCCAGCTTTGTGCGTCGGGATGGCTGGCGCCCGCAATGACGACGCTTTCGATGGTCTCGAGCATGCGGCGATCGCGGGCCGCCTGTTGAAGCGACGCAATCACCGCGTCGGCCTCGGCGCGCACGGCGGGGTCCAGCTGGGCGTTGGTCAGCAAACCGCGAAGGTGACCGCCCGTCGACTCGGCTGCGTCCCACGCGGCCCGGTCCACGATCGGCGATGCAAGTGCCCGGCCCAGTGCCGCCTGCGCCGAACCGATCGCCGCCTGCGCCACGCGGTCTGCATCCGCCGCGCGCTTTTGGCGCTCGTCCCGCGCCCGCAGCCAGCCACCGCCCGCCAGCACGATCGCCAGAAGAATTGCCGCGGCCAGGACGGTCGTCAGGCGCCGAGCGCGGCGCTCCTCGCGGGCTTTCGCCCGGGCCTCCGCCGCCGCGACTTCCAGGGACCGGGCCCTCTCTTCCAGTTCCGCCAGATGGGCATTTACCGCCGCCGCCACCGCCGCCGCCGTGCGCGGCCGCGCCGCTGGCGCCGGCGACAGGCACGACACGGCCAGGCCGATCAGGTCGTCGTCGGCCCCGCAGGTCGACAGCCGCTGGCGGGCGTCATCAATGCGGCACTCCGCCGCCTGGCGAATGACATCCGAGCGGCTCCCGGAATACGGCGGCCGCCCGGTCAGAATTTCGCAGAGCATCGCCCCCAGGGCGAAGACGTCGCAGCGTTCGTCCAGCCGGTCGACCTCGCCGCGGGCTTGTTCCGGCGGCATGTAGGCCGGCGTCCCCATCAGCGAGCCCGCGACCGATTGCGCCGACGAATCGCCGGAGCGGATCGTCTCGATCTGGCTGGCGACCGCCGCGTCCGGTGCCATCGTTCCGGCAGCGTCCTCGGTCGCCGCGCCGGTGCCGAGCACCTTGGCCAGGCCCCAGTCCAGCACCTGCACCTCGCCGAAGGCGCCGACCATGATGTTGGAAGGCTTCAGATCGCGATGCACCACGCCGCGGCTGTGGGCGTAGGCCATCGTCTGGCAGACGTGCTCGAAGATGCTCAGGAATCGCCGCCGCTCGTGGGACGGATGCTCGCGGTTCGCGAGCAGGGCGGCCAGCGTACGGCCTTTCACCAGCTTCATGGTGAAGAACGGGCGGTGTTCGACGTCGAGCCCCAGCTCGTACACCGGCAGGATGCCGGGGTGCTGGAGCTGCCCGGTGATCTGCGCTTCTTCCATGAAGCGCTGCACCATGCCCGGCCGGCCTGCGTGGGCCGCCAGCAGGACTTTCATCGCCACGTCCCGCCCCAAGTCCACATCGCGGCCGCGGAGAATCACCCCCACGCCCCCGCGGGCGATCTCGCCGGAAATCTGGTAGCGCCCCACGGCCCTTCCGGGCGGCGGGGCCTCGCTCGATCGCGGATTGACGAGCGGCGCCGGCTCATCATCCGGCTCCCGCAGCAGCACCGATTTCACGCCAAGGGTTCGCTCCATGGTCGCAACGACACAGCTCGCGTGTTCGGCCGGCGTCGCCCGGAAGGCAGCGCGGAGCCCGGCATCGAGAAGCTCGGAAGACTCGGTCGCAAACGAACCGCCGGTCCGCGAATCATCTGTGGGCTTGCTGGACATGGCATGATCCTCAAACGGCCCCGGCTTCGGCGACAGCCGTTTCAGCGGGGGGATATGACAGGTTCATCGCACAATCGGATTTCGCGCGGAGGATTTTGCGCGGCTGAGTAAATTTGGAAGGTATCGCCCGGGGCGCCTCCGGCGGGGCAACCGCCCGGAAGCGCTTCGGCCACCTACGCAAGCAGGCACAGCAGCATTTCGCACTCCTGTTCGGCGGCCGCCGGCTCGTCCGGGTTGTGCTCACGGAGCACCGCGAGCAGGGCCGCGCGAAACTCCCGCCGGGCGCGGGCGTATTCGCGATGCACCAGAACCGAGTCCATGTGCCAGGCAGCGGCGATATCGCGGATGGGCATGTTCTCCTGAAATCGCATCCGAAGCAGTTCAACCCGCCGTTGTGCCTCAGCCCCCTCGGCTTCCGCCAACGCCGCCTGCCGGTCGGCTGCCTGCCGCATGATGGCCCGTGCCCAGGCGCGGTCGAAAGCCTGAGAAAGCCGATCCTCGTCGGCCGAGACATCATCGAGCACGGCTCCATCGCCGGCACGCTGCCTGAGGCGGGCGGCACGGGTCTCCGCCCGCAAGGCGATGTTACGGGCGATCCCGTACAGGAATCCGCGGAAGCCTCCGGTCCCCGGGGGGCCAAGCCGCTCCAGCGCCCCGCCGCCGCGGAAGCACTCGACGAACACCTCCTGAACGGCATCGTCGAGGGCGTGCATATCGAGCCGGTGCCGCCAGCGCGCGGCGAGGTATTCGCGCACCGCGGGCTCATAGCGGCGTGCAAATGCCTCGCGATCGGCCTCGCTGCCCGAGGCGGCGCTGCGAATCATCGTCCAGCATGTGGTTTCGCCGTGGTGCATCAGCCTTGACAGGGCGACATTTTAAACGGCTTGTGTCGGAAATCGAAGCAGACAGGGAATGAAAGCCGCCGCCGCGCCGTTTGCTATAATTGCTGTACATTCGGGGCCGGGATATTGTCATTCGGCATGGGGCAGGTATCAGACCTGAGGGCGGCGGAAGGGGCACAGGTGGACGAAGTGGAGCTGGTCCGGCGTTTACGCGCGGGAGAAGAGACTGCATTTGAGCAGGCTCTCCGACTCTACGGTGGCCGTCTGCTCGCAACGGCACGGCGCCTGACGGGTAATGACGACGACGCGGCCGATGCACTTCAAGAGGCCTTCCTCGCAGCGTTCAAATCGATTGACAACTTCGAGGAAAAGTCGCGCCTCTCAACATGGCTGCATCGCATCGTCGTGAATGCCGCGCTGGTAAAGCTGCGCAGCCGTCGGCGATCGCACGAGGTATCCATCGAGCCCCTGCTTCCCCGCTTCCGGGAAGACGGCCATCCGGAAGACTCCCCCGCGGAATGGCCGGAGTCCGTCGAAGCAGAGGCCCAGCGCAACGAAATGCGGGACATTATCCGCGATCTGGTCCTCCAGTTGCCCGAGAACTACCGTACCGTTCTCATGCTTCGCGACATCGAAGAAATGGACACGCAGGAAACCGCGCGGATCCTCGATATCGAGGTCAACGCGGTCAAGGTGCGGCTGCATCGCGCCCGACAGGCGCTTCGTGCACTGCTGGACAGCCGCCTTCGTGGGGAACGCCGTGACGTGTAAAGAGCTGGTCGACTTCATCATCGACTACCTGGACGGGGAATTGCCGCCGGGCGAACGCGAGGTATTCCAGTCGCACCTGGATGAATGCCCCCCGTGCCGCAAATACCTCGATACCTACCAGACGACCATCCGGCTCAACCGCGAAGCATTCTCGATTGGCGACAGGGCTTGCGGAGACGTGCCTGAGGTCCCGGAAGAGCTGATTCGCGCCATCCTCGATGCCAAGCGCCGGGGTTGAAGTTCTGCGGATATTTCGGCCTCCCGGCTGTCGCAAAGCCCGATGCCGCGGGTTTTCACGCACGGCCGCCGGCGCCGAATACCGAGTCGCCGATTCCGGGCGTGTTACGCCGGCCCGCTTTTCGGCACCGTGGTGTCCCTCGACATTTCTCCATTCACCGATTGCAATACGGCGCTGAACCTGCGCGGTTTGCATTCGCCTCGGGGCCTCTTGCATGCCAGTCATCGTTGCCGATCCGCCGTTCAAGATTGACCGCCGAATCTCCCATCGGCGCCCGGTCAGGCGCATGCTCACCGGCGCGCTCGAGAACCTGATCGGCATTCCCGGCCTGAACGACATCTACTACGGCTCGCTCGCGCAGCCCGCCGACCGGCCCTTTGCCGATCGTGTCCTGGCCGCGATGAAGGTCGATTACGACGTCACCCCGGCCGATCTCGCCCGCATTCCCGCGACCGGGCCGCTCGTCGTCGTCGCCAATCATCCCTACGGTGGCATCGAAGGCGTCGTGCTGGCCTCGCTTCTGTCCCGCGTTCGGCCGCAGGTCAAGCTGCTGGTGAACTACCTGCTCGCGTGCATCCCCGAGTTTCGCGATTCGTTTTTCTTCGTCGATCCCTTCGGCGGCGCCGCGGCCGCTCGAAAGAACGTGGGTGCCTTGCGTGAGGCACTTTCCTTCGTGAAAAACGGCGGCTGCCTCGGCGTCTTCCCCGCCGGGGAAGTCTCGCACCTGACGTGGCGCAAGCGGTGCGTCACCGATCCCGCCTGGAGCCCGACCGTCGGCCGAATCGTTCGCCAGACCGGCGCCAGCGTCCTGCCCGTCTATTTTGACGGTCGCAACGGCTCGGTCTTTCAGCTGGCCGGGCTGGTTCACCCGCGACTCAGGACCGCGCTGCTGCCGCGCGCGATGATCCGCCGCATTCAGAAGAGCGTCAGCTTCCGCATCGGCAGCGTCATCTCGCCGCAGCGAATGGCGAGACTCTCATCCGACGAGGAAGCGACCGCATACCTTCGCGTGCGAACCTACATTCTGAAGGGGCGCGAACCGGCCGCGGTGCGCCGCTCCGTGGACTCGGGCGATGCCCCGACTGGCGACATGGGGGCGCCTGCTGCGGATTCGCGGCCGGCCGGCCGGAGGCAGTCCGTTCAGAAAAACGGCCCGTCGTCGAAGTGTCATGAGTCTGGCACGGACATCGTGCCGGCCGAAGCGCCCGCCGTTCTCGCCGCCGAGATCGATGGGCTGGACGCATCGTGTCTTCTGTGCACCAGCGGCGCATTCCAGGTCTATCTCGCGCGGGCGCCGCAGATCCCGCGGACCTTGCGCGAGATCGGCCGCCTGCGGGAAACAACGTTCCGCGCAGTGGGCGAGGGCACCGGAGGCGAAATCGATATCGATCGCTTCGACGACACCTACCTGCACCTGTTCCTCTGGAACCGCGAGGCAAAGCACGTCGCCGGGGCATATCGCGCCGGCCCCACCGACGAAATCCTGGCTGCCGGTGGCATTGAGGGGCTCTATACGCGCACCCTGTTCAGGTACGACCGCCGCCTGCTGGATCAGATCGGCCCGGCCCTCGAGCTGGGTCGATCCTTCATCCGGGCGGACTACCAGCGTAGCTACGCCCCGCTCGCCCTTCTGTGGAAGGGCATCGGTCAGATCGCCGTTCGCCAGCCGCGCTATCGAATGCTGTTCGGCCCGGTCAGCATCAGCGACGAGTACGCCTCGATGACCAGGGAGCTGCTCATCACCTTCCTGTCGAGTCATGCATTTGACACCGACCTTCGCCGACTCGTGCGGCCGACAAATCCGGCCCGCCGGGCGCGATTTCGCGACTGCGATCTGAACCAGCTTTCCACCATCGTCCGGTCGATCGACGACGTGGACGAACTCGTCTCCGAGATCGAGTCCGACAGGCGCGGCATGCCCGTGCTGCTTCGGCAATACCTGAACCTCAACGCGCGGCTCCTCGGCTTCAACATCGATCCGGACTTTGGCGACGTGCTCGACGGACTGGTGCTCATCGACCTGACGCGCGTCCATCGCTCGATTCTCGATCGCTACATGGGCCGCGAAGGGGCCCGCTCCTTCCTGGCCTGTTACGGCTGTGCATCCGGCGAAGCACGCCCATGACGGGGTCGTCCCCGCCGCTGAGTCCATTTGTGATGCATCCGCAGGTTTGGCAGATTCGCCCCGTGCGCATTTGGGGCAAACTGACAAAATCCGCTACACTGGCATGCGTTCGTTTTTTAAAGGGCCGTCTGCGGGCGGCTGCGTACTTTCATTCGTGTGAATAACGGGCCGGCATTTGGCGGATCGACAGGCATGATAAAGACAGCTTCGCAGGCGTGGCCACGGGCGGCATCGAACACGATTGCCATGTGCATTGCCGCAGCAATCTGCGTTTTGTTCGGCGCCGGCGCGTCCGCGCAGGAGGCCCCACTCACCTTTGACCCCGTGCCCATCGCAATCGACTCCGGCGAAGTCGCCAACGCCGGTTCCCATGTTGAGCCGGTCTTCTCGACCATTGTGAGCGTGCAGGATGCCGCCTGGCTGCGACTGCGATTCGGGGATGTCGTCCTCTCCGGCGATTCGGGCGCAGGCACAGGCGCCTACCTGCGAATCACGTCGCTCGCGGATGGGGCGATCCAGACGCTGAATGCCGTACACGTGCGGCAATGGCGCAATACGAGCGCGTATTTCAACGGCGATTCGGTCGCCATCGACATCATCGCCCATCCCGGCGCCGGTCCATGCCGCGTGATCATCGCCGAGGCCTTCGCCGGCAGCGTCTCCGCTTCGCCGCGGGCAGTCTGCGACACCGACGACCGCGTGCCGTCGACCGATCCGCGCGTCGGCCGCGGGGTGCCCGTCGGCTGCACCGCATGGCTCATCGACGACTGCAACACCTGCCTGCTGACGGCCGGGCACTGCGTTGATGCCTCGGGCTCGACGCTGGACGTCGTCGAGTTCAACGTGCCCCTCTCCAACAGCAACGGCTCGATTGTCCATCCGCCGCCCGAACACCAGTACGTCGCGGACGTGGTGTCATTGCAGTGGCAGTCGGGTAGCGTCGGCGGCGATTGGGGGTACTTCGGCGTCCATCCCAATCCGGTGACCGGGCTTCTGCCGGCCGAGGCGCAGAACGTCGCCGGCGTGACGCGTTCATTCGGGCCGTCGCCCGCGCCGGGCCAGCCGCTTCGCATCACCGGCTACGGCACCACCAGTTCGCCCATCCCGCCCAACTGGAACAAGGCCCAGAAGACCCACGTCGGTCCAACGATCGGAGAGTCGGGCACTGCATTGCAGTACGGCGTCGATACGACCGGCGGCAATTCCGGATCGCCCGTTTACAGCGAAGAGACCGGCGTTGCCCATGCGATTCACACGCACGGCTTCTGCAATCTCACCGAGAACCAGAACAGCGGCACCCTGCTCGACCAGCCTGCCCTGACGGCCGCCTTCAACGCGCCGCTCGGCGTCTGCCGGCCGCGCCTGAGTTTTGCCTTTCCCGGCGGCCGGCCGTCCATCGTCCACTCGCTCCTCGGCGCGACGCTCGAGTTCCAGGTTCAAAGCCACGGCTGCACCGAGCCCGCCGCCGCCACCGGCCAGGCATTCTACGATGCGGGTGACGGTCAAGTGGCACTCGACATCGAGCAGCCGCAGCCGCACCATTATCTCGCCCATTTCCCGCCATTACCCTGCCTGGCGATCGTAAGCTATCACGTGCAGGCCATGTCCGCGTCACAGCAGGCGTTCTCCTGGCCCGACGGCGCCCCGGCGAACAGCTTCGCAGTCGTCGCGGCCGCTGCCGCCACGCCGCTGTTCTCGTACGACTTTCAGCTGAGTCTGGGCTGGTCGGTCCAGAATGTCTCCACGATTGCCGGCGGCTGGCAGCGCGGCGTGCCCAACGGCGGCGGTCTCCATGGCGATCCGCTCTTCGACTACGACGGTTCCGGCGCGTGCTGGCTGACCGGGAATGCAGCGGGCGAAAGCGATGTGGACGGTGGCCCGACGCGCCTGCTGTCGCCCGCATGGAACCTTGCGAACACGTCGGCCCCGGTCCTCTCCTATGCCCGCTGGTTTTCGCACGTCAATGCCAGCCCGCCGCCTCCGCCGGAATTGGACATCGACAGCCTGGATGTGGAACTCTCCAACAACAATGGCGCCTCATGGGTCCTGGTGGAAAGCGTGTCTGCGTCGTCCGCCGGCTGGGTGCTGCGCACCATACGCATCGCCGACTATCTGACGCCGACGTCACAGATGAGGCTGCGCTTCAGCGTCCGGGACAATCCCGACAATTCGACGACCGAGGCAGCCATCGACGCCGTCACGCTGACGGATTACGCATGTACCCCCGCCTGCAACAGGGGCGATCTCAATCTGGACGGCACACTGGACGGCCGGGATGTCTCACTCTTTTCCGAAGCGCTGCTGACGCCGCCACCCGCCGGCACGCTCGAGTTCTGCGCCGCCGACGTCGACAGTGACGATACGTTGACACTGGATGACGCGGTGGCCTTCGTTGCGTGTTTATTGAACGAAGGCTGCCCCTGACTTTCGCTGCCAGCGCCGCCGCACGATTCGAGCAGCAGCCGCCCGTCGGAGGGCAACGCCCGATGGGGCGTAGTGCCTTAATGTGATGATGAACCGTGCGGCAATAAGTACCTTTTGCCAGGGCAGTTTAGCGGCATCCGCCGTCGTCACGCCGTGCAGTTCCGGCGTCTTGTCTGTCTGTCCACGACTTCAATTCGCACACGATTCGCGGCCGTAAAACGGTAAAAAGCGTTGATTTTCATCAGAAGTCCGGGCATCATCTGACGGTAGTCGGGTCGTCTGTCCATGGCGTGGAGTGGTTGCCGCGGACGATCTCGAAACGGGTCAGCGGGCGAATCTCACATCTCCTGTCGTCCGCCGGTGGAGAAGGGAGGCAATTTCGTGAACACTCATTCCTTTATTGTGCGCGCATTGTGTGCGCTCGCCGCCATCGTACTGGCACCGTCCGGTGCGTTGGCGCAGCTTGCTACCGGGCCGAATTCCGCGGTGGACGGCTATCTGCGGGTGTCGCCGGATGCCTACGGATCGTGGGCCAGCACGACGTTTGGCGGCGCAGGCGATCTGTTCAATCCCGCAGGAGCGCCGGGAGCGCTGGAGTCGGCCTTCACGGCGGGATCGTTCCTGTTCGTGGGCGGAACGCGGCGAGAACTGCTCACCGACAATACGACCTGGAACGGCGCCGGCGGAATCAATGCGGCGATCGATACGACGCTCAATCGTACCGTGCTGTCGCCGAACATCGGCAGCGACACCAACTTCGACGGCGTCAACGACCAGTTCAACAGCGCCTTCCGCGTCTTCGGCGGCGGCCCCGGCGTGACGGACCTGAACTTCAATCTGACGCAGAACGTGGGCTCCGGCGGACCGGGCGTCGCGTTCATCCGGCAGGACTACCACGTGACGAATAACGGTGCCGGACCCGTGTCATTCAGCATGGTACGCGTCTTCGACGGCGATCTGCCGTGGGGCGGCGGCGGCGCCAGCTTCTATCTCGACGACGAAGTGGGCACCACGATGCACGGGGCGGGGCTGGGGACCTTCGTTTATCAGCAGGAAGCTGCCATGCCCGGAACGACAGCCGTGACGCTCAGCGGAAACACGGCAGGCCCATACTTCGGCGGCAAGAACGGCGTGATGCCGGGCGGCGTGGCACCTGCCTTCGGCTTCGGCACCGACGTGCAGGTCTGGGATGCCTTCGGCGTGCCCACGAACTGGGACAACTTCGTCGCCGGCGTCGGTGCCGGTGTCAACGGCAACAGCGGCACGACCGGTGGCAGTCTCGACCCCAATCCCGACGGATTCATCGGGCTGGGCTACGATGTCGTCGATCTTCAGCCGGGCCAGAGCACGACGCTTACGGTGATTCACACCTTCGGGCAGGCAACGCCGATTCCTGAGCCGGCTTCGCTGGTATTGCTGATCCTGGGCGCGGCGTGCCTTGTCCGGCGGCGGGCGCAGTAATTCGCCGCCTTTGAGGCGGCCGGGGAGAGCGGACGAGCCGGTATCGGACCGCAAGAGGCTGCGCAGCCGCGCACCCTTTTTTTCATGAATGCCTGCGTCGTCGCGCCAGTGCGCGCGCAGGATCGGGCGAAATTCAGCGGCCGCTCCCGGTTCACTTTGCAAAAAAGTAGAGCAGCACCTTGTCAAACCGCGCCGCCCAGGCAGCCTCGTTGTGCTCGCCTTCGTACACTTCCTGATAGTAGTAGTTCCGCCCCGGCGCGAGACCTGCGCGATCAAAGTGGCTGATCAGCAACCGCGTATCCGTGATCGCGCGGCTGAAGGTGTCAATCTGGCGGCCCTCGGCGGTGCCCATGTCGACCCAGAACCTTGCCTTCGACAGCCACTGCGCCCCGGCGGCCGCGTCGGATTCGATCTCCTTCAATATCCGCCGATCCGCCCACATCAGCGCCGGGGAAATCACGCCGCACATCGAGAAGACGTCCGGATGCCGGCGTGCCATGTGCAGCGATATCAGGCCGCCCAGCGATGACCCCGCCACGGCCGTGTGCCGCCGGTCTGGCAGCGTGCGATACTCGCGGTCAACGAAGGGCTTCACTTCTTCGACGACGAATCGCGCGTAAAGATCGCCGCGACCGCCGGCATTACGCCCGGCATCGGGCCAGGGCGTGTACTCGTTCATTCGATCCGGCGTGTTGTAGATGCCCACGATGATGACCGGCTCGATGCGGCCGGCGCGGATGAGCCGCTCGGCGTGCTCGTCGGCCTGCCACTCGATGCCGAGAAAGCTGGTGGCGGCGTCGAACAGATTCTGACCATCGTGCATGTACAGCACGGGATAGCGGCGGTCCTTCGCGGTCTCGGTTCGGTAATCGGGCGGGAGATAAACAACGACGGTGCGATCATTTCCCAGGTGCTTCGACCGAAAGCCGGCATGGTGGCGGATGTCCCCGGTCATCGTCTGTTTGCGCGGCCTGGCGGCACCCGCCGCCGGTGGAATGGTGGACTTGCTGGCACCGGCCCTGCCGGGCGCCGACGCCCATGCCGCCACCACGATCTCGACCGTCTCGCCGCTGCGCACGATCAGCGTGCGATTGGGAATATCGCGACCAGACGCGTCGCGCTCGACGGTCTGCCAGGAGCCGGCGGTGATCTTGTACTCGATGGTCGCACCTTCCGGCAGCAGCACGCTACCGCGATAACGGCCATCCTCTGTGCGTGCCAGCGCAACGCCATCGGCCCGCCAGCCTCCCAACGCCGCCGCGCCGCCGGCCAGGTACACCTTTGCATCGGCGCCGGCATCCGGCGGGAGCCTGACGACAAACTCGACCGGGACATCATCGGCGCCCGCCGCGCTGCCTCCGGTCAGCAGGGCTGCCAAAAGCACAGCGGCGCTCCGTCGAACGAATTGACCTGTGGACACTGGAGTTCCTATTCTCTTATGAAACTCGATTTCTCTTGAATCGCCACATCGGCGGCGGCATCGCAGAGCTGCGACCGCGTGGTTGCTTCGGCCGCGGCATATTCAAACGCCTCAAGCATCTCGGGGCTGTCGCCGGTGATGATCGCATAAAGTACGCAGGCCGTCAGGAACGCGCCGACGTCCGATTGATGATTCCCATCGCTGGCGTACAGTCGTAGTCCCGGATGGCGGTTGAGTGCCAGATCCCAGGCACGGCCGACGGGCGCGACCCGGACCGGCGACGAGCCGGCCGGCTGAGAGGCCGCGCCCGCAATTCGCGCTGCCTTACCAGGCACCGTCAATGGTGTCGCATTGGCGGCATCCGCCATCTCCCGGTAAATTCGTTCATTCCGCTGCCCGTCGCCGGGTTTGCCTTCGAGACCCCACTCGCTGAAGAAGACAACCGCCGCGCCGGTCAACCGGGCGCGGCGGGCGAAGTCGATCCCTTCCTGTCGCGAATAGGTGTATCGACCGCTCGTGCTGATTTTCTGGGCCTGGAGAATGACATGCGTCCATGGGCGGGCGGCGAGTGCGCGGCCGGCGCTTGGATCGTTCGCCACATCGTCGAGATGGCCGACGCAGACGGCAAACGCCAGCACGCGGGCGCCAGGCCGGCGAAACTCGATCATGCGTCGCACGAGGTTCGGCAAGTCGTGCATGAACGTGTGGCTGTTGCCGACGAACAGGAGGGACAGGTCGAATGGGCCCGCGAGGTCAAAGGCCGGCGTTCCCACGGCGCTCGCAGCACTCGGCGCATCGGCGGTTGCCGCCGCGCCCGGCTCGGTTGTCGCCTTTCCGGCCGGGGACGAGTCGCAGGCCAATGATGCGAGTGTCATCGCAGTGCATAGCGCAACGCCCGCGGCCGCGCACGATAAAGGTGTCAACAAGCAGACAGATTTCAGTAGCAGACGTGCCCGTTGCATGTCGCCCGGATTGTACTTGAGCACGGTCCGACTTGCGACGCAGTTGGTGGACGGCGATCCGCTCAATTGTCGCGCGTCCATGCGATGGAATTGCTCAGATTTTCAGCGCCCCCAGCCCCATGAAAAGGCAGGCCGCATTGTATCCCGCATGCACCGCCATGGCCGCCACCAGCCCGCCAATCACCGCGGTCGGTTCAAACCGCCGTGCATCCGCCGCAATGCGCGCCCACGCCTCGATCCAGCCGCGCGCCGCGATGTGCGTGCATGCCGCGTGCATGGCAATGCACAACGTGAGGCGACCAAGCGGCATCCACAGCCCCGGCAACGCCGCTCCAACGGGAATCAGCATGGCCACCGCGCTCTGCATCGCACCGTAGACGATGGCCCCCAGCATCGCCGCGGTCCGCACGCTCGCGGCGCTGCCGAACCACTGCGGCCGCGTCTCGACCAGCAGTGCCAGCGGAACGACCTTGAGAAACTCCGCGATCGCCGGCCCGCTGATCAGCGCCGCAATCCAGCTCGGGATTGCCACCTGCAAGCCGCCGTGCAGCCCGGCCAGACCGCAGACCGCCGCGCAAACGACCAGCGGAGCAGCACGCCACTCGCGCTGCGCCTCGCTCATCTCCCGCCGGCGCAGCGCCTGCATGCTCGGCGCCCCGTCCGGTGGTGGTCGATAAAGCTCGATCTGCCCGCACTCCGGGCAGCGCGTGCCGGACGTCAGCCCGCGCAGGTTGTAGCCGCACCTCGAACAGGGCCAGTCGGCCTCGATGATTTCCGCCGTCCGCCCCGGAAGAATGTCCGGCTCGTCGAAGACCGAGTGTCGCGCCAGTTCGGCGAAGGCGTCGCCGTTCTTCTCGTTCGAGAGCGTGTGCTCTGCCCGCGACTCGCTCGAATCGGGCGCAGGCGTTCGCCGGCTCAGGTGCGGCTCGTGCCCAATGGATGGATCGGAATCAGGCATGAAGGAATGACCAGCGGCGAACGCTGAACGCCACCATCATTCTAGCGGAAAACGGCCGTGCCATAGGCGCACAGTTCCACCGCCATCGCTCCCTTGTTGCCGGACATCTGGGCGATGTTGCAGCTCACGTAGCGGACGTTGTGGATTTCCCGGGCCCCGCGCGACCGGGCCTCATCCATCATGCGCAACAGGGCCTCGCGACGGGCACGCAGCATGAGTGACTCGGCCTCGACGATCTCCCCGCCGATCAGCTTTCGCAAGGCCGCGATGAATGTCTTGAAATAGTCGGTCCCGATCACCACCGATCCGCTGACGAACGCGGCCTCGCGGATGCTGCCCATGTCCGGCGGCGTGCGCAGATTGGTGACGAGCATATCCGCCGCCTCCGCCTCCCGCCGATCGAGTCGCTTCAGGTGCGATCGTTCGCGCAGCGTGCCGACCAGCCAGGCCAGAAACAGCAGGGCTGCAAACGGCGCCACGCCATAGAGTAGCTCAAACATGGCTGATCTTCCTCAAGGCTTCGTGTCTTGGACAGGCCGTTCGCGCCTTCGGCTTCTCCCCGGTCCCCCGCCCCGGCTGCCGCCGGCCGGCTTAGTCCACCACGACCGCCGTGCCATACGCATAGAGCTCCGCCGCCCCCTGCGCGATCGCGCTGGTGGTGAAGCGCACGTTCACGATCGCATTTGCCCCCAGCTGCTGTGCCTGCGCCAGCATCCGCTCCATCGCCTGCCGGCGCGACTCGGTCATCAGCTCGGTGTAGCCCACCAGCTCGCCGCCCACCAGGTTCTTCAGCCCCGCCATGATGTCGCGGCCCAGGTGCTTGGCCCGGATGGTGTTCCCCTGCACCAGGCCCTTCACTTCGCGAATGGTATGCCCCGGAATCGTCTCGGTGTTCACGACAATCATGCGACAGTCTCCCGGCGGGGCCCTGCACGTCTGTGGCCGCGCACCAGCGCCTCGCGGACCTCCGCTGTTTGATTATCGTCAGAATGGGCGGCCGGCTACGCATCCTGCCGCGAACGTTGGACGGGAAAGCCTCGCAGCCAACGCCCCGCCCGGCTGCACATTCCCCGTCGCCAGGGCCGTGCCGCCGTAGGGGTCGTACTCGTAGTGGGCCGCCAGCCGGCTCGCGTGCCAGTCGTTCGCCGAGGTGAGCGACAGCGACTGCCAGTCGGCGATCTCGTCCCACGACACGAGCTGCCCCGCATTCCCGTGGGCTTCGTAGAGATAAAGGTACGAGCGGTCATCCTGCGGATTGGCATTGCCGCGGGTGTCGCGCATGGCCA
>CAYOZN010000027.1:0-11506 GCA_964408455.1 uncultured Planctomycetaceae bacterium
ACGCACGCGGCGATCGGGTGGACGCTGCTGGCGGCGGTCGGGGTGCTGGTGGTGTACGGATTCGTGGTGGCGCGGTGGCTGCCGCCGCCGCGGGGGGTGGGGTTCCGGCTGTTCATCTGCACGTTCATTCTGATGAGCGGGCTGTGGCTGAACACGGCACAGCGGCGGTTGGCGCGGTGCGTGGGGGATGCGCGGCTGTCGCGCCGGCTGAGGCTGGGCGTGGGGGTCATTACGCTGGCACTGAATGTGCCGATGTTCATGATGCTGTTTACCGGGCGGATGCCGGACTTTCTGGTGACGCTGCCGACGTGGTATGCGGCGGCGTTTGCCATCTGGCACATGGGGATGCTGGTGGTGATGCCGATGGTGGCGGGGCTGCGGCTGGCGGGGCTGGGGGCGTGGTGGCTGTGGAGAGGGTGTGGGGCTGCTGCTGGGGATGGAGACGCGCACCGGTTGGAAACCGGGGCTGGCGAGGCGGGAGACACGCACCGGCTATTAGCCGGTGCCACAAAGGCAGGTGCCGCATCTGGAGGTGGCGCTGTCATGACGCGGCGGGCGTTTGTGAAAACGGCAGTGGTGACGGGGCCGATGCTGGGGCTGGGCGGTGCCACAGTGACGGCACGAGTACAGGAGGGGCGGCTGGCGGTACACCGGCATGCGATTGCGGCGCCGTGGCTGCCGGCACGGCTGCGCGGGCTGACGATCACGCACGTGAGCGATCTGCACGTGGGACGGCATTACCGACCTCACATGCTGGGGCGGCTGGTGGAGGCGGTGAACGGTCTGAAGAGCGACATGGTCGTGGTGACGGGCGACGTGGTGGACGTGTCGAACGACATGCTGCCGCCGGCGATGGAGGCGATCGGGCAGTTCGAGCATCGGCACGGGCTTTATCAGTGCATCGGCAATCACGACGAGATCGACGATCGGGATGCGTTCGTCCGGGAGATGCGGCGGCGGTTTACGCTGCTGCTCAACGAGCGGCGGACGCTGACGATCGGCGGGGAGCGGCTGAGCCTTGCGGGGCTGGACTTCAGCCGCGGCGAAAGTTCGCAGGGGAGACGGCGCGGGCACTCGGGCGATGCGGCGGCGGCGCTTGCCGGGTACGACGCCGACCGCGAGGGGCCGGTCATCGCGCTGGCGCACCATCCACACGCGTTTGATGCGCTGGCGGCGCGGGGCGTGCCGCTCACACTGTCTGGCCATACGCACGGGGGTCAGATCATGCTGACGCGCCCGGACAGCGGGCTGGACGCGGGCGCCGGCCGGATCCTGTTCCGCTACGTTCGGGGATGGTACGAGACGAACGGTTGCCGTCTGTTCGTGAACAGCGGGGTGGGCAACTGGTTTCCGCTGCGGATTCATGCGCCGGCGGAAGTGGTTCAGATTCAACTTATCTAGCGTGTAATCTGCCGCAGCATCGGTCGGCCGCTGCCGGGCACCGGCGGCGAGGCGGCCTTCGGCGCAGAAACGGCGCAGCGGCATTACTGCGATGTTTCCCCTGTTTGACAGGCCTTTCACGCGGTCTAGAATGCCGCCTTCATGTCGCGCGCGGCGCGGTCAGCCAATCGCGCGGCACCATGACGCAGCGTTTACGACGACGGGTCGCGGCGCAGCGGGCCTCGCGGCCGCTGCCGGGCCGTGTGACCCGCAGGGATGGAGACGACGATGCCGGACGCTACGACGGCCGACGGCCGAAACACGGCGGGCGCACGCCAGTGGCCGCGCGTTGCCGCCCTGCTGGTGATGGCGGGCTTCGCGTTCGCCCCTGCGTGCCAGATGAATGACACGCAGGTGGAGGACGCCCGGGTGCTTCGCTACGAACAGCGGATGGACAATATCCCGGTGACGACGACGATGCCGGTGTATACACCGTTCGACGCGCCGGCGCCGGTGGAGCTGTCGGGGGATGTGTCGTCGGCGGACCTGTCGCTGGAGACGGCGATCTGGCTGGGGCTGCCCGATCCGTCCATGTCGCCGACGGTTCTGACGGAACGGCTCAAGAACTTCCGGTTCGGGCAGGCGCAGATACGGCGGGAATATGAGAGAATTTTTGAGAATACGAACGAGCTGGTTCTTCAGATTGCCCGGCCACGGCAATACCGGTTGTCGTTGAACGAGGCGCTTCGCCGGGCGCTGCACAATAATTATGCGATTCAATTCGACGGGTATGCCCCTGCCATCAGCACGGCACAAGTGGTGCAGGCGGAGGCGGTGTTCGACACGATATTCTTCGCGAACGTGAGCCGGGACAACACGGACCGGCCGACGCCGTCGCAGCTCGCGGCCTCGCAGACGGATACGACGGTGGTGGCCGGCGGCATCCGGAAGCTGCTGGCGACGGGGGCGCAGGCGACGCTGACGCAGCAGATGGTGCGGGTGGACAATCCGGGCTTTCAGTTTCAGACGCTCAATCCGGCGTGGACGCAGAACTTCGTGGCGGAGCTTCGGCAGCCGCTATTGCGCAACTTCGGGATCGACTTCAACCGTGCGCAGATCAACATCCGCAAGCTGGAGCGGGAGATCAACGAGGAGGCGTTCCGGGCGCGGGTGATCGACATCCTGTTTCAGACGGAGCAGGCGTACTGGCAACTGGTGGCGCTGCGGCGGGACGTGGTGATCACGGCGGAGCTGCTGGCCCAGGCGCGGGTGACGTACGAGCAGATCGAGGCGCGAATCGTGTTCGACGTGTACCGGACGCTGCTGTACCGGGCCGAGGCGAACGTGAAGCAGCAGGAATTCGCGTTCATCGACGTGAAGAACCGGGTGCGCAACGCCGAAGACGTGCTGCTGAACCTGATCAACGATCCGCAACTGCCGCTGTCGGCGGACCTGGAGATCATTCCGGTCGATGGGCCGTCGCTGGTGGAGATCGTGCGGGATCGTTATGAGGCGGTGCAGACGGCGCTGGAGTATCGCCCGGAGATCGCGCAGGCGCGACTGGCGGTGGATGTTGCGCGAATACAGCTGGGGATCGCGAAGAACCAGGCGCTGCCGACGCTGGATGTGATCTACCGCATGACGCTGAACGGACTGGGCGACAACGCGGACAAGGCGTTCGACCAGATGACGACGGGCAACTTCATCGATCAGTTCATCGGGATGGAGTTTGCGTGGACGATCGGGGAGCGGCTGGAACGAGCGGGCATTCGCATTGCGACGTTTCAGCAGTCGCAGGCGGTGCTGCAATACAAGCAGGCGCTGGACAATATCATTCAGGACGTGCGGACGGCGCTGCGGAATCTCGACTCCAACTATGAGCAGATCCTGCCAAGCTACCAGGGGATGATCGCAGCGGCGGAAAACCTGCGCTCGATCCAGGAACGGCAGGAGACCAAGAGCCCGGCAGAACTGGACGCGGTGCTGAATGCGCAGACGAATCTGAGCAATGCGCGGCGGGCGCTGCTGCAGGCGGCGGTTCAGTACAACATCGGCCTTGCGGACGTGGAGCGAGCCAAGGGCACCCTGCTGACGTACAACAACGTGGTACTGGCAGAGGAGCCTTGATGGCCCACCGGCGGGACGCCGGTGCCCCACGCCGCTGCCCACGCCGGCGCCACACGCCAATTCCTGACGGAAACCCCCCACCGCTGACGTTGACGGCCATCGCGCTGCGACGAGCGCGCCCTTGTGCTCGACTCGGAGGGGCCGGTCATTCACAATAGATGACTTCATGCTTGAAAGCCCTCCCATCCTGTCGGCGCTGAGCGGGGAGTTCGCCTATGGCGCCGCCGGCGTGCTGGCGGCCGCGGGGTTTGCGTCCCAACTGCTGGGCCGGCGGTTGCCGCGGGGGATGGGCCCGTCGCTGATGGCGGTGGGCATGACGCTGTCGGTATCGATCATCTGGCGGGAGATGGACTGGCCGCCGGAGGCCGTGCTTTATCGATATGCAATGATTGCGGCGGCGTTCAGCGTGGTGTGGGCCGGGGCGGCGACACTTCTGGCGAACAGGGACGAAACGGCCCCGATGCGCGGGTCGACAACGGACGCGCTTCGCGTGTGGTCGCTGCTGATGTTCGCCTGCGCGGGGGCGATACTGCTATACATTCTGGTATTCGCGACGATGACTCGCCTGACGGAAGCGCACGCGCCGAACGATGGGGTGCCAGCGGTCGGGCTGGTCGTTCTGCTGCTGCTGGCGGTGTCGGTGCTGGCGGGGATGCGTGGCGGCGCGGCGCCACACGCGGCGGTCAAGCTTCTGGGGGTGGCGGGGCTGGCGGCGTGGTGGACGAGCCTGATGATTCCGTCGGCGTCGATTTCGAGCGACGTTCCGGAGCGCATCCGGCTGCCGCTTCAGCCGGGATGGTGGACGTGGACATTCCAGCTTCAGTTTGCGTTGACGCTGGTTCTGGCGACGGCGGCGCTGGTGCAGGACTGGCGGTATCGGCGGCGGCGTGCGCTGGCGTGGCCGAACCGGCTGGACGATCTGCTGCTGCCCTATTCGAGATGGCCGGGATACGTGCAGCTGGAGGCGATCTATGCGGCGGCGATCCTGGTGATCGGGGTGTACCAACTGGTGCGCGGTGGGCGACCGGGCTGGCAGTTACCGGCGGCGAATTTCGTGGCGACGCTGGCGGCGGGATATACGTGCCTGTACATGACGTACCGGCGATGGAGCGAGAACACGGCGGGACTGGGGCTGGCGCTGTTCACGCTGGGGATGGTGAGCTTCGCTTGCGCGGTGGCGGCGCCGTTTTACAGCCCCGATGTTTACGTCGAGTACGTCGACCGGATGCCGGTGGTGTTTAATGCCGTGCTTGTGGCACTGTGGGTAACGATCGCCCTGTGGTCGTGGCTCGCGGGTTTCTGGCGGCAGCAGCTGTTGGACGGCGAGGCGTGGACGACAACGGGCAGGATGATCCCGTTCGCACAGCGCACGGCCTTTCTTCTGTCGGCGATCGCGGTGCTGATTGCATTTCAGATGACGCGCTGGCCGAGCGCGACACTGGCGACGAACCGGGACGACAGCCTGCTGCGGATCTGCATCGGGAGCCTGACGATCGCCCTGCTGCTGCTTCAATCGGTGCGGATCGCGCGGCGGCGGAACTCGATTCCGCATGCGGCGCTGGCGACGGGCTTCGCGATCGCGGGGATGTGCTTCGTGTTCAGCCGGCTGCCGGTGTCGAGCGAGCGGGGATGGCTGATCCAGCATTACGGGGTGGTGATGGCGGGGCTGGCGCTGCCGCTGCTGCTGGCGGCGGAGACGCTGGAGACGCGTTCGGCCCGGGAAAACGGGGCCGGCCGCGCCTTTGCGGCGCCGCTGTGGTTTCTTGCGCTGCTGGTGCTGCCGGCGGTGGCGATCACCGGGCTTCTGCCGTCGGTGCGTCCGCCATCGTCGTGGGTTCAGCCTGCGACGCTGGGCATCCTGGTTGCGCTGTATCTGCTGGCGGGATTGCGGGAGCATCGACGGGCGTTTCTCGTACTGGGTGGCGTGCTGCTGGTGGTGGGCGCGACGACGATGACACGGATGTAGCGGCCGGACGGGGACGAATTCGAATTCATGCGAGCGGTCATCCAGAGAGTGGAAAGCGCATCGGTGCGCGTCGGGGAGGATGTGGCCGGCCGGATTGATGCCGGGCTGCTGGTGTACGTCGGCATCGCGCGGGAAGACGGCGAGGCAGACGTCGAATACGTGGCGCACAAGATCCGGCATCTGCGGATTTTCCCAGATGCGGACGGCCGAATGAACCGGGATGTGATCGAGGCGAGCGGCGCGGCACTTGTGATCAGCAACTTTTCGCTATTGGGCGATGCGCGCAAGGGCCGCCGACCGGACTACACGGGGGCGGCTTCGCCGGAGCGGGCGCTCGAATTGTTCGAGCAGGTGTGCATGAGGCTGCGAACGCTGGGGGTGCGTGTGGAGACGGGGCGTTTTCGGGAGATGATGCTGGTGACGTCGGTCAATGATGGGCCGATCAACGTGCTGATCGACTCGGGGCGGGCCTTCTAAGGCACGGTGCGGCGGGGGCGCAAAGCACGATAGGCAGAAGGCTTAGGAAAAATGCCGGCGGTGTTTTCAGTAGGACGGGGGATGACAAGCACCGCGGGATGGTATAGAATCCGTCGCATAGGCCCTGGGGTTCCGCCGGTTACTGCGAGCGATTTTTGACCGCCTGACTTTCGGGCAGTCGCTACGGGCTCGCGATACCGGGTCATCATCTGGTCGCCCGGCTTATTTTCTCCACCACCTTATCGCCAACGGTTCAGCGAAGCGTGGCGGACGTTTTTTGAGGCTTGACGTTCGAGAACGGGCGTTGAGGCCTGAGATGGAGACGCGAGCACGGACGGCGACCGGACAGCTCGGTACCAGAAGCCTGTGGTGGGCCTGGCGGGCGGCGTCGGCTCGGGCAAGAGTTCGGTTGCGCGAATTCTGGGTGAGCTTGGGGCCGGCGTCATCTCGTCGGACCAGTTGAGCCACGAGGAAATCAACGCAACCGACGTGAAAAAGCAGCTCGCGTCATGGTGGGGTCCGTCGGTCATCGGTGGGGATGGACTGGTTGACCGCAAGCGAGTGGCGTCGATCGTCTTTGGTGATCCGTCACAGCGTCAGCGGCTGGAGTCGCTGCTGCATCCCCGGATCGCGGTCCGTCGGACGGACCTGATGTCGACGATGGACCGGGAGCCGCGTTTTCGAATGATCGTGATCGACAGTCCGCTTCTGTACGAGACGGACCTGGATCTGTTGTGCGACGTGGTGATCTTTGTGGAGGCGACGCCCGTAATAAGAAGGGAGAGGTCCGAGAAACTGCGTCAATGGCCGGCGGAGGAGCTGGCCCGGCGCGAAAAATCGCAGCAACCTCTGGACATGAAACGCGCGAGGGCCGATTATATCTGCGAGAACAACTCCAGCCTCGCCGATCTGCGCAAGCAAGTCGAAAAGATTTACCGGCAAATCATTTCGGAGTTCGGCGCGAGCTAAGCGGGACGGATCGCGAGTCCCGGTCATCCAACAGAATCCGGCAGTTCTCATCACCTTTGCGCATCACGAAAGAATCCCCGAAATCCACACGCGACTGACAGCGACCGTATTTTCAGAACACCCAAGGACCTTAAGACTCTCGATTGATTGACGAGAAGACAGCAACGGAGGCGCACGTTCATGGCCAAGTCCCAAGGCGGCCCGAAGCCCAGACGCAAGATGATGCGACGCGACAACAACGGGGGCCCGCGTCAGCGGAGTCATTCAGCGCCGGAGCGCGAGCGCGAGCGTTTCGAGGCTGAGGCGCCGCATCCGGGGGTGAATGCAGCCGGGTTTGCCGACGGCATCGACGAGGAGGCCGCGGCCTCGCGTGCAGCGGCACGGGCAGGCACGGCGGTGGCCGAGGAGGAGAACGGCGGCGAGGGCGCCGGGCCGATCGATCCGGCGACACACGAGCGCTACGAGAAGGTGAAGCGCGGCGATCTGGTCATCACGCACCTTCAGCGGATGAGCATTCCGGAGCTGCACGATCTGGCGAAGAGCGAAGGCATTACGGATTATGCGCTTCTGAAGAAGCAGGACTTGATCTTCAAGATTCTCAAGGAGCACATCAACAAGCAGCACGGCGCCGGCCTGATGTACGGCGAAGGGGTGCTGGAGATCCTGCCGGACGGCTTCGGTTTTCTGCGGAGCCCCGAGTACAACTACATCCCCTGCCCGGACGACATCTACATCAGCCCGTCGCAGATCCGCCGCTTCGGTCTGCGGAGCGGTCACATCATCGCCGGGCAGATCCGGCCGCCGAAGGAGAGCGAGAAGTACTTCGCGCTTCTGCGCGTCGAGGCGATCTGCTTCGAAGAGCCGGACAAGGTGACGGAGAAGACGGCGTTCGAAGATATGACGCCGCACCATCCGACGCGGCGCATCATCATGGAGACGACGTCGGACGAGATCAACATGCGGGTGATCGATCTGGTCACGCCGATCGGCTTCGGCCAGCGCATGCTGATCGTGGCGCCGCCGCGGACGGGCAAGACGGTGCTGTTGCAGAAGATGGCGAACGCGATCACACATAACCATCCGGATGCATACGTGATCATTCTGCTGATCGACGAGCGACCGGAGGAAGTGACGGAAATGCAGCGTCACACCAAGGCCGAGGTCATCAGCAGCACCTTCGACGAGCCGGCGAGCCGGCACGTGCAGGTGGCCGAGATGGTGATCGAGAAGGCCAAGCGGCTGGTGGAATTCGGCCGGGAGGTGGTGATTCTGCTGGATTCGATCACGCGCCTGGCCCGCGCCTACAACACGGAGGTGCCGCACTCGGGCAAGATCCTGACCGGCGGTGTGGATGCGAACGCGCTTCAGAAGCCGAAGCGGTTCTTCGGCGCGGCCCGTAACATGGAAGAGGGCGGGAGCCTGACGATCATCGGGACGGCCCTGGTAGACACGGGCTCGAAGATGGACGAAGTGATCTTTGAAGAGTTCAAGGGCACCGGCAACAGCGAACTGCACCTGGACCGGCGGCTGGTGGACAAGCGCGTCTGGCCGGCGATCGACATCGCGGCGTCGGGCACGCGCAAGGAAGAGCTGCTGCTCGATCCGAACGAGTTGCAACTGACGTACAAGCTGCGGCGCGTCCTGGTGGACATGAACCCGGTGGAGGCGATGAGCCTGCTCACCAGTCGGCTGGGGCGGGTGAAGTCGAACGCCGAGTTCCTGATGACAATGAATCTGGCGTGAGCCGGGGACGGCGAAGGGCCTGTCGAGAATCTTCACCGCCCCGGCGTTGGTCTGCTCACGATCCGCAGACGCCAATGTGGCCGCGGTGGGGTGCCAAGCTGAAGCGCAGCACCGGCATGCCGGGCGAGGCATGGCGAGCGACACGCTTGTGGGAATGAAGCCCCGGCATACCTGCGTTTCGCTCAGGCATGGCATCCTTTCCCAGCACTTCTCATGTATTCAACATCAGCTCGAAGAACCTGGCGCCGGGCAGCGGGTTGAAGACGTAGGGCGGCACTTCGCGAAAGCCGAGTGATTCGTAAAGCGCGATGGCGGCGGACATCTGCGGCACGGTGTCCAGCAGCATTCGGGTGTAGCCGGTGCGGCGGGCGGCGTCGATGAGCCCTGTCGCGAGCATGCGGCCGATGCCGCGGCCGCGGTGCGCTGGGCGGACGAAGAAGCGTTTCATTTCGCAGGTCAAACTGTCGTGCGGGCGCATGGCCACGCAACCTGCGGGGCGTGGCCCGTCCCAGGCCAGCAGAATTGCGCCGGCGGGCGGGCCGTAGGCGCCGGGCAGCGTTTCAAGCTCTCGTTCGAAGTTCTGAAAGGCCAGGTCGAAGCCGAGAGAATCGGCGTATTCGCGGAATAATGCCGCGGCCTTGGGCAATTCGTGCGTGGACTGTACCGGTCGAATCTCGATCATGGGGGTACGGTCAGATTATCCTGATAGCGTCACGGGCGTGAGGCCTGTGCCACAAGATTTCTGGCACGGTGCTGTGCCCCAGGCTGTGCCATCGCGTTTGTGACACGGTAAGCGGGTCAAAGCGCACTGGCCACAGTGTCGGTGTTACAGGATGCGCAAAGATCAGCCCTTGATGGAGGCGAGCCGATGCAAGGACGAAACGGGCGGACGTTGCGGGTGCTGGCGGCGGGTTGGGCGGCGGTGCTGGCGATGAATGGTCTGTCGCGGGCGGACGACTATGCCAGGCTGTCGCCATTTACCGGGCTGCGCTGGAAGGGCGAGGTGCCCGAGGCGCGGCTGCGGGGGACGTGGTATCGCGTGGTGGCGATCGACGGCGTGGCGGTGGAGGAGATTCTGGCGCATGCGAAGCAGGCACACGGGCGCAAGTGGCAGCGGCGCTTCGCGGAGGACCTGGTGCAGCTGATGACGGAGATGGGCAAGGCGCCGGGGGAGCGGGTGTCGCTGGACCTGATCAAGTTGAAGACGGGGAAGGCGGTGCATTTTGATGCCGTGAAGATGACACACACGAATCGGCAGGCGCTATTGGCGCAGCGCCGGAAGGCGGAGGAACGGCAGGGCCCGGCGGGAGGCGGCTGGGATGCTCGATTGAGCGGCGAGCAGATCGAGCGGGATCTGCGAGAACTTCGGGAGGCGCTGGAACAGCGATACTCGTACCTGCCGCTGGCGGAGTCGCGCGGCTACGACTGGCGCAAGGCGCTCGAGGAGATCGAGGAGCAGTGCCGCGGCGGCGTCACGCGGCGGGCGTTTGCCATCGGGCTGGCAGAGGCGATCAATCGCTTCGGCGACGGCCACACACGGGTGCGGGGAAAGTATGAATACCTGCCGGGCGGGTATCTGCCGGTGGTGCTGGAGGACGTGGATGGGCGGCTTATCGTACTGAAGGATGACCGATCGGGGCTGGTCGATGAAAAGCGGCCGTACCTGGCGTCTATTGACGGCGTGGCGGGTGAGGACTGGTTGAAGGCGGCGTCGGCGATGTCGGCGGAGGGCTCGGCACAGTTTTCGCGGCGCAATGCCATCGAAATGGCCCACTGGGCGACGTTCGTTCGGCAGGCGCTGCGGCTGGATGCCAGCGAGTCGATCGCGATCGAGCTGCGCGACGCGTCGGGCGAGGACAAAATGATTCGCACGCTGGCGGTTGCCGGGCGTCCGCCGCAGATCGTGCAGCGACAGGGCCCGACGGAGGGGAAGGCGCTGCCGGGGGGCATCGGCTATCTGCGCATTGCGGAGATGTCAGACGAGCCCGCGTTTCTGGACAGGCTGACGACGGCGATGCAGACATTTGCGAATGCGCCCGGGCTGGTGATCGATGTGCGCGGCAATCCGGGCGGGAGTCGAGACGCGCTGCGGACGCTCTATCCCATGCTGTGCGACGGCACGGAGGGGCCGCGGGTGGTGAACGTTGCAAAATATCGGCTGCGACCGGGGGAGGAGCGCGGGCGGAAAGAAGGATACCTGGAGAATCGGTCGCTGTTTCCGCTGCGTTCGAAGCGATGGAAGGCTGAGGAGCGGGCGGCAATTGAAAAGTTTGCGTCGGGATTCGAGCCGGAGTGGACGCCGCCGGCGGACCAGTTCAGCGAGTGGCATTACATGGTGCTGGGACCGGGGAGGGGCGCGACGCCGGTCTATCGCGGGCGGGTGGCGGTGCTGATGGACGAGGGGTGCTTCAGCGCGGCGGATATCTTTTTGGGGGCGATGAAGGGACTGCCGCGGGTGACGCTGATCGGCCGGGCGAGCGGCGGCGGGAGCGGGCGTGCCGCGCGTGTGACGCTTTCGGAGAGCCGGCTGGAGGTGCTGATGTCGAGCATGGCGTCGTTCCGGCCGGACGGGCGGCTGTACGACGGGCGCGGGGTCGAGCCGGATGTGGTGGTGGAGCGGGAAATCGGGGACATTCTTGGCACGAGCGATTCGGCGCTCGAGGCGGCGATGAAGCATTTGCGGGAACGATAGCACGAAGAGTGGTTATGGCGCGGGAGATTGGCGCGGGAGATGGGCGCGGGAGATGGGCGCGCGGTAGTTCAGCCGTCCCTACGGGACTTAGGTTTGCGCGCGACGAGGTACCCAGCGTTGAAACGCTGGGCTATTCTCAATAGTCCCTACGG
>CAYOZN010000027.1:11606-85566 GCA_964408455.1 uncultured Planctomycetaceae bacterium
GACGAGGTACCCAGCGTTGAAACGCTGGGCTATTCTCAATAGTCCCTACGGGACTCCCATCGTGCGTGACGAGGTACCCAGCGTTGAAACGCTGGGCTATTCTCAATAGTCCCTACGGGACTTGCATTCTGCGCGACGATGTATTCAGCCATGAACGCGGGGCTATTTTCTATAGTCCCTCCGGGACTCCCATTCGTGCGCGACGAGGTACCCAGCGTTGAAACGCTGGGCTATTCTCAATAGTCCCTACGGGACTTGCATTCTGCGCGACGATGTATTCAGCCATGAACGCGGGGCTATTTTCTATAGTCCCTCCGGGACTCCCATTCGTGCGCGACGGAAGTACCCAGCGTTGAATCGGCGGGCTACTCTCAATGGCCCCTTCCGGGACCGGATTGTTTGCAAAGCTGCGCGCAAAAAAAGGCCGGGCAATTTTCAACGGTTAATACGAGGGTGCGAGGACGGCGTACGGTAATCAGCGTGGGCGTTTCGGGGCGCTCATCCCAGTACGACGTGTGTAAAAAAGGCGTGCGGCACCCCTGGAAGTTGGCGCGGTCAGAGGGTGCCGCAGCGAGTGGAAGACAAGAATATGGCGGCGCTGCATCAGCAGCCGGGCGTTTTCAGGTTGCGGCGCAAAATCGGCCGATGGTTGTGCATCGGCTGGTGAGCGCTAACTCAGAATTTGCGTCGCTATTGAAAACGTCGTGCTGTGCGGTGACGCCACGCATCATTATAGGTCTATACGAGACGCGCGGTCAACTTGATCGCGGGAAAACTGCGGAAAATGTCGCGGCTGGCGGGAGAGTTGCCTCAGGCGAGCGGGAAGAGCAGTCCTTGAACGGCGCCGGGGATGGGGCCGGGCATGGCAGCGGGCGGGATGGTGCGGGGAGCGAGCGGCCGGCGGGCAGCCCGCACGGTTTGCCGGGCAGCGGCGACGAAGCCGTCGAGATCCTGAAAGTCCCACAGGTGGCGCGGGACCGACTGACCGCACGCGTCGCGCACGACGATGCCGTAGCGATCGACGAGCACGCGGGCGGCGAAGCGGTCGCAACGACCCTCCTTCTGGCGGACGTTGCGGCGGGCCTGCTGGACGAGCCAGTGGTAATACTCGTGAAGGAAGACGAAGAGGACGAGCTGATAAGGATCGGCCACTTGCATCGAATATAACTCGCGCCACCAGTGGGTGCGGCTGGACCGGGGCCGGGCGATGTTGGTGAGCAGGCGGTATGGATAGCGATTGTGGCGGCCCAGGTTGACGAAGATGCGGCTGGTGGCGTAGTAGCAGGTGCCGGAGAAGTCGGAGCCGCGGCTGTAGCGCACGGCGACGCTGAAGCCCTCGGAGGGCCAGCCATCGATGCCGTCGAGCATCATGGCGGCGAGGCGCTCAGAATCCAACTGGGTGGCGTTTCGAAACTGCATTTCCTATTCTCGTTCGACCAACCGAAGCCACGGGCGCGGCGCGTGAACGGCGCGGCGGCGAGCCATCCGGCGTTTCACCGGGGCAAACGCGGGGCCATGTTGATCTATCGGCTATCCGATGCCTGCGCGGACGAGGTCCTGCAGGCGGAGGATTCCGTCGGGGCGATCTCCATCGTTCGAGACGACCAGGACCGTGATCTGACTCTCGCGCATGATCCGCAGGCATTCGACGGCGAGCGTCGATGGCGGAATGGTGGAGCACTTGACCGGCGGCTCGTCGGGCGATCGGCGGCTCTGCCGCCAAGCCTCGAAGGCGGTGAGGGTCATGGGGTTCTGGCAGCGCGTCAGGAGGCGCCTTAAGTCTCCATCGGTAAAGACGCCGACCAGACGCGAGTCGTCATGCACGATGCATGCCATGCCGAGATGCTTGTTGGTGGCGGTGAGGAGGAGTTCGGGGACGGGTGCGCTGCCGCAGACGACGGGCATCTCGGGGCCGGCGTGCATGAGATCGGCGGCGCGAAGGAGGAGGCGGCGACCGAGGCTTCCTTCGGGATGGAAGCGGCCGAAGTCGGACTCGGAGAAGCCTCGGCGTTCGAGGAGGACCATGGCGAGGGCATCGCCAAGGGCGAGGGAAAGGAGCGTGCTGGTGGTGGGCGCGAGGCGGAGGGGACCGGCCTCGGGCAGGTCGGGCAACTGGAGAACGGCGTCGGCCAGCTCCGCAAGCGGGGACTGGAGGGATTCGCATATGGCGATGACGCGACCGGCATCGCTGACGCGGCGGAAGTGCTGAACAAACTTGACGACTTCCTCGGAGTAGCCGCTCTTGGACAGAGCCAGGAGGACGGCACCGGGGCTGACGGCGCCGAGATCGCCGTGGACGCCCTCGACGGGGTGCATGAACATCGCCGGGGAGCCGGTGCTGGCCAGGGTGGCGGCAATTTTGCGGGCGATGAGACCGCTCTTGCCGATGCCGGTGACGATCATCGGGGAGCGGGCGGCGAGGATGAACTCAACCGCCCTGCCGAAGGAGGGTCCGACGAGCTCGCGTGCGGCGCGCAATGCGTCGGCCTGTTCGGCGATGAACTCTCGGGCATGTGCCTCCGGGGTGCGCACGATCGGTTCCGCCTCGCGCTGGGCGGCGGGCGGAACACGACCAGTCATCAATGCCGGCGCCCGCCGTCGCCTGTTTCGGAATCTCCCAGATCATCGCCGAGATCGAAGTCGTCATCAATCTTGAAGTCGTCGGGGTCGAGCGGATCGGCCAGTATGGACGAATCTCCGGCGGCGGAGAAGTCGTCGCGCGGGGTGACCAGATCGTCGTCCTGCGGGATTTCGATGCGGTCAATATCGGGCAGGGGCTGCTGGAGGCCCAGATCGCCGAGGTTGAAGTCGTCGAGCTTGCCGGCGTGCGCGGCAACGCTGGCCTCGGCGGCCTGGGGTTCGGCAAAGCCCTCAGTAGCGCGTTCTTCCTGATCGAAGACAATCACGTCGTCGGAGTCGCGGCTGGGGGCTTCGTCCATCCGCGAGCCGAACGGCGCTCGCGAGGCTTCCTGGGCCAGGCTGGCTGAGGTGGACACATCGAGCTGGAGACGGGGTCGACCGGCTTCGTCCTCGGTGTCCTGGTAGTCGTAGAACTCGCGATAGACCTTGCGGAAGTAGCCGCCGGCGCGGGTCTGCACTTCGTTGAGGACGGCGCCGAAGATGCGTGCGCCGATGGCTTCGAGGTTTGTCTGGGAGCGCTGGAGGGCGCCGCGCGAGGTCTTGCGATACTGGCAGACGAGGAGGCAGCCATCGACGGCGCCGGCGAGGACCATGGCATCGCTGACGAGCAGGACGGGTGGTCCGTCGAAGATGACCTGGTCGTAGCGCGAGCGGGCGTCGACAACGACGTCGCGTAGATAGCTGCTGCCGAGGAGTTCGGCGGGGTTGGGCGGAATGGGGCCGGCGCTGAGCACATCGAGGCCGGGGACGGAGGTCTCGCTGACGTAGTCCTTGAGGAAGCCCTGTCCGATGAGGATGTTGCTGAGGCCCTCGACGCGGGTGTTGGGGAAGATGCGCGGGATGGCGGAGCGACGGAAGTTGGCGTCGATAAGCAGGACGCGGCGACCGCTGAGGGCGATGGAGATCGCCAGGTTGGTGGCGATGGTGGTTTTGCCATTACCGCCGCTGGGGCTGGTGACGAGGATGACGCCCTGCTGTTCGGCCGGAGCGCTGAAGAACAGGTTTGCACGGAGGTTTCGGAAGGCCTCGGCGACGACGGAGTGCGGCGCTTCGAGGCAGGCGGTTTCGACGTGCTCGATATCGACTTCGTCGTCATCGGTCGTGGGAATGGTGCCGAGGACGGGAAGCTGAGTTCGCATGACGTCGCGCGGTGTGCGGACGGACTTGTCGGAGATTTCGAGGAGGAGGGCAAAGCCCACGCTGAGCGCCAGGGCGGCAAATGCGCCGAGCGGGATGAAGGTGAGCAGTTGCGGGCTGGCGATGTTCTCGGGCTTGAAGGCGCGGGACACGACGTCGATCTGCACCTTCTGGTCCTGGCGGTAGATGATGTCGAGATCGGCCTGTTTCTGCTGTAGCTCCTGCAAATTCATGCGGAGCATTTCCTGCTCCATGATGAGGTCTTCGTACTTGGCCTTCTTCTTTTCGCGATCCTGCTGCTGGGCCTGGGTCCGATTCTGCTCGTTCATGAGCTTGAGCAACTGGTCCTGGAGCTCGAGGTAGCCCTGCCGGGCGAATTCGACCTGCTGGGTGTTGTACTGAACGACGCGGACGGCCATTTCCTCGGTGAGCTTGGCGGCAGCGGCGTCGTATGCTGCCTGCACCTGTTTGACGGTGCGGTGGTTGTCGAGGTACTGGCTTCTGGCCTGCATGAGGCTCTGCTCGGCAAAGGAGAGATTCTGGCGTGCCTGAACGATGACTGGATCGGTGTTCAGGATGGCCTGCAACTCGGTGGAGATGCCGAGGGTTTTTGGATCGCGGTCCTTCAGGGCATCCCAAAGCGACTTGCGGCCCTGGAGGTCGATCTGCAACTGCTTGATCAGCGAGGAGACGAGAAGCAGTTCCTCCTTGCCCTGGTCGAGCAGAGAATCGGAGAATTCGTTGGACATGCGGAACTGTTCGATTTCCTTTTTCTTGTCTTCGAAGTTGCGCTGTGCGCGGCTGACTTCGTCGAGGAGGCGGCTCTTCTGGGCGCCGAGCGTCAGCTCCTTGTCGCGATCGACCTGGGCGCGGTACTTGTTGACGACGGTGTCGACGATGGTCCTGATTTCCTCGGGCTTTCGCCAGTTGCCAGTGACGCGGATGAGGTTGGTATCGCGGAGGGGCGCGACGGCGAGGATGTCGAGGAGCAGGTCCTCCATTCGTTCGTTGTAGCGCTTGGCGTCGACCTGGGCTTCCTTGAACCAGTCCGTATTGCGGACGGCGGGTTCCTTCAACGCTTCGCTGAGGACCTCGGTGGTCTGGATGCGGAAGGTCTGATTCTGGAGTTCGCGTTCGATCTCGCCCTGGGGCTGATGCTCCTTGTCGAGGGGATCTGCGGGGTTGATGGGATCGAGCGAGGTGACGCGGATATCCGACCAGGTGGAGTAGGTGGGATACTTGATGTACCAGAAGACGATGCCACCGACGGCGGCCCCGCCGAGGAGGATCCACATGAAGAGGATGAGGACGAGCCTCTGGCGCAGGATTCGCATGACGTCCGCGCCGGTGAGGGCGGGGGCGTGGCCCATGTGTGCGCCGGCAGAAGGAACGGGCAGATAGGCACCGCCCATGGTCGGATTCGCGGCTGTCAACGTGGTCATGATGTTCAACTCCAGATCCGCATCGCGAGAGGCGCAAAAAGTGCCGGACGAATGACGCGGCAAGGGCCGCGTGGCGGCGGCGTCGGCGCGATGCTATTCCCCTCCGGCTTCGTTCAGTTCCTTCAATGCCTGCTCTATCTTCGGCAACAGTTGATTCGGGTCTTTTGTCTTGATGGCGCGCTCATGGGCCTGTTCGAGGCGGAGCCTGGCGTCTTCGGCGTTCCTCGACTCCTTGTAGATGATGCCCAGGTGATACAGGGCGGCGACGTTGTGGCGGTCGTGATCGAGGGCGCGCAGGAGCATGCCGCGGGCCTCGCCGAGCTGCTTGTTCTGGTAGAGGAGCCATCCCAGGGTGTCGAGAAAGTCTGGATTGTCCGAGACCAGGCGAACGGCCTGTCGCGAATAGGGGATGGCCTCGGCGGGACGTCGCAGTTGTTCGCCGAGGAGGTAGGCAAGGTTGTTGAGCACCATCGGTTGATTGGGATCGACCTTCAGTGCCTTCTCGTAGGCTTCGCGGGCTTCGTCGTAGCGGCCGACGGAGTTGAGCAGCATTCCCCTGGCGAGATTGACGAAGATGATGTCGGCGTCGCGAGTGGCGAGGGAACCCATCCTGTCGCAAGTCGCGAGGGACTCGTCGGTGCGGTCGTTCATCTTGAGCAAATGGACCAGGGCCCGCATTTTGTCGAGATTTTCGGGATCGGCTTCTGACTGAGCCCTGGCATAGGTCAGGGCGTCCTGCGCGCCGACGGTCTGCACCATTTCTGCGATGACGCGGGTATAGGCGGTGAAGTTTTCCCCGGCGGCCTGGAGCGCAGCATTGAAGGCACCGTAGGCGCGATCTTTATCGCCGCCGACATGGTATGCCCAGGCGAGCGAGGAGAGCGCAATCGGCGCGCGCTTAAGAACGGCAGGCGATAGCTGCTCAGAGGCACACTGGATGATTTTCTGAGGAAGATTGGCCTTTTTGTATTCGAGGAAGAGCTCGGTCAGCAGGCTGGGCTGGAACTGGCCCAACTGGGCGGCCTGTTCGTATCCGGTGATGGCCTTTGTGCTGTCGTTCACGAGCTTGCCGAGATTTCCGAGCAGCATGGGCCAGCGGTAATCGCGGGGATTGCGGCGCATGTACTGGTAGATGAGTGCCTCGGCATCGCCGTAGCGTGCGGCGCGGGTGCAGGCGCTGATCATGGCCTCGGCCACGGCATGCTGTTCGGGACGTTCGTCGAGGATCATGCGCAGTTCGCTGAGGGCGTCCTCGTGCCTGCCGGCCTCGATCATGGCATCGGCCAGGGCGATGCGGTGCTGGTAATCGAAGGCATCGGGCATGATGTTGCGCGCCTTCTTGAGGTCTTCGATGGCCTGGAGCCAGCGGCCGCGGAGCATGTAGACCTGACCGCGCTGCCAGAGGGCGACGGCGTTTTCCGGTTCCTTGACGAGGCGTGCGTTGAACGCCTGCTCGGCCTTGTCGATGTCGCCGCCGATGCGGTGATAGGCGCCTTCGAAGATGAGGCCCTGCGGATCATCGCCGTAGAGTTCGAGGAACTGATCGAGGCGGCCTCGTGCTTCGTCGAGGCGACCGCTGGCGAGCATGACGGCGATGATGCGCGATCGCGCCTGCTGGAGGGTTCTATTGTCGCTGGCGGCGATCTCCTCGACGCGCTTGAACATGTCGATGGCTTTTTCGTAGCGGCGGGTGCGGGTGAAGAATTCGGCGGCGAGAGTGAGGATGTCCTTTGAGGCATCAAAGCTGACGGCCATGGCATAGTGGCGGTCGGCGGTGGCGAGGACATTCTGCTGTTCGTAGAACTGGCCGAGGGAGGCGGCGATGAGCGCCTTCTTCGGGAGATCGTCTTCGGCGACGAGCATGTCCTGGAGGAGGCGATCGGCCTCGGGGGCGCGATTGACTTCGGGCGAGCCGAGGAACTGGGTGAATTCGCGGGCCAGCGCGAGTTCATTGCCGGAAAGGCGCAGTGCCTCGCGATAGGCACTCTCGGCATCGGAATAGCGCTTGATCTTTGCGTCGGCGTAGAGCCGGGCGAGGAGGACGAGGTTTTCGATATCCTCGGGTTCTTCGGCGCGGCGTTTCTCGCGGGACTCGATGCCCTTTGCGGGATCGTCGCGTTCGCGCATGCGCTGCAACTGGCTCTTGATCCAGGCATCCTGCGGCAGGTCCTTTTCGGCGGCGGCCAGGTGGGTCATGGCCAGATCCTCCTCGCCGCTTTCGAGGGCGAGGCCGGCCATGGCGCGATGGGCATGGGCATTGGTGGGATCGATCTGGAGGGCACGACGGAGTGTCTCCCGCGCGTCACTCATGCGCTTGACCGTGAGGTAGGCCTGGGCCAGGAAGGTCCAGCCGCGCGAGTTGTTGGGGTAGGCCTCGAGACCGAGCTTCATGACGTCGATGGCCTGGTTGACCAGATCGTCGGCCTCCTGGTCGCGGTTTTCGCTGCGCAGGTGTTCGGCCTTGACGAGGGCGAGGCGGCCCTGGGCCATCTTGCCGCGGGAGCCGTCGATGTTGAGTTCGCCGTGGCGCAGCACGTAGGTCTCGGCGCGCTGCCAGTCCTTGAGGCGCAGGGAGAGGCTGAGCTGGTTCTCGACAACAACATCGCTATCGGGGGAGACGCGTTCGGCCATGTCGAGGTATTCGCGCACCTTTTCGAGATCGCCCCTGGCATCGTAGTAGCCGGCGAGGGAAACGTAGCGCGTCAATTCGTCGGGTTCTTCCTTGATAAACTCGAGCACGCGTTCGTCGCGCTGCTGCATGTCGCCCTCGTCGAGCAGCATGAGGGCGAACTGCTTGTAGAGGCGGTTGTCCGGATCATCCCTGAGCAGACCGTCGACGAACTGGCGGGCCTCGGGGACGCGATCGGCCTTCTGAAGGCAGAAGATGAGGGAGCGGATGGCGGGAAGGCTGCGGGGATCGGACGCGAGGACGTCGCGGATCATCTTTTCGGCTTCGCCGAACTGCTCCTGCCAGACGAGGACGTTTGCCTTTCGCAGGGCGTCCTCGGGTGTGCCCTTGTTGAGTTTTTCGACGAGGGCGTTGATGAAGTCGTGCTGGTTGTTCTGGCGATAGGCCTCAATCTGGAGGGAGATGGCGGTCTCGTTGCGATTGAGGAGGGAGTCGCGCATTTTCGCGGCGACTTCGGGCTTGATGAGGCGAAGTTCGGAGAGATCGTCGGAGAGGCGAAGGTATCGAAGGGCCTCGTTGGGCTTCTGCTGTTCGAGGAGGACCTGGCCCATGGCGACGTAGAGCGGCTCTTCGGCCGGGGCGGATGCAAGGAGGCTCTTGAGGGTGCTTTCGGCGGCGCCCCACTGGCCCTGCTTTATGTAGAGGTCGGTGAGCAGGCGCTGCATGGGTGCGCCGGCGCGCGATCCGGCGAGTCGCATGGCGGTTTCGGCCTCGGAGGTGGCGCCGACCAGATCGCCGCGGGCGTAGAGCAGATGGGCCTGGAGGAATTTGACTTCGGGACTTTCCTCGTTGCGCTCGCCCTTGAGCTGGACGATCCACTTTTCGGAATCGGCGAGCTGCGCGCTGCGCTTCTGGCTGTCGGTTTGCTGGCGGGCCTCGGAGAGGTCCTGCATGAAGAGTTCCTGAATGAAGAGGACGCGGGCCTGGTTGTTGCGCCAGTCGCGCAGGAGGTTTTCGCCGCGGGCGATGGTGTCGAGACCGCTTAGGTAGAGGTCGCGTTCGGCCTTCAGCGCGGCATCGGCGACGGCGCGATCGCCTTCGGCGAGGGAGCGCTTGAGTTTGTAGATCGAGCCGAGGGCGATGTAGAGCATGCCGGCCTTCGGGTTGACTTCCAGGCCCTTGTTCAGGAAGCGCACGGCCTTGTCGAGATCGCGCTCGATGCCGAGATCGGGGCGACCGTAGTAGTATTCGCCGAGGAGTCGATGGGGGCCGGTATCGCTGGTGGAGGTGCTGGCGAGTTCTTCGAGCTCTGCGAGGCCGTCGTTCACGCGGCCGTCCTCGATCATGTACTGGGCGCGAAGCTGGCGGAGCTGCAACGACTTGTCGGCGTTATCGGCGGACTTCTCGAGGGCGACGGCAATGATGGCGTCGCGGGATTTTCGCAGTTCCTGTGCCTTGGCGTCGTCGCTGCGGAGTTCGGCGGCCTTTGCCTGCTGCCAGATCTGCCGCGTCAGCGATTCGACGATGTCGACGTCGGCGGGATCGATCTCGTTGGCGCGGCGAAGCGCCTGCTCGCCGGTGGCGGCGAAGGTGGAATCCTCGTCGCGCAGCTTGATGTAGGCCTGGCCGAGGGCATGATGTGCGAAGGCGGACTCGCGGCCGGCATCGCCGGCGACGAGCTGTTCGGCGACTTCGAGGACGCGCTTCCACTGATTGGCGTTGTCGACGAGGCGCGCGATCTGGACTTCGATTTTGAGGGCGATGTCGATGGCGGGGCCGAATGTCGCGTCCTTGACACGGGCGGCGTTGACGTACTCGCGGGCCTTCCCGATGTTGCCATCTTCCATGGCGCATTCGGCGGCCTTGACGAGATAGAGCGTTTCCTCGTTGCCGCTCTTTGCGAATGCGCGGACATAGGACTGAGTGGCGCGTTCGAAATCGCCTTCGGTGCGGAACTTCTCGGCGTCGGCGGCATACTTGGCCGGATCCTGACCGGGAAGGTTGGAGATGACGAACATGCCGGCGACAATGATGAGCACCATGCTGGCAATGATCATGATGCCGACCAGATTTTTGTTCAGCTTCCTCGCCATGATTCCTTTTCCGTGCGTGCCTCGGGGGCATGCTGGTGGGTGCCGTGATGTAAAGCGGTGTGTCCCCTTCCGCCCGAGACGCGCTACGACTCCTCAGATGTTATGCAGCCGCGGGCACGGGGTCCTGCGGCCTGGGACGACATTTTTCACTTACGAGACGCCTTTTTCCGAGCCCTTCGGAGGCCAGTGCGAGCGGATCAGCTCGAAGAGGGCCTTCTCAAGGACATCCTTCGCACGTTGATCGAGTTCGTCGCGATCCGCGGTGGCCTGGGGATCGAAGGCGATTTCCACCTTTGAAAAGTAGAGGTACGGATCCGTGTCGCCCATGCGAATGCGCACGAGCTGCCGTTCGTTGTAGAAGTCGCCGTTGACGTTGATGGTGTAATAGACGTAGACGCGCTTGTTGGGCTGTTGCGGTGGCAGAAAACCAAGGCGGTTCAAAGCAACGTCGCGATCAATGCTGTCAATCCGCCAGACCAGCTTTTCACTTTCAACCTGCGTCATCCCACCGGCCTTATTGCACATCTCGGGAATATGAGGAACCTGGTCCTGTACGCCGGTGTAATAGGTGACGGAAAGCAGAACATCCTGCTTGGCGGCGGAGCGATACCGCGGGTCCCGAAGGTGCCAGTTGATGTACACGTCCGTACCCAGCTCGGTAATGATGTCTGCCGAGAGCTTGGGCGCGGCTACCAGTTCCAGCGGCGCCAGGGCATTTCGATCGAGAAGCTTCAGGTCCTTCTGCAATGGCAGTGGCTTCTTGATGAGCGTGAATAGACCGTACGCCTTTCCCACGTGCATTCCGACCGCGCCGCCGCCGACAGCCAGGACGGCCAGGACATAGGTCAGCTTGTTCCATCGGGCGTTGTTCGCATTCATGCTGCATCCTCCAGGGTATCCACGAACAGATGATCGATGGTCCAGAGGATGCAGGAATAAATGACGAAGCCAAGGGCGAACATCAGCAGCCCGAGCAGTGTGTGCGGCGTGCCGGCAGCCAGATCGCCACGGTCGTACATCTGGAGGGCGCCCGTGATTATCACGCGGAGAACATTGCACGCAAGTGCCACTGGAATGACGCTTACCGCAAGGGTGATCCGGTGCCACAGGGGACGGGGCGTCAGGTAGGCCAGGGCCAGACCGAGGGCGATGAATGCCATTAACGAGCGCATGCCGCTGCACGCGCCGGCAACGGTGAAGGTGCCGCTGCGGGCATTCTCCATGAAATAGGCAATGTTGATGCCGGTGTTCTCCACTTCCCGTACGCCCGGCAAGCCGTTAAGGATCAGCGTTGCGGCCGCGGCGGCAATTTTCTGGAGCGGCAAAGTTATTTCGCTGTAGAGATACTGCGGCGGCGGCAGGGCCAGGGCCAGAAACGCAATGGGAAAGGCAACCAGCCACAGGATGCGCCAGCCGCAGGTGAGCAGGACGACGCCGGCGATGACGCCGAGCATGGAGAGAGGCTGCGGGTATCCGAACTTGTAGCGTATGCACCAGGCATAACCGAGGACGCAGACGACAATCGCGACGAGGCCGAACAGGGAGCCGCGCGGCGCGGTGGAGAGAATCTCACGCCGGCGGGTGTGAACGAGATAGAGGCTGAAGGGAAGAATTAGAAATCCGTGCGACCAGTCAGGCTGCTTCCAGTATTCGTAGAGGCGGATGATGTGGTCGTTGTAGAGCCAGGCAATCAGGCCGGCGAGAGCGGCGATCTTGATGATGCCGGATAGACCGAGGGCATCCCGCCAGCGCATGGGGTCCTCAAACTCAGGCGCGTAGTTCATGACTGCCGCGCGGGCGGGCTCGATGCGCTCCAGGGTTTGTGCACTGGCCTGACTTTCCACGGCGATCGCAATCCCCCGTAAACACGACAAGGCCGGCGCCGCCGCCGACCGTGTCGCGAGTGATTCTGCTGTCCATTTCCGCCGCCGGGAGGCATCGGGCAGGCGTGCCGTCAGAACGGCAGGCCGCGGGCGGCGGACTCGGCACGGCGCCGGGCGCGGATCTGTTCCTGCGCCTGGAAGGTGTCGGCGTCGGCATAGTTGCGGTCGTACACAAACCCGAAGCCGTAGGTGAAGCGGAAGGCATTCCGCAGCACGGCAAGGAACGTGGCGATCGGGTGTGAACTGACGTGTATCATGTCATTGGGCCGCAGGTAAAAGTCGGGCGCCTTTCCGGCGAAAATCGCATCGAGATCGACCTGGATCGTCTGTTCCTCATCGCCGCTGACGCGACGCACCAGGTCTGCTCGCGACGGCCAGGCCAGCGGCCCGAACTGTCCCGCCGAGACGATTGCCTGCTTGACGGTGATCTTCCGCCCCGTGAGCTGGAAGGCGCCGGGTCTATTCACGTTGCCGCCGACGTAATACTCGCCGAAGTTGTTGAGCGGCACGTGAACCATGTCCTGCGGACGAATCACGATATTGTATCGCGGATCGCCTTCCATCAAAGCCTTCACGGGAATCTCGATAATGCGAACGCGGGGCGCCAGTTCGGCGGCCTCGGACCGGTCTTCGGGGATGTGACCCTCCACGTCCGGCGGGGCGACGGGCACGGGCGACTCACCGTCAATGACTGGAACGTCGGTGGAGGGCTGATCCGGGGAGGTTGTCGTGGCCGGCGTGACCATGCGCCATTCGCCGGTATCGGGATCGAGTATGAATTCTCCCTGCGGGGGTTCCGCGGTGCCTTCCAGGATTTCGAGTTCGTCAACGCCGGAGGGTGCGGTGGCGGGTGGATCCTGGGCGTGGCCGCCGCCGAAGTCGGACATGGTGATCGGGGCGGGCAACTCGTCGTCCTCGAAGGATTGCGGTGCGGGCGGTGGCACATCGGCGAAGGGCGCGTCGCCGCCTGCGTTGCGGAAGACGTAAATGCTTTCGAGCTGCTCGGGGAGCGTGCCCACGAGCGCGATGACATTCTGCATGCGAAAATCGGGGCGGGGCAGAGGATAGTTGCCGGACTGGCGCACATTTCCGACGACGCTGAACTGCATGTATTCGGAGCGGAGGACGGTGACCTGCACTTCGGCGTCCTGAAGGATTTGCGCATCGGCGAGCAAGCGCTTGAGTTCGAGTTCAAGTTCGCGCGGGGTGTAGCCGGCGATTCTGACGTAGCCGAGCGTAGGCAGCGTTTCCATACCGGAAGAGCGAACCTGTATCTGCAAGTCGGTGCTGAGGCGCGGCGCGAGCAGTTCGAAGATGCTGATGCGAATAACGTCGCCGGGGCCGATCTTGACTTCCGAGTACTCGGCTACAAGGTCGGCCGGAGCCGGCTCTTCGGCATCCTGAATGCCGAGCGGCTCTTCGAGAAGGCTGACGTGTTCGCGGATTTCGAGCCGCACCGGCGCGGTGAAGTTTCCGACCTGCGTCGGATCTATCAGGCCGTTTTTTATCCAGTTGGCGCTTCCGCAACCCGCCGGGGCACAGAGGACGACCGCGGCCGCGCAAAGGGGGCGGGCCTTGAGGCGTGTCGGCTTGAACATGAACAGCAAACGGGACCGACCAATAGCGATCATCGCGAGCTCTCCTGAGAACCTCGTCTGTGTGCAGACGGAATCGCTCACTTCGTCGCTTTTATCGAACACGCTGCTATTCCGGTAACATTAAATCCGTGGCGCCGGCGCACTCTGGAGCCGCGCACAACTCGCGCTTCGAGCAGCAATTACGGCGCCAACAGCCGATAATATCCGTTCAGTCTGGCGGTGCTTCTTGCTGGCGGTGATTCATGGCGGCCGGCAGCTTTGAAAACGCCACTCCGGTTTGGCCGCCCGGCGCATATTTTGCGCGGTTCCATTTCTTACGACGCGAGCCGGGTAATGGTTCAGGGGCCGGATGAGGCGGGTCGATACCAATTTCGGCCGGCCAGAACTGCCGCCATCGCCGGAGGCTCTTGTGGCGAAGTTGGCCGGTGGTACGTGAACACGCCGCACGCGGGAGACTCAGCCATGAAAGAAATCCTGATTCTGGGCGCGGGTGGACACGGGCGGGTGGTGCTCGACATTTTGCGACAGTCGAAGGCACAAAATCCGATAGGTTTTCTCGACAATAACAAGGCTCTGCACGGACGGCGGATTGACGGGCTGCCGGTGCTGGGCGGCATGGACCAGCTTGAGACAATGCGGGAGCGCCGCCTGCGGACGGCGATCGTGGCCATCGGCGACAACGGCATCCGCCGGGCCTTCGGCGAGATGCTGGAGTCGGACGGGTTTGAGATCGTCAATGCCATTCACCCTTCGGCGCAGATTGCCAACAACGTGACACTTGGGAAGGGCATCGTCATCGCGGCTGGCGCACTGGTTTGCGCGCACTGCCAGATCGGCGACTACGCGATTCTGAACACGGGCTGCATCGTTGACCACGAATCGATGATCGGCACGTGCTGCCATGTCTGCCCCGGCGTTCGGCTGGCTGGACATGTGACGGTGGAGTCCGGCGCATTCATCGGAATCGGGGCGACGGTGGTGCAGAACGTGCGGATCGGCTTTGAAGCGGTGGTCGGCGCCGGCGCGGTCGTGGTTTCGAACGTGGAGCCGATGTCGACGGTGGTCGGCGTGCCGGCGCGAGTGGCGAAGGATGCACCATCGACCGAGGAATTTGCGTCGCTGTTGGCAGCAACGCCGCGGGGCGCGCGCGAGCAGGCACCGGGCATTCGGCGTGACGCCGGGGGGAATTACGATGTGAATTCGCGTGCGGGAGCCGCGGCTCAGGCACCGGGAAGCGCTGACGCCGATGCCGATCCGCTGTCGATTCCCAGGAGGTGACCGGCCAAAACGCTTTGCCGGGCTGGTCGATCGAGGGGGATTGGAACGAGCAGATCGACAGCGAGCGAGGCAGGTCTGGATTTCAAACTGACCCACTCCGGTCTGCGGCAGTCCGGTTGACAGGCCGGGGCGCGTCGCCTATCTTTCTGGATTACGACTGCGGGGTGGAGCAGTGGCAGCTCGTCGGGCTCATAACCCGAAGGTCGTAGGTTCGAGTCCTACCCCCGCTAAATCGACGGCCTTGGCGCTAGCGCCAAGGCCGTTTTTGTTGATCGACCCCGCTACGAACCTCCGACTTTTCCATCCCCACCGTCGCACATAAACTGCATCCTTTCACGGTGAAAGATGCGGCTTCTAGAATGCTGACCGGCAGATCGGCAATGCTAAGCAGGTTTTTGCGTGAACGTTTTGCCGAATGTTGACCGCGACCTGAAACAACGACCCTGTTGGCAGACGACTTTGTTGGAGACATGTGATGCTAAGCGCGCGTAATCAATTCAACGGGACAATTGTCTCTGTAAAAACCGGCTCGGTCATGAGCGAAGTGGTCATCGACATTGGGGGCGGGCACAAGATTGTTTCGTTGATCAGTGCCTCTTCGGCAAAGCGCTTGAAGCTGAAAAAAGGCCGGCCTGCGACGGCCATTATCAAGGCGACGGAAGTGATCGTCTCTTCCGGCGGCATGGAATAATCATGGCGCGGAAGGCTTCGAAGAAGCTGGCCCCACGCCCCAGCCTGCGCGGTCGAATCTGGGTTGAGATTGACGGCACGATTGCGCTGACGGAAGCCGGCGCCGACCTCCTCGAACAGATCGAGGCGACCAAATCATTGTCCGAGGCTGCCCGGAGGCTTCGTTTCGGATACCGTCGTGCATGGATGCTCGTGGACGGGATGAATCGCAGGTGGCAGAAGCCGCTCGTGAAGACGGCGACAGGCGGTACGCGCGGCGGGGGCTCCCGATTGACCGAATTGGGCCGCGAAGTGCTGCGGGGCTACCGCGATGTTCAAATCCAGGTGGAGGCGTCGCTTGACAGGGCCACAACATCATTTGCCGCCGCGATTCGCGTCGATTGAATCGTTATTCCCTCCACGATATAATGCTCGGCGATGGCCGTTTCACGGAAAGTCTCGTCAAGCGCACTACTCGGTTTCGCGTTGCTTGTGATGGCGACGCCCTCCCTGGGCGATGAAACAATCGCGGTCACAGCCTTCCGCGACGCGTTTGTTCGGGAAGAAGATCCATCGTCAAACTTCGGCGGCGGCGGACTCCTCTGCGCTGCGGGCGAGGACAGCGTGAACGGCGTGGGTCAGCCGCGCGGCCGATTCGATTCGGTCATCGTTTTCGACTTGTCATCCGCGGTCGCGTCGTTCGACTCATCATTCGGCGCACAACAATGGGTGATTACGGACGTGGTTTTCCAAGTCGCCCAGGTTGTGGCGCCTGACAATCCACTCTTTCCGCGCGGAATTGGGAGCTTCCAAGTACTGTGGCTCTCGGAAGACACATGGACGGAGGGTACCGGAACGCCAAACGCACCGACGCAGGGCGTCGGAGACGAGATGACCTGGCAGTTTCTTCAAACGTTGCTCGCGACCGCCACCGAGAGCCCCTTGGGAACCTTCCAAAATGAGGGTGAAACCGGGTTGCATCAGTACGCTTTGTCCTTCGAGCCCAATTTCATGACGGACATCGCTTCCGGCGCCATGGTCAGCCTCCACGTCGTGCCGCAGAGCGCCGACTTGGGGTACACCTTCCATTCGCGCAACTTCGGCGTTCCGGAGGAGCGACCCCAACTTTTGGTTACGGCAGCAAGGTTCATTCTGGGGGACCTGAATTGCGACACGATGGTGGATACACAAGACCTGGAGCCATTTGTGCAATGCCTCTTGGACCCGATGCTGTACGCGGACCTGCATCCAGGATGCGCGATACTTCAGGCAGATTTCAATGATGACGGGGCAGTCGATGGCGCAGACATCGGCGGATTCACCGAAAATCTGGTGTCGCCATGACGGCAAGAGACAACGTAGTCGCCTCAGGGGGCTGCGATTTCAAAGAGAGAGCTTTCTATGAAGAAAACCCGTCCATACCGATACGCACTCCTGATGTTGAGTGCCGTTGCGCTGCTGGCGCTTTCGTCGCTGGCTCAATCACCTGATACAAAGCAGACAGCCGCGACCCAGCCTGCGAAAGATGTCATCGTCGTGCGGGGTGTGGGCCTGCGGGAGATCAAGTTCAATCGCGACGAGTTGGCAAAGATGCCGCGGTGTACGGTCAGGGTGAAAGACCATGACGAGTTGTCCTCTTTTGAGGGAGTTAGAGTCGGCGATCTCCTGAAAAAGGCAGGCTTCACCTTCGGCCAGCACTTTCGCGGACCACGCATGGCCGACTACCTCGTTGCCCAAGCGGCCGACGGATATCGCGTCGTGTTCGCTCTTCCGGAATTGGACGCCGAGTTCAGTGACCGAGTTGTGATCGTGGCGGACCTGTGCGACGGAAAGCCACTTACGGAACGTGACGGGCCGTTCCGAATGGTCGTCTCGGATGAGAAGAAGCACGCGCGCTGGGTTCGCCAGACAACGAGCCTGACCGTCGCCACAGCGGCACCGTAGATCGCGCGGAGTCGACAATGATGAGAGAAACGAATTTCCCGAAACCGACGCGCTGGTCGTCGCACTCCGCGTTGCGAATGTGGGAATCCGTGGACAGCGGAAACACAAGGAGCGGTTTCACGCTGATCGAATTGCTCGTCGTCATTGCCATTATCGCTATCGTCGTCGGCATCCTCATGCCGGCAATGAGTGGCGCCCGCAACAGTTCGACGACCCTTCGCTGTCAAGCGAATCTCCGCCAATGGGCACAGGCAGTCATCATTTATGCTCAGGACAACGAAGGATGCCTGCCACGGCGCGGACAAGGCGCGCAGCCCACCACGAACATCGTTCGATCGGCAGACTGGTTCAACGCACTCCCGCCTCTCTTGGGCCAACAACCCTATTCGGAATTGGCAAGCGCCGGGCAGACACCCAGGCCGGGGGATCGGAGTCTTTGGATGTGCCCGTGGGCGACGCCCATTATGAGCGAGAATTACTTTGCCTACGCCATGAACATGTACCTATCGACATGGCAAAATCCGTTGCCGGATAGAATTGACAAGGTAGCGCCGACCGATCGGCAGGTTTTCTTGACCGAAGGGCCTGGGGCATATTGTTCCGTCTTGCCGTCCAATCAGCCGTATTCACCAGTGGCACGGCACGATGACAAGATCAACATCGCATTCCTGGACGGGCACGTCGCGCGGTTCGCGGGGCGATATGCAGGGTGCGGCGTGGGCAATCAATTTCATGGCGACGTGCGTTGGGTCGTTCCCAACAGCACATGGTCCGGACCCAGTGAATAGAACAGGGACCCAGTGTCCTTGAAATCGAATGGGAGGAGAGAAAATGTACGGCAGAATTCAAATGTTCTCGGTTGTCGCATCGGCATCGTTCACCATCGCGCCGGCGCTCGCCGCGCCGCCCTTGACTATCGGCTCCACGGCTGTTGCCGACTCGTTTGTCTCGTCAGCCAACCCGGCAAACAACTACGGAGCTGGTGGCGCGCTGGCGGTGTCCGCCGTCGGGCTACCGAACGGTGCGTTCGAGAGCCTGCTACGGTTCGACACCGCTGCTGCCAAGACCGCGTTCGATGCAACGTTCGGCGTCGGACAGTGGTCGGTCCAATCGGCGACCCTTCGGCTCACCGCCACGCCGCCGAACAACCCTATCTTCAACAATCCTGCGTCCGGGCAATTCAACGTCGATTGGATGGAAAGTGATGCCTGGGTGGAAGGGACTGGAACTCCAAATGCCCCGACGACAACGGGGATTACGTACAATACGCTTCCTTCGTTTCTGAGCGCCAATGATGCGCCGCTGGGAACATTTGGGTTCGCTGGTGGAACGAGCGGGTCAACGACGTATTCCCTGAATCTGCCACTCGGTTTCACAAGCGACATTGGGGCCGGCAGTCTCCTTAGCATGCACCTCTTTGCCGCCGATAGTTCGATCAGTTACATCTTCAACTCCCGCAACTTTGGCACGGCCGCCAATCGGCCTGAACTTTCAATCACTGCAATTCCCGAACCTGCCACGTTCGCCCTGTTGGTCCCTTTTGTCTTCGTGATAGCCAAAAAGGGCCGCCGATCACGGATCTATTGACGACTTCTAGGCTGCACTTTCGAAATGCAACCAGAAAAGTGCTCGTATTAAGCGACAAATGTGGGTTTGGTCGCGAGCGGTGGTATGTCAATGGCGGGCGTAGCGAGCCCCCGCTAGTTGAGTGTCGGTCGCGAAATTGGCCGACCCGCAGGTGAACGAACGACGCCGAGGCGAGATGCCTCGGCATTTGCGTTTTTACGCGAGTTGCGGCAATGGTTTGCGCGGGGGCGGGGCCGCGTGGCGGCTCGCGGAGAGACACACGCGCGACACCGGGGAGACGTCGTTCGGCGGATGGTCTCGCGTCTTGGGGCAGAAAGTCTCTGAGTCTCTGGTCGGCGGCGGCGTTCGGTTGACGCAGAACATGCTTAAGTCGTTCGCCCAGTCCGAGCGTGAGATCATTGGCGAGCCCATCCGCGACAAGATCGCCGCCTCGCGGCAGCGCGGCCAGCGGACGGGCGGCAGGCCAATAGGCCGGCTGACGCAGAACAACCACGGATTGACGTGGCGCGATGATTCCGCGCGCTTGATCTGACGTAAGCGGCATTCGCCTCCAGCCCGGAGGCACGGATGCCGCAGCAATCCGGCCCCGCCGGGGACCTGTCCCCCCGCCAAGGAAATCATGAAGTTCGAAGCGTTGAAACTGAGCAGGAAGCGTTTTCACCGGGCCGCGCGAGCACAACATCGCCCTTCGCCGGCACGCCATGTCGCTGGGCCTGAAGCTCAATGAATACGGCGTCTGGCGCGGCGACGAACGCATCGCCGGCGAGACCGAAGACGGCGTCTATGCGGCACTCGGAATGCAATGCCCGCAGCCCGGCGATCGCCGGTAGACGGGCGTGACGTGGGCGCCGTGCCGGGAGGAGGGGTGCGGGTCGCGGTTCAAAGCGTTATTTGAGTAGCCATGCGAGCCGCCCGTGCTTCGCCAAGTGCGGGTATTGCATCGCCTTACGCGAAGCCGGCTCGACGCGCCGAGATCCGGGGGGAAAGGGAACTGACGCAAAAACGCTGGCCAAAAGGATGGCAAACGCGGTAAACTGACCTCAGGCTACTGACTCACTATTCAGCAGGTGAAACAGGAAAAGAAGCATGCTCGCTGCAGCCGAGATATTCGGCATTCCAGTGTTCTTGATCGTCCTGGTCATTTATTTTCTGGCAAAGGCAGCAGAGAACCAAGGTAAAAACCTGAAGGAACCGACTAGCAGGGTCGACTCCAGCAGCGACATGCTTGAGGACGAATTTGAGGATGAGGAGGAGGAATTCTGTGTCGGAGTTGGACTTACTGGAATTGCTATTCACGTGCCCGCTGCGGCGGGACCTTGTGCAGGATTGATTAGAGAGCTGCTCGTGCATGGCAAGGGATTCAGAGTCGAGCAGAATCAATTTCCGAAGCAACTATTTCGCAGAGGTGATTTTTCCGTTGCCAGGGTGCTTGCGCGGCATCAATTGAGTTGGAAAGAGCATCCAATACTACTTTCTGTACAATACCGGCCGGCTGGCTCATCTACCGTCGTGAAGCTGGCGTGGAACGCTTCTCCGGATACCAAGTTTGACCGGCAATCGAAAGAGAATTTCTATGTAGCTGCAAGGCAAGACTCTTTAGAATTGGAAAAGAGCATCCTAAGCATGCTGGAAGCCAACGGGGCACAGGCAAGATCAAGGCAAACGGAATACTATTGCTCCGATTGGGCGTATGAAGCAAGGGAGAACGACGAAGAAGACCAGGCAGAGGAAAGTGGCGAGGACGAATGCGACGCCGAAGGTGATACGGATGAAACGCACGATGAGGATTTCGATGAATTAGGTCTCACGCCGGCGGCGCAATGGGGAGAGGTTCAGGCGGCATACCGTCAAATCTGCCATAAGTACCACCCGGACAGACTCGCGCACCTTAACCTACCGCCTCACTTGATCGAGCTGGCATCAACGAGGTTTAAGCGTGCGACACAAGCCTACCACAGTTTGCGCCATGGACGATTTGGTCACAGCTAGTAGGTAAATTTTCACCACAGCCTGGAGTCAAACTCCGTGAGGCGAGCGTGCTTTGAGATTCCTGAATGGCTTAGAAGAAAGTGTGCGCCCGAAATGCGGCGGTCGGAAGTTCGGACGAAGCTTCAATCACGAGCCCGGTTGCTCGCTGGCGCGACCGAGCGGAACAGCGCGGACGCGGACTGGCAAGCGCGGCCGACCGAAGAAGGTGAACGGGGACGAGAGGACGGCCGACTACTCGCGGCTCTCGGTCCACCAGCTTATTGATGCCAAGCGGGCCATCGACGATGCCCTGGCGGCTCGACGCGGCGAGGTCGCGCGGGCGATCAAGGATTTGCAGCGGTTGCTGTAGGCTGCCCGGCGTGCGGGTCGCCCCACCTGCGGCGCTGCCGGTTACCGGTGCGGTGCCATGAGGAGGCTGCGGTGGCGGTTTAGAGTGGTGTTCACCTAAACCTTTCCGAGCGCCGCTTGCGACGACGTGTCCTATTGACCTCTTGTTGCCGGCCGTGACGTGGCTTGCTTCGGCGGCCCCGCTGCCCACCCAGGCGCCTCGACCAGCGCTTCTGCCTCGCGAAGGAACACCTGGTTGTCCACACCTGTCGCGAGGGCGGCGTCTCGCATCAACATGCGGCAGGTTTCAAGCGCGAGATGGGACTCGTCCTTCTGGCCGAGTTTGGCGCGGGCCATTGCAATGACGGCCCAATTAATCGGCTTTTGCGGCACTCGTGGTTGTGGCTCAAACTGGCTATTTGTTACGAAGAACTGGCGCTCGGAAAGCTCAAGCATTTTCACGGCATCGGCATATTGACCATCGCGAAACAAGGCAACCCCTAAAGTGCTAAGCACATCTGCATTATTGGGTTGGAGAGCCGTGGCCGCTTGCACCGCCTCCAATGCTGCATCAATTCGGTCTGGCGCTTCGTCACTCCTGCGCACAACATTAAATGCAGCGAGATTCAGCTTGAAGTAATCTGCAGAGAATGTATCAAGGTTCTTTGCGAGCACTTCTAGCACTCGCGCCGAGTATTGTCCATCGTTGTGCGCTCTTTCTATCGCTTGTCGAATGCGGCTTGGAGCAACATAGCATCGAACGAGCTTCTCAAAGGCCTCGCGCGCTTGCTCCATTATGCACGCGATCTCTCGTTTCAGAACTTCTAGGCGAGCCAGTCGCAAATCAGCATCGATACTGCTGTCATTGAAGATTCGGGAAGAAAGCTGATCGATTGGAACTGCTTCGCTTGCCAATAACGACTTGACGAACGCGCTGGCTGCCTCGCGATTATTATCGCGCGAGGCCAGTTCAAACTGCCTTGCCTCACGCCCTCGTATATCCCAGACGAACGCACTGCCGTCCACCAACCGCGCAACTAATTGACTTCCGTCCTTGGTTGATTGGAGGCCTGTCACAATGCGATCAAGTCTCAGGGTCACAAGATGCACTCTCTTGGAGTTGAATATCCCCACGCTTCGCTCGTCGATGATCTCCGCACGCCGACTGCTTCCGAGCTGAGTTGCAGCATATGGTACTGAATAAGAGTCCTGCAGCATGCCGGGGCCAGATAGCAATTCATTTGAGAGCAAGACGTCTACTTCCAAGCTTGCATGCTCACGAATCAATCGCTTTTCCGGCCAATCAAGATTGTGACCGTCAATCATGAATATGTCGCCGTCAATCTCGGCAATAATTTTTGTGCCATCTGAGCTAAACCGAAGGCGTTGGACCCCAACTCCTAGGCTAGGCAGCATGATGTTCCCCAGCAAGCAACCACTTCTGCTCCAAAGCGACACCTGGTTGTCGCTTGAGAGTGTGGCTAACAGAGTGCCGTCGGGGCTGAACGCAGCAGCTTCGATGGAGTCATGCATCAATGGTGGCATCACTTCTTCGCCGTTCAAGGTCCACAGACGAGCCATACCGTTGCCGTGAAGAGTTAGAACGGTCTTGCCGTCCGGGCTGAATTGCACATGAGTTACGTCCCCATTCCCGGCTTCAATGAAACGTCTCTCAGAAATGGAAAGATCATTAGAATACGACTCAACATTTTCACACAGGGTCGTCAGCAGATTACCCTTCAAGTCCCATATCTTGGCACCATCGAGGTATGAGAGTGTTAGCACGTGTTCGTTGGTTGGACTAAACTGAACAGAGTCAACATGAGCAGTGTGTTGCAGGAGCATTGGGGCATGGTCATTCCCGCTGCAAAGGCGGACAGTGTCGTCGCATATCACCGCTACATGGCTACGATTGCGGCTAACATCTGCAGAGCCGACGGAATCACCGATATAACAGCCGATTGGTTGGAGTTTGAGGTCAAGCAGCTGAAATCCGACATCGGACTTGTGAAATGCAAGAACATAGTTTTCAGCTGAGTCCTGAAATCTGAATCTGGTAGATTCTGTTTGGTCAACCAGCGAGCCATGGGAGTCGAATCGCCTGACGATGTCGTTGTGTGTGCCGGTCAGTATTGTGTCACTGTCACCGTCGAAGTGTGCAAACACAATGTCGCTCTCGTGGAGCAGCGGCTGGCCTAGCGGGTTGCCGTTGGACGCGTCATATATGCGAACCCACCGACCTGAAGCAACAAGAATGCGAGTTGAAGCGTGATTGAAGCGGATGAAGTCAACTTCTGGTATCGAGTAAAGAATTGAGCCTGTCTTCTGTTGAAGGAGGTGCCACTCCCATTCTCGGAGGTGCGGCGGACATAGCTGCAACTTGGCGCGGGCCTCTGGCCAGTTGTATGCTGCTAGCGCTTGTTGCGCCGCGCCGATATTCGCCACATACGCTTCTAGCTCCGCCTCCGCCGCCTTTTCGTCAGCTCGCTGCTTCTCAGCCTCTGCCTGCTGCCACCCCTTCTCGGCATGCCGCCACGCCGCAACCGATACCACCGTCGCCCCCATTAGCACCGCCGCAATCACCCCCGCCGCCGCCACCTGCCCCTTGTACCTCCGCACGAACTTTTTCACCCGATACCCCACGCTCGGCGGCGCCGCCACCACCGGCTCCCCCGTCAAATGCCGCATCACGTCCGCTGCCAGCGCTGAGGCACTCTCGTACCGTCGGCTTCGGTCCTTCTCCAGCGCCTTCAGCGTGATCCAGTCCAGGTCCCCGCGCAGCTCCCGCGTTAGCGTGTGAATGTCCACGCCGTGCGACCGCGCCAGCGTATCCGGCATCGCCCCGTCGCGCCGGTTCACCGGCTCGGCCACCATGGTCGACAGCCGCGTGCTCGGCTTGGGCGGCTCCTGCTCGCGGATGATCCGCGCGATGCCGTCAAACCCCGCCCCGCGCAGCGTCTTTGCGTCGAAGGGCAGCGTGCCCGTCAGAAGCTGGTAGAGAATGACCCCCAGCGAATAGATGTCCGCCCGCGTGTCCACGTCCAGCCCGGTCGTGCCCGCCTGCTCGGGGCTCATGTACTCCGGCGTGCCGATCAGCCGCCCGGTCTCGGTGTACAGCGTCCGCTCGGTCAGCCGCCCGATGGTCGCCTTGGCGATGCCAAAGTCAATCACCTTGGGCACAGGCTTGCCGTCATTCAACGTGACGAGAATGTTGGATGGCTTCAGATCGCGGTGGATGATGCCCTTCTGATGGGCATGCTGCACCGCCTGGCAGATGTCCATGAACAGCTTCAGCCGGTCCTTGATGCGCAGCCGCGACGTGTCGCAGTAGTCATTCACCGCCACGCCGGCCACATGCTCCATCACGAAATAGGGCCGGCCGCCGGGCGTCGCCCCGGCGTCGAACACGCGGGCGATGCACGGATGGTCCATCATCGCCAAGGCCTGCCGCTCGGCCTCGAAGCGGGCCAGCACCTCGCGCGTGTCCATTCCCTGCTTGACGATCTTCAGCGCCACCTTCCGCCGCACGGGGGACTTCTGCTCGGCGACCCAAACTTCGCCGAACCCGCCCTCGCCAATCTGCTCCAACAGGCGATAGCGGCCGATGACCTCGCCGGGCGTACCGATCGGCGTTCGGCGAATGGTAGACTCCTCTGTTCCTGCCATGCCTTCAGGTCGTGGTGCTGCCGGCTCTTCTGCGGAGGCGATGGACTCGCGAACAGAATTCGCACGGAGAAGGGACTCCACTTCGCGCCGCAACTCATCGTCGCCACCACACTGTTGATCAAGAAGCGCAGCCTGCTCTTCGGCGGGAACGGCAGACGCCGCGTGAAAGATGGCCTTGATTTTGTCCCAGCGAGATTCCTGCATGACCAGGCCCGTTCAATCGGCACCACGTTGCCGTAATTCCCTTTGTAACCAAGCCTTGGCGAACTTCCAGTCGTTCTTCACCGTTCGCTCCGACACCCCCAAAATGGCCGCTACCTCCTGAATCGACAGTCCCGCGAAGAAGCGCAGCCCTACCACCTCGGCCATTCGAGGATCCTGATCCTTCAAGCGAGAAAGTGCTTCGTTGAGTGCAAGTATTTCTTTCTCGTCCGCGACCGAGTCGGCAGCCAGGCTGGCGGCCACGTCCAGTTCAAGCCGAACACGCCCGCCACCACGCTTCACGCAGCCCCGCGCGCGGGCGTGGTCGAGCACAATCTGCCTCATCGCCTCAACTGCGGCTGCATAGAAATGCCGGCGACCTTCCCACGGCTTGTCGCGCGGCCCGGCCAGCTTCAGGTACACCTCGTGCACCAACGCTGTTGCAGAAAGCGTGTGTCCTGTGCGCTCGGTCGTCATGTGCATCTGAGCAACCGCCCGCAGTTGCTGATAAAGATGCTCGAACAACGCAGCATCAAGAGGGGCTCGGTTGTGCTGTTGCGGTTCGTTGCCAGATGATGGTGAGCCCGGTTGCGCCACGGTTTTATGTTAAGATGACAGCGTTATGGCAGACAAGGCTTGACGAGCAACGATTGTCCTTCCACCCGCTGGAATCACGCCCCTTCCCGCCCTGCTACGATCGTGCATGTGGTGCCCTCATGCCGATGAAGCCACGCACGTTTCGACCCTTCCACCAGCCTACTACCCCGCCACGCCTCTCGGCCCATCGGCGCGGCTACGGCCGGCGCTGGGAGAAACTGGCCCGCTGCTTCCTGGCTGCCAACCCGCTCTGCGTCGATCCGTTCGGCGATCATGCGGGTCGCGTGGTGCCGGCCGAGTGCGTCGACCACATCGTGCCACGCGCCCGGGGCGGGACCGACGACCTGTCGAATCTTCAGGCGCTCTGTGCCCGGTGTCACTCGAAGAAGACCTGCAAGTACGACGGCGGCCTGGGGCTGCCGAAACACGAGGGCTGCGGGTAGCCGGTCGCGGGCAGCCGATTCCTCGGTGACCGGGGGGGATAGCAGAAAGTATTGCTCATCCGATGCGGACCAATTGGCCACCACGCAGATTTTTTCGAGGGTTTTGTATAGGCGGGGGTATCCCGCTGGGGCCGGGGGGTTGATGCCACGGCGCTGACGCTCGCGAAGTTGTGACCGATGGGACGACGTGGCCCGGTACCGACGCCGACGGCCGTGCTGGAAAAGTGCGGCAGCTCGCTGGTCTGTTGCGGGCGCCGCACAATGCACGACGAGCGCCGTGGATGAATCACTCGCTCCAGGGCAATTCCGCGCTGCTGGACTTTTCAATCAGCATGATCGCCTTCTCAAGCCGGTGATCATCCTGGCGGAAACGCGTTCGGCAAATGTCGAGCGCTTGAAGAGCGGAAGCTCGGGCCATCTCCGGCCGGTCAATCGCTAGTTCTGCTTCCGCCATTCCAAGGAGGGCTCGAGCGCGAAGTGGATGAGATTCTCGGACTAGAGAATCCTCGATCGCAAGGGCATTTGTGAACGCATCATGCGCCGCCTGGAATAATTGACAAGCCAGCATGATTTCGCCCCAGAGTACTCCGGGTTCAACAAGTTGCGAGCGGCCGACGGAGATTCTCTCAAGTTGCTCGATGGCATCCTGTCCAATCGCTTCCGCCTCCTCGCATCGATTCTGGCCCGCGTACGCTCTGGCTACATGCAACTGCGCCAGCCAGCTCTCCGCATGATCGTTGCCAAGGCGATCGCGGCGAATGAGATGTGCCTGTTCAAACAGCCGTGTGGCACCTTCCATATCGCCTCGTATCCACTTAATCTTCGCAAGGCCGGTCAGAGCGCTGGCAAGCTTGGGGTGATCATTGGCGAACAATTTGCGCCAGACTGCCATTGCCTGTTCAAAATACCGCTCAGCATCGTCGAGCTGCGCCAGTTCCATCAGTACCGACCCGAGATTCTGCGCCGCATACGCGCAGCCAGGATGCCAGGCATTTTCAGGCAGGTACCATTCGTCATAAACAAGGCGGGCGAATTCAAGGGCCTCATCGAAGCGCCCTTCGTCCCTGAGGAACATCGCATAATTATTGCGCGTCAGCGCACACCTTCCTCCGGGCGCCGTGCGCCTTTCCATCTCAATTGAATCGAGATAAAGCCGCTCGGCCTCGTCCCGTTCGTCGCGGAGGACCAGCGTACCGGCCAGGTCGGACATGGCATGAGCAAGTTCGAGGGAGCCGTGAACTCCAAAGACCTTTCTGAGCACGCTTACCTGCTGACGATAATGCGCTTCTGCACCGACAGTGTCGCCGCGCTGCAAGGCAATTTCGCCCAGGTCCCTCAAGGTCATGGCGACATCAAAGTGGTCGTCGCCAAGCGTCGCGCGCTGGAGAGCAAGCGTTTCCTCCAACAAGGGCGCCGCCTCGTCATATCGCCCCGCCTGAACCAGTAACATGGCAATCGTCTGCTGTGTACCGGCCACGCTCGGGTGGCTACCCAGCGCCGTTCGCCGAATGTCCAATGCGCGTCTGAGAAGGACAAGGCCCTCGTCATAATCTCCAGTATGCGCAGTATAAAGCGCCAGGAATTCAAGACTCTCCGCCACGTCAGGGTGGCTTTCGCCCAGCAACTCCACTCGAAGTTGATATGCCGCCTTTGCCAGCTCGACGGCTTGGACATCTTGTCGCTGAGAGCGCAGCCGCGCCATCTGGTGCAGAGACGCGGCATACGACGGACTTCGTTCTCCCAGCGCTTCACGTCGCAGGCGCAGCGCAGCATCCAGGTGCGGCTCCGCGTCGTCAGTTTCCCGCAGGGAAAGATATGCACGGCCGATGGCATCGTGGACCGCAGCCTGGGCCGTTGGTATCCCGGCCAATTCGGTGTCGATCCTGGCGGCGGTGCGGTGCAGCAACTCGCGCATCGGTACCTGCACGCCGAGATTCGTCGGGTTCAATTCCATCAGCATACTGGTCAGGAACCGGTTGGCCTGCTCCGACCGTCCTGCGGCAACCTCGGCGGCGTCCCGCTCTCGCCGGATTTCGGCGGCCTGCAAGACAAATACGACTGCCGAGGCGACCAGCGTCAGCAGCAGGGCCAGCGCCAGCGCACTGATGGCCTTGTGCCGCACCGCAAACTTTCGCAGCATGTAAACCGTGCTCGGTGGCCGCGCGGAAATCGGCCGGCGATCGAGAAAGCGCAACAGGTCCTGGCGCAAATCGACCGCGCTCTGATATCGCCGCTGCGGCTCCTTTTCCAGCGCCTTCAGCACAATGCACTCGAGGTCCCCGCGGAGATCGCTTCGCCAGTTCAGCCGCCGCGTCGCCTGCCGCCACACCGCCATGTCCAACAGTGCCGCGCCGCCTTGCCCGCCGGATTCGTCCTCACCCAAGGGGGGTGCCGCGCTCGATCACGAGTGGCTATAAAAGCAACAACACAAAATCCTGGATGTCATCAATGTCTGTCGCACCGTCTGAATTGACGTCCGCGGTGTCGCAGTTCGGCCCGCTGTTCAAAATGCAATCGACGAATGGCTGTACATCCGTGCCGTCGATGTCGCCATCGCCGTTGAGATCGCCCGGCGCGGAATCCGGCGTGCAGGTGATCGCTTCGCACGCAAGACCGTTATGCCAGGCATTGCCAAGGATGCAGTCGAACTGCGTAACGGGATCGAGGCAACTGCCGTCGGCAAAGCAACATGCGCCAGTCGGCTCAACTTGCGAAAAGTCCTTGAAGAAGAGCCCGGTCCCGAGGTGCTGTCCGCTGCCGGTTCGCACATTGGAGCGCAGGATAATCCTGCCGCCGGACAGCAGAACCGCGGCGTCGGCGATCACGGGATGGATGAAGGAGTCGTCGTCAAAAGCACCGTTGCCGTTCAGATCGACCGGCTCACCTTCCCGAAGGATCACTCGCGGCGCGCCATCCGTTGGATACGCGACCACGATTGACTCAGACATCGTGTTGCGGCCTCCGATCACGTACTGCCCGGAGCTGTCGCCGAGCACGAACAAGTGCTGATCCCAATTCTCTGCCGAACCTGGGAACAATGGCTCGCCTTCCAGCGACACCGTTTGACCGTTTCGAAGCACGAAGGACAGGCCCTGGGCGGCGCCACGCGCATACCAGTCGCCGTTGTGCGCCAGGTAAGTCCCACCGAAACCGCCATCGCTGACCAGCCCGGGCGCCACTTCCTGACCCTCCTGAAAGACGACCTGCCCGTTGATCGTCAACACGTCATCACTGGTCGCGCTGCCTTCCAGATCGCCTCGCAGCAGCGTGTGCTGTCCGCTCCCTGTCACATACAGACCGGTACGGATCACATCGGTCTCGTTCGAAAAGTTGTCCCACGCGGCCATGCCGCCGCCCGTCTGATTGGTCGGAATCGTCACGCCTTCCTGCGCCAACACCGAAAACGATTGTCCAAAATCCGTACTTTTCAGAATATAGTGATCGGTGTTGTTCGGTCCGGTCGTATCGACGGACAAGTATATCGTGCCGTCATCTGAGATCACCATCTGCGAAATGATGTTGCTGAAGGACACACCCTGTCCCGGCAACGCGTCGTTTTGCAGCGCAATCACACTCAACGAACCGCCGCCGCCCGGGAGCGTGTCGCCATCGCCCCTGACACCCGCCTCCAGATTGCCTGGAACGGTTCTCGTAGCGAAGGCAAACTCGCCATTCACGTTCACGCCGATCTTTGAATCCATCGCGCCGACCGTCTCGCCGGGAATGTCGATCGTCGAGACTCCCTCCCGCACCACGGTCTGTAGATTGCTTCGCGTGCCCAGAATGATAATGTCGCTGGTCGATGCATCGCCGTCGAGCACCGACTTGAAGGCAATCGTGTTCTCGTCCGAAGCGACATACGGCTTGAAGACCGTCGTAATCCGCCCGTCGCTGACGCCCGGGGCCTGTGTCGTCGAGAGTTGTTGGCCCACACCCTGCTCGATCTGCACCGTCGTGATCAGCGGCACCGGCGTGCCGTCGGTGCTGTCCGCCTGATTGAGGCTCAGCGATGCCGAATTATTCGCCAGGTCCAGATCCGTCAGGCCAGTGGGGACGCCGACGGAACCGTCGATGATCACGATCGAATTCCCAGGTGTGATCGGCGTCAGAACAATCTGTCCCGTTACATCTTCTTCCAGTGTCAGCAGCACCGTGCCGGTCACCAGCCCCCCGTTTGGCGAACCGTCGTGCGTGCCCAGGTCCGTCGAGTCGACCTGGAGATCGGCCGGCACCGTGACGACAAACGGAATATTCGCTGCGTCACACGGGCCGTCGTTGATGATATGCACGGTCAAAACGAATGACTGATCCGTAATCAGCGGCGAGTGATTTGACGTCAGCATCATGCGGAGATCTGCATATTCTCCGACGAGCGTCGTCTCGGTATCGCTGTTGTTGGAGGTGTCGGGATCGGCCTGGTCGGCGATAATGTCTGCCGACAGTGTCGACGTCCCGACCTGCGGCACCTGCGCCGCTATTCGGAAGCGCCGGGCCGTGGTGCTGGCAAGATCACCGGCCATGATCGTGAAAGTGCCGCCGCTCGGCGAGCCGTCGTGCACGACGTCCGCGCTGGACTGGCTCGCGTCGAAGATCATGTCGCCGCCGAGTGTGCCGGAAATCAGGACGTTGGTCAGCGTCGACGTGCGGCTGCGATTCATGGCCGTCAGTTGGTAAATGGCGGTCCCGTTTGTTGCGATGGGATCTGTCCGGTCTTTGATGTGCAGCTCCGCATCGCCATCTTGCGTCGTCGTGACGATGGTGTAAATCTGGGGATCGCGCGTCTGTCGGAAATCGTAATTTTCGGTAAATGTGCGAATGTGTTGAACGCCGTCCGCGGAATGAATGACGGCAATCGGTTCGGACTTGAATTCCTTCCCGTTGATGTTCATTGCATCGTGGAAATGGACCATGTTGACGGTATACGTGTCCAGCACATAACTGAGCGTCGCAGGGGAGTAATAAACCGAAATGTCCTTGTAATCGTCGGTCCTGATCTGCACGCCGGTTGGTAGCGCAAAATCGTCCGCCGGGCCCGCAATCACCGGACCACTGTTGCCCATGGTGTTGGAATAACTGCCCGAGCCCGGCGACATGCTCTGCGGGTGCTGCACCAGCGAATGCCGTCCGCACTCGATCGTCACCATCTCCCCGGGATTCAGGCCGCAATGCCGGCCGCAGCCGCCGTTCACGCAGCCGTCCGCGTCCACCATGCGCGATTCGGTAAATGGCTGCCCCCGCACCGTGGTTGTAATCTGCGTGGCCGTGTCGCCAAGCGGAATGTCGTCTGTGTATGAGCCGAACAAAAACGCGCTGATGAAACACTCAGGATCGTCGTCGTCGATCAGCATGTCGCCGTCATTGTCGAATCCATCGGAGCAGTTGGGACCGAACTCACGGCAGTATAGATATCCGGCGCAATCCGGATCATCGCAATCGATTAGACCGTCGCCGTCGTTGTCCATGAGATCGTCGCAGTATTCGCTGCAATCATCACAGGGATCGACGCCGCAGCAGTCCCCTTTATCCGCACAGTCCACCAGTCCGTCGCCGTCGTTGTCGATGCCGTCCGAGCAATCCGACTCGTGGCATCCGGGGTCCACGCCAGCCGCGCACACCAGCACCACCATGCAGAAAAGCGCCATTGCAGGGCCACTCACCAGCTTGGAATGCAGTTTACGTTCGGGCGATTTTCGCAGGCTCATGGTTGCTTTCTCCGTTCGTTCGCGGAAGCGACCGTTTGCTCCCAACTCCCATTCCACAAACCGCCTGCGCCTTTCTCTGAAAAAATCGGACTATCTGCACGCTGACCGCTTTTTTCCGCCATTCGGCCCCGCGCCGGGGAGTCGCTCGTGGTACAATCGAGCCGTAAGCGGGCTGCCGAAAAAGGCGATCCATGAACGACGACTGGGTCACAACGACCACCTTGCTCGCTCATTTGAGCGATCATTCCGATGGCGCGGCCTGGCGCCGCCTCGTCGATCGCTTTCACGAACCGGTCCGCCGATTCGCCGAGCGCACCGGCGTGCAAAGCCATGACGCCGACGACATCGCCCAGGAAGCAATCCTCGAGTTCGCCAGCGCCTATCGCGACGGCCGATACGACCGGACAAAGGGACGGCTCAGCCGTTGGCTGTTCGGCATCGCCTGGAACCACGTGCTCCGCTATCGCCAGTCCGCGGCCCGCCTCAACGCCAAAGTCGTCAGCGGCATGGGGACAGACTTCTGGCACGACGTCGCGGACCAGAACAACGCGGAGAACGTCTGGGAGCGTGAATGGGAGGAGGCCGTGCTGAGACGATGCATGCAGCGCGTCCGCAGCGAGTTTGCCCCGGACATTGTGCAAGCCTTTGAGGCCGCGGTGGCCGACGCGCGTCCGGCCGCGGAGGTGGCGGCGGAGCTGCATCTGTCCGTCAAGGCGATCTACAACGCCAAACACCGCGTCCTGACGCGAATCCGAACTCTTCGCGCCGAGATCGAAGAAATCGACTGACGTTTTGTGGAACACGTGCCGGCGGGGCGCCGGCGCGACAGCCGGCCTTCGCCGGAAGTGATCATTCGATGCACTGCCTCGACATTGACCAACTCGACGGGCTCGCGGCCGGATCGCTCGCCGCAGACGAGGCCACCCGCATCGAGGACCACATCCGCATCTGCGGCCGATGCGCCATGCGACTGGAAGAAATCCGCGCTAACCTGCTCGCCGCGGGCAGCATCGCGTCGCTTTTGCGCCAGGATGAGTACAGCCAGCGGAAGCAAGCGGCCGCAGCGGGTTCTTCCTGCGATGCGACCCTACGCACGCCAGTGCCGCCGATGGCACACGGGGAATCGCACGTTGTTTCGCACATGCCAGAGTGGATCGGGGCCTACCGCATCCTCCGCGAAATCGGACGCGGCGGCATGGGCGTCGTTTACGAGGCCGAGCAAAGCCGGCCGCGCCGCACCGTCGCGATCAAGGTGCTCCGTTCCGATATAGCCACGTCCGGTCTTCTGCGCAGATTCGAGCATGAGTTGCAGATGCTGGCTCGCCTGCAACACCCCGGCATCGCGCAGGTCTATGAGGCCGCCACGTTTGAGTCGCCCGAAGGCCCCCGCCCCTATTTCGCACTCGAACGGGTGGACGGACTGCCGCTTCGAAAGTATTTACAGACGCGCGCTCCCGCGCCGCGCGAGCGCCTGGATCTGCTCGCGGCAGTGTGCGACGCGGTCCATCATGCCCACCAGAAGGGCATCATCCACCGCGATCTCAAGCCCGGCAACATCATGGTTGACGCCGTCGGCCGGCCCAAGGTCCTCGATTTCGGAGTCGCGCGCCTCACGGACGGCGACGATCAATCCGAAACCCGGCAGACTGACGTGGGTCAGCTCGTTGGCACCGTTCCCTACATGAGCCCGGAACAGCTCTCCGGCGATCCGAACGCGCTCGACATCCGCAGCGACATCTATGCCCTGGGCGTCATTGCCTACGAAGCGCTGGCCGGCCGATTGCCGCATGACATCGCCGGACAGCCCATCGTCGAGGCCGTTCGCATGATTCGCGACGGCGAACCGACGCCGATCGCGGCAGTTAATAAATCGTGCGCCGGGGACGTCGCAACGATCGTTCACAAAGCGCTCGCCCGCGAAAAGGAGCGCCGTTATCAATCGGCCGCCGAGCTGGCAGACGACATTCGTCGTTTTCTGCGCGACGAACCGATCACCGCACGGCCACCCACCGCGGCCTATCTGTTGCAGAAATTCGCACGCCGAAACAAGCCCTTCGTGGCCGCCAGCGCCGTTGTTCTCATCACGCTTATTGCCGCCACCGCGGTCAGCGCCCTCCAGGCGCGTCGCGCCGTCCGCGCCGAGCAACAGGCCCAGCTTCAGCTCGCCGCCGCCAACGATGCCCGTGATGCGGCGCGGCGCATGGCCATCGAGGCGCAAAAACAGGCGGACAAGGCCGCCGCCGTTCGAACTTATCTCGAAGACATGCTCGCCGCCGCCCAGCCCGATCGCGAGGGCGGCCGGCACGACATCACTGTTCGCCAGACGCTGGAGGCGGCGGAACAAAAGCTGGCCAACGGTTCGCTCGACGATCAGCCCGAGCTCGCAGTCGCCGCATACACCACAATCGGAAATACCTACCGCAGCCTCGGTCACTTTGCCGAGGCCGAACCGATGCTGCGCCGCGCGGTTGACATCGGCCGCGAAACGTACCCACAGGGGCACGAGGACCTTGCATTCGCCCTGAACAAGCTCGCACGCACGCTCCAGGAACAGACGCAATTTGAGGAGGCGGAATCATTGTTCCTCGAAGCGCTTGCCATGCGGCGCCGTCTGCACGGCGAACGGCACGAGCACGTCGCCACCATCCTCAACAACCTCGGCTATCTCGACTATCAGCGCGGCCGCTTTGCCGGGGCCGAGACCTTCCACCAGCAGGCATTATCGATGCAACGTGGCCTGCCCGGCGATCACCGCGAGGGCATCGCCACCAGCATGAATAATCTCGCACTCGTGTACATTCAGGCCGGCGATTTTCCGAAGGCCGAGGAGATGCTGCGCGAATCGCTTGCCATCGATGTCGAAAACCGCGGGCCGGAGCACCCAAAGGTGCTCGCCACCATGTCCAATCTTTCGCACGCCCTGGCCATGATGAACCGGATCCGCGAAGCCGATTCGATCGAACGCAAAGCGCTGGCAATTCGCCGCCGCGTGCTGCCGCCTGATCACCCCGACACCGCTGCCAGCCTCAATAATCTCGCCATCCGCACCTCTCAGCTCGGCAACAACGCCGAGGCGGAAACGCTCTATCGCGAAGCGCTCGACATCTACATCCGCATCCGCGGCCCACGACACGCGGAGACCGCCCAGGCCATGACCAACCTCGGCATGCTTCTCCTGGAGACAGATCGCCCGGACGAAGCCCGTCAGCTCGTCGCCGACGGTCTCGCCATTCGCCGGGAGTCGCTCGGGGACAAGCACCCGGTCATGCTCGACTCGTTGTTCAAAATGTCTCTTGTTTACTCAAAGCAGGGCCAGACCGGGCAGGCCGCTCGGCAGCTGGAAGAGTGCATTGCGCTGGCGCGCGAGGTGCTGCCGGCACGGCACTGGCAGATCGGAGCATTCCTGCGTGCGTACGGTGAAAACCTCATCGCAGGACGCCAGTTTGCCGAGGCAGAAAAGGCACTGCTGGAGGGATTTAAGATTCTCTCCAGCGCGCTCGGAGAGCCCCACCGGGCAACGCAGTCGTGTATTCGAGCGCTCGCTGCCCTCTATGCCGCCTGGGAAAAACCCGAGCAGCAGAAAACCTGGGCCACTCGGCTCGCGGCCACGCCGTGACATGGTCAGGGACAACTGCCGGCACTCAACAGATCCAGGATGAAAGCGTCCGCATCCTCGAGTGTGATGCCGCTCAGGCCATCCACGTCCGCACACTGGCAGCTTCCTCCCATCAAGAGACAATCGACGAAGAGCTGAATGTCGCCGCCATTGCGCTGGCCGTCCGTGTTCATGTCGCCCAGGCAGTTGCAGCCGGGCACCGCGGCGCCCGCCCAGAACCCGCCCGTCAGTTCATAATTGCCGCCGGTCATGACGCCGGCAGCAGGTCCGGCATCGGGCTGGCCGATCGTGCCGGACACGGCGAACGCGCCGCCCGCGCTTTGCCCACCGCCGCCATTTACGGTGTGCCAGCTCACGTCAAAGTTCTGAGCCATCGCGGCGCCGGCCCAGATCGCGATTGCCCCGATTGTGCAAATTGCCATGTATCGTGCAGAAGTCATGTTTCAATCTCCAATCCGCACCACGCCGCTGGCGCCGTTGCGCTTGAGCGTCATGGGTCGATAAAGCTTGAACTGTTCATCGTAGTTGCCCGGATCGATCTGCACGTCGTCGCCCGATCGAACCGCGAATGTTGCTTCGTACACCTGGTTGAAGGGTTCGGCCGACGTGCCTTTTTCGGAGTTGCCATTATTCCCGGAATCGCCTGACACGCCGCCATCGACATACACCGGGCTGGCAATCCACGAATCGCCCATGAAGTACTTGAGGTTGTCGTAGGCGAGGTCCAGCCGACCGTAATACTCGGCGACTGTCGGGCTTGGACAACCCGATTCACCACCACTCAGAGTGCCGCGAATTTGTCGGTTTTCGTCAAAAATGGGTGAGCCGGACGAGCCGGGTTCTGTCGTCCCGTCGTCGAAGTTCACGTTTCGAACATCCGCGTTGAAACAGTTCAGACCGTTCGAGTCGCAGAACAACTCATTGGACGCTCCGCCGGTCTCGCCGAAGCTGATGCGCTTGAACGTGCCGCGCGGATGGTGCACGCCGGTCGCGGTCTCGTTATTAGACCAGGAACCGCTGTTCCAGCCTAGGAAGTTCGCTCCACCGACAGGCGGATCGTAAAGTCCCAGCAGCGTCATGTCCGCGCCGGTGTAACGCTTCAGCCGCTCGCTCCCGAGATTCAGCGGCTGATTTGCCGGCGTGGCCGCAGCGGGCCCATTACAGACGGCGGTTTCGTAGAACCAGTAAACCTCCAGGCTGGCGGCCTCGGAGGCCGAGCTGACGCAGTGATTGGCCGTCAGAAACAGGGGCGATTGATCATTGGGCTGCCGGTTCAACAGTGCGCCGCTGCATCGCGCACAGCCCGATCCGCTGACATAGTAAATCAGGGCAACCCCGTCGGCATCGTCGTTGGCCCAACTTGGCGAGCAGGTGACATCGTTGTGGCAGCCCAGTGCGGTACCTGGCGTCGTTGTACACGCCATGGCAAGGTACGCGACTTTCGAAATCCGCGGTGCACGCGCGCCTGGGGCCAGCGGCCTGGCAGAGTACAATTCCACTCCGAAATGTTCGCCCCAGATCGTCGGGCTCCACCAACCGTCGTCATCGTCCAGCCTCGGCCTTTCGAACGGTCCCATCACCGTCGCGCCGGTCGGGTCGAAAAATCGCAGTTGAATCTGCTTGGCGCGATCGAAGTCCTCGAACCTCAGTCGCAGCCCGCATGCGTCGCGTGATTCGAACTCGACGACGGTCGCCACGCTGCCGTCGGGCCGTTCCTGCCAGGGCCAGTCCGGCAGCAGCGCAGGGTCAAAGTCCTCGACGTAGCCGACGCGCTCGGCAGCGTCCGACGTGCCAAAAGAGATTTCCTCGGTCAAGAGCTCGCGCGTGTCCGGCAGACGCACAAATTCGCCCTCAACCTCCGGCGCCTTCCGCTGACCCATGCGCCAGTCGGGGCCGGGACGGGCGCCCATGGTCGGCGATGGAACCAGCGAGGGGGCTGAGTCACCAGCCGCGATCGAGGCAGCAGCGAGCACGGCAATGAATGCACAAGAAAAATCACGAAACATTTGACTAGGCTCCTGGTCTTATAGGCTTATGCATGCTCACTGAAGGTTGATCAAAACGAGCACCAGCCCGCTCTTGCCCTGCTCCAGCGCCGTCATCGCCTTGCCAATCGTCGCGCCGGTTGCACGCGAAAAATCGCCGACGGCCATGGCATGACCGGCACGATCGGCCGTCGTGATCAGATCGCCGGGCTGTATCGCCCGCTCGGTGGCGTCGCACTGCACCCAGACGCGACCCGACAGGGCAATCGCGGGAGCGCCTGCGCTTTCCGGCAGATTCCCCAAAATGGCGCCCACCGGCAGATTGCCCGCTCCGCTCACCACGCCGGCGACGCATCGGTTGTATGCGCCCCGCGCCAGACAGAGCTTTCCGGGATTCGATGCATCGATCATCACCACCTGCCCCGGCTCGACGGACTCGCTGCACGGAAACCGCTCGGCCACGTCGGCGCCGAGAATCTCAAGCACCTTCACCTTCGTCGTGCCGTCACGATCGATCTGGAGCATCTTCTCGTTTGCCGTCGGATTGGCATCGGTGCCGTAGGTGATCACGAAATCGCCCACGTTGTCCGTCGTGCGCGCGTACATCGCCCACTTATGCTGGCTGACCAGATCGTACTCCGCAAAGGTGATGCCCGAACCCACATTGCCGATGCTGTCGCTGTACAGGCCGAGCCAGGCGTTACCGGTGTCGTGAATCAGAACTTCCTCGAACGCCAGATTGCTGTTCGTGATCAGAGAGGTGTTGCGACTGACCGTGAGCTTCGGGCTGTCGAGCGCGATGTTCATGCTGCCGATGCGAACCTGTCCGCCACTCTGCTGCAGGGCCATGGTGGTGTTGGCGCCATCCTTGATGGCATTGATGTCAGTTCCCTTGAACTCGATGTACTCGGTAGAGGTGCCTCCGGCCTGGAGCGGATATTCGCTGACCGCGCGGAATGAGGGCGGCACCACGTTGTCTTCATTGCCGATCGCCTTCACGTGCAGACGGGCGCTGGGGACGTTGATGCCGATGCCGACGTCGCCGGTCGGCTTTATCTGAAAGAAACGCGCGTTGGCATTGCCTGCCGGATCGCTGCCATAGGTAATGCTGAAGTCGCCCCCGTTGCCGCTGGTACGCTGGACGAGCGACCACTTGGTAAGGGCGCCGGTGGTGTTGTCGATTTCGCTCAGCGATATGCCGGACGCCGGCGCGCCGACATTGTCCGAGTAAAGACCGAGCCACGCCTGCCCGCCTTCGATGACCACCTGATCGGTGGAGAGATCACCGGGGTCCAGAAAATTGAGATTGCCGCTTCCGCGGACGTGAAGCGTTGACAGGGGCGATGTCTCGTTGATGCCGACGTTCAGGTTGCTGTCCGTGTGAATGCCGCGGGTCTGGATGGCGTAGGGCGTTGCGCTCAGCGGTTGCCGGGGCGACAGGGGCGTGTAAGCCCCGACGCCCGCAGGCATTCGCACGCCGATCTCCAGCCAGCGTGCCTCGCCGTTGAAGGCGGCGGCGCCAAAATCAAGCTGAACGGTAAACAGACCTTCCTCCACCGGGACACCCAGCACCGTAACTGCGGTCGTTACCTCGGCGCCGCCGGCCGCCGCATTCCATAGACGGAAGCCGAAGTCCGCGGTTCCAGACACGGCCGAACCCGATTCGGTCAACTTCCCCTGATAGCTAAATTCAGTGCTCATCGGGGTTTGAGAGAGCGCAGTCGCAGTTGTGATGTGAACAAGAACACCGGCAATCAGCATGCGAAATCTCATATGCATCTCCAAAAATGGACTTTTTTTTGCGTCTGTCCGATCCGAACGCTTTTCCGTACCGCGAAAAAAACCTGCGGACGGGCCAAAACGATTTCTGCTTCGTCTTCAAGAATGGCGGCCCCTTGCACGGAGCCTGAACGGTCCTCTGGGACACAACGACGCGGCCTGGCCCTGCCGAACCGGCACAGAAAGGTGGTATGATGAGCATCAGTTGCGAAACCCGAATAACAGATGATTGCCGCAGAGGCCCGGCGTTGGATGCGGAGATGCACGATCACACGGCCTTGAGTTGTCTTACCCGCGTTCAGGATGGAGATCTGCGCGCCGCCGACGAACTCCTGCCCCTGGTGTATGACGAGCTGCGGGCACTGGCAGGCGCGCACTTGCGCCAGGAGCGATCCGATCACACTCTCCAGCCGACCGCCCTGGTTCACGAGGCCTATCTCAAGCTGGTGGACCAGAGCCGTGCGAACTGGAAGGATCGAACGCATTTTTTTGCCGTGGCCGCCGAAGCCATGCGGCGCGTGCTGGTCGATCACGCTCGCGGCAAACTGGCCGCCAAGCGCGTGCCGCCGGGTAAGCGCGTCAATCTGGTCGACGAGCTCGATGCGGGCATCCTGCCCGAGGCGAACCTCGTCGGCCTTGACGACGCGCTCCGACGCCTCGCGGAACTGAACCAGCGGCAGGCCCGCGTCGTCGAGCTTCGCTTTTTCGGCGGGCTCAGCGTTGAGGAGACCGCCGACGTGCTGGACGTGTCCGTCGGTACCATCAAGGGCGACTGGCGATTCGCCCGCGCCTGGCTTCAGCGTGAACTGAATTCGGAGACCTGCGCGTGACATCCGCACGACACGCCCGTGCATCGGAGCTTTTCCTGGGCGCAGTGGCTTTGCCCGCGGCTGAACGCTCCGCATTTCTACGGCGCGAGTGCGGCGCGGACGTCGCATTGTGCCGCGAGGTGGAGGAACTGCTGGCGTGCGACGCCCGGCCGGCCGAAGTGGACAAGGCCATCGCCGTGTCACCCATGCGGCTGGCGGCGCAGGCTGAGCTGAAACACACCGAGCCCATACCCGATCGGATCGGGGGATACCGCATCCTCGGGCTCCTGGGCCGCGGCGGCATGGGAACGGTATATCGCGCGCAGCAGACGCGGCCCGATCGCGTCGTCGCGTTGAAGGTCATGAGCCACTCTTCGCTGTCGCCATCGATGCGGCGCCGTTTCGAGTTTGAGACCCGCGTACTCGCCCGGCTGCGCCATCCCGGCATTGCCCAGATCTACGAGTCCGGCGTGGCCGAGGACGCCGATCGGCGCGTTCCGTATTTTGCGATGGAGCTGGTGGAGGGCCTGCCGCTCACGCAATTCGCCCGCGCGCATGACCTTTCAGCGCGCGATCGGATCGCATTGCTGCTCAAGGTGTGCGCCGCCGTTCAACACGCCCACCAGAATGGCGTGATTCACCGCGATCTCAAGCCGGGCAATATTCTGGTCTTTGAAGAAGGCGGCTCGACGCAAGCGTCAGACGCGGCCGGATCTCGAGCCGGCAGCGCGTCGGCCGTTCGCACGTCGCAGTCCGCGCATCCCAAGGTCCTCGACTTTGGCGTGGCTCGAGCGCTGGACCCGGAGATGTGCACCACGACTCTGGCCACGGCCGCCGGCCAGATCGTGGGAACGCTGGCCTACATGAGCCCCGAACAGGTCGCCGGCGACACCGCAGCGGTGGATACGCGCAGCGACATCTATTCGCTCGGCGTAACGGCGTTTGAACTGCTCACCGGGCGGCTTCCCTGCGATCTGCGCGACAAGCCATTCCCGCAGGCCGTGCGCATCATTCAGGAGCAGGCACCGCTGAAGCTGAGCGCGGTCAATCGCAGCCTGCGCGGCGATCTGGACACCATCATCGCAAAGACCCTCGAAAAAGAGCGGGAGAGGCGGTATGCGTCAGTATCGGACTTCGCCGCGGATCTCGAGCGCTACCTGCGCGACGAACCGATTTCTGCGCGACCGCCCAGCCGCGTGTATCAGCTTCGCAAGTTTGCCCGCCGCAATCGCCTTTTTGTCGGTGCAGTTGCCGCGGCATTTGCCCTGCTCGTGATCGCTGTCGCGGGAACGGGCTACGGACTGATCCAGGCTCGCCGCGGGCAGGCCCTGGCAGAGAAACGCCTCGAAGAGCGCGAAGCCGTCAGCCGCTTCATGCTTCGCATTCTGACCACGCCGCGACCGGACACCGAACGGCGCGACATCACCGTTGTCGAGGCCCTCGAAGTCGCACAAAAGGAAGTGGACACCGCGTTTGCCGACAAGCCCGAGATCCGCGCCGCAGTGCACTCGGAACTGGGCGGAACCTACTTCGAACTGGGGCGGCCCGACGACGGCGTCCGGCACCTTCGCAGGGCCCACGAGCTTTTCCAGCAGCTGTTCGGCGACGGGCACGCCAACACCGTCAAAGCCGCCAACGATCTGGGCGTCGCGCTGACGCAGAGCGGGGCGCCGCAAGACCTGGACGAGGCGCGCGACTTGCTGAAGGTGGCCCTTCGCCAGACCAGGCTCCTCAACGGCCATCGCTCACTGCCGGCCGCCCAGGCGCTGAATCAACTGGCCAATGTCTATTGGTACCAGCAGGACACCGATCGTGCCGAGGCGCTCACGCGGGAGGCGCTCGACATCTGCCTGGAAAATCGCGCCGCGCAAGACCCGATTGCCCTGGCTTCACGCGTCAACATCGCAATGCTGGTCGGATTGCGCGGCGACTATGCCGGGCAAGAGAACCAGTTTCGCGAAGTGCTCGAGCATCAGGAACGCGATCCAGGCCCGGACCATCCGGCGACAATCTCGACAAGGCGCAACCTGGCCAACAGCCTCGCCGCGCTTTCCCGCGTGGAAGAGGCCGAGGCGATCCTCGTCACAAACATCGCGGCGTCCCGCCGCGTGATGGGCGACCATCATCCCACGACTTTGCTCAACCTTCACGACCGGGCCCGCTGCCTCTTCAGAATGGGGCAATTGCATGAAAGCGAGGAGTTGCTGACGTCGGTTTTGGCGCGAGAAGAACAGGCACTGGGGCAGGCACACGCACTGACCTGCGCCAGCCGATCGGTTCTGACCGACGTGCTGGTCTTCGCCAGTCGCTTCGCCGACGCAGAGCCGCATTTCGCCCTGCTGGCGGCCGACGCGGAAGAGAAATATGGCGAACAGTCGTCACGCGCGCTGAAATACCGCGCTTGGCTTTCAATCTGCGCCGCGGAACAGGGGCGGTTGGATGACGCACGGACGATGCTCAACGCCATCGAACGCACCGAACCGGGCGATGACGCGGATGCAAATTTCGGGCACATGCTCTCAATCGCTCAGGCCAGATTCTTGTGGTTCGACGGCCGTTTTGACGAGGCGCAAGACAAGCTCCTCAGCGTAGCGCGCAAACTCGCGCCGGGCGAATTTGACGTGCACGCCCACGTGGCGCGCCGGCACCTGGCCCAACTTTATCAAGCATGGAACAAACCGGAGTTGGCGGCACGCTGGAAGACGGCGACTGTCTTTGAGACGCCCGAGCCCGGCGCCTGACCTCTCTGCCCCGTGAGCCGCGGGGCAACTGTGATCCCCGGAGATGGCCGCGGACAGGCCGGGCTTGCGTGGACGGCGGACCAGTTTATCGGGCTGTTAAGTTGAACGAGACCGGTGCCGAACTTGACTTCGCGAGCCTACAGGCCGAAGATCTAATTCGAGGTCTACGTGCTTCAATCGCTCACAACTCGATCTCCGATGGCCGGCCGCATCGCGATCAGCGTGCTCCTGACAATGACGATCGCTCTGCGTCCGCTTCATTTTGACGCGCTTCTCCTCCACGATCACGGCGATGATGGCCAGCACGCACACGCTGTAACATTGTCCTCCGGCGAATCGTTGGAGAGTCGTCACCTTCGTTTTCATGACTATGAACATCATGATCCTGAACCGGCCGGCGCGGCTGCGCAATTAGTGTCCACCGGTGAACATGACGAGGACTGTGCCGCAATCGTCATCAATTTCGGTGATGTTCACTTCGCCCGAAAACTGGTGCGCGCCGTTACGGACGTCGCCGCACAAGCCCTGACAGAGGTGTTTGCGGCGCCGGCGCTCTGTGCTTGTGCCATTTTGCCGTCCGCCAAGCCGGTGTTCCCGCGCCTCTTCGTTTCCATGGGATCACACCGCGCGCCGGATGACATTCTCTCAACCAGTTCTGCGCTTCTGATCTAACTCGTACTTCCCCAAGGAACATCGTGTCGGATGGTTTCGCGGTCATGCCGCGCCAATTCCGCGCCCACCGATTGTCGGAAGCGTTGGTGAGGTACGAGTATGCAGAGCTCTCTTGGTGTTTTACGAACATGCTATGCGCTGGTTGCCTGTCTTGCCGCGGGTTCGATCCTCGGCTGCTCGCAGGTTGAGCCCCACGGCGATTACCATTCGGCAGCGCGCCGGATTGAGGAGGCCACCGGTGAGTCGGTTGTCTATTCACCGGAAAAGGAAGCGGAGGGACTCGCAAGAACAAACGAGTTGTTGCGCGACGGCCTGACATTGACCGAAGCAGTTCAAGTCGCGCTGCTCAACAACCAGGATTTGCAGGCGTCGTTCTTCCGCCTGGGCATGTCCCGCGCCGACTTCGTCCAGTCGGGGCTGTTCTCGAACCCGACGCTTGCATTTTCAGCGCAATTTCCGGAAGGCGGCGGCCGGAGCAACATTCAAGCGAGCCTGGCGCAGAACATCGTCGATCTCTGGCAGATTCCGATCCGCCAGCGCATCGCCCAGGCGCGATTGAACGAGACACTTCTCAAGGTTTCCCAACAAGCCGCGCAACTGGTGGCCGAAACCAGGCAGGCATACTACTTCGCGATCGGGGCCGCGCAGGCGGCGGCCATTGCTGAGGCCAATCTGAAACTCGCGGAAGAGCTTCGCGACAGTACGCAGGCGCGGCAGCAGGCCGGCACGGTCAGCGAACTCGATGTCAACCTTGCACTCGGAACGGTGCTGGCAGCCGAAGTTGAAATGCACGTATCCAGACTGGAAGCTGCCAATGCCAGGCGTCGATTGGCAACGCTCCTTGGGCTCACACTCCGCGCGGAAGAACTGAGTCTCGTCGATTCCCTGCCGGAGGCGCCGGAACTTCTCCTTTCTGACGAATCGATCGTGTCCCTCGCAATTGCGTCGCGCCTCGACCTGCAGGCTGCGGACAATGCCGTCGCGGCGGAAGAGCGGCGAGTCGCCGAAGAATACGCGAAGATCTTTCCCGACATCACCATCGGACCGCTTCTGGAACGAAACGAGCGCCGCGCCTTGCCGGGACGAGACATCGTGGCGGACACGGCCCGGGCAAGCCTTGCGGCCGGCCAGTTGACCGCGCCGGACATTCAATCTCGCGCTCAGCGCGACCAGGAGCGCCGCCAGGAGATTGACGCCATTCTTGGTCCGGCGCTCACGATGACGCTGCCGATCTTCGATCAGAATCAGGCGCAAATCGCGAAGGCAAGGCTCAGCTATGAGGCATCGATCAGGGAGCGCAACGCGCTGCATCGCTCGATCGTTCAGGAAGCGCGCCAGGCCATCGATCAGGCGACGACCGCATCGCGCCTCGCGCGATTCTACGGCGCGACGATTCTGCCACAGTCGCAGAAGAACCTCGACCTGTCTACCACGTCCTACAGGGCGGGCAAGACGTCCATCATTACTGTTCTGGATGCGCAACGCACGCTGCTGGCGACGCGACGGCTCGCGATCTCAGTTCAGCAGAATGCCGCATCGGCATTGGCCGACCTGGAGCGGATCGTCGGCCGCCCGATGGCGGTCATCTTTGCCGCCCAGCCGGCTTCAACGCAGCCGGCGACGGAGGAGGTCATACGATGAGACGATGGCAATACCAGCGAGCGACGCAGACTGGGGCAATTGTGATCTTTTCGATCATCGCGATCGGCGCGGCAACCGGTTGTACGCCTGAATTAGAGCAATTGCTGGGCGAAACATTCGGAGGCGTCGCGTCAAGCGGATTGCAGCAACTTGCGACATTCGGTGCAGACTTGCTCCGGTCACTCTTCGCTGCCTTTGTACTGTGAGACGGGCGACGGCCCTGGAGACGGCTATGAGTTACAGGATACGTCGATTGACATTTCTGACCGTGGTGATGGCTCTGGGCGCCATTCATTGCGACAGCAACCCGCGTGAGGCGGCACCAAACAATGAGGCGCATGTTGAAACCGGCGAGGGGGTGACCAATCGAATTGATGTGCCGGATACGGTTCGGCGAAACCTCGGGATCACGTTTGCAAGAGTCGAGAGCAGACCGGTTGCGCAGACAATCCGCGCGCCGGGCCGATTTGAGTTGTTGCCGCGGGCACGGCGGGAGTATCGCACGATGCTGTCCGGGCGCGTTGAGCTGCTTGTCAGTCAGTACGATCAGGTCGAAGCAGGCGAGCCGCTCTATCGGCTCTCTTCGCCCGAATGGCGCGAGCTTCAGATGAAACTCAGCGAAGCGGAGACAGTCATTCGCCAGTCTGAAGCCAAGGTGGCAGCCATTTCGCCTCTGTTGAACGCACATCGAAACCACGAGTCGGTCCTGAGCGCGTGGGTCGAGCTCTGGGAACAACGCGTGGCGCAGCTCGGAGAGCCACATGCTTCCGGTGTTGTGAGCATTGATGAGATTACCGCGGCCAGAAGCACGCTCGCCGAAAAACGTGCCGAACTCGCCGAGGTATTGGAGAAAGAGGCCGAGCTTGAGGCACAGAGCGCCGCGGCCCAGGCCGATCATGATGCGGCTCACGCGCGCTTTCGGCTGCTCCTGGCAACGGCCTCGACACTGATCGGAGTTTCCGAACAAGACCTTGCAGCGCCCTATGACCTGGATCAGCACCTGCACTCCGGGATACACACGCATGAGGAACTGACAACAAGGCCGGCTACGGGATGGAGTCAGATTAACGATATTGAAGTGCGCGCCGCCGCCTCGGGGATCGTCGAGGCGCTCGATCTTACCAACGGGTCGTGGGCTTCGACGGGTGCATTGGTCATGGCAACGGTGGAGCCGCGGCGCTTGCGATTCCGCGCGATGGGAATGCAGAGCGATCTGGGGCGGCTCAAGGATGGATTGCCCGCGCGAATTGTGCCTCCGAAGGGTGGAACGATTCCATTGCAGGAAACCATGTCCGCCGCGCTTTCTCTTGGCCTGAATGCCGATCCGGGAGAGCGAACCCTCGAACTGATCGCCGTACCGGAGCGCGTCGCCGACTGGGCCAAGGCCGGCGTTTCCGCCCACCTGGAAATCGTGACAGCGGGCGGTCAGGAAGAGCTTGCAATTCCCCTCTCGAGCGTCATTCAGGACGGACTGGCGAAGGTCTTTTTCCGACGCGATCCCAGGAACCCGGACAAAGTCATACGGGTGGAAGCCGACCTCGGTGTTAATGACGGAAGATGGGTCGTCGTTCAAAGCGGCGTCCGCGAAGGCGACGAAGTCGTGCTGGATGGCGTATACCAGTTGATGATCGCAACGTCCGGGACGGTTCAGGCGGGCGGCCACTTTCACGCAGACGGCACATTTCATGCCGGAGAGGATGAGAAGAAATGAGTGCCGCCGACGATTTCGATTCAATCGCGCGAGAAGACGCGGGAGGAGGCATCCTCGCACGACTGATTGCGTTTTCGCTCAGGTATTCCGGCCTGATGGTCGTGGCATCGGGTCTGCTGCTCGCATTCGTCGGTTTTCAGCTCCCACGCCTGCCTGTGGACGTATTTCCGGAGTTGAACGCCCCGACCGTCGTCATCCTGACCGAGGCGGGCGGTTTCGCCGCCGACGAAGTTGAGCAGTATGTCACTTTCCCGATTGAAACGTCCGTCAACGGGCTGCCCGGCGTTCGGCGCGTGCGAAGCTCCAGTGCCATCGGCCTGTCCCTCATCTGGGTCGAGTTTGACTGGGGTCAGGACATATACCAGGCGCGGCAACTGGTTTCCGAGCGACTCTCCGCGGTTCGGGAGCTGCTCCCACCCGCTGCTCACGCGCAAATCACTCCGGTCACATCGATCACCGGTGAAATCATGTTGCTGGCCCTGTCGTCGCCCGACGGCCGCGTGACGCCGCTGGAGATGCGCTCCTTTGCCGAATTCGAATTGCGCAACCGGCTGCTCGCGGTTCCGGGGATTGCCCAGGTGGTCGCCATCGGCGGCGAACTTCCGGAATACCAGATCAACGTGCATCAAGACAGGCTTGCCCTGTATGGATTGACCATTCAGGAAGTCGTCGAGGCCGCCAAATCCGCACACAGCATTGCCAGCGCCGGCTACCTGCCGAATGTTGACCGGCTCGAACTTCCGCTACGTCAGGCGGCGCGCGTGCAAAGCGTCGATGACATCAGGAACACGCTCATTCGCTACCACAAGGGAGCGCCGGTGCTCATCGGTCAGATCGCCGACGTGGATATCGGCCCGGCGCCCAAGCGCGGCACTGCGGCCGACCGCGCGATTCCCGCGGTCGTCATGAGCATCCAGAAATCGCCCGGCACCAACACGCTGCTCCTGACGAAGGAGCTGGATCGCGTGCTGGATGAAGTGGAAAAGTCGCTGCCCGCCGGGCTGGTGCTCAACCGCAAGGTCTTCCGCCAGGCCAACTTCATCGAACGCTCGGTCAACAACGTCGTGGTGGTCATGCGCGACGCCGGCATCATCGTCGCCATCGTCCTGGTGCTCTTCCTGCTCAATGCCCGCACCACGATCATCACTTTGACCGCCCTGCCCATGTCGCTGGCGTTCGCAATCCTGATCCTCTGGTGGTTCGAATTGTCCATCAACGTCATGACGCTCGGTGGCCTGGCGGTCGCCATTGGCGAACTGGTGGACGACGCCATCATCGACGTGGAGAACGTGTTTCGGCGCCTGCGCGAGAACCGCCACAAGCCGGAGCCGCAACGCAGGCCCTTCGTTCGAGTCATTTATGACGCCAGCAACGAAATCAGAAGTTCCGTGGTGTTCGCCACGATCATCATCTGCATGGTCTTCGTTCCGCTGCTTTTCCTGGAGGGGCTCGAAGGCCGCTTCTTCCGGCCGCTGGGCATTACCTACATCGTGTCGATCCTGGCGTCGCTTTTCGTCGCACTCACGCTGACGCCGGCCTTGTGCAGGCTGCTGCTGCGCGGCCGGCTGGGCAGTGCCGAACACGCCGACGGCTTTCTCGTTCGCTGGCTTAAGCGTCGATATGAGCCTTCCTTGCGCTGGTCCATCATGCATCGTCGCCTCGTGCTGAGTCTCGCCTTCGTCGCAACCATTGGTTCTCTCGGCCTGGCCACGACATTCGGCACAAGTTTCCTGCCATCGTTCAACGAAGGCACATTCACCGTCTTCCTTTTTACGCCGCCTGGAACGTCGCTTACGGAAAGCGATCGCGTGGCCCGTGGCATCGAACGGCGACTGGCCGATATTCCGGGCGTCGAGAGTGTGACGCGCCGCACTGGCCGCGCCGAACGCGACGAGCATGCCGAACCGCCGAGCAGTTCCGAAATCGAAGTGACTGCCGCCGCGGGTATGTCCAAGGAAACGGTCCGCCAGCAAATCGATTCCGTGCTGGCGGATGTCCCCGGCATCACAACGATGATCGGGCAGCCGATCGAGCATCGGCTGTCACACATCCTCTCCGGTACGCCCGCGGCGATCGCCATCAATGTGTTCGGCGACGACCTGGCGAAATTGCGAATGCTTGCAAAAGAGATCGAAAGCGCGCTGCGCGAGATTCCGGGCACGCGTGATGTGGCGGCCAACCGCGAAGTGACCGTGGCATCGGTTCCAATCCACTATCGTCATCAGGACCTGGCCGCAGCCGGCCTGACTCCGGCCCTGGCCGCTGAACAAGTTCAGCAGGCGATCTACGGCGAAATCGTGACCGGAATCAACCAGGGTGTGCGCCGATTCGATCTCGTTGTAAGGCTCGCGCAGGAAGAGCGGGAAAGCATCGATCAGCTTAAGGCCCTTCGACTGCGCGGCGTCGGCGGCGCCGTTGTTCGACTGGAAGAAGTGGCCGACATCGGACCGGAGCGTACGCCCAACATCATCGCCCGAGAAAATGCCCGGCGCAAGGCCGTCATCTCATGCAATGTCGCGGAGGGATTCAATCTCGGAGACCTCGTGGCGCAGGTTCGCGCTCGCGTCGATCCCATTGTGCAGCGCGCCGGGTACAGCGTGCACTATGGCGGGCAGTTCGAGGCTCAGCAATCGGCTTCCCGGACAATCCTGGTGGCCGGTGTCGGTGTTGCCGTCGCCATGCTCATGCTGCTCCACCTGTCGACCGGTTCGCTTCGCGTCGCACTTCTGGTCATGCTGAACCTCCCGCTCGCCACGATCGGAGGCATCGCCGCCGTCTATCTGACGGAAACTTCGCGCCCGTTCGGCAACACACTGTCCCTGCTGGGACTCTCGAGCATCCCCTACGAGGCGCCGGTCATGTCGATTGCCAGCCTCGTCGGGTTCATCACGCTGTTCGGCATTGCCGTTCGCAACGGCATCCTGCTCGTGAATCACTATCAGCACCTCATGACGCTGGAGAACAAGCCGATGCGCGAGGCGATTGTCCAGGGATCCATGGAACGGCTCGTGCCGATCCTGATGACGGCCCTTTGTGCTGCACTCGGTTTGATCCCGATCGCGCTGGCCAAGGGCGAGCCCGGCAGCGAACTGCTCGCGCCGCTGGCCATCGTGGTTCTGGGCGGGCTGATCACTTCGACTTTCTTGAATCTTGTGGTCGTACCGGCGGGTTACGCGCTGGTTTTCGGCCTTCAGAGTTCCGTGTCAGCGACGAGCGGGGTATTGAACCGGCTTGTGGATGCCGTGCTGCGCCGCAACGCTCAACCTACGAAAGGATCTTGAATTACATGCGAACGCTCATTCTTTCATCGGTCCTGTCGATCGCCATCATGGCGATCGGCTGTGATCGAAAGCCGGAAACCGGAACACCCGCGACGACGCCTCCCGCGGCGACGGAGAAGCATGACGATCATGACGGCCACGACCATGCAGCCGAAGAAGCGGCGGGCCGCCGTGCAGGCCATACGGGCGAAGCCATTGAGCTGGGCACGACCAAGATCGGCGAACTGGCCGTGCGCGCATCGCGGGACAAAGGTGATATCAAACCCGGCGGCGACGCCCCGATAGATGTATGGCTGACCACCGCCGACGGCAAACCGGCGACAGTCACCGCCCTGCGGTTCTGGATCGGAACCGAAGACGCCAAAGGCTCAATCAAGGCCAAGGCCGACATCGAGGATCCGATGCAGCCGAATCACTGGCATACGCACGTCGAGTTTCCAGATCCGCTGCCAGCCGACTGCAAACTCTGGGTGCAGATTGAGGTGACGAGCGGCGAAAGACTCGTCACCTCGTTTCCACTGAAGCTGTGACAATCGGCACTGCCGATCGCCACCTGCTCCCATGATCGTCTGCACGAAATGCGGCGTCGCGCGATGTATAGCGATCGCCCCATTGGCGTGCGTAGAGCAGGGCTACGGGCAGGAGCTCGCCGAGAGCTGCACTGTCGTGAATACCTGAACATCGCGGCCGTCAAGCTCGGCATCGCCGTTCATGTCAGCGCAGTGACAAAGTTCGGCAGAGTTTTGCCCGAGCAGACAACTTACGAATTCCTGCACATCGGCGATTTCGATGACGGCATTGCCGTCGATGTCTCCGGCGCAGGTGGTACAGCCCGCACCGCAGGGAACCGAAACATAGACACCGGGATTGCCAATGTCGCCGTTGGTGGAAGCGAAAGAATTTTGCGCATCCGCGGCAGCCGAAAGCTGCCAGGCAAACACATCGTCATCGCCCAGCGCGTCGGCGCAGGTCCAGCCGCTGAAGTTCTGCGTGCGAATCGAACCGACAAACACCTGGTCGCCGTATGACAGGCGATCCACCAGCGCGTCGTTCTGATCGTACAGGTTGATCTGGTCGTTGCGGCCCAGATTGTTTGTGTACGGACCGACGATCTTGACGGCCGGCCCGAGGTTCCAGGCGGCCCGGAAGACTTCAACCGCGTCCTCGCAGATGATCATCGACTCGCCGGGTGCGAGCGTGCCCGCCGCACTCAGCACGAACGAATCGGGAATCGCGCTGTCGTCATCGTAGCTCCAGCCGGTCATGTCGACCGGCGTGTCGCCGACGTTGGTGAACTCGACGAACTCGCCCCCGTTGCCCGAATACATCCATTCGGTGATGCGCACCTGCGCACTGCTGGGCTGCGGGCAATTCGCGCTGACGCACGCCGAATCATCACCCTGATAGGCGCCGGCCTGGTTGCCGCAGTCCTCCGCCGTAAGCTCATCCGTGCAGCTGCCGTCAATGAAGCAGCAGGCGCCGGTCGGCGTAGGTCCGCCGCACACGATCTCCACGAACGAACCCGGATTGCCGATTTCACCAGCAGAAGACGCATAAGAACTCTGAGCGTCGCCATTGGTCGAGAGCACCCACTCGAAGATGTCGTTCTGGCCGAGGTTCTGGCCACAGGTCCAACCGGTGATGTTCTGCGTGCGAATGGAGCCGGGGAAGACGGTATCGTCGCCAAAGGTCAGACGATCGACCAACTGCCCACTGGCATCGTACAGGTTGATCTCATCCTCGCGGCCGAGGTTATTGCCGTGCGGACCGACGATGACCACGCCGGAGCCGCCCAGGTTCCACGCCGCCTCAAAGACGCCGGGCACCGCCTCCGTCAGAATGACGGATTGACCGGGCTGCACGACGCCGAAAGCCGACAGCGGCGTTGAGCCGGGAATGCGGCTGATGTCGTCGTAGCTCCAGCCGGTCATGTCGATCGGCGTGTTGCCGACGTTGGTGAACTCGACGAATTCGCCGCTGGGCCCGGAGTACATGTACTCGGTAATGCGGATCTGTTGATCGCTGGGCGACGGGCAGTCGGTCGTACCGCAGTCGGTGAGCGCGCCCTGCCAGTTGCCGCCCAGGCCATCGCAGGCGGTCTCAGTGATGCCGTTGACGCAGGTGCCATCGAACAGGCAGCACGCGCCGATCGGGTTTGCGCCGGCGCAGGGGTCAAGCACGAATCCGCCCGGGCTGCCCACATCGCCGCCGGTGGATGCAAAGGAGTTCTGAGCATCGGCAGGCGACGACAGCAACCAGTTCTCGATATCATTCGCGCCCACGACGAAGTTGCACGGCCAGCCGGAGAAATTCTGCGTGCGGATGGTGCCTGGGAAAGTCTGATCGCCATACGTGAGGCGATCGACGAGCACGCCGGCGGCGTCGTAGATGTTGATCTCATCGTTGCGGCCGAGATTGTTGCCGACCAGCACGCCCATTTCGCCGACGATCTGCACCGCCGGCGCAAGACCCCACGCTGTGCGGAAGGCGGCCTCGGTCGATTCGGTGATGATGGCCGACTCGCCCGGTTGCAGCACGCCGATCGCGCCGATCGGGAACGTGCCCTGAATGCGGTTGGAGTCGTCACAGCTCCAGCCCGTCATGTCGACCGCGGCGGCATCCAGGTTGGTCACCTCGATAAACTCGCCGTTCGCGCCCGAATACATATACTCGGTAATGCGGACGATGGCATTCGACGGCTGCGGGCAGGTGATGCCGACGCAGGTCAAGCCATCGCCCTGGTAGAGACCGCCGATCTGAATGCAGTAGTCCTGCGATACGATCGGCCCCGAGATGCACGTGCCGGCATTGCAGCAGGCGCCGGTGGGCACGTTCGTGGCACAGTCGTTCACGACGAACTCGCCGGGATTGCCGACATCCAGCGAGCCGGAAACGTAGGAGCCCTGGGCGTCGCCGGCAATCGAGAGACGCCAGTCGAAAATGTCGTTTGCGCCCACGCCCACGTCGCACGGCCAGCCGGAACTGCCCTGCGTGCGGACCGTGTCGGGGAACGTCTGGTCACCGTAGGTAAGGCGATCGGCCAGCGTGCCCGCGTTGTCGTAGAGATTGATCTCATCGTTGCGGCCGAGATTGACCGTCAGATCGCCGATGATCTTCACACCCGACAGTCCCCAGTTGATGTGGAATGCGGCGAGATCGTCCTCCGTCAGGATGACCGACTCGCCGGGCGCCACGATGCCGAAGGCGGTCAGGTCCACCTGGCCCGGCAGCCTCGCCGAATCGCTGTAACTCCAGCCCGTGAGATCGACGGGCGCCGCCGTGGTATTCGTGAACTCGATGAATTCCGGTGAATTGCCGCTATACATGTACTCGGTAATCTGCACCGCCGGAGGCGTGCCCACGCCGCCGCACACCGGGCATTCCGCAAGAAACGCGGCGATGTCATCCGCTGTCACGGCCGCGGCATTCTCGCCGCCGATCCCGTCGTCCGTGTCCATCTCGAGCATCATCAGCACTAGCTGGAACTCGACGCCCTGCCGCAGGTATCGCTGATAGGCCACCTCGTCGCCGGGGACGCCGGGCGTGGGGTCGTACTCGTCGGCCACCGTGTCGTCGAGCGTGAAGCCGAGCCGGTCCTCAATCAGCCGCCGGTCGATCTGGTTGATGAAGCCGTCGCAGTTGAAGTCGCCGCGGATGAAACGGAACTGCGTGATACCCGCGTTCGTGGGATGATCGTTGAAGCCGCCCGGCGTCATCTTGAAGCCGGTCGCGTCAAGATCCGTGACACGATAGGGACCGCTCGCATTGGCGGCACAGCCGTCGGCCGTTTCGTTGTCAGGCTCGGGATCGCACGAGCCGTCGTAAGGCGTAGCCGATCCGTTCGTCGGCGCCTTCGTCTGTGAATAACCGGTGGCCAGGTCGATGGCGAGATTGTATTCCAGAAAGTTGGGATCAATCGGCAGGGCATCGACCGTTTCGCCATAGATGAAAGACTCATCGACGATGGTTGTCTTGGCAAACGAAAACGCGCCGCCGGCATTTCCAATCGTGCGATAGCCGCGCTGCGGATTCAGGATAAAGTACCGCAGCCGCGTCACGCCATCCGGATTGAACCCCGGCGTATCGCTGAATTCGAATTCACCATCACGCTGGTACTCGTTGCCATTCTCGTTCGACCAGGCGAATTCATCGACGATCTGGTACGGCTCGACCGGCATGGCGGTATCGCCGGTGCCGATGTTGTTTACTTCGGTGCCGAAGTCGACCTCGCTGTCGTCGTTGACGTCGTGTCGAACGTCCTTTCGAAAGCCGTAGTTGGGGCCATAGACGCTCTGACCGTTGCCGTCGATCGAGTGATCGGGGCGCTTGCGGACCAGCACGTAGGTCGACGAGCCGTCGTTGTTCAGCTTGCCCGGCGTGTCGGACGTCGGGATGTGTTTGGCGGCAAAGCCGGCGACATTCGCCTGCGGATCGATCAGGTTCAGATCAACCAGCGTGTTGAAGCCGACGGTGTCGTTGACCAGCACGAGAAAGCCGTTGCTGCCCAGCGTCAGGCCGTCGAGCGTGAACGCCTCATCGACTTCCGGCACTTCCTCAAAGATGCCGTCCCCATTCAGATCTCTACCGCCCTTGAGCAGGCCGATCGCGTAGCCCGTCAGATCGGTGCCCGGCCGCCCGTAGAGCTCGATGAATTCGAGTGAATCGTCGAAGGTTCCCTCGGGATTCTCCCACACTTCACTGATGACCACCTGGCCGGAAACTGAAACGGTCAGGCTCAGCACGAGTCCGAGGCCCGCCACGAATGAAAACAGCGTTCTTGTCACGATTTCTCCTCCCAGCTTTTCTCAGTCACGCGTGTGTCTATGACGCAGTGGCCGGCGGTCGCGCTCCAAGCCGCCGCCGCACGCGGGCGCGCCGCGCGGAATCCGCGGCAGCCCTGCGCGGGGCCTTGCGTTGACCATTCACATGTTCGGCGCCGCTTCAACGGCGCCCGGTGTAGATTCCCCCGACTACTGAAGCGCAAACCTGTTCGCCGAACGGCGTCCGATGCTGAGCACGCCGTCGAAAACTTCCTGATCGAGGTCTTTCTGACCGTGCGGATTCTGCAAAGTGCTGATCGCGAATTCGCCGTCGCGATCTCGATCGGTAAAGCCGCTGACATGGCCGTCCGCGAACAGCACGTTGGCACGTACTCGATTGTGATTTTTGAATGGCACGTAGCTCGACATGCCGTGCGCCGGGCCGAAGTCCGCGTAATTCTGCGTACCGTATGGACCGGCGAATGGACCATCGGTCATGGTTTTGACCGAGCGTTCAGCCAGCACGAGATCATCGGTGTCGGTGCGGCCATCGCCCAGCAGCGGCACGCGCGACGAATGTGTGTTCTTGAGGGAGCTGAGATTGAGCGGGCCGCGCGTTGCGGAGACTGCTCGCAGATTCGTGTTGCCGGAATAGGGGTTCCACTCGGTCCGGCCCATGAACCACGACTGTGTGTAATTCGTGTTGTATCCACGCGAGATCAGATCGGCGGCCTGCTCCGGCGAGTATGTATTGCCGCTGACGCCCAGTTTCTGGTTGTATCTTGCAGGGTTTGAGCTGCACAGGGCTTTGGCCGGGTAGGCGAGATCCAGATTTACGAGATCCGCGACCCAACCCACCTGATCCACCGGCCCGTCGCGATCGTTGCTCAGCTCGGGATCAAAGGAACCCGAGCACAACGCATCGTCGTTTGAATTGGCGTAGCCCTGAAAGCCGATGCCAAACTGCATCAGGTTGGCTCGGCAGGCCGTTTCCTTTCCACGTTCGCGCGCAGCCGACAATGCAGGAAGCAGTATTGATATCAGTATCGCGATGATCGCGATGACCACGAGTAGCTCAATGAGTGAGAATCCGTTCTGTCGATTTCGGGAACGGTGATTCATTCGTAATCCTCGCAACAATGGTCGCGGAGCGCCGCTGTTGATGAATCCCCCTTCTCGTCCGCTTTCTGCGATGGTCGCGATCTCACGGCGGGCAACGTACCTGCCGCTTGTGTTGACACCATTGCGGGTAAGTGAATGTTTTATGAAGTAGCGCCCATCGGGCTTGCTGGCCGGTGCCCCGCCGGCAACAATGACGCCGCGATCAGGGCAATCGAAAGCCGCCGATACCGGGCCCAAGCTCGGAAACCGGCATGTCTCCTGTGATTTCTGGTTCCTTACGAATCCCGGAAATGTGGTTTCGCGGTTGGAAAGCGGCCTTTGCCGCTGCCGCACACCGTCGAGTAGCGGCCCCTTCCGCTGCGGGTGCGACCGAATGTCCGTTTTTTGGCGGAACACTGAGCACATCTCATGGTTAGAGGAGCAGTCGGCGGCGTCGCAGCGGCGCGGGCGAGAACTGTTGATTTGGCCCTGGCGCGCTTCAGCGCGCCCCGGATTGCCTCGGTTTGCCTCACGCTTTTTTTTGGTGAGGCGCCTCACTGGACCCCCGAAGGGAGCCTTCGATGTGTCGCCCGTTGCCGTCAGAAAATAAATTTCGTAAAAAAATCTCGGCTCGTCAGTTGCGCGTAAGCCGAGCGGAGAACACGAACGCCTGCCAGCCCCGACAATCCTTGAATTTCGCGATGAACCCGATCAAGGTGTGTTCACCACGTGGACGCCGGATGTCAATGCTCCTGGCGGCGGCGATACTCCTGGGACTTCAGCTCCCGGCTTTCGGAAACGACAATGCTCCGAGGACCCTCAAACTGATTCGCGGCTTTAATCCACACCTCTCTCGCGAAAGCCCGTTGCAGCTTCCCATGAAGCTGTACTCGCTTTCGCAGAATGAGTACCAGTTCTTTCGGGGTACGGCCGACCTGTTTTATCGTTGGTGCCTCGAGCACTGTGCCGACTGGATTGTAACTCCCCAGCCACTGGTGCTGCTGCATGGAGATGTGCATCCGGGCAACGTCGGCACGTTCGAAGTGCACGCTGGAAAGGAGATTCAATGGCGGGTTGGCCTGGTCGATTTTGACGAAGCCTTCCGGGGACCGCATCCGTTTGATCTTCTGCGCGCATTGACGTCGCTTCGATTCGCGGCAGCAGAAAACGCATTAAGCATCAGCGAGGCCGAGTGGAGCGAAATCGCAGAGCATATGTGCAGGACCTATTCCGCGGCAATTAGTGAGGACTCGCCAGAGGCCGTCCTGGATGATTGCGCCCTGGCTCGCGACCTGCTCCGCTCGTCGGCCCGCGATCGCTCGCGCTCGCGACAATATTACGACCGTTTCTTGGGGCCAGATCGCGAGGAGCCGTGCTTCCGAAGGCGTGTCGTTCGAAAAGGTCGCTTGAAGGACATCATCGATCCATTGGAGGATGGGCAGTTTTCACAATTCAAAGATGTGCTCTGGGACGCTGTTTCGCAGCAATCCGCATTCCGGCAGGCGGGTCTCGATTTTCGCATGCGGCAGGACTTTGATGCGGCGCTGAAGGACTTGGGCAGGTACACGAAAGTGGACAGCGCCGGCAGCCAGGGCGTTGAGAAGTATCTGGCCCTGCTCCTGGTCGCCGCCCCGCATGACGCATCGCCGATTATTCTTCAACTTAAACAGCAACCGGTGCCGGCGGCCGAGCGTGCGGGCCTCCGCGCGGCCATCCGTGACTCACGCGAGGACATCGACGCCATTCCGGCGGAGGGTGCAAGTCGCGCCGCGTTTGTCGCGGCCGCGCAACGGCATTACGCCGAGGCTCCGCCTCGCCTGTTGGGTCATGTCCGACTCGAAACGCGATCGTATCTGATCAAGCCAAAGGCGCCGGGATATGAGGAATTGTCGTGCAAAGACTTGAAGCATCCCGGCAAGATCATGGAGGCAGCAAGATTACTTGGTTTCTTGCTGGGACGGGCACACCGCGATGCATTCAAATCGCAGACGGGTAAATGCACCGAACCCGTACTGCCCGATCTGCCTGCCAGGCTGACCGAAAGAAGCGAAGCGGTTCAGAAAGCATTGTCGATGCAATACCGCGATCTGATGAACGACAAGGAAGCGCGTGGCTTGATCAGAAGCGCATCGGAGTTGGTGAAGGCCGCGGTTGTCAAGTCAAAGCCCTGACTCGGTCCTTCAGCAGGAGCATGCCCATGCTGTGCACGTCGCGGCCCTCTGATACTCTGTCGCCAGAGCGTTCCGGCCGCCGGCTAGCTCTTTGCAGATCGAAACAGAATCAGCAGCATGGTCACGTCGGTCTTTGCGCGGATCGCGTGTTTCAGGTGCGCATCCATATGAATGAACGAGCCCGGCGCGGCGGAGATGCGGTCATCATTCAGCGTGACGTCGGCCTCGCCGCGGATAAAGTAGAGCATGGCGGGCATGCTGGCGGTGTGCTCCGACAATTCCTGGCCGGGGGCAAATGTGAACAGGACTGCCTTGACGTGGTCAGCCTCATACAGCTTCCGCGTCAGTATTCCATCCGTCGGGACGGGCTGATGTTCGTCCAGATGGTGCAGGAGTGCATAACCGATGCTTTCCGGGCTGGCCGTCATGATTTCTCTCCGATCAGAACCACTGCGCGAAGGTGTTCCTCATACTTACGAAAGACACGCCTCATGGCGAGAACGCGGCGCCGCGCCTCGGGCGTCGTCAGGACATTCCAGGCGAATCGCAATGCGCGACCAATGCCCTCGTCGCGCACCAGCCGCCGCGGCTCGAGCAGGTGCATCGGGGCGAGGGCAACGTAGCTTGCGGATAAACCGTGCAGGCCGAACAATCGACGCCATTCCGTCATAGTAAGCGGACGCACACCGTGGTGGATGACATGCGACAGATCGTGCTCCAGCGACTTGACGATCTGGTCGTCCGCATCATCGGGCACGATGGCGATTTCGTGAATGCCATATCGCCCGCCGCGCCGCAGCAGCCGGGCCGCCTCGGCGACAATGCGCGACTTCTGCGTGTGCGACTGCATCGTCAGCATCGCCTCGCCATAGACCACACTGGCGCATTCATCGGCCAGCCCGGTGTCGGCGGCGTCACCGACGATGCACTGCTGCGAGGGATCGCTCATCCCGGCGCGAACGAGGGCGGCCGCGTCAATGTCGCGCTCGACGGCCGTGTAGCTGTTGGGACCGCGCGCCAGGGTGCGCTGCGCCGTCAGGCCCAGGCCGGGGGCGAACTCGACAACGTCGTCGCCAGTGTCGATGTTAAGCAGCTCCAGGAGCCGGGTTGTCAGTTCGATGCCGCCGGGCCGGAGAACGCGCTTGCCCATACGGGCCAGCAGCCAGTGGCCGGGCATTTTCGAAGTGGACATGGCGCATCCCGGCGTCGTCATGGGTGTCGTCAGCATCGTCACGAGGCACCTCCTTCGGTATCGCTTGCAGATGAGGCGCCGCCGCTCTGGAGCGCGACCGCGCGCGGGAAGAGAATGTGGTTTTCCTTGTGGACGTGTACGAGCATGTCGGCTTCCAGCTCTTCGAGGCCGGCGAGCAGGGCGCGATAGGTATTGCAGGCCCAGTCAGGCGGCACGAAGCCGTCGGTGACGACTCGCATGCGCTCCAGGGCGTCGCCAGCGTCCTGGTGTTCATGTTCCATGACGCTGATGGGGTTTCGAATGTCGCCGCAGAAACCGGCGGGACCCCCGCCGACGCCGCGCTCGAGCCGGGCGATGAAGGGAAAGAGGATCTGTTCTTCCTTCTGCATGTGCGACACCAGTTCTCCTGCGAAGCCGGCAAACACACTGCGAAGCTCGACGAGCGAGGGATTCCGCCCGCCGTGCACGGAGGCGACTTTCGCCACCATCGCACCCAGGCGGGGAAGCTCGGTTCGCAGATAGTCGTGATGCCGATCGACGATGTGCTCGCACAGTTCGGCCAGCGGTGCTTTCCGCCAGTCCTGGCTGCCGGCGCCCTCCGGCTGGGCATTTGCTTCATCAAGCGCATTGCGGACGAGGTCCACCGGAATGTTTCGATCGCGACATGCCTGCTCAAGCGTGACGTTGCCGCCGCAGCAGAAATCGATGCCAAACCGCTGGAACACGCGGGAGAGCCCCGGCCGCTCCGCCACAATCATACCCACCGTTTGAGACTGGGCTGCGTTAGTCATATCAGATTCTCCTCTCAGGTTTCCTGTCAAAAACTATGCTGGCAACGGCCGCACATGCGCGCCGATGCAACCGGAACTCAGGCCTGCACGGCGACGTTTACGCTCGGTGTCAGGGCTCTGTCCTCTCGATGGACCGACCAGCCGAGCTTCAGCCCCAGCACGAACCACACGAGGGCCACGATGCCGGCGGCGAAGATGGTGTCGCCAACGACGCGCAACCAGCGCAGCGTGTCCACGAGCGGCGTCTGAAGGAACTCGGCCGACCGCGCGTACCACATGCCCGTTTCCATGCTTGCGTATGCCTGCATGAGTCCGACGGGAAGCAGGCTGAGCACCACCATCAGCGTGAGGCCGATGTTGATCGACCAGAAGGCGAACGCGACGACGCCGGTCTTCCATGCGTAGCGAGTAGCCATTCCCTTGAGGCAGAACAGCATCAGGCCGATGCCGAGCATGCCGTACACGCCGAAAAGCGCCGTGTGCCCGTGCACCGGCGTCGTGTTCAATCCCTGCATGTAGTAGAGGGCCACGGGCGTATTGATCATAAAGCCGAAAAGGCCGGCGCCGACGAGATTCCAGAAGGCGACGGCGACGAAGAAGTAAATGGGCCACTTGTATGCCTGAACCCATGGACGCGCGCGGCTGAGCGTAAGATTTTCATAGGCTTCGAAGCCGATGAGGACCAGCGGCACTACTTCGAGCGCACTGAAGACGGAGCCGATCGCCAGCACGGCCGTGGGAGTTCCGGAGAAATACAGGTGATGGAAGGTGCCGAGGATTCCGCCGGCGAGGAAAATCGTGGTGGAAAACAGCACGGTGGCCGTGGCCGTTCCCGCTCGGAGCAGGCCCATACGCGTGAACAAAAACGCGATGACCACGGTGGCGAAGACTTCGAAGAAACCCTCGACCCAGAGGTGGACGACCCACCAGCGCCAGTATTCGGCCATGGCGAGATTGGTCTGCCGCCCCCACATGAGGCCGGCGCCATAGAAGAGCGCAATGGCCGCGGACGCCAGCAGAAAGAGTGCGAGCAGGTGGCGGTGTTCGCTCGGTCGGCGGACCGCCGGCCACATGGCGCGCACCATGAGAAACAGCCACAGGAACAGTCCGACGAAGAGGAACAACTGCCAGAATCGACCCAGTTCGACGTATTCGTAGCCCTGGTGGCCGAACCAGAAATTCGCCTCAAAACCCAGGCGCTGTTGCACGCCGAGCCACTGGCCGAACATGGAACCCGCGACAATGACGAGCAGGCAGACGAACAGGATGTTGACGCCGAGCCGTTGGAACCGGGGCTCATGGCCGGACACGGCGGGGGCGATGAACAGGCCGGTCGCCAGCCAGGCGGTGGCAATCCAGAAGATGCCCAGTTGTACGTGCCATGTTCGCGTCACTGCGTAGGGCAGCCACTTGGCAAGGGGAATGCCGTAGAAGCCGGAGCCTTCGACGCCGTAGTGGGCCGTGATTGCTCCCAGGCCGACCTGCACGAGGATCAGGGCTGCGACGACCCAGAAGTATTTCAGCGTCGCCTTCATCGACGGCGTGGGATTCAAGGCCAGCAGCGGATCGCGCGCCGGGGGCGGTTCGCCCTCGGGCTCCTCGTTTCGCTTCAGAACGGCGTAATACCATGCCAGAGCGCCGACACCGCCCAGCAGCAGGACGACGCTGATGACCGACCAGAGAACCAGCGAGGCCGTGGGCTTGTTATCGATGAGCTGCTCAGCGGGCCAGTTCTGCGTGTAGGAAACGTCGGAGTTCGGACGCGCCGTCACGCAGGCCCAGGAGGCCCAGAAGAAAAAGCCGTTCAGGATCCGCTTGCGCTCCGGGTCCCGCAGCGCACCAGCGGGAATGGCGTAGGCCTCGCGCAGGTCGTGGAGGGCGGGATCGTCGCCGAAGAGCGCGGTGTAGTGTCTGCCAACTTCCTCGATGGCCGCTGCGCGCGTCTCGGAAACGACAATATCGCCGGTATCGGGGTTAAAGGTGTTCTTACGGAGTTCGTCGGTCAGTCTCGACTTCAATGCCGCCCGTTTGCCCTCGTCGAGTTCCTCAAACGGCTGGCCGTGTTCCGATCGTGCCCAGACATTCAGGATGGCCAGCGACTCGCGGTGCAGCCAGTCGGCCGACCAGTCGGGGGCTACGTAGGCGCCATGGCCCCAGACGCTGCCGACCTGGTGCCCCCCCATCGACTGCCAGACATTCTGGCCGTTCTTGATGTCGTCGCCGGTGTATAGGACGCGGCCGTCGGTGGTGATAACCCGCTGCGGCACCGGCGGCGCCATGCGGTAGATTTCGAGGCCGTAGTAGCCGAGGACGGCGAAGGACACGACGATGACGATTCCTAAACCTAGCCATAGTCTAAAGTAACGCACGCAACTGACCTCCCGGAGATTCGTGCCGCAGCTAAATATGGATATGTTTACCTACATATCCACTTTACAATATCAGCTTACCATGGTATATTATTGATGTCAAGATCAATAAATCATTTATTGGAGGCCAGGCATGATATCGCAGACTGCTGAATACGCCCTGCGGGCCATCGTTTGCCTGGCGGATTGCGGCCAGCCCGCCATGACGACGCAGGAAATCGCGTCCGTCACACAGGTTCCGAGTGGCTACCTGTCCAAGGTGCTATCGGCCCTGGGGCGGGCCGGCCTGGTGCAGGCGCAACGGGGCCTGCACGGGGGATTTTCTCTCAGCCGGCCGCCGGCGGAGCTGACGGTGCTGGATGTGGTCAACGCCGTGGACCCGATCCGCCGGATCCATTCCTGCCCGCTGGGGCTCGCGTCGCACGGTGTGAACCTGTGCCCGCTACACCGCCGGCTGGACGATGCGACCGCCATGATCGAGCAGACATTTTCAGTATCGAAGGTGTCCGATCTGCTGTCGCAGGAGGGCGGCATCGTTCCCCTGCGCGAGCAACGGTCAGTGCCGCCGGAAGCTGATTACCCGCCGCGGCCTGGCTGTTGCCACGCGTACACGGCAGACGAACAATAATCGCACGCGCGATCAGGCACGCATAGTGATCACATCATGACGATCGAGGCAAACAGCGTCGGCGACACTTTCGAGCGGCTTCGCGAACGCCTGGGAAGCCTGGTGCCGACGTTCGAGCTGCTCTGCAAGGCCGAGCTGGTCTTCAAGATCAATCAACTCAAGCGGCAGCAGGGCGCTGTCATTCTCGGTCACAACTACATGGAGCCGGCGCTGTATCACGGCGTGGCCGATCACGTCGGCGACTCGCTGGAGTTGAGCCGCATCGCGGCGCATTCCGGCGCGAGAACGATTGTGTTCTGCGGCGTGCGATTCATGGCCGAGACGGCGAAGATCCTCTCGCCGGACAAGACGGTGCTGCTGCCCTCGATGGAGGCAGGGTGCTCGCTGGCGGCAAGCATCACCGCGGCCGACGTGCGCCGCCTGCGGGAGCGGTATCCGGGTGTTCCAGTCGTCAGCTACGTGAACACTTACGCCGACGTGAAAGCGGAGAGCGATGCGTGCTGCACGTCGAGCAATGCCGCCGCGGTAGTGGAGTCCTTCAATTCGAAGTCCGTGATATTCCTTCCGGATGAGTACCTGGCAGGGAACGTCGCCCGCGAGACCGGCCGCCACATCATTTTTCCGGTAGCCGAGCCGCCGGAGGCGACAGGGGCCGATGCGAATCTGGAATATGCCGTCATCGGCTGGCGGGGTCGCTGCGAGGTACACGAACGTTTCACGGTGGAAGATGTACGGCAGGCCCGCGAGGCCTATCCCGACGTCGTGGTGCTCGCCCATCCGGAGTGCTCGCCGGCGGTTGTGGCGGCGGCGGACCATTCGGGCAGCACGTCGAGCATGATCCGGCACGTGCATTCTTCGGCAGCGCGGCGTTTTCTCTTGCTGACCGAGTGCAGCATGGGCGACAACATCTGCGCGGAAAACCCCGGCAAGGAGATGCTTCGCCTGTGCAGCGTGCGCTGTCCGCACATGCAGTCGATCACGCTTCAGGACACGCTGGCGTCGCTCGAGCGCAATATCCATGTCATCGATGTGGCCGCGGATATTGCCCGCCGGGCGAAGAGTGCGCTGGACTACATGTTGCGGATCGGCGCGTCAACGCCGACGGACGTGCGGCCAGGTGCGCCAATCGTGGCGGATCAACCGGCAATCCGAGGTATCACTTCGTCCTGACCGCTCCAGGTGAATTCGATGCGGCGCCGCCAACCAGCGTCGTCGGGCGCCGGCAGGTCGCGACGATAATGCACGCCGCGCGATTCTTCTCTGGTCAGCGCAGCGGCAGTCATCAGCGTCGCAATCGTGCAGAGATTGATCAACTCGGCGATGTCGCGGCCTTGAAGCTGCGAGGCGTCCAGCTCACGACGCATGGCGGTCAGATCTTTCCGGAGCGTTTCGAGCCCGCCGCGGTCCCGCACGACTCCGTTATGGCGCCACATCTGCTCGCGCAGCTGGTCCCGCAGGGACTTAACGTTCAAGCATGCGCGGCCGGCGGTGGGCACAGGCATGTCGAGCGTTGCTACTGAGAACGACGCATCGGCATCCGCGGCCGCCTCGTGACCGGCGGACTCCCCGGCAAACTCCCCCAGCACAAGCGCTTCCAGAAGCGAATTACTTGCCAGGCGGTTTGCGCCGTGCATGCCACTGGCGGCGGCCTCGCCGCAGGCGAACAGACCAGGCAGGGTGCTGCGCCCGTTGAGATCGGTTTTGATGCCGCCGATCGCGTAATGCGCGGCCGGTCGCACGGGGATCGGCTCACGTTCAGGGTTGATGCCGTTGGTTTGGCACCGCATGAACAGGCCGGGGAATCGGCGGGCGAATTGGCCGGGCGGGAAGTGGCGGACATCGAGAAATACGGACGCGTCGCCGCTGCGCGTCATTTGATTGTAGATGGCGCGGCTCACGATGTCGCGCGGGGCCAGATCGGCGGACGGGTGGTATTCGTGCATGAAGGGCCGGCCGCGGCGATCCACCAGGCGACCGCCTTCTCCGCGCACGGCTTCGCTGATGAGCGGCAGGTGCGTGCCGCCGCTGTTCAGCGCCGTGGGATGGAACTGCATGAATTCCAGATCGCGAAGCGTCGCGCCGGCGCGAAAGGCCATGGCCATGCCATCCGCCGTCGCGCCGGGCGGATTGGTCGTGCGGGCAAACAGCTCGCCCGCGCCGCCGGCGGCGATGATCGTGCGCCGGGCAGGCAGGAGCGCCGTCTCGCCGCGTGCCGTCAGTGCGGCCGCGCCGACGCAGCGGCCGGCGACGGTCAATAGATCGAAGACGAACATGTCCTCGACGATTTCGATGGCGTCGGAGGCACACACCTGCCGGTTGAGCGTTTGGCTGAGTGCCAGTCCGGTAGCATCCCCGCCGGCGTGAAGCACGCGGGGGCGGGAATGGCCGCCCTCGCGGGCACGCGCGAGTCCGTCGGCGCCGCGGTCAAAGGCCATGCCCCATGCAAGAAGCTGTTCCAGCGCCTGCGGCGCACGGCCAATCACGCATTCCACCACGTGCCGGTCGGCAAGACCGCAGCCGACGCGCAGCGTGTCCTCGACGTGGCACGCCCTGTCGTCGCCCGCCAACTGCGGAATGGCGATTCCACCCTGGGCATACCAGGTATTGGAGTTGCTGATCGAGCCCTTGCATACCAGCCGGACCGACCCATGCCGCGCCGCGGCCAGTGCCGCGCGAAGGCCGGCCACGCCCGCACCGATCACGAGCACACCGGTGGTACTCTCCTTCGCGGGTGACGGGTCCGGCGCAATCGCGTATCGACGAGTCAAGCACATGATGTTTTGCCGCATGCCTGCATCGCGGAGGGCGACCGATCGGGCGGCACGACGTGCGCGAACAAAATCAGCCGCCAAGTGCAATCATCGCCGCCGATTGCCTGGACTGACCCGTCGGTCGCTTTTCACCAATGGCGCGCTGAATCATAGCCCGGGCGGTTCCGGGCAGGAACGTCACGCCCTTCCAGCACGGCCGCAGATCGACGCTGCGATCATCCAGGAGGCAGGGATACAACCGCCCTTCGGCGGTGACGCGCATGCGGCGGCATTGACCGCAGAACGCCTCGCTGAGCGGCGCGATAATTCCGACGAGACCGCGGACATCGGGCGAAGTTGCACGGTATCTTGCCGCCGTTTCACCTTTGCCTCGCTCGATCGGGCTGAGCGAGAACTGCCGCTCGAGGATCTGCCGAATTTCATGACCGGAGACAAACCTGCGCTGATTGTCGGCGGCCGCCGGTCCGATCGGCATGGCTTCCAGAAAGCGAATCTCCAATTTGCGGCCCAATCCCCACGCTGCAATGGCGTTCAACTCGCCGTCGTTCACATCGCGCAGAACCACGACGTTAATGCGCGGCGGGGGAAAGCCGGCGGCCATTACTGCGTCAATGCCTCGGAGCACGGGACTCAGTTCCCCGCCAGTTACGTCGCGGTATCGTTCGGCATCCAGCGTATCGAGCGAGATGTTCAGGCGTTCGAGCCCGGCACGGCGAAGCTCGCCCGCGCAGCGCGCCAGTCGCTGACCATTCGTCGTCATTGCAATGGCGAGCTCCGGCGCTGCGCTCCGCACGGAATCTAGAAACGGCAGGAATGTACGATGCAGGAGAGGCTCTCCGCCTGTAAGGCGCAGTTGCCGCAGGCCACAATGTTCGTACAGGTACTGAACGAGATCGCGGCGCTGCGCGTCGCTCAAGGCTCTGCTGGTAGTGCCGCAGCCGACGTTCGAACCCGGCCGGCAATACGTGCAGCGCAAGTCACACGCGGTGGTGACCGACAGCCTGAGATGGTCAATCTGGCGACCGCAGCCGTCGATCAACGGGCCGTTCTCGAACGGTTGCGACTGCTCATGCAGGTCGGTGTCGATGACCGGCGAAGACAACTGGGTTAAAGAGATCATTGGCACACGTCAAAACTTGAACTGGTACTGGAGGTAAACAAAGTCTGCATCGCGCGAGGCCCCGGAACTTTCAATAAAGTTGCCTGGCCAGAAATGCGACCAGCCGACGAGCAGGGACGAGTGGCGGTCGATCTGCCACGTGGCAATCAGGTCGAGTTCGTCGCCGACGTCGTTGCCGGAGGAGCCAGACACGTTGCGCCGAATGGGCGAGCCGCCGGCGTTGTACAGGGCATCCAGATTCGAATCGAGCCAGAAGTGGTAGTACGCGGCCTTGACGGTCACATCCTTATGCGGCTTGAAGGAAAAGTGGACGCTCGGGGCGATGATGTTCTGGCGGCCGACCAGGTCAATGTAGCCGAGGAAGGCGTGGCCGGTGGGAAACAACTGGTAAAACGTGTCGTGGCTATTGTCGCGGGGCGTGTCGTCGCCGGTGGCATAGTCGAGGCCGATGCCCACGCGCGGCGACATGGGCAGATCCTTGAATGTGTAGCCGCCTTCGCCCGCGAACGACCAGGCGTGCACTTCGTCTCCGTCCCATTTTCCCCATTGACCGGCGCCTTCGACATCATAGTCGAATGGTCCACACTGACCGGCGAATCTCGCGCCGAGGGTATAGAGATCAAGATCCCCCATCTGATTGTTGGCGTTGGACAGTCGGCCATTGTCATTCAGGCCGAAGAAATAGACATCCACGACGTGTTCGGGCAAGCCCTTATAGGTTGCATAAGTGCCGTAGAACTGCTGCTCCTCGCGCCAATGGTCGATCTTGCGGTTCATGCTTTCGTTGATGTGCGTATTCCAGGGATTGGAAAAGGGCCTGGTGGTGAAGACGACCGGCTTGACCCAGAAGAAGTCAATATCGAACGTGGGGCTGGTATAAAGCAGCTTGGCTCCGTCGAAGCGCCGGCCCTCGTTCATCCAGTCGAGCTTGCCGATCAGGCGCTCCTTGCCGTAGATCATCTCCTGCCGGCCGATGCGCAGCGTGAGCGGCGTCTCCTCGCCGAGCACTCGTACATCGGCGAAAAGCTGATGCACGTCGAACGTGTTCTCCATTCCCGGGATTTGCGGAAGATCGCGATCGGCCACGCGGGCATCGATGCCCTCGATGTAGAAGCGGAGGAGATCGCGATAGCGAAGATCGGCGTGCAGTATCGTGCGATAGAGCAGGATGGTGTCGTTGGTCGGATCGCGAGCCCCGAACATGCGGTTTGTCTCTGACTCCATTCGCAGGCGCACTTCGCCGCCCAGGCGCAGCCGCCAGTCTTCGTCCAGGTGAATGTTCTTGATGGGATCGAACCAGTCCGGCTCGTAGCTGCCCGCCGGCCCGTCCAGATACGAAAAATCGTCGTTGTAGCGAAGGGCCATGTACTGGGGCTGGCGCAGCTTCGACGACGTCGGCACCGGCGGCTGATCGGGTGTTACCGGCTGAGTCGCCGGCTGGCTCGCGGAGGATTCACCAGTTTCGCCTGCAACGGCGCGGCCTGCCATGGCCGAGAGTCCAGGCGCGCCCGCGATCAGCGCGAGCCAAAGTCGTGCAGGCAGACGTTGCATGAGGCGTGGGCTCATGACATGCCAAGCCCGAGGCTGGCCGCAATGGACTGGAGAATGGGCGTGACGACGCTGGTGATGAGGGCACTGAACAGGGCGGTGAAGACGCCCGTAAGTATGCCTCCAATGCTGTTGATGAGAACTGCCGTGAACTGATCGCCGAAGCTATCCACAAATGGAGGCATGATGTTCCTTTCTCCGCTCGGGAAGATGGGCGGCGAACGGCGGAGCCACTCGGCTGGTTCCCCGTCCAGCCGCCGCAACGAATCGACGTTGAACTCGAACGATGGTTACGCGTTCAGCCGCCGACCGGCAATCTGCCCGGCGAGATTGAGTACACTTCTGCGCAACGCCCGCACAGACCATCTTCGAGCTTCCAGCCGGGCAGGCGATCGGCGATGTCGACGGCGATCGGCTCCAGCAGCGACGGCGTCGCCCAATCGTGCGTCGGAAATCGGCAGGCGGGGCAACGGCCGCCCGGCGTATGTGGCCGGCGCGCGGATATGGTCGACGCGGCAGTCCATGAGCCTCGAATCCACCGATCGTTCTCCGCGAGGGCGACCAGTTCCCGGTGTGTCGGGCGCGCGGCGGCAAACCGGGCCCACTGCCCTTCAAAAGTCTCTGCAATGGCGGTGGAGTCGGTCAGGCCCCATGCCCGGGCGAATTCCGCGCGGCGCCGCGGCTTGAGCGTTCGAGCCAATCCGTCAAAGGCGGCGAGGCGGGCATCAATGCTCATCGCCCAGAGGACCGCGTGCCGATCGCGGCCCAGATCGCGCGCAGCCGGAGAGGCACCGGCAGGTTGCAGGTCGAGGTCGTATTTGAAGGCGGGATTCAGCATGTCGTCGACGTGGGCGAATTCGTGACGCATCCAGTAGGTGAGCGAAGCAGTGTCGTCGAAGGCGGCAGGCGCCACACCGGCGACGACGGTATAGCCGCCGGGCTTACCGAAGAGCTCCACCTTCTGAGTGCCACGACCGGCAACCGAGCGCACGAAGATTCGCATCGCGGCGGCGGCCATGTGCGTACATTCGGCGATGCGATCTCGAAGAAAGCGGTTCCAGCCGAGCACTTCGAACCATCGCTGATGCAATTCGGCAAAGGCGACGTCGCGCAGGCGCCCCGCCGGATTGACGTAGCCGCTGGAGAATTCCCGTTCGTAGTGACTTCGAAGAAACCCGTCGCGGCGCGTCGTCTGAAAGACGACGCGTTCCGCCAGCTCGGGCTGTACCAGCAATTGCATGATGCGCTAACTCCGATCCCGCATTGCGTCGGCCAAAGTGGGGCCCAATTCGACGGAGCCGCCACCGGCGCCGCAGGTGATCTCCACGTCGTCTTCCGAGACTTCGCGAAGCTCCATCCAGGGCTCGCCCACGTCCACGTCAAAGGACTGACACCATTCTTCCAGCAGCGCGCCCGCCAGCCGGGCAACTCCGGCATAAAACGGCACCGCCGGACTGGCCCGACCCAGCCGCGTGTGGAATGCCGGCATCCACGCGGCGGCATGGTCGGCAAGGAACTTGCGCTGCGCTTCGCGGCAGTGTTGGGCGGCGTCGGTCATGCCCTGATCACAGGCATGGCGCTCCTTGGCGGCCAGCCAGCACAAAAACTCCCATTCGGCGATGACGTGATCGGGCCGCTCCGACAGCGCGCCGCCGGGCGAGGCGCCGAAGGCAACGTAGAAGCCCGCGATGTCGGCGAGGGCCTGGCTCTGCTGGAAAACATCGCTGCGACCGTACTCGAGTTCGTACGGCGGACATTGTGATCGAACCGTGTGGCCAAAGAGCTGGAGGTGCTGCTGGCCGATGGCCTCGAGGTCTTCGCCGGCGAGTGCAATGTCGCAGACGAGGGCCGATGGCAGGCCGAGCGTTTTAGCGGCGTTCACCGCCTGATCGAGCACGGCCTGGTCCTGCCAGCGCGACTGCCACTCCGGACCGGGTTCGTTGAACAGCTCGGCGGCCAGGCGGGCCAGCACGGCCCGGGCCGTGAGCCGCTGAAGCGAGCCCTCTGCGCCGGCGTCAAATGGTGTTGGCGTGCTGCTCGGGCCGGACGAAGATGGGCTCTTCGACGCTGGTTCGGAAGATCTCGCGGTTCTTGTGGTCGAAGGCGATGATGGTGTCATTGTACATCTCGAAAGTTTTGCCATTCACGGTCGACTCGTAGACCTTGGGCCCCTCTTTCATCTCGTACCGGAAGATCATCCGGTTGGAGCGGCGGAAGAGCTGGAGCACGGCGAGCAGCTCGCGATCGGGATTGCGATAGCGTTCGACGGCCTCTTTCACGCCGGGGCCGAACATCTGCTCCAGGTACTTTGTCGGCACCCACTTGGGCGGAATGTAATAGCCGTTGGGCTCGGTGCCGAACTGCGGATACAGCGGCAGTGCCACCTTGGCGACATGCACGAGGTAATAGAGCGGGTGATGGCGGTCCTCGACCCAGACGTTTTCAGCGTCGACCTTGACCAGACCCTGCATGCGCACCTGCCCGATGCAGGCCGACATGCAGCGCGTCTCGAGCGGCACGCCATCCGCCTCGGGGTCCTTGCCCTCGACGCGCGGATAGCAGGCGATGCACTTTTCGCTGGTGCGCGTGGTGCCGCGATACATGGACTTCTTGTAGGGGCAGGCCTCGACGCACTTGCGATAGCCGCGGCATTCCTGCTGGTCGATCAGCACGATGCCATCCTCGGGGCGCTTGTAGATCGCATTACGCGGGCAGGCGGCCAGGCAGGCCGGATAGCTGCAATGATTACACAGCCGGGCGAGGTAGAAGAACCACGACTTATGCTTGCCATCAGCACCGCCGTCTTCGCCGCGGCCAAAGTCCAGCGGCTTGCCGGAGGCGCCGCCCGGCGTGTCCTCGTGAATGTTGGGTGACGCCCACTCCTCCTCGGTCGGCAGGTAGCCCAGGACCAGGTTGGGCTGCGAGCCGCGGGCGACGATCTCCGGCGATTCGAAGATGTTCTTGCCGGACAGTTCGCCATACGGCTTTCGCCGCGTGCCATCGGCCGAGCCGGACCAATGCATGCCGTCCGGATTGGCCTGGGAGAGCAGGTCGAGAATCTTGACGTCCCAATGTTGAGGGTACCCGCCGTAGGGCTTGGTCTCAACATTGGTCCACCACATGTGCTCCTGGCCCTTGGAGAATGTCCAGGTGCTCTTGCAGGCCATGGTGCATGTCTGGCAGCCGATGCAGCGGTTGATGTTGATGACGAAGGCGAACTGTTCCTTGGGCGCCGCCTGAGGATAGGGGTAGCTCATCGGGCGGCCCAGTTGCCAGTTATAGACGGTGGACATGATACGCTCCTATGCGTCCAGGACCGGCAGCGACAATGCGCCACCGGGAATCTGATCTACCTGCACTCGCCGCCGAAGGCCGCGAATCTGGCACTGCTCGAGGATCATCCCGCGAATGGCATCTTCGCCGAGGGTCCGAAAGGCGAGAGCGGGTCCTGCGAAGCTGCCATCTGCAAAAATCTGGTAAATGGCCTCGGGGCTCTGGCCGAGGCGGGCATACTCCTCGATGAAACACTCAGCCATGTTGCGGACCGACTCCGGATCGTCGGTCTCCATCTCGACGCCGTGGAGCGTCAGGGGATCGGTTTCGTCCGGTTCAAGGTATGGCATGTTTGGAGCCTCTTTTCGAATGCCTCGCACCGCGTGTCGTTCGCAAACCGCAAAACCGGAGCGGCCGGTCGTCCTTTTCCTCTAGAACTCGATCCCGGGCTCATCGGAAACCGCGCCGCCGACAAACTCGCCGGCCAGATAGCGTTTCATGATGTCGCTTTCCTGGGCGGGCGACATGCCGGTAGTGGCGGGCAGCCAGATGCCCTTACCGCCCAGGCCTCCATCCTCGGCCTTCACAACGCGCACCAGCGTTTCCTTGGGCACGGTGTTGATCGCATGATTGTCGGCTTCGCCGCCGAAGATGAACCCCATGAAGGCCTTGGCCTTGTGAAAGAGCGTGTCGGTCTGATGCATCGGCATGTGCCAGTTGCGCGTCAGGCTCTGCTGTGAGCCGTAGCGCAGGTTGGCCTGGTAACCGTCGTCGGACAATGCTCGACCGTCGGGGCGCGTCTCGTGCGCCTTGACGCTCTTTTCCGTGGCGATGTAGGGCGAATGCTTGATCATGATGACGCTGTAGGGATAGGCCGGATTGTAGGTCGCGCGGAGCATCAGCCGGGCGACTTTGTAATATGGATCGTCGGGCCGGGCGCCGACGTACGGCCGGTCGGCCGGGTTGGCGTCGACATACACGTAGTCGCCATCCTGTATGCCCAGGTCGCGGGCTGCCTGCGGATTGATGTGCATCTGCTGCTCGCCGACGTATGGCGCGCGTTTGTCCATGCGATGCGGATCGCCGAAGTTGCTGTCGTAGATCATGTGCCAGTCGACATTGCTCCAGCTCGAATGCACGCGGTGCCGCGTCTTTGGCGTCAGACAGAAGAAGCGATAACCGCGCTCCCAGAGGAAGTTTCGCGTCTGTTTGACCTTGTTCCACGGCAGCTTGAGATTGCGCACGGTCCGCTCGTCCCAGTGCTCGGCCTCGGCGGTGATGCCGTAGTCGTCGGGGCGCACGAAGGGATTGCTGGAGACGATCACGTTCGGGAGATAGGGCGTCGCCTCGGTCCCTTCGCGGTGCACGATGAAGTTCTCGCCGTATTCGATGGCCTCCGGCACGTCGGAATAGGCGTTGAGCCGGCCGGTATCGGTGTGAAAAGGTTCATCGTCGTGCACCTGTTCCCAGAACGGGATGCGCGGATAGGTTCGGAAGAGCAACAGCGCCGCGCCCGGCGGACCGTACTTTCCGGCCATGATGTCGTCGAGTTTGTAGCCGACCGTTGTGGTGCAGGTGTCGAGCAGGCGCTGGATATAGATGCCGCGTTTCTTCTCGTGCTCAAATTTCCAGTATTCATAGAAGCGCTTGTCGCCGATCTCCTCACCGACGGCCTTGGCAATGTTTGCCAGGATCCACGCATCGTCCTTCGTGTCGTAGAGGGGCTTGATGCCGCCCTTCCAGATCTGGAGGAACGGATTGGAACACGAGGCCGTAATCTCCAGGTCCTCAAACTCCACCCAGCTGTTGGCGGGCAATCCGAAGTCGGCATATTGCACCGACGATGTCATCACGATGTCCTGCGAGATGATCATCTCGATGTTCGGATTGACATTCTTGAACATGTCGTACGCGTGCTTGGCGTTGTTGAAAAGATTGACGTTCGTGAAGTGCAGCGTCTTCGTGGGCGTCGGCATGTGGGACTTGCCGGTGAAGACCTTGCGGCCCTTCGGCGTGTCGACGATCAGGGGGCGATCGCCGTGGTTCCAGTAGGCCGGCTCTTCGTCCTTCGTGTAGGCGTGGGCATGCACCTCGCGGCCGTGGGCCTTTTCGTCGAGATTGGGATGGAACGGATCCTCCGCGACCCAGCCCTTGAAGCCGGGACCGGTGATCTTGC
>CAYOZN010000028.1:0-1234 GCA_964408455.1 uncultured Planctomycetaceae bacterium
CGGTGTTTCCGTTCGAGTTGTCGTCGGTGTTGCCGTTCGAGTTGTCGTCGGTGTTTCCGTTCGAATTATCGCCGGTGTTTCCGTTCGAATTATCGTCGGTGTTGCCGTTGGAGTTGCTGCCGATTTCGCCGCCAACCGGTACTTCGATGAGCGGCGGCTGGCCCGGCTCACTCGCGGACGGACGCTGGTCGAACTTCAGCCGCACCCGCACCTGTCCCAGCGACACACGGCCGTCGAAGTTGGTAGCGACGCGGACCTCGAGCGGCACTTCGCCTTTGCGCAGCATGCCATCGAGGCCGGTCCCGGCCGAAGGTGCCAGTGGGCGAACATCCACCACGCTGCCGCCGGCCACGGCCTCGACGTCGAACGCGCCGGCATCCACACCGGCCAACGAAAAGCTCATGCGCGCCGAAGGGATTTCGCCAGCAGGCGCATTCTGGGTCGAAAAGGTGACATCATCCGGCAACACCTCGATCGATATGGACGAAGCGGTCTGATCGGGCATGACCGGCGACACATCGATGAAATAGGTCCGCGCCGCCGCCTTTCCCGCCGAGGTGTCAATCGGCACATCCGCCAGGCGCGCCAGCAGCGTCATTTCTTCGTTACCGCCGGGCATCAGGTCCGGGCCCAGCGACGATCGACAGCCCACGAATACCGCCAGGGTCAGGCAGCCCCCCACGGCAAGGCGGTACATCCAATTCATCCAGTACATCCGTTTCATGTGTTGGCCTCCAAACTACCTGGCGCGCAAACTCATCGAGAACGCAGCTCGCCAGGACCCATTCCGGTGCTTGACACCGTTGCAGTGCATTCCTGATGCCAGCGTTTGACGCCATTCGCTTCACGAGATGTAAAGCTATGAAACGACTTCACTTACGGACGTGAATGAGTCGGTTGGTGAGCGGCAGGAACGTCTGTCCCAGAGGGGGGTGTTCGTGCCGAACCGCACAGTCCTGTGCGAATGCGCCGAAAGTGGATTTCACTTTGCGGCGGTCGGACGGCGTGGTGACGGAGGGGGCGCGACTGAAGTTGAAGACCTATCAATGCAACAGGGCTCGAGTGACCTCACAGGAAGGTCGCCCGAGCCATGCGCGTGGGGAGAGATAGGAAGCTATGTGGGATCGCTGATTACTTAAGGATCCGCAATCAGCTGTTGTCGTTGGAGTTGTCGTCTCCGTTGTCGTTGGAGTTGTCGTCTCCGTTGTCGTTGGAGTTGTCGTCTCCGTTGTCG
>CAYOZN010000028.1:1334-25151 GCA_964408455.1 uncultured Planctomycetaceae bacterium
TCGTTGAACCCGTTGTCATTAAAGATGTCGTCGCCGTTGTCGTTGAAGCCGTTGTCATTAAAGATGTCGTCGTCGTTGTCGTTAAAGATGTCATCTCCATTATCGTTGAAGATGTCATCCCCGTTGCCGTTGAAGCCATTGCCGTTTCCGTTGAAGTTGCCGCCGTTCCCGTTGGCGCCGTTGGAGTCGCTGACACCGAACAGGAAGAACGCCAGATCGTCAGCCGTGCAGGCAATGGTCGCTGCTGAGAACAGCCCGACAACAATCATCAATCGCGCAATCACCAGACTCCAGAAAGTTCGCATGGCACATATCCTTTTGCCGGGCCTCTGAACCGTCATGACCGTTTCGCGTCCATGCCGCAGCATGTGACCTGTCGCCCTGCGTCCCTTCAATATCGCAGAGGAAGCCCGGTTCCTGCGATCGCCGATTGTAGCGCCGGCCGTGTGTACGACGGCTTACGGGCGGCCTACTGCATGCCCATGTCCGAATCGCCCCGTTGGCCGGCCGTCGCTATACTCCCGCCTTTGTCGAAACTGGCAGATCAAGCATGGAGGACATCCCGCATCGTGGATCTGTTTGACGCCCGGCGGCTGCCGTACATGGCGCGGCTGAGCTACATCGCCGAGTTGCGCCATTTCATTCTCTGGGGCGCGTTCGCCGGTCTCGTCGAAGGCACCGTTTCGGCCGTCGTCGTCAGCAAGACGTTCGTGCCGCCCACGACCGACGGCCTGACGTTCGCGGGAGGCCTGCTGATCACCGTCGTGCAGGCCACGCCCGCATTCGCCAACCTGATGAGCCTCTTCTGGGGGGCGCTGCTGCTGGGCCGCCGGAAGCTGCCGCTCCTCGTGGCTTTGGGCTCTGCCAGCGCCCTGGTCGCGACGTCAGTGGTCATGACGCCCGCCGGGATGATGGGCGGCTGGATCTTTGCCCTCCAGATCTGCCTGTCGCGCGTGTTCATGTCCGGTGTCGTGACCGCACGGGCCAGCCTCTGGAAGAGCAACTATCCCAGGAGCCATCGCGGCCGCATCACCGCCAATCTCCAGATTGTCCGCACCCTCATGAGCCTGCCGGTCATCCTGGGCGGCGGTCTGCTCTTCGACTGGGACCAGATGGCCTATCGCTGGTTCTATCCGGCGATTGCGCTGCTCGGATTTGCAGGACTGGCCCTTGTTCGGCGCATGCGCGTCCGCGGAGAACGTGCAGCCCTCGCCCGGCACGAGGCCGCTAACGGCGATCCAATCGCCGAGGCCGGTGTGGTAGCGCCCTTCAGCCTCGTCGCCCTCGTTTCACCGTGGAACATCTTCAGCCGGATGCGCCGCGCCCTCCGCGAGGATCCGCGGTTCGCACGCTACTGCACCGCCCAGATGTGCATCGGCACCGCCAATCTGATGGTCATGCCGGTCAATACCATCGTGCTGACACAGGTGTTGCACCTGACGTACACCGCCAGCAACGGACTGCTCGACATCGTGCCGCGCGCGGTCACGCTGCTCATGCTGCCGATCTGGGCCAGGCTGTTCGACAGGGTCGGCGTGCTTCGATTTCGCAAGGCCAACACCCTGTGCTGGTGCGGCTCGCTGTTTTTCTGCGGGCTGGGCGCAATGTGGGCGGCCATCGCCGCCGGCCCGGATTCAATCACCGGATGGGCATTCGGTCTGGCCATTGGGGCCTACGCCGTCGGCCGCATCGCAGACGGCCTTGCCCAGAGCGGCGGCGCCATCGCCTGGAATATCGGACACCTGCACTTCGCCGATGACGATCGCGCCGAGCTGTACATGGGCATCCACGTGTCGCTGACCGGGCTGCGCGGACTCATTGCCCCCTTCGTGGGCACGGCCCTGTTCTTTCGCGTTGGCTGGGTGGTGTTTGCCGTTGCCCTGTGCATCTCGGCTGTCGGGTATGTCATATTTTCGCGCCTGGCCGCCGAGGAACGCCGGATGTTGAAGGAAAGGGCCGACTCGCCCGCTACCGCCCGAACCTGATCGCAACCTCCTGCGTCTCACAAACCTGCGGCAGTCGCGTTCGGCCGAACACGGGGCCCGGGCGCCATACCCATTGCAATCTCAAAATACTCCGCCCCGGCCGGCCAACACCCCGTGAAGCCCGATGTGGGACCTCGTTTGTCGAGGTGGAACCGGTGGTGTGGGCTTTTGATGGGTACAGGAGAACCTTTATGGAAGCCGCACTTTCACCGAATGCCATCCACGTCCCGACCATTGCCGCGCCGTCCAATGCCGCGCCCGTCGTGCGGCCATCCTTCTTTCAGGAACACTGGGAATTGAAGATCCTGCCGTGGGGTCTTGGCGTCATCGCCCTGGCATACGCGGCAACTTACGCCGTGACGTACCTGCTTGCCGGTCTTTGATTGCCTGCCGGACGAGATTTCCGAAATGAACAGCGGGATGCTCGCACGCGAGCATCCCGCCATCTGCTTTCAGAGCTGTGAGCGCGCCGCCGGGCAACCGATCTGGCCGCGGCCGCGCGAACCACGCATGTTTATGGCGCCAGCAGGATATCCACCACGCCCTGCATGTCGGCGCCGTTGATCGCCCCGTTTTCGTCCACGTCGTAGGCGCACAGCGCATCTTCGCCCGGTGCATCTTCCGACAGCAGATGCGTGACAAAGCCGTCGACCGAAGGCTCGCAATCGGCGCACACGAGCCGCGTCACGCGGAAGGTGTCGATGCCCGACTCGGTGACCGAGTTGTTGGGCACGTCGCTGCTGCGGAAGCGAACATAGACCGTGGCCGTGGGCGTCACGTAGTCGCTGACGGTGAAGGAATGGACCTGCCATTCCTGGTTGGTGCCCAGGATGCTGCTGACGAGGACCCAGTTGGTGCCGTCGTTGCTGATCTCGGTCACCAGCGGATCGGGCGTCGAGCCGGTATCGATGCTGGAGAAGTGCCAGCGGGAGTACGTGATGGTGGCATCCGTCCCCGACAGATCGAGAACCGGCGAGCGAAGAATGGTTGTGCCGCCGTCGACGTCGTTGTTTCGGGCGTCGCCGAAGCCCGGATACTGCTGCGTGATGAAGCAGTACTTGTCGGGCTGTGCATCGAAATCGCTGTCCGGTTGTGCGAAATCGCCCGAGCCAATGGGCCAGATGGTGCCGAGCGGCACAATGCGCTCCCATGCGCCGCCGGTCAGCCCGCCCTCGTTGGCGATGATCCAGCCGGAATTGTCCAGCTCGAATCGGTCTTCCAGCAGCACCTCCTCACCGCTGGCGGATATCGCCTCGTAAACCGAAGCGGGCGCGCCACCGGGATCGGAGAATGTCTGCGAACCGGTCGTGTCCACCGTCAGGTAATAGTTGACTTCGGCGGTGCATGGCGCCGCCGGCAGCGTGACGATGTAGGTGTTCGGTTCGTCTTCGACCATCGATGTCTCAACGAACGGGCCGCCGTTGATGGAAACGAACTGGCGACCGGTCCCGGGCAGTGGATCCACGCCAATGCCTGTAACCGACCATCGGAACGTTGCCGGCGTATTCGGTTGCAGCAGGGCCGGCTGCCCATCCGGGAACGAGAAGGCGACCGACTGCGGCGGCTGATTAATCCACACGCGATAACCGCTGCACAGGCCTTGGAACATGTCCACCCAGCCGTCGCCGTTCAGATCGAGGATTTCCACGTCGTGAATACCCAGCGGCACCCACGGCACCGGATTGCCCTGTTCCTGCATCGTCACGTTGGGCAGATTGCCGAGATTGCGATACATGTGGGCGACGCGGGTGCAGCTTGGCGCGTCGACATCGACGTCGCAGATGATGACGTCGTTGAGGCCGTCATTGTTGAAGTCGGCAGTGCGTTGATTGCCGCCAAAGTTGAAGTCGCTGCCCTGGAATGTGATCGTGGTGAAAGTGGCATGACCCTGGGCATTGTTGCCCTGGTTGATCATGTACTTGTCCTGCCCGTCGTCTGAGATGATCAGGTCGAGCTTGCCGTCGCTGTTGAGATCGCCGGGAGTGACGTGATAGGAGGCAAAGCCGCCAAAGGTGGCAAAATGGTTGAAGTGGCCGACGTTGTTGGGATCGTTGTAAGCGATCGTGGGCTGCGACACGTTGTTCCGCAGGATGTCGTTGTGGCCGTCGCCATTCATGTCGACGATGAAGCCCGCGGTGCCAAAGCCGGAATTCAGCATCTGGGACGTCATGCGCGTCTGGAATGAATCTGTGAAGTTGCCGGTGCCATCGTTGACGAACAGGCGGTCGTTGACATCGACGTTTTCAAGGGGGCCGCTGTCGTAATCGACGAAATACAGATCGGGAAAGCCGTCGCCCGTCACGTCGCCGGCGCCGACGCCGCAGAGCCGCGGCGTTGCATTGGGCGAGCCGGTGATGCCGGTGAACTGGGGAATGCGGCTCTCCTGGTATTCGAAACCCAGCCAGGCGCCGTTCTCGTCTTCCTGAAGGTTCACATACACGCGAGGATGGGAAATTGACTTGGCCAAACCCTCGCCGAATACCGGCGCTGTCACGATATCCAGCCAGCCGTCCATGTTGACGTCGGTGACGACGACGTCGCGGTCGGCGGTGAGGTCCATCAATCCCTGACCGCCGTCGGTCGCGGCGCTGCCATAAAGCAGGGTGCGATCGACCAGAACGCCGTCGATGGCGTGGCCTTCGTTCGGCCCCTCGAACATGAACAGCACGTTCCGCTTTCGCCCGGGCGTCGTGAAGGGCTGTTTGCGGACGACAATGATGTCGATGTCCCCGTCGTTGTCGAAGTCCCCCTGGGCCATGTCCTTCTCTTCAGGATCGTTCAGGCCCACGTTTGCATCGACGATGAGCCGTGTGGGCGTCTCATCGAGGAATGAGACCCAGCCACCCCCCGGTCCGGCATGCGCAAGGGTGGCCGCTGCCAACGTGACGACACCTGCCAGGCATAACGCCGCGCGCGAACTGTTCATGATGGAACTCCCTACCCGCTTTTGAGATTGGCGATAATGCAGCGAATCCACTCGGCGCAAGAAGCCGACAGGCGTCTCCGCCCGAACGGAATCGCGACTCAGGCAGCACGAACGGGCCGCACAGAAGTGCCTTCCCGCGCACTCCCATCGAACTTAATTCTGGCGAAGGCCGATCCTGTCCGCCCACCGAGCAGTCAGGCGAAACCAGTGTCTCGCGCACCGCGAGCCTCGGCCATCCAGTCCGGCTTATGGCGCCAGCAGGATATCCACCACGCCCTGCATATCGGCGCCGTTGATCGCCCCGTTTTCGTCCACGTCGTAGGCACACAGCGCATCGGCCCCCGGCGCATCTTCCGACAGCAGATGCGTGACAAAGCCGTCGACCGAAGGCTCGCAATCGGCGCACACGAGCCGCGTCACGCGGAAGGTGTCGATGCCCGACTCGGTGACCGAGTTGTTGGGCACGTCGCTGCTGCGGAAGCGAACATAGACCGTGGCCGTGGGCGTCACGTAGTCGCTGACGGTGAAGGAATGCACCTGCCATTCCTGGTTCGTGCCCAGGATGCTGCTGACGACGACCCAGTTGGTGCCGTCGTTGCTGATCTCGGTGACCAGCGGATCGGGCGTCGAGCCGGTATCGGTGCTGGAATAATGCCAGCGGGAGTAGGTAATCGTGGCGTTCGTGCCCGCCAGATCGAGAACCGGCGAACGAAGAATGGCCGTGCCGCCGTCGACGTCGTTGTTTCGTGCATCGCCAATGCCCGGATACTGCTGCGTGATGTAGCAGTACTTATCCGGTGCGGTGTCGAAGTCTTCATCGGGCTGGGCGAAAAGGCCCGAACCGATCGGCCAGATCGTCGGATTGGGGTCCACCTGTTCCCAGGCGCCGCCGGTCAGGCTGCCCTCGCTGGAGATGACCCATTCCGTAGTGGGGATTTCAAACTTTTCCTCGAGCAGCGTTTCTTCGCCCTGCGCCGCCACGGCCTCATACGTGGCCGCTGGAGCACCGGTCGGATCGGAGAAGGTCTGCGACGATGTGGTCTGCACCGTCAGGTAGTACCTCACTTCTGCGGTACAGGGCACCGCCGGCAGCGTGACGATGTAGGTATTCGGTTCGTCCTCGACCATGGAAGACTCGACGAACGGCCCGCCATTGATGGAGACGAACTGCTTTCCGCTGCCGGGTTGAGGCGTCGCGCCGATGGCCGACACGGCCCAGCGGAAGCTGGTCTCGGTTTCGGGCTGGAGCATGGCCGGCTGCCCATCGGGGAATGAGAAAACGAAGGACTGGGGAGGCTGATTGATCCAGACCTTGTAGCCGTTGCACAGGCCCTGGAACATATCCACCCAGCCGTCACCGTTAAAGTCCATGATCTCGACATCGTGAATGCCAAGAGGTACCCACGGCACCGGATTGCCCTGCTCCTGCATCGTCACGTTGGGCAGATTGCCGAGATTGCGATACATGTGGGCAACGCGCGAGCACCCGGGCGAATCCACGTCCACGTCGCAGATGATGACGTCGTTCAGACCGTCGTTGTTGAAGTCGGCATACCGTTGATTGCCGCCAAAGTTGCCGTCCGAGCCCTGGAACGTGTGCGTCGTGAATGTCGCGTAACCTTGGGCGTTGTTGCCCTGGTTGATCATGTACTTGTCCTGGCCGTCGTCCGAGACGATCAGGTCGAGCTTGCCGTCATTGTTCAGATCGCCGGGCGTGACGTGGTAGGGGGCCTGGGTATAGACGACGCTGTAGAAGTTGAAGTGGCCGACGTTGTTCGGATCGTTGTAGGAGATCGAAATGTGGCGGGGGGCATTCAGCGCTGTGTCTCGCAGGATGTCGTTGAGGCCATCCCCGTTCATGTCCACGATGTGGGCGGCCACGCCGAAGGCCGAATTCAGCATCTGCGACGTCATGCGCGACGTGTATGTGTCGGTGAAGAAGCCGCTGCCGTCGTTGAGCAGCAGGCGGTCATTCACGTCGATGGCCTCCTGCGTCGGACCGGTGTCGTAATCGCCGAAGTAAAGCTCGGGGAAGCCGTCGCCCGTCACGTCGCCGGCGCCCACCGAGCAGAACCGCGGCGTGGCGTTGGGCGAACCGGACATCGCGGTGAACTGCGGGATGCGGCCCTGCTCGTAGCGGAAGCCGAGCCAGTTGCCGTCCACGTCCTCGCCGAGGTTGATATAGATTCGCGGATGAGAAATGGTCTTCGCAAGGCCATCGCTCAGCGTCACGGCCGTGACGAAATCCTGCCAGCCGTCCATGTTCACGTCGGTGACGACGACATCCCGATCGTTGGTCAGGTCCATCAGGCCCTGCCCGCCGTCGTCTGCGTCCGTGCCGTACAATTGCGTGCGATCGACCAGGACGCCGTTGATGGCGTGGCCGTCGGCGGTGCCCTCAAACATCAGCAGCACGTTTCGCTTGCGGCCGGTCGTGGTGAAGGGCTGCTTGCGGACGACGATGACGTCGATATCGCCATCGTTGTCGAAGTCGCCCTTGGCAAAGTCCTTTTCTTCAGGATCGTTCAGGCCGACGTTGGCATCGACAATCAACCGCTGGGAAGTCTCATCAGCAAACGTGACCCAGCCCTGCGCATACGAACGTTTGCCGGCTGCCAGGCAAACGACACTCGAGAGGACGCACGCGATGCACCATCGCTTCATAATCAAGACTCCCTACCCGCAGGACTGGTAAAAACAATAGCTCACGCTCCCGCGAATGCGGGAACGGAGAATCCCTATCAGACCTTCGGGTCCCATGATAACGCAAACCCCGTCAGGGTTGCATTAAATTTTGGCGGTTTTTTCCGGACCGGCGACGAGTGGGGCGCGGCCGAAAGATGGCAAAAAAGCTGCTGTCGATCTGTTTATCAGGTGATCAGACGCGCGGACCGGCTGCCCGCACCTCGGCCGGCGCGGTCGGGAATTTCTCAAAGTTCTTGACGAACAGGCCCGTCAGTTCGCGTGCCTTGGCGTCGTATGCCCCGGCGTCCTTCCATGTGCTGCGTGGCTGCAATAACTCCGGCGACACGCCTTCGACACGTCGCGGCACCATCACGCCGAATGTCGCATCCCGGTCAAATTCGCCCTCGGTCAAGTGACCCGTCAGCGCGGCCGTGATGATGGCGCGCGTGGCCGGCAGATTGATCCGCTGGCCAACGCCGTACGGCCCTCCCGACCAGCCCGTATTCACAAGGTATACCGTTGCCGAATGCCGCCGCAGCTTTTCCGCCAGCATTCCTGCATAGACCATTGGATCGCGCGGAAGGAATGGCGCGCCGAAGCAGGTGCTGAATGTCGCCTGCGGCTCGCTGCCCATGCCGGCCTCGGTGCCGGCGATCTTGGCGGTGTATCCAGAAAGAAAATGGTACATCGCCTGTTCCGGCGTGAGCCTGGCGATCGGCGGCAGCACTCCAAACGCGTCGCACGTTAGAAAAACGATGGCCTTCGGATGCGCGTCGATTCGGCCCTCGGGCAGGGCATTGCCGATGAAGTCGATCGGATAGGCCGCCCGTGTATTCTCAGTGTATTTCGCGCTGTCGAAATCCACGCCGCGCGTCTTCTCGTCCATATCGACGTTTTCGAGCACGCTGCCAAACCGCAGCGCATCGTAGATCTGCGGCTCCTTTGCCTCCGACAGGTTGATGCATTTGGCGTAGCAGCCGCCCTCGAAGTTGAAGATGCCCGCCGCGCTCCAGCCGTGTTCATCGTCGCCGATCAGGCGCCGCTGCGGGTCGGCCGACAGCGTCGTCTTGCCGGTGCCCGAAAGCCCGAAGAACAGGGCGACGTCCCCGTCGATTCCCGCATTTGCCGAACAATGCATCGGCAGGACACCCGCGTCCGGCAGCACGTGGTTCAGAATCGTAAAGATGCTCTTCTTGATCTCACCGGCGTAATGCGTTCCCCCGATCAGCACGATCCGGCGGCCAAAATCGATGACGACGTACGCCTCGCTGTGAATCGTCAGGGCACGGGCATCGGCATGGCAGTCCGGTGCGCCCAGAACCGTGAATCCCGGAACAAATCCGCCCGGATCATCCGCGCCGGGCCGGCGAAAGAGCTGGCGCGCGAAGAGGGCGTGCCATGCGTACGGCGTGATGATGCGTACCGGCAGGGCATGCCGCGCATCCGCTCCCGCCACCGCATCCACCACGAACAGCTCCTTACCCGAAAGGTGCTCGGCCGTCAGCTTCAAAAGCCGGTCGAACGTCTCCGGCGTCATCGGCTGATTCACTTTGCCCCAGTGCACCGTCCGCTCGGTCTGCCGGTCCAGCACGATGAATTTGTCGTTCGGCGAACGGCCCGTGCGCCGGCCGGTCAGCACGACAAGCGCGCCCCGGTTGCTCAAATGGCCCTCGTGCCGCCCGATCGCCAGCTCCACCAGACGCGGAACCGATTCGTTCCAGTGCACGCGGTGCGTCGGTCGTAGTCCGATGGTCTCAAGTCCGGTGGCGGATGGCATGGCGGTGCATTCCCATGGATTCAGGCCTCAACTCGTTCGGCGGCCATTGTCGTGAAACCGCCGACACCGGGCAAGCAGAGCGGCGCTTTACAGCCAATTCATGCAGGTCTACGCTTAGAGCCTGTCTCAATGACAGTGTGTCGCCGGCCGATAGCCGGTGCGGCGCTGATTATTGAGTCAGGCTCAGGGGCGGCCGGCGAACGCATCGCCGGTCTGATTTTCGCGTGAGGTCTTCATTTCATGATTCGCGTATTCCGCTGCGCCGGCCGGGTGGTGATGACGGCCACGATCTGCCTCGCATTCACCTCCGGCTGCGAAGGCGGCGGCCAGGGCATGAGCGTCCGCCTTTCCGCCGCGGAGCGGCCCGATGTAGATGCCGCCGTCGCGACCGGTTCGCTCCGCGTGCCCGAGGAAAAACCCTTCAACATCGTTTCGTTCAAGTCCGGACAGGAAGGTCTCTCCGCCCGCGGTGAATCCCTTCCCGCCGGCAATCACGGTGCCTCGTGCACGGCGCAGGTCAATGGCACCGGCAGCGCCTGGTCGGAGTTTCAGCTGGGTTACTGCTTCGACAATGCGACTGGCCGGCCGCTTCAGGCCGTGCTGAAGCTCAGCGTGACCGTATCGGAAAACGCCGAAAAAACGCTCGGCTCAGGTGACGCCGCCGCAGCATCGGGACAGAACAGCCTCACCTTCCTGGTCAGGGATACTGCGGGCCTGGTCGTCCGGCAGGAGACACTGGCCTCGTCCGATCTGTCAAAAGGCGCGAGGGACACGAGCAACCGCCACGAAATGGTCTTTGATCTGCTTTGCGAACCCGATCGGGGCTATTACATCCTTCTCGCGGGACGCGCTGCCGCCGACGCAAAGGGCGACGGGTCCGGCGCGAATGCCCGGCTCGAAGTCAAAGACGTGGCACTGCACCTGGAACACCGGCCGGCCCAGGCCGTCGATCGCGCCGCTCCGCAGGCAGTCAGCCCGCCGGTCACCGCCGGATCGTGACAACGGCGGCCGGATTGCCATCGGCGGTGCCGCAAGCCGAGTCGGCGAACTTTGCCAACACCCACATGCCTCAGCGTATCGGTCTTTTCGGTGGCACCTTCGATCCGATCCACGTCGGGCACCTGATCTCGGCGCGATCCCTCGCCGAACAGGCGCGCCTGGAGCGCGTCATCCTCATCCCGGCGGCACAGTCACCACATAAAGCAAACCTGCCGATCGCCGCCGCCGCTCATCGACTGGAGATGTGTCGCCTGGCAGTGCACGGCGATCCGCTGTTTGATGTGACGGACGTGGAAGTCAAACGCGTCGGGCCCAGCTATACCTACGACACCGTTCGGCAGATGTATGACGTCGCCGGAGCCCAGCCATCGCTCTTCTGGCTGATCGGCGCGGACCAGCTCGGCGAGTTGCATCGATGGCATCGCGCCAAGGACCTGTTGCAACTCGTGACGTTCGTGACGGCCGTCCGCCCCGGTTGGAAACCGCCAGGCGAACCCGAGCTTGCGGCCCGGCTCGGCTTGGAGCCAGCGCGAAGCATTCTCGCGCACTGTTATCGGACGCCCTACGTCGAAGTGAGCGCCTCGGATATCCGCCGTCGGTTATTGGACCGACTCAGTGTTCGCTACATGGTGCCCGATGCAGTCGCCTCCTACATCCAGACGAACGCGCTTTATCGGGAATCGCCTTAGGAAAAATCCTTAATCCTGCTGGTGTAACCGACCGTACAGAAAAGATTTACGAGCCGTAAAGATTGACCCGGAATTGGGATTTATCATACGATATGCTTTGTATACGTGGTGGCAACCCTGGTCGCCTCCGAGCGTCTAAATATGCGCGCTTCGAGAACCCCGATGGGATAACAGGCCATGTGTGATGCGATTAAGACCGGAAGCCCCAGCCTGTAAACTGGCGAGCCACGCTTGACTTGCGACTGGCAATCGAAGTTTATGCCTTATTGCGACCGATTGCTTTGACCGACCTAATAAGTTGAAAACCGTGCCGGCAATGATTCGCCCGCGGGGCGCGGCCGGCACATGACAACCAGGGTCAGCTTGCATGCCCAAGGATCCCAAGCAACATACCCGCCGCCGCATCCAGATCCTGTTCGGGCTGCTCCTTGCCGGCATTTTCTACGCGGAGTTCATGTATGACGGCAGTCACGAAGTGGTCCTCCACCGTAACGTGCCCGTCGCACAGGCGGCGGTCACCGCGCCGCTGAACACCTTCGAAGACCTTGTCCGCCGACAGCCCCTCAAGGCCCTGATTCAGGCGCGCGAGCGCCTCGACCGTGAAGGCCTCGATTACACCTGCATTTTCATCAAGCAGGAATGCATCAACGACGCCATGACCGCTGAACAGGAAATCGAGGTCAAATTCCGGCCGCAGCCCTACAGCGTCATGATGAACTGGCTGCGCAATCCCGGCCTTGCCCAGCGCGTGCTCTACGTCAAGAACAAGTGGATCGACGAGGACGCCGATCATCCCGACGAGCGCGAACAGGCCGTCTGCCAGCCGGCCAAGGGCCTGTCGCTATTCATCAAGAGCATCAAGCAACCGATCCGCGGCACCGTTGCCCAGCGCACCTCGCGGCGATCCATCGACGAATTCGGCTTCCGCCGTGCGCTGGATCTGCTCGTGCTCTACTCCGAGAGGGCACATGAGCGAAACGAACTCTCGCTAGAATTCATCGGCGAAACCAGTTTCGACGGCCGGTCTGTCTGGCTGATCCGCCGCCATCTGCCCTACACCGGCGAAGATGGCGAATACCCGGATCGCGTCGCCGACATCTATCTCGATCGCGAGCTGCACATCCCCATCGCCGTCCACTGCTTTGCCGACGACCGCTGCCGCCCGGAAGACCTCCTCGGAAAATACGAGTATCGCAGCGTTCGCTTCGGCCAGGGCCTGACCGATCGCGATTTTGATCCCGCCACCTACGGCATGTAATCGACGACTGTCTGAGCAATTGCCGCACGATCGGAAAGTGCCTTCGAGACGGCACTACAGCGCCGTTCTCGCCTCGATGGCGAGAAACGGATTCTGGTTCAGAAATGGCGGCAGAATCCACGACGCCAGGCCGGCGATCAGCGTCGCCAGCCCGACGATGACAGCCGCGCGCCGAGCCCGGTCCGACATTCCCTCAAACGGCCGATTCAAAACGACGATCAGCATGACCAGTGGCCACATGGCCGCCATCGGTGCCCGTCGCACAAGTCTTAGCACGTTGCGGATGCCGTTTCGCATGGACCGCCATGTTGACACCGGCGATCCATGCGCCTTTGGTGCCGGCCCGGACGGCACATCCGCCAATACCGGGGCCGCATCGCCGGCTTCCTCCCCGGACCCGTCGGCGGCTTCGGCTTCCTCGCCTGCTGATCCTCGGGATGTCGATAGCCGTGCCCCCGCGGACTCCTCGCGAAATCCGTCCGACGCCTCACCCGCGCCCGCCGGCCATTCCTCGTCCTCCGCACCATCGTCGACGTAAATCGCCGGCTTCGAATAGTCGACCGCCGGTTGCATCTGGGACTGTGCCGGTTCGTGCTGTGCCTCGTCCACCGCGGAGGGCACGTGGCCTTGCGGCTCGCCCGAACGCTCCACATCCGGCATGCCGTAGCGCTGCGCGTGATCGTGCGCGATTTTCTCGCCCGTGTGCGCCGTCGAAGGGGCACCCGCAATCACCCGGTCGTCAGCCTCGTCAGGATCGTGCAGAAGATCGGCAAGCGGTCGTGCAGGGGCCGTCCTTGCCGCGTCCCGCCGCGCGAGGCCTCGCGCAGTTTCATCGACGAACGCCTCGAACGGCACGGCGTCCAGATCATCGCCGGCTTCGGCGGCCGCGCGGGCCAGATCGCGCGACATCTGCTCCGCTTCGGCGAGCAGGCGTTCGACATCGACCTCCTCCGGCAGACTCGGTGTTACGTCTTGCATCCCGGACATTACTGCGTGCTGAGCACGGTTTTTCTCCAACGCTGGCGCAGACCCTCCGCGCAAGCGGCGAACCGCGCCCCCACCCACTTATCGGTAGCGGCGCCGACTGGCCTGCAACCTCTGCGCCTCGGCCGGCGGGTTTTGCGCTTGTCGCGACCCATCCGCTCGCACACGATGTAATCCATGCGTAAGCCGCGAATACTGGTCGACGAATGCCGGCGGGGACGCCTGCGCGTCGAAGGTCGCGAGGCGCACCACGCCCTTCGTGTGTTGAGGCTGGGCCCCGGCGCCCACGTCACGTTGTTCGACGGCGCCGGTCGCGAAGCCGCCGCCATCATTTGCGATATCGGCGGCGACTGGTTTGAGGCACTGATCGCCGACGAGATCGTTCAGAGGTCGACGGGGGCAGGCCGCCTGGTGCTCGGCGTTGCGACGCCCAAGGGCGACCGCGCCGCCTGGCTGGTGGAAAAGTGTGCCGAGCTGGGCGTTTCGAGCGTGATCTTCCTCGAAACGTCCCGCGGCGTGGTGGAGCCGGGCGCGGGCAAGCTGGATCGCTGGCGGCGCAAGGCCCGTGAGGCGGCGAAGCAGTCGGGATCACCCGCCGTGCTGGAAGTCGATGCCGGCACGCCGATCGCCGCCTGGCTCGCGACGCTCCCGGCAGACTCCCTGCTGCTTTACGGCGATCCGCGAGGCGGTCTGCCGATGGGCGCAGTTTTGAGGAAGCTGTCCGCCGGATCGCGGGACATCTGCATGGCGATCGGGCCTGAGGGCGGATTCACCGACGACGAGCTCGCGAGCCTGGCCGCGTCGGATGGCGAGAAAGTCTCGCTCGGAGCCAATGTACTTCGCATCGAGACCGCCGCCGTCGCCGCCGCGGCGATATGGGCCGACTGGCGCGCGGCGGCTCATGGCGATGGTGCCGCCGACAGCTATACTGTGGGCGCATGAAAGTCGCGCTGGCTCAGATCAATTTCATCATCGGCGATTTCGATCACAACTGCGGCCGCATGCTGGCATGCCACGCACAGGCGCGGGAGGCCGGCGCCGATCTGGTTCTGTTCTCCGAACTGTCCATCACCGGCTATCCGCCCAAGGACATGCTGCTCAAGCCCGGCTTCATCGATGAGAATCGGCGCCGGCTCAACAGCCTCGCGCGGCAGATGGGTGACGGACCGGCGGCACTAGTGGGCTTCGTCGCCCGCAGCGAAGCCGCCGTCGGACGCTCGGTGCGCAATGCCCTGGCGCTGTTGCGCGGCGGCAGAGTCGAGGCCGAGTTTAACAAGTCGCTGCTTCCCACCTACGACGTATTCGACGAGCACCGCTACTTCGAGCCCGCCGAGGCCCCCGCGCTGTTCGAGCTGAGCTGTGCCGATCGCACGGTTCGCATCGGCGTGACGATCTGCGAAGACTTGTGGAACGACGGCCGCATATTCGCCCGCCGGCTGTACCAGCGCAATCCCGCGGAAGAGCTCATCAGGCTCGGCGCACAGATCATCGTCAACGCCTCCGCATCGCCGTTTACCGTCGGCAAGCAGGACATCCGCCAGAAACTGATCGCCAATCACGCCGCGACCCACAAGGTGCCCGTCGTCTACGTCAACCAGGTCGGCGGCAACGACGAGCTGCTCTTCGACGGGGCCAGCCTGGTCTACGACGCGGCAGGGGCCCTGCGCGCCCGCGCCCGCGCCTTTGAGGAAGACCTGCTCGTCGTCGATCCCTTTTCCGGCGGCCCTGCCCGCATCGAAGAATATCCCGCCGAACTCGAATCCGTCTGGCGCGGCCTGGTCATGGGAACGCGCGACTACGTCGATAAGTGCCGCTTTCGCGATGTGGTCATCGGCCTGTCGGGCGGCATCGACTCGGCGCTCGTCGCGGCCATCGCCGCCGAGGCCCTGGGTCCGTCGCGCGTGCACGGCGTCGCCATGCCGTCGCGTTACAGCACCGCCCACAGCCTCACCGACGCGGAAAGCCTGGCAACAAACCTCGGTCTGGATTATCGCATCGTGCCGATCTCGCGTCTCCACGCCGCCTACGAGGAGCAGCTTGCCCCGCACTTCCGCGGCCGGGAGCCGGATGTGGCCGAGGAGAATATCCAGGCCCGCGTGCGCGGCACCGTGCTCATGGCCCTCTCCAACAAGTTCGACTGGCTGCTGCTCACCACCGGCAACAAGAGCGAACTGGCCGTCGGCTACTGCACGCTCTATGGCGACATGTGCGGCGGCCTGGCCGTCATCAGCGACGTGCCCAAGACGATGGTCTATCGCCTCTCGCGCTGGCTCAACGACACGCGCGGTCGCGAGATCATCCCCGAGTCCACCATCTCCAAGCCCCCATCGGCCGAACTGCGGCCTGGCCAGCTCGACCAGGACACGCTTCCACCCTACGAAGTGCTCGACGCCATTCTCCACCAATACGTGGAGCTGGAGCGCTCGGTCGCCGACATCGTTGCCGCCGGATTCGATGAATCGATCGTGCGTGAAGTGGCCGTCACCGTCGACCGCAACGAATACAAACGCAAGCAGATGGCGACGGGGCTCAAGGTCACCAGCCGCGCCTTCGGCGTCGGCCGCCGAATGCCCATCGCCGCGAAGTTCGGCTGATCCACAGATTTCACAGATTAACACAGATTCAGTTCATTTCCGGGCCGTCCGCGTGAAACTCCCAATCAGAATGGAGAAAGCGTGTCTTATTGACTGAGAAACGATCGTGTCTCAGCTGGGTCCAAACGAAAAGTAAACCGGTCGACCTTCCGCCTTATACAATCCCAATCTGCGTCGATCTGCGCAATCTGCGGATTCTTCTGTGTCCATCCGTGCGTCGACCTTCCGCCTTATCCAATCCCAATCTGCGTCTATCTACGCAATCTGCGGATCTTCTGCGGCCTCACTTCACCCGGAGAGTGTGTTCCAGACAGGTCGAGGGCAGAAATGAAGCTAAGAAACGATCGTTTCTCAGCGTTTCGAAGCTGGGTCCAAACGAAATGTGAACCGGTCGACCTTCCGCCTTATCCAATCCCAATCTGCGTCGATCTGCGCAATCTGCGGATACTTCTGTGTCCATCCGTGCGTCGACCTTCCGCCTTAGCCAATCCTAATCTGCGTCGATCTGCGCAATCTGCGGATCTTCTGCGGCCTCACTTCACCCGGATCACCACCACCGTCAGATCATCCCCCAGCTTCGCCAGCCCGACGAACCGCCGCACATCCCACAGAATCTGCTTCGCGATCAGATCGACCGGCATGTCCGGTGCCAGTGCTCCATGAATCCGCACCGACGTCAGCAGCCGTTCGCGCCCGTAGCTGTCGCCGTCGAAGTTCATCGCCTCCAGCGCCCCGTCCGTCACCATCACCATCACATCCCCTGGGCGGATCAGCTCCACGCCTGAGTCGTAGCGCGACGTGGGATCGATCCCCAGCACCATGCCGCCCATATCAAGCGACAGCGTCCGCCCGCGGCGCAATAGCAGCAGCGGCTCGTGCCCGGCGTTGCAGTAGCGCAGCCGCTTGCCGTCCGCACTCAGCACGCCGGCAAACGCGGTCACGAATTCCCCCTCGGTCGTGTCCTCGCTCACGCGCAGGTTCACTTCTTCCATGACATCGGCCAGCGACGTCGCCCGCCGCGCCGCGGAGCGCATGGCCGAGCGCGTGCTCGCCATGATCAGCGAAGCAGGCATTCCCTTGCCGACCACGTCGGCAATCACGAAGCCGACGTCGCCGTTGGGAAACTCGATGAAGTCGTAAAAATCCCCGCCCAGATCGTAATTCGGCTCGAATACGCACCCGAATTCGTAATGCTCGCGCTGCGGCGGCCGCGCCGGGAACATCCGTCGCTGCACGTCGGCCGCAAGCTTGATCTGCCGGTCGATGCGCTCCGCCTCCTGCGCCTCCTCGGTCAGCCGGGCGTTGACGATGGCGGCGGCCACCTGCGCCGAGATCGCCTCCATCAGCGTGATGTCGAACTCCGAAAAGCGGTACACGCGGTCCATGTAGGCCCGCAAGACGCCGATCGGCCGGCCGTCGAACTTCAGCGGGGCCATGAGCACGCTGGCAAGGCCCTCCTCGCGCGCCTTCTCGGGATAGTCGTTTCGCGGATCGCTGCGCAGATCGGAGATGTACACCGTTTTGCCGAGCAGAACCTCGGCATCGATCTCGCTTTCCGTGGCCAGGATCGCCCGCTTGTCCAGATATTCCTGCGACAGGTTGCACGAGGCCGCCAGCCGGAGCACGCCCGTCTCCTCGTCCAGCAGCCGGATCGCCGCGGCCTTCAGGCCCATCGTTTCGATGATCTGCCGCAGGGCCGTGTCCAGAATCTCGCGCAGGTCCACGCGGCGGGCCAGCTTGGTCGAGATGTCGTGCACGGCCGTGATGTCGTCGATGCGGCACTGTAACTGGTACGCCGTAAAGGCCACCATCGCCAGCGTGCCCGCCATCTGTTGAACGAAGCTGGTGGCCAGCGACATCGTCTCCTCCGACCACGTCGGAAGCTGTCGCGCCGCCGCTGACAGCGCCGCGGCATCCAGTCCGTGACGCTGCGCCAGCACCGCCAGCATGTCGTCGGTCAGCTCGGCGGCGGGGCGGTCACCCACGGCGATCGAGCCCAGCCGGCGCTCGTTGACGCGAATCGGTGAGACAAATTGCGACAGGCCCGCATGGCAGCAGGTGCGGCAGGGGCTCGCCGACTCGTGGGCCGCGGTTGCCGCCTCGGCGTGGCTCTGGGTGCAGGCCGCATCGCCCGATGGCGTCGAACGCATCAGCCGGCAGTACTCCGGCTTGTTGGCCGGCTCGGTGATCGCCCCGCCCAGATCGTCGCGAAAGCTGGTCGAAATGCCGGTCAGCGCCGCAAAGGCATCCTGCAGTTTTTGCAGGCGCTCGGCGGCGATGAAGTCGGTCAACTTGAACTCGTGGACGTTCTGGAGCTTCATACACAAACCCGAAGCGCCAGCGAGGGTGCGCCAGTGCCGAATGCACACACTAATTTGAAGCGCCAGCAAGGGCGCTCTAAAGCCCATTCGCCCTCGTTGGCGCTTCGGGTTTGTATAATACGCTTGATGAACCTGACTCGCTATTCGAAGTACCGCGGCAAGCTGCCGCGCGAGGTGCTCCTGCTCAAGGGCCTGCCCTGCATCTGGAGCCGGTGCAGCTTCTGCGACTACATCGACGACAACACCTCCGACGCGCACCTGATCGAGCAAATCGCCGAGGAGAACCTCGCCAAAGTGACCGGCGAGTTCGGGCGGCTGATGGTCATCAACAGCGGTTCGATTCAGGAGCTGCCGCCCGCCGTGCGCGAGCGCGTCCGCGACGTGATCCGCGACCGCGGCATCCGCGAATTTTGGACCGAGTCATACTGGGCCTATCGAAAGCAGTACGACGAGACGCGGGCGTTCTTCGAAGTGCCGACGCATCTCTTTCTCGGCGTCGAGACGTTCGACGATCGCCTTCGCAACGGCGTGCTGAACAAGAGCATGCACTGGGATTCGCCCGACGACGTGGCCGCAGCGACCGACGCGATCTGCCTGTTGATCGGCTTCCGGGGTCAGACGCGCGACATCATCAACCGCGATGTGGACCTGCTGCTGGCCAAATTCAAGTACGGCATCATCAACCTGTTCACCGAGAACCGGCTCAGCGACGGACTGATGGACGAGGACATCAAGGCCTGGTTTCGCGAGAAATTCGCCTGGCTGGACGACGAGCCAAACGTAAACGTGCTCTGGCACAACACCGACTTCGGCGTGGGCTAGCGCAGCCATCAGAGACGGGCTAGCAAGGGCGGCGTGCATTTTTCTCGCAAACAGCCGGCCGCGAATCATCGAAATAAAGCCGAAAATCGGTGCGCCCCGGCGCGTGGACGGCAAACTCTCTCGTGTGGCCGTTCCATCTGACTCGCAGAATGCCTTCTTCCGCAGCAGGGCTCATCCCTGCATGCTCCCGAAGATAGCCAAAAAGATCGGCCCCCGCGCGAAATGGCGCGGGCATCATAGCGTACCATGCAAAGCGATCGGGGTCCGCGCCGTCACTCGGAACTTGCTCCGCCGGCGGCGAATGACCTTCGGGCACCAACACGTAATAATCAAATCGCACGCAGTCGTCATCCCGGTCGAGGAGCAGGTGCAAGGCCCGGGCCCGGTCTAGCATGGCTTGCTTGAGTATCAGTAGTAAAATAGTCCAGACTTTGTTCCTGATGAATTCATTGCGCCAGATGAGATGACAGCCGATTCGCGGATCGTCCAGATCGATGATGTAGCGCAGATCAAACCGCAGCCACCCCAGGCGCAGCCAATTCTGCAGCGCGAGCGTTGCACTCCCTGGGTATAACGCGGATTGCGCTCGCGCGGTCTCGTTCATGGCGCTATCGTGGCTGCGACCATTCATACTGCACTGCATCCCATCCTGTCCATCCTGTCCATCGATGTTAGTTCTCAACCCGCCCGGATCGCCCGGTTCTGCTTCACCACCTTCTTCTCCTTCCGCTTCGGCCAGGAATTATTCGACGACAGCCGCAGCGCCTTCTGCATGTTGTCCACCTTGAAAATGCCCGTCGTCCGGCCGCCCGCTGCGCCGCTGGTCACGTAGGCGTACTTGATGCTGATGTGATTGGTGTTCAGCCTCGCGCATAAGTCCGCCAGCGCGCCCGGCCGGTTTGGCATCTCGGCCCGCAGGACTTCGGTCTCCGTCATGGTCAATCCAAGCGATTTGATGACATTCCGCGCCCGGTCCGAATCGCTGGCGACGAAGCGGAACACACCGTGCTCGACGGAGTCCATCAGTGTCAGCGCGACCAGGTTGACCTTGCTCTCGGCCAGCGTGCCGCACACGCGCGAGAGAATGCCGGGCTTGTTGATAAGAAACACCGAAAACTGCGTGATTTGTTGGAACATGATGATGTGGATCCTTGGTGCGGAATCGCACTGGAAAGTGTGAAGATGGGCGAATTGCTGGTCAATTCTCCACCGGCCGCTATTATAAGTTTCCGTGCATCATAAGTGAAATGCCCGTTCCGGGCGGCGTTGGATCGTCGCCGGCAACAGCATACGGCGAACGCATACGCCATCGGACAGCGCCTGATCATGACAAACACGCGCCTGGCGTTCATCGGCGATCCGTCCGCCGCTTCTCCGTGGCTGCTTCAGGCGGTCGCGCGGGCCGGCGTGTTCGAGGCCCTGTGCCACACCGATGCATCTGCGACCGTTTCGGTGCCCGTCCGCTGGATTTTCTCCGATGTCGCAGAGCTGCTTCGCGAGGCGGAGCCAGACGGCGTCATCCTGTCGGTGCCATTTCCGCAGCGCGCCACGATCGCCCGGCAGTGCCTTGCCTCGCGCGCGGCAGTGCTCTTGCTCGGTCCACCCGGGCCCTTGACCGCCGCCCGCAGATTGGGCGTTCTCGCCAAACTAACCAGCCGCTTTGTGCTCGCGGCACCGCCGTCCCGGTTTTCTCCTGCAATTCTACTTGCCCGGCGTTTGCTTGAGTCCGGCCGGATGCCCCCGCCGATCGCGGCGAAAATCGTCGCGCACGCGCCCGGATTCGTACGCGGCGATCCCCCCAACGATGGCCCCGTGGACATGGACACCGTCTTCGAAACGATGGACCTGCTGCATTCGCTGCTCGGCCCCGTCCATCGTGTCTTCGCCCTTGGCCATGAGGACGGTGCCCTCTCCGCCACGCTCAGTGCTGGTTCGCCGCCGCGCATCGTCTCGCTGCTCGCCACGGCAAACACGCCCTCCGAACAGGTCGGCATCGAGTTCGACCTTCGTGCAGCCGACGGCAGCCACTGCACCTTGACGCGCTCATGCGAACTCGACTGTTCCACTTCCGGCCGCCAGGCCGCCCGCCACGCGGTCAATGTGACGACGTCCGATCCGGTCGTGGAACTTGGCTATGCCGGCCTGCTCAGGGAATTCGTCGCCAGCATCGAGCTTGCCCGTGGCGATCAGGGGCTTATCGGACCTGCTTTGTCCGTAATCGCCGCTTCCGAACTGGTCCTCGCCAGCGCCCGGCAGCAACGGCCGCTGCGATCCAGGCCGGCCCGAAACGGCCGCGGCGGCACCCAGCGGCCGCGACGATCGGACCGGGCCCTGCGAGAGGGCGTCTGAGCGCACCCGCGTGCGCTTCGCCTTGCGCCCGCCGCCCGCGTGTTTCGCGCGTCGCGTGCACGCCTTCGCCGCCATTTGCCGCCGTGTTGACTTCGCCTCGTTTCCAGCTAAACTGCGGGATTCTCGCAACGCTTAGTGACAGATTTCGTCCGTCAGACACTCTGGATGCTGAAATGTCTTTTGCCACCGACAAGTGCTATCAGGCCAAGCCCTACGACGTAGAGCGAAAGTGGTACTCGGTCGATGCCGACGGCCTCGTCCTCGGCCGTCTCGCCGCCCGTATCGCCACCGTCCTCATGGGCAAGAACAAGCCCATCTACACCCCGCACGTGGACACCGGTGATTTCGTCGTCGTCACCAATGCCGACAAGGTGAAGCTGACCGGCCGCAAGGCCGAGACGATGTCCTACGCCCACTACACGTACTATCCCGGCGGTCTTCGCGTCACGCCGTTCAACGTCATGAAGCAGCGCCATCCCGAGCGCATCCTCATGTTCGCCGTCAAGCGCATGCTCCCCAAGAATGCCATGGGCCGCCGCCTGCTGACCAAGCTCAAGATCTATGCCGGCCCCGAGCATCCGCACCAGGCCCAGCAGTGCCAGCCGCTCAACACCGAAAACCTCTGATCAACTTCCGTTGGAGACTTTGACCGTGTCTGATACTCCCGCAACAACTCCGGCGACCGAATCCGCCGCATCGCCTGCCGTCAGCGCTCCGCTCAAGGGCGGCTACTGGTGGGGCACCGGCCGCCGCAAGACATCCATCGCCCGCGTCCGCCTCAAGCCCGGCAGCGGCAAGTACGTCGTCAACGGCAAGGAAATCAACGACTACTTCAGTTCCGTCCGCGATCGCGGCGATGTCGTCGCCCCCCTCAAGGTCACCAAGGCCTTCGGCAAGTTCGACGTCTTCGCAAACGTCCAGGGTGGCGGCCCGACCGGTCAGGCCGGCGCGGTCCTGCTCGGCGTCGCCCGGGCACTGGCCAAGGCCGACAAGTCCTTCGAGCCGGCCCTGCGTGATGGCCGCTTCCTTACGCGCGACGCCCGCGAAGTCGAACGCAAGAAGCCCGGCCAGCCTGGCGCCCGCAAGCGCTTCCAGTTCTCCAAGCGCTGATTCGAGGCCGACGACACGTTTCTCGATTGTTAATATGCAGCCCGGTATCCCGCGATGCCGGGCTTTTTGTTTTTTGAGGCTGCCCCCTTGGAAGAAGGGCTGTTTTATAATCTGTGTCCATCTGCGTTAATCTGCGGATGTATTTGGTATTTGGCTGCGACTAATTATCTGCGTTAATCTGCGGATGCTCTCGTTGCGGACTTTGTTCATCTGCGGATGCCTCTCGTCCATGCTCGGCTGCGACCAGCTCTTCTACTATCCCGACCGCCGCGACCGCGGCTCACCCGCCGACGCCGGGCTGTCGTACGAGAATGTCTGGTTTAATTCCGCGGATGGCACGCGCCTGCACGGATGGTTCATGCCGGCGCTGGCCCCGCCCGCGTCCGAGCCGCGCAAAACTCTCCCCCTTGCCCAAGCGGTGCCAACGACTCCCCCCCTTACCAAGGGGGGGCAGGGGGGGGTTGCTCCCGCCCGCGGCGCCGTGCTCCACGTCCACGGAAACGCCGGCAACATCACCGGTCACTACCAGGCCGTCGACTGGCTGCCGCAGGCGGGCTATCACGTGCTCGCCTTCGACTACCGCGGCTACGGCCGCAGCGCCGGCCGCATCTCGCGCGACGGCAGTATTGCTGACACCTTCGCGGCACTCGACTACCTGCGCTGCCGGCCGGATGTCGATGCCGATCGCATCTTCGTGCTCGGCCAGTCCATCGGTGGGTCCATCGCCATCGTCGTGACCGCCGCGCGGCCTGGCCAGGTCCGCGCGCTCGTCGTCGATGGCGCCTTCACCCGCTATCGCGACATCGCCCGCCACCACGTCGTCCGCAATCCGCCGCTGCTCATCCTCGGCTGGTGGTATCCGCTGACGCTCAGCCACACCCACGATCCCATCGATGCCGTCGCCCGCATCTCCCCGACGCCCGTGCTGTTCATGCACGGAACGGCCGACCGCGTCGTGCCGCATGCAATGTCGCAAAAACTGTACGACGCTGCCCGCGAGCCGAAGGAACTCTGGCTGATCGACGGCATGGACCACTACGAGGTCTGGTCCGAACGGCCGGAAGTAGTGCAGCGCCGCCTGCTCGACTTCTTCGCGGGTGCCACTGCTCTGTGAGCAGTGCGATGTTGAGAAAACGTCAACTCACATGTGCCCGCGGATGCCACTGCTCTGTGAGCAGTGCGACGTGGAGAAAACGTCAACTTACATGTGCCCGCGGGTGCCACTGCTCTGTGAGCAGTGCGATATTGAGAAAACGTCAACTTACATGTGCCCGCGGGTGCCACTGCTCTGTGAGCAGTGCGATGTTGAGAAAACGTC
>CAYOZN010000028.1:25251-81130 GCA_964408455.1 uncultured Planctomycetaceae bacterium
TGAGCAGTGCGATGTTGAGAAAACGTCAACTCACATGTGCCCGCGGGTGCCACTGCTCTGTGAGCAGTGCGATGTTGAGAAAACGTCAACTCACATGTGCCCGCGGGTGCCACTGCTCTGTGAGCAGTGCGATGTTGAGAAAACGTCAACTCACATGTGCCCGCGGGTGCCACTGATCATCGGTGCAGGCATCAAAGCCTCGGCCGCTTCACCTCACCCCGCTTGATATCCAGAATCACCCTCGGCAGCAGCTCCCGCTCCAGCCCCATCACCCGCTCACCCAGTGTCTCCACCGTGTCACCCGGCTGCACCGGACACCGTGCCTGCGCGATGATCGGCCCGTGGTCATACTCATTATCAACCCAGTGCACCGTCGCCCCCGTCTCCGTCTCGCCCGCCGCCAGCACCGCCTCGTGCACGTGCCGCCCGTAGAATCCCTTGCCGCCATATTTCGGCAGCAGGGCGGGATGAATATTGATCACTTTCCCGAGCCACGCCGGCGGCACCCGCCAGAAGCACAGCCAGCCCGCCTGCACGACGAGATCCACGGCATACACGTCCAGCGTGAGCGCGATCTCATCGCTGAACCGCTGCACGTCAGCCTTATCCTTCACGCGAATCACATCGACCGGCAGCCCCGCCCGCTCCGCACGCGCCACGCCCTCCACCGTCGAACGCGATGAGATCACAACGGCAATCTCCACGCCCGGCAGCCGCCCGTCCGCGATGCGGTCGATCAGATTCTGCAGACTGGTGCCGCCGCCCGAGATCATCACGGCGATCCGAAACCGCCCGCCGCCCTTTTCGCCGTCGCGTCGTTTACTCATCTGCCTGCCCGGCCCGCCCATCGCCCCGCGCGAAGCATGCTTGCGCTTCGCTTCGACATGCCACCCGTCCGACACCGTGTCTCTCAGACCCTTAAACCCTCAATCCCTTCCTCCCTCAATCCCTTCCCCCATAACTCCATTCTTCTCCAGAAACTCCCGTATATCCCGCTGATACCGCTCATCATTCCCATCGCCCGGAAAGTCGTTGTGCATGCACGCCAGCTCGATATACGTCGATCTCTTCGCCAGCTCGTGCAGCGTTCGCCCGTGTTCGACCGGCACGATGTCGTCATCCTTCCCATGGTGAATCAGGATCGGAATGTCCAGCGTCGGCAGCACGTCCTCCGTGCGAAACGAGCTGCGCACCAGAAAAGACGGGGCCAGGTACCGATTCGCAAAGCCCGCCAGGCTGGTAAACGTCGACCCCAGGATTAATACCCGCGGCTTGCGCCGTGCCGCCACCTGGGCCGCCACGCCGCCGCCCATCGAGCGCCCGTGGATCACGATCCGCGACCCATCCACCTCCGGTCGCTTCATCACTTCATCGAGAAACCAGACCGCGTCCTCGACGATGGCCTCCTCGCTCGGCGTTCCGCCCTTCGACCGCCCGTAGCTGCGGTACTCCGGCAGCAGGATTGAGCAACCCATCGAGCGGTACATCTCGATCGCGTCGCCCTGCGAGTCGATGATCTCGGCATTACCGTGCAGATACAGCACCAGCGGGCTCGGCGTGCGGCGGCGCGCTGGGCCGCAGGGCACGTACCACGCGATCACATCGCCCGCCTCGTCGCCGATGTCTCGCCGCAGGACGATCGTCGAGTTGTCGTACTTCTCCCACTCCGATGGCTCCGGCGTCAGATAATCGGGAAAGATGATCCACCGCTGCCCAAAGAAGAGCAGCCCCAGCCAGGCGACATACAGAATGACGAGCGTACGCAGCAACCGCCGCACGCGCGACCGCGGCTTCTTTCCGGGCGACACTTGCGGCGCGTCGTCGCCATCCGCGCTCGTCGGAGTTTCAGGATTGTCGGGCTCGTTTATGGCCATAGTCGCCGCAGCCTTTCGAGGTTGGACTTCCCGCCCCTCAATCTCTCAATCCCTTAATCCCTCAATCCCTCAACCCCACCACATACGCCGTCCACCCCGGCCCATTCTCCGCCTTCATCGTCTTGCGATACACGCCATTCCCCTCCCCCTTGGCATCGCTGCCTTCCCAGTACACCTCGGTCGACTTGAATCCCGCCGCCAGCATGGCATCGCGCACGCCGCCCAGCGTCCACAGCCGCCAGTCATAGCTGAACGCCTTTTGCATGCGCGTGCCGTCGGGGAATTCAAAGTGAATGTGGCACAGCGTGTGGTCGTCGATCGGATTATACACCGCCTGGTCCCACACGTAGGTGAAGCCCTCGCCGGCGATCTTGCGCTTCTCGGTCATCTCCTGCTGCGACTCCCAGCCGCCGTAGGCATCGACAATAAACAGGCCCTTCTTTTCCAGCGACTCGTATGCCGCGCGAAAGTAGCGCACCAGCTCCGCATGCGTCTTGAAGATGAAATAGCTGAAGTTGTAGGCCCCGATGATGTGGACCTTCGGCTGCGTGACGTGCAGCACGTTCTTGTTCACCAGGTGCAGCCGCTTCTGCTGGTCCGGCCGCAGCTTGCCGCTGTTGTGCTTGATGCCCCAGTCCAGCGTCGGCTGGTCGAGATCGACGCCCCAGGCATGGTTGTCGCGCCCGCGCTTCACGAAGTCGCACGAGATGAGGTGCGTGCCGCAGAAGTCCTCTCGGAACTTCGTCGGCGCTTGCCCGTAGCGTTTCTTGTACGTGCGGATGCAGAATTCGACCTCGGCCTCCGGCGACTGGACGGCGAGTTGATACAGCACGAATTTGTCGGCAGACTTCGCGGTGAAGCGGTGCTTGAGTTTTTTCTTCGGCATGCGGCGTATGATTCCTGCGGCGATGTTGTCGAATGTTCGTGGAAGTACGAACGTGTGGCACCGGCTACCAGCCGGTGCGCAAGCCTGTAATCTAACGCGTGTGGCACCGGCTATCAGCCGGTGCACGAGCTTGTAATCCAACGCGTGTGGCACCGGCTATCAGCCGGTGCACGAGTCGGTAATCTACCGCGCTGGTCGCGGGATAGGAACTCGATCGTGCACGACGATATTGAGTCAATCTTCGCTAACGAGGGATACCACGGACCTTCGCAGGACCGCGTCGCCATCATCGAGTTGGACGATCGCATCGTCATCGCGCTGGCCGACGGAGCCGGCATTTCATCAGAGAAGGCGGCCGAGGCCGTGATCGAGTCAATACGGCGTCAGCCGACGTCTGCCTGGCGTGCCGCCGATGAAGACACGATGTGCGCTTTGCTGCGTGGCGTGGATCTCGAGCTGAGTCGCATAGGCGGCGCTGAAACAACGGCCGTTGTTTGCATGGTGGGTCCGGATCGAATCATCGGCGCCAGCGTCGGCGACTCTGGCGCGTGTCTAATCGACGCGCACGGTTGGCGCGAACTGACGGCGCTTCAGGTTCGAAAGCCGCTGCTGGGTTCGGGCACCGCCATCGTCACGCCATTCAATTGCCGCGCCTGGAAGGGGACACTCCTCGTCGCATCCGACGGTCTGCTCAAGTACGCGCCGGTCGAGAAGCTCTGTGCGGCAGCTTCGGACAACAGCCTTGCCGTTGCATCAAAATCGCTCATTGATGCCGCGCGCCTGCGGTCGGGTGGGCTACCTGACGACGTGAGCCTTGCGCTGTGCAGGAAAAAAGCGGTTCGTTAGCGCGACGACCAGAAATACCAATCGCCAAGAATGTGGCGGAATTGTGCCTCCGGATGAAAGAGCTTCAAATCACTGGGCTGGCGCGGGCACCAAGCGAAACCGAGCGCTCTTTGCTCGCCATAGTGCTCCTGATCTGTATAAAAGACAACGTAATCATTGTGGCGCACGACTGACGTCCGGAATAGGCCAATGTAGTTGGTTCCGATTGGAAGCGGATCAGCCTGAAGCGTCCTTTCAAAGGCCGCGCGGCTGGCAAGGAACCGCACGTACAGGGGCCATTCGGTCGACGCGGCCGAAACGATACACAGAACGAGTAGCGTACTAAAGGCAAGTCGGGTTCGATGGAACGGCCGTCGTATGTGATACACCGGCGACACATTGCGAAATCGTATCGTTGCTGCGGCCCGGAATGAGTAATCCACGAGCAGGTATCCAAGGAGCAACAGGAAAACAACGTTGCCAATCTGCGCAGTAAGCAGGGCGCGAATGCCGATGATCTCGCTGCATAAGTAAATTACCAAGGCACTGACTGGCAGCAGTAACGCCACATATATCCACCTTGGAGCATGCCGCCACTGTAGCAGCAGCGGCGATGTCGAGCGCGACCGAAATGTCTTTGCGTTATTAGGATCAAACGGATGATTGCACTCCGGGCAGCGCCAGTTTTGCAAATCACGCAAATTGTACCCGCATTGCAGACACAGCGCGTCATTCGGCGGGCCGCGCAACTCGCAGCGCGTGCCCTCACTCGCAGAATCGGCGTACTGGCCCATGGCGTTCTCGGCTCTTGCGCAATCTTTATAGCGGTTTCACGTAAATCGCCGCCGCATGCCCCTCGATCTCCGCCGTCACATGCTCCGCCCCCGGGATCGCCTGGCTGAGAAGCGTCTGTGCCAGCGTCTCGCCCTGAATGGTCGTCGCGAACGCATTCACCACCCGCCCGATCGTCTCGTCGCCGACGATCGCCAGGTCAATCCGCTGCTCATACCGCAGGTCCATCTTCTTTCGCACCTGCTGCACCTGGTTCACGAGGTCGCGGGCCAGCCCCTCGTCGATCAGTTCCGGCGTCAGGTGCGTGTCCAGCACCACGATGCCCTGTCCCGGCACGCGTTCCGCCGCCCAGCCCTCGCGGGCATGCAGCTCGACGAAGACCTCCTCGGCCGTCAGCTCCACATCCTGGTCATTCACGCGAAGCTGATAGGCCCCGTCCTGCTCGATCTTCCGCGCGATCTCGTCCGGATTCGGGTGCTTCGCCAGCGCCGCCTTGATCGTCGGCGCCAGCGGCCCGTGCTTTGGCCCGATGATCTGAAAATTCGGCTTCACTTCGTAATGCACATACTGGTCGATCTTCGCGCCGCTGACGTATTCGACGCGCTTCACGTTGAGTTCGTCGCGAATGATGTCTTCATAACGTCCGATGACATCCGCCTGCCGGTGGCACAGTTCGATCGTCGCCAGCGGCTGCCGGACGCGCAGCTTGGCCGCCGACCGCGCCGCCCGCCCGCTGGAGACAAGCTGCCGCACCAGTTCAATTTCGCGATTAAGCGGTTCATTCACTCGAGCCGCCACGGCATCGCGCGCTGCCGCCGGTTGGCCGGTTGACGCCGGCATGATTGGATAGTCGCACAAATGCACGCTGATCGGCGCATCCGCGTCGTGCGCCCGCACCAGGTTCTGATACATCGACTCCGCGAAAAAGGGCGTGAACGGCGCAATCAGCTTCGACAGCGTCACCAGGCAGTGGTGCAGCGTGCTGTAGGCCGCCTGCTTGTCACCATCCATCTCGCTCTTCCAGAACCGGTCACGACTGCGGCGCACATACCAGTTCGACAGTGCATCGACGAAGTCCGACAGCGACCGTGCGGCATTAAAATTGTCGTACGCCTCCATACGATCGAACACGCGCACGCACGTGGCATCAAGCTCGCTCAGAATCCACCGGTCGAGATCGCCAAGCGAACCGCCGCCGCCCGCGACAACGCCCCCCCTTGGCAAGGAGCCGCCGCCCGCGACAACTCCCCCCCTTGGCAAGGGGGGGCCGGGGGGGGTTGAATTCGCCGTCGGCGTCCACTTGTCGATATTCGCATAGATGACGAAAAAGCTGTAGCAGTTGTACAGCCTAATCAGAAACTCCCGCTGCCCTTCGGCAATCGCCGACTCCTGAAACCGAATGCTCGTCCACGGCGTCTGCCCGCTGAAGAACAGCCACCGCATCGCATCCGCCCCTTCGTGGTCGAAGATGTACGAGGGCTCCTTGTAGTTCTTCTTGCTCTTCGACATCTTCAGCCCGTCCTCGCCCAATAGCAGGCCGAGCACGATGCAGGTGTGGAAGGGGTGCGGATAATCTGGCGATTTCGTGATCTCGTGATTCGGTGATTTGCGCGCGACGCCGTTCGGCCCGAACAGCATGACGCTGATTGCCGTCAATGAATAAAACCACCCGCGCGTCTGGTCGAGTGCCTCAGAGATAAAATCGGCCGGGAACTGCGCCGCGAACATCTCGCGCCCCGCGTGCGGAAAACCCCATTGTGCAAATGGCATCGCGCCCGAGTCATACCAGCAGTCAATCACTTCCGGCACGCGCTGCATTCGCCCGCCATTGCATTTCGCACAGTCATAAGTCAGCGCATCAATGTACGGCTTGTGCACCTTCAAATGATCGCTCAAGTCCGGTGTCGCGCGCTTGGCATTTTCCCACACCTCCAGCCCCGCGATGCCCGGCTTGCCGACGACCCACTCGTACGAGTCATTCGCCTCCATCTGTCCGCACGCAGTACACTGCCAGATCGGCAGCGGCGTGCCCCAGTAGCGCTCGCGCGACAGCGACCAGTCGACATTGCTCTCCAGAAACTTCCCAAATCGCCCGCCCTTGATGTGATCGGGCAGCCAGTCGATCTGCCCATTGTTCTCGAGCATGTCCTGCTTGAACTGCGTCGTGCGAATGAACCAGCTCTTCCGCGGATATTGAATCAGCGGGTCCTCCTCCGCCCGCCAGCAGAACGGGTAATCGTGTCGATATTGCTCCTGATGCAACAGCAGCCCGCGCTCCTTCAGATCGCGGATGATGTCCTTGTCGCAGTCCTTGACCCAGCGCCCCTCATAGGGCGGCGCATCCGACGTGAACTTCCCATTTGGCGCGACGGCGCACAGCAGCGGGACACTCTCCGGCGACTTAAAATCCTTCCGCACCTGTTGCAGCAGCTCGTAGTCCACCTCACCGAACGCCGGCGCCTCGTGAACCAGCCCAGTACCGCTGTCGAGTGTCACGAAGTCGGCATGCAGCACGCGCCAGCACGCAAACTCGCTCCCGCCCGCCGCCAGCTCCGCCTTGTAATCCCCCAGCGGAATGCCCGCCTCCGCGTGCGGCACCAGATCGCGCGCCGGCCGCTTGCGATAGAAATCAAACGGCGGCCGATAGCTCAGCCCCACCAGTGCCGCCCCCTTGACCGTCCGTTCCACCTTCCAACTCTTCGCCTTCGCCTTTTTCGAAATTTGCTCCACCAGCGCCGCCGCGAAAATCAGCCGCTCGCCCGTCTCTTCGTCATGCACAATGGCATAATCAAAATCGCGATGCACCGCCGCAAACGTGTTACTCGGCAGCGTCCACGGCGTCGTCGTCCAAACGAGTAGACTTACATTCTTCGCATCCGCCTCCTCAATCCCCAAATCCCTCAATCCCTTAATCCCTGTTTCCACGATTGGAAACCGCACATACACACTGGGATCATCCACCTCGCGATAGCCCTGCCCCACCTCGCCCGCCGACAGTGCCGTCCCCCCCTGCGCCCACCACCACACGATCTTGTGCCCCTGATACAGCAGCCCCGCATCGAAGAGTTGCTTCAGGCTCCACCACACGCTCTCGATGTAGCTCTTGTGATAGGTGACGTACGCCTCCTCGAGGTTCACCCAGAAGCCCAGTCGCCGCGTCAGCTCCTCCCACTGCTTCGTGTAGCGGAACACGCTCTCCAGGCACTTGCGGTTGAACGGCTCCACCCCATACGCCTCGATCTCCTCCTTCGAGTGGATGCCAAGCTCCTTGCACACCTCCACTTCGACCGGCAGCCCGTGCGTGTCCCAGCCGCCTTTGCGCAGGCAGTAATGACCGGTCATCGTCTTGTATCGTGGAAACAGGTCTTTGATCGCACGCGTCAGGCAGTGCCCCGGATGTGGCAGCCCGTTCGCGGTCGGCGGTCCTTCGAAAAAGACAAACGGCGTGGCCCCGCGCCGCTGTTCGAGGGATTTCTCATAGACCTTGTTTTCATCCCAGAAGCGAAGGACATCCTTTTCCATCGCGGGGAAATCGAAGTTGGAAGGGAGAGGTTTGAACATAGGAGAGATTTTTATGCGTTCATTAGTCGTAAGCATTGAGAGTACGAGAAAGATGAGGAGTTGGAATATGAAGAAGATGACGAGCGGGATGACGATCAGGAGTATGACTCACCGGCCGGAACTTCCAACTCATACGCTTCCTCCTGCTCTTAATCATCTTCCTGATCATCATCTTCATCTTAATCCTGCTCGCCGCCGCCTCTCATTTTGCTTCACCGCCGACAGCCAGCTACAAAGCTTCGCGGCAGAGCTCATACCGCACCACATTCTCCTCGCCGGAGAACCCGGTGACCCCCTCCGCACACCGCGAAAACCCCAGCTTCTCCAGCACCCCGATCGACGGCACCAACTCCGCCAGCGTCTCCGCCACCACCCGCTCCACGCGCTCATCGGCAAACGCAAACTCGACCAGCCCCCGCGTCGCCTCCGTCGCATAGCCCCGCCGCTGGTGCGGCCCCACGATGCTGTAGCCGACATCCACGCGGCCCGCGTCCGGCGGGCCCTTAAACCCGCACGTGCCGATCAGTGTCCGCGGCTCGCGCAGCATGATAAACCACATCGACCACGGCGGGGATGCCTCGCCTTTTTCCAGCCACGCCGCCAGGTGAACCATCGCATCGTCCAGCAGGTCCGGCGGCCAGCCGGGCGAAATCTCGCCGCCCAGCAATGCCGCCATCCGCGCCCGATCCTCCACCGCCGCCGCCCGCGCCGTCTCCAGCGTGACCGCCACCAGCTCAAGCCGCGGCGTCGCGATGGCCGTAACGCCGGCGCGTGTCTCTTGACTTTGCGTTTGCTTCATCTAGCCACCTCCGACGAATCCACGGCCGGAATGACGGTCGCCGGCAGCAGCGCTGCGCCCTCCGTCCCTGCGCCCAGCGGCGCCATGGCCGGGGCCTCGCCCGCTGCCTCCAGCGGCGACCCATCGGCGCGTGTGAACAGGTTGATCTTCCGCCAGCCCTGCCGCGCAAAGCGCCACCACAGCAGCACCCCCAGCATCGTGATGTACAGCGTGCACGTCATCCACGGCCCGTGGTACCCGATCGTGGGCCACACGTGTGTCACGAGGTATCCGCCGCCGATGAAGATGATCCAGCAGTGCAGCGCCGTCACCACCGCCGGCCAGCGCGTGTCCCCCGCCCCGCGCAGCGCAAAGATATACGTGATGCACAGCGCGTCGAAGATCTGAAACACCGCCGCCCACGTCAGCACGCCCGCCCCCGCCTCGATCACCGCGGCGTCGCCGGTCATGAATCGCATCAATGGATACCGCAGCAGGAAGAACACGCCCACGCCCACGATGCCCATGTACACCACGTTCATCACCATCGCGATCCGCGCCCGCCGCACCGCCAGCTCCGGCCGCCCCTCGCCGATCGCGTGGCCCACCGACGTGCACAGCGCCGTCCCCAGCCCGATCGCCGGCATGAAGGCGATATGCATGTAGTTCACGCCGATGTTCGATGCCGCCAGCGCGGCAGTCCCCACGCCCTGGATCAACATGGACAGAAACACCCACCACGCCCCAACGTCCAGAACCCACTGGATCGCCATCGGTCCGCCGACCTTCATCAGCCCCAGCATCTTCTCCGCGGCAAAGGCAGAGCCCGCCGTCGTCGAAAATCGCTGTTTAAACTCCTCCGAGAGGAACACGATGCCCAGGATAGCCACCCGCAGCGCCCAGCCCAGCACCGTCGCCACCGCCGCCCCCTGGATCCCCATCTCCGGAAAGCCGAATTTGCCGAAGATCAGGCAGTAGTTCCCAATCACGTTGAACACCAGCGCCGCCAGCAGCGCCTTCAGCGTCACCGACGGTCGCTGCACGCCATTAAAAAACCCCTCCAGCCCCGAACACGCCACGCCGAAGGGCAGCGCCCAGATCGCCACCACGCAGTAGTCCGCCTCCATCCGCTGCACGGTCGCCGGCGCATCGATCCACGACCACACGTCGCGCACGAACGGGCTCGCCAGCACCGCCACCGGCACGAACGCCGCCGCCAGGTAGATCGACTGCCACGCATAAGCCGCCGCGTCACCCGGCCGGCCGCGCCCCATGCTCTGCGAGGCGAACGTCTGCACGCTGCTGGCCAGCCCCATCCCCAGGCACATGAACGTCCACATGAACAGGATCGCCGGGCTGATCGCCGCCGTCGCCTCGGTCCCGAGGAAGGACACCATGTAGAAGTCGGTGAACCCCATCAGCATGCGCGACAGCATCGCCGCGATGATCGGCGCGGCGAGCACGAGCAGCGCCCGCGCCTCCTGCCACGCGGTCCTCGGCCCGCCGAGCGCCGGCGAGCCGGAAAGTTCTATGGATTGAGACATGCGATTCCTTATTCAGCCGCCGAGCTTGCTCGGCGAGCACTGAGTAGCAAATAAAAAAGCCCCGGAAACCTTCGAGGCTTCCAGGGCCGTGTGTGCGAAAAACGCGTCTCGTACCTATGCCGTGGTCGCCTCCCATGTTGGCGGATTAACCGCGCCGATCCCGATGTCGGGCAGCAGGGCAATCACCACAATGACGACAGGCGTCTTCACGAGACCGACTCCAGAAATTCCAGCCGCAAACGCGATGGCAGTTCCTTTGCTTGACCCGGCATAGCCTAGCCGCCCCGCGCCCGCGTTGTCAACCGCTGGAGCTTAGAGGGACAAGGGGTAAGGGACAAGGGATAAGGGCCTGATATCGCCGCTCGCCGCGATTCGCAAACCCTTACCCCTTGCCCCTTATCCCTTACCCCTTGCCTCTTATCCCTTACCCCTTCCCTCAGACACAAACCACCTCCCGCACCTCCGGAATATTCTCCTTCAGCGACTGCTCCACCCCCAGCTTCAGCGTCACCGCCGCCGACGGGCACCCGATGCATGCCCCGTGCAGCCGCACCTGCACCACCCCGTCCGCCGTCACATCGATCAGCTCGATATCGCCCCCGTCGCTCTGCACGGCGGGTCGAAGCTGCCGGATGATGTCGGCGACCTGGTCCTTCAGGCTGTCGGCGGTCTTGGCCATGACGTTGCTCCCCATGGCCCGCCGCAGACGCGGAAGATGTCGCGGCGGGAGCGGAGGAGTATAGCTTGCGCGGCGAAGACCGTAAAATGGCGGCCGGGAGTGCCCGAGGGATGAAGTATTCCGCCGCCGACCTGCGAGAATGCCTGCATTGTGGCTATGCGCTCAACGGATTGCCCGATGTCCACGTGTGCCCTGAGTGCGGGAAGGCTTATGATCTGAGCATTCCGGTGTGGCGCAGGTCCAAACCGCGGGCTTACCTGGCGGGTGCGGTCGGCTTCGTCGTGATTTTCTCGTATTTCAAGGGCGCCGCTTCCCTCGCAGAACTCAAGAGGGTGATGAATCCTTCCGCGGCGCTCGCTCTCTACGCCGTCGCGGCTGCCGCGATCATCGGAATCGGACTGGTCCTCCACTTTCGCCAAGGCTGGAGGACCAATCTCGTCGCACTGGTGGACGAGGGCGTGCTGGTCCGGACCGGAAAACGCGTGGAGATGCTCGCATACGGCGATATAGCGCCGGAATGCGTGACCTGGTTGAAGCGAACTTCGCTGCGGAGAAAGGGGCAGCTCAGCGAGGTTCGCATCGACGACCATTTCGACACGCGATCCGAGCTGCGCAATTTCCAGCGAACACTAAAGAAAACCATCGACGCGCGGCAGGCCGCCGAACGCTGACAGGCATGGGTATAAGGGGTTTTGCGCGTTGAAATATTCCGCGGGCATTGGGGCCTGCCAAAGGTGCGGCTACTCTCTGCTGGGCCTGCCGGAAAGGCACGTCTGCCCGGAGTGCGGTGCAGAATACGACCTGCGCAGGCCGCTCTGGCGGCCGCGCATCGACTGGCGGCGCGTGCTGCCTATGGCGTTCCTGCTTCTCCTGCTCGGCCTCTTGTTGGACGCATTCTTGGTAATTCTTCTCTACGAAACGTTGGGCAACATGAGTCTCTGGCTGGGCGGTCCCATCCCGCTGCTGGCCCCGTTGGCGTGGATCGGACTTGCCCTCTGGCGTCATCGCGCCGGCACCTACCTGGTCCTGCAACCCGATGGCGTCGTGATCCGCCGGTCGGGCCGCAGCTCGTTTCACCGGCTGACCAACATCACCGCGGCCCACCCGCAGAACCGCTGGCCCTTCGTGTACATCGAGACGCAGGGCAGCCCGATCTATCTTACCCGGTTCTTCGAGACCGCGGACGAGGAGCACGACTTCTGGCAGACCGTCCGACGGTTGCGGGCCGATGTGACCAGGCACGGCTTAGTGCACGGTCCGACAGGATGATGTCAGGATGATCTTTTCACGCCGGAAAAAAAATAATCCCGACGCTGACGCCCCTTGCAGCCCGGCGCGCGCAAGGCCGCTGATCATGCGACTGCGTTTCTTCCTGCGCGTATTCGCAATCACCATCACCGCGCTCGCCCTTGTCGCAGGACTCATCAGTTCCACCCGCTCCTTTCGTCGCGACTCCCAGGCCCGCCAGAACTGGATATTTCTCGACCTCCAGGACGGCCGCATCACCTTCGGTTACACCAGCAACGGCGATCCGCCGTCATTGCCGGGCACGACACCGGACCACGCCGAATATCTGCGCTGGGTAAACATGTTCCCAGCCTGGGAAAAGGCCTATCGGGAAATTCAGGAATCCATGCTGGCAGCGGCAAGACACATGCGCGAGACCAATGACCAGGTCTTTGCCGATTTTGAGGCGGAGCCCGCGCAGGAGGTTCGGGACTTGTTGAACAAGGCGAGGGCCATGGAGGACGATTTCATCAACAAGGCGAACAAAGAGTATCCGGAAAAACTCATCAACTTGCGTTCCCAGATGTTGCCCATGATTGTCAAGTGCGCTAAGGCCGATTCGCCCCTGGGCGTCTGGGGCCATTGGCGCGATCAGCCCCAGAAAGAACTCCTGGTGCACGTTTCAATCTGGTACCTGAACGCCGTCCTCCTGGCACTGCTTGTCCTGCTCGCGCGCCCGCTCCGCAAGCCCATCGTGATCCGCAACCGCAGAAAGCGCGGGCAGTGCGTGCACTGCGGTTACGACCTCCGCGGCAATACAACACCCCTTTGCCCGGAATGCGGTAATAACGCAGGAGCGGAAAAAAGGTGAGCGCAGTAGGCTGCGGCCCGGGCGGCGGGTGGCATGCTCTCGCTGTACTCAGCGTAACCACGCTGAACCCTCCGGCGATGTGTTGGGCTGGTGCGGTCCCAACACGCCGGGACCTCTCGTGCGGGTGCGAGAATCCCTTCTCGCACCCGCTCTACGTTGGTACAGACTAAATCAGCTTGCACGATCTCGCGCGGCAAATCAGAACCCCGGACGGGAGTCCGGGGCCTCGTTCACACAGTGAGTGGCGCTGGGATTTTGCAAGGCGATATGGAAGCAATCCCAATAGCATTCTGTGGCACCGGCGTCCCGCCGGTAAGCATAAGATTGCACGAAATATCGATCGTGTCACAGGCGAGACGCCCGTGCCACGGTGCTGGGCGGGTGGCATGCTTTCGCTGTACTCAGCGTAAGCATGCGGTACCTCGCGTCCCGACTACCCGTCCGCTCACTCCATATACATCATCCGATAGTACGCCGTCGGCGCAACCGGCTCCTCGCGCACCAGCCCGCATTCCGGGCACCGCTGCGTCTGCGTCAGGAACAGGTCATACCCGCACCGCTCGCAGCAGCCCGCATCCCGAAGGATCCCGCGCAGCGTCCGTCGCAGCACCGGTCGCCAGACAGCGAGCGTCACGAACGCGCTGACGATTGCGCTCGCAACAAGCACGACAATCGGATGGACGAACGGCGTGACTTGAAACCTGGCCGCGCCGCCTATCACCAGGCATACGATGAGGAAGCAAAGCAGGATGTACACCGGCGCAAAACTGAACAGGGCGAATCGAAGGTTGAGCGCTCGCGCCAGCGCCCGCATCCGGTTATCCCGATGCGGAAAGCACGCAATCTCAGGAAACAACCATTTCCAGTAAATGGGATCGATCAGGAACATCGCGTATGATGTTACCGCGCACGGCCCCGGGCGGCGCGGCGGGGGTGCAAGGGGCACTACACCTTCGTGCATATGTCAATTACAGTGTGGCACCGGCTAATAGCCGGTGCGGCTTTGGTTATTCGGATGGGCTCTTATTCGAAATAAAGTCTCGACCGGCCCGCCCCATGTTCGTCGACACCCTCGATCACTGCCTCTCCTGCGGCTACTCGCTCCACGGCCTGCCCGACGCCCACCGATGCCCCGAGTGTGGCACCGCCTTCGACCGCCGCACGCGCATCTGGCGGCAGAAGTCCCCCTGGAAGATTGTCGCCGGCTCGGTCACCGGCTTTCTCATCTTCCTGCCGTTTTACGCCGCCCAGGTCCTTGGAATGTGCATGCAACTGCTCGGCACGGTGCTCGGCATCGTCGTCTTTGTCGCGCTCGTCGTCGTGTCGCCCGCCGTCTCCATCGCCTGGGCCATCGCCGCCCACCGCCGCGGCATCCTCGTCGCCGTCAAGCCCGATGGTGTCTTCATCCGCCGCGGCAAAAAGTCGTGGAACATCCCCTACGCCGAAATCGCCTTCGTCTCCATCGTCGACACCCAGCCGTGGATCCAGCGCCGCGGCGCCGGCGAACAGATCACCCTCACCGGCTGCTTCGCCGACCGCCGCGAAATGGAGGCCTTCAAACGCGCCGTCGAAGAGGCCCGCGCCCTCGCGCCCCAGCCAAATTGACCCGCGCGGCCCGCCCACACGAACCCGAAGAGCCAGCGAGGGCGTCTTGTACGCCGCACCCCGCAGGGCGTATCGCACGAGCAAGTAGCGAGTGAGGCGTTGCCGCCGCCACCGCCGCCCACGCTCGCACCCACTCCCGCCGCACCCGCTCCCGCCGTATCCTCCCGGCACAGCGGCATCACCCCATGAAGCTCTCCGCCGAACACCTCACCAGCTGCCTCCGCTGCGGCTACTCCCTCCGCGGTCTGCCGCCCGCCCATCGCTGCCCCGAGTGCGGCGCCGCATACGATCTGGGCATGCCCGTCTGGCGGCCGCGCTTCCCGTGGCTCTACGTCCTCGCGACCGCCCTCGTGCTCACCCTGCTGTGCCCCTGCCTTGTCACCGCCCTGGAGGCATTCTTTCGAAACGTCACCCGCATCCGAACCGGCCCCTGGCTGTTCTGCTCGGCCATGCTGGCCACGCCCGCCCTCACCATCCTCATCGCCCGCCGGCGTCACCGCGCCGGCACCTTCATTGCCCTCCAGCCCGACGGCATCGTCATCAGCCGCGCCGGTCGCCGCAGCTTCGCGCCGCTCTCCGCCATCGGCGCGGTCTACCGCGACGATCTCTGGCCCCGCACCTACGTTCAGGGCAGAAGCCGCGAACCCTTGGAGCAGTTCTTCGACTCGCCCGACGAAGAGCAGGACTTCTGGGAGTTCGTCAACGAAATGCGCAAAGCCAGGAGTTAGTGCCCGCCTGGAGCCAGCGCGATCCCGTTGCCGCGGGCGTAACCACGCCATCCCGCCTCATTTCCCGGGGAACACCGAGCAAATCTAGTGAGCAGACAGATGAGTGCCCCGGCAGCGTGCCGGAGCCTTCGATTCGCCCCGCGCCCCGGCGCGCTCCGCTTTGCATCGGTTTGCGCCGCCTGTTTTTTGCCCGAAGCGCGCCGCGCGAATCACGAAAACCGAATGGACCGACATCGACAGGAACCGGTAGAAAAAAATGTTTGAGAATTTTTCCGCAGTTTCCGCGATCCGGCAGCGGCCCGGAACGGGTCGCGAAAGGAACGTGTTTGGCTCGTCCCGCCGGCTCGCCCCCGGCGAGATAGGACATGCTCACGTCCCGCTCACGGCGACATCCCCGCGCCCCGGCCCGCCGGGAGCGTGCCCGCTTCCTGCCCCGGCCGCGCCGGCATCACCCGCGCCAGGAATTGCGCAATCACCGGCAGGCATCGCCGCAGCGTCGGATGGGCCACGTAGTATGTCGCCCAGCCGTGCCCCGCCGCCGGCACCCGCACCAGCTCGTGCGGCACGCCTGCCGCCCGGCACGCCGTCTCCAGCCGCAGGGCCTGCTCGAATGGCACCACCGTGTCCAGATCGCCGTGGATCGTCAGGATCGGCGGATCGCCCGCCGACACGTGCGTCACCGGCGATGCCCCCGCCCAGAGCTGCGGCTTCTCCGTCGGCGTCGCGCCCAACAGCCCGCTCAAGAGCGGCCGCACCGATGGATCCAGCCCGCTGTTCAGCCGCACCAAATCGGTCGGGCCGTAGATGTTCACCACGCCGCACACCCGCGTCGCGACGCGCTCGGTCCGCCCCGGCCGCCGGCCCGCGAGTGCCGCATCCATGGCATCGCCGTCGTCCGCCGGCGCCTCCACGCAGCGCCATTCGCCCGGCGCCGTCTCCTGCATCATGCCGCCGCCAAGGATCTCCGGATCGTCGCACAGCGCCACCAGCATCGCGAGGTGCGCCCCGGCCGAGTCCCCGCCGATCGCCATCCGCTCGGGATCGATCCCGTATCGCTCCGCGTTCCGCCGCAAGAAGCGCAGCGCGTCGGCCACGTCTTCGACCTGCGCGGGAAATCGGGCCCCCGCCGGTGTCAACCGGTAGTCAGCAGATGCCGACACGTAGCCGAGGATCGTCGTCGCCCGCGCCAGCACCCGCAGCCGTGCCCGCGCGCCGGCCAGCCAGCCGCCACCGTGCACCCACAGCACCGCCGGGCGCGGACCGGCCGCGCCCTGCGGCAGAAAAATGTCCATGTGCACCTTGACGCCGTCACGCTCCACGAACGCCACGTCGAGTTCCTCGCGAATCTCGTACGGCCCCACGACGGGATCGAGGCAGCCGCCCGCCCCGGCGGCGGCGATCAGACAGAACGTGGCCGCGTAGCAGCGGGGCATGGCAAACTCCTGTGCGAAGGATTCGGTAGCACGCCGGTCGACGACCCGGCCGGTCGCCGGTCAGCCCGGACGGGAACAGCGGATCAGTGCGTCGGCACTATAAGATGTTGCGTAGGTACTTCAAGCAGGGAGAGTGCGACCTGTCGTATCCGCGTGCGACGGACGATTCGAAAGGCGGCCCAGGCAGGCGTTGACCAGGACGCGCCACGGATTTGCCATGAACGGCCACCAGCAGACAGCCCGCCACAGATCGCGAGCGGCCGCCCGCCGATCGCCATTCTCCAGATAGTGCATTCCGCTCCGCTCGTGTACGCGCCCCAGCGCGCGGCGTCGAAGCAGGCCCGTCGGCGAAAGTGTGCGATAAGCTGCCGCGTAATCGTCGATAAGCCGCAGCATCTCGCGGCGGTGCCGCTCCGGATCGGTCCAGTGCGCCGGCCCCGGCCGTTGCCGAATCAGCGGCTCGCGCAGGATGAGTGGTCGATGTCGATCGAGCAGCTCGATGGCGATGCGCCGGTCCTCCGCCGCCTTGCCCGCCGCGAATCCGCCGACCGCCAGCAGCGCCTCCTGCCGCACCAGCAACGACGAGCACAGCCCGGTCAGCACGTTGCGCACCAGCAGTTGCCGTTTCAAAATGTGGGCATCGGCAGGACCATCCCACGCATACCGAACGTGCCGGCGCTCGCGCGGCGACCACACCATCGCTGCGGTCACGCAAAAATCTGCGTGGATGCCGGCAAGTGCATGCAGTTGACGTTCCAGTTTGTCTGGCAACCACTCGTCGTCGGCGTCGAGAAAGGCGAGCCAGTGATTGACGCCGGCTGTGCCGCGGCCGCCGAATTGCCGTTCAAAAGCGCGGACCGCCGCCTGAATGCCGGTGTTGCGGGCAGTCGACGCCCCGGCGTTGTGCTGGCGGATCAGCGTGACTTGCGGCGCATAACGCTGACAGACAGTGGCCGTGTCGTCGCTGCTGCCATCGTCGACGACGAAGATGGCGTCCGGCGGGCGCGTCTGGCGCATCGCGCTGTCGATGGCATGCGGCAGGATCGACGCCGAGTTGTAGCTCGGGATGACCAGCGACACGACGTCGCGCGATGTCCTCGCACGGGATCGCGCAGGGGCGTGAATCGCGGGGGCGGTTCGGGCGGTGCCGTCCATGAACAATGCATCGGCTTATTTCGCCGTGGTTGCGAGTCGGCTGGGCCGGTTCCGCAGGAAGTACGTCGGCCGCGCAAAAAAACAGCGGCCCACTCTTTTGAAGATCCATCTTCATTCGAGTGGGCCGCCGCGATACGGCCGTTCAGGTGTGTCGTCGCATCAATCACCTGCTGCGACTGCGGCAAAATACCATCGAACAGGCGTTCGTTTCAAGCAAAAACTGCGCGTCGCAGCGAATTCACAACCGTCTATGCATGTGATGTTACGACACCACAATCGCGCAAGTGTCGTTCGCGCCGCCGCGCAGGCGTGAGCGCGAATCGGCCGCGCAATTTTTTCAAATTTTCTGCGTGCACGATAAAATCACAACGATCGCGCACGCAGAGCACGCGTTGCAGCATGAGAGGAACTGCCTTGCCAAAGCGTTTCGGATTGCCGGCCGCGCGGCGCCTGTCGGGCCGCACCGCCTATGCGCGCGTGTTCGGCGGACGCTGTTCCGCTGGGAACAAGCTGCTCGTCGTGTACGCCCGCCGCAACGGCCTGCCATACTCGCGCCTTGGCCTTTCGGTCGGTCGCCGGTGCGGTCCGGCGGTGCAGCGCGTGCGGCTCAAGCGGCTATTGCGTGAGGCATTTCGGCTCGAGGCCGCCGCGCTGCCCGCCGGCTACGACATCATCTGCATTCCGCAGCCGGGCGGGCGGCCGACGCTGGAGAATTATCGCCGCGCCCTGCAACTGGTCGTCCAGCGGGCCGTGGACAAATGCCCGCCGCCGGCATGATGTTCGCCAGGCACGACCGAAAAGCAGCATTGCCGCGTTTGCGGACGCACCGGAAAAATAAACTCGGGCAGCCCGCGCGCCGAAGAGAGGGGGGTGGCGACCTGCCCGGCCGGCAGGCACCTCCCGGGCGGAACACCGGTTCACAATCCGCTGCGGCCGCAGTATGCAGCCGCGGCGGTCTTCCCACCAGGCCGGGGCCCCCTCCAGCGGGGGCTTCGGTCGTTTTTACCAGGCAGCCAGCTCACCGACGATCTCTTCCACCAGGTCCTTCACAGTGACAACGCCAAGGCACCGCCCATTCGGGTCCACCACGATGGCGATGCGGCGATACTCGCGCTGGAGCAGCGCCAGCGCGTCCATGACCGGGAGGCGCGCCGGTATCGGGATGGGCGGGCGTGCCAGCGAGGCCATGTCCGAGGCCGCCGGCGCGCCGAGAACATCGAGCATGTGCACCACGCCGACCACGTTGCGGCGATCGCCGCGATAGATCGGAATGCGCGAATGCCGCAGCCGTCGAAGGCGCTGTTCGATCGAGCCGCGCGTCGCCTCGGCCGGCAGCATCTCGACGCTGGCAGAAGGCACCATGATCGATCCGACGCGGACGGTCTTGAGCAGGTGAACGCGCTCGATGATCGTGCTCTGCATGCGCGACAGCACGCCCTCTGCGGCGCCTTCGCGCAGCACCTGGTAGACATCGAGAGAGGTGTGCAGCGCCGAGCCGGACGTGGTCTGGCGGTTCAGCTTGCGAAGGGCCAGATTGGATATCCAGCGCTGCACCGCCACGATGCCCGTCCATTGAAACAGAAGGTGCGTTGCACGGAGAATCCCCGCCAGCCGCGGCATCAGGCGGTCTGCATTCCGCTGAAATACGTTCTTGGGCACGATCTCGCCGAAGACGAACACGATGGGCGTCAGAATCATCGTGGTGTACAGCTCTGCAAGCTGCTCGCCGCTCCCGCGCGAGGTCGCTTCGACGGCGTGCAGGAGAACGAACGTCAGGCACAGCGGGGCGGCATAGTTTGCGAGATTGGTGCCGAACAGGGTGGTGAACAACAGGCCGCTGCGATCGGAAAGGAGCTCGAGCATCCGCCGCGCGTTGACATCGCCCTGGTGGGCCAGCAGGCGCAGCCGTGCGCTGTTGGTGCAGTATATGCCGGTCTCGGCCCCGCTGAACAGCCCGGAGAGCAGCACGAACACGGCACAGCCCGCCAGCCCCGCCAGTGTCGCACCGATGGCAGCATCGGCAATCATGCGTTGCCCTCCGCGTGCCCGGGGTTTCCGACGCCGTCCTGCGCCGATTCGCCGTGCGGCTGCGTCGATTCACGCAGAAGAATCAGCAGGTCGGGATTCAACTCGACCGGTTCGTCGAGCACGAGGCGCGCCTGCATGATGCGGCGGCGCTTCATGCGGTTGACGACCAGCCGGGCATGGCCAAGCCGCACTTCGTCGTACACCTGCGGCAGCCGGTCGAGCGCCTCGGCGATCAGACCGCCGACGGTGTGGATGCGCGTCTCCTCGAGCGGCAGGTTGAAGGCCGAGCAGAAGTCGTGCACGTCCAGACCCGCATCGACCAGGTAGGTGCGATCGTCAATTCGCATCAGCGGCGGCAGGTCCGACCGTTCTTCAGGGACGCGAATCTCGCCGACGATCGCCTCAAGCACATCTTCGAGTGCGAGGATGCCGGCGAGGCCGCCGTATTCGTCGACCACGATTGCGATCTGCGACGCCGTCTCGCGAAAGGTGCGCAGGGCCGCCTCGCAACTGGCCTGCTCGGGGATGAAGCGGACCGGCCGCACCAGCCGTTCGATGGGCGTATCGCCTGCCACGAGGAATTCGCGGGCATGTACCACGCCCAGGATGTCGTCGATGTTGCCGCGGTAGACAGGAATGCGAAGCAGCCGGCTGGTGCGGAAGAGGCGCGTCAGTTCCGAGCGGCCCTTGTCGAGGTTGAAGGCGACGAGATCCACGCGCGGCGTCATGACGGCACTGACACGAAGGTGACCCAGATCGAGCAGGCGATGAAGAATGGTCGTTTCGCGGGCGTCGAGGACGCCTTCGGACCTGCTGATGTCGATGAGGCGCTGAAGGTCCTCGGGGCCGACGGTCGTCGCCTCGGGCGTAGTAAGGATGCGTGTGAGCGGCTCCACGACGGTGACGTTGAGCACCTTGCGCACGGGAAGCGTGATGATTTCGAAGAATCGCAGAAACACGGCTGCCGCAGGGGCCAACTGCTCGGCGATGCTCAGGGCGATGAGCTTGGGCATGATCTCCGCGAACATGAGTGCGACGAGGAAGCCGGCCAGGCCGAAGACGGTTTTCCAGATGGTTTCTGCCCCGGCCCCGGCAGCGCCGATGAGCCAGGCGGGCGGCTGTTCGCCGAGTCGTGCGGCAGTGATGCCCAGCATGGTGTAGAGCAGGATGTTGACGGTGATGTTGGAAAGCAGCACCGTGGAGAGCAGCTCCGTCGGCTGCTCCCGCAGGCGGAGAACGATGCTGGCGGCCCCGCGCGGCGACTTTTTCAGGCGGTACAGATACTGTCGGCTGAGGGCGAAAAGGGCGGTTTCGCTGGCGGAAATCATGCCGGAAAGCGCGGTAAGCAGCACCAGCGCCAGAAGTCGCAGCAGGTTTTCCTGAATGGCATGCACCGCGTCTTGCCCATCGCAACCCCCGGCGCGATCTTATCGAGGCGCCGGGCGAGTGTCGATTGACTGCACCGAAGGAGCAGCAATTTCTGCGGGCTCTTCGGCGACGCGCCGGCGTCGCTTTACGAGGACGACAGGTGGAACTCACGGATGCATTAATTCTGGCCGGCGTCGGCCTGGTTTCGGGCGTGTGCGGCGGACTGTTGGGCATCGGCGGTTCGGTGGTCATGATCCCCGGCATGGTGCTGCTGTTCGGCGCCGATCAACAGCATCTATACCAGGCCACGGCGATGATCGTGAATTTTTTCATCGTGGGGCCGGCGGTGCTTCGACACGTTCAGATGCAGGCGACGCTGCGGCCAATCGTGCGGCTGATGATTCCCAGCGCGATCGTCGGCGTCGTCGCCGGCGTATTGCTCAGCGAGCTGCCGGTCTTCCGCGGGTCGGGGCAGGGCTGGCTCCAGATCGGGTTTGCCGTCTTTCTGGGTTACGTTTTTGTCTACAACTTGAATCGGCTTCGGTCCAACACGCGGCTTCCGAAGATGGAGGAACGTCATGCCGCGGCGTCGTCGCGCTGGATCAGCATCGGCGTCGTAGGGGTGCCAATGGGGCTGTTGGGCGGCCTTCTCGGGATTGGCGGCGGATTGTATGCCGTGCCGGCGCAGCAGCTGGGGCTGCGGGTGCCGCTCCCGAACGCCATCGCCAACTCCGCGGCGACCATGCTGTGGTCGAGCATCGTGGGGGCGATCTTCAAGAATGCGTGGCTTGGCCGTCACGGGGCGAGCTGGGGCGAGTCGCTGGTCATGGCGGCTTGCCTGATCCCGACGGCGATGCTGGGCTCCTACGCCGCGGCGGCGCGGGTTCATCGCTGGCCCGTTCGTGTCATACGGGTGGCATTCGCGGCGCTGCTGCTCTACTGCGCCGTGCGGCTTTTTCTGGCCGGCTGGCAGCAACTTCGGTGATATCGCGAAATCAGAGCCGGGCGGTCCTCAGCACGGACAGTTCCACGGCACAGCGAGCCATCGTGGGACTGACTCAGCGCGCGGATGCGCCGGTCGGGAATACCACTGCGCTGATTGCGAGATCCCGGCTGAGGACAACAAGGCTCTGACTGGAGACAACACGATTCAAAAGCCGGCGGGCAGCGCAAAGTCGGCAATGAAGACCTGGCTGTCGCCGAGCGAGCCGCGCTGACTGGTCCACATCATTTTAGTGCCATCCGGGCTGAAGACGGGCAGGCCGTCGAATCGCGGGCTGTGCGTCACCCGGTGAGAAAAACCGGTCTCAATGTTCAGGAGGTACACTTCGTAGTTGCGATGGCCATGGGCACTGGTGGTATAGACGATGCTGCGCCCGTTCGGGTGCCAGAAGGGCGCCCAGCGGACGATCGACTCGTGCCGCGTGAGCTGGCGCTCACCGGTGCCGTCGGTATTAATGACGAAGATCTGGAGGTTGCTGTCGCCCTTGCGATCCGAGCGATAAATGATGCGCTGGCCATCGGGGGAAAAAAATGGCCCGCCGTCATAACCTGGCTCGTTGGTCAGTTGGCGCACGCCGCTGCCGTCGGCGTTCATGATGTAGAGATCGGGATCGCCGTCGCGATCGCTGCTGAAGACGATCGCTTGGCCCGATGGGCTGTATGCGCACTCAGCATCGTAGCCGGTCTCGGTGGTGAGCTGCCGCGGATTTGAGCCATCGATATCGGCCTCGATCACGTCCATGCCGCCGGGCATATCCCACTGATAGCTGCTGCCTTCGCGGTGGTACACGTTGGGATTGGGCATGTCGGGGTTCAAATAGCTGGAGGCGTAGATGATCTTGCGGCCATCCGGACGAAAGAAGCCGCAGGTGCAGGCGCCGCCGCCGGGGCTGACCTGTCGCAGGCTGCCGGTAATGGGCGCGCCATCTGCGTCGAGTTCCAGCGTGAACATCTGGTAGGCGGATTCGTTCTGCGGGAATGCCTGAAAGATGATCATGTGGCTGTCGGGAGAGAAGTAGGCCTCGCCGGATTTGGACAGGCCCATGTCCTGCGCCGTCAACTGGCGCACGTTGGTCAGGAGCTTTGCCTCGGCCTGTGCCCAGCCGTCTTCGGGTATGTTGTCGTGCTCGATGCGAAAGCCCGCCTGCGAGCAGCCGGCGCTGAAGATCAGTGCAGCCAGCAGGGCATCCCATTTGCGATGTGACATTGCGTTCGCTCCGCGATGTTGACCGGTATTTTGGCTTGTGCCGCCTGGGCAATATATCAGGTCTGAAATAGCGATCCAGCGGGGCGGACCTTTGGCATCGCCCCTGCCGCGCAGATATACTGGGGCGGTGGACGCGACCGCGGTGCGTCGCCGGCGGACTGAATGCACCGCCGCCAGGACTGCCAATTCCGCGGCTGGAAAGCGACGAATTTTTGGATATCACACTGCTCTGCATCGGAGACGTTGTCGGCCGGCCGGGGCGGACGATCGTGGCCCGTGCGCTGCCGGTGCTCGTTTCCCGGCACGGCATCGATTGCGTCATTACCAACGTCGAGAACACGGCCAACGGCTCGGGCCTGACGGCGACGCTCTACGAGAAATTCCTTCACTACGGCGTGCACCTGATGACACTGGGCGATCACATCTATCGCCGCGCCGAGGTGCTGCCGGTGCTGTCGCAGTCGGACTGCATCGTGCGGCCGGTGAATTATCCGCCGGGAAGTGTGGGCCGCGAGTTTGCCGTCTATCGCACTGCGCGCGGTCCGGGGGTCGCCGTGATTTCGGTCATGGGTCGGCTTTTTATGAAGCCGCCGTGCGACTGCCCGTTCGCGGCCGTGGACCGGATCATCAACAGAATTCCGGCGGATGTGCGGATCGTGGTCGTGGATGTGCACGCCGAGGCAACCAGCGAGAAAGTGGCGATGGGCTGGCACCTGAATGGACGGGCCAGCGTGGTGTTCGGCACCCACACGCACGTGCCCACGAGCGACGAGGGCATTCTCGATCGCGGCACGGCGTATATCACCGATGTGGGCATGACGGGTCCGTACGACTCGGTGCTGGGCCGGCGCAAGGACCGGGTGCTGAAATTCATGACGACCGGCCTGCCGTCGGCGTTCGACGTGGCGACGGACGACGTTCGGCTGTGCGGCGTCCTGGTGCGGGTGGACTCGGACACCGGCCGGGCGCGACACATCGAGCGGGTCTGCGTGCGGGAAAACGAGCTGCCCCCTGCGAGCGGGACCGATGATTGACGTAATGAATGCGATCCGGCTGGAGGCCACGAGCCGCGCGGACGGCGAGGCGATTGCCGCCGTGGTGCGGGAAGTCTTCGCGGAGTATGGCTTCACGTGGGAGGCCGACGGCTACTGCGCGGACCTGTACGACCCGGTGAAGCACTACGTAGAACCGGGCGGCATGTTCTGGACGCTGTTCGAGGGCGACCGCGTTATCGGCTGCGTCGGCGTTTCTGTGTACGGCGACGAGGCGGAGCTTCACCGCATGTATCTGAGTCGCGCCTGCCGCGGGCGGGGTCTGGGGCGGCTTCTGCTGGACGCGGCTTTGACGCATGCGCGTTCACGCGGGTGCCGGGCCATGCGGGCCTGGAGCGATGTGAAGCTGACCGATGCGCACCAGCTTTACCTGAAAAGCGGTTTTGTGCAGGATGGCCATCGCATCTGCGACGATCCGGACAAGAGCCCGGAGTACGGCTTCTGGAAAGAGCCGCTGTGACGAGCCACTCCTCAGACGAGCCGCGGCCGCCGTTCGATCCGCGGCGCATCCCGCGCGACGAGGGCCTTCCGCCGCCAACTTCCCCGCGGCGGCGGCGCGGCGTCGAGCCGCAGCCGCGCGCGAGCGAATCGCTGTTTGGTGACGAACCGCCGGCACCTGCGGCGCCTCCGGCGGCTCCGGCGCGGTCATCTCCGCTGGCCGGCGTCGCCAAATCGCAGCCCATCAGCGTCAGCCAGCTCAACCGTCTGGTGAAGAGCGCGATTGCGGCCGGTGTGCCGCAGACCGTGGTCGTGCTCGGCGAACTGTCGAACGTGTCGCGGGCCAGCGGGGGGCACGTGTACTTCACACTGAAGGATGCCGGCAGCGAGGTGCGCTGCGTCATGTGGCGAAGCGACGCCGCGAGCCTGAAATTCGAGATGAAGGACGGGCTGGAGGTCGTCGCGACAGGCTCGGTCGATGTGTACGAGGCGCGGGGGCAGTACCAGCTCTATGTGCGGCGGCTTGAACCGCGCGGCGTGGGCGCCCTTGAGCTGGCATTCCAGCAGCTTCGCGACCGGCTCTCGCGCGAGGGGCTCTTCGATGCGGCCCGCAAACGGCGGCTGCCGCGGTTGCCGCGGACGATCGCGGTGTTGACCAGCCCGACGGGGGCGGCAATTCGGGACGTATTGCAGACGATTGAGCGGCGGTTTCCCCGGGTGCGGGTGCTGGTGTATGGCGTGCGCGTGCAGGGGGAGGGGGCGGCGGACGAGATAGCCGATGCCATCGCGCGCGTGAACGAGTCGCGCGATGATCTGGGTGGTGTGGACGTGTTGATCGTCGGGCGCGGTGGCGGCTCGTTGGAGGACCTGTGGGCCTTTAACGAGGAAATCGTAGCGCGGGCGATCTACGCCAGTCGCATACCGGTGATCAGCGCCGTGGGGCACGAAGTGGACTTCACGATCGCCGACTTTGTCGCCGACGTGCGGGCAGCCACGCCGACCGCCGCGGCCGAGCTGGTCGTTCCGGTGCTGGATGATCTGCTGGCGGCGATCGAATCGGCACGACACCGGCTGTCGCAGGCGATGCGGCGGGAGATTCAGCTCATGCGGCAGCGTGTCGATGCGACGGCACGCATGCCATGGTATCGAGACCCTGTCGGGCTGGTGCGGCGGCGAGCGCTGGGGCTGGACGATGTGGCCGGCCGGCTGCGTCTCGCGCTATCGCGACTGCTTGCGCGGCGGGTGACGCGAATCCAGGCGGCGGAGTTGGCGCTCGTGCGCAACCGGCCGGAGGTGCAGGTCGCCCGCCGGCTGGCGGGGCTGACGGCCGCCGAGCATCGGCTGGCGCGCAGCGCGCTGGTCAATTTGCATCGCAGAGAGCGGCAGTGGAGCGCGGTCTGCGGGCGGCTGTCGGAGCGCTCGCCGCGCGCCCGGCTGGAACGCCTGCAAATGAGCGTACAACATTCTTTGAGCGGAATGAGCCGCGCCATGGTGGAGGCGATTGCGTCGCGGCGGCGGCGGCTCGATTCCGTTGCCGCGCGACTGGACGCCGCCAGCCACGAGCGCGTGCTGGGCCGGGGTTTTTCCATCACGCGGATGAAGCGCGATGGGCGCATCGTGCGCCGGCCGGGTGACGTGAGGCCCGGCGATCGCATCGAAACCGAAACCGCCGGCGGCAGATTCGTGAGCGACGTTGAGGATGAGCGCCAGGGCGAACTGTTTGAGACCTGATGCCGGCGCGAGAGTGTCATTGTAACGGCACGGCGAACGCGGGAGCCCGACATGCCAGAAAGCAGCAATCTTTCGTTTGAGGAGGCCCTTGCCCGGGCGGAGGCCATTGCCAGCGCCATCGAACGGGGCGAAGTGGGACTGGAGGACTCGATAAAACAGTTCGAGGAGGGCATGGTCCTGATCCGGCGCTGCCGACAGGTGCTGGATGCTGCCGAGTTGAAGATCCAGCAGTTGCAGGCGAGCGAATCGGGGGGCGCCAGAGTGGCACCGGATGGAAGCGGCGCCGGGCCGTGCTCATAGGCGCGATAAACGCGAATGGAGAACCGGAATCGGACGTCTTTTGCCGGAAACCGCCTGGCCTTGGCGGGCGTAAGTTGTCAAAGACGGTCCGGGCTTCGGACTTCGTGCCCATCCACTGGTTGACTTACAGGCCCGGTTGCGGACTTTTCGCTATTTTTGAAACATCTGGCGGCCGCACAGGGACTCTCCCGAGCCGGCCGGGTGCCGGTTACAATTCAGTCGAGTATGTTGGCGCAGGTGCAAATTGAGCCCTCCGAGATCCTTGCCGGTCATGCTGCCGCCTTCGAGCGGGCGTTGGAACGGCGCCTGCGGGAGCTTCAGGGCGTACCTGAACGACTGGCGGAAGCCATGCAATACAGCCTGCTGGGGGGCGGCAAGCGGCTTCGGCCGGTGATGGCGATGCTCTCGTGTGAAGCATGCGGAGGGCAGGTGGAAGCGGCAATTGCCCCTGCCATCGCCCTGGAGTGCGTACACGTCTTCAGCCTGGTTCACGACGATCTGCCGGCCCTGGATAATGACGAATTAAGGCGTGGTCGCGCGTCGTGCCATGTGAAATTCGGCGAATCGACAGCGATTCTGGCCGGCGATGCCCTCTTGGCGCTGGCGTTTGAAGTGTTGGCAAGCGACATTGAACATCCGATAACTTCTGTCATGATGGCGCGAGAGTTGGCTGTTGCGACGGGGGCAACCGGCATGATCGGCGGCGAATTCATGGACCTGGCCGGCGAATCGCACGTAGCAGATTCATGCCTGACTGCCCGGATACATGAGGCCAAGACCGCAAGGCTGTTCGAGGCGGCCTGCCGGCTGGGGGCGATTGCCGCCACGGCGCCGGCTGTGGAAGCAGATGTGTTGGCGAAGTTTGGCCGACTGCTGGGGCTCGCGTTTCAGGGGACGGATGACATTCTGGATGTGATCGGCAGCCCGGAAACCACGGGTAAGGCGACCGGCAAGGATGAAGCCAGCGGCAAGCAGACGCTGCCGCGGGCCATCGGCCTGGAAGCCAGCCGTGAGCGTGTGGCGAGCTTGACGCGGGAAGCGATCGAATCGCTCGCCCCGCTTGGTGACCGCGGCAGGACGCTGGCGTCGGTCGCGCGGCACCTGGTAGAGCGAACGCATTAGCCTGCACGCCGAAACCACCGGCTCGGCTCGCCGGCGGCGATAATTGGCTGCGTCGACGAGCCTGCAGCGACACGCGGGCGCGTTTCGCGGGATGGAAAGTGGAACTATGGCAAACCTGCTGAGCGGAATCAAATCTCCGGCCGATCTGCGGACGCTGAACAGCGAGCAGACGGCCCAACTGGCGCAGGAAATTCGCGATCGGATCATCGGCGTGGTCAGCCGGCAGGGAGGGCATCTCGCCAGCAACCTGGGCGTGGTGGAGCTGACGATCGCGCTGCACCGGGTGTTCGACTTCCGGCACGACTATCTGTTGTGGGACGTCGGTCACCAGGCCTACGTGCACAAGATTCTCACGGGGCGGCAGGATCGTTTCGACACGATCCGCAAGGCCGGGGGCCTTTCGGGCTTTCCGAACATCGAGGAGAGCGAATACGACCTGTTCAACGTGGGGCACGCGGGGACGGCGATTGCCACTGCCGTGGGAATGGCACGCGGCTCGACGCTGATGGGGGACGAGCGGCGGGTGGTGGCGGTCGTGGGCGACGCCAGCATCGTGAACGGCGTAGCCTTCGAGGGCCTCAACCAGGCGGGCCCGCTCAAGCGGCAGTTGCTCGTGATACTGAACGACAACAGCATGGGCATTGCGCCGACGCAGGGCGGCATGGCCGAGTACCTGGCGCGCTTCCGCGCCAGCCCGCTCTATGAAGAACTGAAGAAGAAGGTGAAGCGCTATCTGCCGCAGGTGCCACTCGTCGGCAAGGCGACGTTCGACGCGCTGGATCATCTGAAAGAGGGCCTGAAGGCGACGGTCTCGCCGCACCAGATCTTTGAGCAGATCGGGTTCATGTACGTCGGACCGACGGACGGCCACGATACCGAGCACCTGGTCGAACTGCTCGACGGCCTGAAGGATGTGGATCATCCGGTGCTGCTGCACGTGCACACGGTCAAGGGCCGGGGCGTGGACTTTGCCAAGGCCGAGCCGACGAAGTTCCACAGCCCCAAGCCCTTCAAGGTCGAGGGCTGCCGCGTGGAGATTCAGAGCGGCGGCACGAGCTGGACGAGTGCCTTTGCCGATGCACTGATCGAAGTGGCCAAGGACGATCCGCGCGTCTTCGCCCTGACGGCGGCCATGCCGGACGGCACGGGGCTCAACAAGTTTCAGCAGGAATTCCCGAATCGCTTTCTGGATGGCGGCATCGCCGAGAGCGGCACGGTCGACATCGCGGCGGGCATGTGCAAGACGGGCGTGCGGCCGGTGGCGGCGATTTACTCGACGTTCCTTCAGCGGGCCATGGACCAGGTGTTCCAGGAGGTATCGCTGCAGAAGCTGCCGGTCATCTTCTGCATGGATCGTGCCGGGCTGGTCGGCGGCGACGGCCCGGTGCACCACGGGTTCATGGATATTGCCTACCTGCGGGCGATGCCGCACATGGTGCTGATGGCGCCGGGCGACGGTGACGAGATCATCGAGTGTCTGCGGCTGGCGCTGAAACTCAACGTGCCGTGCGGCATGCGCTATCCCCGCGACACGGTGCCGGCGTCGATCCACGGCGGCGGACGCGTGCCGGCCTTCGAGACCGGGCGTTCGGTAGTGCTGCGCGAGGGCGTTGATGCCGCCATTTTGGCATACGGCTCGACCTGCCGCGCGGCCCTGGATGCCGCAGAAATGCTTGCCGGCGATGGGATTGAAGTGCGCGTGGTGAATGCACGATTTGCAAGGCCGGTGGATCGAGAAATGGTGCGCGATGCGCTGACGCGCGGCGGCCCGGTGCTGACGGCGGAAGAGCACAGCGTGGCGGGCGGCTTCGGTTCGGCGGTGTTGGAGGCGGCGGCGGAGATGGGTCTTTCCGCGTCGCACCTGACGGTGCTGGGTATGCCGCGCGACCGCTTCATTGCCCATGGGCCGCGTGCCGGGCAGCTGGCGGAGTGCGGCCTGGATGCCGCGGGCATTGCGGCGGCCGTGAAGGATTCGCTGAGCCGGTGGCCGGCGCTGGACCACGACACGGGCGGAGTCGCCACGGCGGTGCTTGACTACGAGCGCAATGCCGATGGCGTCCGGCCCTGAAGTCGATTAATCGGGTGCCGAGTGCTTTGCTGATGCATTATTCCCGCGATACTCGTCGGCCAGGTTCTTGATCGTCCGGTAGTAGGCCAGGACCTTTTCGTAGTGCTCCGCGCCATCCTTGTCGACGAGCTGGACGGCCTGTTCCTGGTTCTTGATGGCCTCGTCCAGCATGCCCATTTCCGACTGAATCTGAGCGAGCATGGCCAGATCGGTGGCATCGCGGCCCTTCGTAAGCTCGTTAAGCCGGACGACGGAGCGAAAGAGCAGGCCGGCATTGCGTTCGGCGGGATTGCGGTTGTACTCGATCTCGACCAGCTTGCGGAGGTCTTCTTCGGAATTCTTGAACGTCCGTTCGATGACTTCTTCCAGGGCGGGAATCTCTTTCTCGCGGTCGAATTCCTCCAGCAGGCTGCGCTTGATCATGTAGGCATGCAGCCGCGGCGGCTGGACGGCCAGCAGTTTCTCGACGATGGCGAAGCTCTTGTCGGCGTCGCGCGTGGCAAGAACGGCCCGCAGTTCCTCCATGCCCTCCTGGAATTTCTTCTCTGCTTCGGCGGTGTTCTTTGCGGCCTCCAGATCGAACTTGCCCGCCAGCACCTGCTCCACGACGTGATCGAGCGCGCGCGTGTCCAGAGGATTGCCCGTCCAGACGACGACGTTGTTGCGATCGACGACGTAGGCGTGGGGAATGCCCGGGATGTCGTCCATGTACTTCTCCCACGTTGCCATGTCCTTGTCACCGCCGACGTGGTATTCCATCTTCATCTTGTCCTTGAGAAACGGCTCGATGTCGCCGGCTTCCTCGTTGCTCATGCCGATGACGATCAGGCCATCCTTGCCATGCTTCTTCTGAAGCTCGCCGAGATGCGGGATGCTCTTGAGACAGGGACCGCACCAGGTGGCCCAGAACTCGACGATGAACACGTGCTTGTCCGCGCCCTCTTCGCCGGGCAGGGCGGGCGGCTTGGTGGTGTACCATTTTTCGGCCACGACCTTGGGGGCTTTGTCGCCAATGGCCGGCGAGGCTGCCGCGGACTGGGCGATGCCGGCGACGGCGGACAGGCTTATGGCGACGGCGACGAGGGACGGCATGCGGTAAAGTTTCATAGTGACTCCTGACCTGTGCCGCCCGCGTGCTGTTCCTGCGCGCGGTGCGGCTGGTTGATGATCCTGGCCCTGCCGTATTCTAATGAGTCGCCGGTGAGACCGCAGCCAGCCGGCGCGATGGCGAATGCCCGAACCGACGAGCGAAATGCCGAATGCACTGCCCCTGGTGCTCTACGAGAGCCAGCCGCATCCGTGCGCCTATCTGCCCGGCCGCCTGGCCGTGGATGAATTCGGCATCGCCGAGCGTCTGCCGCCGGCCATCTATGAGCGCCTCATGAATCGCGGCTTTCGGCGGTCCGGGCGGCTTGTGTATCGACCGGTGTGCGATGGCTGCCGCGAGTGCGTCCCGCTACGGGTAAGGGCGGCAGATTTTGTGCCCAGCCGCTCGCAGCGACGCGTGCTGCGGCGCAATTGCGACGTACAGGTCGCCGTCGGCCGGCCGGAGATCAGCGACGAAAAATATCGCCTGTTCTGCGACTACGTGCGAGAGCAGCACGACGGCCAGATGGCGATGGAACGGGCGGCGTTCAGCGAGTTCCTCTATCAATCGCCGACGGATACGCGCGAGATGGTCCTGACGATCGACGATCGGCCGGCGGGCGTGGGGATTGTGGACGTATGCCCGGGTTGCGTGTCGTCGGTCTATTTCTTTTTCGATCCGGTCCATGCACGGCGCAGCCTGGGCGTTTTCTCGGCGCTGAAGGAAATAGAGATGTGCCGGCAGCTTGGCATTGAATACTGGTATGCCGGCTTCTTCGTGAGGGAATGCGACCGCATGAACTACAAGGCCAGTTTTCGACCGTACGAACTGCTCGACAGGGACGGTCGCTGGCATCGCGAAGCGGCTCGGTGAATCCTGTGCGGCGGCCCCACGAAGCGTCGGCCTGCTTGCTTTCAGTTTCCGCCTGCCGTTCTTACGCGCCTTCCTCCCGGATCATGACTTCCGCCACGACCGCCTTGGATTCTCGCTCGACGGCGCGAATCCAGCCGAATCGCCCCATTTTCTCGGGCGCTGCCGGCGGCTTTGCGGTCAGTTTCCAATCGACTTCGACCGCGACGCCGGGATAGAGCACGGCATTCGAATCATCGCCGTGGCTCACGTTGACGCCGATGGGCGTGGCGTAGAGATACTCGATGGCGATGTCGAACTCCACGCTGTCGTCGCGTTCCGCATGGGTGAAGGCGGGCTGAATCTCCAGCTTGCACGTGCTGGTCTTGTCTGGGTTGGGGTTGTTCGTGGTGAATGTCAGCGTCGGCTCGCCCAGTCCCTGCTGGGCGATGGCCTTGCCCGCGTCGTCGTAGATGTTGACGGCGCAATCGGTGAGCTTTGCGTAGTCCTCGTCCGAGAGATCGAGCTTGACGCGGACCGCCTTTATCTCAGACGTCATTGGCAGGCTGATCTCCTCGCGATCCTTGCCGGTGGTGATCTTCAGCTTCCGGGCGGTGCGATAGCCCTCGATGGCGCCTTCGAATGCCACGCCGGTGGCGCGATCAAAGGAATTGACGAATTTTACTTCGCCGGAAGGCAGGCTGCCGGCGGCGCTGGCCAGATTGACGACTTTCTCCGGCGCGACCTGCACGCCGTCGAACCGGACCTCGAGGTTGTAGTGCGATTCATCCTGTGCCCCGACGGAGGTGATGGGGATTTCCCAGATTCCGGGCTCCAGCTCCTCCTGGATGGTGTAGCTCGTCTCGTTCAGACCGTCGCGGGTGTTGATGCGCACGTGGGCGCGGCCGGGCAGATAGCGGCCGTCCGGGCGGTGAATGCGGTAGGCGTGGGCCACGCCGAGCTGGCCGTCGACCGACGTCATCTTGAGGTGCATGGCGCTGGCGCCGGCGGGCACTTCGACGAAGTGACGGCGCACGATCCAGCCGAGGACGCGCTGATCCACGAGGCGGATGCGATAGCCGGTGTCGGCGCCGGGACGCAAAGGAACGACGACGCTGTTGACCAAATGGAACATCGGCAACTCGCCGTCATAGCCGGTCACGGTGGCGACATGCAGGCCGGGCTCCTCGAGTTTGGCGGCATCGTAGCTGACGCGAACGTCGGCGCTTTGTTCGCTTCGGAAATAGACCTGTTCCTGGGCGGGCCTGCACCAGTCCGCGTCGCTCTTCAGCGTCAGCCGGCGGGAAAAGGCGGTGATCTCGGTGGCGTCGGCGGTCGGGATGAGCACCGGTTTGACGGTGAAGACCTGTGGCCGATCGGCAGGGAAATAGCGCGTGCGCCAGTAGGCTGCGGGTGCCTTGCCGCCGGCACCAAGGGGGCTCTCGGTCGATATGGCAAAGCCGTAGAGAATGTCGCCGGCGCGGCTCTTCAGCAGGCCGTCGAGGATTTGGGCGGCACGCGGCAGATCGGGCAGGCCGGCGCCATAGTCGAGCGCGTTGTAGCCGTCGATGGGCCGGGCCGAGGCCGCGAGGGCCTGGCCGATCCAGTCGGCACGAGGGGCGACACGCTGCTCGTGGGCGCGCTGGGCGAGAACGGCGCAGAGGCCGGCGGCGTAGGGCGAGGCCATGCTGGTGCCCTGCCAGAAATCGTGCGAGCGCTCCCACCGGGGCACGGTGGACGTCATCATGCCGGGCGTGGCCAGCGTGGGCTTGGCCAGTTCGCCGCCGCGGGAGCTGAACTGCGTGAGCTGGGGCTGCGCGATCGTCTCGCCGCGCACATCCTTTGCCGTGTCGACGGCAAGCAGGGCGGCGACGGCGATGGCGGCATTGGCGCCGGCGGGCGTGCCGATGGACGACAGGCCGGGTCCATTGTTGCCGGCGCTGGTGCAGACGACGAGGGACGGGTTCTTCCGCATGATGCCGTCGAGGAACTCATCGACATCGTGCCGGCCTTCCTGGATGGAGCCGATGCCGTAGCTGAGATTGCAGACGACGGTCACGTTCTTTTCGCGGGCGAAGCGGGCGGCGTATTCGAATGCCTTTTGCTTGGCACCGGTCACGGTCGCGCCGCCGGAGAGGCTGCTGTGGCCGATCTTGAGGCTGATGACGCTGGCGCCGGGAGCGACGCCGTCGAAGCCGACCTGGCCGAGGATGTCGTTGCCGGCGGCGATGCCGGCGACGTGGGTGCCGTGGCCACCGCTGTCGAAGTGGATGCTGACGCGCCGTTCTTTCACGAAGATGTTCAGGGCGCAGGTGATCGGCTCGATCTGCTTTTCGCGGCGCTCGCGGGCAAAGTTGAATCGATGGTAGTCGATGTGGTAGTTTTTGAGCGATTTTTCGTCGGAGAAATCGCGATCGCCGTCGGTATCGACCAGGCAGACGGCGTCATCGTCGTTGCCGGCGTCGTGGCTGATCACGCAGACGCCGAATACGTCGTCCTTGTCGCCGTCGTCGTTGACATCGGGCACGGCAGAATTGCGGAAGGCCTTTTCCTCGAGGCGGCCGAACCACAGCGACGTGCCGTCCGCGTGGTGGGCGCCATCGGGCGGCGTGTAAAGCTGAGGCGATCCATCCTTGTCGTAGAACACGAGGCGATCATGTTCGTCGTTCCAGACGGCGCGGCTCAGTTGGACGTCGCCCTCGCCGGTGAAGTCCTGCACGTCGATTACCTTCATCTCGCCGGTCGTCGTCTGCTGAAGTCCCGGGACATCCATATCGACGCCGGTGTCGAGCACGGCGACGACGATGCCGCGGCCATCATGCGTGGGATGCTGCTGGCGATAGGCATCCACCCTGGCGGAGGAGAGCGAAAGCTGCGTCCACGGAATGGACGTCTGTGCGGCACAGGCGGCGGGAGCAAACAGGAACAGGCAGTTGGCGACTTTTCTACGCATGGCAGGGCTCCAATGCGGGATGGACATCTTCCCCCGGACGGGCGACGGCTCGTTGCAAACGGCCTTCATCGTAGATATCAGAAGCCACCGGCAATGTCCAGTTTCGGGACGGTCATGCAGTGTTTGCGAGTCGCCGTGGCGGTGGGAGCGTTGCCGCCGACGGAATTGTGCAGGGGAGCTGTCGCTCGACGGGGCGGGAACGCCGGCGGGCGACAAGGCCGAGATCGGCCGTGCCGCCCGCAGGAAGATTTGGGCCCTTGGCAGGATCGCGAAGTATGCCGCGGGCCCGGTGGTGGTGTGCTGATGGTGTGTGCCATAAAGCCGGCATGGCGGCTGCGCTGCGGCGGCCGGATCAAAGGCCGCCTGGCTGGCGCGATTTGACGCGGCCGGGCTGCGCGTCTGGATCGTCCTGGCTCTGCGGGATGGGGACGCGCTCGACGGCGCGAGCGCGCATGGCCATACCGGCGGCTCCGTTGATCATGGGGCCGAACTGATCGAGGGCCTTGTTGATGTCGGGCAGGCCGCTGACGGCGGCGTGAATCGTGAGCTGGACCGGCGACTGTCCGACGCCAAGCCAGACCACCATGTTGTCGCACAGGCTCGCGGCGGCGCGTGCTGCCATGGCCTCTTCAGTATCGAATGCGCCGGCGGCTGTGCGGGCAACACGTCCGACGTGGACTGCGGCCATGATGGTGGTATCCCGCGGCATACGGGCGATGGCATTGCCCATCACGTCGTCTTCGAGAATGGACTGCTTCTTGTTGTGTGCGCGAACGGCGCCCTTCAGTGCCGTGCGTGTCACACCGATGGCAATGCAGTTTTCCAGATCGGTCATGTAGATCTGGCCGAACTGGGGGATGGTGTATGCCTTGGCATCGGTGGTGCCGATGCGGACGGCCTTCGGCGGAACCGGCTCGCTGCCCGCCACCAGGCCCGGCAGGGTGAAGATCTGGTCCCACAAGGCGCGCGACTTGGCGATGTCATTCACCGCCAGCAGGATGCCGACGTTGGGAATTTTAATCCGTTCGCCGTCGATGTGGGTGCTGGTCAAATCGCCGGTCTGGGCAAAGACGCAGACCTCGCGGACATTGCCGAAGAATTCGCGGGGGATATCGAGGCCGGTCACGCCGGGCGGCTCGGTCTGGTCGGCGCCCTCGGCGGCATTGGCGACCATGCCGGTGATGGCGGGGTTCAGGCCGAAACCGAAGACCGCGGCCGCGTCGGCCGGCACCAGCTTCAGGCACTCGCGGGTCATCGGCGGCATGCGAAGGAGGTTGTAGACTATGCTATGGTGGCCATCGGCGTAGCGGACCGCGAGGTCCAGGCCGAGGGAGCCGTTGTCGATGCCGGCCGAAAAGGTGGCCCATCGCAGGCTTTCAAGGTCGGCCAGGACATTGGCCATGCGCAGGTCTTCCAGGTCGCGGTCGCTCGCCCGCTCCTTTACGAGCTTGAATATCTTCTGAAGGTCGGCAAAGCCGAAGAGCGTGCCTTCCGGCCGGCGGCCAAGATTGTCCTTCAGGTCCTCACGTGACGCGAGAGAACCCTTTGACTTGCCCAACAGGCGGCTCACCGCGCCCTGGACGAGGGCGCGATCGGTGCCGACGATCAGCAGTGACTCGGTCAGGACACCCGTGACCGCTCCGACTTCGGGAATGGACACGCCGAAGGTCGGCATGCCGTGGACGGTCTCGGCGGTGGGGGCAAACTGAAAGGCGGTTTCGAGCAGACCCTTGAGGAGCGTCATGTCGCCGTGGTGTACGACAAGCACGCCCGAAGGCGGGCCGCCCTCGAAATTAATCTCGGTGAGGGCGAGGGCCGCGCCACCGAAGGTGTTGAGGGCGTCGAGCAGGGCGGGGCTGATGGCGATTTCCTTTGGGATGTAGAAAGGCGCGTCAGACGGCGTGGCCGGGCGCTTGGCAAGCAGGTCGCGGATGTCGGATTTTGTCAGCCCCATCATTTGTGCCAGGCCACCGAACAGCATGCCGGGTCGACTGAGTTCGACGTACACGACCGATTCGGGCGGCATGAGGGTGGCGAAGTGCTGGGCTGCCAAGGCATCGCGGCAGCGGGCGGCGCCGGCGCCGGCAATGCTCTTGATTTCCGCGTCGCGGGCCTCGTCGAGAACTGTTTCGTAGAGCGCCCTCGCCTTTGCATAGTCCCTGGCGTGATGCTCAAGGAAGTAGGCGCGGTGCAGATCGTCCGGCGTATCGGCGCTAATCGGCAACCCGAACGCGGGCAGAACTGGAAATATCACGACGGCCAGGAAAGCTACACTCGTACGAACACGCCTTGCGCAGTCCATGACACACCTCCCGAAAACCCGACATTTTGCCTTTGAGCGGTGCCCGGTCGGCCGCGAGACGGCGGCCGGGGCCTGTTGACGATCCCGATGGAATTGGCCCGTTCGTTCCAAGTATTTCCTGCCGCGTCACTTTTATTAAACCGTGGGCATGCGGAAGTCTTTCGCGGTCCACTTTCCCCGCCGAAAATGCTGGAATGAGCAAGCCACCGATCGCCGCGGGTGAGCCTCGCGATAGCCTTCAAGACCCCCGAGCCTGCGAAAACCGCCGTCAACTGGCCGTGGCGGGCCTGCTTCTGGGGCTGGCGGTGGTGCACGTCTCGGTCAACCGGCTGGTCTGGGGAGACATACCGCTACAGACCGACACCGGGATGTGGGCCTACATCGGCATGCGAATCACGGAAGGGGCGATTCCCTACCGGGACCTGTGGGAAAGCAAACCTCCCGGGATTTACTACACGTTTGCCGCGGTGGACGGGATGTTTGGCCGGGCGGCAGTGCAGGCGCTGGTCTGGCTGGACGCGGTGGTTTCGCTTGGTGTGTTTCTGGTGACCTACCGGGTGGCGCGGCGTTTTGCCTCGCCTGCCGCCAGTGGGGCGGCGGTGCTGCTACTGAGCCTCGTTTTCTGTCATCGCGTTCTGGCGGACTGGGGCAACAACGTCGAGAAGTTCGTCGCCCTGTTCGAAATGCTGGCGTGCCTGGTTGCGCTGCGCGGACTGGCCGCGATGCCGGTGGGCTCGCCCTCGCTGGCGCTTCGGGTTGGTGTGCCCGCTGGCGCTGACAGCGGCGGTTCAGGTGTACGGCGGGCGATACTGGTTGGCGCCCTTTGCGGCGGCGCGCTGCTTTTCAAGCAGACCGGCGTGGCGATGCTGATCGCGTGGCTCGTGAGCGTGTCGCTGTGGACGCAGCGCGGATGGCTGGGCATGCGGGCTGCGTCAACGCAGTGGGCGGCATGCGCGGCCGGCGTGGGGATCGTGTGGATACCGGTCGTGGCATACTTCGCCTGGGCCGGGAACCTGAGCGCGTTGGTCGATCAGGCACTCCTTTATGATCTCTTTCGTGCCGGCGGCGGGCAGCTGGGCGAGGGCAACCGGCTCTTCACGCGCGGGCACTGGGCATCGCTCGGCGAGAACCTCTGGCTGGGGATTGTGCTGTTGGGGCCGGCCCTGGCCGGCATCGTGAGCAACATGCAGCGGCGGCAGAACCGGGACGCCCGGGCGCCGGGGCAGAACACCGATCCTGGCGTACGACTGATCGTGTTGTATGCCGGCGTAGCGCTGTTGCCGCTCATTCTTGCGCCGCACGGTTACGGGCATTATCTGTTGCAGGCGGCCCCGCCGCTGGCCGTGCTGGCGGCGGTAGCAGTTGAGCAGGCATTGTATCAATGGAGAAAGTCGGTTTCAGCGGCGCTAGGTGTCGCGATGGTGGCAGTCGGTTGTGTTTCGCTAAAGGACCACGTTGCATTCACGCTTCGCGGTGACACCGAAAATGGCGCGTATGCGCACCAGCGCACACGCATGCAGCAGCTGGTGGAGGTAATGCAGGACGCCAGCCGACCCGGCGAAGCCGTGATGCTCTGGCCGCCGGACTATGCGGCGCAGTTCTACGCCCGCAGGCGAACGCCACTGGAGATCTCCAACGCCGACGTGATCTTCAAGGATCGCATTTATCGTTTGCAACCGCCCATGGAATCCGTGCTGCATCGGCTGGCGGAAAATCCGCCGGAACTGATCATCGACGGCACCGGGCTGAAGCTGGCGCCGCCTGCGACGCCGGGCGGCGAGCCGCTGCTCATGGTGGAGGCGGGCGTTTCGCTCGTGGAAGAACCCGCCGACCAGCATCCCACCATTGAGGGCAGGATGCTGGCGCCGCTCAAGCGGTGGCTGCGCAGCCGATATGGCGGCCAGACGCGCGTGGGGCGCTGGACCCTTTACCGGCGCGGAGAGCCGTGGCGGGACTGCATGGACTACCTTGTGCTTCCGGGCAGTGGCTGACCAGACGATTATCAAGATGCGTAAATCTTGACGATCTCGTCGAGCAGCTTCAGGGCGTCGTTGCGCTTGCGCTGGAAGGTGTTGCGGCCGATGATCGAGCCGTTGCCGCCGCCGTCGCGAATGGCCTTTGCATCTTCAAAGATGGCCTTGTCGTCTTCCTTCTTGGCGCCGCCGCTGAAGACCACGATGCGCCGGCCGTTGAAGGCGCACTGCATGACGTGCTTGACGCGATCGGCCTGTGAGGCGATGACCACTTTCTCCTTCTCGTACACCTTTCGCGCCGCGTCCTGCTCGAGATGATCGGTGGGGAGTTTGACCTTGATGATGTTGGCGCCCATCTGAGCGGCGATGTGGGCGGCATAGCCGCAGACGTCCATCGCGGTCTCGCCTTCCTTGGAGAGCGAGCTGCCGCGGGGATAGCTCCAGACGACGACTGCAAGGCCGCATGCCTTGGCTTCTTCGGCGTAGGCGCGGAGTTCTTCGTACATCTGCTTGCGATGGGACGAGCCGGGATAGATTGTCAACCCGACGGCACAGCAGCCGAGGCGCACGGCGTCCTGCACCGACGCCGTCAGGGCCTGCCAGGAGTCCTTTTCATCGGCCAGCAGGTCGTGGTTGTTGGCCTTGAGAATCAGCGGGATTTCGCCGGCGAAATCGGCGGCCCCGCTGGCGATGAATCCGAGCGGCGCGGCGTAGGCATTCAGCCCCGCCTCGATGGCCAGCTTGAAGTGATAGTGCGGGTCATATCCATCCGGATTGGGCGCGAAGCTGCGGGCCGGTCCGTGCTCCCAGCCCTGGTCGACCGGCAGAATGACCATCCGCCCCGTGCCGCCGAGGCGGCCGTGGTTGAGGATGCGGGCCAGGTTGGTGAGGACGCCCGGGTTTTCATGTTTGTACCAGCTGAGAATCTCGCGAACGCGTTCGGTCATGGTGAGTATCTCCGAATGGCGCAGCAAATCCGCGCGTCAAGAGAATGGTAGAACCGGAATCAGCCGCGCGGTCGCGCTGTATTCCGTGAACCGGCGGCGGCACGACTGGCGCCGGCGCTGCCGCCGATTCGGTGATTCTTGGCGCGAACGGCCCGCGCTCACTATGCTCATAAGACTACCCGTTGCCATCGAGCGGCTCAAGCCGATGCCGGCGGGCACCCGGCGGGGACATGACCATGGCGCAAGTCGAGTTTTATGTGGCAATATTCGTCGCGGCCACCGGTATCGCGGCGACGATTGCGCTGTCGGTCCGCCCGGTGAAGGCGATGCTGCGGCCGCGGCTGCTGGGGCAGGTGGCCGGGGCAGATCGCCTGCTGAACGCGGGTCCGCTGGTATCGGTGATTGTCCCTGCGTGCAATGAAGCCGCCGCGATTCGCGCGTGCCTCGAATCGCTGGCGGCCCAGGATTATCCATCTCTTGAGATCATCGCCATCGACGATCGCTCGACCGATGAAACCGGCGCGATCATGGCCGACGTGGCGCGCAGGAATTCCCGCGTGCGGGTGATTCACAACCGCGATCTGCCGGGAGGCTGGCTGGGCAAGTCGCACGCCAACCAGGTCGGAGCGCAGGCCGCCGAAGGACAGTGGCTCCTCTTCACCGACGGCGACGTGCTGTTTTCGCAGGATGCCATTCGGCTGGCAGTGGCGCACGCCGGGAACGAGGACCTCGATCATCTGCCGCTGTTCCCCGGCCTGCTCACCGGCGGCTTCTGGGAATCGGCGATGTGCTGCTGCTTCGGCGTGGCCTTCATGATGTTCTGCAAGCCGTGGCGGCTTCGCGATCCGAACCGGCCGGATGCGATCTGCGGCGTGGGCGCCTTTAACCTGGTGTCGCGGCGGGCCTATGACGCCATCGGCACCCATCGCCGGCTGAAGCTCGAGGTCGGCGACGACTGGAAGCTGGGCAAGCTCCTCAAGCACGGCGGCTTCGTCAGCGATGTGCTCGGTGGATGGCCGCACGTCCGGGTGCGCTGGCAGGTGGGCATGCGGGGCGTGGTTCGCGGCCTGGAGAAGAACGCGTTCTGCGGCGCCGATTATCGCGTGGGGCGAGCAGTGCGGCAGGCAGGATTGATGCTGTCGTGGGGCCTGGCGCCGATCGCGGGGATGGCCCTTGCCGGCGGCGTTGCACAGGGCCTCTTCGCCGTCTGGTTTCTCTTGCAGGTTGGCGTGCTCGGCCTTGCGGCGCGGCAGCAGGGCCAGACCGCGCTGATCGGACTGACGTTTCCGGTGGTGTGCGCCGCCATGGCAGTGGCGATGGTGCGATCGGCGGCGCTGACGCTGTATCGCGGCGGCGTCAGTTGGCGCGGCAGCTTTTACCCGCTGGCCGATTTGCGGCGGGAATTGATCTGATCGGCACGCCTGCTGGATGGCTGCGGGTGCGCTATTCTTCGGCCCGCTTCTCGGGCGGTGTGCTTCTTCTTTCGGTCAACCGTGCGGCACTGGTCTGGATCTCGCGCCACGTCGGTTCTTCGTCGATATAGCTCCAAAAGGCGTCATAGTTCTGGTCGACAACGCGGCAGAGCAGCGAGGCGCAGGCGTAGCGACCGACGACGAGGGCGATGGTCTCGCCCTCAAGCCGCTTTTTCACGATTCGCGCGAGGCCGGAGAGCAGGCGGTCCGTCAGCGCGGGCACCGATTCGCCGTCCGGCGGTTCGATCGACAGCGGATCGGCCCGCCACTGGCGATGCACCTTTCCGAACCGCTCCCGGAAGTCGTCGAGCGCCAGCCCCTCCCACACGCCGAGATCAATCTCCCTGAACTCCTTGTGCGCCTTGCACTTGATGCGGTGCCGTTCGGCGATCAGTTCGGCCGTCTGCCGGGAGGGGGAGTCGTTGCCGCAATGAACGACGCCGGGGGCGAGGGGAACGATCGCTTCGGCGACGGCATTGGCCATGCGCAGCCCCGTCTCGTTGAGCGGCAGGTCCATGTCGCCGGCCATGCGTCCCTGGGCGTGCCAGTCGGTCTGTGCGGCGGGAATGAGGAGAATTCTGGTCATCGGCGAGGTTCGGTCGGAAGATCAGGCATCGTCGAGGATTTCGATGGTGTCGAACACCTTGCCTTCAAGAAACTCGAGACTGGCCCCGCCGCCGGTGGAGATATGCGTCATGCGCTGCGCCAGTCCGCATGCTTCCACGGCCGCGGCCGAGTCTCCGCCGCCGATGATGGTGACGGCGCCGGCATCGGTCGCGCCGGCGAGTGCCGTGGCGATGGCCCTGGTGCCCGCGTCGAAGGGCGGCGTCTCGAACACGCCCATGGGGCCGTTCCAGATGGCCGTCCGCGCCTCTTCAATAATCCTGACGTACGTGGAAATGGTCACCGGGCCGATGTCCAGACCCATCAAACCCTCGGGAATGGCGCCGGATGCAACGCGGGCGTCTGCGCCGGCCTCGAGCTTTGCGGCGCACACGTTGTCGATCGGCAGGCGCAGCTTGTCGCCGGCCTCCTTCAACAGCGATCCGGCCAGGTCGATCTTGTCGGCTTCGCAGAGGCTCTTTCCGACGGCCAATCCCCGCGCCGCCTGAAAGGTGTAGGCCATGGCGCCGCCGATGAGGATGCGATCGACTCTCGGCAGCAGGTTGCGGATGACGCCGATCTTGTCGCTGACCTTGGCGCCGCCGAGGATGGCAATGAAGGGCCGTTCGGGCTGATGCAGGGCTTCGCGAAGGAAACGCAGTTCGCGCTCGACCAGATCGCCGCAGACGCGTCGGCCCGGGCCGAGGATGCGCGGCACGTCGTACATGCTTGCATGGTTGCGATGGCAGGTGCCAAAGGCGTTGTTGCAGTAGATATCGCCGTGCTTCGATAGTGCCGTGGCAAAGGCATCAATCGCTGCGCGCTGCTCGGCAGTCGGCTTGCGGTCCGCGTTTTTCTTCGCCTTGTCGATCAGCGTCTCTTCGGGATGAAAGCGCAGATTCTCCAGCAGCACCACGCCGCCCGGGGCCAGGGCGGCGACCGCGGCGTCTGCCTCCGGGCCGATGCAGCCCTCGGCGAATGCGACCGGCTGGCCGATGAGTTCCGACAGGTGGGCGGCGACGGGGCGGAGGCTGAATTGCGGATCCGGCTTCCCGTCCGGCCGGCCCAGGTGGCTCATCAGCACCAGCATGCCGCGGCGATCGATCACCGATCGAATCGCAGGGAGGCTCTTCACCACGCGACTGTCGTCGGTGATGCGGCCGTCCTCGAGCGGCACGTTGAAGTCGACGCGCATCAGCACGCGCCGGCCGTCCACGTCAGTTGCCTGTATCGACTTCTTGGCCACCATCTTTCTCCTGACGATCGTCCACGAATGCATCGCGGAGGACGTCGTGAATGGGAAAACCCTCCGGACCGGGATCGTCGCTGCGAAGGTTGTTGCCTTCGGCGTCGGGCGTATTGGGGCCACCGAAATCCCGATCTGGACCGGCCGAAATGAAGATCGGACGGCCGCCGTTGGCGACGACGCGATGATCGCCGCCATCCGGCCCGACGTAGCGGAGCGGCGTGCCCCACGGGTCGACCAGGATGCGCGTCATACCCTCACGCCGCCACAAATCGTCCGGAAAGGTATCCAGGATGTTGCGGGTTTTTTCCAGATCGAGCAGATCGGCCACCGCCGAAGCCGCATCCTCGTGGCCCCGAAGGACGGGATAGGCGCCGGTCGTGCGGCGATAACGCATCAGGGCCTCGTCCAGGTCCGACAGCATCCGGGTGCACAGATCGCGATGTGCGTTGTCGCGCAGGCTGTTCATCCAGCCCGTAAGCAGGAAGAGCGCCCCCGCGACCAGCAGGACCGCGATGGTCATCTCCACGAGCGTCATGGCGCGGCGAGATGCTGCGAGGGCCACTCGCCGGACGCCGGCCGCATGAATCTGTTTTCGCGACGACATTGGTTTTGATCGTAGTCCGGGCAGCACGGCGGTCAAGCGAGGGCTGTCGCGCGCCCGTGGCGGGGACCTGGCTGTTGCGGGCGCGTGGCGACGATCCGTGGCGATCGCGCCGGATGCGTGCGCTGGACGGCCACCGCGGCCTTTCGAGGGCAAGCCTTTATCGGAGCGATTCTTGCAATCGTCAACCGGGGCCACAATAATTCCCTGATTCTACACGCCTTATCCGCCGACTTTGTGGGGTCGGTCTGCCCGCGATTACGACAGGATGCACCGGAAATGTCGATCGTCGTGAGTTGCAAATGCGGCAAGCGCTTCAAGGCCAAGGACAGCCTTGCCGGCAAACGCGTGCGCTGCCCCGGCTGCAAACAGCCGGTGCGCGTGGGCGGGGGGGAAGACTCGGCGGCGGCGGTGGCGGCGGGCGCTCCGGCGAAGAAGGGGAAGAACAGCCCCGGCCGTCCGGACGTGAACGAAGAGGCGGCACTGCTGCGATTTGAGGCGGCCCAGAAAAAGAAGCAGATGGACGCCGAGGCGGAGGCCGCCTATCGCGACGAGCAGAACAAGCTGATCGAAAGCTACGACCAGCTGGTCGGCCGGACCAAGCCCAAGAAAAAAGACGGCGAAGAGACGCCGGCGAAGAAGGGGCAATTCACCGAGGGACCGATCAAGAAGCCCACGATCTTCACCAAGATTGCCGACCTTTTCGGCGTCATCTTTGCAAACCTGTTCGTTCGATATCTCATCATTGCGGCGCTACTGGGCGGTGCGGCGTACGGTAGCGTGATGCTGGTGCAGTTTCTCACCACGTACATGAAGCAGGAGACCACGCCGACGACGTCGAAGGATGATCAAATCAAGGAACTTGAGAAGCAGTGCCGGCAGGCCATTCTGGACGGGAACATCAGCCGGGCCCGCCGGCTGCTCGACGACATCCTCAAGATTGACGCCACGCGCGAACGCCATCGCAATTACATCGATTTGAATAATCAGCTCAAACGCGCGATGGAGAAGAGGCGCTGAGCCTCGTCGACGGAAGTGCCCCACGGTTTTCCCGGGGAGTCCGCCACGACAACCTTCGCGGCAACTCATCCACTAAAGCGTGCGTTTATTTATACCGGGATAATGATCCACGCGGGCGGCGATGCGCGTTGACGGTGCGGCAGCGGTTCGGCGGACCTTGTACCAGGCCGCATTGCAGATGCCATCGACGCAATCGGCAGCAAACAAAAAAGCGTCGTGCGACAGGTGCCGCACGACGCTTTGTTCATACTGCGAGTTTCCAGCCAGGCCGCGGGCGGCGGTGACCGGAAGGGCGATCAGCGCTCGGTCGAGAGGACCTCGAAGTTCGCGATGTCGTCGAGATTGCCATACACGCCGTCGCGGCCGGCGCTCAGGATAATGAAGCGGTCGGACTTGACGGGCCGGGGAATGTTAATCAGGAGTGGATTAACGCGATCGTATGTAGTCGAGCGAATCGAGCGGATGAACTCCGCGAAGTTGTTGTCCAATGCATCCTGGTTGGTGGGGGTGCCCTGAGTCCATGCCTGATCGGCTTGGTTGATCTTGTGGGGATTGCCGGCGCCGGTATAGCTGGTGAACATGAAGTTGTCGCGGCCGTCATAGACGCCGTCGCCCACGTTGGTGCCGATGGCGGTCTGGATGATGGGGGCATTCTGCGACGCCGTCGGCGAGGCACGATAATAGAGAATCGGCCAGCCGAACTTGTCGCGGAAGACGCGGCAGACCAGGGGATTGCTCTCGTTCGGGCCGCTGCGCTCGGGCTGCGTGATGCCGGGGATGACGCCGGCCTGGTCCTCGGGCGGCTCGCTCAGCGACGTCACGTCGATGCCATCGACCGGGATGTAGGGCTGGCGGCGGTCGTTATCCGCACTCCAGCGGTCATAGCTCGTAGGGTTGCCGGCCGGACCCACGAGCGGCGCACGCGGGTCGTATCCGAGGAAGTCTCGGCCGACGAGGGCATCGAGCAGGATGTGCGCGCCCTGGTTGATGTCGTTCGGATTCGTGCCGACTTCCCATGCCTGGAGCTCGGCACCGGGGTTCAGCGTGTTATCGGCGTAAAGAATCGCATTGGAAGGCGGATACTCGTTTTCGTCGGCCACGAAGGCCTCGAGGCCGACAGACATGGCATTGATCTGCGCCTTGATGGCCGTCGCCGTCGCGCGGTTTCGCGCGGCGGAAAGGGCAGGCGTCAGGATGCCGATGAGGATGACGATGATGGCCATCACCGTCAGCAACTCGATGAGCGTAAAAGCTCTGCGTCTGGTCCGGTCGTGCATGATTGCGTTCCTCCGCTGGAAACAGAATGAAGGTATGAATGCCTTGACCGCCGCCCCCGACCAGCGGTGTAATCCATACCATTCTAACCCCCGCAGGGGCCGGGGTAAAGCAATATCGCGGAATAACTTACGGGGCCCTGGCTCGCCACCGCCGTCCGAATCACAACGGACCCGCGATCCTTTTCCAATGTCGTTTCTCGCGACGTTTCCATATGCCTTTCCGCAAAAGGCCTCTCAGATTCTCCAGGGCGGCTTGCGAAGGCCGGATGCTCCCATAAGCCCCGTAACGGTGCCATGGGCTCGACCAGGCCCCCGCTCCGGCGAGAGGCGGCTGCGGGGCGGTGGCCTTTTCCCGCCACGCCGCGTGCTTCTGGCCGGGAGGCTCGCCCAATGGTGGGTGCTGCCGGGGGCAATGCGCCTGGCAGCGGCTATTTCGTGTCGTCCACGTAACTCCCATCGCGGCGGACAAGGATTCGCGGGGGAATCGGCTTGTCGCGCAGGCCGCCCGGCAGGATCTCGTCGAAGCACACGCTGCGATCGAGCGTAACTTGGGCGCGATGGACGTAATTCCCGTCCTCGTCGATCAGCACGATGTAGGCCGTGAAGACGTCGGAACGGGTGGCGTACAGGTTGGTCAGGCGGGCATAGTAGGCGTCACGGCCGCGGATGCCGGCACCATCGAAGGGATCGCTCTGCACCTGGTTGACGCTGCCGGTGAAGGCGGCGGCGGCGCGAATCGGAACGAAGTCGGCATTCTGGGAGTCGCGGCGATAGCGGAAGTCCGGTGAAAACGGGCTGGCATGGCCGGGGGTGCCCAGGCTGTGCTCGATGTCGTTGGGATCGGTCTGTACGGTGTGATAGGTCAGCGCCAGATTGCCGCGCGGCGAGAGGCGATCGATGCGGAAGGCATCGTTCCGGGTGCCGAGGGCGTCGATCATCTTGTTTTCGTTGATCTCGGCCAGCTCGGCGACCGAGGCAAAGGCCTTGCGATCGGTGACGGTGGTGCTGGCGCCGATGCCGCTCAGGACCTTACGCTGGGCAATCGCCACGGTGGCGGGGCCGCCGTTGGCGCCCTGGCGCAATCGCAGCGGCACCGGGCGATCGTCGCGGAGGGCGATGATGGCGCTGGCGAAATCGTGGTAGAAGCCGGGCGCTGCGCCGTTGAAGGAGCCCGCGGGGTCCTGAAGGCCAGTGGCGTCGTAGAAGACGAGTTCGGGCGAAGCGGGCAACAACGACATGTGCGGGCCGCTGCGCAGGACGGTGGCCGGGGCGGTGTTGAGATTGGGCAGGCCGGCACGGGCGAAGCGAACGTCCGCGGCCTCGGTGGGATCGTCCAGATCGAAGAGGCCGTCGCCGTCGTTATCAATGGCGTCGAACAGGTGGCTGCTGGTGGTGAAGTAGTCGAACAGGCGCCAGGTCCACGGGGCGCTGGGACTGCTGCCGACGCGGCGGGCGCCGAAGAAGTCGACCCGGCCGGCGGCGACGCGATCCTCGGTGTTGGGCGGAAGATCGCCCGGGGCCGCGTTGTTCAGGATACGGGCGAGGACGTCGGTGGGGGCCAGGTCCTCGGCGGCCGCGCCGAATGCCGTGGCCATGACGCTGTCGACGGCGCCGATCATGAACAGCTTGCCCAGCTCGCCGACGGAGTCGAATGCCTCGTACGGCAGGCCCGAGGCAAAGCCGGGCGCCAGCGTGTTGGCACTGGTGGGGAACAACGGTTCGCCGTTGGCGGTGGCGGCATTGGTCAGGGCCGGCCAGACCGACTCGGGGATGTTGTCGTTCAGCTGGTTGAGCACATCGTTGGGTCTGCCCAGGGAGCGGTTGTGAGGAACGCCGCCGGCCCCGGGAAGGCCGCCGACCAGCGACTCCGAATAGACCTGCCAGGCGGTGGTGAAGCGCCAGCCCTTGGTGCTGCGGCGAAGGGAGAAGCCGCGCTGCGTCCCGGGCGGCAGATTGCCGGGCGGGCGGCGGGCCCAGCTGCCGGCGCCGCTGGGCGTATCGCCGGCAAGGCTGCCGCCGGAGTTGGCGGGATCGATCCGGTCGAGGACGTGGTTCAGCGGATCGTCGAACGTCCCGGTCGGCGACCAGACCAGCTCGAGCGCGCCGCCGCCGTCGTTGGCGATGGTCAGGCCGTCGTTGAAGAAGCCGCGCGCCTGAAAGGTGGGATCGTTGATGATGGAGGCCGGTGCGGCGCTTCTGTTGCCGCAGAACACGTAATAGGTACCGTGATCGGCATCGGCGACGGCGTTGATATCGACCGGGCCGCCATCCAGCGTGGAGGCCGGCAGGTTGTTGGTGACCTGGAGGAACGTGTTGAGGGGCAACAACGTGTTGGGCAGGTCGGGCCGGCGGAAGTAGAGATTGTCGGTGGAGAGCACCCAACCCGGCGGCACGAACAGCTCGAAGGCGTAGAACCACTGGTCCGGGCCGGTTCCGCCGGGACCGGGATTGGTGCCGATGGGGCCCGAAGGCGGAGCGGACGAATCGCCGACGGTGAGATGGGCGTAGGCCTCGGTGAAGAAGGGCTGCTTCTCGACGCCGAAAACAAAGAGCGGCGGATTGGTGTTTGGCCACTGGACGATGGTGGGCACGCTGTCGCTGTCGCGATAGTCGGCCAGGTTGGCGGCGAACTGCCAGGCGAAGTACTCGCGCATGGGCACGCTGATGACGGGGCTGTTGAGCGGCACGCCCTGCACGCTCGGCACGCCGTCAAGTGCCAGGAACATGGCAGCAGCGGCGAAGCGCACGAAGTCGGCCCGGGCGGAGACGGCGTCGGCCGGATTGCTCATGTTGAGATCGACGGGATTGACGCGCGCCCACTCGGCCGGGAAGCGGACGCCGCCGGCCGAGGAATCGACGATGAAACGGCCAAAGAGCGAGCCGCCGCCGGTGGGAATGGCGGGATCGGATGCCAGCTCGGGATTTCTCGCGGCGTCGATCAGCACCGGCCAGTTCATGCCGAGGGCCCAGAGCTGCCGCAGGCGGATATCGAGGGCCGTGTCGTTGGGGCCGGGCGTGACGACCACGCTGGGCATGGTGCCGGACAGGATGTTGGGCGGCATCTGGACGGCGCGGCTTGCGGTGGTGAGAAGCGGCCGGCGGACGAACCACGACTCGTCCTCGTCGAGCAGCTTGCGGGCGCCGATGTGATTGTTGATGTCGGTGTAGCCCTCGTAGGTGCCCGCGACGCCGGCGGGCTGATAGTCGAAGTTGAAGCGGTTCCAGCGCGGCGACTGTGCATCGTCGTAGCTGTAGGCCATCGAGTTGGGATTGTCGACGACGGACCGGTTCCAGAGGAGCGTGTTGCGCAGGGCGCGGTCGAGATTGCTGTAATCGCCGGCGACGGCGGCATTCTCGCCGATGCGATCGTAGGGTACGAGCATGAAGCGGTGCCGCAGGGATGACTCTTCGCGGAGATCGAAGGGGAAGTACTGGCGGAGCGTCTGCGGCCGGCCGCCGATCAGGGTGCGGCGCACGACGTCGGCGTCGTAGAACAGCGGATCGGGCGCGGCGCTGTTGTCGCGGCGGGCCATGGCGTTGCCGGCACGATTGGCCTCCAGCCAGTCATCCCGGTGCAGCACGCCGTCCATGTAGAATTCGGTGGCGCTGCGGCCGCGGCGCTGGTGCCAGGACATCTGCTCGTCGAAGGTGAGTGAGCCATCCGGCTGGACCATGGCCGAGGCCGCGTTCAGGTCCAGCATGGCGGCGTGGTCGACGATGCGGACGGCGGCATATAGCGCGCCGGGGCCGTTGGGATCGGCTGTATCCATCTGAAGGACGAAGCTGATCGGCGAATCGGGGATGCCGTCGCCATCGGCGTCGTACAGATCGGGAACACCGTCCGCGTTGGTATCGAAGTAGGGGAATTGCGGCTGAAGGCCGGGCACGACGCCCCCGGAAGCCAGGGCCGACGCCAATGCGGTGCCATGATCGGCATGCTGCCAGATCGACCGGCCCAGACGAATGCTCACGTTGGTCGTGGAGCCCGGGATCATCGTCGTCGGCAGGAAACCGGTCGAAGAAAAGACGGTGCCGGGCGTCTGGACCACGGGTGTCTGGATGATGCCGATGTGCTCGAGCTGAGGGAACTGGCCATATTGCACCAGCCCTGCGCCGGGGGTGCGGAAGTTGTCGGCCCAGACGAACGGATTGGAGGCCGTGGGCAGCAGAATATCGATGCCGGGATAGGAGACGTGCGGCCAGACCAGCACGTCCTGTTCGAATTCGGTGGCGACGCCGTTGTTGACGGCGACGGTGCCGACGTAGCGGGGCAGCAGATCGGCAAGCCAGCGATCGTGAATGCCGGGCTTGTCCCACGGCTCGTTGTTCTCGCGCAGACCCTGCTGATTTACGACGGAGGGGAATGGCGCGTTGCCCGACAGCGGGCGATTGGGATCGCCGATGCTGAGAGCCAGATCGCCAAGCACGTCGTTGCGGAGAATGTCGCTGATCTGGCGGACGGCGCCGTCGGCGCCGGCCTCGATCGAAGTGGCGTTCGAGTCCTGCACAACGCGGCGGAATTCGCCGTGCGTCTTGGCGATGAGCAAGAGGCCCACGAGGGCCAGTAGCGTGAGGATGCCCAGCACGAAGATCATGACCGAGGCGCGCCGCCGGCGGCGATGCGCGCGGGCCGGTCCCGTCAGGGCAGCGGTCGATCGAGTTGTCGTCGTGCACGGTTGCATCGGGCGTGTACTCCCGTTCTCAAATTCCGGCTTCGGCCGGCGCATCGCAGGTGTCATCGCATCGGCACCACGATGGAAAACTCGCGGCCGTAGCGGATGCCGACGCGGCGTTCGTCGTCGTTGGCGGGGCCGCCGTCGTCGGGATCGAAGTCGCCGTCCTGGTCGAGGTCGACCGTCGTCGAGTGCTTGAGCCGGTTGCCGGCATCGTAAATCCGGTAGGTGAACCGCAGGGCCTTGGGGCGATGCTGCCAGGTGTCAGCGCGCCAGAATGCGCGGTAGGCGGCACTCTCGTCGGCGCCGCTGTGGCTGGTCCACTCGATCTGGTTCTGCGAGCCGGGGGCGACGCCGAAGGCCAGCAGTTCGTCGGGTGTGGCAGCGGCGGGATTAGCCGCCAGATAGGCCTGCTTGGTGATGGCGATGTAAGGGATCAGGGGCGGCGTGCCGGCGCCGGGGCTGGACAGATCGTCGAGAACCGCGTCCGACACGTCGAAATCGGGATCGGGCCGCAGGCCGAACCAGCGCAGCTCGATGCCGTCGTCCCAGGTGCCCAACAGGTCATCGGGTCCGTCGGGATCGTTCGGATTGACCTGCTTGCCGTCGGTCCATTCGATGCGGAAGTCGGCCATGCCGGCAATGAAGTTTGCGCCGCCGCGCGTGTAGAAATCGCGATCGTTGGGATTGAGGGTGCTGACGGTGCTGGGGGCAAAGCTGGGCTCCCACAGGCCGGCGATGTTGGGAGCCGTGCCGTGGAAGTCGGTCAGCGGATTGTTGGCGATGAGCCGGGAAATGGTCTGCACGCTGGCGGGCAGAGCGGGCGGTGCCGAAACGATGGCATCCATCTGCCCGAGCCAGTAGAACGAGTAGGGCACGACCAGCGCCGCGGGCATGGTGAAGGCGTTGCCGCTGGCGAGCATCGTCATGTTCGGCGGATTCCAGGGCGTGGGATTGTTCGGATCGCGCTCGTTCAGCAAGAGCGTGGCGCGATGGATAAAAAACCACTCCTGCGCGGTGAGCGAAAAACCGAGCGGATTGGCATCGTTGGCGAGCGGCCGGGGTACGGCGGGCGTCAGCCGGCCGCCGGTCAGCGGCGTGCCGGGACCGAAATAGACGATGGCCTCGGCACTGGTGGCCGGACGGGCCGTGGGATTGAGCGGATCGCCCTTGAAGGGATCGGTATGGGAGACATACTCGTGCACGTCACCGATGTTCAGCGAGACCAGGCGATCGTGCCGCAGGCGATAGCCGCGCTGAAACTTGTTGACGAGCGTTTCGGCGCGCGGCGTCGTGGGATTAGGACTGTCGATGATGAAGAGGCCCTCGTGGGCCACCTTCGCAAGTTGATCGGAAAGGCGATCGCGCAGGGCGGACGAGGCCCGCATGACATCGGCATTGGCGGCGGCGCGGGCGGCGGAATCCGACGAGATGGTGAAGATGGACGACACGGCGGCGACGGTGATGGCCAGCAGTGCGACCGAGACCAGCACCTCGAGGAGGGTGAAGGCGAAGCGCGTTCGCGAGGGCACAGGTTGTGTGGCGCGACGGCTCATAGGGAGACCTTCCATTCGAGGACCGGCGAATCCTTTCCGTTGACAGGCGGGGGGAAGACCCACACGTCGAACCGGAAACCATCGGAGCTGCTGTCGCGGATATCCGAGAGGTCTTCGAGGACCTGGATCAGATCGTTGTCGTTGGTGTCAACCACGGTGAGGATGCGGCCGACGGGGAAATCGAGCACGCCATTGTTCGAGTTGGTGTAGGACTGGCCGTGGAGCATGATCTTGGTGCCGGGCGGCGCAAGGCGCGCGATCGGCGTGGAGCCGGGCATGTTGCGGAGGATGCGGGAGCCGGGCTCGCGCGAGAGCGTCACGCGCCAGGGCACCGGGAAGCGCACCGCCGGGTTGATGAGATCGGGCAGGGCGACGTGATATCGGCCGCCATCCACCGGAATGCCAGTGTCGATGGACTGCGGATAGAAGAAGTCGTTGCGGCCGTGCTTGCATATAGCGGCGCAGAAGACCTTGCTGCCGCCGGCCATCTGGCGATAGAAGCCGTACCACAGGTAGCGGTTCGCGATGCGCGACGTCTCGGCGTCGTTGATGGGCAGAACGCGATCGCTCAAAACGGCTGTGCCGGACAATTGCAGTGCAGCCGTGAAGGCAGGCATGTCGTTGAGCTGTTCGGTGTAGGCGAGGGAGGAGGGCACATCCCACGATTGGCCGACAGGCATGTTGGCAAAGGCCATGACATACCAGGGGGAATCGAAACCGGCGGAAAAGGCGCCGGGATGGAACCACAGGATGTCGGCGTTGATGCCGTTGTGGAGCATCGCCTCGGCCTTGGTGGTGATATCGACGGCGTAAGACCGCTCGACGCTTTCCTTGTGCTGTGTGAGGGCGACCGGAAAGAGCGCGGCGACCATGATGAGGCCGACGCCGAGGATGGCGAGGGCAACGGTGGTCTCGAGCAGCGAGAAGCCGCGGCGTCGAGGGGCAGCCAGGATGATGGTGCGAATGGGCGCCATGCTACTTGTCTCCCGCCACCATTTGACCGGTGAAACGATCCAGTGCGACGGTTTCGCCGAACTGCGAGAAGGGGCGACCGGGGCGAAGCTCAACCAGCCAGCCGACAGCCGGATCGGCAATCTGGGCCGGCGTGGGGTTCTTGCCCAGGTAGTCTTCCATGCGGTTGCGATCGGAAATAATGAAGCCGAGCGTGGAAGTAATGGCCGTGTCGTTCTGGTCGACCAGCCAGCCGAGCGTCTGTACGAGAGACAGATCGGGCTTTTCGGCATCGGTGCGATTGCGATTGGGCCGAAGATCGCCGTTGCGATAGCGATAGGACCGCGTGGCGATTCGCCGCGTGCGCGTCACCATTTTGCCGTTTTCGTCAAAGCAGAAGGCCACCCAGGTGAGATTGTCGACGTTGCGTTCGTCCGGGGCGTGTGGCCGGCCGGGCTCCGCGAAGTCGATGGGGTGAACGGCGACGAGGGGCTTGTTGTTGCCGTCGGTGGGGAGCCGCGCGCCGCCATCGAGGACGTTGGCAAAGACGTAGCCGTCGGGGAACTGTTCGGAGTAGGGATCCCACGGGCCGCCTTGGGCCGGCGGATTGAGGTGCCACAGCTCGAACAGGCCGTTGTAGGGGTTGATGACCAGCATGGTCTCGACGCGGTTGGCGACGGCGTAATTCCGGGCGACGGTGGTGTAGGCCAGAATGGCATTCTTGGCCTGGGCAGCCATGTTGCCCTTGCGCATGCCCTGAATGGCGAAACTCGAGACGCCGATCAGGATGGCGATGATCGCGACCGTCACCAGCAGCTCGACGAGCGTGAACGCGCGGCCGCGCCTGGCGTGCCACTGCTGTGTCAGCAGCGCGCCCTGTTCGGCGGTCGGCATGTCTGGCTCACGCATTCGCATTGCCTGCAAACTCCCGGTCCGGACCGCCATCATGGCACGATCCGGATAAGGTTGTCCTGTGCTTCGATCAGATCGCGATCGTTGTCATTCAGAGTGCCGAGTTGCCACAGGTTGCCATAGCGGCGATCGGGACCGGCCGATTCGAGCACGAAGCCCACGGCGCGGTGGAACGTTGCGGGATTAACGGGATTACCGATGTCGAACGAAGAGACATCGGCATTGGCGATCGGCAGGATGCCACGGTGGGCGTTTGGATGCCGGAAGTACCAGAAGTAGCGATAAGGCATGCCCCACGGGTCGACCAGCAGGATGGACCTGACGGCGATGTTGGACTGCGTGTGCTCCGGAAGGTTTGGATTGGTGACGCCGGGATCGACGTCGCGCACCGGGCGAAACAGCGCGCCGGCATCGTTGATCTGAAGGTAGGGGCCCTTGCCGCGCGGCTGGGACAGGGCATAGGCGAGACAGATGTTGGCGCCCAGGACATCGCCGCCGTTCGGGAAGATCTCGACGCGATCCGGCTGGCGGTTCGTCGGATCTTCGACGATGCCGCTGCCGAGGCCGGCAACCGCATAAGTCGGCGCATCGTTGAAGTTGATCAACTGCGCGTAGGGTCCGCCGGCGCCGGTGGGGCGGAACAGGCGCCAGGGAGAATAATCGGGCCAGCCCTTGTCGGACACGATCGCGCCACCCTCTTCCCAGCGGGGCCAGAAGCTGGCGTATTGCTCGATGGCAGTGACGATCTGGAGCATCTGCTGTTGCGCGGCCTGGCGCTGCGTGGCCGAGGAGGACGTGCGAATGCTGATCAACAGCACGCCGGACAGGACGGCCAGAATGGCAATCACGACGAGTATCTCGACCATCGTGAGGGCCTGGCGTCGACCGGCTTTCTGGTTGTTGCGACTCTTGGTCACGTCGTTCCTTCTTGTCGCTTGTGCAGGACCGGCCTGCACGAGCCATCCTCTGTGCATGTCTCATCCGCCGGTCAGGGCGTTGACCAGGCTGACCATGGGCAGGAAGAGGGCGATGACGATGAAGCCGACGATGCCGCCCAGCACGATGACCATGACCGGCTCGAGCATGCTGACGAGACTGGCCACCAGCGTTTCGACTTCGTCGTCGTAGTTGTCGGCGACCTTGGTGAGCATCTTGTCGAGATCGCCGGTTTCTTCGCCGA
>CAYOZN010000029.1:0-45116 GCA_964408455.1 uncultured Planctomycetaceae bacterium
TACCGGGCTGATTCAGTGGGGATGACTGGCCCAGCCTTTCGGGCCGATGGCGCCCCCACACCAACCCGAAGCGCCAGCGAGGTCGTGTGGGGCAAAATGCAGTAGTTATTTGCATTCGCTGCCGTGGCTATCGCTCGCGCGCCCGGTGGCTGCTTCGCGTGCGCTCCTCCACGTCCTCTTCAGCACTTTCCGTTGCGATCGCGGAGCATCGCTACTTTTCGGCGACGGAGAATCGCCCGTGGCTACTGACGCAACTCAACCGGCTGCATCGACTTACGGACCGGCCGGCGCCGGCGGACAGCTTGACACCCGCGCCGGGTATTGGTACGTTTCATCGTCTTCGCCCGCGGCATCTGCGCCGGCGGCGAAATAGAATCGAATGACCCCGGTTTTCGGGGCTGTAGCTCAATTGGTCAGAGCGCCGGCCTGTCACGCCGGAGGTTGCGGGTTCGAGCCCCGTCAGCCTCGTTTGATTCGACGCCCCCGCCGCCAGGCGGGGGCTTTTTTTTGCGCGCACTTCTACCGGCGCCCCTTTCACCGTCCGGCTTTTACGGCAGTGCCGCGGCCAGCATCGCCACCACCTGGTCGATCTCGTCCATCGTGGTCGGCCGGCCCGTGCTGAAGCGGATCGCCCCGATCGCCCGCTCGCGTTCGATGCCCATGGCCGTCAGCACGCGCGACGGCTTAGCGTCACCGGCATGGCACGCCGCGCCGGTCGAGGCGCAGACGCCGGACATCCGCCGGAGTATCTCGCCACCGACGCAGCCCGGAAAGCTCACGTTCAGCGTCGTCGGCAGCCGGCGGTCCGGATGCCCATTGAGCACGACTCGATTGCCGAGCCTTTGTCGCATTCCCTCCCACAGCGCGTCGCGCATGCTTGAATCGACACCGTGCCGCAGATGCTCCGCCGCGAGTCGCGCCGCTTCCCCCAGGCCGACGATCATGGCCGCGTTCTCGGTGCCACCGCGACGGCCCTGCTCCTGTGCGGCGCCATGGATGAGCGGATCGATCTCGACCCCGCGGCGCACGTAAAGCGCGCCGATGCCCTTGGGCCCGTAGAACTTGTGCCCGGCAATGGACAGGAAGTCCGCGTGCATGGCCGCCGCGCTCACCGGCACCTTGCCGACCGACTGCGCCGCATCCACGTGAAACAGCACGTCGCGTTCGCGCGCCATCCGCCCGATCTCCTCCACCGGCTCGATCGTGCCCACTTCGTTCTGAGCATGCATCACGCTGATCAGCACCGTGTCCGGCCGCAACGCCTTCTTCACGTCGTCCGGATCGATGAGCCCGTGCCGGTCCACTGGCACTTCCGAAAAGCTGAAGCCGAACCGGCTCAGCCATTTCATGGGATGGACCGTCGCCGGATGCTCGACCGCGCTGGTCACCAGGTGCCGGCCGCGGGACTCGCGGCGCCACGCCGCGCACTTGATGGCCATGTTGCTGCTCTCGGTGCCGCCGCTGGTGAACAGCACCTCCGCGGGCTGGGCCCCGATCAGGCGCGCCACGTCGCCGCGCGCCCGCTCGATGGCCTCGCGCACCGGCGCACCCATCGCGTGATGGCTGTTGGGATTGCCGTAGCGCTCCCGCAGATACGGCAGCATCGCCTCCAGCACCGCCGGATCAACCGGCGTCGTCGCGTTGTAATCCAGATAAATCATCCCGTTGCTCCTGCTCACGCCCTGCACCATCAAGCCTGCTCCGAGCCCTCGCCGATGTTCAAAGTATGCCCAAGAACGTCGTTGCCGTCATCCTCGCCCGCGCCGGGAGCCGCGGCCTGCCGCGCAAGAATGCCCTGATGATCGCCGGCCGGCCCATGATCGCCTGGACCATCGACGACGCCCGCGACGCGACGCTCCTCGACGGCATCGTCCTGTCCACCGACCTGCCGGCCGCCGCCGTCGTCGCCCGTGAAATGAACATCCGCGTGATCGACCGCCCGCCCGAGCTTGCCGGCGATACGGCGACCGTCGATGCCGCCGCCCGCCACGCCATCGCCGAAATCGAGAAAAGCTCCAATCCAATCAGCCACGCGGTTATCCTGTACGGCAACGTGCCGGTGCGGCCGACCGCCATCATCGACCGGGCCGTGGCCCATTTGCTTCAGACGGGCTGCGACTCCGTGCGCAGCGTTCGTCCCGTGGACAAGCAGCACCCGGACTGGCTGCACCGGCTGAGTGACGATCAAATGGCACCCTTCCGCCCGAACCGCATTTACCGCCGGCAGGACCTGGAGCCGCTCTATTACCACGACGGCGCCGTGCTGACCATGACGCGCGCCGGCCTCTTCACGGTCGACCCGCGGGAGCCTCACGCCTTCTTCGGCGCCGATCGCCGGGCCGTCGTCGCCTGCGGCGGACCGACCGTCGATATCGATGGCCCCGAAGATTTTGAGATTGCCGAGGCCATTCTCCTGCGCCGCGCCACCGCCCAGGCCGGTGATTCACCGCCGGAGCCGCGCCGATGACCACGCGTGCCGTCAATCTCGAGTCCCGCCCCGTTGGCCATGGCCATCGCACTTACATCATCGCCGAGGCCGGCGTCAATCACGACGGCAGCCCGGCACTGGCCATGCGGCTGATCGAGGCGGCCAGGCTCGCCGGTGCCGATGCCGTCAAGTTCCAGTTCTTTTCGGCCGACAAGCTGGTCTCGCCGGGCGCCGCCGCCTGCGACTATCAGCTCGAACGGGCCAAGGCGCCCGACCAGCACGCCATGCTCAAGGCGCTCGAGCTCCCGCCCGAGACGTTCGTCGCGCTCTATCGCCGGGCCCGCGAGACGGAGATCGATTTTCTGGTGACGCCCTTCGGCCGGACCGAGCTCGATTACCTGGTTCAGGAAGTCGGCGTGCGCATGCTCAAAATCGCCTCGCCCGACGTCATCAACCTGCCACTGCTGGATGCCGCCGCCGCCGCCGGTCTCCCGCTCATCGTCTCGACCGGCGCCGCGGACGCCGCCGAAGTCGAGCAGGCACACGGCCGGCTGGCCCGGGCCGGTGCGGCGGATCGGCTGGTGTTCATGCACTGCGTCTCGGCCTATCCGACGCATTCGAACAGCGTGCGGCTGGGCCGCGTGCGGTCACTGGCGGATCGCTTCCAAGTGCCGGTCGGCTTCAGCGATCACACCGCCGAAGACAACACCTCCTACGCCGCCGTCCTGGCAGGCGCGTGCGTGCTGGAAAAGCATTTCACGCTCAACCGTGACGCCGCGGGGCCGGACCATTTCTTCTCTCTCGAGCCCGCCGCCTTTCGCCGCTACGTCGACGCGGCCCGCCGGGCAGAGACGCTGTTGGGAGAGAATGCGCTGCACACGACCGGCGAAGAAGAGCAGGTCCGCGCGCTGTCCCGCGGCCGCATCGTCGCGGCCCGGCCCATCCGTGCCGGCGAGCGGTTCACGCCCGAAAACCTCACGGTACAGCGGCCGGGCCACGGCCTGAGTCCGCTTCACTGGGACGAAGTTATCGGCCGGCAGTCGCAGGAGGACCTCCCTGCCGGGGTGCCGCTTTCCGCCGACATGCTTCGTCCGGCGCCCGCGTCGCGCTCGCAGGGCAAACAGCCCGCGCAATCGGAACAGCCGGGCGGGTCGAGACTTTCCCGCTAAGTTCTGAATCTCCTCCGCCGCCAGACCGATACTGTTGGGAAGCTGCGGCCGCGCTGCGCGAAGGTGCGCCGCCCGGCGGCCGGGCCACGGGAGATGACCATGTTGCCGGCGACACAACTGAAGGACTCAAAGGCCATCGTTGCCAGGGCGCTTTCCGAAATTGGCGAAATCGCCACTTTGCCCGAGGTGACCGTCAAGATCATCCAGATCGTCGAGAACCCGAAGTCCACCGCGCGCGATCTCCACGAGGTCATCAAGAACGACCCGGCCCTGTCGGCCCGCATTCTCAAGGTCGTCAACAGCGCGTTTTACGGCCTGCCCGGCCAAATTTCGAGCATCGATCGAGCGATCGTGCTTCTGGGGCTTTCCGCGGTAAAGAACATCGCGATCGCGGCCTCGATGACGCACCTGTTCAGCGCCGGCGCGACCATCGACGGCTTCAGCGGTGCCGAACTGTGGCGCCATTCGATCGGTGTCGGCGTCGCGTCACGCATGCTTTCCAGCGCCCAGGGGCGCCCGACGGTCGAGGAGAGCTTCCTCGCCGGACTCATCTGCGATCTGGGGCTACTGGTCGAGCGGCAGGTCTATGGCAAGCAGCTCGGCGAAGTCATCGCGCGGCTTCAGAGCGAAGGCGGCGACTTCTGCATGCTCGAGCGCGACATCATCGGCGCCGATCACCAGGACTTTGGCATGGCCCTCGCCACCAAGTGGCGCTTTCCGCCGGCGTTGTGCACGACGATCGGCTATCACCATCGCCCGCTCGATCTTGCCGCCAACAGCCGCGAGCTGCCGGCCATCGTTCACATTGCCGACATTCTCACCTGCCGCAACGAGAAGGGCTTCTGCACCCTGCCGGCCGACACGGACATCCCGGATGCCCTGCTCGAAGTCACGCGGCTCTCGCCCGAAAAGCTGGCAGACGTGATCGATCGGCTTCCCGAACAGACATCCATTGCCGAGGGTATTTTCGCCGACTGATCGTCCGCTCGATTTTGCCCGAACCCGACGGCCCGGTTCACGCTCCGTGACCGGGTCGTCCTGCTTTTTACCGGGGTTGATTGTCGAACGGGCGACGGATGGACTAACATGCTTCGGTTGCGACGCCGCGCTGTTTAATCGGCGCGGGCATGTGTCTGGATGGGAGATCGGGCGGCGACGCAAACACCCGCTCGGCCCGCCGCAATCAGGGGCTTTGCCTTCATGCCGACGGATTCACTGTTTGTCGCCGCCGTCACCATCGGCTTCGTGCATACCGTGGTCGGGCCGGACCATTACCTTCCCTTTGTCGCCATGTCGCGCGCCGGTCGCTGGTCGCTGTTGAAAACGGTGGCGATCACGCTGGCCTGCGGGCTGGCGCACGTGCTGGCGTCGGTGGTCCTGGGCTTCGTCGGCATTGCCCTGGGCCTGAGCGTCGAGCGGCTCGAGCGCGTCGAGAGCGCCAGGGCCGACTGGGCCGCGTGGCTGCTGATCGGCTTTGGGCTGGTCTATCTGGTCTGGGGCGTGCGCCGCGCGGCGAGAAATCGGCCGCACGAGCACCTTCATTGCCATACGGACGGCACCTTGCACCGGCACCCTCACGTTCACCACGAGGAGCACCTTCATTCGCACGCCGGATTCGAACCGGCCGCCCTCCCGGCCGGCAATGTTTCAACACGATCTTCGGCCGGCGAGTCGAAGGTTCGAGGCGCAACTTCGCTGACGCCCTGGATTCTTTTCACGATTTTCCTTTTCGGCCCCTGCGAGGCGTTGATTCCCCTGCTCATGTTCCCCGCGGCCATGGGCAGCATGAGCGATGTCGTGTGGGTGACGCTGCTGTTCGGGGCGGCCACGCTGCTGACCATGACGACGATCGTCGTCGCCGCCTGTTTGGGCGCCGGCCGCATCAGCCTGCCCGGGCTTGAGCGCTTCCACCATGCCATGGCCGGCGCCGTCGTCTTCGCCTGCGGCCTGGCCGTCAAGTTTGGCCTTTGAGCGGCCGGGCGCCTGCCGGGGGTCTGGCGGCGGCGGAAACAGAGAAGGACAATATGTGCCTTCCAATCCGGCAACGACAATGCTGCCACGCTGCCGCCCGTCTATACTATTCCGCTTTGCAGTTCTTGAGTTGATCGCCTGTCGCGCGGCAAGGCCGCGGCACGCGAACCGGAGGCGCGGCATGATCGCACAACAGGACATCTTCGGGCTGAAGAACGCCACCTGGCAACAGCGGCTCGACTACGTCGTCGACATGATGCGCGAGATGAGCACCCAGACCGATCCGCAGGCCATGGTCGAGTCGTACGTCAAGCGCGTGCAGCACCTGCTGCCGGCCACAAGGCGCATCTCCCTCTCGCGCCGCAACCTGGAATACCCGTACGTCCGGATCACCCGCTTTTCCGACTGGAACGAACGCGTCAATCCGTGGGAATTCCCCGAGCGCCTGCCGGTCATCAGGGGCGGTCTCTTCGCCGACCTGATTTATGCCAATGAACCCCGGCTTATCGACGAACTTTCCGTCGGCGGAGACGACCCGGCGGCGGCGTATCTCGATGGCCAGCGATCGCTGCTGGCCGTTCCCCTCTACGACCAGGGCGAGTCGCTCAACATGGTGATCATCGCCCAGGACCAGCCCGGCGCCTTCGATCGCGAGCGCATTCCCGAGTGGGTGTGGATGAGCAATCTCTTCGGCCGGGCCACGCTGACGCTGGTGTTGTCCGACAAGCTCAAGAATGCGTACGAGTCGCTCGACCGCGAATTGCAGGCGGTCGGCAAGATTCAGCGTGCCCTGCTGCCGGCCAGCCTGCCGCGCATTCCCACGCTCGATCTGGCCGCCTACTACCAGACATCCGCCCGCGCCGGCGGCGATTATTACGACGTCTTCCCCCTGACCGACGGCACCTATGGCCTCATGATCGCCGACGTCAGCGGCCACGGCACGCCCGCTGCCGTCATTATGGCACTGACACACGGCCTGGGCCACGCCTTTCCCGGCGATCCCACGCCGCCCAGCGCGCTGCTCGGCTACATCAACCGCCAGCTCTGCGCGCAATACACCACGCGGTTCGGAGCCTTCGTGACCGCGTTTTACGGCGTCTATTGCCCGAAGACGCGGACATTGAGGTATGCCTCCGCCGGCCACAATCCGCCGCGGCTCAAGCGCTGTGCCGACGGCAGCGTCGCAGCCCTCGACGGCGCGCAAAGCCTGCCCATGGGCATCACCGAAGAGGCGACGTACACCGAAAGCGAGCATACGTTCGTTCCCGGCGATCAGATCGTCTTCTACACCGACGGCATCACCGAGGCGATGGACCCGCAGGGCGTCATGTTCGGCACCGAGCGGCTGGACCAGGCCCTGGCATGCTGCCGGCTGACGGCCGACGGTCTGATCGACGCGGTCATCGAAGCGGTTCATGGCTTTTCCGATGGGCAGCCGCAGGAGGATGATCGCACGATGATCGTGGCCAAGGTGTCGTGATGGATGCGACGCGCGCCTACTACGAGGTCCACGCGTCCATTGCCGATCCAGCCGTGGCCCGGGCTTGGGCCGCCTGGATCGCGAACGAGCACATCGCGGACGTCGTGGCCGCCGGAGCCGCGTGCGGTCGCCTGATCCAGTTGGAGACGCCGGCCGACGGGCCGCGGCAATTCTGCGTGCAGTACGAATTCGCTTCGCGGGAAGCCCTCGATCGGTATCTTGAATGCCACGCTCCGCGGCTACGGGAAGAAGGAATGCGACGATTTGCCGCCGGGCAGGTGAACTATACGCGTCGCACTGGCGTATTCATCTGACTGGATGCTCTTCTGACTTTGTCGATCAGACCAATGCTGCTACTGCATTTCTTCTGACAGCCCCTGGTTTTTTCAGGCTTTTCTTGAACGGGCCCGCTTGGCGCGATACGCTCCAGGCATTCCGACCCACTGCGGTTGCGGGCATTATTTCCAAATTTCCGGAGCACAGACCCATGTCGCGCATTTTGTCGATCGCATTTCTGCTGTCGCTCCTGTCCCAGTTGCCTGCGAAGCCGGCTCAGGCCTGCGGCACCTGCCCCGGCGACGTCGACGCCTCCAGCCATGTCGACGAATTTGACGTGCCCTTCTTCATCGATGCCCTGCTCGCCGAATTCCCCGACATCTGCGCCGACGTCAATGGCGACTTTGTCGTCAACGGCCTCGATATCGAGTTCTTCATCGCTCTCGTTTTCGCCAACGGCGGTGCGGGCACGGCGTGCCAGATGGGCGAACCCTGCACCTGCGATCCCGACGGCAACAACGACGGCCAATATTCCAATGCCGATCTGCCGGGCTTCGGCGCCTGCGTGGGCAACCCGACGCCGCCGGGGTGCGGCAAGTTCGACATCGATTGCGACGGCGACGTGGACTTCGCGGACCAGACATCCCTTCAGTCCTGCTTCATTCCGTTCAGCCAGTCCGGCTTTACGAAGGAGGAGTGCCAGGACTTTTGCTGTCCGTGAAGCAGGGTACCGCTGATTTGACTCGTACTCTGCGGCGCGGTGCGAGAACCGGGTCGAGGACGGTCCGGCTCTGACGCAACTCGCGCTCGCAAACCGGGCCGAGGAAGGCCCGGCTCTGATCACGAATTCACCAGCCTATTGCGCCTTCTGCACCTGCACGCCTTCATCCTTCTGCTGCCACACCTTGCCGAGCATGTCGCAGTTCTCGGATTGAAGCATCTGGTTGCCCAGGATCAGGTTCTGCCGGTAGTCCGCCTTGGACTGGCCCGCCTGGGCCGGCGTCTTGCGCCCCTTCTCGCGCAGGGCCAGCCGCTCCGCCGCCATCGCCACCTCGGCCTGCTCGCTGCGATAGAAGGCGAAGTGGCCCAATGGGCCGCGTGCAATCGCCGTGGCATAGCCGCTGATGCCGTCGGCCGCGAACAGGCCGCGCAGATCGGTCTCCCCGCTCACAAACCGCGACATCCGGTTGCCGATCACCTTGACGTGCACGTCGGTCTCCGCGTCGCGCGAGATCGCATTGACGACCGTTACCCGTGCCCGGCCGCTGTCCATGTCCTCCTGCACCTCGACGGCAAGCGGCGTCACCAGCACCAGGCCGCTGGCCAGCTTCTCGCCTGCACGGCAGATGACCAGGTATGCCCCTGCCGCACTGCTGGCACTCCCGGCGGCGTCGTCGCCCCCGCGTTCCACTTCCCTCGGCAGGTCCAGCGGCACGCGCACGGACTTGTCGCGAAAGTCCTGGCCGTCGCCCAGGGGCACGGTCTTCTCCAGCATCGGCTTCACGCCCGCCAGGTTCACGGCCGTGATCTGGTTCAGATTTTTCTCCACCAGGGCCAGCTTCATCAGATCGACGCGATAGACCTGAAGGACCGCGCTCTTCAGATTGCGATAGTCGATCTGCACGAACGGTTCGTCGTGCTTCGCCGGCGGCGTCGTGGGCGCCGCGGCCAGCGCCCCGGTCGAGTCCGTCAGGCCCGCGCGCTTACCGCGCAGCCAGCGCGACCATTCGTCCGACTCGCGGAAGCCGTCGCCATCGGGATGGAAGATCATCACTTCCGGCAGCCGGGCATACTTCTGTTCGAAGATAGTGACGACTTCGGCGGCGTCGGAGAATTGCGTCTTCACCTTTTCGTAGTATTCGATGGCCTGCTTCGTGTCGCCGCGGGCGTGATAGATCTGCCCGATGATGTACAGCGCCAGCCACTTGTTGGGGCTCGGTCGCACGACGCCCTGCTCATCCACGAACGTGGACTCGGCGACCTGCTGCGCCAGCTTCAGCGCCTTCTCGAATTCCCCCAGATGGAAGTGTGCCAGGGCCTGCATGTAGCGGAACTGGTCCACCCACTTGCTTTTCGGATAAAGCTCGATCATGCGCTGTGCCAGGGCGATCACCGTCTGGAAGCTGTCCAGATCGAGCCAGGCGTTGGCGAGCGAGTACGACGCCTCGTCGCACGTCGGGTTCTCGGGATACAGGGCCAGGAAGGTTCGAATGTGCTCGATGGCCTCGGCGATCAGCTTTGTCCGCGTCATCGATTTGGCACTGCCGGCATCGGCCGTCCGCCGAGGCGCCAGCGAGCGGGCGCGATCGGCTGCCGCGTAGAGCGCCTGAGAGACGGCAAAGTACACGCTGGATACCTGGGGCGTGTCCGGATACTCGCGCCACAAGCGCGCCTGGAAGTCCATGCCATCCAGCAGGCGTCCCTCGGCCTGAAGCACACCGCCGACGGCCGATTCGCGCACGAACGATGCATCGGCCGTGGCACGGTAGACCAGGTAGGCGCGTTCGTGCTGGCCCGTCCGGCTGTAGGCGTCGGCGACGCGGACGATCTCGTCGTAGGGAATGAACAGCTCCGGATATTTCTCCTTGAGGATCTCGAAATAGTTGACGATCGCCTCGGCGGCGTCGCGTCTCAGGGCGCACGTCAGCAGCATGCGGACGGACTGGCGATAGGGATCGTCGCGCACGATCCAGTCGCCCGCCAGCAGTTGCCTCAAGTATTCATCCGCCGCCGCGAAGTCGCGATCGTCGAAGTGCATGCGCCCGAGGGCATACAGTTCGTCCGGCGTCAGGCGATACTCGTCGGGATTATTTGCGTCGCGTTCGATCACTGCGATCTCGCTCGCCTTCGACAGGTTGAACCGGTTGGGCTTGTAGAGGCTGCGCACGATCGTCGGCTGCACGCGGTAGGTTCCCGGCGTCGTTGCCACAAGCTGGTACTGAATCGTGCCCAGGTGTTCGCGCGTGCCGTAGTAGAGCGTCAACACGTTGTCGGTGTAGTCGTAGGCGAAGTGCTGGCCGCTCAGCGTTTCGGTCAGCAGGCGGAAGCCCGCGGGGATCGCCTCCTGCACGACCACGTAATCAAAGTCGGTGTCGGGGCGCATGCCGCTGCGGAAGTGCCGTCCAAGGTTCACCTGCACCTGGATCACTTCGGCCTGCCGCACGTGCTTTGCGCGGTTCGTGAAGCTGTTGTAATCGGCGGCCACGCTGAATCCGCGCGGGACCGGACGCCCCTTGTACTCGCGAAGCGGCGGCGCGTAGAGGCGGGCATTTGCATGCAGCCCGGTGGCCCGCCCGGCATTCTCGGCCGGGAATTCGCGCGCGAAGCCCGAAAGTGTCACCGCGTAGGCATACTCGCCGCGGCCGTCGAAGGTGAAATCAATCCGCTGGCTGCCATCCGACAGCGCATCCGCACTGAGCACGAGCGGCTCGTTGGCGTCCTGCGACGATAGTTCGCGCACGACTTTGCCGTTCACGGCTATTTTCAGCCGGAAGTTCGCCTGCTCGGCCTTCGCGCCGGCGTAATACGTCGCCAGTGCCGCCACCACCGCGCCCTTGGCCTTGTGGGGCCGCCAGCCTTCGGCCCGTGCGCTGCCCGCCAGGAAATTGACCATTGGCTTGACGATCTCCGCGCTTGCATCCGCCTGGAGCTGCGCCAGAAGTGCCATCGCGGTGACTTCCAGATCGCTCTGCATCCAGGCAGCGTTGTCGCTGGCCGGAAGGCGCTTGCAGGTGTGCTGCCCGAGCTTTTTCGTCTTCATCCGCTGCGTCAACTCCGCCAGCACTTCCGAGGCCATCGCCCGGCGGTCGATCCGCGCGAAGACGAGCGCCAGGTGCGCCATGGCCGAGTTCGACAGCGACTGCCGGTTGCGGAAGAGCCGGTTGGCGTGGCCGAAGTCGATCTCCTCGATCCACGACAGGCCGTGCAGCACGGCCGCCTTCATCTCCGTGTTGGCGGCGTGGGTATCGGCGAAGACCTTCTTCAGATAGGCCGACAGGTTTCGCAGGGCCTCGGGCGCGACGACGTGGCCCGACGCATTTGCCTTGCCCAGCGCCCAGGCGGCGTACGACGTCGTCCAGGGATCGGATGCATGCCCGCGGCCGCACCAGGCCCATCCGCCGTCGTCGTTCTGCGAGGCGATAAGCTGCGCCACCAGGCCGCTGATGCGCCCGCCGAGCAGCCCCGCGTCGGCGCCGGTGCCGCGGCCGGCCGCCGCCAGGCTGCGCACGTAATCCGACGCGTACAGCGCCGCCAGGAGTGCCGCCGCATTGTCAGCATGCGTGCGCGGCGGCGCCACTTCCCAGCTTCGCAGCCGGACGTCGATGTGCTCCCAGCGCGGGCCGCGCTCCAGTGCCTCTTCGATCAGCCAGCGCTGGAGGCCCGGCCCCACCGCGATCGTCATATGTCGATCGTGATAGCCGCCGTTCCCCAGGTCCTCCGGCAGGCTGATGGTGATGTAATCGCTGTCTGCCGCCACCGCCGAAGCGTGCGATTCGATCCGCATGCCCCACGGCCTGACGGGAATGTCGCGCTTGACTTCATCGTTCAAGGCCCGCGCTTGCGCATTCGGCGCCGGCGTGGCCTGGGCCCTGCACGTCGCCACGAATTTCGCCGCCGAAGGAACCTCGACACCATCGAAGACCACGTCGTACACGCCCTTGGCGTCGACCTTGACCGTTTTCGACTGCTTCGCGTGCGTCTTGCCGTCGGCCGTCAGTTCCAGCACCACGTCTATGGACGCGACGCCGTCCACCAGGCAATGCACCTGGGCCCGCGGCTGCGTCTTGTCGCCGGCCACCAGCGTGGCGGGCGTGAGCAGATCGACGAGGAAATCGCTGCGGCTCACCACCTCGGCCCGCGCCTGGCCGACGATCGTCTCCTTCGTCGCGCCGCGGGCGATGATCTGCCACGTCGTGCTCGAATCGGGAACGACAATCTTGACCGTCGCCTTGCCGTTCTCGTCGGTGACGACGCGCGGATGCCAGAATGCGACTTCGGGATAGTATGTGCGCGGCGGGGCATTGCGAACCGCCTCGCACAGCTCCCAGACCACCTGCTTGTTGGCGAGATCGTCGTTAAATTTGAACTGCTGGCCGAGATAGAACACCCTGCCCTTGATGTCTTCGGCCGCGGACTTCTTCAGCTCAAGGGCTTCCACACGAAGCTGCTGTTGATGACGCTCTTCGTCGTCGGACTCGTTCTCCTGCTGTTGCCCGCCGCCGCCGAACAATCCCTGCCCGACTCGCTCGCGGCCCACCATAAACTGACCACCCGCGATGCCTCCCACTTCTCCTTGCGCCGTCTCCACTCGACGCTGCATCACCTGCTCGGACGGCGCCGGGGCTGCGCTGGCCGGCGCGCTGGCATCGGCGAAACCGCGGAGTCCTTCCATAAGCAGGCCGGCAGCGGCCATGTCGAATTCCTCGCGTTCCCCTATCGCGTCCGCCAGACGCAACTCTTCATCCAGCACTTCCGTCACCATCGCCCGCGTCGTGGCGTTGTAGCGGAACGTGCAGCTCGACTGCGTCCGCCAGCCGGCGCTGCGTCGCGCGCCTTCCTGGAAGAATGTCACGATGCCGGGTGTCGCATCCGGGAAGCGCGTGAGCAGCGCTTGATCGATCATCGCCAGCCCCACTTCGGCCGACACCGGCTTGCCCTGCTGGTCGGTCACCGTCAGCTCGACTGCCATCTCCTCGCGCGGCTGATAGGTCGCCTTGTCGGTCTGGATGGCCACGTGCAGTTCGCGCTCGACCGTGAACTCGCGCGAGGCCTCGTGCAGCCGGCCGCCGGACATGACAACCACGCCGATGGTCGCGTTCGGGAAGTGCTCGTTGCCGATGGCGAGCTCGACCGGGTTGTGCCCGGCCTTCAGCGTCACGATGCGATGCGAGAGAATCGTCTCGCCTTCGCACGTCACCAGTGCCAGAAACGTGTCACGCCGGTCGGCCGCGCTTTTGCGCGACTTGTCCTTCGCGATCGGCGGCTCGATGCGGGTGTGCACGTCCAGCGTCATCGCATCGCCCACCTTGAAGTGCTGCTTTTCCGTGAAGAGGCGCAGCCGCGTCTGGTCGTCGTCGTCGGAGACCGTCAGCGCGGCTTCTGCCGAAACGGCGTGGCCGAACTGGTCCTTGCCCTCGGCACGCAGCAGGTATTGCCCCCCCTTCGACAGCCGCACGCTGGCCCGCGCGGTACCATCCCTGCCCGTCTTCACGTCGACCGACTCAATCCGCGTCTCCGCCCAGCGGCCGTCGCTGCGCGTGCGCAGCAGTGCCGTGACCGTGAGGTCCTGGACGATCGGCTCGCCCTTGAGATTCTTTGTCTTGACGGTGAATTCGACCGGCTCTTCCGCAAGGTACAGATCGCGAAGGGTCGAAATCTCGGCGGTGAACGCACGAACCGCCACGAACACGGCATCGCCGGCCACAATGTCCAGATCGGCCTGCCGCGCGTTGAAGCTCGCCATCCCTTCCTCGGGCAGCGTCGTGCTGTCGAACTCAAATGAAACGCGGCCGTCGCTGTCCGTCACGCCGCTGCGCCGGATGACGTCGCCGGTCGGCAGGCTCATGGCATATTCGATCACCTTGCCGACGACCGGTTCGCCGTAGTGATACTTGGCGACGACCGCCCCCTTGATCGGCTGGCCGCGCAGGATGACGCGCTCGGCAAAGTCGAAGGAGAGGAACGCCTTGGGCAACTGGTACGTCTGCACGCTGAAGGTCGACGAGAACGTCGGCCCCTCGACGCGGCGCGCGATCAGCTTGTAGTCGCCGACGGTCGCATCCTGCGGCACCAGGAAGCTCGCCGCGAAAGAACCGAAGTCGGTCAGCACGATCGGTTCGGTCACCAGGGCGCGCCCGCGCGGGTCGATGATGTCCAGCATCCATTGCAGCCGCTTGTCCTCGGGCTGCACCGGCAGGGTATAGGCCCCGTTGTCCACTTCGCGCAGGATTCCACGAATGCTGACGCCTTCGCCCGGCCGATATGCCGGACGATCGGTATAGAGATAGCCGCGCGGCCGCAGACCCTTCGCAAACGACAATCCTCCCAGGTTCAGGCCGGTGCCAGCGATATGGCCCTCGCGCACGGCGAACACCGACAGGCGCTCGGCGTCGCGAATGTCCTTTGACGATTTCGTCCAGACGCCATCGTCGCCGGTCTTCCCTTCCAGCAGGACCTTTTCGCCGTTCGATACGAGAATGCGCACGCCCCCGGCCGGCGCGCCCGCCAGCATGTCCTGGGCAAACACCAGCACCTGGTTACGGGAGCTCTTGACCGCGATATCGATGTCGCTGCGCAGCAGCAGCGTCGTGGATTCCAGACGCGTCGGCGTGCCGTCCTCTCGACCGCCGGTGCTTTTCTCGTTGGATACGTACACGGCGAATACGCCGGCCCCGTCGGACGGTATTTCAATTTCCTGCGTGATCGGGCGGTAGGCCGCGAAGTCCGTCACCGGCACGTCGAACGACTTGTCCGGATCGATCAGCAGAAGATCAAGGTTTTCCACGCCGGCCAGCGAGTGGTCCTTCCTGAAATAGTCCTCCATGTCGATGCGGTAGAGCTTGATCGTCAGCGTGTCGATGTTGCGAACGTCGACCCGGATGCGGGCCGGCTCGTCGGTGCGATAGACTCGTTCGGTCACCACGTCCAGCCGCACCGATTTCATCTCATTGATGCGCTTCTGGGCGCGGGGGGCGTGGCTCGACCACGTCAGCTTGCGATAGGCCTCGACGGCCGCTTCCAGATCGCCGACCTTCTCCTCCAGCGTCTGCCCGATGCGGAACTGGGCCATGCCCGCCTCTTCGGTCGCTGGATACTTGCTGACCAGCCTTGCCCAATGCGCAATCGGTTCGTTCCAGACCGGCGGCGGGCCATCCTTCTTTTCGCGCAGCGCCTGTTCCTCGTACGACATCTCCCCGAAGGCGTACATGATCGCGGGCGTGCGCGCGTCCAGCGGATACTTCTGTAGAAATGCGGTCCAGGCCTGCCGCGCATCGTCGTACCGCCTGTCCTGGCGGGCATCCTGACCGATCGCGAATTCGGCATCGACGATCGCCTTCTGCGCATCGGACCAGTGCGGACCGCTGGGATACTTCGCGATGTACTGGTTCCAGGTGCCGATGGCGTCGGCATACTTCTTCTGAGAGAAGAAGAGCTGACCGATGATGAACATCGCCTCCTGCGACAGCGTCTCAGCCAGCTTGCGGGTCTCGTCGTCGCCGGGGCGGATCGCATCGCGATCGATGAGCGCCCGGTAGGCAGCGATGGCCGCGTCGTGTCGGCCGAGATGCGCGAGCGCCTTGCCGATGTCGAACGCGGCCTGGGCGGCCTCTTTGGCGTCCGGATGCGTATCCAGAATGCGCTTCAGCGCGTCGAGGCCGGGCGTGAGATGAAGCGCATTGCCGGGGGTGGGCATGCCGTAGGTCTTCGCCAGTTGGACGTGGGCCGCCAGCCAGACCGGCTGCACATCCGCGGCGGCTGCCTCGGCGTCATCGAGCTGGCGGATCAAGTCCTGGAGGACGCGCCGGGCCTCGACCGCCTGGCCCGCAGCCAGTAGCGACTCGCCCAGGCCGAGCCGCGCCTCGGCGCGGTGCCGTCCCGGAGACGCTGCGGCATCCGGCAGCGGCGCGCCGGCGTTCCTCATCTTGTGCAGCTTGCGGAAGTCCTCGTCGTAGATCAGCAGGTAGGCCTGGTAGTGCTGCGCCGCCTCGGCATGCTGGCCCAGCTTCTGCATGCACTGCGCCTGTTTGAAGCGCAGATCGTCCAGCAGGGCGCCGCCCGGCTCCAGTTCAAGCGCCTTTTCATAAAAGGCCCGGGCCTTGGCATAATCGGGCTTCGCCAACGTGTCCTTCGGCGCGAAATACTCGTCCGCAAATTCCAGATAAACTCGCGCAATCTCCGACTTGCGCCCGTCGCCCACCAGCTCGCGCACGCGTTTGGCGTAGATGGCCTCCGCCTCGGCGAACTGCTTCAGGGCCACGTGGGCATCCGCCGTCCTGAACCTGGCCTTGTGGGCCCACGGCCCATCCGGGAAGGCTTCCAGTTGCGAATTGAATTGCGCAATGGCCCCCGCGTGATCACCCCGGTAGTAGAGGGCCACGCCGCGGCGGAACATCAGGTACTCGCGGGCAGGGCCTTCGGATTGGGGAAGCGCCTGATCGATCAGCTCCACTGCCCGGTCGTATTCCCGCCGCCACAATGCGTCGTTAATGGCGGCATCCGCGGATAATCGCCGGTCTGACGATTCCTGAGCCCGCGCCGGCGGCGCAGCGCACAGTTGAATCGCGAATGCCAGAAAGAAGGCGAATACGACCGGTCGGCAGGATGCAGACGGCATGGCGGCAGCTCCGTTGTTAACAGCCCGAACCTCATGTCACACAAGGGATAACACGCGCCGCGCGGCCGGCGGGGAGCCGCGATGCAGCTCTGCGCCGCGTGCCGCGCGGGAATGCAATACCCGTTTGACGCATGCGTATCGGCTGCGGTTCCCTTCGTCTATTACTCGTTCTCGCGTCCGAGATTGCATGCTTCAGGCGAGAACGCCCATGTCGGAAATGACCGGCCCGGCAGATATGTCTCTCGGTTTAGACTGTGGTATGCCGTTTGCCGCGGGCTGTTCCACCGCGCAGATGGGTCACGGCCCCATGCGATCCGGGGCATCCGGAGCTGTCGCCTGCGCCGTCCGCCTCCGCACCAGCAGCCATCGGCCCGCCAGAACCACCAGGTAGGCGCTGCCGGCCAGCAGAATGGTCGTCGCCCCCACCGGCAAATAGGGACCATAGCTGATCGCCAGTCCGGCCGACGTGAGCAGCATGCACAGGACAACCGACGTGAGCATCAGTTGCAGCAGTGTGCGGCAGAACTGCCCGGCAATGGCCACCGGCAGCGTGAGAAGCGCAATGACCATGACAATGCCCACCACCGAGATGAGCAGCACGACCGTGAGCGCCGTCAGGCAGAGCAGCATCAGGTAATAGGCCTCGACGGAGAGGCCGCGCAGGCGGGCGAACTCGCTGTCGAAGCAGACAGCAAGCAGCTGTTGATAGAACACCGCCACCACCGCGACGATGAGGACATTCAGACCCGCCAGCAGCCATAAATCAACGGTGCGGATCATGACGATGCTGCCGCCGAAGAGATAGCTCATCAGGTCTTCGCTGCTGATCCGCGTCTTGTGAATGAACAGGACGCCGATGGCCATGCCGATGGCCCACAGGGCGCCGATGACCGTGTCCTCGCGTTCCTTTGCCCGCAACGTCACCCAGCCGATGATGAGTGCCGCGATGATGGCAGCGACGGCGGCGCCCATCAGCGGCGTGAGATGCTTCCAGCCGTGCTCGACGTGGAGGTACCGCGCCGCGCCCATGCCGCCCAGCACGCAGTGCGAGATGCTGCCGGCGATGTAGGTGATCCGCCGCGTGACGACGTAGGCCCCGACGACGCCGCAGGCGACGCTGACCAGCAGGCAGGCCAGCAGCGAGACCCGCAGGAATCCGTATCCCGGCTCCAGAATGACGTGGAAGAATTCGGCCATAACGGTGGAATAGGGGTAAGGGATAAGGGACATGGGGCAAGGGGATGCACGAATCGGCAGCCCACCATCCTGATCCCTTGCCGTCTACCGTTCCCTGTCCCATATCGCTTATCCCATATCCCTTGTCCCTTGTCCCTTATCCCTTTTCACCGATGCTTGTGGTCGTGCAAAATCATCCGCATGTCCCGGCCGTACATCTCGCTGATGAATTCACCGGCGATTTCCCCGGTCGCGTGCACATCCACGCGGCGGTTCACGCAGATCACCGTCTTTACGAACTTGGACACAAAGCTGCGATCGTGGGAGACCATGAAGATGGTCATCTTCGCGTTCAATTCGTGCATCAGCTCGTACAGATCGTCCTGCGCCGCCACGTCCAGCCCGGCCGTCGGCTCATCCAGCAGCAGCAGCTCCGGCTCGCATGCCAGCGCCCGGGCAATCAGCACCCGCTGGCGCTGGCCGCCCGACAGCGACGCGAATGGGTGCAGTCGCTTTTCGGAAAGCTTCACCCGATCCAGTGCGACACCGGCCCGCTCCACGTCAGCTCCGCCGTATCGCAGCCACGGTCCACGCCGGCGCAGCCGCCCCATCAGCACCACGTCCTGCACCGTGACGGGGAACTTGGGATCGAGCAGCGCATGCTGCGGCATGTAGCCCAGCCGTTCGCGGCAGGCGTCCGGCGATTCGCCGAAGACCTCAATCTTTCCGGCGCTAGGTCGCAGCAGGCCGAGAACCAGTTTGAGCAGCGTCGTCTTGCCGCCGCCGTTGGGCCCCACGACGCAGGCGAAATCCCCGGGTGCGATTCCGAAGGTGACCGGTGCGCTGAACACCGGCGTCTCGTCGTAGGCAAAGTTCACATCGCGAAAGCGCACCGCGGCCGACGGAATGTCGGCGGTGGCTGAGCCGCAGCATCCCCTTGCATGCACGTGCTGGTGCGTCGCGGTTTCAGCCATTGTTATTTGCCCCGTTCGTCGTCGGCGGCGACGCCGCGAGTGCCGCGGCAATGGCCTGGGTCATTTGCAGCAGGTTGTTCTGCCAATCCGAGCTCATGGGCGCCAGGCGCACGACCTGCCCGCCGATCGCTTCCGCCACTGCCTGCGCGCTGCCCGCCGAGTATTCCTCCTGGGCAAAGACGGTTTTCGTGCCGACTGTGCGCGCCTGCTGGATCAACTCGGCCAGCCGCCGCGGGCTGGGCTCCTTGCCGCCGGTCTCGATCACCACCTGCTCGAGCCCGTAGCGGCGGCAGTAGTAGGCAAACGACGGGTGAAAGACGAGAAATGCGCGCCCGCGGTGGGGCGCCAGCACGTCTCGTACTTGGGCGTCGATCCTGTCCAGCTCGGCGAGAAAGCGGGCCAGGTTCCGCTCGTACTCGGCGGCGTGGCCGGGATCGAGCCGCGACAGCGACGCCGCCATCGTGCGCGCCTGCGACTGCACCAGGATGGGGTCCAGCCAGACGTGCGGGTCGAGTTCGCCGTCGCCGCAGACATGATCGGTATGCTCGTCGTGGTGGTGTTCGTGTCCCTCGATGTGCAGCAGCTCGATTCCCTCGCGCGTGTCCACCACTTCCAGGCCGGGCGCGACGTCCCGCAAGCGCTCGATCAGCGGGCCTTCGAATGCAACGCCGATGCGGAAGAACGCCCGGGCACGGGCGATCTCGGCCACCTGTTTGGGTGAAGGATCAAACGCGCCGTGCGACTGTCCGGGGGACAGCAGCGAATGCACGAGCACGCGATCGCCGCCGATCTGCTTGGCGAAGAACACCTGCGGCTGGATCGACACGGCGACGCGCAATCGGTCGTTGTCGTCATCGCTCGAAGGGGCGGGTGAATCGCACGCTGCCGCTCCCAGGAGCATGGCGCACGACAGACATATCAGGTGCCGACGGATCACGTGTGGTTGCCCCGTGCGAAAAAGCAATCTGCAGCGGCCCAGCCGCCGGTATTACATTGTAATACAGCGGCGGCGTCATGCCACGTGCAATTACGCACGGGCGCGTGTTGTCGTTACCTGCCGGGTGCGCGTGCCATTCCGATCCGAGATGCCCGATAACACTTTGCCGGTTGTCGGCTCCTCCCGGTTCATCGTGGAATTCGGGAGTTACCCGGTCCCGGCCGGATTTGCACTCTCCCGGTGCCCACGAAATCGACCAGCCGAGATTTATTGAAATTTTTTTCCAACACCTGTCGGACAAGTCATCAAAAACTCCATCGCGGCGTACCGGTGAGGCGCCTCACCAAAAAAAATGGTGAGACAATCCGGGACAATCCGGGGCGCGCTGAGGCGCGCCGAGTACTACGTGACGGACATCGCCCGGCGCGGACGCAATGCCGGCAACCTTTCTGCTACCCATTAGGTGTGCTCACCGTTCCGCCAGAATTCCGGCAAAATGACCGCTCCCTCGCGCAGAGGGGCGAAACACAACCGCAGGATGAGCAGCCCGTCAGATTCGTAGCTATTCGTTTTTTGCCGCTTAGATTCCGGTCAACAATTCCACGAAGGGCTGCACGTCGCGGCCGTCGGCCAGGCCGTCGCAGTTCAGGTCGGCTGCCGCCGTGCCGGCGGGATTGTCGCCCAGCAGCACGTCGATGAACGCGGGTGCATCGGCAGTCGACACAAACCCATCGCCATTCACATCACCGCCCGTGAAGGAAATCTGCCACGACCGCGTACCACTGCCTACGGGGTTGGTGGCCCGGATGGTGACGGTGACCGGCGACGGCGAGGGCGACACATTCGGCCACGATACGACGCCGGTGCCGACGTTGATCGTCATGCCCGGCGGTCCGCTGTCCAGTGACCACGTCAGGATCGGGTTCATGCAGGCGGGATTGGTGACCGAGGGCACGGGGCCGGTGTACGACTGGGCGCAGACCGTGAGATTCGCATCCGGAATCGGCGAGATCACGGGCGCCGCGGCGGTCACGCCGATGAAAATCGGCGACGTGCTCGTGCCGCCGGCATTCGTCGCCCGCACGTACACGAGATAGGGAAACGGCGATGGCACGGGCGACGGCCACGTGATGACGCCGGTGGACGGATGAATCGTCATGCCGGGCTGTGGATTATCCAGGCTCCAGCTGATCGGCGCCATGTTGATCGGGTGTGTCACGCTGGGGGCATCACTGACATACGGCTGTCCGCAGGTCGTCACGTCCTGGCCGAGGTTGTTGATGACGGGCGCGAGCTGGGTGATCGTCAGCGGCGTGCAGTATGACACGGCATTGTTGTCTTCGTATTCCTCGGCGACTTCGTCGAGATCGTCGAGAATGGTTCCGAGATAGTATGTCCCGGCCGCCATGTCCTCCGGCAGCTCGACGTCTACGTCGAAGTCAAAGCCATCCTCGAACGCGATGTCCCATACCAGTTCGCCCAGAAATGTATCGCTGGTCTCGATCCAGTCGTCGCTGGAAAGATAGAAACCCTGCTCGACGAAGAATTCGCTGGTGGTGCCGAAGTTCTCGATGACCGAACGCATGGTCAGCGTGGCGCCGGGCCCGGCGCTGGTCGGCGAGAAGAAGACCGGCACGGCCTTGCCCACGATCGGCCCGGCCGTGTACGACGCATTGGCCAGATCGCGATAGGGCGGCCCGGACGGCCCCGAGTGCGGATAGAGATATCGCGCGCCGTTCCGGTCATCGGTATGCAGCTCGACGATGTTTTCCTGACCGATGGGGCCGCCGCTGGGATAGCGCGGGTTCATGGTCGCGACGAACCAGTTGAAGCCGGAGGGCTCGGTCCCCTGGGGCTCGTGGCCAAGGCCGAGGGCGTGCCCCATTTCGTGGACCGCGACCAGGAGAAAGGAGAACCCGTTGGCCGGCGTGGGTGTCGTCACGACGTCACAGTCGGGATTGGTTTCGAGCGTATAGCCGACGCCCTCCGGCAGATCGCTGAACACCACATCCATATCGAACCAGACCGGTCCGTCGTTCACCAGGTATGTCACACCGAGGACGCCGGGATCGAGCGATTCCGCCGGCACGGCCGCCGTGTCGGAAAAGCCGTCGAAGTTGTCGATCTCGAAGTCCTGGGGCGAATTGATGAATGAATAGGTGAAGTCGCAGGCGGGTACGATGTTCCACAGGCCCATGGACTCGAGGATCAGCGTGTGCGTCTCGCTGCCGGGCGGGAAGGTGGAGGGCGACAGATAACGCACGCTCTGCGACGGCACCCAGACCACGTCCCACGGGCCGTATTGAAACCAGCTGAAGGCGGAGGCCCGCTCGTGGGACAAGAGCCCCATCGCCGAGATCAGCACCAATCCAACGCCATTGCGGAGGCACCGTTTCACTGTCGTGCCTCCGGCTTTTCTGAGCGGTGCTGCCGATTCCTGCCCTTCGCCGGTCGCGGGGTGGCAGGCTCGGCTGCATCGACTTGTCCCTTGCCGCGCCGGGAAGCTGAGGGTTCGCCGACCGGCGTCTGCTCCTCTATCGCGTTTTGCCGCGGTGACAACTTCAGCGACGTGGGCTGCAATCTGACCAGGAGGGGTTCGCCGGCAGGCCGCGACATCTGGTGATCGCGGCTGGCATCGAGGATTGGCTGCACGTGCGACCGAAACCCGGCGAGTGTCATGGGCTCGGCAGCCGCGGCCGTCGCGTCACGCACGACGGGGCCGGAGCTGCCGCGGAGCCGGTCCTGTACGCATCGGGGCGAATTAGCCGCGGGCTCGGCGGCGGGCTGGGACTTCGCGTGCCTGCGCTTTGCGGCCGCCGGTGCGCGTCCGCCTGGTTGCGCTGCGTGAGTGCCCGGCTGGTCACCGCCGGCCGTAAGCAGCGGATAGCCATCGTCGTCGAAGCCGGTCACGGCGAAACCGCCATCGACATAGACGCGATCGACGCCGGCTGCATCCTGCCTCACCAGGAATGCCCCCTGCCCCAGTCCGACGGTCGGAAAAGTTTTGTACTCCGGCAACAGGAACAGGACCCGCCGCTGCCCCGGTTCGAAATGAGGCGCGCAGCAAACCCGCATCTGCCGCTTTCCCAGCGTGCCGCCGGGCACGACCAGTGTGAACGCGTTTGTCGCGCCGGGATGCTCGCCCTTCCAGTATTCGACGTTGGCGAGCGTCACGCGGGTCTCGATCCGCCCGCGGGCCTGGTGCCAGTACGATTGCACCGCCGCCACGTCGGCGGCGATCACCTGCCCGGCGAGGTCCGCCAGTTCGCGGATCGTCATGGGCGCGACCGTGCTCGCCCGGGCCGGGCCGGCATGCATCGCCAGCGCGACGCAGGAACAGAACATCGCTGTGGGCAGCGCGGACGCCGCGCGAATGGACATGCAACTCCCCTCCGATCACGGGCCGTGTTTCGCCGGGCGCACGGCAGGTGTCCGGCGAATTCTCGATGGTGCCAGCGTCGCGACCCGGCCGGCCGACCAGGTACGCGCAAGGGCCCGATCAATGATATCGATGGAAAGTTGGCCCGATCAAGTCGCGGAGGGCTCCGCCCCGATTTTTCGAAGGTCCGCAAAAAAACCAAGACGAGCCGGCCGAGGCCACAACTCGTCTTGGTTTTGTTGAATATGCAACGGAAAGCAGGTTCGTTCTGCGAACGAGTCAGTGCGTTGTTCTGCGTTGCCGCTACAGATCCTGTAGCAGGCGCTCCGTTGCCACATCCAGCTTATCGGCAGTCAGATAGTCGCCCCGCGAGATGGCGCTGCGGATGTCGATGATCTTCCGCGCCCGATCGTCCGGCAGGTCGACCAGTTGACTGAGGAATGTCGCCAATTCGCTGATCTCGACCCGGTCATCCGCAAGCGTCGCCGCATCGCGACCTTCGTGACGCCGCGCCGACTGTTCCACGTACTGGCGGAGCGTGGCCGACGTCGAGCTGCCCAATACCGTTGACTCAATCTGGTTCATGTCGTGTTCGCCTTCCTGGCTCGATAATGTGTCCTTCACGGCGACGGATTGAAGAACACTACGCGGCGAATGACTCCGAGGTTTTCGTTTTTTTCGCGGTCGCGTGGGTCAACGCGCCGGCGGGGCAAAGTCTGCGCCTTGGGGCCGGCCGACTCTACACCGCTACTCATGGGTCTTATCGGTTTTCAGCCCTGCCGCGCTGCAATTCAATTCTGCAAACACCCCCTATATGTTGATAATGCCGCACTTACGTGATTTTTTTCACAGGCGGCTGAACTTCGCGCGATTATCGGGTGTTTCCCGTAATTACTTGCATTCCAACACCTTCACGCAGGCTCGGGGGCCTGTGAAAAACTGCGGCGGCCCATCCGGACACGCAATGTCCACACAACATCTAGTAGCCGCCACGCGCTGCCGGTGCCAGAAGCCATGTCCGTTGCGGTAGGCAGCCCGCCAGCATTACCAGCCGGCCCGCAGAAATTGCGCGAGCCCTGCAACTCCTGCGGTGATCGTGTACTTGTGAGCAGACTAATGAGCCGCGAGGGGTCCTTTGGATTGCCGCCGTGCCGGACGCATGCCGGGGCGTCACTGGTAATCCGGAGGTCGGTTTTCAAGCCGCCGCCCGGCCCGCTGTTCTGAACCGCTGCGGCTCGCCCGCACCCCCGCGAATGTATAATCGCCAGCATGCCTACGCCCGAAACACCCACGGCGGCCGGCCCACCGGGCTTTGCCGAACTCGAACCGCTTTACACGCCAGATCAGGCCGTCGCCGCTGCTTCGCGCTGCCTCTTCTGCTTCGACGCACCCTGCACGCGGGCCTGTCCGACCGACATTGATGTTCCCAGCTTCATCCGGCAGATCCTTCACCACAATCCGGTCGGAGCCGCGGAGACCATCCTCAACGCCAACATCTTTGGCGGCTCCTGTGCCCGCGCCTGTCCCACCGAGGTCCTCTGCGAGGGCGCCTGCGTGGACCATACGCTGCTGCACGAACCCGTCAGAATCGGGCGGCTTCAGCGCTATGCGTGCGACACCACGAAGGCACGGGGCATTCAGTTCTACCGGGCGGGCCCGGACAGCGGCCGGCGCGTCGCCATCATCGGCAGCGGCCCGGCCGGGCTCACGTGCGCGCACGAGCTTCGAAAACGCGGGCATGGCGTTACCATCTTCGAAGCACGCGAGATGGCGGGCGGGCTGAATACCTACGGCATCGCGGCGTACAAGTATGACACGGCGTTTGCACTCGGCGAAGTAGAACAGGTGCGTCAGATCGGTGGCATCGATATTCGACTGAATACGCCCGTCGACGGGGCGGGCATCGCCGAGTTGCTGCGCGATTATGACGCCGTCTTCCTGGGCATTGGACTCGGCCCCACAGCCCGCCTCAATATCCCTGGCGAGGAACTGCCCGGCGTCTGGGAGGCGCTCGCCTTTATCGAGCAGACGCGCACGAAACCGCCGCGTGCCTGTGCGTGCGGCCGCAGTGTGTTGGTGATCGGCGGAGGCAACACGGCGGTGGATGCCGCCACTGCCGCCGTCCGCCTCGGCGCGGAAGACGTGACCATCGCCTATCGCCGGGGGGCGGCTGACATGCCGGCGTTTCGCTACGAATACGAGCTGAGCCTGGCGGATGGCATTCGCTGGGAATTCAACGCCGCCCCAATGCGCATCCTCAGCTCCGATCAGAACCCCGTCCGGAAGGACGGGGCCGCGACCGCCGGCGACTCCCTGCGCGCGGTTGGCGTCGAATTCCTCCGCACCCGCTCGTCCGGTGCCGGCCGCACAGCAGCGCTTGAGTCCATCCCCGGCTCGAACTTCGTCATGCACGCCGACATGGTCATCAAGGCCCTCGGCCAGGACCCGCTGGCCGATCTGCTCAGCGCTATTCCCGGCCTGAAGGCCGATCGAGGCCGCGTCATCATCGATCCGGCCACCGGCGCCACGTCTGTACAGGGGCTCTTCGCCGGCGGGGATTGCGTGTCCAAGGGGGGAGAGGTTGTCGACGCGGTCCAGGCCGGCAAGATCGCAGCAAGGGCTATCGACGCCGCGATAAACCGCGTTTCGGGCACATCGTAGGGCTGCCGCCGGTCCCTCCTGCACACCACGGGGCGTCTCGACCATATCTCGGCACGGCCGGGCGTCGACGCGGCCGCCCCGTTCAGGCCCGTCCATGCCAAGCCCGCCGCCTCCAGGCGTTTTTCCGTCGCCACGCCGGCGTGTATGCCGCGCCGAAACGTCGCATAGCTGCTTGCGATCAGGCGGCATGCGAGCCACGGGCCCGGCCTCTCCCCGCCAACAGCCGTTCGCGATGACAGACGTGAGATCCGCCGTGACTGCCAAATGCCGACGGAATTACGGATGGCGGCGGCACGATGCGTTACTGATGGGGGCGGCCGGAATGCATTGTCCGGGGCAGACGAGTTCGGCAACGCGGGCAGAACGGGCTTTTTTCACCGACGGCATATACACGAGGCACACACGAACATGCGTACATTCCTCTCGATCGGGACGGCTCTGGTCCTGCTCAGCGCCACCACGCTGCATGCCCAGACGGTCACGCTTTCACTCACGTCGCCACAGAATGGCGGCACGGTAGCGCCCGGCGCGACGATCAACTGGTCGATCGACGTTGCCGCGTCGGCTGTCGAAAACGCCGGCCTCGCACTCGTCATCGTGGACCTGGTCCAGGCCGAGACGAACCCGGCGAAGATGGACATCCCGCCTGCCGACGCCGTGCCGGCGGCCATGGCGAACTTCAGCCGACCGGCGGGCATCTCCAATCCGGGCGAGACCGATCCGATCACCGGTTACACCGGCGTGCAGCGCGGGACGGCGGGCGAGATGAACCTCGTGCAGATCGGCGGCGCGCAGAACACGTTTGGCGTGGCTCTGCCCGCCGGCGCCGGCATTGCCGAAAGCGCAAATGTCGTCGGCGGCGTTGGTCAGGGCGTCAGCGTGACACTCGCGGCGGGTTCGTTCAGCGCGCCCGCGGCAGCCGGCACATACACCTTCCAGCTTGAGAACGCGATTGCGAATGTCCTGACGGAAGTGAATACACCGCCGCAGCATTCGCAGGCCATCGGCGCGCCGGTCATTCTCGCGAATGCATCCATCGCCATTACCGTGGGCGACGAAACGTGCGATGCCTGCGATGCGAACTGCGACGGGGAGGGCGACGGCCGCGACATTCAGGAATTCATCGACGCACTGTTGGCAGTCGCGCCGCCGGCGGGCTGTTCGTCGTGCGCCGGCGATTTTGACGGCAGCGGTGATGTGACGCTTGACGATGTCGTTCCCTTCGTGAATTGCCTCCTGGGACAATAAGAGCCTATCTCATTTACCTTCGCTGCACCGGCTATTAGCCGGTGCCACACTGAAGTTGGGATGGGCTCCAGGCAGACAATCAACAGAATTTTTTGAAAGCGACGACTGGCAGGCCGCGACATGCCGGCGGCACGGGGCCTGTGCAGTATCAGTTAAGGAACTCGACGATGAAGGCGCAATACAGGTTCTTATGGTGCATCGGCGTGCTGCTGGCGACGGGATCGGCCGCGCTGGCCGACATTCCCGGCGACGGCGACGGCGATCTGGACGTGGACGTTGCCGATTTTGAACTGCTCGCAGACTGCCAACTGGGGCCGGACGTGCCGGTCATCGGCTTCTGCCAGGCGCCGTTCGACGTTGATCTCGACGCCGATCTGGACATGACCGACTTCGCCGCGTTCCAACGGTGCTTCAGCGGCGAAGACCAGCCGGCATCGCCGCACTGCGCGAACCACACCGCGAAGATCGAAAACGGCTGTCTTCACGTCATCGGCACGGTCGCCGACTCGGCGCTCGCACTGCGTCTTCAGGCCGGTGCGCCGGACATGCTCCTGGTGGATGTCGGCAACGATGGTTTTGCCGACTTTGCGTTTGATCGGGCGCAGTTCGATTGCATCGTGATCAACGCGGGCGGCGGTAACGACCAGGTGATCATCGACGAAGCGAATGGCGTCTTCACCGACACCGAAGTGACGACCATCCTCGGCGGCGCCGGCGTCGACAGCCTGCATGGCGGCAGTGGCGGTGAGATCTTCGTCGCCGGAGACGGGAACGACATGGTCTTCCTCGGCGGCGGGGACGATCTTTTCATCTGGAATCCCGGCGATGATACAGATCTGGTTGAAGGTGAAGGCGGCGTCGACACCGTCGAGATCAACGGCGGCGGCGGGGCCGAAGTCTTCACCGTCACCGCCAACGGCACGCGCGTCCGTTTCGATCGGCTCAGCCCAGCGCCGTTCGCGCTGGATATCGGCACTTGCGAGAAGCTGGTCCTGATGGCCAATGGTGGCAACGACTCCCTCGCGTGCACGGGCAACCTGGCCGCGCTGATCTCGATTACGGCCGATGGCGGCCCCGGCGACGATACCCTGCTCGGCAGCAATGGCATCGATCACCTCAGCGGCGGCGACGACAACGATTTCATCGACGGCCAGCAGGGCAACGACGTCATCGATGGCGGCGCGGGCAACGACACCATTCAGTGGGACCCCGGCGACGGGAACGACACCATCGAGGGCGCGGCCGGCACCGACAACCTGCTGTTCAACGGCAGCGGCGGCGCCGAGATTTTCACGGTCTCGCCTCATCCCGGCTTTCCGGGGCACGTGCAGTTCACGCGCAACCTGGCCTCGATCGTGTTGGACTTGAACGGCATCGAAACCCTCGATCTGAACACCCTCGGCAACACCGACACCGTCACCGTGAGCGATCTGGCGGGCACCACGATGACGGGCGTCAACATCAATCTCGCCGGAACCATCGGCGGAAACACCGGCGACGTGGCCGCCGACACCGTCATCGTTAATGGCACCGACGGCCCCGACGCGATTGAGATTGTCGGCGCCGGCACCTCCTGCTCGGTCATGGGCCTCTCGGCACCGATCAACATCACAAACTCCGAAGGCGCCAGCGACGCGCTGGTTATCAACGCCCTGGCCGGCGAGGACGAAGTCTGGGCGACGACACTGCCGGCCGGCGTCATCCGGCTTACCCTCGATGGCGGCGCTGATGACGACACGCTGCTGGGCTCACAGGGCGCCGACGTGTTTCTCGGCGGCGCGGGCGATGACTACATCTTCGGCGACAACGGCGACGACGTGGCCCTGATGGGTAGCGACAATGACGTCTTCGAGTGGGCGCCCGGCGACGGCAACGACACCGTCGAGGGTCAGGATGGCGCCGACGCCCTGGTCTTTTCCGGCTCGAACGCCGCGGAGAATATCGATGTGTTTGCCAACGGCGCGCGCGTGCTCCTCTTTCGCGACGTGGCCAGCGTCAGCATGGACCTCAACGACGTCGAAAGTGTCTACCTCAACGCCCTCGGCGGCGCGGACGACATTGTCGTTGGAGACATGAGCGGCACCGACTTGGCGGAGATATCGCTTCACCTGGGAGGGCCGGATGACGCAGGCGACGGCGCGGTCGACACGATCACCGTCAACGGCACCAATAACCCCGATGTGTTCGGCGCCGCGGAAAGCGCCGGCGGAGTCACGGTCTTTGGCCTGCATGCCGCGGTCGAAATCCTCTTCCCGGAACACCCCAACGACCGGCTTACGCTCAACGCCCTAGCCGGCGACGACACCGTCGATGCCTCGGGGCTATTGGCCAATAGCATTCAGTTGGCGATCAACGGCGGGCTGGGCAACGACGCCATCACCGGCGGCGACGGCAACGATCAAATCAACGGCGGCGACGGGAACGACGTCGTTCTGATGGGAGATGGAGATGACACCTTCGTCTGGAACCCCGGCGACGACAATGACACGCTGGAGGGCCAGGCCGGCACCGACACCATGCTATTCAACGGCGCCAATGTCGCCGAGTTGATCAACGTCTCTCCGAACAATGGGCGCATCCTGTTCACTCGAAACGTCGCCACCGTGATGATGGACCTCAACGACATCGAGAACATCGACTTCACGGCTCGCGGCGGTGCCGACATCATCACCATTCAGGACCTCAGCGGCACGGACGCGCAGGAAGTCAATGTGAACCTCGAAGCGGTGCCGGGCGGCGGGGCCGGCGATGCGCTCGCCGACAACGTCAACGTGAGCGGCACCAGCGACGACGACATCATCCTGGTCGAGGGCAGCGCGACTGTCGCAACTGTCGTCGGCCTGGCGGCCCGAGTGAACATTACCGGTGGCGAATCGGCTCTCGACAGCGTGACCATCAACGCCGTGGCCGGTCACGACGTGGTGGACGGCATGAAGCTGGGCGCGGGGTCGATTCGACTCGTCGCCGACGGCGGCACCGGCGATGACATTCTGCTGGGCGGCGCCGGTAGCGCCACGCTGTCCGGCGGCGATCACGACGATGTTCTCCTCGGCGGCCCTGCCGTCGACGTGCTGGACGGCGGCACGGGCGACAACATCGTCATTCAGGGCGGCACCATCGTGACTACCGCGATCGCCACCATCTTCGGCAGCGATGCCACCGACAACATCACCATCAGCCGCGATGCGGGCGGCAACCTTTTTTCCAACGGTGTGCCGATTCCCGGGGCGTCAATCGCCAACACTTCGCTGATCCGCGTATTCGGCCGCGGCGGTGATGACGTCATCACTCTGGACGAAAGCGGCGGCGCGCTGCCTGCCGCGGCACTCTTCGGCGGCGCCGGACTCGACGCACTCACCGGTGGTATTGGCGCCGACCTGATCTTCGGCGGCAACGACGACGACGCGCTGCTCGGCAAGGGCGGGTCGGACTTTCTCTTTGCCGGCGACGGCAATGACACACTGACCGGCGGCGATGCCAGTGATTTGGCCTTCGCGCAGGCCGGCAACGACACGTTTGTCTGGAACCCGGGAGACGACACTGATCTGAATGAGGGCGGGAGCGGTGTCGACACGGTGCAGGTCAACGGCGGCGGCGGCGCAGAGGACTTCACCATCACCGCCAACGGCACGCGCGTGCGGTTCGATCGAATCAATCCGGCGCCGTTCTCGCTGGACATTGGCACGTGCGAAGCTCTCGTGCTCAACGCCAACGGCGGGAATGATACACTGGCCTGCACAGGCAACCTGGCGGCGCTGGTTCAGATCACCGCGGACGGCGGTTCGGGCGACGACACGCTGCTGGGCAGCAATGGCGCCGACCTGCTCATCGGCGGCGGCGACAACGACTTCGTTGATGGCCAGCAGGGTAATGACACGATCTTCCTGGGCGCGGGCAACGATACCTTCCAGTGGGACCCCGGCGATGGCAGCGATGTCGTGGAGGGTGAAGATGGCGTCGATGAGATTCTGTTTAACGGTTCGAACGGGGCAGAGATTTTTGAATTCTGGGCCATCGGGAACCGGCTGCAATTCACGCGCAATCTCGGGAATATCGTCCTCGACGCCGATGGCGTAGAACTGTTCAACTTGAAGGCCCTGGGCAGTACCGACGTGGTGAATGTAAACGATCTGAGTGCGACCATCGTCGATGAAATCAACATTGACCTCGCGGGCACCATCGGCGGCAGCACCGGTGATTCCCAGATAGATGCCATCACCGTCAACGGCACCGCCGAGCCAGACGCCATTCACGTCGCCGCTGTATCCGGCGCCGTCGAGGTTTCCGGTCTGCCGGTCCTGATACGAGTCCAGCACTCGCAGTCCGCCACCGATACGCTCACGGTCAACGGACTTGGCGGCACGGACACCATCACGTCCGGCGCAGGCGTATCCGCACTGATCACGCTCACGACCAACCAGTGACGTAAGAGCTATTCACGCGCCGGCATGCCGCCGCCATCGGCGATGCGGCATGCCGACGCGTGCATGTTGACTTGTCTGGACAGGTCGGCCCGCAGGCCAGATCAGCCGAATCGCCCGCGTTCCCGCGCCGCGCCCGGTTGAAGCAGATTGAGCTGATAATCCCCCAGATAGCCCTTCTGCTGGAAGTGCTTGAACAGCTCGTCCACCGAGGTGAACACCCTGGTCGCCGTCTCGGTCACGAAGGGCGACGGCTCCTTGCGGGGCCGCCAGATGACGTAGACTTCCTTGGTTCCCTCGAAGGCGTGCTGAAGCTCGCGCTCGACGCCGCTGGACAGGCCGGGAATGCCGCCGACCAGCTCGGGGATGTAGCTGACGATCATGTCGGACTGGTCGATCAGCTTGAAATCCCGCGCATAAATCTGGCCGTCGATGTCGCGGGCCACGCCGGTGACATCGGTCACGCTGAACCGCAGATCGCGCCCGTTGACCTGTAACGTGATCGACGTCTCGCCCTTCTTCGTCGCCTCGCCGGCCTCGAACAGGAGCCGCTTTTCGTCGAGATCGCCGGGATCGAAACAGATGAAGTGCTCGGCCAGCGTCGCCCGAAAGCCGTCGATCTCGGCCAGGATGTCGGGCATGTCCATCACGTGCGACATGGGAAAGCTGGGGTATATTCGCTTTCGCTGCGGTTCGAACATCAGCCGCACGAGCGACTCGGCCGTGACACCCTCGTGGCCCCGGGCCAGCACGTAATAGCATCCGTGCCGGCCGATGGCGTGCGCCAGGATCTCGGTCGCCAGGATCTCCTCTTCGCGCCAGACCATGATGTCCTTCAGCGTGTGGGGCACGTCGTGCTCGCGCAGCAGCCGCTCGTGAATCGCATCGACGTTATCGACCAGCGTCACGTAGAGATCGGCATCCAGCGCCTTCATCTGGTCGAAGTCGAAGGCCTCGAAGAGTCCATGCTTCCAGCGGAACGTGGCGTGCGTGTTGACGATGACGTTCTGCTCCTGCTGGGCCGTCACCAGCACATCCTTGAACACCGCCCGCCGCAGGCTGTTCAGCCGCGTGCGGGGCAGATCTAGAATGCGGCCCGGCCGGACATCGGGGGCCTCGCGATACATCATCTCGCCGACGTGGCACAACGTGACGTTGTGTCCGCGCTGGGCGGCAAGATCGCGCACCTTCTCGAGAAACGGGCGCTTGTCGACGCCGACCTGACCGGTGATCACGACGCGGCAACCCGGCCGCCTCGGCTCATTGAATAGATTCGAACTGCTCCGCGTCATGCAGACACCCCCGCCGCGGCGGGCTCCCAGGGCTCACTATGTCCCAGCTTAATCGAATTGAGCGAAATGCAGAAATGTCGCCGGTTTCACGGTCGGCATGGGTTGGCCGGAAGGAGCCTCTGCGACCGCGTAAAACGGAGCGCCGGAGCCCATGTGGAGCGAGCACGGAGGCCCGCTCCGGTTTCAAAAACGTGCAGTATCCGTATGCCCACGGAAAAGTGCAGCTACTCCGGCAGCCGCGAAAGCTGCCCCCGCAGCCACAGACCGCGGCTCTGCCTGCGGGCCTGCTCCTCAAGCTGAACGAACCTGGTGGACAGGACGTGCGGAGGAGATTCCGCAAGCCCCAGGCCCTCGGACAGCAGCAGCTCGTTCAGCGATTCGCCCGTGTCGGCAAAATGCACGTATGCGAGCACGCAGCCATCCTCGTCGCGCATGTGCCGGTTGGGATCAAGCGTCAACGTCACACGCTGGCCCACGACGTGCTCCTGAACGAAATCTGCCGCCTCCAACCCGAACCACTCGCCCGGCGACTTTTCCGCCGGCGGCTTTGGACAGGAGACTCCCCGAAGCCGGACGCGCGTCGTCGCCGCCGGTCCATCCGCCAGGTTGAGCTCCAACCGATCGCCGCCGGCGACACGAATCACGTTCGCCGCGACGCCGTCGAACCGGGCGCGGTCATCGGCGTGCACGCCGAAAAGTCCCAGATGATCGGCCGCGGACACCGCACCGATCGCCGGCAGAATCATGAGCACCCAGCGCCTTCGCGACATGATCACACCCGCCCGCTGTTCTCCTGGTCGAGGGCAAACGTGGCGTGGACGGCCCGCAGTGCCGCCGGCCCGTCATCGGACTTGACGACGCAGCTGATGACAATCTCGCTGGTGCTGATGTTCTCGATATTGATGTTCGCCTGGTGCAGCGCCTCGAACATCCGAGCCGCAACGCCCGTATGCGTCCGCATCCCCACGCCGACGACCGACACCTTGGCCAGGTCCTTGCGGATGACGGTGTTCATATCCGGAAACTCGCGCTTCAGTTGCTCGCCGACCGCCTGGGCCGGCTCGCGGTCCGCCGCCTCGATCGTGAAACTGATGTCGGCCGTGCGGCCTCCTTCGTGAATGACCTGAATAATGTCGTCCACCACGACTTCGCGCGAGGCCACCATCGTGAAGATTTCGGCGGCCAGGCCAGGCCGGTTCGGCACGCCCGTCATTTCGACGCGTGCCAGGTCCTTCTTCAGGGCTGCGCCGCGCACGATGACGGCTTCCAGATCAGGTGACTCGTTCACGATGTCGGTCCCCTTTGCATCGGAATAGCTGCTGCGCACGTGAATGCGCACGCCGTAGTTCTTGCCCAGCTCGATGCTGCGGCTGTGCATGACCTGCGCCCCCAGCGAGGCCAGTTCAAGCATCTCGTCGTAAAAGACGTATGGCAGCTTGCGGGCCTCCGGCACCACCCGCGGGTCGGCCGAGTAAATGCCGTCCACGTCAGTGTATATTTCGCACACGTCGGCCTTGAGCGACGCCGCCAGGGCCACCGCCGTCGTGTCCGATCCGCCTCGACCGAGGGTGGTGATGTTTGCCGCTTCATCCACGCCCTGAAAGCCGGCCACGATGATGATGCTGCCTTCCTTCAGCAGCTGCTGAATGCGCCCCTTCTGCGCGATCTCGCGGATTCGTGCCCGACCAAACGATCGATCCGTCCGCAGCCCGATCTGCCCGCCGGTCAGGCTGATGGCGTCGTGGCCGGCGTGGTGAATGGCCATTGCCATCAGCGCGATCGAAATCTGCTCTCCGGTGGACAGGAGCTGGTCCATTTCGCGCCGACTGGGGCGATCGGTCACCTGATAGGCCAGATCGACCAGGCGGTCGGTCGTGTCATTCATGGCCGAGACAACGACGATGACCTGGTGATCATCGAGCTTGGCGCGAATGGCCCGACGTGCCGCGGCGTGAATACGCTCCGCGTTGGCCACGCTGGTGCCGCCGAATTTCTGAACGATAAGTCCCACGAGCCGGGAACAACTCAGTTGGTTGGAGCCTTCAGGGCGGACAGTATTCTCCGCCGCGTTCAGGCGATGTGACCGCGAGCATCGCCCGGTGCGGCATTCTCGCAGGTTCGGTCCGTTTTTCAATCCCGGTCGATCTCTCTCCCGGCGGCCCGACCGGACGCCAGCCCCGCTGCGTTCCGAGTTTCGCTGAAATCCCCGCCATCGCACCCGCGGGCACGTTTCATCAGCAATGACCGTTCTCGAGCGTTCTGCGTCATCGTGGCCGCGCGTACGAACTCCGCCCGTGCCTCCTGCGTTCGACCGAGTCGCAAAAGGAAATCGCCGCGGACGCTCGGCAGCAGGTGATAGTTCGCCAAGGTCTTCTCAGCGGTGAGCGCGTCCAGAAGTTCGAGACCGGCCTGGGGGCCGACGGCCATTCCAACTGCCACCGCGTGGTTGAGCCGCACGACCGCCGACGGGGCGATCTTGATCAACGCGACGTAGAGCTCGGCAATATGCTTCCAGTCAGTTTGTTCAAACACGGGCACGCGCGCATGGCACGCGGCGATGGCGGCCTGGAGCGTGTAGGGCCCGGGCGAATGATTCAGCGCCAGCGCCACCTCCAGCGCGGCCAACCCACGGCGGATCAAGAGCCGATCCCATCGCGAACGATCCTGGTCCATGAGCAAAATCGGCTGGCCGGCGCTGTCAGTGCGCGCATTGAAGCGCGAGGCCTGTATTTCCATCAGCGCCACCAGCCCGTGGACCTCCGCCTGTGTTGGCAACAGCCCCGCGAGGATTCGACCCAGGCGCAGCGCCTCATCGCACAGGCCCGGCCGCATCCAGTCTTCACCGGACGTCGCAGAATACCCCTCGTTGAACAGCAGGTAGATCACCTGGAGCACCGATTCGAGCCGTTCCGCAAGCTGCTCGGGCGGCGGCAGTTCGACCGGCTCGCGCAATTTCGCAAGGACCCGCTTCGAGCGAACGATGCGCTGGGCGATCGTCGGCTCCGGTGCGAGAAACGCCCGCGCGATCTCGTGCGTGGACAGGCCGCACAGCAGCCGTAACGTCATGGCTGCGCGGGCTTCGGCCGGGAGGACGGGATGACAGGCGATGAAGATCAGCCGGAGCAGATCATCTTCGACGTGCGCGTCGATGCGGCAATCGGGATCGGTGCCCGACGTGCCGGCACCGCGTTCCAATTCGCCGGCCACACGGCCAAGAACCGAGGCAAGCCGCTGGTCGCGCCGCAGACGGTCAATCGAACGGCGTTTCGCCGCGGCCATGAGCCAGGCTCCGGGATTGTGCGGAATTCCCGAAGACGGCCACTCTTCCAGCGCTGTGACGAATATATCCTGCACCACTTCCTCGGCCAGGCCGACGTCTTGAAGCAGTCGCGCCATCGAGGCCAGAAGGCGGGGCGATTCGATTCGCCAGATGGCCTCGATCGTTCGTCCATTCGTCCGTGGGTCCGCCATGGGCAACAGTTTAATCCATCACGGCAGCACATCGAACCTTTTCGGCCGGCGCGACCTTTCGGCGCAACGTCACCAGCCGGCGGAATTCCAGATTGTGAAGGAAAAGCGCCACCCACAAAAGCACGCCGAGATAGACCGGAAAGAGCATGTGCGTTGCGACGGGATTCCCTACGCGCACGTGGCTGGCAACGGCGCCGCCGAGATAGCCGGTCAACAGAATGGCGCCAAGCACGGCAGTGCGGGGAACAAGGTAAAGCACGGTGCAGCAGAGCAGCACGGCACCGAGTGTCACAACGACGCCGTCGTCGTATCCCAGCGCGACCGTCGCCTCGACTACCGCCGGCGGCGTGATTAGTTTGGCCACCGCATCGACCAGCAGGAATAGAGTCGTGAAACCACCGATCATGCGGCCTGTCCACCGTGCCCCGCGCGAAATGGTGTTTGACGAATTCAGGTTCATGGATGCACCTACTCACTTCGGCGTCGGCTCTCATCGACCGACGCACGCGAAAAAAAATCGATCAACACGGGCGCCAGGGCGCCCGGCCTGACCATGTGAGTCTGGCCTTCCAGCGTTCGATAGACCGCGGTGGGCAGCGCTTCAGCAAGCGCACGGGCGCCGTTTCGCATCCATACCGGGCTCTTTCCGCCGTCCATGACGATCGTCGGCGCCGCCAGACCTGCCCAACGGCCCGCCGCGAGGGGCCTGCCACGCTGGTTCTCCTGGACGATGGCGATGTCATAGGGCAGCGTATGCGCTATGGCTTTGAGCTTCCGCCACGGCGGCAGGAATCGCATCAATGCCACGACCAGTGCCGGTACTTCGACGAAACGCATGAACATGCTCACCGCAGCTCCCCGCCGGCCCGATGCAATCAGCGACGTTAGCCGCCGCTGAAAGTCGTCAGGCAGCGGCGTGCGTGTGTCGTCCACGATGAACGGCGGCTCGTAAAGGGCCATCCGCTCGACCGCCAGGCCCGACGACGCGGCCTCCAGCGCCAGGGCCGCTCCCGAGGAAATGCCGTAAAGCATGGCGCGTCCGCCGGCTGCATCGAGTATCGCTGCAAGGTCTTCCACTTCGAGTTCGACCGAGTGGGCGTCCGCGTCAGAGCTTTCGCCGCGACCGCGCCGGTCATACGTATAGACGGTGAATTGTGGCGCCAGGAGCGCCGCTAATGGGGCATTCGGCCCGAATCGGCGATGGCACATGGCACCGTCCACAATGATCACAGGTGGGCCCTGCCCCTGGCTCTGATAGGCGATGCGTGTCCCGTCTGCGGACGTAACGAATCTGGTCGCTGTCATACCACATCCATCCCTGTAACCCGATTCACGTCGCGAAGTCCGCCGGTTCGAACAGCGGGCGTATCTCGATTTCCGACGCCATCTCCGGATTCGGATTGGGACATCGCCTGGCCCACTCGATCGCCTCCTCGAGAGACTGAACCTGCCACAGCCAGTAACCGGCGATCAGCTCCTTGGACTCGGTGAACGGTCCATCGATGACCGTTCGCCTGTCTCCGGAAATACGAACCCGCGCCCCGTGCGAGCTCGCCCGCAGGCCGGCCGCATCCAGCAGCACACCGGCCCTGGTCAATTCCTCGTTGTATTTGCCCATTTCCTGCAGTAACGACTGGGACGGCAGTACGCCCGCCTCCGTTTCCCTGGTTGCTTTTACGATCACCATGACGCGCATACACGCCCTTTCACATTGAAATGTGATTTGCCCTGCTTCTCGCGCCGGATACCTACCGGCGACGTCGCGCCGCGAGGCTACAGGTGTCGACGAACGAGTGCTCGCCGGATCGACACGCTCACGAAATAATTTTTTGCCGAAGTTTTTCTGCCGGCAGCTGCGCCGTGGCGGGAGGCCACTGTCATAAAAGCCCGGGAAATCGAGCGGCCGCGTTAATTCGCCGGCGCAGGCGAATCGCGCCATTCAAAACCGCGTTGACCACGCACGATGTCGCCAATGCGAAATGCCCGCTCGCCAGACCTGCGGAGTTGGGCAATAACGCTCGATGCGAACGAGGGGCGGACCACCAGGACAAACCCGATGCCCATGTTGAACACGCGGTACATCTCTTCCTGATCGACGCCCAGGGCCTGGATCAGCCGAAAAACGGGCGGCACGGGCCAGCTGTCTCGAACCAGCCGCACCGTGCAGCCGCGCGGCATCACACGCGGAATGTTGCCCGCCAGCCCGCCGCCGGTGATGTGGGCCATCGCCCGCACCACCTTTTTGCGGCGGTAGGCCGCCAGCAGCTTGTGAACGGGCTTCACGTAGATGCGCGTGGGACGGAGCACCGCGTCGACAAGCGGCTCGCCCAGGTCCGGCAGATTCCCGTTGCGACGGCCCTTCGGCAGGCGGTCCAGGGCCGCCCGCGCGAGGCTGTATCCGTTGGAGTGCAGCCCGCTCGATGCCAGCCCGATGACAGCATCGCCCGGCTCCACCAGGCGACCATCGATGATTCGCCGGTGCTCCACCACGCCGACGCAGAAGGCGGCCAGATCAAAGTGCGTTGGCGCATACAGCGACGGCATCTCCGCCGTCTCCCCGCCCAGTAGCGCGCAGCCCGCCATTTTGCATCCCCGCGCGATGCCCTCGACGATCTCGGCAATCTGCTCCGGCACCAGCTTATGACAGGCGATGTAATCCAGCAGAAGCAGCGGCTCGGCCCCGGTCGTCAACACGTCGTTCACGTTCATCGCGACCAGGTCGACGCCCAGATCGGCCACGCGGTTGTGTTCGATTCCCAGCAGCAGCTTCGAACCGACCCCATCCGCCCCTGCCACCAGGATGGGCTCGCGATATCGCCGCCGCAGCAGCCGCTCGCGATAATCCAGCCGCATGAGTCCGGCGAATCCGCCGTGCTTCGAGATCACCCGCGGATCAAACGTGCGGCGCATCGAACGCTTGATGCGTGCCACCATTTCGTCATTGGCGTCGATATCCACGCCGGTGGACTTGTACGTCAGGCGCCCGTTGGGCTTCGAATTCCGTTTCGCCATTGCCGATGCCACGCCCATGGTACTGTCGCGCCGCGAGTGCTCCCCGCAGCGGGCGCATCAACCTACCGCCGCGTTCCATGCGTGTCGATGGACGGGGCCGGCCGGGTCTTCGCACGCATGAACTCGCTCGCCATCCGACATCATGCTGCCCCCGCGGCTTCGAAATTCACAGCCCGTGCGGGCGGTCGGGGGCCGCGCATCGGCTTGTCGCAAAGCGGTTTAGTAAGACCGCCCAGGCCGCGAAAAGCCGCTAATTCGCCGCGCGCCTCGACCTTTACGCCCGGTTTGGCGTACAATCCGTGCAGGAACCGCGACTGGTGACAGTCGCCCCGGCAGCGGCCGGGCGAAGCCTGATTTTGGAGGGGCTTCCGAAACTCCTCGACGTTATCGGCGCATTTCCAACCGACGTGCACGGCACAACCCCCGGGGGACGTTTTCTCGGACGGGGGTGTTGGCCCTTTATCTTAGAAATGAAGACCACGGCAACGAGCTTCGATACTCCCGTTGAACCACCGGCTGCGGCGGCGCCCATCTCCGCGGCAGGGGCGAATGGGAGCGCCACGCCCGTGAACAACCACGAAGCCGCACTCGAGGTCCTGCTCATTCTGCGCGGCAGGCTCCTCGACCGCCTCGCCACGACGGTGTGCGACCAGCGCGCGTCGCTCCTCAACGGCAGCTCCCACACTCACGATCCACTTCTTTATGCGCCCGATGTCGCTCAGATGCTGCGGCGGCTGTCCGAGCTGGATGCTGCCATCGGCGGGCTGACCGATCGCAACGGCAGCGCAAGACCCGCCGGGGCGAATGGCGCCGCACGGACCGCGGTAAAGCCCGACGCCGAGAACACGGTCTTTTCACCGTTTATCGAGCTGGTCACCGCCGGCCGTCTGGAAGAAGCCTCTCAGGAACTCGCGCGCGTCCTTCAACTCCCGCTGGACCGGGTCATCACGGCCACGCGATTCTTTGCACGCATGCTCAAGACCAATCCCGGGGCCGCGGAAGCGCTGCATCCCCTCGCACGGGACGTCGCCACTCGCGCGGAAAACGAATCCGTCCGGATGCTCATCCAGACGTTTGGCTTTCAGTCGATCGAATCGCGCCTGGCCCTGCGGGCCCTTCAAACGCGCGAATCTGCCGGATCTCCACCCACGCGGCGATGAATCTCCTCGCACCTTCGCCGAGTCCTCCGACGTGAATCTCACGCTCGTCCCGCGCCGCGCGCAGCTTATCGATTCGGCTTGCGAACCGCATCGCGAAAACGTTCCGCGCCGCGCGGCCGCGTGTGATAGCGCTCATTCAATTCACGCCGCTCCTGCAACGCCTTTCTCGCCTCGCCGGCCGGCGGCGGGAAGGCCGACATGCCGGTGTACGGCAGCGGCTCGACCGTCTTGCCGGTGGCCGAGTTCAGATCACCATCCTTGAGCCAGCCATCCGTGTGCACGATGAAGTCCCGCCGCCAGCCATCCGGCATCGCCGGCGCGCGTGTGGCATCAAAGTGCAGCGTAATCTCATCCCCCGGGCCGACGATGGCGTACGCCCCGTCGCGGTGTCGCACGAGCGGCAGAACATCGCCGAAACGCGTGTAATCACCAACCAGATCGCGCCATTGCCGCTCTCGATCGAGCGCGTGATAGTCCGGCACCGTCGGACCCTCTGGCGCCGCGCGATATTCGATGCTGAAGCCCCGCTCGTGCAGATCGGCCGCCAGCAGGTCCAGCTCGGTGACGGTCACGTCAAATTCCTGCGGGCCGACGGTGAAGAAGGCGCAGTCCCAGTAGATGGCGAAATTGGTGGACAATCGTACCCGGTGATCGGCGGTGGGGAATCGCGCGCTCAAATCAAGCACCATCGTCTTGTCCTTGCCGGACGGAAAGCCAACCTCCATGTCGAGCGTCGTCCACCGACCATCCTCGCCGACGACCGACAACACCGGCGGCCGCGCGGCAAGCGACGGATTCTGCGAAACCGCCACGTTGGTGCTGGCGTCCGTCGGCCATAGCCAGCCCTGGAGGAACAGCTTGACGTCCTCCCCTGCCGCAAATGGTCCGGCGTCGAGAATCAACTCGTGATCCTCGACGATTCCCTGGTAACGCGTCAGGGCAAAGCCGCCGACGTACCGCCGGTCCCGATGCCGCAGCAATGGCAGCAGGTCGCGACCGTGCTGGTCGACCGCCGAAGCGGGCTGGCGCCTCTCGCGCACGCGAAAGATCCGCAGCGGCGGGTATGGCGGGGCCAGGCACTTCTCGTCCACGAAAACATCGGTGCCGGCCGGATGATCGACCGCGAACAGCCGGCAGTAGTCGAAGTACGCCGTCTCCCACAATTCCTCCGTGAATTGCAGCACGTAGCGCCCATCGCGCGCCGCGAGTTGGCGACCCTCGATCTTGAAGTAGTCGTCGGCCGGGCCATGGTGGCCGAACACGTCCGACATGATCGACATGCCCAGTGCGCTGCGCCACAGCACGTCCGTCGCGAACTCGAACCGCGCGCCATTCCACGCATACAGGTACGGGCACGAGCCCTTCAGCGTCTGCTCCTCGACGATCAGCCGGTCGGCGGCGAGGGCGACGCGGTCGGAGACGCGAAAGGCGATGTTTTGATAGCTGCCGTTTGGCCAGACGACGCGCAGCACGTCGGCCGTCGTGTACGGCCCGAGGCCGAAGTGCGTCCACGGCAGCGAGACGTGCCGCTTCTGGTATAGGCCGCCCGCGCGGACTTCAATCGTGCTGCCGATGCCGAAGGCGTTGAACTTTGAGTCGCCCTGAATGAGGGCGGCCAGCGAGACCGAAAGCCAGTGGCCGGGATTCTGCGTCTGGTTGATAAATGCCTGACCATTGGCACCGATCACGTCCGGCAGACCGTCGCCGTTCAGATCAACCGGATAGGGCGGGGTGGCGGATGCGAAGCGCATGCCCGTGAGGTTTGTCGAACCGCCCGGATCGACGACGAGCAGCTCGACGCGGCCGTTGTTATCGAAGTCGGCCATCGTGCCGTGAATCGCCGGCGGCGCATGCTCCTCTTTCCGCAGCGGGTGCACCGGATCGAGAATGGCGAATTCCTCGCGAATCGGATATCGGCTCCGCCTCACCGGGTCGACGATCTCCAGCCAGCCGTCATTATCCATGTCCGCCAGGATCGGCTCGGCCCTGAACTTCTTCGGCAGGCCCTTCATCTCCTCCGTCACTTCACGGAACGTCGCAAGCCGCTCGTTGGAGATCACGCGTAGCGAATACTCACCACCCGCGGCGCTTTCGGCCGGCCCGCCATTCTGCAAGTCAGCGCCCCGGCCTGTGGTCGGATTCGCGAGAGAATCGCCCGATTTCCCGTCGGCGCCTCCAACGACGAATGCCAGATCGATGTCACCATCGTCATCCAGGTCCAGCGCGTGCACGCGATGAATGCCGGCCATGTCCGCCGGAAAGCCCGGCCGCTCGATCGCCGCCGACAGCCGCCCCTCGCCATCATTGCGGTGCAGAAGGGCCCGATCGGCATCCCAGCGAACCAGGTCCAGATCACCGTCGTGATCGAAATCAAATGGAATCGCCCCGCGCGTCTCGCCGATGTCCGCCAGCCCGAACGCCCCCGTCGCATCACGAAACCGCTGGCCGCCCTCGTTGCGATAGCCGCACATTCCAGATGGCCCGCAAAGCAGCAGGTCCATCGACCGATCGTTGTCCAGATCAACGAACAGCGCCGCGGTGCACGCCGGGGCGTCGTTCAGGCCGGCGGCCTCGGTTTCGTCCACGAAACGCGCCGGCATCGGCGTGGAATCGGATGCAGCCTCTGACGAACCCTTGCCCGGGGCCGTGTTCCCGGCAGCTGGCGCATCCGGCGCCGTGGCCGTCGTGGTCGACCCCGGCTCGGTCGCCGCGGCCGCCATCGCCTGCCGCGAAAGGCCACCCCGCACCAGCAGCCTTCCGGGGCCGCCTGATCGCACGAGGTACAGGGCCGGCGAGCGATCCGGACTCACCGTGCCGATCGCCACGTCGATCACATCCTCCGGCAGCGGCGGCAAAAGCTCCCCCGCCGGGCGGAAGCGAATCTCGGCCGCGGGTGACGCCGCATTGCCCGGGGACGGCAGCGGCAGCGACACCAGATGCGGCACCGCCGGCGGCAGCCCGCCCGGCGGCGGGCCAAGTGCATGCACATCGGCCCGATATCGGTCCGTCAGCTTCATGACGTTGCGGGCGGTGACCGCCACCGACAACACGCGCCGGGAGTTGCCGCTGGCCGCGAACTCCGGCAGCGCCTGCCAGTCCTGCCGCACCGCCTCGGGCAGATCGACGGCGACGGCGGCAAAGCGATCGAGATACGTCAGTGCCGTCTGTGCGTCACCCCCGCGCGCGTGCAGCTCGGCCAGCCGCAGCAGCACGTGCGTATTCCGCGGCACGAGGCCCGCCAGCCGCTGCCAGGCGGCGACGAGCCTTTGCCGGTCACCATCCGCCTCGGCCTCCAGCGCGATCGCCAGGGCCGCCGCCGCGCCGACGTGCCCGGGATTTTTTTCCACGAGTTCGCCCAGTAGTGTCACGGCATCGGCCGAACGCCCCTGTGCTGACCGGACGGCCGCCAGCACAACGCCCACGTCCGCATTCTTCGGGGCAGCCGCCGACGCCTCCAACGCCAGCGCCGCCGCCTGGTCAAGCTCCTGTGCGGCAAGGCGACAGATGGCCAGGTTGGCGACAATTGCCGCATCGCGGCCGGTCTCGCTCAACAATTGCTCGTAAATGGCCGCGGCCTCGGAGGGCCGATCCATCTCGAGCCAGGCGTTGGCCTGGTAGAATCGGCCCGCGGCGTCGGGCGGCACGTCATCAGGCTGAATTGGAGCGGCCTGTCGTTGGCGCGGCCTCGAATCGCAAGCACAGCTCATGGCGATCAGGCTCGCCAGGACCGACGCAACCATTCGGCCGGATGCCCATTGGGAACCTCGGCATACGAAGGCACTCTTCATGCTTCAGAAGGGTAACCTCAAGCAGTTCGTGCGGCGAATCAGAGGCAGGGGGATCGGGAAAAAAAGAAAGCGGCGCGCCTCATTGCTGGAGTCGCGCCGCTCGATTGAACCTAATTGAATTGTGCCGAGGCTCAGCGGCGCCGGCGAATGAGGGCCACTCCGCCGAGTGCCAGCAGGGCCAGCGAGGTCGGCTCGGGAACGATCTGAATTCCATTGACATTCCAGAAACCGTTTCCACCGGGAAGGTCGGCGACGGTGATCACGAGGTCGCCGCCGGGATGCACGACCGAATGAAGCGCGTAGTGGGTGTTTTCAATGAACACGCCACCCGCGATCGGAGGCCCGATGACTTCCTCCGAAACGCCGCCGATCGTGATGATTGTTCCCGCGGTCGTGGGAACATCCGGATCAGAAGCGTATGTATAGATCGTGTAGCTGCCGGCATCGAGATTGGCGATGGTGATACTTGACGCACTATCAAATACGTCATTCATCAATTCTGCCTGATCGCCCGTGTATCCATGGGTGGCGCTGCTGTAAACGCCCGCGGTCGTCGTGACGGTCACGTCGGTCAAAAGGCCGTTGATGTCGAGCAACGGCGCAGAGGCGATACCGCCACCGGCATATCCGTTCCAAACGCCTGCCTGTCCGCTTGCCGCGCCATAAACGGCTGAAGGCACCAAACCGAGTGAATTCGAGTCAATGTTAATCAGCTCGGCATAGCTCGGGCTCGCCAGACTCAATACAAGGGCAATCGCCAATAAACGCTTCATTTTGCTTGCTCCCTTCCAAAAGGCGCAAAAATCAACAGCTATTAACCCAAATTAGGGCGCGCAAGACCACGGCAGTGCGCACTCCCAAGCTTTCGATTAAATGTATTCAAACTGAGATACGAAAAGAAATGGCTCTTCCCCGACTTCCCGTATCCCTCCCTAACTA
>CAYOZN010000029.1:45216-71157 GCA_964408455.1 uncultured Planctomycetaceae bacterium
CTGAGATACGAAAAGAAATGGCTCTTCCCCGACTTCCCGTATCCCTCCCTAACTATCCGGGACAATATCCGGATTGCGCGCCACTTGTCAAGGTTTTTGCGAAAGAATTCGCTAAGTCCCACCCATCGGCGGTCAGGAGCGTCTTGAACCCTGCCGGCCGGGCGATAATATTCGATCCGTCGTCGATTTATTCTCCGCGTCCACGAGAGGCAACCACCAATAAACGAAGGGGGCGACCATCGACAATGGCCGCCCCCTTTTGATGTGCGTAGCGCGCTGCCGGCGCTTTGCCGCAGCACGATTGAATTCTAACTTAGGCTTGGCGGCGTCTCCAGCGCCGGCTCAGGAGCAGCGCACCCGCTCCCAATAGACCTGCGGTTGCAGGCTCGGGAATCGTGTAATGAACATGGAGGCTGCCGGAGGCGATGACCTGATCGACGCCTGCGTCGTTGAATGTGTCGTAGGTCTCAACGTACAGGGTACCCGTCGTCAGCGAAAACGGCCCGCTGGCAAACAGGCCAGGATTGGCGAACGGCCCGCTCACCGGCCCGACCGCACCAGGCGCACCTACCGTGCCCGCAATCCCGCTGTCCCAGAAATCACCCCCAATATCATCATTCAAGGAAAGTACAAGTTCGCTTTGCCAACTGGCGCCTTGTGCCGTATAGGTGAGATCCACGTACTCGGCATTGTCAATTGTGGTGCCGATTGGGAAATTGAATGACGCGTTCGTGTTAAGCGCGCCGCCAAAGCCACTTTCGGCCTGCCACCCGGCAAGGTCAATCACCAACAGATCGGCGCTCGCTCCGGCGCTCAACGCCAAGACGACGCCCACGGAAACAAATGCGGTTCTCATCCTTCTTCTACCTCCTGTGCTCCCTGGTTTGCCTTTGCAGCCGCGCAACGTCAATTAACATTCCAATCAGTAATAGAGAATGGTCAGGTCCTAGCGATTTAGTGAGAGGTGCGCAGCTCGCCTCCCCCTGTCATTCCCCTTCGTAACCGGAGATTACTCGAAATGGACTTTCGATATCAAGATTTTTAGCCATCTAAAAAAACGCCGGCGCCTCTGCTGCACGCCGGCGGCTCGAGATGACCCAACGGCCCATAAGCGAAGAGCCTCGAGTCGCAGCGTCGTTTACAGAGATAACCCTAGCTTCGGCCGCCACTTAGGCGATTTTGGCAGTCAACTAATTATCTGAGGTGATTGGCCTGTCCGCCAGAAGTTGCCTGGCCTGCTGGATGAGCCGTCGAACCTGGGCATCGTCGGGCCTGAGCTTTTCGGCTGTCTGAAGATGGACGAGAGCTTGTCGCGCTTCCTGCTTTTCCAGCAGCAACCGGCCACAGCCCAGATGGGCCTCCATCAAGCCAGGTTTTTTTCGGGTGGCAGCCTCGTAAGCCGCCAACGCTGAGTCGAGTTCACCCAGATGTTGGTGGAGATCGGCGGCGAGCATGAGTAGCAGTACATCCTCCGGCTGAAGCTCCAGTGCGCGATTCGCAGCCTCCAGACCCTCGCGCCAACGCTGTTGAGCCCGGCGCGCGAGCGCAAGGTTGAGATATCCATGCGCCAGATCGGGGCGCAACTCAGTTACACGTTGGTGATGTCCCGCAGCCTGCTCCCACTCGTTCATCCTCGCCAGCAACAACCCGAGATTGGTGTGCGCCTTGATATGAGCCTCATTCCGCCGAAGCACCTCGACGTAGCGCTCACGGGCATGGTTCAGCCGACCGGCGCGCTCGTCCAGCCTGGCCAGGTTGTAGAGCACCTCAGCCTGGCAGATCCGGTCGCACGCAGGCAGCGATAGCGTCACGCGAAAGATGCGTTCGGCCTCGCCCACTTTGCCCTGCTTGAGCATCGCGGCCGCCAGGGCCATGCGCGCGGTCGGGTCGTCGGGCAACAAATCGGTCGCCGCGCTTAGTTGCTTTTGCGCCTCCAACGGGTGGTTCGCGTTCAGCAGATACGTTCCATACGCTCTTCGCATGACCGCGTCGTCTGGATTTCGTCGTATCGCGGATTCGTACAGTTCTTCGGCCAAGCCTGCGGGCGAAGTCGCCGCGGCAGCCTCTAATAGCGAAATTCCCCGTTTGCGCTGGGCGACGTCCTCATCGTGCGCGTGCTGCTGAACGAAAGGCGGTCGGCACACCAGTTCCAAAATCTCTCTGGCATCGGCGAGTTCCTCGCTGGCTGTATAGACGAGGGCGCGGCGGCAATCCGCCTCGGAAGGGATCGCCTTCAGCGACGGACCGCCAAGTTGGTGCGAAATGGCCGCGTATAACGAAACCGCAATCAAGTAATTTCCGCTGAAATTGAAATGGCAGTGTTCGAGAAACAAATCAGAACCCGGCACCCCTTGCTCGGTCTTGCCCGCAAACATCTCCTCCAGATCGATCAGTGTCGCCTTTGGGGCACTTTCACCGGCTACCTTTCGGATCACGTTGTTGAGCCGGCTGTCGGTGCGGAAGCGAAGAGTGTCCAGATCTCGTGAACGGGCGAAACTTGCCCGGGCGGACTCAATATTGCCGTCCATCAACATCAGTTTTGCCCGGACGAATTCAAGCTCTGCATGTGTGTTGTCGATCGCTGCGGCGCGGTCCAGGGCCGCGCGCGCGGCGGCGAGATCGCCCGCGGATAGCGCCGCTACACTTTTGTCGAATTCCTGTTTCCACGTGTCGGCCTGCTGAGAACTCAGGTCTGTTCTGTTGGAGGACCCGAAAGGGGCGCAGTCGCGAAGATTGACGGGAACCGTGCAGACCAGCACATGCGTGCTTTTCGAGAAAACACTCAGTATCTCTCGCAAGTTTGCCTCAAACTGCGCGTACATTCCAGCCAGCCGCGGGTCGCTGGCTGCGACACGTTGCCCGAGAAAAAACTCCATGCCCTTCCAGGAAGTCAGCGGCTCCGATGCCAGCCGGTGGCCAACGCCAGTAATCAACTGAGCCAGTCGCAAGCGCTGAACACCCAGTCGCACACGATTCGCGACATGACCCCAACCTGCCCCCCCGAACACCGTTCCGATCCCGCAGGGACCCACAACTTCGTTGTTTCCCTCCAGGATGATGACGAAATCGGGGGCGAGTTCCGAACATTCCCGCGCGATTGGGACCTGCACGTGCGAGTTGACCGCGATCATCGCCAGGTTGACGACCTCGATGTGGCGATCTGGAAAACCCACTGACAGCATATACTCTAAAATTCGCGAGAAACCGAAGGCAGGCGACGGAAAGCCCTGTGCGGCCGAGGAACCAAGCACGAAAACGCGAATCGCGTTTTTTTCCTTCTTCGCCTTGATGGCGATCGGCGACGGCTGCCGGGCGATGGCAGGCGGAAAAAAACGCCATCCAAAGCGTGGATTTGTGCCGATGGTCGTACCGTCCGCGTGTCGAACGAAGAACGCCGTGTCGAAACCAACATCCGCAATTCGCAGGCCCAGTTCAACGAGCGCCAAAAGAAGTAGTGGCGCGCCAACCACCGCGATCACTCGAAACGCGATTCGCCTGCGCCGCCGGCGTGCTGACGGCAGGCTCGGCCCAGGCGCAGGCGGTTCTGCTTGAACCGCGGCGCCGGTTCCTTTTTTTTGCTTGCGTCCCATGGCCACGCAATCCTTTAGAAAAGCCGGTGATTGCTGACTGGCTGTCGCCCAGGCTTCAAAACAGGTTCCTATTATGGCCGCTGAAGCTCGAACCGAAAAACAGGCGAGCATTCATGAGATTTCCTGGTTCAGCGGGCGGGAAGCTCTTCAAGCGACCAGGCACGCCGTGAAAATTAAGAAAGGGTTGACGATCGACGATGGTCAACCCCTTCTTTCATGCAAAATCAGTCACGAATCTCAATTAAAAGCGGGCTTCAAGCTCGGCGGCGGCGGATCAGGGACAGGGCGCCGAAAGCCAATAGCGACAGCGTGGCGGGCTCGGGAACGAGCGTGACGTTTCCGGGACCGCTGATGCCGTTGTAGAACGTGCCGACCGCCTGGGCGGTGGTACCCGTTCCGACAAAGTCAGTGGCGCGGAAGCTGGTGGTGACCAGGTTAAAATCAACGCCTGCTGACAGAGAAACGCTGGCCAGCAGCAAGCCGGGCTTGGGCACCGCTGAAGCCGGTAGAGGACAGCGATTCAAGCGCGTTAGCGCCGCCTACGTAACACGCATGCCGCGCCCAGCCCCAGCAGCATCAAGCTCCCCGGCTCCGGCACCGGCGTGCCCTCGATCTCGATCAGGAACGACGCCGGCGCACCCGGCCCGAACGAAGCGGATATCTCCGGATTGGCGAGATCGCTGTCCAGCAGCCAGATGATATTCTGGGCGTTGAGGCTCAGCCCGGTGCTGATTCCCCAGCCGTTTCGCGCGTTCGCCGTCGTATCGCTGATCTGCAAACCGAGCATGAACGTGCCGAAGTCCTCCGCCCCGGGCGCCGATTGCAGGATGGTGAAGTTCAGCGGCACCGTGAACAGCGGGTTCACGCCGTCGCCGAACGTGACCGCCTCGATGATCGCACCCGCCTCGGTCCTTTCCGGCAGGGACTGCGTCGCCACGAACGTCGGCGGCGTGTCGAGCTGCGTGTCCGGCGCCGTGGCCGTCGTGCTGGCCGTCGAAAAAAACAGGTTGAAGTCGCTGGCCGGGGCGCCGCCGCCGGGGCCGCTGGGCGGCGCAAAATCGGTGCCCGTCCGCACGATGCCGAGCGTCACCCGCGTCACCTCCAGCGCGGTATTTCCACCCAGTGCAGCAATCGGAATGGGTATGTCGTCGAACACCACGTCCGCCTGCAACCCGGTGCCGGGCGGGTTGCCGCCCACACCGGGATTGAATCGTGCCCCGTGGGCGTTCAGCCGGCTATAGACCACGCCCGATCCCCGCGCGGCCGCAAATGCATCCGTCACCGGCACGGCATCAAATCGCGGCGACACGGTCATGTCCCCGGTCAGGCTGGACAGGGACGCGTCCGCCTGCACCGTCGCGCCGAACAACGCCAGCGCGCAAACGGCAATCCTCGTCTTCATGGATGGTTCCTCCTTCTCGTTTTAATTGGAGATGGCGCAACTTCGCCGTCCTCTGGGGTCGGATGAACTTGCGTTGCGGGAATGGCTCTTGATAGACCACCTGCCGGAACGTGTCGGGGGGCTGTCGGGCCCCACGGCGTGCGGCGTGGGCGGTCTTCAAGGGCTGGCTCTACCGCATATCACGCTAACATTTGCGTCCGGCGATTACAAGGTTTTCCGCCGGCCACGGCATTAGAATGAGCTTGCGGCAGGGCTCCGCGCGGGGTTTTGCGGTCGGTTGCCGGCACTGCTTGAAGCAGTGGCACACGGGAATCGCCGGCGGGTCAAGCACTGCTTGAAGCAGTGGCACACGGGAGCCCACGGCGGACCCCGGCAGGAGTACGAGCATTGGACCGATTCGAGATCGTGTCAGCCTTCCGGCCCGCAGGCGACCAGCCGGTTGCCATCCAGACCCTTTGCGACAGCTATACGGGACGTGGCCGCCGCTTTCAGACACTCATGGGTGTGACCGGCTCGGGCAAGACCTTCACCATGGCCAACGTCATCGCCCGGCTGAACCGCCCGACGCTGGTCATCTCCCATAACAAGACGCTGGCGGCCCAGCTCTATGAGGAGTTCCGCGAGCTATTCCCCAGGAACGCGGTCGAGTACTTCGTCAGCTATTACGATTACTACCAGCCCGAGGCCTACATCCCTGCGCGGGACATCTACATCGAGAAGGACTCCTCGCGGAATGACGATCTCGACCGGCTCCGCCTCGCCGCGACCAGTGCCGTCGTCTCCCGCCGCGATACGCTGGTCGTCGCCAGCGTATCGTGCATCTTCGGCCTCGGCTCGCCGGATGAATACAAGGCGAGCGTCGTCGATCTGCGCATCGGCAAGCAGTTCGAGCGCGACGAGCTGCTCCGCACCTTCGTCAACCTGCAATACGATCGCAACGACTTCGAGCTCAAGCGCGGGGCCTTCCGCGTGCGCGGCGACGTCGTCGAGATCTACCCCGCCCACGAGGAGATCGCCTACCGCATCGAGCTCTTCGGCGACGACATTGAAAAGCTGGCCACCATCAACCCGCTGACCGGCCAGTCCATGGAGCACCACCAGCAGATCTACATCTATCCGGCCGTGCACTACGTCATGCCGCAGGAGCGCATCGATGCAGCCGTGCAGGGCATTCGCGACGAGCTTGAAGAGCGGCTGGGCTATTTCCGTCGCCAGGGCAAGCTGCTGGAGGCCCAGCGCCTCGCCGCGCGCACCAAGTACGACATCGAAATGATGCTCGAAGTCGGCTACTGCTCGGGCATCGAGAACTACTCGCGGCACCTGGTCGGCTCGCCGCCGGGGGCCAAGCCCTACACGCTGGTTGACTACTTCCCCAAAGATTTCCTGCTGATCGTCGACGAATCGCACGTGACCGTGCCGCAGATCGGGGCCATGTACAACGGCGATCGCGCCCGCAAGGAGGTGCTGGTCGAGCACGGCTTCCGCCTGCCCAGCGCACTGGACAACCGCCCCATGCGCTTCGAGGAATTCGAGGCCATGTGGGACCAGGTGATGTTCGTCTCCGCGACGCCGGGGCCCTACGAACTGAAAAAATCGGGCGGCGAAGTCGTCGAGCAGGTGATCCGCCCCACCGGCCTGCTCGATCCGGTCATCACCGTGAAGCCGGCCCGCGGGCAGGTGCCGGACCTGTTGCACCAGATTCAGGCCCGCGCCGCCGCCGGCGAGCGCACCCTGGTCACCACGCTCACCAAGCGGCTCGCCGAAGACCTGTCCGAGTACATCAAGCAGTCGGGCATCAAGGGGGCATACCTGCACAGCGAAGTGGACACGATCGAGCGGGTGAAGATCCTCCGCGAGCTGCGCGACGGGAAGTACGACGTGGTCGTCGGCGTCAACCTGCTGCGCGAGGGTCTCGATCTGCCCGAAGTCTCGCTGGTGGCCATCCTCGACGCCGACAAGCAGGGCTTCCTGCGGAGCACCACCAGCCTGGTGCAGATGATCGGCCGCTGCGCACGAAATGTGAACAGCGAGGTGTACATGTACGCCGATCGGGTGACGCCCTCGATGCAGGAGGCCATCGACGAGACCAGCCGCCGCCGCGCGATTCAGGAGGCCTACAACACCGAGCACGGCATCACGCCCGCGACCATTCAGAAGGCCATTCGCAAGGGCCTCGAAGACCAGATCGTCGCCCGCCGCACCGTCCGCGAGGCCATCCGGGCTTCGGAAGAGGTGTTCGACGTGACCGAGTCGGTCGCCGATCTGGAGAAGGAGATGTTCGCCGCGGCCGAGGCGCTCGATTTCGAAAAGGCGGCCGGGATTCGCGACCGCATCAAGCGCATCAGGGAGAACCCGACGTTGTTCACCGAACCGACGGGACTCAACGGCACGGACCAGCACGGCATCAATGGGACAGAGCCTTCGCCGTCCGCCATTGCCGCCGACTCGTCCGATTCATCTCCCACAACAGTCCCTCCCGGCCGGTCGGCACGGACCGGACCACCGCGCGCAAAAAAGACGCCCCGCCCTGCCAAATGACAGGACGAGGCGTCGCAAGCAGGTCTCCTGAATTCGGGCGCCCGCTGCTGGTGCCATCCTTACGGCACCGCTACGGCGCCGTCAGATCGATCGCGATTCGGGCACACGCGAACTGCTCAGCAGACTGCGGCTCGTCCATCGGCAGCTCGCCGCTCACTCGGAACGCAGCTTCACGACGGCATGAGAGCCCAACGCAGTTCACCGAGCCGGCGGAGGCGACCGGCTGGCAGGCAGAGGCGAGAATCGAGAGTCTAATCATCGCAGTAAGATGTCTCGGCCGAACGGAGCTGCTGTGGCGGCTTCGGCGAGATGGCGACCACACTCTGGGCAGCGATCACCTTCGACCCGGCTGACAATGTATCCGCAATCGTTACACACTGTGTGGCCGGCCAGGTCGTCCCAACGGCAAGTAGCTCGATGCAGTCGCATGCCGTAAATCATGGAAATGAACGCTCCGCACAGCAGGCTTCCAATGAACCAAGACCTTCCAAAATTGTGTCCACCCACAAACGTGATGAGACACACAACAGGCACCGCAAACAGCTCGATATTCGGCCCTTCTACTTGGGCGCGCGCCCACGCGCCGAACCGCCGTCGTCCCGTGCGCGCCAGTCTCAGCGCACCGGCGCACGACATGATTACCCCCACCGCCAGGCTCGGGCCTGCGCTCGCCGCGCGCAACCTATCCCACGTGCTCTTAGCGTGCCGAAACGAGCCGGCGCTGAAAAGGTATGGGGCACACAACAGGAGTGCAGCCCCAATGCCTAATCTCAGCATGTTTCTTCGGTACAGTGACATACTGACGCGATCGATCAGCATTCTGGCTCGTCCGCCGGCAGCTGGCCGGTTTGCCGAAACGTAGCTTCACGACAGCACTGATTCAAAGCGTAACACAAATCACGAAAGCATTGCTCTGCGTCGCTAATGTATGAGTTGAGGCATGTGACTGCCACCGTTACCGCTACAATAATCCCGGTTAAACACAAAAACACGGCCGGAGGCGCGGCGGCCGCAAGCAGACAGGCTAGCAGCGAGCCTCCCGCCGTCAGAACGCTGTTACCAATGCACTCATCGAAATCGCCCTTGGCATTGTCCATACACTGATTTTGAGTGGCAACTGCGTTTGCCACGCACAGTTCGTATTGCGCGTCGAGATGAGCGCAGCTGACATTACTGGGCAGTGCAATAGCGCCAAAATCGCTAATCGGCATCAGTAGACTAAGGCGCACGCCTACGACATCCAACGAGCATGCGATTGCGCCTATGCGTCGCAACCCTTCCGGGCCGTCTAAATCCCCCATGATGAGAGAAAATGCAGCCTGCGCGCTATTCAAGTCGTTAATCTGCTCAGTGGTTAATCCGTCTACTCCATCCCATTCGGAGAATCGCGACACAAGCGAGATATTCTGCGTAAACGCCTCTTCTTTGGCGTTCACACCAGTTACGATCGACGGCGCCTCCATGATCTCATGATCCAGTGTGAGTGCATTATCATCGCACATGTCGTATTCGTCAGCGAATACAGCTTCGTGAATGGCCTGCTGCGTCTCGATCAGTTTCGCCACTTCACTTGGGATCGGATTCGCCGGCGGGCATGTCGGCGGGTCCGCCATCGCCAATTCATGAATCGGAAGGATATTCAGATGGAGGGTCAATGCGCACATCAGCGGGCAGGTAAGCCAGCGTTCGAGCGGCTTCGACGGTTTTGTTGTCATGGACAATCTCCGCGGAAACGCACGAGTGCGTTTCGTTGCATCGTTCGTAACATTACGTTAACATTCCGTGAATCGAACCGCTGCGGAGGCGGCAGCCGGAACTTAGAGTCTATCGCAATGACCTTCGCTTCACCGGCTATTAGCCGGTGCCACACTGAAAATTGGGATAGGCTCTTTAGCATCCGGCGCGCTTCCGCGGCTTTTTGCTTGTTCAGGGTGCGGATGCGAACGAAGGCGGATCGCGGGCGCGCGGTCTGCGGAACCCGCGACCTTGGCGCCGGTCAGCACCAGGCCGCGTCAGGCAAAGCGCAGCGCCCCCCCCCCCCGCCGGTGATGGGTTTAGTACGACGTTCATGATTACGCTGTCTTAAGAGTGTCGGCCCGCCCGATGACCCGGCCCAGCGCCATGCCCTCGGACGCTTTCGACAGCTTGTTCGCTGCGGCAGAAAAAGTCAATTAAATTGGCAGAAAATTATCCAAAAAGCAAAGACGCCCCGACCTGCCAAATGACAGGACGAGGCGTCGCAAGCAGGTCTCCTGAATTCGGGCGCCCACTGCTAGTGCCATCATTCCGGCACCGCTACGGCGCCGTCAGATCGGCCACGAACGCGGCAATATCGCCCTCCAGCGTGCCGGTGCCGTAGGATGCGCACACGGCGTTCGCAGTCGCGCCGGGATCACCAAGGACGGCCTTCACGAACTCCGGCACATCCAGACCGTTCACCTCGCCGTCGCCATTCACATCGCCCGGCCGCGAACACGACGGCTCTGCCCCCGGCGTACACGGGCCGATCACGTTGTCCTCGATGGCCGGCACCTGCGCCGGGAAGCACAGGAACGACGTGGGATTGATCACGCCGGCGACAAACACGTAGTCGCCGATGCCGAACTCGCCCGTGTTGCCGATCGCCAGCACCAGGCCGAAGTTCGTCTGGAGCAGCGTGCAGCCCTGCGGGCCGACGGCCAGTGTGCCGCAGCCGGCAAAGAAGGCGTTGCTGCATGCCCACGGACAGCCGGTGCCATCGCCGCGGTACAGACCGCCGAGGGCCGCGCACTCCTCCTCGGTGACGACGCTGCAGATCGACGCGCCGTTGGGCGTCGTGATGTTGCGGCAGCAGGCCCCGGTCGGCGGCCCCGGCTGGCACACATCCGCTGCGCCGCACGGCACATTGTGCGGCACGCCACCCGACGCCAGGCAGCACTGCGGCGACGTGTCCTGGCAGTAGTCGCCGATGCAGCACGCGGTCAGCACGCACTGCGTGTTCGGCCCGGCAAAGGTGCCACCCTGGGCGGCGCATTCATCGGCCGACAGCACCAGGCACGTGTCGTAAGTCAGCGGGCCATCGTCGATGTCGAGGCAGCACGCGCCGTCGAAGTTCGGCCCGCACGTGGTCGACGTGCACACGGTGTTGTCGCCCTGATAGACGCCATTCTGCGCAGCGCATTGCCCGGCAGTCGCGATGATGCAGGTGAGCACGTTCGTCCCCGGCACTGGCACGCAGCACGCCCCGCTCGGCGGATCGCTGTCGCACGGCGTATCGCACGTCAGGCCCGGCGTCCACGAAATCGGCGCCGAATGCGCGAAGCAGTTTACCTGCGTCGAGACCTCGCACAGCACCTCGTTCGGATTTATGCCCTGGAAGCAGCATCGACCCAGGATCGGGCAGGTCGTCGCATCGCAGAAGGTGCCATCGCCCTGATACGCGCCGCCAAGCTGGGCACACTGGCCGGGCGTCGTGACCAGGCAATTGGGAATAAACGGTACCGTGTTGGGCAGGCAGCAGGCGCCCGTCGCCGGTGGCGGGCAGGTGGTGAACGAACACTGCGTCCCGTCCCCGAGATAGGTGCCGGCAAGCTCTTCACAGTGCTCTGCCGTCGTGACCAGGCAGATGGCATTGCCGATGGGCGCATCCAGGCAACACGCGCCGGTGACCGGCGGCGGACATGACGTTGCGGTGCAGAAGGTGTTGTCGCCGAGATAGACGCCGCCGGCCTGTGCGCACTCGAGCTGCGTCAGTATCAGGCACTGGCGATTATTCGTACCGGACATCGGTACGCAGCACGCCCCCTGCGGCGCGTCGCTGCACGGCGTGTCGCACGTGAGGAATGCCACCCACGAGATCGGCGCCGTCTGGTTCATGCACTCCGCCAGCGTCAGCACGTCGCAGAGCACCTCGTTGGGATTGATGCCTAGATAGCAGCACCGCCCCAGGACCGGGCATGCATCGGCGGAATTACACTGCGTGCCATCGCCCTGATACTGACCATTAAGGGAGGCACACTCCTCGGCCGTGGTGACGACGCAGTTGGGCGCGCCGGGGACGTTCGTCAGCAGACAGCAGGCCCCCACCGCAGGCGCCGTGCAGTCCGCCGCGTCGCACGGCAGGTTCTGCGGCACGCCGCCCGAGGCCAGGCAGCAACCGGGGTCCGTCTCCTGGCAGAAGCCGCCGGGCAGGCAGCACGCCGCCAGGGCGCATTCCGTACCCGGACCCTGGAACACGCCACCGGCCAGATTGCAGTCGAAGGGCGACATGACCGTGCATGTATCGAATTGCAGCGGGCCGTCGTCCACGTCGGTGCAGCACGCGCCGAGGATCGGCGGGCAGCCATTATCGATGCACGTCGTGCCATCGCCGCCGAAGAGCCCGCCCTGGGCCTCGCACTCCGCGGCGGTCAAATCCAGACAAAGTGTTGGGCCGCCGATCGGATCGATGAAGCAGCAGGCGCCGGTCACCGGCGCGGAGCAGTCGGCCGCGCTGCACGGCACGTTCTGAGGAACGCCTCCGGAGGCGAGACAGCACTCCGGATCGGCATCCTGACAGAACCCGTCCGGCAGGCAGCACGCCGTCTGCACGCACTGCGAGCCCGGCCCCTGAAAGACGCCGTCGTGCGCGGCGCAATCGTCCGGTGAAGTGATGATGCACGAGTCGTACGCCAGCGGGCCGTCATCCACATCCAGGCAACAGGCCCCGTCCGCGGCCGGCGGGCAGATGACATTATTGCACGTCGTGCCAAACCCCTGGAACACGCCGCCGGCAAGCAGGCACTGCTGCTCCGTCGTGTCAATGCAGGGCGCGCCGCCGCTGGGATCGCTCAGACAACAGGCCCCGGTCAAGGGGGCGAAGCAGAAAGGCGAGTTGCAGATGGTGCCATCGCCAAGGTACAGGCCGTTCTGGACGAGACAATCCAACTGGCTGGTCACAATGCAGATCGGCTGCACCGGCCCCGGGATGCAACAGGCCCCCTGCGGCGGTGGATTTTCGCAAGGCGTATCGCACGTCAGGCCCGGCGTCCAGCTGATTGGCGCGGAGTTCTGAAGGCACTGTGGCAGCGTCGTCACGGCGCAAAGGATGGGCTCGGGAACGATCCCGAGGAAGCAACAGCGGCCGACCTGGCCCGTGCAAGGGTTGATCGGCGAGCACGTCGTGTTGTCGCCCAGGTAGGCGCCGCCGGCCTGAAGGCATTGTTCCTGCGTCAGGACCAGGCACCCCAGCGGATTGCCAAAAATGTCGGAACAGCAGGCGCCGGTCGGGGGCGTCACCTCGCAGGGCGTATCGCAGGTGAGAAGCGGAGTCCACGATATGAACGTTGGTAGTGCAAGGCACTCCTCCTCGGTGTTCACGTCGCACAGCGGGATGTTCGCAAACTCGGCCGTGAAACAACAGCGGCCTGGAAGCGGGCAGGGATTGGGCTGGCAATCCGTTCCTTCGCCCAGGAATGTTCCATTCTGCGCGGCACAGATGTCCGCCGTGGTAAAGCTGCACGGCGGCGTCGGCGTCGGCACGTCGGTGTCGAAGCAGCAGGCGCCGTGCCCCGGGAAACACGCGTTGGGACACGTCGAGCCCGGCCCGTGCCACGTGCCGAACTGAGATGCACAGGTCTCCTCGTCCGTAATGATGCAAGTGAGCGGATCTTCGGGAATCACCGTCGGGATGCAGCAGGCCCCATGGTTGGGATCGTCGCAGGATTCGATCTCGTTATCCTCAATGCAGCCGTTCCCCTGCATGCAGAAACTGACGCACAGATTGTCCTCGCATCCGCGAACGAAGACCCGATCGCCCACGTTGAACCCGCCAAGGTTGGACAACTGGTACAGCCCGCCGGCATCGGCGGAGAACAGCACGCACTCCACGCCCAATATGAGGGTGCCGCAGCCTTCAAAGCATGAACAGATGGTGTTGTCTTCTATCCCGGGCAGCACCAGCGGCATGCAGAGCTGCGATTGCGGATTGATGATGCCCTTCACCCAGACCCGCGGCCCGAGGAATGGAGCCACATTCTCCAGCAAGTACGACTCGCCGCTGTCGGCGGTGAACAGCACGCAACCCTGCGGCCCCGGCCCCAGGGTGCCGCAGCCCGCGAAGACCTGCGGTCCGCCATCGCACGGCGTCTCGCACGTCAATCCTGCCGTCCACGAAATAAACCCGGCGTGGTTCAGGCATTGCTCCTCGGTCGTCTCCTCGCACAGGATCGGCTCGGGAACGATGCCCACAAAGCAGCACTGTCCCAGTTCGCCGGCCCGCGCCGACGCATGACAGATACATGCCAACACCCCAGCCGCCAGACCCGGCACCAGACGCTTGTTGATCGACATGTCTGAGTCCTCCTGCCGCGATTTGAGATGACGATTGCGAAATGCGTTTCGGCTCGAAGGCCCATTTAAAAGGCCGCCGGCGCGCAAGGTCAAGCTTTTCCCGGCCCGGGAAAACGCCTCGAAAACGACTCGTTTTTCTCATCGGCCGCGTGTGGCCGATTCTCCGCGCGCCTGGTGATGCCGTTCCGCCCGAGTTGCGATTGCCGGCGCATTGTCGCGCCCGGCGCACCGCCGCGAAACGCCCGGACCCAGCGAACCTTAGCGACGGCACCAGGCCGTGCGATTATGATCTGCGACCGGATTTCTCCAATCCGGCAGCAGGCAGATCACCGAACCTGGCCGCTCGTGGCCATCGACGTGGCTCAATTCAGCCATCGAAAAAAAGCTCGAATTTTTTTGGAGGCCCGACCCCATGCGACAGTCCTGCGTCCAGCTCTGCCTCGCCATCAGCACTTTCGCCTTCCAGCCCGCCCTGCTGGCTGCGGAAAAGACCGTGAACTGGCCGGGCTTCCGGGGGCCGGCCGCCTCGGGCGTCGCCATCGACTGCGACACGCCTTCGGAATGGTCGGTCCCCGAGTCCAGAAACGTGGCATGGAAGACGCCGGTGCCGGGGCTGGGGCACTCCAGCCCCGTCATCTGGGGCGATCGCATCTTCATCACGACCGCGATCAGCGGCGAAAAGGATGCCCCCCTGCGCGTCGGACTCTACGGCGACATTGCGCCGGTCGAAGACAACACCGAGCACGAGTGGCGCCTGTACTGCCTCGACAAAAACAGCGGCAAGGTGCTCTGGAAGAAATCGGCCATCAGGGCCATTCCGCGCGTCAAGCGCCACACCAAGGCCACCCACGCCAACAGCACCCCGGCAACGGACGGAAAGTTTGTGGTCGCCTTCTTCGGCTCGGAAGGCCTCTTCTGTTACGACATGGATGGTGATCTGAAGTGGAAGAAGGACCTGGGCCCGCTCGACTCGGGCTACTTCCGGGTGCCCACGGCCCAGTGGGGCTTCGCCAGTTCGCCCATCATCGATCGCGGCCGCGTGTATGTGCAGTGCGACGTGCAGCAGGGCTCATTCGTGGCCTGCTACGACGTGAAGACCGGCGACGAAATCTGGCGAACCGATCGCAACGAGGTGCCCACCTGGGGCACGCCCGCCATCTATCGCAAGGGCAAGCATGCACAGTTGCTCGTCAACGGCTACAAACACCTGGGCGGATACGACCTGAAAACCGGAGAAGAGTTGTGGCGCATCGCGGCCACGGGCGACATCCCCGTGCCCACGCCCATCATCGGCAAAGGGCTCTTCTATTTCACCAGTGCGCACGGTCCTGGCGCTCCCCTCTATGCGGTGAAGCCGTCAGCCCGCGGCGACATCACGCCGACCGAAGACGGCGAGACCGGCGAACACCTGGCCTGGCACGTGCCCATGAACGGCGCCTACATGCAGACACCGATCCTCTACAAGGGACTGCTCTACAGCTGCTCCGATGGCGGCGTGCTCATGTGCTACGACCCGAAGACAGGCGAACGGCACTACAGGGAGCGCATCAGCTCGACCGCCCGCAGCGGGTTTACCGCCTCGCCGGTCGCCGCCGACAACAAGCTGTATTTCGCCAGCGAAGACGGCGACGTGTACGTCGTCAAGCCCGGAAAGACGTTCAAGCTGCTGGCGACCAATCCGCTGGGCGAAGTGTGCATGGCGACGCCGGCGATCTCAGAAGACACGATTTATTTCCGCACGCAGCATCACCTGATCGCCATCGGAAATTGAAAATAAGGCCCAATAGTTTGCACTGTGAGGATCGCCAGTGCGCCATGTGCTAATTGGATAGCAGCCCGTGGCAAAAGTCGATTGACCCTATGCGGCACCGCCGTCCCGGCGGTGAAAACACGGGTGAGACGCACGTGCCGCACGTTGGGCTTCAGGCTGATAGGCCGAATCGCGGTATGTTTCGCTTGAATTGAGCTGGCTCGCACCGTTAATCTGTTCTCACCAGGTTAAAGGAAGTGTCCGACAAATGGATGAACAGAAATGGGTATCCAAAAATGCCTAAAACCCTGAAGTTTGCTGCATTGGCGCCGGTGTTGCTGGCGTTTCACCCTGCAAACGTGCCGGCCGGGAATATCCTCGAGTTCACGCACTCAGGTTTCGGCAGCGGTAAGCTGGCAGGTGTGCCATTTCCCCAATCAGATTTCGTGATCAAGGCCTACGTCAACACTGATGATCGACAGTCGTTCTCACAGGGATGGTTAATTCCGCACACCTCCGCCTCCATCTGGATCGATGGCCTTGGTGACTTAGCGTTCCTATCACCAACGTACCATTTCGTAAACAACCTTGCCATGCGGGTGGGGTTTGCCCCTCCCCGTGGGATGTTCGCCTTAGACCAGTTCATCGGCCCGCAAAGTGCCGAGTTTGGCAACTGGGACATGCTCGGGCCGATCGGACCGATCAGTGGAGCCGGAAGTCTCCAAGCGTGGCAGAGCTTTGCTCCGCTCCTCACGACCGGAGGCAACCTACTCTTTAACAACGGCGATTGCGACGCGAACTTTACGGCCGCGTTGGTCCCCGAACCGAGCACGCTGACACTCCTTGCCGTCGCCGGAATCAGCCTCTGTCGGCGGCGGCGCCCGAAGTTTGCGTGACATATCCGCTCCCATCCAGATTGCCTATCCCGCAAATCACGCATCCCACCGCTCTCTTTTCTCCGTCCGCCGATCCAATATCATTGGAGCATGCCCACGCTGACCATCCGCGACCTGACCAAGAGCTTCCGCGCCCCGGACGGTCGCGCCGGTCGAATCGTCGACATCCCCGCGTTCGACCTCCCGGCCGGTCACCAGCGCGCCCTGTCCGGCCCCAGCGGTTGCGGAAAGACCACGCTGCTGCACCTCATCGCCGGCATCCTCGCCCCCGACGAAGGCACGATCGAAGTGGACGGTCTCCCGGTCACCGGTCGATCCGAGGCGCAGCGCGACCGCATCCGCGCCACGACCATCGGCTACATTTTTCAGACGTTCAACCTGTTGCAGGGCTGCACCGCCCTCGAAAATGTCGAACTCGCGATGATGGTCGGCCGCGGCGTCGATCGCGCCTTCGCCCACGAGCTGCTCGAGCGCGTCGGCCTGAAGGACCGGCTGCACCATCACCCGCGACAGCTCTCGGTCGGTCAGCAGCAGCGCGTGGCCGTGGCGCGGGCCTTGGCAAACCACCCGCGCCTGGTCCTCGCCGACGAGCCGACCGGCAACCTTGACGAGCACAGCGCCGTTGCCGCCCTTCGCCTCATCCGCGATCTGTGCCAAGCAAACGGCGCCGCTTTGCTGCTGGTCAGCCACTCGTCGGAGGTGCTTTCACAGTTTGAGGACGTAGCCCAGTTTCAGGAGTTGAACAGGGCGAACAGGGACGCTTGGCCCGCTGTAAAAGAATGACCGCTTCCACCCATACTCCCGCGCCGCCCCGCGACCACGCCCCTGCCCCGCCGCGCGCCCGTGCCGGGCTCGGCGCCATCGCACTCATCGTGCGCCGGAGCCTGCGCCAACACGCCCTCTCCACCACCATCACCATCTTCGCGGTGGCGCTGGCCTGCGGGCTGACGATGTCGGTCTTCGCCATCCGCGATCAGGCGTGGCAGGCCTTCCAGGGCGGCGCCGGCGGCTTCGATGCCGTGCTCGGGGCGCGCGGCAGCAAGCTCCAGCTCGTGCTCAACAGCGTGTACCATCTCGAAGCCTCGCCCGGCAACATCCCCTGGTCGCTCTACGAGGAGATGCACGATCACCCCGGCGTCGCCCTCGCCGTCCCCTATGCCGTCGGCGACAACTACTATGGCGTGCGCATCGTGGGCACCAGCGAGGACCTTTTCACCGAATTCGAGCCTCGGCCTGACGCAGAGGCGCGGGGGCTGCGCATTCAGGCCGGCGGCCGCCTTTTTGATCCCGAGTTGCGCGAGGCCGTCGTCGGCAGCGAGGCCGCGCGACGCACCGGTCTCGTCTTTGGCGCCGTGTTCGAACCGCATCACGGCACCGAATTCAACGAGCACGAAAAGCACGACGAGGAGTACGTCGTCGTCGGCATCCTCGAACCCACCAACACGCCGATCGATCGCGTCATCTTCATCCCCATCGAAGGCATCCTTCGCATGAGCGGCCACATCCTCAGACACGAGGACGACATCCACATCGCCGAACCCGGCGAGGAGATTCCCGACGAGTTCATGCAGATCAGCGCCGTCATGCTTAAGCTGAAGAGCCCGCAGGTCGGGCTTGACTTCGACGAGCAGTTCAACAAGCAGGACAGCGGCGCCACCTTCGCGTGGCCGATCGGCACCATCATGGCCGATCTGTTCGACAAGTTCGGCTGGCTCATCCGCGTCCTGACGCTGGTCGCCTATCTCGTCGTCATCATCTCCGCCTGTGCCATCCTGGCCGCCCTTTACAACACCATCAACGAGCGCCGCCGCGAGTTCGCCATCCTCCGCGCCATCGGCGCCCGCCGGATGACCGTCTTTTCTGCCGTCACCGTAGAATCCTCCGTCATCGCCGGGGCCGGCGCCCTCGCGGGCTTCGTCGTGTACGGACTGGTTCTCGCCGCCGCCGCCGCGATCATCCGCCGCCAGACCGGCGTCGTGCTCGATGCGTGGACGCTCCACCCGGTTCACGCGTGGGCGCCAGCGGGCATGATCCTCCTCGGCGCCGTCGCCGGGCTTCTGCCGGCTGCCAAGGCGTATGCAACCGACGTCGCCGAAAATCTTGCGCCGCAAACCTGAGCCATTGGCCGCCGGGCGTCGTCGCGGCTACATTTATTCGCCGTTCGCTTCCGCTGGACGCAACCATGCGAGTCGCGCTTGCCATCCTGCTCATTCTTCTACTGATCGCCGGCGGGGCGTGGGGTGTCGGTCTGCTCACTCCGCAATCGCAACCTCGGCAACACCGCATTGCCGAAGTGGTGAAGGGCGAGCCCATTAATTCTCCCCTCGATGAAGACGCAGAAGGAGGCGAAGACGTCCAGGGCGACGAAAACGGCGAATACGACGGCCGCATGAGGCAACCCTTCGTCCCCAATCGCCCGGTCGACACGCTGCCGCCGCTGAATTTCGAGCCCAGCCCCGAGCATGCCGCCTACCTGCCGCTCGGCTTCGACCGGCTCTCGTCGTTTCCCTATCGCCGCTGGTGGCCCGATACCACCAAACCGCTCGATCAGCAGCAGCCGCCCGATCAATTCCCGCCCGAAATCCGGGCCCTCAACGGCAGACAAGTGGCCGTCGTGGGCTTTTTGAACGTGCTCAGCCCCGACGAAAAGGGCCGCGCATCGAATTTCATGTTGATGCGCAACCAGCTGCTGTGTTGCTTCGGGGCGCCGCTCACGCTACAGGACTGGGTCGACGTAAAGATGAAGGACGGACAGAAAATCACGCCCATGCTGCACGTGCCGGTCTTCGTGCTGGGCACGCTCGAAGTGGGCGAGGAAAACGTCGACGGCTACACGATGAGTATCTACCGCCTGAAGGCGGACAAGATTCTCCCGCCCGGCGTACTGCCCTGATCGATTCTGCCCACGGAGGCGCGAAGATGCCCGTCACCAGCGTCAGCGCCGTGACATTCGCCGTTCGGGACGTGGCGGCGTCCATCGAATTCTATCAGAGTTGCGGATTTTCCGTGGTATATGGCGGGCCCGATGCGCCGTTCACGTCGCTTCGCTCGGGCGACGCGTTCGTCAATCTGATTCGCACGCCGGATTATCGAGGCAGCTGGTGGGGCCGCGCCATCTTCCGCGTGGATGATGCGGACGCCCTCTACCGCGTTCTCGTCTCCGCCGGCCGGCATCCGCACGCGCCGCCGGCCGATGCCGCCTGGGGCGAGCGCTACTTCCACATCACCGATCCCGACGGCCACGAAATCAGTTTTGCTCAGAACATTGCTAATCGCCCCGCTTCGTGAATCGCGCTCCCGCCTCGCCATTCGTCAGGCCCGCCGCGATCAGCGCGAGTGTCAGTCCTTCGACATCCGTCGCGTCAAACGCCCCAGCATTGTGACTGTCCACGTCCAGCACGCCCCAGCACGTCTGATCCTGCTCGAACAGCGGAATCACGACTTCGCTCAAGTCGCGCGGATCGCAGGCGATGTAGTTCCCGCCCAGTTCGCGCACGTCGCGCACCACGAGCGGCACTCGGCTCAGATAGGCCCGCCCGCATGCCCCGTGCAGGCCGATCGGCGAACACGCGGGCTTATCGCGGCAGGGCCCCAGTACCATCGCGTCGCCGGCCGGTAGATAGAACCCGATCCACGAAATGGCCGCGCCGTGCAGCATTCCCCATGCGGCATCCACAAAGGCCCGCATGCGGTCCTCCCGGCTGCCGTCCCCCGGCAGGCAACTGGCCAGCTTGGAATAGTCGCGGTGCATCGCTGAACACTATCCGCGATCGGCCGAGCGGTCACAAGTACCTGGATGGGATTTGCTCGAGCGAGGATTTCTACCGCGGCGCGCATCAGGCGCCGCCGCTCTCCACCGGCATTGCGACCGTTACGCGGTTACGCCCGTCGTGTTTGGACTGGTAGAGCGCGCCGTCGGCCGCCCGCAGCAGTTCGTCGGCGCTCAACATTCCGTCGGCCGGCTCGGCCACGCCCAGGCTGAGCGTCACCCGCAGATCGGCGCCATCGTAGCGATACTTGTGGTTCTCGATCGCCGACCGCAGATGCTCGGCGCACGCCGTCGCACCTTCGATTTGAACGCCAGGACAGATGATCAAGAACTCCTCTCCCCCCATGCGGCAGACCTTGTCGGTGGTTCTGACCGCGCTCTTCAACACCCGCGCGGTCGTCTTGAGAACCAGATCGCCCGCGGCATGGCCATACGTATCGTTGAATGACTTGAAGTGGTCGATGTCCGCCGCGATCACCGAGAAGCCGTGGCCGTACCTCTCCCGGCCGCTCCACGCTTCCTTGAGCCGCGCCAGCGCCTCGCGCCGATTGATCAGCCCGGTCAGTTCGTCCGTTGTCGCCATGCGCCGGAGCTGCTCGTTGGCATGATTCAGCTTCTGGTGCGTGAGCGCCATCTCAGCGTTGACCCGGTGCAGCTCGCGCGACCGCTTCGCCAGATCGGACTCGAGGCACACGATTCGATCGGCAGCCCGCAGGCGCCCCAGCAGCTCCGCCTGGTTCACCGGCTTGCTCAGAAAATCGTCCGCCCCGGCCTCAAACGCCTCGAGAATGTGCTCGTTGCGCGTATTCGACGTCACCACGATCAGGTACACGAACCGCACGCCCTCGTGTTCCCGCAGCGAGCGACACAGCTGGAGCCCGTCCATCTGCGGCATCATCCAGTCGGTCAATACGACGCGCGGACCCTCGCTGAGGACGATCTGCATGGCGTCGACCCCGTTTTCCGCAAGGAGCACCTCGTAGCCGCAATTCTCGACGTGCTTTTGAAGCAGGCGCAGTTGCAGCGGATCGTCTTCGACGATCAGCAGCTTCTTTGCCTTTTTCGTGTTCTTGTCCATGTCGTTCACGTGCCGACCGGCCGCGCCCGGGCACAGGCGCACAGCCGTGCCACCACATTGACCCCCTCCGTCAGCGTCTGCACGTCGGCGGCCGACCTCGCCGCCGTCTCGAGTGCACGCGCCGCGTCGGTGATCGCCGGAAAGCCATACCCCCCTGCCGCGCCCTTCATCTGATGGGCGATGCAGATCAGCCCTTGCAGATCGTTCTCTCGAAGGGCGGACTGCAACTCCGATACCCGCCGTGGAAGCCCTTGCACGAACGCGTGAATCAGCTCCCGCATCTCGGGATCATTCGCGAGTTGGCTCACCAGGAGGTTCCCGCAAGCATCAGAATACGGCGTGGTCATGGCTGGGCGCTCTCATTCTGCAAACGCGGCGTGACCCGATCAGCAATGCCGCACAAGTTGAACCGTGCCTCGCAAGACCACGTCTCGTCCTTGCCGTCTCGCGCCTTCCCGGCTCGTTTTTTTCGACCCGAATTGGCAGCGCGTTGATTACTTTCCGGCTTCGGGGTGATGCCCGGCGAGTGCCGCCCAACCAGGGCCGCCCGCCCGATCGCCAGCGTCTGATAAAGATTGCAGGTCTCTCTTTGACGTAGACGGCACGCGCGGCTAGAACGCGCGCCATGTGGCCGCTGATCTGGATCGCCGCCGCCATCGCCCTTGCCGCCGGCATCGCGCCTGCGATGCGCCGATGGATGCAGCGCCGCCGGAAATATGCCGCCGCGCTTGCGGCATACCGTTCAGCCGCGCAGGCAGATCGCGCGGCAGCCCTGGATCGGCTGAGGGATCGCTCCGAAAACAACGCCATCGCGTGGTTTCTACTTGGTTGCGAGCATCTGCGCGCCGAGCGCATCCAGCTCGCTGCACGATCCTTTGGCCTGGCCTATCACGCCGACTGCCGCATCGAGTCGTCCGCCCTGCTGACGTTCGCCTGTCTTAAGGCCTCCTCGCGGACCGGCAGCGACATCATCTCGATGTTGATTTCCACCTGGCACGAAATGAAAAGGCCCGACATCGCACGCCGGGCACTGGAATGCAGCCTGCTGGATTGTCTCGCACGCACGACGCGCGATCCGCCCGCCGGCCTCACGCCGCTGGGCCGACTTGCCTGGCTGACTGCGCCGCCACGAATGCAGGGCGACATGGAGCAGGGACTGCTGCACCGGCAAACGAAATGGCAGGCCCTGTGGTCTTCCACGCCGCCAACAGACCCCGGTCCCGTTTAGAGAACGCCCTGCGGCATGCGCATCGATCGGAAGCCGTGTCAGCCGCCCTTGGCGACGGTACTTCCCGACGCACGCCAATCCTTCATGCCGCCGGAGTATTCGTAAACGGCCGTATAGCCCCAGCCCGCCGCCTTTTGGGCAGCCATCTTGCCGACGGGACACATGCCCCCGCTGCAATAGAAAACCAGCGGCGTGCTCTTGTCCGCCGGCAACTGGTCGGCCGACATCTTCTCGTATTCCACGTGGATCGCGCCGGGGATATGGCCCGCGCGATAATTCTCCGCATCCAGTGTGTGGATGACCACCACGCGCTGCGATTCCATCAGCGTCTTCACTTCGGACGCCGTCTTCACGTCGTTCACCCGGCTCGTCTGCCGGACACCTTCGTTTCGCTGCTGGCATCCGGCAATCGTCGCCATCAGGCACACCACCAAGCCAGAGCTGCTCCTCAACCGACTCTTCATAGCGTCTTTCCTTGCCTGCATAGGTCCGCACCCGGCGGGCATCCACCCGCCGATTCAGAATGTGCAACGTTGCTTGTTCAGGAATCAGCAGGCGGCAAGGCATGCACCAGCGACGCCGCCCATTCCGCGAGTATACCGCACGCAGCCGAGGATTCCATCAGCATAGTCCCCAATGCGGCGCGGTCATCTCGTACCAGATCAAGGCGCGATTTCAAGCAGTTCCTTGCTGGTCGTCGTCAGGTTGTCGTAACCATCGGGCGTGACCGCGATCAGATCTTCGATCCGCACGCCTCCCCAACCCTCGAAATACAGCCCGGGCTCGATCGAAAACACCATGCCCGCTGCCACCGGATCGGTAAACGACTTCTTGATTCGCGGCGCCTCGTGAATGGCAAGGCCCACGCCGTGGCCGGTGCCGTGCTTGAAGGCCTCACCGCAGCCCTTGCTCTCGAAGAACGCTCGTCCGGCAGCGTCGATCGACTGGCAGCTCACCCCCGGACGTACCGCCGCAAGGCTGCGCTGCTGTGCATCGAGAACCCAATCATAGACTTCGCGATAGCGGGCATCGGCCCTGCCAAAGAACACCATCCGCGTCATGTCGCCGCAGTACCCGCGATAAATCCCGCCGAAGTCGAGCAGCACCATCTGCCCGCCAGCCAATCGCCGATCGGGATCGGGCGAGTAGTGCGGATGGCAGCACGTCTCGCCAAAGGAAACGATCGGAGAGAATGAATTACCCTCGCTGTGCGTGCGCAGCCACGTCTCGATCTCGACGGCGATTTCGCGCTCACTCACGCCGGGCCGCAGCCGCCCGCAGATATGATCGAAACACCGCGACGTGATCGCCTGGGCCTGGCGGATCAGCTCGATCTCCTCCGGCGACTTGATCACGCGAATCGTCTGAAAGATGTCTTCCGCTGCCACCAATGTGACACCCGGCAGTGCCGCCATGAACGCCACGGCATCGCTGTGCAGAAGGGCATCGGATTCGATGCCGACTCTCTTCGTGCCTGTTCCGAGAATCTTCATCACCGCGTCGGCGAACACCCTTGGCCCGCCGGGCGATTCGATCTGGTGCGCCGTCACGCCGGCAAGCTGTCGTGCCCCGGCGATGTAGCGGCCGTCGCACAGCAGGTGCGCCGTCCCGCGCCACACCAGCACCATCGCCTCCGGATCGCCAAGCGGCTGCACCTCCATCGGCATCGTGGCGTCGAAGCCGGTCAGATATTTGACGTTCTTCAGGTTGCTGACGAACAGTGCATCGAGACCGCGCGATTCCATCTCGCGGGCCACGCGTTTCAGTCGATTTTCGTCCATGTCAGGCCTCCTCCGCGAAGCCCTGCTGGTATAGCCTCGCACGTCCCCTAACGCAATGGATCATGGCCGCGATGGCCATGCTGTCGTTCGTCCGACGCGGCACAGGCCTCCCGCCTGAATGCTCGCGACTGCACGCCGGAAAGTACTGCGCCTGCGGCCTCGGAGACTATGTCCGGTGCGTCGTTCGCCGTAGTCCGAGATGAACCGAGATCCGGCCGGCCTCACCGATAATCCGACCGCACTTGCATCCGGCCACGGCGAATCATACCTCTATAGGCGAAAGCCACCGCACATCGAAGCGTGGTTCCATCCGCACGGCTCAGCGGCCGCGCAACGGCCCATCGGAATTCTCGCACCGGCGCTGCCGCCGTTCAACTTCCTCGTGTCTCCAGGAGCTGCAACATGGCCAGCACGCTTTCACCTCGCGAACAGATCGAAACCCTGATGAACGAATCCTTCGGCGAGCGCAGCAATCGCAAGTTCCTGCGACTCTGCATCACCGAGTTTGATACCAACTCCGGCGCCGAGCAGACACGCTTCCTCGAAGAGTTCTTCTATCTCAGCGACGACGAATGCGTCGAAGTCTGCCGCGGGCTGATCAACAGCCTCAAGCCGTTCGCCAGCCGGCGCGCCGATCGCGAGGGCCGGCCCAAGTGCGTGACCGCCGGACCGAACCCGGGCCGCACCGCGCCGCGTTCGAACGCACCGTCGCAGGATCGCGAACTCGTTCATCATTGATCAAGCGCAATCACGGCGCGGCGAACTCGCATCGCCCGGCGCCTCATCGTTCGTGCGGAGGGGAACTGGACCGGCCCGGTGGTCGAAGGATCATCGGGCCGGTTCGCTTTGTTCTGGTCGTATGTGTAAAAAAAAGGCGAGGCCCGGCGACCTTTCGATCGCCGGGCCTCGTCAAAAACCGGCACTCACCTACTCTCGCCCAGTTGGACTACCATCGGCCCCGAGGTCTTCACTTCTGAGTTCGGAATGGGATCAGGTGTTTCCCCTCAGGCATTAGCACCAGCATGGCCCGCCGCGACCCTTCGGCCGCGACGGACGGAATATTGTGAATAGAGTGGGAGCAATGCGAATCGACAAGGCGCCGGATACGAGCCGACACGTTGGTTGGATGTTGGAGGACACCGGCGGTCGTCGCACATCTAGGCAGTGCGAAGAACGCCAGCGATTCATCAATGCGGTCAAGCCATCGACCATTAGTACCAGTCAGCTAAAGACATTTCTGCCCTTACACCCCTGGCCTATTCACCTCGTGGTCTACAAGGGGTCTCTCGCCCCCGAAGGGGCCGCGAAACGTTATCTCTGGGGGGGCTTCACGCTTAGATGCTTTCAGCGTTTATCCTTTCGGTACGTGGCTACCCTGCGCTGCCCTGTGCAGGACAACAGGTGCACTAGAGGTACCTACAACCCAATCCTCTCGTACTAAGGTTGTCTCCCGTCACGTTTCATACGCCCACGGCAGATAGGGACCGACCTGGCTCACGCCGGTCTGAACCCAGCTCGCGTACCGCTTTAATCGGCGAACAGCCGAACCCTTGGGACCGCCTTCAGCCCCAGGATGCGATGAGCCGACATCGAGGTGCCA
>CAYOZN010000030.1:0-67541 GCA_964408455.1 uncultured Planctomycetaceae bacterium
TCTTCGATCAATGGCTCGGGCCGGCAATCGAAGCGAAAGTTGCTGCCGCGAACCATGAGTTCGTCGCTGGGGGGCGGAACATCGAACTCGTCGGGGCGCATCTTCAGCGTGCGGCCTGATCCATCGCACATCACGCCCTCAAAACGGCCAAGCTTGCCGTGCCAGCCCTCGACCAGTTGCGGCTGGTTGACCGGCGAATGCGGCACCGAGTTGGACAGCGCCTGCCACGACACCGAGTCGGCAAAGAGGATCGTCTCCGACGTCGACGGTATACGGCTGGTCGGCCGCATGTAGGGGCCGAACGAGAACCACTTCTCCCAGTCGGAAGACGTTCGGATCACGTTGGCGACATAGCTGGTCCCGGTCTCTTCAAAGACGCTGATGCCGGTCATCAATTCGGGCGATCCGCCCACCAGCGCTGGCGCATCGACCCAGCCCTCGTCGGTCGGGCAGCGAAAGACGCCGTAATCCTCGGCCGAGTGCATCTCGGCATAGCTGAATATTTCCTTGTTGAGCGGGCGCGTCGACGCCGCGAAATTGTGCCACGGATCATCCGATTCCGCCCATTCGCCGCCGGGGCGCCCGCTGGCCCCACCGTAATCCCAATAGCCCTCGTTCTCGTAGTAGGGCGCCGACGGGTGTTGCGGGACGATCATGTCGCGGGAATCGGACGTGGCATAAGAGACGCCCGCCTGGCCGAGTGATTTCAGATTGGCCGCACAGCGGGTGCGATTACCTTCCCGCCGCGCTGCGGACATGGCCGGCAGCAGGATGCTCACGAGGATGGCAATGATGGCAATCACCACCAGCAGCTCGACGAGCGTGAACGCACGGGAGCCCCTCCAGGCCTGCAACTGGTGTTTGCTTCGAATCTGTTTCATCGCATATCAGTGGTGAACGGCTTATCGGCCGTATCTTACCGCGCGCGGTTCAGCTTTAGAAACGCCGCGACCTGTGCGCCAGAACCGGATGCGCGCCGCATCGGGCCTTCGCGGGTCCAAATGCAGGAATGGCAAATACTTAACGCACGGCCGCGAAGCTTCTGGCCGGGCTCGCTGCGTCGGGCGCCCGTTGTAATGGGCGATTCGCCACCGGATTCCTTACACAGGCACCACGATTCGGCCGCGGCGTTCGATAAACCGGGTTTTCCTGCGCAGTTGAATGCCGTCCTCAGCCACCATGACGCTCCGAGCGCAGATCGATCACCCACGCATCCGGACACCCGGACTGCACCAGCATCGCGGCCAAGCCAAACCAATGCCGCGCCCGATCCAGAACCCACGAGTCCGAACTCGCGACCACGCCCGCAAAACTTGCCAGATCGGCATCGACCAAATCGCTCAACGCGACTTCCATCGGCTGCCCGGCCCGGGCTGCAACATCTTCCACCAGTCCTCGCAACCGCCCGCTGTTGGACACCGGACGATCGAACAGCCACAGCATCCGTGCCGGCTGGAGGCGAGCCAGAAAGCGCAGGACCATTTCGACAGCCGGCAACGTCTCCTCGACGCGCCGATATGTTCCGTGAATGCTGGCCAGATCGCGTGCGCAACCGTCCCGCCCCAAGATCACCACACCTCCCGCCAGCGCGCTTTCAACAGTGATCAGCACGTTGTAGCCGTCGATGGCGATTGCCGCCCCTGACAGGTCTTCCGGTCGCACAGCGCGCCCGCCCCGAGACGAAAGATTCTCATCGCTGCACGCGCTGCGAAGCACCGCCATGCGCTGCCGCTGCCGCAAATCATACCGGTTGCCGACAATCGCCAGTGTCGAGTCCTCGGCGTATCCCCGGCTTAACAGCCAGGACATGTCGTGCACGGCTGATCGCAGCGCGGGAACCATGTCCGCTGCAAACAGGACAGCGTCCTCGGGATGTGCTCCGCGATGGCGACGTCGATCCGGCACGTCCGGCATTATGATGCCTTTCGCCGAGCCGTCCCACTCGGCCGAAAGGGCACCACATCCCGCCGTGCTCCCGAGCGCGATTGACCTCGATTCCGCCGCCAGGCGTGCATATGGGAACCTGCGGACCCGTTGGTGCGTCTCAGACAGGGCGGCTGTAGAATCCGCCGCCACTATGTTCGCACCAACGGAGGATCACCATGTCCTGTAAAGAGCTTCTAACGTTAGCCTGTTTCGCAGCCGCCTCGATCACCATTCCTGCCGCGGCCCAGACCGATCAGGACGAGGGGCCGGCCGTGACCGTCTACTCATCTGCCGATCCGGCCGGCTTCGATCCACAGCGATACATTGCCCAGCAGCGCGCCGGCAATAATCCAAATTACATCTGGCAGGTGCCCGGGTTCGGCGTCGTGAAGGAACTGCGCACCGTCACGCTTAAGGACGGTCTCAACGACATCGCCTTCACCGACGTCGCCCAGTTCATCGATCCGACCACGGTCAGTTTTGCCGATCTCACCGACGCCACGGGCACGACCGTCTACGAGCAGAACTTCCAGTTCGATCTCGTCAGCCCATCCAAGTTGCTCGACAAGTACCTGGATCAGCAGATCTCCGTCTTCGTGCCCAGCGGAGAGTCGGTGGAGCAGGTGACCGGCGTGCTGCTGTCCGCGAGCCAGTCCGATCTGGTGTTGCGAACCGAGGATGGCCTGCGCATCGTGAACGGCATGGGCAGCTCCATTCAGCTGGGCGATCTGCCGGAGGGCTTCCTGACCAAACCTACGCTTCTCTGGAAGATCGGCACCACGTCGCCCGGCGAGCACACAATTCGCACGACCTACCAGACGGCGGGCATTACCTGGCGCAGCGACTACAACCTCGTGCTCAATCAGGAGGAAAACCTCGGCGATCTCGGTTCCTGGGTGACGCTGCTCAACCTCAGCGGCGCCTCCTACAAGAACGCCCGCCTCAAGTTGATCGCCGGCGACGTGCAGCGCGTGCAGCCCTACGAGCCCAAGGCCAGATACGCCGGTCGCGCCGCACCGGAGATGGCATTGGCGGATGCCGGCTTCGAAGAAAAGGCATTCTTCGAATATCACCTCTACACCCTGCCGCGCCGCACAGACATCCTGATGAACACCACGCAGCAGATCACGCTCTTCCCGACGGCCCGCGACGTCGGCGTCGAGAAAATTCTTGTCTATTACGGCCTGCCCGAGGCCAGCCATTGGGGCTATTGGGCCGAGCCGATGAACGATCGTAATTTCGGCAATCAGTCCAACCCCAAGGTCGACGTCTATGTCCGCTTCAAGAACGAAAAGGCGAACAACCTCGGCATGCCGCTGCCCAAGGGCAAGGTGCGTGTCTACAAGCAGGACGAGGCCGACGGCACCCTCGAATTTGTCGGCGAAGACCTCATCGACCATACGGCGAAGGACGAAAAAGTGCTGATCAAGCTCGGTCAGTCATTCGACGTCGTCGGCGAGCGGACGCAGACCGATTTCACGCTCGATTCCGGCCGCAAGACGATGACCGAATCGTTCCGTGTGCAGATCCGCAATCACAAGGACGCCGAGCAGAGAGTCGTCATCAAGGAGAATCTCTACCGCTGGTCCGGCTGGGAGATCGTCAAGCACAGCGATCCGTTCGAGAAAATCGATGCGCGCACGATTCACTTTGAAGTGACCGTGCCGCCAAACGGTGACAAGACAGTGACATATACAGCGCGGTATCAGTGGTGAGGCGTTGAGATTTACATCGCTCACGTGTGCAGCGCCGTTCCGCACTCCGGGCAGATGCCGCTCACGTTGCCCTGAAGATCGTAGCCGCACTGCCGGCAGTGCCCTCGCGCTGGGACGCCGCCGGAGCGGCCATACTCGATCCCGATCAGCACGCTGGTGATGAACAGCAGCAGCCCCAGCGGCAGTATCGCCAGCGCGATGCCGTCGTAACGCCGACCGTGCGCGACCAGCACGTACACCATCGGGCCGATCCACACCGCCAGCAGCACCGCCAGCCAGCCCATCATGCGGACGTACGAAGACCGCTCCCGCTGCGTGAACATTCGCCCGCCCCGCCACAGGCCCACGCCATAGCCGGCGGTCGGAGCCAGCAGCGTCCCGACGGCGAGCACGGGAACGAAGAAGAAAATTATCGCCTGGATGGCCATGTGCCCTGAACCCAGCCGCCCCGAACGGTTAATCGTAACTTTGCCGCTTGACGAAAGTTACACGGGATACTCAACTGCCTCGTCAACGCAACGGATTCACTCGCTTGTCCCGTCTTCCGCCGCCGCCCCAAACCGCATGCAAGGCCAGCGCAATCGAAAAACATGATACATCTGAGGTATTCTAACGCGCAGACTGTCCCGGCGGCGCTGCGGATGGGGAGTAGAGCACCTCTGCCGCAATTCATTGAAAACCATGTCCGGCAAGCCACGCGATGGCCGGGGCAATCGCGTGTGCCGGTACCACTGGAGGAGAGCCATGCAGCCCAGCCATACCATGCGACCCTTTGCCGCCTTTCTCGGCTTCGTCCTGATTCCGGCGGCGATCGTCTCCGCAGGCATCCATACCTGGCGCGTCACCGAAATTTTCAGCAACGCCGACGGCACGATCCAGTTCATCGAGTTGACCGAGTGCTGCGGCGGAGCGGGCGAGCTGGGCGTGAATGGCGGCACCATCATCAGCAACGCACACTCGTTCGACATGATCGGTCTGGGCGTCGCCGGTCCCACCAGCAACAAGAGCGTCCTGATCGCGTCGCAAGGTTTTGCAGACCTGTGCGGCGCGCCTACCCCCAATTACATCATTCCCAACGGCATGATGCCGCAGTTCTTTTCGCTGACCGCCGACAACGTCCGCTTTGAAGTCTACGGCAACATTCAGTTCACCGCCGGTCAGTTGCCGCTGGATGGCATCAACTCCCTGCATCGTGCCGTCTCTGGCCCCGCGCCTAACAACCCCTTCGTCGCGCCCAACTCGCCGCGAAACTACGCCGGCGTCGTCGGCGCCATCGATTTGTCCAACCCCTGCCCCACCACCGCCGGCGACATCGACGGCAGCGGCGCAGTCGACGGCAACGACATCGCCGGCTTTACGCGCATTCTGCTCGACACCCCTGACGCTGGCGACAGCCAGGCCTGCTTCGACGCCTACTGCGATCCGACGCCCGAGGGCAAGATTTCCGCATTTGTGGACGATCTGATCGGCTGACCGGCAGGTCTGCTGCAATTTGCGATTTCGCCTCAATCTCAATCGCAGTTCAAGCGGCGCGGCCCGCCGTATGAACCGACGACATGCATGAAACGACCTATAGCCCGCGCAAACAATTGAGGAGCAAAAGCCGGGGGCGCAAGACGCCGGTGCCAACAAGCGTGGCACCGGCGTCCCTCTCCGTGGCCAGCACCGAAGGCCACCGGGCGCGCGCAATTCTACGCCAGGCACGCCGCTGTCTGTCGAAGCGTTCTCCCGCGTTGCTCGTGGCAGCATTGACATCGGTCGTGTTCGCCTTTTCGTGCGATTCCGAGCCGCCACCAAAAGGCGCTTCCATTGCCTGCCGCACATGCGCGGCGGCCCGTCTCATGAACGACTGGTGCCAGCGCTGTGACGTTGGGTACATGGCCGGCGTGGCAATCAAATCCCGCAAGCTCTTCGAAGCCCTGGACCCACACGGTCACGAGATCCCCCTCGAACTGCTCAAGTGCGAAAAATGCCGCGCCGCCATCAAAACCGATGACTATTGCGAAGACTGCCGCATCGGATGGGTCGAAGAAATCGCCCACATGTCGCGCATCAGCTACTACGTCGCCCGCGGCGAGCCGCGCGACCTGCGCGGCATTCACTGCGCGACGTGCCTGAAAAACGCCGACGAGCACGGCTGGTGCGATGCCTGCGATCGCGGAATGGTCGGCAACGTGGCGATCAATATAAGAAGCGACTACCCGGCCGCCTGCCGCGCCTATGACCTGATGATGGCCGCCATCAACGAACTGCCGCGATGCGAACGCTGCGCCCTTTGCATCCTGACGGACTTTGAATGCCACATCTGTAAAATCACGTGGAAAGATGGCAAACCCGCCGCCGGCGTCAATCGCTGACGGCCGGCCGTGCGTACGCCAGCGTGCGAACGCATTCCACCAGCAATTCGAGTTCCGTCTCGCAGACGGCCCGCATGTCGAACACCACCGCCCCATCCGCAATGCGCGCCAGCACTGCCGGCACGCCCATTCGCAGCCGCCGAGCCGCGTCGTCCACGCTGATGCCCGCAGGCCGCCAGCACACCACCCACGTCGGCAGCGGCCACGCAGGCAGCGAGCCCCCGCCGGCGAAACTCTCGTCAGACCGTGCCTCAAACGTGTCACCCGGCCGCGCCGCCGAGAGCAGCGCCAGCAGCCGTTCCGCCCGTTCGCGCAGGGCGTCCACCGGCTCGTGCAGCGCCGCCAGCAGCGGTATCTCACGCTGCGCCGCCGCCGGATCCTGATACAGCTCCAGCACCGCCTCCAGCGCGGCGATCGTCAGCTTATCGATGCGTAGTGCCCGCGCCATGGCATCCTTCCGCAATCCCTCGATGATCTCGCGCCGGCCGAGCAGGATGCCCGCCTGCGGTCCGCCCAGCAGTTTGTCCCCGCTGAAGCTGACCACGTCGGCGCCGTTGCGAAGCGACGCCGTGACCGTCGGCTCGTTCGCCGACTGCCACAGCGCATCCTCCAGCAGGGCCCCGCTGCCCAGATCGTCGAACATCGGCAGGCCCCGCGCATGCGCCAACGCCACCAACTCGGCGGCGCTCGGGCTCTGCGAAAAACCGACGACGCGGTAGTTGCTGGTGTGAACGTGCATGATCAGTCCCGTCTTCTCGCCGATGGCCTGCTCGTAATCGCGCAGGTGCGTCTTGTTCGTCGTGCCGACTTCGCGCAGGATCGCCCCACCGCCCGCCATCACCTCGGGCAGCCGATACGAGCCGCCGATCTCGATGAGCTGCCCGCGTGAGACGATCACCTCTCGGCCCGCCGCCAGCCCATGCAGCACCAGCATCGTCGCCGCCGCGTTATTGTTGACCACCAGCGCCGCCTCGGCCCGCGTCAGATCGCGAAGAAGCTGCTCGACGTAATCCCCCCGCCTCCCCCGCTCGCCGGTGTCCAGATCGATCTCCAGGCTGCAATAGCCCGCCGCGACGTTCGCCAGCCGCTCGACGGCCGCTGCCGGCAGCACGCTTCGCCCCAGGCCGGTGTGCAGCACGACGCCGGTCGCATTAATCACGCGTGCCAGCCGACGGGCACGGCGCGCCCGGATGATTTCCAGTGCCGCCGACAAGATTGCCGGCTCGCTGACCTCGTCCGCGGCTGCCGATCCGCTTCGGACGCGCTCGCGCAGGGCAGACACTGCGTCGCGCAGCGCCGCCGACACCACCGCCCGCGGCCGCCGCGAGAGATCGTCGTCCCGCTCGGCCGCCCTGAGCAGCGCCGTCATGGACGGAATGGAAGCCAGCTCACCCATTGCGCATCCTCAATTCACGGAATTCATTGCACACTAACCCGAAGCGCCAGCGAGGATGACACCGCAGCACGTCGCGCAGCCGCGCTTCGCCCCCAGCACCGCTCACTCCTTCAGCACGCGCTCATCCCCAACTCGCCGCGTGAATCCCACCCGGTCCAGGTGCTCCAGCAGCGGCTGCACCACCCGTCGAGTGAGCGACAGCGCGTCGCGCACATCCGCCAGCTTGAACTTTCGCCCGCCGGCGCCCAACTCGCGCACCTTGCCAGAAAACGTCTCCATCGCCTCCGCCGAAATAAACAGCTCGGCGCTCACCGATACCAGCCGCGGATCGGTCCGCGCTACATCGAACATCGCCTTCGCGCGCTGCCTCGTCAGCGGTGCAATCGACTTCAGCTTGCCCCACTCAGGTGGATCAAACCCGGCCGCGGCGATTTCTTTCAGCACCTGCTCCAGTAACGCCGCATCCTCCGGCGCCATCGCCGGCAGAAAGTCCGCACTCGCCACAAACGGCCCGCGCACCACGATCTTGCGCGACGCTTCCAGCCGTTCGAACAGCGCCCGGCCCAGCCTCTGCGCGCTTTTTGCGCCCAGCCAGCCAGCGAACTTGTCCTTGGCGATGCCCGGTTCGCCGGGCTTCATCGCGTGGTGCCTTTTCAGATACGCCGCCGCCCGGGCCTCGACGGCCGCCAGCGTCTCTCGATGGACCTCCTGCCCGCCAATCTTCACCAGCACTCCATCGCCGCGCAGGCGATCCAGCAGTCCGTCCACCGCCTCCGGTTCGACGCCGGTCTCGCAGGCAAGCCGATGCCGCCCCATCGCGCCAAACCCGGCGCGCCGGATGGCTTCGCTCATGCGCTCCATCGCGTCGTCCGATGCCGCCGCCTCTACTTCGTGCCGCGATTGTGGCAGCATCGGCCGCACCCGCGGCGCCACGGGACGGATGACCACGCCGCCGCCGATCGTCGCGTGCGAATTCTCCGAGCGCAGGATGAACCGCTGCCCGAACGCCGCCACCACCGGTCGCGCGAAGCGGAGTTGAACCAGTGACTCGCCGCCCGGCTCAATCTCCTTCGATCCGATGACCACCAGCGTCGCCATCGCCTCCGTCGTTGCCATGGAAACCCGTACGCCGCTGTGCGACTCTGCCGGCGAATCCCGACGTGCCAGTATGCGAACCCGGGCGTCGACATATCGTGTCGGCGTCAGATAGCCCGGCGTCGCCAGCTCCATTCCCGCCTCGATTGATTCCTTCCCCACGCCGGTCAGGTTGAGCGCCGCCCGCTGTCCGCGCACCACGCCTGCCACGGTCGAGCCGTGCGACTGTACCTCGCGCACCCGGCACTGCGCACCGGGAGGCTGAAGATCGAGTTCCATTTCCGCGCCGGCCCGCCCCGACAGCACCGAACCCGTGACGACGGTGCCGCGGCCGTGGATCGTGAACACGCGATCAATCGCAAGGCGGAACACCGAGCGATCGGCCATCCGCGGCAGGTCCTGGGCAATTCGCCGGACCGTCGATCGAATCTCGTCGAGCCCGTCTCCCGTCTTTGCCGAGACCGCGAGAATGGGCCAGCCGCGCAGGCCCGTCGTCGCAAGAAGTTCGCCCACCTGCGCTTTCACTTCTTCGATGCGTTCAGGTGGTGCCACATCAATCTTGCTGATCACCGCCAGGCCGGTGTGAACGCCCAGGAGATCCAGAATCTCCACGTGCTCCAGCGTCTGCGGCATGACGCCGTCGTCCGCCGCCACCACCAGCATGCCGATGTCGATGCCCGTGGCCCCCGCCACCATCGCCCGAATGAAACGCTCGTGACCGGGCACATCGACGACGCCGACGTCGATGTCTTCTCCCCCCGCCGCCGGTGCCGGCAGCGGCAGATGGGCGAAGCCGAGCACGATGGTCATGCCCCGCCGCTTTTCCTCTTCGAGCCGATCGGGATCCACGCCCGTCAGGGCCTTGACCAGGGAAGACTTGCCGTGGTCGATGTGACCGGCGGTGCCCAGGATGAAGTGCCGCCGGGCCGCCTGATCGCTTGCTTCCTGCTGGACCTTGACCGCCATGCCCTCATCGTAGCCCATCGACCGACCCGCCGACAGCCGATGCGCTCAGCGTCGTGCGGCCATCACGCCGCCTTGGACCGTGCCGGCGCGCCGTCCCGACATTATCATCTATACGTGGACTGGACGTACGCCGCAGACCCGCAAAGGGCCAAGGCGTGCGTCGGTCGGGAAGAAGGTCGCAAAGAGCAGCGCGGCGAAATTCTCTTTCGCCCGATCATGCTCTTTGCACTTTTTTGCGCCTAGTTTTACTCGTCGTTTTTGCTGCCGCCAAGGCTGCCGGCACGTTGTGACGACAGATATTGGTTGACAATCGCCGGGCATCAACCCACGATAGGCTGGCAAGGATGCGAAGGTTCCTTCCCAGCACCATCATCTTTCTCGCCGTCGTCGGCGTCATGTGGCTTTATGTCACGCATTCGACGCCGACGGATTTCGCCAGCCAGTCTCCCTTCGACGCCCTGAACGATCCGGAGTTCGCCGCCCTCGTCGAGCGCGAGGGCCGCGCCCGTGACATCGTCGCCGGTCTGAAGCCGGGGGCGGAGACTGCCAGTGCATTGTCGCCGGCGACGCCTTCGGAGAAGCATGGGCCCGATACACGCCGCGGCGGCACGCTGGTGTCGGCGATCGGCGGCCGGCTGGACGGCCTTATCGCGTGGGGCGCGCAGTCGCTGAACGAGCTGGACGATGCCGCCGCTGCAACCCGCAGCAACCTGCTCCGCTCGCCGTCCGGCAGGGTGTGGACGGCCTGGGCCGCCTATTCTTCTGGGAAGTTCGAGGCGGCGCTTGCGATCTTTAATGAAGTGCTCAGCCGCCGGCCGGATCATCCGGCCGCCCTCGCCGGCCGCGCCGAGTCGCTGGTGGCGCTGGGGCGGCATTCCGAAGCCGCCGCCGATTGCGAGAAGCTGGTCAAGTGCCGCCCGGGAGACACTCACGCACTGTACAACCTCGGCGTGACGCTGGTGCGGCTGGGAGAAGCCGGAAGGGCCGGCGATATGTTTCGCGCCGTGCTTCGATTCGATCCGAAGCACGCCCGCGCGGCCTTCAACCTGGCCACGCTGGCCCAGCGGGACGGCCGTCTGTCCGAGGCCCGCACCTGGTGGCATCGCTACACCGAGCTCCGGCCCGACGAGGCCACGGGCTGGTTCAACCTGGGCGTCGTGCACCTGGATTTTGAGGACGCGGCAGAGGCCATCCGCTGCTTTTCCTACGTCGTCATCATCGATCCCGGCCATCCGGACGGCTATTCCAACCTGGCGCAGGCCTATCGCGCCGCGGGTGACGTCGATGCGGCACTGTCCGCCCTTCTGCTCGCCGCGGAGCTGTCGCCATGCGACGCCGCCATCATGCAGCCGCTGATGGAGCTGCACCTGGCGGCCGCAGCGCACCGACCCATGGAGCGCAAGCGGCACCTGGCGGCGGCCTCGCTCCTGCGCGACCAACTGGAGATGGAGAGCGCCGCCCCACCCGCGCCGGTGTCACTGTCGCGGCACGACACGGAGCCTTGACGATCATTCGGTTTCTCCGCCGGGCGCGGCGCGTTTCAACCTCAGATCGCATCGGCATCGCAGCACGCCGTCTTCGCCGCGATCCAGCTTTGCCACGACAAATCCGATGCCTTCGAGTTCTTCGCGGGCGTCGTCGCTCATCCGGGAATCGCCTTCGAACATCAGTTCGGTCTCCAATTTCTCAAATCCGCCGGCCTCAACCGCATAGTGCACGTGGGCCGGCGGGCCGCTGCCGGGATATTGCCCCGGCTTGATGGTGCGATATTCGTAGCGGCCCTCGGCGTCGGTCCGAAGATAGACGAACAGACGCGGGTTCAGAGAGTCGCCCATGTCGGCGACGTTCCCGCCCGTTGAGGAATACGAACCGCTGTTGCCGGTGTGAAAGGCATAGATGAGCGCGCCGGCGACGGGCTGATCGTCGGCATCGCGGACGACGCCGCTGACGTGCAGCGGTTCGCCCGGCTCGTCCGGCGTCACCATTGTGGCACTGGAGCGGTCGGCGTATCTGCGGATCAGCCCCCGGAATCGCGGATCTTCGTGAAAGGCCAGCCAGCCGGCGTCGTGCAGCACATCGGCCGCGTTCATCTTCCGGGCGGCGAGGCGCGTCTCCAGTTGGACCATCAGGTCGTCGGCCAGCGAGCGGGTCTTTTTCAGACCGCGTTCGGCGACCTGTTGCAGGGCGCCGCGCGGCACCTCCGGAAGCCAGGCATACTCCATGTATCGTGCCGTGTTGCGGGCCACGTCGGCGCCAATGAGGCGGCTGACCACCAGCAGTGCCCCATCGATGCCGGCCGAGACGCCGGCCGTGGTGATGATGTCGCCATTATCGACGATGCGCCGGCCGGCATGCACGCGTGTCTTCGGCGCGGCGCTTCGCAGGCCGTCGACCGCGCCGTACCACGTCGTCGCCTCAAGGCCGTCCAGCAGGCCGCATTCTGCCAGGGCAAAGGCACCGGTGCAGACCGACATGGTCACGTCCGTGTTGTTTGCGGTCGTCCGGATCCACTCCAGCGCCTTCTTGTCGGACAGCAATCGGTTGGTGCCGCCGCCGGGCACGACCAGCACGTCCGGCCGCGGGCAATCGTCGATGGTGTGATTGGGTTGAAGTGTCACGAAGCCCTGGCTGGTGACCTGACCCTTTGAGGGCGACACGAGATAAACCTGAAAGGCCGGGGCATCAAACGCGCGGGCCGCCGCGAAGACCTCGGCCGGACCGGCGAAGTCGAGCAGCTCAACACCATCCCACACGAGGATCGCCACTTTCCGAACCGGGCCCTGCGGCACCAGCCGCATGCCGCACACGGGACAGCGGCCGGGCCCCTCAAACGTGAGATGATGACAATCTGCCCCGCACGGCGGGCACACGTACCTGTCGCCAACCTGTTCCTTCTTCACTGGCGGCGAAGCGGGCGACTCCTCTGCGACAGCCCAAGTCGACGAGGCGACAAACAACAGTGCGGCGAACGCGCGGCAGGCTGGCGGGAGGCAGCGCATGATCGATGCTCCAGAAAAGGATGCGATTGAATTTCGGCGAAACGGGCCAGTGAATGACCCGCCGGCACCGGCCCCCCTCAAAGAAAACGGGAAGCCGCTCGCCGCCTTTCCTGATTTGAGACATGATAGGCGGGATGAATCCGACCAGCGCCAAGTCGAACGTCGGATGTTGACGCATCGCCGCGAGATTGGGGATGGCGGCTTACGCGAAGGTCGAGTACTCGGTGCGCGAGACTTCGACGCCGCTGCCGATGATCAGCAGCACGCCGGCGAATAGTCCGGCGGCCGGATGGCTGAGCAGGAAGTTGACCTGTGCATCCACATCGATCCGCGGCCAGAATGCAGCGCGATCGAAGAGCAGCACGGCCGCCGCGTACAGGAAGACCATGATTCCGATTCCGCGAACGATGCGTGCAAACCAGGACATGATACTGCTCCCTGCGGGACCGCCTCCCGGTCCGGCGTGAAGAAGTCGTGCAGGCGCCGCGCCTTCGGGCACCGCCGGCGACACCAGAGGGCGTTCGCCGATAGTATGCCCTCTTCCTGGCAGCCGCCGGGCGCATTTGCGGACCGGCCGGTCTGTAGTGAACGGGCAGGTCGTGTCGGCGCGTCGATCTGCCGTGCGGCGCCTGCTCGACTGATGCAGCACGTTGCGAGACGGCACCATCGCAGCGAAGCTGCATGCGAACACGAGGGACTGGCGATGCCCAGATTTGCCGGTGATTTTCAGGGACCCTGCACCGCCTGCGACGAATACGTCGAGCTGGCCCTCGGCGTGCGAACCGATGGGCCGGCGATCGCCATGCACTTTGCACCGGGCGGACCCCAGCCGGTCGAGCTTGATGGATTCGAGCTGGTGCTGATGCTCGACGATGCGCTCGATGTGCGATTTCGCTTCGCCTGCCCGCTGTGCGGCGGCTGGTCGGACGGACGGGTGACGTGCCGGGCCGTGCCGGAGCCGGGCGATGCGGCGTCGCGATAAGCCTGCCCGCCCCGAGTGAAGCAAAACGGCCCCCGCTTCCCTGCCGCCGCAGGCCCTCGTTTTGCGGACGCTTCGAGTCGACTGACTGACGCTGGTATAATCCACTGATTCGTCCGTCGCTGTTCCGTGACTCACCCGAGGGATTTCGATGCGCCTTCGCGCACGCAAGCTGTCCTGGACCGTCATGACGCTGGCACTCATCGGTTGCACCGCCGCGCCGGGGTTGTTCACGCTGCCGGAGGCGCTTTCGCCCGTCCTCGGCGGGCCGTCGAACGTGCAGCCCTATCTGGGGCGGCTGAAGGCGAATGACGCGTCCGGCGCCGAGATCGGCGACTTTCTGCTGGCCAGTTGCGGCTGCGGCGACTGGCGGGCGGTCATGAATTACGACGATGGCACGCTGCGGCACCAGTTCAAGGTGCAGTTCTACTGCGAGGGAGAGTACACGACCGACAAGCCGATCACCGTCTTCACGCAGGAAGAGCTGGTCGGCCTGCTGGGCACGGTCGATCAGCCGGGCGGCGCGGCGGCCGGCGAGATTGTCTTCGGGCGGACGCGGCTGGGATTCGACGCGTCGCGCGGAACGAATCACGATGCCACAGCGGAGGCATGCGAGTACTGCCACGTCGGGAATGATCCCATCTTCCCGCTGCCGGAATCGCACCCGAAGCGGTATCTCGAGGAGCGGAATATCTGCCTGGAGTGCCATTCGGCGAACGGGCAGTAGCCAGGTCATAGGGCCGCGCAATCGACAATTTTCCTGGAAAAAAATTGGAATCGCCGGCACTCGGACGGAACCAAGACGACGCCTCCATCGGGTAAACACCCCATGCGGCGCAGAAAAACAGGCGATGCAAAGCGATGCAAAGCGGAGCGCGCGTCACTTTGCGGGTGCATTTGAAGCTTGCCTCCAGTCCTGCCGCTGCTGCGCGGTCTACCCAGTAGAATAGCTCCCCGTTCCCCGCGGGCCGAGGACGAAATCCACAGATTGCACAGATGACGCAGATGAGACAGATGAGAATAGGCCGGGACAAATGGGGCACCAACCGGCTGATCGCGGTCAGACAAAGAAAAGGTGTCAGACAAAGAAAGGTGGACAAAGAAAAGTTGTCAGGATTCGTTTACATCTTCCTTTCGCGGCCGCCCGCGCGGGCGGAGCGTGATGTAGAGCCCCAGGCGCGCGGCGGTCCGCGCCTTCCACGCGTCGTCGCCCAGCGGAGTGCCGCGGGCGATGCACTGCCGAACCGCCGTGGCGTTCGCCTCCTGCATCGGCCGGTTCACCTGCCGCAGCCAGTCGCGCGGCGGATCGACCGGCCACGGGCTCAGCGTCGGCCTTACTCGCGACGGCCCGCCGAGCCGAAGCGACAGGCTTGACCAGCGCCAGTCCTCGGCTCGCGGCGACAACCCCGCTCGCACCGCATTGGCCTCGACATATCGGCACGCGGTCAGAAAGTGCTCGTCCTGCTGAATCGGAAAGCACTTGAAGCGGCCCTGGTATAATGGCCCCTGGCCGATGGTATGATGATGGGCGTGCCAGCGATGGGTGTGCGTGACCTGCACCCACTGCATCCAGGTGGACAAGTCCGTCCGTCGGCCGGCTAGGACGATGAGGTGCCAGTGGTTCGGCATCAGGCAATAGGCGAGCAGTGAGGCCGCGTCGGCTCTGCCCAGGGCCTCGGCGCGAAATTCAGCAATGTGCCGACAACGCGTCGATCGTCGGACCATCGCCCACCTGAGGCCAAGTCCGCATGCGTTGCGAAAATATCAGACGTGACGGGCACGGTGCGACTGTGCCGTCGGGCAGTTCGCGACGGCGTTGTTCCACCAACGAGGCGCGGCGAACTTCGCGCTACGTTTTGCCAATCTGCTATGCGTTTCGTACGGGGCTGACGTGCCTTTGCGGAGTGATCTTTGCCTCTCGCGGGACATTCGGGTGTGTGCCGAGCACGTCCTCGCAGAGGGCGCGGAGCGGTTCGGCCACGCTCCAGGCCTGCCAGGGGCAGCCGCCGGGGGTATGCGGGGCGTCGCCGTCTGCCACTTCGCTGACACTCCCCAGGCCGGCCTGGCCAATGTGCTGGATCAGACCGTCGAGGAAGCGGCGCGCGCCTCCGCGAATCGCGCCGGCATTGCCATCGCGGGTTGCCACGGCGAGCCGCGCCGCCGCGTGCTCTCCGCCGTGGGCGCGGACAAAGGCAGTGATGAAAGGGCCGAGCAGCCATGGCCAGACGGTGCCCTGGTGATAGGCCGCGTCGCGTGAGGCGAGATCGCCGTCGTAGCGAGGGCGGTAGGCCGAGTCGGCGGGCGAGAGGGTGCGCAGGCCCATGGGCGTCCACAGTTCGCGCTCGCAGGTCTCGACGGTGCCGCGCCAGCGGCGCGGCTGGGCCGTATCGAGCACCGGGTGCGTGAGGCTAAGGGCGAGGAGCTGGTTGGGGCGGATGCTGCCATCGGTCGCGCCGGAATCAAAGTTGACATCGATGACATCGAAGAGGCACCCCGCTTCGGCATTCCAGAACTTTTCGTTGAAGCTGTGCTTTGCCCGTTCGGCGGCGGCTCGCCACGCGTTCGCACGCGTCTCGTCGCCGGCCAGATCGGCAAAGGTGGCCGCGATCATGAGGGCGTTGTACCAGAGGGCATTGACCTCGACCGGCTTGCCGATGCGGGGGGTGATGGCGCGACCATCCACGAGCGCATCCATCCAGGTGAGGGCGTGACCGGGCTCTCCGGCGGCGAGGAGGCCATCGGCATCGACGCGGATGTTGTGGCGGGTGCCGGCAATGTGGCTCTCGATAATGCCGGCGACAACGGGGAACGTCTGGCCGACGATGAAACCCTGATCGCCGGTGTAGGCAAGATAGCGGTCCATTGCGTGGATGTACCAGAGCGTGGCATCGACGGTGTTGTAGGCCGGGGGCTCGCCGTAAGGCGGAAAGCGATTGGGAATCATGCCGCCGTCCACGTGTTCGGCAAAGGCGGCGATGATGCGGCGGGCATCGTCGAAGCGGCCGGTCACCAGGCAGAGGCCGGGCAGCGAGATGAAGGTGTCGCGGCCCCAGTCCTCGAACCAGGGATAGCCGGCGATGATGGTCTTGCCGGTCTCGCCGCGTCGGACGATGAAATCGCGGGCGGCGCGCACGAGGGAAGTCAACAGTGGGTCGTCCGCGCTCACACTGCTTGATGCGGTGGTGCGCGAGGCACTGCTTGAAGCAGTGGCACACGAGGCATTGCCCGCGCCGCGCGAGGCACTGCTTGAAGCAGTGGCACACGGTGTGTTGCCTGAAGCAGTGGCCCACTCGTCCCAGTCGGCTTGGAGGGCATCGGCTTCGGCCGCCGCGCGAAATGCGCTGGATGCCTTCTGCCAGTCGCACGGGGCCGCCGAGGCGGCGACGACGAGCGACTTGCGCTCGCCGGGGTTGATCGTCTGACAGATCGGCCCCGGCATGAAAAGGTCCTGCGAGTGGTCGTAGCCGCGATCGCGCTCGGCGGCGAGCAGATACCGATAGTACCAGTCGGGTCGGTTTCGGAATTCGCCGTTGTGGGAGAGCCACATGGCCGGACGTTCGCCCGGCCAGCGGAGCTGGAAGCCGTCCGCGACTTCGTCGATTTCGGGCGTGCCGCTGTCGGGCTGGTGGTTCAGATGATGGAAGTGTCGGCTGGTGCAGAGCGGGCGGACCATCAGCGTAACGGGCCGGGAGCCGCGAAGCACGTGGTACTGCACGTAGGTCGTGTCCTCGCCATCGCCCATGCAGAGCGTCTGCTCGATGAGGGCGTCGCCGGCGCGCCAGCGCCACGTCGGGCACGGCCGCAGCGAAAACGAATCCAGCAGGCGATGGCCGTGGGGATGGACGGCCTCGTGAAAGTCGTTGGTGGCCAGTTCATAAGTGAGGCCGTCGATCATGGCGGTGACGTCGAGCTTGGCGAGCAGGACGAAGCGCTGCACGGGCGGATTGATGGCGGCGACCAGGAGTCCGTGATACCGGCGCGTGAGCATCTGCGTGATGGACGCAGAGGCGAAGCCACCGCGTCCGTTGACGACCAGCCATTCAAGCGACCGCGCGGTGGAGAGGTCCTGACAACGACGCGTCTCAACGGCGGTGAGGCTTTTTGACAAGGATATTGCCCTCGCGTATCGGCCGCGCACTGTCTGGCGGCGATCGAAGAATGCCCCCGGATGTGGTGACCCATTGTAGCCCGCCAGAAAGAGGCCGCAAACCGGACGCGGCGCTGCGCGCGAGTGGGCACGCTGAAGGTTGTCGCGCCGTGGGGCGTATGTGGATGCGCGTGCGGCTGAACTGCACGTGTGCGGATGAACGAACTGAAATGAAGAGCGGCCGAATCGCGATTGTCGCAAGATCAGAGCAGAAGCATGGCGGTCGTGATGGCCGTGCTGCCAAGGCCGAGCGCGAAACCGATGGCGGAGGCGGTACGACCGGGGTGTAGATCGCCGGCCTTCTGACTGTCGCGATAGCCGCGGATGGCGAGGATGATGGCGATGGGGCCGAGGATCGGAACCGGGAAGCAGAAAAACGCCAGCGAGGCGGCGCCGACTGCAACGGAAGCAGTCGCGTAGGAATTGCTGCCGCCCTGCACCGAGTGGGCGACGGCAGCGGCGCCGTCCATGGTGAACGGCATGCCGCAGGCGGTGCAGGAATTCGCGTCGACGGGCATTTGTCGGTCGCAACGGGGGCAGACGATGACCTGCTCGCCGGATTCGATCCGCTTGATGACGGGCGCCTTGGCCCCGGCAGTGGCGTAGGCGTGCATTGGCGTGGGCAACTGGCCATCGGCGGCGACCACTGCCGGACCGGTTGGCAAACCGGTTCGGGGGTCGACCTGCGGGATGGAGAAGACGGCTCCGCAGGTCGGGCATCGGCCGAGGGTACCGCTGAGATTGCTGCGCGCTTCGAGAATCGATGCGCAGCGCTGGCAGGTGAAAGTGAAGCGAATTCCGTCGGCGCCGGTCGGATGGTACGACGGCTTTGCTACGGCGACGGCGTTGCGCGTGTCGCCGGTGATGGTGAAGTGGCCGGAGCAATGCGGGCACGCCATGACCCGCCCCACCAGCTCGTCGGACGCGGTGACGGCCTTCTGGCAGGTGGGACAATCGATGACGAAGGATGCCATGCGGGTATCTTACGGTGACCGCGGTGGCGATGAAGAGGGATGGGCGGAAGACTCGGGGACGCGAGGATTGCGAAGACACCGGCACGCGGGGACATGGGGACACGGGGATGAGGGGATTCCGGTCGCAATGTCTCCGTGTGTCCGCGTCACTGCGTCACAGTGTCCCGCATCCCGTTCACCCTCCCTGCCGTCCACCGCGAGCGGCCGGATCAAACGCCACCTTCAACACCCGCGACGCGCCACGGTTTGCCAGCGCGGCAAATGCCGCGCGGTACTCGCTCAGCGGGAATATGCTCGGCGTCAGTGGGGACAGGTCCAGCCTCCCCGTCGAGAGCCAGTCGAAGACGACTTCGTACGTGTGCAGCTGGCGACCATCGGCGGCCTCGATCTGGCGGCCGTTGGCGCCGATGACCGTGAGCTCGTCGAACCAGAGCGGCGTGGAATCGATGATAGAGATGCCTGTCGTGCCCACGGCGACCAGGGTGCCGCGGGCGCGGGTCCAGCCCAGGGCGAATGTCAGGCCCATCGGCGTCCCGGTGCAGTCATACGTCAGATCGTATCCCCCAAGCAGTGCCTGATTGCCCATGCGGCCATCGAGCCGAATGGCCCCGGCGTCGGCAGCGATGGCCCGGTATCGGTCGATGCGCCGCATGCGACGCGGCTGAATCAGAACCTCGCCGGCGCCGAGCCGACGCGCGAGATTGGCCTGTGCGGCGTTCCGGGCGACGAGGGTAATGCTGTTGGCGTGGCCCAGGGCGCGAATGGCCAGCAGGACGCCGAAGGCAACGATGCCGGCGCCGGTGATGAGAATGTGTTCGCCATCGCGGGGTCGCCGCCGAAAGACGGCGTGGGCGGCGGATGCGATCGGATCGACAAGCACGGCATGATCGTCGATGACAGCGTCCGGCACGGCGTGCAATTGCGATTGGTGTGCGACGAAGTATTCGGCCCAGCTTCCCCCGGTGACACGATTGAGGCCGATGAGCGCCCGTGGCGGAAACCGCTCATCGCCAGGCGCCTCACAGACCGAGGGCCTCCCGGCCGCGCACTGGGAACACGGCGGATCGATGCCGCGACCGGCACAGCCGAGTGCAGGATCGACGCAGACTCGCATGCCGGTTCGCCAATGGCCGGGCACGGCGGGGCCAACGGCGTCGATAATGGCGACGTTCTCGTGGCCGAGCACCGCCGGAAACGCGGCGAACTGCTGGAGGATGGTGTTGGGGTGGTTCTTCTGGAAGACTAGTGCCAGGTCCGTGCCGCAGACGCCGCCGAGGATGGTGCGGAGTCTGACCCAGTCGGCCGCGGGTAGTTCGGGCACCGGCAACTCGCGCAGGCGCAGCATGGAAAGCGGACCGGTGAAGGCGCGCGGTGTTGCCATTCCGGCGAGCTTGCAAGCCAGCCAGCGCGGCACTGATACGCTATAGACAAGCCCCTTCATGCGACACTCCCGGGGACGTGCCCGAGAGTATATCGAGCCGGTTGTTGAGTGCGCGGATGACGGAATTGACGCCCGTGCGTCCTATGGCTGAAAGTTGGAAAGCGGGCAGACGATGTCCGTGGGTGGCGTCCCGACGCGGACTTGCGACAACCACCAGATTGCGAGGCTTAACAGCTTCCTTGCGTTCGCGATCAGGTGCGGCGACGGCCGACGTGAGGAACCGTCATATCGGCGACGGCACTGTCGGAGTCGACGGTGATGGCGTCGCTGGAGACGGCGAATCGGGATTGAAGCTGGCCGAGGATGACCGAAAGGGTTCGGGCCTGGGCGCCGGTGACCTGGAGGCTGTTATCGGGGCAGGTCAGCAGGACGTGGATGGTGCCGGGGTTGCGGCGGTCGTGCTGCCCGGCCTTCCAGGCGTAGCTCTGGAAGAGGCGTCCGGACTCATCGATGCGATAGTGGAAAAAGCCGCGATCGGACTGAGGGCCTTCGGTGCGGACCACGATCTGGTTCCACGGACCGGCAGATGCCCGCAGCGGCGTGACCGGGGACATGCGGGCGACGCCAAAGAGGAGGAATGTGCCGCCGGTCATGGCGAGCACGAGGACGATGAGCGTCTTGAAGTGCCGATGCTGGTGACGCGCGTGGACGGCCGCCATGAAACTACCCCGCCGTCGCGGGATCTCCCTGAAGATTCCGGTGTGATGCGAACGAGCTATCCAGTCGTATCGGCAGAAGCGGCCGATTTGCGTTGGAGATTTCGCAAGGTTTTCACCGGGTCTTTCGGATATCCAGGGAGGTTTCATCAATTGGCCCTTCGCGGACGCGATAATGCCGGTGCATGGCCGGCGGGAGTCTTGTTGATGGACTCGGACCGGTTACATATGCGGAGCATTCGCCGCAGCGGCGACGCTTCGGTCCCAGAATGGGCCCGCGGGCGGGATCGGGAAAACGTCCCGGCGGAAGAGGCGGCCGGGCAAGCACGCCACGAGGGCGGCAACGCCGGACAAGCCGGGGAGCAGGGCAGACGATCCATCGTCCGGAACATGTGAATCCCATCCATGGGCGGCTGTGATTATAACAGAAATCACCGTAAGTAAAGGGCCGAACTGGCTCTGCGCCGCAGATACTGAGCCGTTACAGAGTCGCGCCCGCCGATGGTGTACATTGCGTTCATGAACACGGCACTTCTACTGCTTGCGACGGCATGCCTGCGGGTCGATTCGCCTGCGCTGGCCCAGACGCCGGCGATCCTGCGCGTGAATGGGACTCCCGTGCTCGTCTGCAACGAGCCGATGTTCGACTTCGGCCGCGTGCGGGCGGGGACGAGGATGGAACACGCGTTCGCAGTCACGAACGTGAGCGGCGCGACGGTATGGGTGCGGGCACTTCACTCGTGTTCGTGTACCGGACCGCTGTTTGACAGGACTTATCGCGTCGATGCCGGCGAGACCGTGTCGATCCTGGCGACGATGGGTACCACACACTCGAGCGGACCGGTTTCCCGCAATGTGTACTTATCGCTCGTGCCCGAGCCATAGCCGCGCCGGGCCCGTATGAATACGTATGTGTACCGGTGCGTACAGCCTGGCGTGTCTGGTCGGCATCGGCATGTGCCTTTCCGGTTGCGGGGCGATTGAGATCGGGCCGGCGCCGGCACATGGCACGTTCCGAGCGGTCGCGCCCGACGTGCTGCCGCGCTACTTTCATCGGGCGTCGCTGCTGGCGGATGGGCGAGTCATGGTGAGTGGCGGGCTGACGGCGACGGTGATTCCGCCGGCGCTGGTGACGGTGGACACGATCTCATTCTTCGATCCCTCTGCCAATCAATTCTCCGCAACATTCAGGCCGAACGGCGCGGTCGGCCAGGCTTCAGGCGCTGCTGCGGTGACTCCGCGGCTGCATCTTGCCCGATCGAGCCACACGCAGACGACGCTGGCCGATGGTCGGGTGCTGATCACCGGCGGGGACATGGCGGCGACGGGCGCGCGGCCGGGGCCCCCTACCGCCACGTGCGAGATCTTCGATCCGGCCAGCGGGCTGGTGACAACTGGACCCGCCATGAACCAGGCGCGGAGCTTCCACACGGCGACGCGGCTGACGGACGGGCGGGTGGTTGTGGCCGGCGGCGCGACGTGGCAGGTATTTACCCCGGCCGACGACACGTGGAGCGCGGGGCTGCCACTGGCGCGGCCGAGGCTGCGGCACGCGGCGGTGCCGCTGCCGGGGCACTTCGGTGGCGGGGCAGGAGGCGCGACGTGCGACGGCGTGCTGCTGATCGGCGGATCGTCGGCGGGCGATACACTCGAGCTGCTCGATCCGCACGGCATGACGGCGACGCTGTACGACGCGCGGCTGCCGGTGAGCATCCTGGACCTGGCGGCGGCCCGGCTCGAGGACGGGCGGGTGCTGATCGCCGGCGGACAACGGACGGATTCGGGCGACACCATCAGCGACACGCTGCTCTTTGATCCCGCGAACGGAGACTTGACCCCACTCACCCCGCCGCCGGGCGCGAGCGGCGGCTTCGGCGATCATGCCATGCTGACGTTCGGCCGGCACGTCGCGGTATTTGGCGGCGAGCAGGAGCGCGGGGACGCGGATACCGAGCTGAAGCGTGCCTTGGTATTTGACTCCGATGCCATGGCATGGGTGGACGAACTGGACATGCACTTTTCACACGACGACTTTCCGGCGGTGAGGCTCGACGACGCGCGGGCGGTGTTGATTGGCGGGGGCACGGGACTGTTTGGCGTGCCGGTGCCGACGGCGAACGTGGAAATTTTTCAGGTGGAGGGAATGAGGGATTAAGGGATTAAGGGATTAAGGGATTGAAGGACTCAGGATTGAGGCGGCTGCGGGCTACTTCGGGGTTTACGCCAGGATTTGGGGGCGATGGGCTGGAAGCCGGCGAGGGCGGCGCGGTGGGCCTCGGCGGAGCGGTCGTCGATGAGCAGCAGGCCGCCGGGGCGGACGGCGGCCAGGAGGTGCTCCATGCCGCGGTCGGCGTTCGACGCCAGCCGGCAGATGATGTTGAAGGCGATGACGACGTCGGCCTGGGCCGGGATGGGCGCGGCGGCGATGTCGCACAGGTGACACCGTGCGTCGGGCAGATCGCGGGCGACGGCGGCGAGGACGCGGCGGGACCGATCGACGACCACGAGTTCGTGCGGCATGGGCAGCGCGGCGCTGAGTTCGACCGGCTCCAGCGAGCGCAGCGGCAGAAAGGGAATGCGGCGGAGGAGCTGGTCGGCATAGCGGGCCAAGTCGCCGATAAGCTTGCGGCTGCGGGACACGCCTTCACGGGCGGAATCGTTCAGCAGTGGCGCTGCCAGCCGCGTGACACCGCCCGGGCCGACGATCAGGACGACGGGCCGCGGCGGGCCGTGTTCGAGCAGTTCGGCAAGGCGGCGAAAATGCTCCAGATGGCGATGGTGCCAGGAGGTGGAGCCGACGGGATCGATGGCGGGGCCTCCGGTTACGGCACGATCTTAAACTTCACCGAGTTGCTGTTGATCTTGCCGGCCTGGATGTCCTCGACTTCCACCTTGAGGGTGTACTCGCCGGGGGGAAGATCGCGTGGGATGCCGCGTTTGCTGGTGATGAAGAAGTCCTCGCGCTGCTGGCGGGCGACATCCTCGATGTTATCCTCCTTGGCGCTCCAGAGCTCTTCGCCGGAGCGGTTGATCAGGCTTTCGCGGACCGAAAGAACGGTGCGGTACTGGTCGGACGGCAGGCGCGTGCTCGAAAAATTCTCGACTTCGATGTAGATGATGACCAGCGTGCTGACGCCGGCGGGGAACTCCAGATTCTCGATGGGCTTGTAGCGGCCAAACGCGTCCACCGAGGTGCAGAGCTGCACAACGGGCACCTGGAGATCGGCACGAGCTCGAATCCGGCTGCGCAGCTGCTCGACGGATTCGAGCTGGCGATTGGCCCACGTGGCCGAGTCGCGGCCGGCCCCGGAGCGCGCGGCAATGAGGGTGCGCACCTGGGAGAGGATGATCTCTTCGATATCGCGATCGACGCCGGGCACCGGTGCCAGGGCCTTGTCATCCTGCCCTTCCACCAGGTACAGCATGCGCAGGCGGAACTGTTCTTCGATGTTGTTGGGGTCCTGGGCGACAAGCTCTTCATGCCGGCGAATGCGGGCGGTCAGCGAGTCGGCGGCGGGATTGACCGGCTGGTCAGCAAGGGCGCGGCCGGCATTGGGCACCATGGCCGACGGGCCCTCGACACCCTCGGCGGCAGGCTTGATCGTGATCTCGGCCACTTCGGGCGCGCCGTTGGTGGCGCCGGTCGCGTGTTCCGGTGCCGGATTCGGCGTCTCGACCGTGGCACCGCCGGCGTTGGCGGTTACGGTCGTGGCGGGGCCATCGCCGGACGGGATAGTCGGACTGTCGTGTTCAGTGGTTGCGGCAGGCGCCTCACGATCGGCGATCGTGGCGGCGCGATCCGGTGCGGGGCCGGAATCGGATGGGGACTGTCCGGACTGAGCGTCTTCTTCGGAAGGCGAAGCATCGGACGCGATCCGGACCGGCGATGGCTCGTCGGACGCTTCGGGCGCTTGCTCAAAGGCGTCGCCCGCCGTCTCGTCGGAAAAGACAGAAACCTGCTGGGGCGAGGTTGAATCGACAAGCTGCGCATTACCGGGCGCGATGTCGCCAGCCGCAGCGGCCTGCACGCCCTCCGCCGTCCCGGACGGCGCAGTTTCATCGCCGGTGGCGGCGCGGTTCTGTCGCTGGGCTTCGCGCCGGGACAATTCGGCACGAAAAGCGGCCGTGTCGGAGCCGCCGGTGTCCATCGCGGCAAGCTCTCCGCGACGCGCGCTCTCGGCGCGGTCATTTGCAGGCGGGGCGCCGTCGCCGGACGGAGACATGCTGGCGACGTAGTCGCTGACGTTGCGGTTGACGTTGTCGGGGTCCTCGCCGTCGAGTGCCTCAGTCTCGGCACTAGCTGGCCGTGCGGCGGCGGCGGTCGTGCTGTTCTGCGGGGCGCCGGCGGTGCTGGTGCGCCCGCCGGGCTGCTGGGCCGCCCAGAACTGGTTCCAGCGATCCTGATCTGCCTGGGTGCAGCCGAGGGCGAGACAGGCGACGGCAAGCACCACGAACCGGGTGCGAGAAACGTGCGACGTCATGTGTAGTCCTTTACAGCGTTCCGGGCATCCTTGTTGCCATCGGCGGCGACGCACGAAAACAGCCGCGCCGCCGACCCACGCGCCTAGCGCGCGCTGCACATTTCTACGATCAGCTTTTCGACAGCGGTCTCGACATTGCCGAGACCGGTCTTGGCGCCGAGGTCGATGCGCAACAGCTTAATCAAGTTGTCGTACCATTGCGACAGGCTGTAGCGATCGAGGGCCTTGTTCAGAATCTGGGCTTCGGTATCCCGAAAGCCGGCGGCGTATGGCGAACGGTTCACGCCGGCCAGCCGCTTGGCCTCGGCGAAGCGACGCATGCTCCAGGCCAGCCCTCCCACGGCCCGATACGGGGCGCTTCGGTCGGTGGAGATGACCTGGTCCCAACGGGCGAGGGCAGTGGCGGCATCCCGGTCGGCGATGGCGTCGAAGACGCGGAAAATAATCTCCTGCCGGGTGCAGCCGACCAGGTCCTCGACGTGTTCGATGCGGATGGGTTGCCCGGCGCCAACGTACGTGGCGAGCTTGGCCAGCTCCATGTTGAGCAGGCCCAGGTTATCGCCGACGAGCTCGATCAAGCGATCGGCAACGTCGCGGGGAAGGCGGCAGGCGTGTTCGTCCGCAGCCCGCTGTATCAGCCATGCCGGAAGCTCATGCCGCTTCGGCGGCTCGCAGGCGATGTTGCCGCCGAGCGCATCCACCTTTTTGTACAACCGCGTCGTCTTCTGCCAGGTGCGGCATTCGAGGATGAGAATGCCGTCCGGGCTCGGTGAATCGAGATAGTTCTCCAGCTCCGCGCGAAAGCGGGTCACGAAGGGGTCGGCATCGCGAACAAGCACCACGCGGGTGCTGGCCAACAGGGAAGGCGTGCGGCACTCGTCGAGTACGTCGGCCAGGGCGACATTGTCGCCATCGAAGGAAGAGGGCGCGGTATCGCCACCATCGTCCGGCAACAGGCGATTGAGCAGTGCCGAGAGGGCCTGGGCCCTGAGGAAGGCGTCGGCCCCAAAGATGACGTAGACGGGGCTGCGTTCTTTCTGTTGCGTCTTTGCCTTGGACATTTCAAATGCGTGCCGTTAAACGGAACAAGCCAGCCCGCGGGCCAATGCGTTTCCCCACGTGCGCTGCGAAACCATCACCGATGGGCCGACAGGCGCGGTTCGGGATTTTGATCGCGGGAATGGTCAAGTCAGAAGTCTTGGCCCAGCCGGGCGGAATAGGATGCGAGCCTTCGCTCGGCACGGCGGCGCAGTTCAACGCCGGCGGCTTCGATCGACGCGGCCCGCTGCCAGGCCTCTCGCGCGGCGGGGCGATCGCCGATGAAGATGCACACATCACCAAAATGCAGCCAGGCCTCGGCATCTTCGGGCTCCAGCAAGAGCAGCTTCTGCATGGACGCATGTGCCGACCGGTAGCGGCGTTCCCGGGCCTGCACGAGGGCCAGCCCCTTGAGGGCGGCGCGATCGCGCGGCTCCGCGTCCAGCACGCGCTGATATTCCGCTTCGGCCCCGGCATGATCGCCGAGCAGAATCAGCACGCCCGCCAGGTCGACCCGCGCCCGGTGCAGCAGGGGGACCTGCTCGAGCGCATCCCGATAGCGGGCGATGGCAATATCGTACTCGCCGCGCAGCCGGTGCCACGTGGCCAGATCATACAATCGCGCGGCCTCTTTTGCAGCAGCAGAATCGCCATGCGATTCGCCGGCGTCGGGCTCAGTGAAGGCCGCGAGCCTTGCGAGCGCAACGGGCTGTGAAATGTCCGGCGATTCCTCCGGCGTTGAAATCGGCTGGTTGCTTCGCGATGGAACCGAGGGATGCGCGGCTGGCGCTTCGCTCACCGCCGGCAGTTGCTGAACCTCAGACGCGAGCGGGCCTGTCAGACCAATCAACCGGCTGGCGTGGCCGCGATTGCCGGCGCGATCGACGGCTGTGATTTTCACCGTGAGCTTGTCGAACTCACCGGCGGGCACCGTCCAGCGCAGCGAGCCGGACGCGTGTTGATGCTGCTCGACGGGTTGAAATGCGCCGTCGCTGGCGGCGCGATAGTGGATGGTTACCGGGCGATCGGGCAGGGACGCGTCGTCCACCTGCCAGCGAAGCTCGATCTCGCGCGTAAGATCGAAATCCGGCGAGGCACGCGCGGTCAGGAACTTGACCTCCGGCAATGCCCGGTCGAAACGGACCCACTTGTGTGCCGAGGCGCCCACGGACGGCACGGGTGTCCTGGCGGTGGCATTGCCGAGCACCAGATACAAGCCAAAGACGCCGTCGGCCGGCGGCGTGAAGAACGCCCTGCGTGCATCCATGGCCGCAGGGCTGATGGAGGACGCCCTCTTCCACGAGGCGGCCCCATCGTCGGTGTACCACAATTCGACGGACGTAATGGGCGGTTGACCGGCACGCAGGGTCCAGCCGATCTCCGCGCGGTCGGACGACAGCGACTCGATCAGATGCTCGGGGATGGCACGCTCGTCCTGCGCGGCGGCGGCGATGGACGCGGCAAGCAGGCTGACAACAACTGAACCGGTAAAGCGCCAACCGGCCGAGAACTGCCGCGTCGGGCCGCGGTACCATGTGCGGTCGAGCTTCATGCCAACTTTGCTTTACGGAGTCCGCAATGCGACGCCGACGGCGGCTACGCCACGAATACGATTCCAGGAGATTGATGCACATTTATCGGACAAAACGCGGAGGGATATTAGACCGTCCCGGTTTGGACGGAGAGCGGCCTGAATCGTATCTGATTGCGTGGGAAAGGCGCGCCATGATATCAGCGCTGGAAGCAAGGCTAGACCGGCCCGCCAATGCTGAAAACCGCGAGTTCTGGGTCCGTGGGCGGAATCAGACCTAAGGGTCCCGTGCCATCCGCTCGATGTGAAAACGGAACGATGCCGCGTGCTTAATGCGCGCGGCTTCATGGGGAAAGTTGCGAAGCGTCAGAGCCGGGGGGGATACCGTGCTTACACACAAGCTGCGCAGACGGCACGCTTGCGGCCTGGCCGCGGCAATTCTTGCAGCGACATCCACCGGGTGCGCCCGTCCGGACACGGCGGTGCAAAACCGGACCGTGCACCGGCCGGCTGGAATCGCCGCCTCCGATCGCCCGGTGAAGCGCGTTCGGCCGAACATCACCACGAGCACGGTCGATCGGAGCGACGCGAACGGCGCGGCGGAAAGCGATCGCGATGCGAGCCGCGCTAAGCCCGGCCGCGATGTCAAGCCGCCAAAGGCGGCGCCGGCTCGACGGAAGGCCGCGCCGCGCGACGATTACGACCGCCACCCTTCGCGCTGGCGGCACAAGCTGAAGGCAAAGTACGCTTGAGGCCGCGGCAATTGGCTGCGCTGGCGGATGGCGCGGCATGGCGCATTCGTCGGCCGGCGTATGCATCACACGTCCGACGATCTCGAAGCAGGCTTCTACAGCGACACGGAAACTGTTTGACCGCTTGAATGCTGAAAGGCGGGCGCGAGCACTGCCTCGACCGCCATGGCGATGGCATCGGGGCTTAGCGTCTGTTCGGCCGGGAACGACGGAAATGCGCCGCGGAGCATGGCGGTCTCGACGGCGCCCGGGGCGATGCCGAAGACGCGGATGTTGTGAGGCGCGCCCTCTGCGGCGAGCGAACGCGTATATGCCACGACAAATGCCTTGGCAGCGCCGTAGGCACCCAGCCCCGGAAAGGCATCGTATGCAGACCGCGAGGAGATGTTGACGATTGCGCCTCCGCCCGCGGCGGTCATCAGCGGCCACACGGCCTTGGAGCACAGAAAGACCGATCGCACATTGGCCGCGACCATCTCATCGAAGACCTCGAGCGACATCTGATCGATGGTGGCCACCGGGGCGCTGCCGGCGTTGTTGACGAGGACATCGATACCGCCGAGGGCAGCCTCAACGGTGTCGATCAAATGCGTGACCTGGGCAGGGTCGCTGACGTCAGCGGGAACTGCGAGCACGTCGAGGCCCTGTCGCTCCAGATTCGCCTTGGCCGCGGTGAGGGCCTGCACGGTGCGCCCGGCGATGGCAACGCGGGCGCCCGCTTTTGCGGCGCGGGCTGCAATGGCCAGACCAATGCCGCGGCTGCCGCCGGTGACAAGCACGCTCTTGGCATCCAGGTAGTGCGCGTCAGCCATGAGGATTCTCGCGGTTGTTGCTACTGTCAGCCGAAAACCGGCCGGTTTTGTGCCCAACCGACGACACAGCATCTTCCTCGGGTGGAGTAGCCGGGGGCAGCGACAGCGAAATCAACTCCCGACGAGTACCCAACCGATCGCTCGCGGCGGAGTGCGACGGACAGTGACAGCCCGTGCTGCAACCGGTTGGTCTGCGCAAAGCAGTCCACACCCTGCGTACGAGGTGGAGCGACGCGCCGGCCAGAAGCAGCACCACGATGAGAGTCTGCCAGTCCATGGAATTTGATTGTAGCATGGATGGGACGGTTCGGGGTTCAGTCGCGCCGAAGAACTGCGGCGGCCGACGGGGATGGCTTGCAATTGCGGCGCATCTGGTAAGATTTTGTCACGCCCGCGATACGCGACTGACGCGGATCGTGAAGTCAAACGGGCAAGTGACCGCGCGGCGGCGCGAGCCGTGGTGAATCGATGGCAAACATGAATCGCAGGGAATTCCTCATTGAGCGGCTTGGCAAGGCGCGCGAGTGGACTCGAAACCTGCTGGCCGACATCGATGCAACACGCTGGTTCGAGATGCCCTACGCCGGATTCGGCCATGCGGCGTGGCAGGTTGGACATCTGGCGGCTTCGCAGGTGGTGCTGCTGCACGAGCGCTGCTTTGGGATGGCATTCGAGGACGTGCTGCCCGGAGAATGGAAGTTAAAGATGGCGCGTGGCTCGACGCCGGTGCCAGATGCAAACGAATATCCGCCGGTCGTCGAGATCAGGGCGGCCTTCGATCGCGTTCACGCGGACGCCATGAGGCGAATCGGGGAGATGTCGGAATCGGATCTCGACCAACCTGCGGGCAGCGATCCTCATCCGCTTTTCGTCACGCGGGAGCAGGCCATCGGGACGGCGCTGATGCACGAGACGTTTCACGCCGGTCAGATCGCGTTGATCCGGCGATGGATGGGCAAGGCGCCGCTGCGCTGATCCGGGCCGGCGAACCTTACGGCCGGGCGGCGCAGGCTCAAGGCCTGGCAGCGGTGCGATCGGGCGATTCGGCGGCGGGTGCCGCAGTTGCGGCACGCTGCTCCTTTCGAATCTGCTCGCGGGCGCTCATCAGCGCCTCGTAGTACGGCGTGCCCAGTTCGCGTTCCTCCGGCGATGTCTTCTGCATCAGCCATTCCTGGAAGGTCACACCGCCGGTGAAGTCGCGCGCGAAGGCCTTGCCGATCTCGCGCATGAATCCGGACTGCGACTCCATGCGGGCGAAGCGATCGCGGATGAACTTGCCCTTTTCGCCGGGGTCCTTCAGTGTGGCGTATTGCTTTGCGTCGGTGAGGAAGCCGCGCTTGAGGTGCTTGAAGATGACATCCACGAATCTGCCGCGCGCGTCTTCATCCAGCGAGACCAGGTGATCCTGAAGGGCAGTTGCATGACTGCCGCTCACCAGATGGGCGTGCCATTTCTTGAGAAACTCTTCCTGCTCGATCTGCGGCAGCCGGCTGAGGCCCCTGTCGTCGCAGACGTAGGCCACGACGTCGGCGGGCGCCGCCGATTCGATAACCGGCCGGTTGGGCGTCACCGCAATGACGTAGCCGATCCAGCCGCCGAGGACGAGGAGCCCGGCGAGCGCGCCCCAGACGGCGGCCGAGCGGTTCTTGCGTACAACCTGCTTCATGTCTTCTGCTGTCATTGCTTCTCACTTTCGGGCGAAATCAACGCGAGTGTTGGCTGGTTGCTGGTGATCCGTATCATCGCCGGGTTACGGCAGGGCCGTCTCACTCCAACTGCGGCCGCCTGGGCCGGCTGGTGCGGGCCTGCAAATCCGCAAAGAGGGTGTTGATCGCCCCACCGCCATCGCCCTCGTGGAACGGCTGGAAATCGGTGAGGAGCCACTGGTCGGCGCGGCCCTGGCCCATGCCGGCCGCCTTGGTCAGGGGCTCTTCTCCGACGCGATGGCCGGCGCGAAGTTCGCCCCACCACCATTCGTAGCTCGAGCCTTCGGTTTCGTGCCACGTCGTGGAAGATGAAAACTCCTTTCGCAGCGGATCGTCATCTTCAAGTTCGCGCACGTCGCCCGGACATCGAAATGCGTGCGGATCGTCACCCAGGTGCGGGGCCAGCACGGCAGGCAACAGCGGCCAGCCTTTGCCGGAGGTATTCTGCGTGCTGCGCAACTTTGCGGCATAGGGCCAGCGCTGATCGCTGGACTTGAGATACGCGTCGAGAGCGCGGCCGATGCTGGTCAGGTTCGCAAGGCAACGCTGGCGCTGACCGGCAACTCGGGATGCCGACAGGGCGGGAATCAGGAGCCAGGCGGCGAGGCCGAGCACGGCGATGGCAACAAAGACTTCAAAGCGCGTGATGCCGCGCCGGCGGCGCCGAACAGCGCGTGCCGAGTCAGGCGATAACACGATCTGGTCGAAACGAATATCGATGACGGTGTCTACCGGGCCCATTCAAAACTTTGCGTCAACGGGTGTACACGCCGCACACCATGCGCGAGTCACTGAAACGCAAACGGGCTCCCCACCCTTTGTTCACGGTGAAGAAGCCCGTTCACTCATTCGACAAGCCTAGGACCAGCGCCGCCACGCGTCAAGCGAATCAAGCCCGCCGCACGGACTGCGGGGCGGGTCAGTTTGCGTCTGAAGTCTTGTTGGCGACGGTAATTGGGGCGATTGTGCCGTCGGCGCCCGGTGTCCAGACGCGGATGTCCGTGATTTCGGAATGTACCTCGGCAATGCCTTCCCGGCCCCAGAAGCAGATTGGAATCCGCCGGGTCGCCCCCGGCATCAATGGACCGCGCCATTCGTCGTCGATCTGAAGCGGCGTCGCGCCAAGGGTCGCATCCTCGACGACGGGATCGCCGTCGCTATTGATGCCGACCACGCGTATGCCCAGCAGCGAAACGACTTCGTCGCCATTGTTCGTGATTTCGACGACCGCACGCGAGTAACCCCGCGGGCTCTTTTCGATTACGCGGGCGCTGGTGTCGATATGGGCGAGATAATCCGGCCTGCGAACATCCTGTAGTGCATCGGCGAGCGCCGGCGGCAGGGCCTGGCGGAATTCAGGCAGAGACCGCACCAGCTCCGTTACCATGCCGGACAGGCTGTCGGTCTTGCCGTCGATGATGCGCATGCCGTACGCCACGACACCAAAGCCTCCCGCCAGCGCGGTAACCAGGATGGCGGTGATGCAAAGGATGGTGATCGAAAGAAACGACAGGCGCTTGCGGACGACTGGGACTGGCGCGTGATCGCGATGGCCGTACATGGCGGAATACCTCCGAAGGCTGAGAAACAAGGCGAAATGCCGGATCTGCATTTCGCGGCAGTTCCGGCATGTATTGGGGATGATGGGCGGAATATTCCAGATGCTTGACCGCGCCCGCGACTCCCTTCGCGCCCATGGGCGTCTCAAGGCAGTGTCGCGGGTTGTCCGATAAACTGGCTGTTCCGGCGCGTGCGACGCGCAACTCCTGCCGGAATGCCTCGTTACGACGTATCCACATGGCAGATATCCTCGACCAAAGCGAAGTGGACGCACTGCTGAACGCGGTGACGGCCGGCGAATTCGACGACGGGCCGCGGCGCGGCCGCGATCCGCGCGGGAACGATGGCCGCGACGTCAGCATTTACGACTTCAAGCGGCCGGAGCGGGTCAGCAAGGACCAGATGCGCTCGCTGCAAAGCATCCACGAGGGGTTCGCCCGCAATTTCGGCGCGTCGCTGTCGGGCTTCCTGCGGACCATCGTCGAGATCCGCGTGGCGACAACGGAACAACTGACGTATAGCGAGTTCATCCACTCGCTGCCGACGCCAACGTTCTTCACGCTGTTGTCGGGCGCACCGCTGGATGGGCAGATGTGCCTTGAGATCAGCCCGCTGATCGTGTTTCCCATCGTGGATCGACTGCTGGGAGGGACAAACGAAGAAATCTTCATACCTCAGCGCCCGCTCACGGGCATCGAGCTGCGCCTGCTGAGCCGGATTCTGGATCGAGCGCTGGTGAACCTGTCGGAGGCGTGGACCGACCTGGTGAAGGTGCAGTTCGCCGTGACCGGAACGGAGAGTAATCCGCACCTGGTGCAGATCGTCGCGCCCAACGAAGTGGTGGTCGTGATCGGCTTCGAGATCAAGATCGGTGCGCGGGCCGGGACGATGAGCGTGTGCATTCCCTTCAACGTCATCGAGCCGGTCATCGGCAAGCTGGGCACGCAAAGCTGGCTGGCCTATGCCCGGCGCGGGACGGACCCCAGCCAGGAGGCGTCGGTCGCGCGCAAATTGCGGCTGGCGACGGTTCAGGCGGTTGCTTATCTCGGGGAGACGCGCATCACGGTGGGCGATCTGTTGTCGCTGGCCCCGGGGGACATCATCAAGCTGGATAAGCTGGTGGAGCGGGACTTCGTCCTTCAGGTGCAGGGGCGCAATAAGTTCGCGGGGCGGCTGGGCAAGCTGCGGGGCAATCGGGCGCTTCAGATCACGCGCAAGGCGGAGCCGGACGAGTTTCTCTGATTGTATTTGAAAGCGACGGTGCTCGAGGTGACGTCCCCGCGAGGACAGCCCGGCTCCGAGTGGACGCTCACGGAATTTCACCGATGGCGGCCTGAAGCACCTTCCGCACGCGCGGGTTCCGCGCATCTTCCAGCCGGCGGCCGAGAAAATCTCGATATGGCCCCCAGGCGCCATCCGGCGGCGGGGACAGGTTGACGAGTGCCTTTTGTGCGGCACTATCGAGAGCTTCCGGCCATTCGGGCAGACACTCGACGATCCACTCGGCCGTCCAGTTACGGGCGACGCCGCACCGGGCCACGGCGATGAGGCTGGCGGCGCGGAGTTCGTCCGACGCGGCATCGTCCTCGACCAGGCGCTTCAAGGGGCCGCGCATCGCCGGGCAGGGCACGACGCTCAACACGCGGGCGACCGTCAGTCGAACCAGCGGATCGGGATCGTCGAGCAAGGGGGCCAGCATGTCGTGATCAAACTTTGCCTCGGACTTTCCGCAGGTGGCCAAAGCCCGCACGGCCAGCCGCCTGCGGACGGGAGACGAGTCCGCCAGCGCGGAAACGAAGTCTTCCGGTCGAAGCGGCTCCCAATTTTTTGCGGGCGGCGACTTGTCGGCCCAGCGGGTCCGGATGCGATCGATCTCCTGCCACCAGGCGTAGGGCGGCAGGAATTCGATGACGGTCGGATCGCCGTGGCGGCCAAAGTACCACTTGATGTAGGCAGGCTGGTAGAACATGCGGGTGAGCAGGCCGCCCACGGGATCGCCGTGCCATGTGTCGTAATCGTCGCTCACGCTCCAGAGAAAGATGGGGAAGACGCGCTGATCGCCGAAGCGTGCAAGCAGCTTGCAGGCGGTCAGGCGGACGGCGTGCTCCTCGACGTCGTAAATGACGGCATCGGCAAGGACCTGAAAATAGCGGTCTCGCGCGATGAAGTTGCGTGCGTGTACGCGCTGCGCCGATGACAGGCTGCCGCGCCAGGCGTGCCACGCGCGGAAGCCCTCGATGTGGCGTTCGGGATCGCCCGAGTCGAGATCAGCGAGAATGTCGGCCGGCGGCGGCAGAAGCTGTTCCGCCGGGGCGGAGGCCGGCATAGAGGACGGGCCCTGCGCGCGTGCGGCGTTGATGGCGCTGTGCAGGTGCAGAACCGCCAGGAGGAGTACGGCGGCGAGACGCGGCCGCAGGGAATGGTGCCTTGCGTATGGCATATTCCTCCGCTTCAGGGCAGCCGGACCAGGCTGCTCGCTTTGCCGCCCGTCGATGTCAGTCGATGTCAACTGGCCGGCTCGGTCATCGAGCGGGGCTCGAGCAGCTTCTTGAGTTCGGCTTCGGGCAACACCTTTTCGTCGAGGGCGACCTGCCGAACGGTCCTGCCGCTGGCAAAGGCCTTCTTGGCAATTTCGGCCGCCTTGTCGTAGCCGATGACCGGGGCGAGCGAGGTGCACATGGCGAGGCTCTGCTCGACCAGTTGCTCGGCGCGCTGCACGTCGGCCTCCAGACCCTTAACGCAGCGTTCGGCAAAGATGTTCGCGCCGCTGGAAAGAATGCGCACGGCTTCGAGAAAGTTGTGGGCCATCACCGGCATGCCGACGTGCAGATCGAAGTTGCCCAGCGTCGAGGCGGCGTGGACGACGGCCGCATCGGCGCCGACGACCTGCGCGACGCACTGCATCAGCATTTCGGCCATGACGGGGTTCACCTTGCCGGGCATGATGCTGCTGCCGGGCTGAGTGGCGGGAAGCCTGATCTCGCCAATGCCGCAGCGCGGGCCGGAGCCAAGATGACGAATGTCGTTGGCGATCTTGAGCAGGCTGACGGCGATCGTGCGCATCAGTCCGGATGCCTCGACGAATCCATCCTTGGCGTGCTGGGCCTCGAAGTGGTTGGCGGCCTCGACGAATTCGATGCCGGTGGTCTTCGTCAGGTGCTGCACGACGAGGCCGGCGAAGCGTGCGTGGGTGTTGATGCCGGTGCCGACCGCAGTGCCGCCGATGGGTAGCTCGCGCAGGGCGCGGATGGCCTTCTGGGCGCGCATGACGCCGAGGCGGGCCTGGGCCGCGAATCCGCTGAATTCCTGCCCGAGGCGAATGGGCGTGGCATCCTGAAGATGGGTGCGCCCGATCTTCACGATGTTGTCGAATGCCTTCGCCTTGTCATCAAGGGCGGCGGCGAGCCTTTCCAGGGCGGGAACCAGCTCGGCCGCCAGCGCATCGGCCGCGGAGACGTGCATGGCCGTCGGGATCACGTCGTTCGAACTCTGCGACTGATTGACGTGATCGTTCGGATGGACGAAGTCCTTGGCCCCGATCTCGCGGCCAGCGAGCTGTGCCGCACGGTTGGCAATGACTTCGTTGGCATTCATGTTGGTGCTGGTGCCGGAGCCGGTCTGGAAGATATCGAGGACGAAGTGATCGTCGAGCCTGCCATCGATCACTTCCTGGGCGGCCTTGATGATCCACTCGGTTTTGTCCCTCGGCACGATGTTGAGCTGGGCGTTGGCGTGGGCGGCGGCCTGCTTGATCAGGCCCATGGCGCGAATGAAGCGGCGGCCGAAGCGGTAGCCCGAGACGGGGAAGTTCTCCACGGCACGCTGTGTGGAGGCGCCCCAGAGGGCATGGGCGGGCACGTTCATCGGGCCCATCGAGTCTTTTTCGACGCGGGTTTCCTGTGGCATGGTGCGAAGTCCTTAATCTGGCGGGGAGGCGAGCGGCTCGCGGCACGACCGGTGCTGCACCGCGCGCGGATCGTCGCATTTCTGCCACGACAGGATAGACGGCGGCGAACCGATCTGCCAGCCGAACTGGCACGGATTGGGAGGTTTGGGGAAGAATGGTGGGCGGACCTGGCGGGCCGATCAGGCGGCGTTGCGACGCCGGCGAATCAAGGGAAGACCGGCGAGCAGAAGGGCCAGCGTCGAAGGCTCGGGGATGGGGACGAGCTCGAAAACGCCGGGCTCAATCGTGTTCGGGAAGAAGTTAACCAGGTCGGCGGTGAAGCGGTTGTAATGCTGGAGGCCGGCGCCCACCTGGTACTCGCCAAAGCCATCGGCAGAGGCGACTTCAAAATGAAGCACGAAGCGGGCAACGATGTCGCCGGCAGTCGGCGTGATCGCTTCGGGGACGGAAACGAAGTCGGAGAAGCGAAACTCCGTGCCCGCCATCTGGGTCGAGGCGTTCTGATGGCCGGTGGGGACGTTTTGGATCCAGTAATCCGGGGCGAGCGTGGCCGTGTTTTCCGTTTCAAACTCATCCAGCGTGAAGGCGGCAGGAGTGCCCGCCAGGAGCTTCTGGATGAGCATTTGGGCGGAGAAGAGATCGTAATTTCCGGCATCGCCGCCGAGAGACTGGAAGCGCAGATTGAACGAGACAGTGCCCTTGGCGTCATTCAAGGACTGCTGGATGTAGCTGACGTTGAGGTCTTCGACCGTCAGATCGGCGGCATGGGCAGGCGCGGACAGGGCGCAGGCGACAAATGCCGCGGCCGCAATCAGGCCAGAGTTTCTGCGAACGATGCCCATTGGCTTCGTGTCCCATCCGGGGCAACCGTGTCGCCCCCCCTGCTATGCTGACCCTCTATTCCACACGCGATGCACGTCAAAGTCAATCTTCCGAACCGCAGCCAGGGATTTCCGGAGCGGTCCAAAGGCCGAAAACAGCGGTACCCGGAGCCTGTCTCCAGGGCTTTAGGGGCAGACGCCGGCCCCGTGCATATCGATCGCGCCGGTCTCAATGGCCTGAATTACCTGGGCGTCCAGGGCGTCGACAAAGCCATCGCAGTTGACGTCGGCTGCCTCGATCAAATCCGGGTCCGTGATATCGCCATCCTCGATGTCATTCACGATCTGTCGGTCGGCGGCGTCGGTGCAGCCGTCGCCATCGACATCGCCCAGTACGCGCACGTCGACGGTAAACGTCGCCACGCCCGAGTTGCCGGCCTGGTCGCCGGTAATCTGCAACTGAATCGTGTACAGGGCGCCGCTGGGAGACCAGGCGGGCCGGGCCGGCGGACGATAGGTTGCCTGGCCCATGCCGTCGTCGGTGATTTCGGTGAAAGCGGCGCCGGGCACATCGACCGGCGGGATGGTGGACCATGTGAAGGTGTACGAGGTGTTGTTCTCCGGATCGTCGACGATCGAGCCGGTGAAGGCGATCTCGCACGCAGTGCCGCCGGCGGCAAGGTGTTCATAGACCCAGTCGCGATCGGCCGATGCGGATACCGTGATCGGCTCGGGCGGCGTGTCGCAGACGACATCCTGGCAGAGGGTGTTCGCGCCCTGTGGCGTGCCGCCGGCGAGGGCGCACGCTTCGAGCGTCGCTTCGACGCAGGTGTCATCGTTCAGGCAGCAGGCCTGCGTCTCGCATGCGTCGCCGATGTTGTCGCCGTCCGCGTCTTCCTGTCCGGCATTCGGCACGTTGGGGCAGTTGTCGCAAGCATCGCCGATGCCGTCGTCGTCGTCATCTTCCTGCCCGGCATTGGCAAGGTCCGGGCAATTGTCCTGCGATTCGCAGACGGTATCGCCATCCGCGTCGTTAGCAGCATCCTGAGGGCAGGGATCGCAGGCGTCGATGAGGCCGTCAACGTCGGAGTCGAGCTGACAGGCGTCGGGCGTGCCGTTCTGATCGCAGTCACCCGAGTCCCCGCAGGCAGTGCCGAGGCCGAGCGGAACACCACCGCCGTTCTCGCACGAGGAGACCGGCAGATCGAGACAACCCAGGTCCTCGCCGAAGCAGCATGCCTGCGTGTCGCACGCATCGCCGATGCCATTCTGATTGGTGTCGGTCTGGTCGGGATTGAAGATAGCCATGCAGTTGTCGCAATCGTCGCCCACACCGTCGCCATCGCCATCGGACTGACCGGCGTTCGCAATATCGGGGCAGTTGTCGACACCTTCGCAGACGCCATCGCCATCGGCATCGTTGCCGACATCAAGCGGGCAGACATCGCATTCGTCGCCAAGGCCGTCCGTGTCGGTGTCGGTCTGGGCGGCATTTGAGATGTCCGGACAATTGTCGGCGTCGCCGCAGAGGCCATCGCCGTCGGCATCGTTCGCCGCGTCGAGCGGGCACGGGTCGCATGCATCTCCCGCGCCGTCCTGATCGAGGTCGACCTGGCCGGCGTTGGCGACGCCGGGGCAGTTATCGAGATTGCCGCAGACGCCGTCGCCGTCCGCGTCGTTGGCGGCATCGTTGGCACACGTATCGCAGGAATCGATCAGGCCGTCGTCGTCCGCATCGGGCTGGCAGACATCCGGGACGTTGTTGTTGTCGCAGTCTGCGGCGCCTTCGGCAATGTCGCACGAATCGGGAATGTTGTTGCCGTCGCAATCGGCGGCGCCGTCGGCGATGTCGCAGGCATCCGGAATGCCATTGCTATTGCAGTCCGCCGCGCCGGCCGCGATTTCGTCCGCATCGGCGACGCCGTCGCCATCGCAGTCGTCGATCGCGCCATTGGTGTTGGTGTTGGTGTTGGCGTTCGTATTGGTGTTGCCGTTGCCGTTTCCGTTCGAATTCGGAATGGGCTCGGGGGCCGGCTGACCGAGGAACGACAGGAGGAGTTGGAGGAAGAAGAAGAACAGCAGGAGGGCCAGCAGCACGGCCATGATCGACGCGGCATAGGCCCAGATGAGGGCAACGACGACGAAGATTTCGGCAAAGGGAAACGGCAGAGAAGCGTCGGACTTGTCGAGGGGGACATTGCCAGACGTGCTGCCGCCGGCCTGGTTCTGCGGGCCGGAGGCCTGGGCTGCGTCAAACTGCGTGGCCATCTCCAGAAGCTGGCCATTGGCGGCGACGAATGGATTCTCCGCCGACTCAATGTCGGCAGCGCTCTGCCAGTCCGTCGGACGCTTCCATTCGAGGCCGTTATGCGTGCGGACCTTCACGATTTCCTTGCGGTCATTCAGTGTGAACGCAGCGGAATTGCCCTGCCGCGTGAATGACACCCCGGTCAGGACGGCATCCCTTCCATCGCCGGCGTAGGATGCCTCGATGGCGCGGTCAGCCGCGGGAAATATGAAACGTGCCGTGCGGAGATTCAGATCGATCTCCACGGCGGAAGCCATGCCGAACGCAGAGCCCTGAAGCGACTGATTCAGCGGATGATCGGGCCCCAGGGGAATGAGAAGCTTGCCATCGAGCGTGGGCAGCGGACCCGCCTGACCTGCGCAGCCGCCCAGCCAGACATTGATATTGAGGGTCAACAGAATGCAGAGGATGGCCTTGGCCTGAAAGGTCAATCGCACCAGCGTGCGGCGTTGCATTGAGACTTCCTCCCATGGCGCGGCGGCGGCGAGAAGCTCGCGGTTTTGACGCTGCTGCGACGGCCAGGCCCATTCAGGCAGGACAACTTTCGCCCCCGGAAAGCACCAACTCGCTGAGGCTTACAGTTTAACGGGTTGCGCGCATTCGAGCCAAGGGGCCTTGAACGGAAATTGCGCCATTTCGCATTCTCGGAACCGCGGACAGTGAACGAAGGCCGGCCCCCCGGCCCACTTTCCGCGGCGGGCTCCGAACCAATCGTGAAGGCGCGCCGTAGATATCTGGAGAGTTACCTCCTTCTCCTTCAATGCGGCAGAGGCGGCCGTCGCGTCGGATACGCGGCGGCCGCCTCTTATCTTTTTGGGGCGGACCAGTTCATCGATTGGTCCATCGCGCCCCCCTGCCGACAATTCCCATCGCAAAAATGCTGTAAGTATCCGCTTCCGTGCGGGTCTAATAACCGGGGACATGACGAGGGGCCCCACCATGATGTCGGCGGTTGAGCCGGACAGCCCGCCTGCGGACGCCCGCGCACCCGATGTGCAGGTTTCGGCATTTGAGCGTCTGGTCGCCGAGCACCATGCGCGGGTCTCGGAGGTCGTCAGCCGCCTTCTGGGCTGGCCGCCCGACGTGGGCGACGTGGTGCAGGATGTGTTCGTGAAGGCATTTGAGGGGCTTTCCTCATTTGAAGAGCGGAGCGGAGCCGAGACATGGCTGATCCGAATTGCCATCAACACCTGCCGTACGCACCAGCGCCGGCGGCTCGTCCGGCTGTCTCACTGGAAGCAGGTCTGGGAAGCGGCCTCGCGAGGCTGGCGCAACCGGGAGGAAGACCCAGCTATCGGGATCGATCGCCCGGATCGCGGCGCGGCCATACGCCGTGCGGTGCAGCGATTGCCGGCCACCTACCGCGAGGTGGTCGTGCTTCGATACCTGGAGGAATGGAGCATTGACGAGATCGCGGCCGCCCTGGGGCTGCGGCGAAACACGGTTGAGGTGCGGCTGACGCGGGCCAAAGAGCGACTGCGCTCGGAGCTGCAAGGCGAATGGGACGAGAAATGACGGGCGACGACGAACATCTGGCGAATATGCTGCGTGCGGCCGAGGCCGATGTGCGTGCCGCGCCAGTGTCATCGCAGGGCCTGGCGACGCGGGCCATCGCCCTGTCGCACCAACGGAAGCGCCGGCGCCGGATGGCTGGCGGCGTCCTGGTCTCTGGTGCGCTGTGCTTGCTGCTGTGGCTGCCCACCCGAAACTGGTACAGCGGCGACTTCGCGGGCCATCCGACGAAGCCCGGCATCACCGGCCCGGAACACGTGGCCGACGTCACCGGCATGAACCCGGGGGCAGCGCAGCTTCGGGCGGAGCTGGCGGCCCTGGAGCGCGAGGCCGCGGAACGCCAGCGGGTCGTCGCCGGTCTGCTTCAGTCAGACAGGCTTCGCCGGGCCGCCGAGCAACTGCGGCAACTGGAGCGATCAGCAGCCAGGCCGGTCGTGCCGCCCGATGTATCGGCGCGTTGCGAAGCAGAAGTGGCGGCGGAATACATGGTCCACTATGCCGAAACGATGGCACGGAATCCACGCCGCAAGGAAGACGCCCATGCCGAGCTACGGCGCGTCATGGCGCTCTTCCCGGAGACCGTCGCGGCCAGGGCGGCGATGAGCCGGTTGTGAGCATGACCAATTCCATTCGGACACCCATTCCGCAGCAAAGGAGATTCTGTGATGTCAAAACCCGTCATCTTTGCCATGGCGATTGCACTTGTATGCTCGACAAGCGACGCGCGGGCCGCGCAACCATCCCGCCCCGAAATCGAAAGTCACCATGCGAATTTTCTGCTGCGGATCACGTGGGATGCCAGCCTGATCAAAATGAGCGACCATCTGCTCCACGTCCTGGTCAACAGTTCGAGCGTTCGGGACAAGTCGGTGCGGCACGTCCTGGGCCTGGCGGATGGCGACGCGACCAACGAGCGTGTCACTCTGATGCTCGAGATGCTGGACGGCAACACCGATCCATTCGAGCAGGGCACGGCGTTTATTCAGTTGACGGTCGATCTCGATCCAAACCTGCCGCCGAAGGCCGAACCGACGTTGAAGGCCATTTGTGGCAATCTCGAGGCAGCCCTGCGGCAGATCTGCGAGAGCCCGATGGTCACAATCCGTGAGCGGCTGGCGGAATGCAAACGACACCAGCGCGCGCTGGAAACTGAGATGCAGCAGTTGATGGAGACGCAGCGAGCGCTGATCGAGCAATCGGGCGCGGCCGACTTGCGCAGCGATGCGACGCTGGAAGGACTCGCCTCGGTCCAGGAGAAACTGCGCTCGCTTCAGATGCAGCGACTTGCGCACGAGGCGCGGCGGACGGCGCTGCTCAACGAGCTTTCGCAGGCCAGGAAGGGCAGGAGCGAGTTGCAGCGGGCCGGGCGGCCCAGCGGCGAGAGCCCTCGTAACGACGGTGATGCAGGCAGCGGCGACGATGTGGACTCGCGCGCGGCGGGAGAACCGGCGATCATCGGCGAACTCCGGGAGCTCGTGAGAATCCGCGAAAAGCAGATGGAACGCATAGAAAGGTTGGTCAAGGAGGCAACTGCGTCGGAGAACGAGATTATGAGCTGTCGCGAGGCGCTCGCCCACGCGCGGATCAATCTCCTTCAAAAACAACAGGAACTGGCCGAGGGTGCACCCGGCGATCGGATGAGCGAACTGAACCGGGCGCTGTCAGAAATACAGATGGAAATGGAGGCGGCTCAGGCGCAGATCACGTTTCTCCAGGATGAACTCGCAGCCGCAGGTGAACGGCTGAGGATGTCGGCGCAGTACGAAACGGGCGTGTCCATTCGTCTGCCCATGCTGGTGGAACAGCTATCGGAAGCCGCGCGACAATGTTCAGTGCTGGAGCGCCAGGTCGCCAGCCTGACGTCGCCAAAATTCGAGATCATCGGCGTCAACGGCGAGTAGCACACGGGTCCCGCGCGGGTAGAATGCCGCGAGATTGTGGCCGCGCACGATCGCCGGTCGCCGGGGCCTGCCGATGAAAACGTTTCGCAAAGAGCTGTGGTTCAATACGCCTGCTCGTCGCGCATATGTGAACATTACGCCACAGGTGGACGAGGCCCTGCGCGAAAGCGGCATACGCGAGGGCCTCTGCCTTGTGAATGCGATGCACATCTCGGCCAGTGTGTTCATCAACGACGACGAACGCGGGCTGCATGCCGACTTCGAAAACTGGCTGGAAAACCTGGCGCCGCACGAACCGGTCAGCCAGTATCGTCACAACGACACTGGCGAAGACAACGCCGACGCCCATCTGAAGCGCACCATCATGGGGCGGGAAGTCGTGGTCGCCGTGACGGACGGCAAGTTCGACTTCGGGCCGTGGGAGCAGATCTTCTACGGCGAATTCGACGGCGGCCGCCGAAAGCGGGTACTGGTAAAGATCATCGGCACGTAAAGCGTTGACCGCCACGCCGCCCCGCCGGGCGCCGCAACGTTGAGGCTGCCCACGTCCGGTCGGTGGCTTCGAGCTATCACGATCATCACGGCTTGTCTGCCGGAATCTCGCGCAGGATGCGAAAGCCGACCTGCTGGCCAAAGCGCGGGCCTTTGCTGAACGGCTTTCTCTCCATGAGCGGATAGGGCGTCCTGGCGGTCGACGTGCACGCCCATGGTGAAAGCACTGCCCAGCCGCCGCCGCGCAGCACGTATCCCCGATCCGCAATCGGTTCACCGTCCGGTGGATGACGGCCATCATGCGTACCGGCTGGCTCCTCACCGCGTTCAATGTCGTGTGCCTCCGCGGCGGCATCTTCGCCCTCGACGCGGGGCTTCGCGGCAACATCGCTCTGCGCGACGCGCGCCCACTCGGCCGCGTTTCCGTGCATGTCGAACAGCCCCCAGTCGTTGGGCTTGAGTTGAGCCACGCCCGCAGCCCCACGTCCGGCGCGATCCGCCGTCCAGCCATACTCCGGCAGCCGGTCCGGCGAATCTCCGAACGAGAACAACGTCGTCGTGCCGGCTCGGCAGGCCCGCTCCCATTCGGCCTCCGTGGGTAGTCGATTGGTGATGCCCTCTCGCCGCGAGAGCTCCCGGCAGAATGACTCGGCCGCCGCGTAGCGGATGTCCACGACCGGCGAATCCGCAGTGGCGGACAGCGGGTCCGGTTCGTGGCCGGTCATGAGGGCGCGGTACTGATCATTCGTGACTTCGGTGACACACAGAAAATAGGGTCGATCGATCACCACGTCGCGGGCGGGCGCTGAGGCGAAGAGGCGATGCACGTCGGGGCCCATCCTGTTTCGACGAACCGCATGCCCAGCGTGTTAACTCGTGCCGCTTTCCATACCTCGTCGCGGAGTTTTTCATTTCTGGCGGCGATTTGTCCCAATTGGCTGGCCGCGGGCAGCCAGATGTCGCGGTCATCAGATTTCAATTCCGCCGCAAGTCGGCCAATTTCGGCCATGGTGGAATCTTCGGGTGGAGTCTGCGTGATGGCTGCCGCAGAGAGCATCACAATAAGCGCCTGTGTAAACATGGCATGCATCCTCATGAAGTATGAAGCGATGGCAGCTCGACCGCCGAGCGGCAATTGCCCGGGGCGGCACAACGATGGGCGCGCACCGCGCTCACGCACTCTTCGTCAAATGGGTCAGTGATGCGCGTGAGCGGCGTTTCGATGGCACGCTTTAACCAGATTGCTGCGGGGCTTAGGCCGCGGGCGGCCAATTTTGTCGAACGATCAAACGCAGCGACACAAAATCTTGACTTCGCGCCGACACTTTGGGTAACGTCGGCCTCCAGTGTGGAAAGGATGGAGCAAACGCCTTCCACGCCAGGTAATTCATCCGAGTGGGCGCCATTCTTGGCCAATCAACGGAACAACGACGCCAGCAACTGAGCTGATCGCCTGAGCCCCGCGGAGAGGGCGCGCAATTGCCGCATCTCCGCGGAGCCTCCACCATTGCGTTCGCCAGTTTGCACATTCTTTTGCGCCGATTGTTCCAGCGATTTGCCCCTGAAGTTTCTTTTCGTTCCGGCGTCCGCGCCCGGCGTGCGCGCCAAATGCCATCCTTTCGTCACCACTGCCCCGCAGAGCACGGCGAGCTGTACATCGCCACGGTGTATTCGAAAGGAGCAAATGACATGCGTAAGACACGAACGATATTGTGCGGCGGCCTGTTGACCGCGCTGCTGTGTTGTCCGGCGGACGCCGGAGAAACGAACGATGCACTCGCTCCCCGCGCAAGTGTGCTCGCGGTCGACGCGGAGCTTGAAGTGAACTTTCTGGAATTCGGGCTGCCTGAGGGTGAGGGCCCATCTCCTCGTGGCGTATGCGGAACCACCGTGTACAGCGGTGCACTGGTCTCCGGCGCGAACGTCGAAATGACGCCGGTCGGCAGCCCCGATCAGAATATGGGAGACACCGTAACCCTTGCCGGCGTCGAGCGGGAGATCTGCGAAGTAACGGTAACCATCGCCGCGCTCAGTAATGTTCCCGCTGACATTACGATGACTCTTTGGACGGATTGTCCGGTCGTTGGCAACCAGACCGGGCCGCCGGTGGGAAACTGCGGTGCAAACCTGAACGCCTCGATCATTCCCGGCTCAACGATCACCGTGAACTGGGTCCCCGCCACCCCGGGCGTTTTTGAAACGGTCACATTCACGTATGCCACGCCGGTGCTGGTCAAAGGAAACGACGTGACGCTGATGTTTCACGCCAGTCGCCCGGCCATCTTCTTTTCAACCGATGCCCCTGCCACGGTGGGCTCCTCCGCCAATACGTATATTCGATGCAGCAGCAGCGCGGCCAACAACGGATGTGGCCGTCTGGGCGGAGCCGGAAATCCCGGTTTGTTGATCCAGGCCGTTGCCCAGCTTGGCGTGGGCGCATGCTGCCTCGGCGATGCCACCTGCGTGGAAGTGGCAGGATCACAATGTTCGGTCATGGGCGGCAACTTCCTAGGCGAGGGCTCCCTGTGCACGAACCTCGGGCCGAACGGCTGTCAGGGCGCATGCTGCGGGACGGCGTTGGCCTGCCAGACGAGCTCGCGTGATGCGTGTTTGGCCGCCGGCGGCATTTTCTTCGGCGCCACGACTGAATGCAGTACCGACTTGCCGAACGGCTGCGTCGGCGCCTGCTGTGCAGCCGACGGGTCGTGCACCGACGTCAGCGAAGACGATTGTGTCGCCTCCGGCGGCACGTTCACGGATTTGGCGACCAACTGCGCCGAGGGGCCCTGCCTCGGGGCCTGCTGTGCACCGGACGGCAGCTGCACCGAAGTGGATAGTGTGACCTGTGCCGCGAGCGGCGGCGTTTTCCAGGGGCTCAGCATCAGTTGTGCCTCTGTCGTTTGTTTCATTCAGCAGGAATGCATGGAGGGCGGCAGCGGACAGCTGCCCGATAACGGGGCCCATGGAGCTGGCGGCGTTCTGGCGCTCACGTCGGATCTGAATCCACAGTTCGGCTTCCGCGGCGCCGACAACTTCACGCCGACCACCGACGGGACGATCACCTCGGTGCGCTGGTGGGGCCTGCATCGCGATCTGGCCGCGGGTACCCCCTGTGCCGTTCAATCCGGCGACTCGTCGGACAACTTCACCATCACGTTCTGGTCCAACCTGCTCGATCTGCCTGATCAGGTGATCGCGTCTTTCGCGGTGACGCCGACCGTCGAGGACACCGGCAATCCCCTGCTCGGCCACACCACGTGGCGCTACGAGGCGACGCTGCCCGGCCTCGGCTTTGCCGTCGAGGCCAACACTTGTTACTGGATACAAATCGCCAACAACACGTCCGGCGCGTGCGGCTGGCTGTGGCTCACGGCCCCGGCCGGCGATCTCAAGTCGGCCCAGAGCACCGCGGCATCGGGTCCGTACGTTGCCGGCGACGAGCTGGACCACGATCAAGGGGCCTGTGTCGACCTTCAGATCAATGCCGACGGATGCGACAGCGACATCGAGCCGCAGCGGGCCTGCTGCCCGCCTCCCGGACAGGGTGGCTGTCAGGACCTTGCCCCGAGCGCCTGCGTCGCCATCAACGGCATCGTGGGCGCTGCGGACTCCGTCTGCACGGCGGCGAGCTGCGACGGCGCATGCTGCGTCTCCGACGGCCAGGGCGGCTTCAATTGTTCGATTACGCCGGAAATCACCTGCTTCGACAACGGCGGCGTGTGGAACGGCGCATTCAGCACCTGCGAGTCGCAGCCGTGCTCGGGCGCGTGCTGCCTGTTTGACGGCACTTGCAACGAAGGCGTATCACTAATCTCCTGTGCGAACTTCCCTCCGGCCGGCGGCGTCTATCACGGCGGCCTGACGTGCGCGGACGTGAACTGCGGCGCGGCGCTGATCTGCGACGCGACGCCGATCGACTGCGGCGCTTCGACGACCGTCGACAACTCGGCCCTGGCGTCAAATCCCACGCCGCCGGTACAGCCGGTCACGCAAAGCTGCTTCGGCGGGGCGCCGGCGGTGGGACCGGGGGCCTTCTGGCTGCGATTCACGGGGACCGGCGATGACGTGCAGGTGTCGCTGTGTAACAGCGATGTGAGCGACACTATCGTGTCGGTCTATACGCGCGCCGGCGATCCAGGGATTGAGTGCGTGAATGTGACCGATGCCGACGAAGTGGCCTGCAACGAAGACCTGTGCGCCGCCTTGTCCGAAGTGTGCGTACCAGCCACGGTGTCGGGCCAGACGTACTGGGTGCTCGTGAGTTCGTTCGACGCAAACTCCGTCGGGTCCATCCAGGTGGACATCACGTGCCCGTGCCCGTTCGCCTGCGATTGTGTCGGCGACGGGAACGGCGACGGCCTTTTGACCGGCGCAGACGTCCAGGCGTTCGTCGATTGCGCGATCGGCGGCAGCGCTTCGGAATTCTGCGATTGTGCCGACGCCGATGACGACGGCGACATCGACGAGGTGGACGCCGGCCTCTACGCGGAAGAGATCGTGAACAGCAGCGGGCAGTGCGAATAGCACGCCCGGCCTTTCGTAATACTCCTTCCTAATGCATGACGGCCCCCGGTAGCCTGAGCGCGACCGGGGGCCGCGGCGTTTAAGAGCAATGCAGGGCAGGCGGGTATGAAGCAAAACGGCTCTGCATCGCCAGCACGCTGCCGCAATGCCGCCTTTCCGACCCGTTTTTGTGGCCGTGGCGTGCCCCTTGGGGATTGCCGCCAGTCGGCGTGCAAAAACCTTGACATGAAACTCGCGTTTTAGTTAACGTCACCAGTCAGGTGTGGAAAGTAGGGACCAACGTGATTCATCCACGCCAAGGGTAGGGGTGCTTTCTTCGGGCGACATTCTGGCGCTCTGAAATCGAAAAAAGCGCGAAAGCAGAACGCAATCCTGAGTTTGCGCGCATTTGGCGCACGAATCGGCGTTCGATTTCCAGTCGGCAGTTCGCCGTCACTTCAAATCCGTCCAGGAACACCTCGTCACTCTCGACAAGTCAGTGCTGTCATTCGTACGGCACGGGCGGCCGTTGCGACGTGATGCGCTTCCGAAGTCTGGGAGCGACGTCGCTTGGTCGGGCCAATGCCGGAAGCAAAAGGAGAATTCCAGATGTGGATGAGCCGAGGGATTGTGTGGGGTATCGCAGCGTGCCTCTGTTGCTGGGCTTGTGCGGACCAGGTCAAAGCAGATCAGGAGTCGGACTTCGGTGTAGCAGAGATCGAAACCGAAGAGGCATTTGCCGAACCAGCGCAGCCTGCCGGGCCTCCCGCGCCGCGCGGCGTGTGTGGAACTGTGATCTTTGAAGCATCGCCGACCGGCCCCGCTGCCACCGGCGGCGAGATCACGCTGACCACGCAGCCTGATCAGTTTCTGGGCGACGAAGTCAATCTGGCGGGCACCGAGCGGGAAATCTGCGAGATTACGGTACTGGTGCGAACAACACTTTCGTCGGGCTCGTTGGACCCTCGCACCCTGACGATGCACATCTGGAGTCAGTGTCCGGCATCGGGCGCCGACGCGGCCCTGGGTACCTGCGGCGCCAATCCGAATGCGAGCCTGATCGCCACCACTTCTACCGTCTGGACGCCGACCGCGGTCACGACCTATGAGCCCGCGGTTTTTACATTTAATCCGCCGGTGCTCGTACCGAACACGATTTCGGTGATGCTCAAGGTCGAGAATATCGCCACGCCGATTCGGACGTCCTGTTGCGTGGATTCGGTTCCATCCATCGGCACGTCAACCGATTGGTTCATTCGTTGCGGAGCCGGTGGCGCAACGACCACCAACGGTTGCAATCGCAATTTTACGGGCAGCGACATCATGGCCATGGAAATTCAGGCCGTGGCGCAGCTCGGTGTGGGCAAATGCTGCTTCCCCGATGATACCTGTCAGAATCTGACCGGCTCCGCCTGTTCCGTCGCCGGCGGCGCGTTTGGCGGCGAGGGAACGACATGCGACACCGGCTGCCCGGGAGCGTGCTGCCTGCCGGATGGCACCTGCCAGTCCTTGTCCGCGTCGGCATGCTCTTCGGCCGGCGGCACATACTTTGGCGCATTGACCGACTGCGCCGACATCGAACCGTGCGGCGGCGCGTGCTGCCAGTTGGATGGCAGCTGCGCAGTAACCACTCAAATCGGATGCGTATCGGATGGCGCAGGCTTCCAGGGCTACGGCACCAACTGCACCACGGTGAACTGCGCAACCGTTCAATTCTGCGGCACCGGCTTCTCGGGCGCGCCGACGGACTTTCAAGGGCACGAGCCGAATATCATTGCCACCGTGTCAGACCTGAACCCGACCTTCGGGATCTTCCGCGCGGCCGACAACTTCACGGCGGCCGCCGATGACACGATCACGGCCATCAGCTGGTGGGGCTATTATCGCCAGCATTCACCCGCCCTTGACGCCTGTAACCCTCAGAGCGGCGACACGCCCGACGACTTCACCGTGACGATTTATGAAAACCTGCTCGATCTGCCGGCGTCCGATGTCCCGGCGCTGGCGAGTTTCTCGGTCAATCCGACCAAGACCAGCACCACGGTGCTGGTGAGCGGTCGTCTTTCTCACAAGTATGAGGCGGTTCTGCCGCAGGGCGTGCCGGTGGCGGCGAATACCTGCTACTGGATTTCAATCGTCAACAACACGAGCGGCGTGTGCCATTGGCTGTGGCAGACGGCGCCCACGAGCGACGGCTTGAGCGCAAACAATGGCAACGCCTCCGGACCGTTCGCGAGCAGCGACCAGGAACTGTATGACCTGGCGTTTTGCCTGGACATCGAGATTCTGCCGGATGGCTGCAACAGCGACATCGAGCCGGCGCGAGCCTGTTGCCCGCCGCCGGGCGCCGGGGGATGTCAGGAAGTGGGCCCCAGCACCTGCGTAGCCATGGGCGGTCTGATCGGCGGTCCCGACTCGGTGTGTACGCCGACGTCCTGCGACGGCGCATGCTGTGTCTCCGACGGCCAGGGCGGCTTCAATTGCTCGATCACGCCGGAAAGCACCTGCTTCGATAACGGCGGCATCTGGAATGGCGCCTTCAGCACCTGCGAATCGCAGCCGTGCTCCGGTGCATGCTGCCTCTTTGACGGCACCTGCAATGAAGGCGTGTCCCTGATCACCTGTGCCGAATTCCCCCCTGCCGGCGGCGTCTATCACGGCGGGCTGACGTGTGCAGAATTGAACTGCGGCGCGCCGCTCATCTGCGACGCCTCCACGGTAGCGTGCGGCGGTTCCACCACAGTGGACAACACGGCGCTTGCGTCAAATGCCGCCCCTCCGGTGCAGCCAGTCACGCAGAGCTGCTTCGGCGGCGGGGCCGCTGTGGGTGTCGGCGCCTTCTGGGTGAGCTTTGTGGGCGATGGCCAGGACGTGAAAGTCTCGCTCTGCAACAGCGAAGTGGCCGACACCGTACTGTCGGTGTATACGCGGGCTGACAACAATTGTGCCGCTGTGGTCGATGCCGACGAAGTGGCATGCAGTGAGGACGTTGCCGGCTGCGGTAGCGGACTGCTGTCGGAAGTCTGCGTGCCCGCCAGCGTGGTTGGCCAGACTTACTGGGTCCTGGTCAGCTCCTTCGATGCGAACTCGGCGGGAACGATCCAGGTCGACATCACCTGCCCGTGCGAAGATTGCGGCACGTGCCCCGGCGACGTCTCCGGTGACAACACCAGGGACGGCATAGATGTGCAGGCGTTCGTCGATTGCGCTCTGGGCCTGAGCCAGGATTGCGGATGCGCAGACCTGGATTCGGACAACGACATCGACGAGGTAGACGGCGCGCTACTGGCTGACGAACTCGTCAATGTCACCGGCGCATGCCCTCCGTAACGTCGGATCATTCATCTCCGGCAATGCGTCCGGCGATGGCATTTGCCTTGAATCAATCGGCCCCCGGAGTGACCTGCTCCGGGGGCCGTTTCCGTTTCAGCAATCCCTGGGATGCCGCGCTCGCACGAAGTTTCGAGCCCGGTTGCCGCGCAATGCCGTGCCCCCCGGTCTCAGGCCCCGTCCCTTTCCGCCGGCCGGACGCCCGCAGGCGTGTATGCCAGCGGGTCCACGGTGTGGGCATAACGGCGCACGAACTCTTCCTCGCTCATGCGCGCCGCGGCGGCGAGTCGGGCCAGCATGACGGCATCGGAAAAGTCGTTTTTTTCGAGGCAGATCATATAGGCGCGGGCCACGCGATAGTCGTCGGAGTTGATATCGACGGTGCGAATGCGCGTACGATTGGTGCGCTCGTCAATCATGCCATTGAAGGCCATGGGGCAGATGTTGCTTCCCTGAAGCGTGACCATGACGCCGCCCCGCAGATCGAGCGATTCATCCCGCAGCAGGCGGATGGCGCCATTGCCCAGATCGCGGCAATAGGCCATGTCAAACGGAACGGGGGGAGCGCATCGAAGCATGTAGCCCAGCGTCTGGGGAATGACGGTGAACTTGTCGTTACGCGCGGCGAAGCGGCGGATCAATTCGTCGGCAAGCAGACGGGCCAGCGGCACTTCAGCCAGGCGGAGATGACCGGCGGCATCGAGCGGCACCTTCTTGCCGAGTAGTGCCTCCAGTTCTTCGGGATCGCCAAGTCGATAGGCGAGCCCCTCTGCCACGATAACGACACCGTACGGGCGGTGCATGGCGTTGCGCTTGATGATGGCGCCTTCCACGACGTCGGCCAGGTATTCGAACCGGATGTTCTCCGGAAAGGCCTCGGGAATGAGCGTGAGCGTGGCGCCGGTCGACTTTCCCATGCCGAGGGCGAGAAAACCGGCGTGTCGCCCCATGGCCACAACGACGTACCAGCGGCCGGTGGTGCGGGCATCTTCCATGAGGTTGGCCACCAGCTCGCTGCCCAGATGGCGCGCGGTGTTAAAGCCAAAGGTCGGCACGTCGCCGGGCAGCGGCAGATCATTGTCGATGGTCTTGGGCACGTGGACCACGCGAATGCGGCCGTCGGTCCTGGCGGCGATGAAGCGGGCGGACAGGGCCGTATCGTCCCCGCCGATGGTCATAACGTGGGTGACCCCCAGTTCCGCGAAGTGCTTCAGCACGCGGTTCACCTTGGCGTCGTCGGGCTGCACGACGGTGGAGTGCTTGAGCTTGGCCTCGTCGAGCAGCGTCGTGCGGCTGATTCGAAGGATCGAGCCGCCGGCGAAATGGATGCGGGCGACGCCGTTGATCGTCAGCTCTGTCGTGTGGCGTTCGCACACGAATTGTTCCGAGGCGACCCACTTGAAGCCATCGTAGAACCCCACGACCGACATGCCGTGATTGATGGCCTCGATGGTGGCGGCGCCGATGACGGCGTTGATGCCGGGAGCGGGTCCACCGGCAACGATGATGGCGAGTTTCTGTTTGCTCATGTGAGTCCGTGCCGCTGCGTTGCATCGGCGAAACCGGGTATTCTAGCCAGGGCGGCCCGACTGGCGAGCGCCGACGGCGGCAGGTTCAGCAATCGTTCGCGCGAAAACGCTTGATGCATCGCATCGGCCAGCAGCCAAAACCCCCGCCGACGTGCACCGAGCTTCGCGGCGGCCTGTCGCTCGTCCTTCTTATCGAATGTACAGATATCATCGAATTCCCTCGGCGCCGCCCGGTCCGAAATCAGGCACGCGGCCGGGGCCTGCGAATAGCGGCCCGGTCCGATAGCACCGAATAGCGGTCTAAACGATGACGCGGGATCATCCTGCGGCCGCAGACGTCACTTGATGCGCGAGCTGATGTTGTCGAGGACGTTCATGAAATTGATGTAGCTGTCGTAGGGCGACTCGTAGGGATTGAAGTACTTGTGAACGTCGCCGTCGGCGAAGTACTTGGTGCACATGTAATAGAAATGGTCGGACGTGGTGAGCCGCCGCCAGTCGGACAGGACCTGAGGATCGCCCTTGGCCTTCACCGCCGATTCGAGGCGGTACAGCTCGGTCAGGGCGTTGGACTGCATGGCGTTGCCGAGCCAGGCCGAAAGATCGCGCTCGGTATCGGCCCAGCTGATGAGATGATGGGCGTCGAAGACGCCGGCGGGCTCGTAGGCGGCCGCGACTTCCGACGGCGTCTTGAAATCGTTGTCGCGATACTTCATCACTTCGCCCGGCATGTAATAGAGAAAATCGAAGATGCCGGTGTCGGACCACTGGTGTTCGCCGAAGGTCTCGTAGTCCATGAACAGGTTCACGGTATAGCCGTTGCCGTTCACCTGGTTGACCCAGCCCGCGAATTTTTCGGCCGTCAGCGGCCACTCGGACCAGGCACGGTTGCCGAAGCGAAAGGCGATATCGTCGGACAGGCGGAAGTTCTTGAGCAGGACGCGAATGGGCGCATTCGGCGGCTGGTACACGAAGTTGGGCGAGCGAAAGCCCAGCAGGTGATCGGCGCCTTCGGCAATGACGGCGCGATAGCCCATATCGTGGACCGTGCGGGCCAGCTCGTTGTTGTAGATCAGCTCGGTATTGCGAAACGTGGTGCTGCGCCGGCCGAAGAGTTCCTGAATGCGTTCCTGCTGGAGGGCGATCTGCTCGCGGAATTCGTCGAGCGAATAGAGAAACGACAGGCTGTGATAGAACGTCTCGGCCAGGAACTCAACGCAGCCCGTATCGGCGAGGCGGCGAAAGCTGTCAATGACCTCGGGGCAATAGGCGGCGAACTGATCGAGGGCGACGCCGGTAATGCTGTAGGACACGCGGAATCGGCCATCGTGCAGGCGAATGAGATCGTAGATGCACTGATTGGCGGGGAGATAGCACTTGCGTGCCACCTTGCGGCAGATGTCGGCGTTCTTGGCTTCGTCGAAGTAATCGGGAACGGTGTCAAAAACCGAGTAGCGGCGCAGGCGATAGGGCTGGTGGACCTGGAAGTAGAAACAGACGGATGCCATGTTACAGCAGTTCGACGGCGTATTCAGTATCAGACGGCATTCTAATCACCAGCAGCGATCTCTCAAGGCACGCCCCGGCCCCACCGACCGGCGTGTCGCGCGCGGGCCACGCAGCGCTTCAATGCCTGCGCGCGTCGACCGCGCGCTCGTAGACTTCCACGCAGCCCTGAGCCGATTCCTTCCACGTCAGGCGCCGAACTTCGAAGCTGCCGTGTTCGCGCAGCGTGGCCTGGAGCGGCGGATGGCGCAGCACCGCGACGATCTTGTTGGCCATCTCGTTCACGTCCCAGAAATCGACCTTGAGCACGTGCGTCAGAATTTCGGATACGCCGGATTGCTTCGAAATGAGCACCGGCACGTCGTGAGACAGGGCCTCGAGCGGAGCAATGCCGAACGGCTCGCTCACGCTGGGCATGACGTAAAGATCGGCCATCTTGAAGACGCGGGCCACGTCGGCGCCGCGGAGGAAGCCGGTAAACAGGACCTTGTGCCCGATGCCCAGCTCTGCACTCATCTCGATGGAACGGCGGATCATGTCGCCGCTGCCGGCCATGATGAAGCGAACATTGGGCCACAGCGCCAGCACCTTCTTGGCCGCCATCAGAAAGTACTCGGGACCCTTCTGCATGGTGATGCGCCCGAGAAAGAGCACGATCTTCTCGTCGCGGCCAATGGGCTCGGGCAGGGGGCTGTGCTCGCCGTTCACGTCGATCGCGTTGTACACGACTTCGAGCTTGTGGGCCGGGACCGAATAGCGGCTGAGCAGGATGTTGCGCGTGAGAAAGCTGACGCAGATGATGCGATCGGCGGCATGAAAACCGTGCCGCTCGACGTCGTAGATGCGCTGGTTGACGTGCTCGCCGCTGCGGTCGAATTCCGTCGAGTGGATGTGCACCACCAGCGGCTTGCCCGTCGCCGCGGCGACGGCAATGCCGGCGGGATAGGTCATCCAGTCGTGGGCGTGTATGACGTCGAACGTCTCCGTCATCGCCATCTGCACGGCGATCGCGGCGTAACGCTGAATCTCCAGGAACATATCCCCGCCGTAGTGACCTGGCGCGACGGCGGATGCGCCCAGGTTGAGCACGCTGGTGGGCGTCTCGCCAGGCGGGGGCTGCGCCGAATCGGAAGCCCCGGGGCCGGCCGGCTCCTCCACCGTGCCACCCGGCGTGCGCGAGCTGATGGCCTGCGAGCCCTCGGGCCCCGGCCGGTCATAGGGCCGCAGCGTCGCGGGGATGGCGCGGAACTCGACGTGTTCGAGCTCGGGAAGCTGGTACGACTTGTATTGAATGGCCGCGGCCGCCTGCGCCATCTGAAGTGCCGTCGGCGTTCGGAGCTGCACGTGTGTCGCCGCGGAGGCATCGACGCTCTGCGGCAGGACGAAAACCACTTCGTGACCAAGCTGGGAGAGGGCGCGCGTGAGCCCATAACAGGCGGTACCCAGCCCCCCGCTGATGAACGGAGGAAACTCCCAACCAAGCATGAAAATGCGCATGGTCACTGACCGATCAGAAACGAGGACGGCCGGCAGCCACCGGTCCCGACTCGCCATGGCTGTACCGGGCTGGGCCCACCAGCAGGAAAAGCCGTGGAAGGTGCCAGCGGGCAGAGGCGACAGACTTCGAGCCCGGTGAATATATGCGTGGGCGACGTGCTGTCAATAAAGAAGCCGCGGGTTTCACAGGCGGCCGGCGGCATAGTCGCGGGCAGCCTGGCGATACCAGCCTTCGCCCCAGGCAAGCAGGCCATGAAGAAACAGCGCGCCGATTGCCACCGGCGCAATAAGGCCGCAACTGCGGATGAACGGCACGATGGCATCGGGTGCATCGGCGAGCGTGACAACATCGTCATGCTCGTCGCGGGCTTCCGCACAGTGCCAGTGCTCGCGCAGCTCCGCGCCGGTCATGTTTAAATCGGCCTCGAACAACAGCTCCGGCTGGTGAATCTCCTTGTCCCGCACGAGGCCGGTGCAGATAAGGTTCTTGTAATCCGTTCCCCGCACCCCCAGTTCCTCGACCAGCTCGCGGGCCAGGCTGCCGAATGGATCGACTGCCCCGTCCGGCGAGCGGTCGCGCTCTTCGAGTGCCCCGCCAAATGTGTGTACGTGTTCGGCGTGGTACGACACCCGCACCGAGCGGCGGCCGTAGCAGATGAGTCCATCGCTGGAGATCAGGGTCGCGGTCGTGCCAATCGGATTGGCAAAGCGTCGCCAGCCGAACTCCGCCAGGCGATGGCGATTAAAGAGATTAGTGCCCACGAAATCGCGATAGCACGTGGGCCCCACGGTGAGCTGCAACGATGCGCCATCCTCGGCAGGCACGCCTGGATCGCCGCCGGCCGGGCTTACCGCATGATCCACGTACCGCAGCAGCGGCCCGTTGAAGAGGAGTCGATCGTGGTCGCGGGCCAGCGCCGTCTGCCGATCCCATTCCTCGGCGATCAGCGCCTCGAGCAGATCGGTCGTGGGCCGGACATCGTCCACGAGCCGCACGCGGACCTGCTCGCGGGGAAAGCGGCCGACAGCATCGACGAAGAATGGCAGATGATCCACGGCGGAGCCGTTCATGACGGCATGCTACGAGAATTCGGACGGCCGTGCATGCACCCGGTGTGCGCAGCCCTGCGTTGATACGTCGGACCGCAGCGCATCCGCGAAACGATGGGATCTCAAGCGCACCACATGACCGAAAAATTCAGGGCGCCTGCTGACACGCCTTGGCTTCGTCCGCCAGATCGTCAAAGGGAATCAGGCAGTAGTCGTTTGTGACGTGCATGCCCTTCTGCATCTGAATGAAGTCCACATGCCCATCCAGAAATGCGATGTTGTGCTTGGCGGGCTTGGCGTGCCAGTCAAACGAGGCGGATTCAGCCTTGTCCCACGATGCAATGAAGCCGAAGTCCCCGATGAGCGGAACGTCCGCGTGCGAGACCGAAACCCGTGCCCGCGTCAGCCGCTTCATGCGTTTGTTGACCTTTTGCATGAGGGAATAACACGCATCAAACGGGTTCGCGGGGAGCTGGTCCTGGCCGACGAGAAACACATTGGTCATATAGCTGGTGCCGTAGTAGTCATAGCAGCTCGGTTTCCGCGACTTGTTACCCACGTCCAATGGGCATCGAAAGACGTCAATGCCTGCGGTCGTCACGAGGGGTTGGTTCAGCTGCGCATTAAGCGGCTTGGCAATGTCGGGACCGTATGTCGGCTGGGTAATTCCCTGTTTACCGCCATAGTTGATGTGAGTGTTGACGTCCTGGAGGAAGTGATCACTGTTCTGGTTGCAGTATTCGGACCACGCACGTGCAAGCTCGCGGAGGTTGGACTTGCAGGCCGTGGTCCAGCTGGCCCGCCTCGCCGCACTCAACGATGGCAGCAGGATTGCCAGAATCATCGAAATGATGGCGATCACGACCAGCAGTTCGACGACCGTGAATCCACGATGTAAGCAACGCACGCGCGTCGGTCGTCTGTCAAAAGAGTAGCGCTTCATTACAGATCTCTCCATTCTGTAAGGCACGCGACCACTTATACGCGGGTCGCGACAGGACTCCAATACCTCATGGCGAATGACCGGGCTGGTCACCGCCAGCCAGAAATTTCAACCGTTCCTCCGCGGCAGACCTATACAGGGAATCGCCGGGTAGCAGGCGACAACGCTCGAAAGACCGCCTCGCCTGCGCCAGATCTCCAAACTTCAACGCGCGTTCCCCCGCGACGAACTCCGCCATCGAGGCGCCCTCGGTGCTTTGCAGCTTCGCCACGAATGACGCCGCATCCTGCTCGGCGTCCAGAAGGAACAGCATGGCGGCGTACTCTGGAGATCGCGGCGGCGTGACTGCAAGAATCTGCCGCGCAGCGTTCTCCAGACCAGCGTGCCAGTTGTGCAGGAACCATCCCAGCGACATCCGCCGGATTGCCGCATCGGCCAGCACCGCCGTCCTCGTGGCCTGCTTTAGATCGACCAGGCGTTTTTCCGCAACTTCACCCTGCTCCTGTCGCGCCGTTCGCTCGCTTAGATAAAACTGGAGACTGACGCTGAACGCGCTGATTGCAATCACGACGACGCTGCCCAGCGACGCGGCCGACAGCTTGTGGCGGCGAACCAGCTTCCGTATCAGGTACAGGGTGCTGTCTCGCCGTGCAGAAATCGGAGCCCCGGCAAGAAAGGAACGCAGGTCGTCGGCAACCGCGCCGGCCGAGTGGTATCGACGCTCCTGCGGCTTTGCCAGGCATTTCAGGGTGATCGCGTCCAGGTCTTCGTCAATCGCGCTGCGGAGGCGACTGGGCGGCTGCGGATCCGTGTTGAGAATGTGATCCTCGATCTCGCGCCGGGTGCCCAGCATGGGATACGGGGCCGCGCCCGTCAGCGCCTCGTACAGCATGACGCCCAGCGAATACACGTCCGTGCGCACGTCGATTTTCGAAGGCACGCGATCGACCTGCTCCGGACTGGCCCACCGCAGGGAACCCAGAAATTCTCCGCTGACCGTTTTGGCGATCGATGGCTCGCCCGCCGCCAGATCGCCGAACAGGATCTTGGCCAGATCAAAATCGAGAATGTGAGGTTCGTTCCGGTCGTCGACGCGGACGTTGCCGGGCTTCAGATCGCGATGGATGACGCCGTGCAGGTGCGCCGCGTGGACCGCGTCGCAGATCTTGATATACAGGCGAACGGTCTGGTCGATGTCATTCTGCTGTCGCCGTCGCGATGTCGCCGCCCCGCCACTGGATGATCGCCGCCATCGCGGTCGATAAGGCGTTGGATTGTCGCGGTATGTGGTTCGCTGCCGCTCGGCGAGCCATTCGTCGAGCGACCGGCCGGGAATGAAGTCCATGACATAGTACATGGCGCCGCCGGCCGTGCCGCTGTCGATAATGCGAACGATGTTGGGATGGTTCAACTGGCTGAGAATGCGCACCCCACGCTCCAGGCGGGCCCTGTTTCGCGGGTCCGCCAGCGGCCCTTCCCGAATGATCTTCAAAGCAACCTTCTTGCCCGTGCTCTGCTGAACCGCCTGATACACGACGCCCTGGCCGCCGCGACTGATCTCAACGAGATCTCGGAAGCCGGGCACCAGGACCGATTCGCCAGTACTCGAGGACGAGATGCCTGAAGGTTCCTTCGCCTGCGTGGTCGCGGCATTCAAGGGCTCGGTGACCAGACCTGCCATGCCGCGCAATTCATCGAACATCTCCCCCAGTTCTCTGGCGAGCTGCGCATGTTTGGCGCGACACGATTCGCAGCGCGAAATGTGTTCCAGCAGCGAGGCCTTGTCGGCTTCCCCCAATGCGCTGGCGTTGAGAAGCTCAAACCTCTCAATCGGCGGGCATTGTCCGGCGGCTGTCTGGCTCATCCGTCTGATCTCTCACGTATTTGCCGTTGCCACCCCGGCGACTCCAGCAAGGCTATCGAAGACGGAAACCCGAACGCGCGGATTATACCCCGGCGCGAGCGTTTTGCCGTACCGCAGCGACTCCCGCAGCAGCACCGGCTGGCGCTTGCGTCGGCGGTGACTACGCGCCGGGCCGCGGCCAGAGCGCCCATCCCGGGAATGTACGCCAGCCCGGACCCGACATTTCATCGACTTTTGGCGAATTTTCCTGGGGCGAGGCCACGCCAGCCCAAGAGCCGCGGCGCCGGGAACGGGCAGGGGCTGGCGTCGTCGCAACTCCTGACCCGGCGGCAATTCCGCCGCCCGCGCGTGCCCAGCTTCGAGTTGGTCGCCCAGCTCGGCGAAAAAAAATTGAAAACACCGTGAAATGAAAGCGCCCGGCGCGTGCACATTGAGGCGAGCGGAGTCGGTCTCCGCCGCAGCAGGAAGGGCTTCGGGCGAATGCGTCTCGCTCGAAGCGGAACGTCGAAGAAAAGGAGCGATGTGATGTTTCCGAATCGTGCGTCAACGTTCATGTGCCGGCTGCTGACCGTCGCGACTCTGTTCGTCGCCACTGGACTTGGGTGCGACAAACAAATGCCCAACGCATGCCCGGTTGATTACAACCAGAACGGCCATCTTTCGATCGACGAAGGGCTTCGTTTCGTGTCCGACCAGGTAGCGCAACAGAAACTCGCCGTCGATACACCCGCTCAGAATGCGTGCATGGAACTTTCGACGGACATCGACGGTTTCATCGGCAGGTAGTGGTTTCCGTTGTGGTGGCAGGCCGCGCGATAGGCGGCCGCCACCGCTTTTCATCCAACAAGAATGTCAAGCGCTGGCGATAAGGGATACGTTCTTGATAAATAGGGACGGCATTGGCCGACTTTGGCCTTGCGAGGCGATGCCTCGAAGGGAGTGAAGGTGATGTTCAGAAATCGATGCGTGTCGTGGTCGGTAGTGACTTGTCTGATGCTCAGCCTGCATCTTGGATGCGGCACTCTTGGCGGAACTCCTTCGTCGCCGAGCCGAGACGATGTCGATTCGTTCGGATGGTACGACGGGTATATCTACGACGACGTCAGCACCGACGTGTATTACGATGAATATTACTACGATGAGTACTATTATGACGAGTACTACTACGACGAGTACTACTACGACGAATACTACTACGACGAGTATTACTACGACGAATGGTACTACGAGGAATGGGAGATTTGGTACTACTGATACGCCCGCGCAGCTGGCGCCGGATTTCGTGTGGTAACATATCGCATAATGACACCCCTCCGAGTAGCGGACCGGGTGTCACTTTTTATTCCCGAGTCGCTATTCCTCCTCGCCCAGCATCTCCCGAACCCGTTCCCGGAGCCGCGCCGTGATTCGCCACTTGATGACCCGCACCTGGTTCGGCGTCATGCCAAGCGCTTGGCACACCTTGTCAGCCTCGACTCCGTCGATCACGTGCATCTTGAAGGCCTCGTACGTCGAGGGCTCAATCTCGGTGCGAATGCGGCCAAGGCAGTACAGCAGGTGCTCCTGTCGCCATGCCCGGTCGAATGCCTCGTCCGGGCCGGCTTCCGAGTCCTGCTGGTTGGCGAGCATCGTCGTGCCTGCCGCGTCCTCGGCACGGCCGCGGGCCAGCGTGCGAATCCTGTTATTCACAATGGTTCGGAGCCAGCCCTTGAAGCGTCCGCGGGCAGGATCGTACTCGAAGGAGTTGATATGCTGATGGACCGCCGCCATGCAGTGCTGCACCACGTCGTCCGCATCCGCCTCCCGCAGACCGCGCGAAAGCGCAAAGCGCTTCAGCATCGGACGATACATCGCGTCGAACTCATCCCACGCGCGGCGGTCGCCGGCGTCGCGGATGCGCTCCAATAGGCTGACGCGTGTTGAGTCCATATATCCACGAGTCGTCGTACCGGCCAAGCACGCGCGACCAACGCCTCACAAGAATGGCATTCTACCGAAGCGGCATCGCGATGACACGCGCGGCGGAGGAAATTTGTACATGATAAATCTTGAACTTGAATCCGGCGTTCGTTAGCATGAGCCGCGTTCGGTCAGTCAGTCTCATCGGCCGGGCGGGCCCGGTTGGTTTCGGGGAGGTCCTTCGGAAAATATCGCGCCTTCAGTCGTTTTCCGCGCGGGTGCCGCCGCTTCGCCAGTGCTGGTCGTGGGCGCAGCCCCCCATCGCGAAGGCAAGCGACACAAGGGCCACGGCGCGACCGGTGCGCGGCCTTTTTCACAACAGGCAAAGTTGCGGAACGGCGCTTACGCCATTCGCCATAGAGGGGAAAAGCATGTTTCGACGACCGATGGCAGTGATCTTGGCCTGCATCTCGCCTTGCTGCATAGCAGGTGTCGCGCAGGCGTCGTTTGTCCCCTGGCACGCGGAGGACGGCGGCAACGGCCACTCCTACCAGGTCTTCAGCTCGCCGGAACCAATTCCGTGGGCAACGGCGCAGACCATCGCCCAGTCACACGGCGGCTATCTCGCGACCATTACGTCCGCCGCGGAACAGGACTTTGTCTATTCCCTCGCGCTGGCCAACCCGGCCGCGTGGGAGCCGGCCAGCAGCCATCCATTTCGGCACGGCCCGTGGCTTGGCGGTTTTCAGGTTCCCGGTTCGCCGGAGCCGGGTGGCGGCTGGCAGTGGATCACCGGCGAGGCGTTTTCCTATTCGCTGTGGGATGGCGGCGAGCCCAACGACGCAGGCGGCGAGAACTTCATTCATTTTCATGGTCTGGGCGCCGCGGTGCCCGGCGGCTGGAACGACATTGCCGGCGTCACGCCGCACGTGTACGGATACGTGGTGGAAATCAATATTCCAGAGCCTGCGTCGGCAATACTGCTGACGGTTGGTGCCGCGCTGTTGCTGCGCGTCCGCCGGCGTGCCGGCTAACGGAAAACGGGTTGAAGGAATTTGCTCGGGCCAGTGGCAAGGGTGGCATCCTGCCGCGTGCCAGATTCGTGAGTCGAGCCAGTTTGGGCAACTGTACAGATCGATCCGGGCCAACCAGCGAAAGGACACGGGAACTCGCATGAACTCCCAGGTATCCGCGCGTATTAATCGAATTGCGCTCCATTCTGTCTGCTTTCTGGCGCTGATGGTCGCGACCGCACATGCGGAACAGATCATCATCACAACGACCAATTCGACGGACGGTCTGGGCGCAAACGCCGCGATCGGCACTGCGGTTTATGACAATCCCGAAGAAAGCGGAGACTTCGGTCTGGACTTCCGGCCTGAACGCAAGCTCGTGACGGAACCGTTCCCGCTTATTCTCACCACGCGCGCCCTCATGGAGTTTTGCCTCACCCAGCCGGGCTGCCCGGTGCAATTGCCGCCATTCGTGCAAATCAATTCGGCGGTTCTGTCGCTCTATGTCGTGACGCCAAGCAGTCACCCTGCCGCGCTCATGCACGTCACGACCATAGAAGAAGGAATCCTGACACAGCCCGATGATTATTCGGAAGCGGCAGTGCAGGTCGCCAGCGGCATCACCGGCGCGGGTCTTCAGGGTCAGACAATTGACATTGACGTCACGCCCCAGATTGTGGCAGACCTCGCCGACGGCAAGACCTGGTGCGCCTTCCGCCTTCAACTCGAAAACGAAGGCGCAACGCCGCCGGTGCTGGGCGTCAACATATCCGAGTCCGAAGACTTGATCGATGGAACCCCCCCACCCGCGCTCATCATCGACTTCACGTTCCTCACGCCAACCTTCATCGTGTCCGATGCGTCTCCAATTATCGCTGAAGGCGCGGCCGCTTCGGTCATGGTGCGACTCTCCGCCAATCCCGGGCAGATCGTCAACGTCGACGTTGCACACATCGGTGGCGACACCGACATTTCGGTCCACCCTGATAGCGCGGTGCTCACGTTCACGCCCGCCGACTTCGACCAGGATCAGGAGGTAATCTTGCAGGCGGCGGAGGATGCCGATTACCTCCCCGGCATCGCGACCATCCGCATCAGCGCAACCGGTCTGTCACCCATCGATCTGACGGCTACGGAGAACGACAACGAGCCGGCCCCGCCGGTGATCTACGTCAAGTCCGATGCCGTTGGCGCCAACGACGGTTCATCCTGGGCCGACGCTTTCAATTCGTTGCAGGATGCCCTGCTGCTGGCAGCCGCCTCAGGCGGCGACGTCGAGCAGGTCTGGGTTGCCTCCGGGACATATATGCCGGCGCCGCCTGGCGGCAGCAGGGCCGCGTCCTTTGTCGTGCCCGCGGGGCTGGAACTGTACGGCGGCTTCTCCGGAGCGGAGACCACGCTCGAGGATCGCGATCCCGCGGCAAATGTCACCATCCTGAGCGGCGATCTTGATGGCGACGACGCGGACCTGTTCCTGAACATGTCCGACAACAGTTATCACGTCCTTAGAATCGAATCGGGCTCGCCCGTGTTGGACGGCTTTGTCATCACGGGCGGCAATGCCGACGGCGGCATCGCGGATAATGATGGCGGCGGAGTGCGTAACGCCGGAAGCCCGCTCATCTCGCGCTGCACGTTTGCCGGCAACCGCGCGATTGGCAATGGTGGCGCAATATTCAACGCGCCGGGCACCCATCCGGTAATCCGATCGTCGGTATTTTCCAGAAATCTCGCTCAAAGTCCCGCAGTAGCCAGCGGCGGAGGCGCAATTTTCAACGGACAGGACTGCCTCGCGGAGATCATCTCCTGCCGGTTTATGGGAAACAGCGCGCTGATCGAGGGGCTTGGCGGCGCCATTTTCAACCGGGATTGCAGCCCGGCTGTCCACAACTGCCTGTTCATTCACAACGTGACGGATGACGATGGCGGCGCGGTTGCCAACCTTGCAATCTCTCAGACACGGAGCCCATTGTTCGACCATTGTACTTTCCTGCGGAATTTTGCCGGCTCCAGCGGCGGCGGCATGTGGAGCACGGGGAATCCGATCGCCATCGGCATCGCAAATTCGCCGATCGTCACCAATTCAATATTCAAGGGAAACTGCGACACGACTGGCGCATTTCAGGATGGCCAATACTATGCCCGCGCAGGCACGCCGGTGCTGAACTATTGCAGCATTCAGGGCGGTTGGAACGGCTCGGGCACGGGCAACACCGATGCCGATCCGCGTCTGACGCTCGACGGCCGCCTGAAGAGTGGTTCTCCCTGCATTGACGCCGGCGATCCAGCCTTTGTTGCGTCGCCCGAGGCGCCGCAGGACATTGACGGCGAAGGCCGCATTGATGCAGTGCGCACCGATATCGGCGCCGACGAGTTCATCGATGCAGACGCGGATGCGCTGGCAGATGCGTGGGAGCTTGTCTTTCACGGAAGTCTCGAAGCATCAGGAAGTGCAGACGATGTCGACTCGGACGGTCTTTCCAATATCCTCGAATACGAAGAATATGGAAGCAATCCAGTCAGCCAGCCAATCTATGTGGATGGCGTTGCCGGAAATGATTCGTGGGATGGCACCCTGCCGGCGCATGATGGCCTGACTTCCGGCCCCAAGCTGACGATCCAGCCGGCGCTGGATATAGCGCCATCCGGCGCAACTGTCCTGGTCGCCCCCGGCACGTATGCCGGCGCCGGAAACTCTAACTTGGACCTTCATCGCCGCAACATGGTCCTGCGGGCCACGGGCGGGCCAGCACTGACAACCATCGATTGCGGCAGTGCCGGGCGCGTGGTGCAGCTCGAATCGGTCGTACAGACTGCTCCAGTGCTGGATGGGTTTACATTGACCGGCGGTTCCGCCGATGCGGGTGGCGCTCTGCGCCTGAGGCTGACCGGCGCCGTCATACGCGATTGCATTCTCGATGGAAACAATGCATCGTCCACTGCCGGCGGCCTATTGGCTGCGCTTTCGTCAATGAATCTTCATCATGTCACGCTGGCCGACAATACGTCGCCAACATACGGGGCCGGCGTCGTGGAACGAACCGATATTAACCTTTCCTCGCCACTGCATATCGAGTCCGGCCATATGGAGTCATTGCTGACGACCTGGTCGGGCCAGGGCGGCATCATCCTCGGGCCCGATGCATTGATCGTCGTGAATGGCCTTGAACTGGCGGATTCGCCCACCGTGTTCCGCACAAATGTCCGCGGCACTGGCGACATGCTGATCGCGGCGACGCAAACGCTCGAAGTACTCGCAGGTTCCGAGATTGACCTTTCCGATATGGAACCCGGCGCCAGTTGCGCCGATCCGGCTCAGTCGGGCGCATGGGGCACCATACACGTCGATGGCCTTCTGTTGGTGCGCGACAGCACCATCATGAACACCAATGTCCGCGTCCGGCTGGGCTCTCTGGAGGGCGTGACCAGTATCTTGAATAACGATTGCAGCCTGTTGAATTCTGTTTCCGGCGGCAATTCGAGCCCCGCCTTCGGCGGTGAGTTCTTCGTCGCGGGCACATCCGTCGTGCAATGCAACGTGATTGAATCGGATGGCGATCGATACCTTGATCTCGATCCCGATCCGGCCGCAGCCCCGCGGCCAACGATCGGCCAGGGCGCAACCGCCAACAAGTTCACCGTTCGCATTCGCCAGGGCGGCGGACAAGACCAGGGAGAACTGCTCGAACTGCGAAGCAAGGACCACGACCTGAATGCCGTCGGACTCGGCGCATCCGGTGCGTGGCATCTGCCGGCCAGCCTCGGCGATGGCGAGCCGAGCGGCGGCGGCTATACGGATACCTGGGTGCTTGAAAAGCTCGAAATCGAGCCCGATGCCAAGGTCAATCTCACCAATCGGCAGAACTTCGACTTCGTGCCCGACGATCCCGTGCCGGAGGCGATCTACGTGAAGACCCTCAAGCTGCATCCCGGCGCGGTCTTGAACACTGGTCTTCAGCGCCTGTACTACCAGAATCTCGTCGATGAGACCGATTCACCGCTTTTCGTCAATCCGAACGATCCACATGCGATGCTTGCCAATGGCAGCCGCATTGCCGATGTCCCGGTGCTCGGGTTCTCGCTCAAGATCATCGCCATGGAAGACCAGACCGAATTCGATGTGCGCGTGCGCAAGCGATTGCGCGATCCTGCCGATACCCAGCCGCTATTGCCGCCATTCCACGAAGGATCAATCGAGCGCGTCGCGTTCCCGCTGCCGGAGGTGCCCGGCAACCATGCAATGCGGATTCAGACGCAGGGCGACGGCCAGCTTTCTGCCTCGAGCGTGGCGGCCCACGGCGCATTCGCCCGTGCCGGCGAAGACCGCGTCGATGTGCGCTTTTCCTACAAATTCTGCGGCCAGCCGACGGATGAACTGGTGGTGTATCTGTCCGACAGCAGCCAGGCCGGCGATCTGACGGCGCCGGACTGGCAGGACCATTTTATTGAACTGGCGCGCATATATCCGCCCGCTTCCGGCCCCGGCTCAATCGGCTCAAGCGAATTCCTGGAATTCAGCGGGAGTTTTTCGCGCGGCAATCTGAACTTCACGCGCGGCACCTACGTCGAGCTGGAACTGCGCGGCGAAAACGCCTGCATTCTCATCGACGAATGGGACCCGGTGACTTGCTCAAACTGTGGATGTGGCAACTTCAGCGGCGACGGCGACTGCGGCGTTGACGAAATTGATTTTCATTACCTGGCAAGTGAACTGGGCATCGCGCGCGGTCCAGGCAACTGGTGTGCGGATGTCATGAATCCCGACAGCTACATCGACACGATCGACGTACTCGCGTTTGGTAGCCGACTTCACGATCCTGCTGCCCTGAACCTCTGCGGAGGAACAGGCGGTCCTCCCGGCGGTGCGATTTGCGCGGGCGATGGCTCGATCTGTGCCACCGACATGACAGGCAACTTTATTCTCGTCGGCAAGGA
>CAYOZN010000031.1:0-55408 GCA_964408455.1 uncultured Planctomycetaceae bacterium
CTTGCGCATCGCACCATCCCGCCCTCGCAGGCGCTTCGGGTCAGTATGTCGCGCTGTGATTCTTCAATTCACAACCGCGTGTGACTTGCGCGCAATGTCGCCGTAATCGCCAGCCGCCTCGAAGCCTGAACACCTCACAGCCTGCCGCTGTGCAGCCGCGTCTGAACTTCACAACCTGTGATATGCCCGCGCGGCATTGACCGCCGCCACGGAATAACTAGCATCGACGCCGTGCCCGCTGCATTCGCGAGATGCAATCCTGCGAAGCCGGCGCACGCCAGTGCCGTCATTGCGACACGCACGCGCTTCCCCCGTGCACCTGGAGTATCCCATGGGCCTCTTATTCGGAAATGCCACCTTCACGCGCTTTCAGATCGTCGGCGGCGCCCCCAGGCGCCTCGATGACAACCTCCTCGAAAAGTTTCGCGAACATCGCATCGGCACCGGCCGAGTGATGCGCGCCAACCACGAGGAAGTCGGCTGGATCGGCGGTCGGCACCTGTTCGATCGCGATTTCGACCTGGAGAAGAACGTGATCCTCGATACCGTGCACGTCGGCATGCGGATCGATGCCAGCCGCGTGCCGCCGGATATCATGCGCGCCTACGTGCAGATGGAGCTCGAATCGCTTCTGCGCGGCGGCGGCGGCGAAGAGGGTGCCAACGGAAATGGCAGCGCGGTGCGTCGCATCGCGCGCCTCAAGCGCGAGGCCCGCGAGGCGGCCCAGTCCCGCGTGGCCCAGGAGATCAAGGATGGCCGTTACCGCAGCCTGCGCCAGTTCCCGCTGCTGTTCGATTCGCGCAGCGACGTGCTCTATGCCGGCATTGCCAGTCCGGCCGCCATCGAACGGCTCCATCCGCTGTTCAAGGACACCTTCGGCAAGCGGCTGGAGCTGCTATCCGCCGGACAGATCGCATTCCGCTGGGCCGAAAAGAACGGTCTGACGCGCCGCCTCGAATCGCTGACGCCTGCCCGCTTCACAGACCTCGGCAATGGCGACTTCCGCGTCTGGTGGACGGCCAATCACGACGACGAGCGGAACTATCTCGGCAACGAATTCCTGCTCTGGCTCTGGTTCCACCTGGCCGAGCGAAGCGACCACCTCGAGCTGGAGGACAGCAGCGCGGCAGCCGTGGTGATCGTCAAGCAGCTCGTGCTCGAATGCCCCATGGCCGAGAGCGGAAAGGAAACCATCGTCTGCGATGGCCCGACCCAACTGCCCGAAAGCCGCCGCGCCATCCAGACCGGCAAGCTGCCGCGCAAGGCCGGGCTCATCGTTTCCCGGCAGGGACAGCAGTACGAGCTCACGCTGCAGGCCGAGACCTTTGGCGTCAGCAGCGCGGCACTGCCGAAGATCGAACCCGACGATATGCCCGGCGAAAAAGGCAACGGCAGCAATGGGAGTGGCGACGGCCAGGCCAATGGCAACGGTTTCGGTCGCGCGCGGATCGAGGAGCGCGTCGAGCAGATTCGCCATCTGGCCGACACGCTGGATCGCATGTTCGAGTGTTTCCTGAAGCGGCGGCTCTCCGACGAGTGGACGCACGAACTGGCCGCCATGCGGCGATGGCTCAGCCCGCACGCCGTCGAACTTGAACGTCAGGCCATCTGAAGCGCATTCTCGATGGCCACGATCTCGTAAGTGCGTTCGTCCGTGCCGCCCAGCGCCACCGTGGCCGTTTCGCCGATGCGCTTGCCCATCATCTGTCGGGCGATCGGCGTCTGGTAGCCATAGACGCCCCTGGCAAGGTCCGAATCGCCGGCCCCCATGACAAAGATGACCAGTGGCTCGCCCCCGCCCGTCGCCCGCAGCGTGATGCGCTGGCCGATGGCGACGTGATCCGTCGGCACGTTGTCCGGCTCCAGCAGTTTGGCGAGGGCCAGTTCGCTGTTCAACTGGGCGACGCGGGCGCGCAGCAGATCGCGCTCTTCGAGGGCGAATTTGTACTCGGAGTTCTCGCTCAGATCGCCGAGCGCCGCCGCCTCGCCGATGGCCTTCGCGTTCTCGCGCATCTTCACGTTGACCAGTTCCTCGAGCTCCGACTCCTTCGTACGCAGGCCGTCGCGCGTGAAGTAGAGCACCGAATCGTCGTCCCACATGGCCACTTCGCGCTTGGCGTACAGCTTGGGGAAGGCCTCGGTGAGAATGGACAGCATCTCGCCCTGCACCGTCGGCCCCAGTCCTTCGGCCCGCTCGAGCTGCCTGCGAATGGTCTGGGCCATCGGCAATTCCAGCGTCTTGAGCATCTCGCGGAAGCGGGCGTAGTCCCTGGCGCTGAAGCCCGCCCGCACTTTCGCCCGCATGTCCCCGATCGTCTGCCCCGAGGCCTTGCCCTCGGACATTCGCGTCGGGCCGACCAGTGCGATCAGTTCGTTGAAGAGCTCGATCAAGGGCGGAATATCGAGCTCGGTCTTCACGCCCGGTCCCTTCCACAGCCACATGGCCGCGTCGGTGAACTGCCCGGGATCGGCCATCGCCTCCGCTGCCGTCACCTTCAGGCGCTCGCCCTGGCCCGCGGCCTCCACCTTCTTCGCCAGCGTGTCGCACATGCCGGCGGGGCAATAGAGGATGAGCTGGGCGAAATGCGCCGGCCAGCTGTCGGGATAGACCTGCTCCACGCAGTCCACGGCCAGCGACCACAGCGCCGCATCCGGCACCGACGCCACTTCGCTCACCGGATCGGTTGCGGACTTGAGCATCTCCAGTGCCATGCCGTGGGCATCCGTCGAAATCGGAAGCCCGTCCGCCGCCAGCCGCTCGATGACCAGCGCCGTCGCGAAGGCCTGCTGGTGTTCCTTGTGCCGGCGAAACCGGTTAACGCTGTCCGTCAGCGACTTCTGCACGCGGTTCAGAAAGCCCGGATTCGGGTCCTGCTTGCGGTGCTTCGTGTCGCGCAGATAGCCTTCCAGAATCTCCAGCCACTGCCGCGGCGCCGTCGCCGCGCTGAAGCCCGCCCACGTCTCGTCTTCGAGCGATTTGCCGACCGGATCGTAGATCAGGAACATCGGCGAGCGCCCTTCGATCCGCAGGTGCGCGCTCTTCTTCACGCCGTCGCGAATGCGCGACCAGAAATCGCTCCATCCCTTGGTCGGAATGTACCGCGGCACCAGTATCAGCTTGAGCGCATCCCGGTCCATCTCGTTGCGGTGGGCCTTGACGATGCCGATGACCAGCCGCAGCGGATCGTTGGTGAACAACTCGCCGATGCGCTCGGGGTGCAGCTGTTCCAGTACGTGAAAGTCATCCGCTTCCGCCAGGTCGAAGTCGTTGATCACTTCCGATAGCGGAAGGGTGCGCTTTCGCCGCGCCGTCTGGAGCACCACTTCCTCCGCGTCCAGATCGGCTTCGATCACTTCCGCCGCTTCGTCCTCCGAGCGGTTCACCAGGTACATGCCCGGCTTCAGCCTCAGCCCCACGTCGAGATAGCGCAGCGCCCGGCGGACGGACTTACCCTCTTTCAGCCCGGACCGGTCCACCCAGCGATCCAGCTCCGGGTGTTCTTTGTGCGTCTCGCGATAGAGCGTGAGAATTTCGTCCCGAAGCTGCTCGCCGTCGGGCAGCCGCAGCAGCAGGCCGCGGCCAAGGCGCAATGCCTCCTGCGGAGAGTGATTTTCCTTCATGCTCGACAGCCACGCCCAGCCCATGGTTTCGGCGAGCTTGGCCTGGCCCGATTCAACTACCTTGTCGATGAGCGGCAGGAGTTTATCCGGCGCGGCGCCGGGTTTGGATGTGACTGTCAGCCAGGCGGATTCCAGATCGGTCCACCGCCCGGCTCGTACGTGTGATTCAAGCATCTCGTAGTCCATGCGCCTTGACAGACCTCCCGGGGAAAACCGGGTATTTTCGCTGGAAAAGGCCTGTCTGTCGAGTCGCAGGATAAACCGCAATAGCCGAGGCTTGCCGCTACCCGGCCCGGCTACGTGCGAGCCGGTTTTTCCGCCGGCGCCGACGCCTTCCGCCGTTGAGCTGAAGTCAGCAGATTGTCCAGCCGCGTCTTCATCTCGTTGAACACCCGTACGACCTGTTCGTCGAGTTCCTTGAGTTTTTGTTCGCGAACCTTGGGATCGGCAATCTTCTCCGCCTCGGCCCTGCGCGTCGCATTTGCCTGTTCCAGCCGGCCGCTGCGGGTCAGGGCCTCCTTGAGAATGGCCCGCGCCGAGGCGAGCTGCGCTTCGGTCAACTCGTGCCGCGCCGCGAAATCCGAAACATATTGTTCCCACGGATGTAGGTCGCGAGGCGGTTTCGCGACGGGGGCGGGTGCATCGGCAGCCGGCTTTTCGGCCCCTGCCTGCCGGGATGCCGCTTCCAGCGCCTTGCGAATCGCGTTGCGCTGCTCCTCGGTCAGCGACGGATCCTGAAGCTGGCGATTAGCTTCGCTTAGCAGCCGTTCGAGATCCACGCCCGCCGGCGGGGGCTGACCCTCTCTGAGGGCCCGCGTGATCTGCCGCATCTCCCGATTGGCCTCGCGATCCTCGCGGCGATCGTCGCGTCGCTCCTCGCGACGGCGCATCCATTGTTCTCGACGCTCCCGGCCCTTTGCCGCCTGCTCGGGCGGCAGCAGCGCCTCGATCCGCTGGGCCGCCGCTTCCATGTCAAACGGGTATTGTTCTTCAATCTCGCGCATGCGCGATCGAAGCGCCTGGAACTCGGGATCCTGCTGAAACTCCCGCATCCGGCCGCGGCGACGCTCGCCATCCCCGCCATCCTCGCCGCTGCTTTCGCGTGCAGTGCGCCAATACTCAAACATCTCGTCGCGGAGCTTGTCGTATTCGTCCGCGGCAGGACCCATCTTCGCTCGACGTTCCTCCTGCATCGCCTGCATCTCGACACGAACCTGTTCCCGCTGTTCGTCCGACAATTCGTACGTGCGCGCCGTCATGTCGAGCATGCGCTCGTTGCGCAACTGCCGCCGCTCTTCCGGCGTCGCGTTGCGATAGCGCTGCCACTGTTCGCGCCGGCGCTGACGTTCCTCGGGATCATCGAATCCGCGCGGACCGCCCGGACCGCCGCGATCGAATCGCCGTCGCCGCTCTTCCCGAGGTCCGCGATCGGGCTGTTCCTGCGGCTGCGTCTGGACGAGTGCCGCCTGGGATGAAAAGAGCGCGGCGAATAGAACGGAAGTGAACATGTTACAGTCCCTCTGTTGACGATATCGAGCCGAATGGCGCGCGCAACGAAACGGCGCCCGCCATCTTATCAAAACGAGCGCCGCCGACGACGATTGCACGGCAACAGCCGCAATTCAGGTCTCGTTGCGGGCGGCCGTTAACCACCCGCGGGAGGCTCTTCGCCGCGATATTGATTGTAACTACTTGCCTGAAATGAAATTATGGTATTGTGCTGACGCGAACCTGGACGCCGTGCAAATCGATTGCGATTGGAGCTTTCCTGCGCTCGCCGGATTTATCGCTTTGACTTCGCCGGCTCGGCCGCCTTGGCCCTGGCCTTTTGCGAGGACGTCAATAGCGCCTCGAGCCGCTGCCTCAGCTCGTGAAACAGCCGGTCGATAGGGGCGTTCAACTCCGCGAGCTTCGCCTTCTTTTCGCGTTCGTCCTTCAATGCCTGCGCCGCCGCGACCCGTTGTACGTTGGACCGTTCAACCTGCTGTCCTCGGGCCGTGAGGTCCTTCAGAATGGAAAGTGCCGAGTTTCGCTGAGAGTCGTTCAACTCGTGCGTCTCGATAAAATCGTAGACGTACTTCTCCCATTCGCTCAACGGCCGGCCCGGCGGCACTGGCGCTGGAGGAGTTGTCTTTGCGGGCTCGGGTTTCGACGTCTTCTTGATTTCAGCAGGCGCAGCCTCCGGCCGCGGTGGGGCAGGCTGCGGGCGCGGCGCGGCTTGCGCGGCCGCCGGACGCTGTTCGACCGGCTTTTTGCGTTCCTTGGCGGCGGCGGCCCTGGTCCGCGCATTAAGCTCCCGGGCGCGCCGCGCTTCCGGCGATGGCCGCTCCGGCGTCGCAGATCTCAGCGGGGACTGATGAAGCAGGGACAGGTCTTCGGGCACCTTGGTCCCCGCAATTTCCGCGAAGGCCTCGAGCAGGCCGGCCGTCTGTATGTATGACGGCAGCGTGCGGATGCGTTCGTCCCAGTGCTGACGCGAACTCTCAATGGCCTCTCCGCTTAGGTTTTGCTCGAATTCCTTGAACCGCTCGATGTAGCGCTGGTGATTAAGCTTCTCAAGCTCGCGAACCTGCTCGTCGAGCTTGGCGAATTCTGAATCGGCCAACAGCGCCTTGCGGGCTTCCTCCGGAAACTCCGAGGCCGGCGTGTCCTGCGTCAGCTTTGCGTAAATGGCGGCACGGGCGTCCACCACCGGTCCAAACTTCTCCCAGAGTGAGTGCGACTCTTCCTGCGCGTTCGTAATGATCTTGTGCAGCACCTGAACTTCTTCGGTGCTGGGTTGATAAAGGTGCCGCGAGAGCATCAGAAAATCGCGCGTCTCAATCGCTTGGCGCTGCTTGGATGTCAGCGATTCGATCGGAGGCATGCTCTCCGGATTGCGGCGTGCAGCACGCAACTGCATCTCGCGTTCATGCTTCTGGCCCACCGCCGTGCCGCGCCGAAAGGAGTTCTCGCCGCCGCTTTGCGGCCGGCCGCTCACAGGGCGACTGCGGCCGGGCGAACGCGACTGGTTCTGGTCTTCGGCCGACGCGCTCGATGCGGTCAGTACGGCAAAAGCCGCCGAAAGGCCGTAAATGCAAATGGACCTGGAAAGACGCATGTGTCTCCTCCCGGAAGGCCGCGCCTCAGGCCGCAGCCATCTTAACAGCACGTATCAGTGGACGCGTCACTATAAACCGGCCGCCCCATTGCCTCAACTGAAAGTGCACGGGCCTGGGAGCCTGCCGAATGGCGGTTCTCTGTAGCAGCCCTGAATTGTACCCCGCGCCAGCGCCATAGGCTGCATGATTCCGGGATCCTTCCAATAATCACACCGTTGATCTCGCACGCAGCCGGCGCAGGTTCTTCAATAGCGGTTATTGGCTGCGAACCCCTGCCCTCAAGTGCCCAATAGCGATACTCAGCGTCGAGCGTGGCGGCCGAGGGGTCGTCAGTTTGCATCCGGCGCCGACTCAACAAAAAGGCCCTTCCAAGCCACGATGACGCGTTCCCCCTGGGCAAGATAGCGGCCAACGCCCGGGTTACGAGCGACGAAGTCGTAATACTCCGTGCTATACAGTGCCAGCTTCGTGGTCTGGGACTTTCCGTCGTAGGCCGCATCGACCCAGCGCCCATTTTCGAGATAAAACGTGCGCGAGTCGATGAAGTTCACGAGCTGTCCACCACCCTTGTCGCGATACTCGTCGCGCACAAAACCGGCTGCCTCCGCCGCCTTCTTGTTGTCGGCAAGGCGCATCCTGCTGTTGCTCTTCGATGCGCCGACCGATGCGGCGCCGACCTGATCCTGCTGCGCCTCGCGCGCCTCCTGCATGTCGCGCTGGCGGCCGCTCCACGCGTCATTCAACTCGCGCGACATCCGCCGCGGACCCGCCGGCGAAATGCCGCGGCGGCTGGCCAGTTGTTCGTCTTCCTGGATGAGATAGCTCGTATAAGGCGTCAGAATGCCATAGAGCTTGGCCAGCCGAATGACTTCGTTGCGCAGTTCCATCTGGTCGCCCTTGAGCCTGATTTCGTCGAGCAGATAGCCGATCTTTCGCATCGCCCATACTCGCGGTAGAAAGGAACTGCGGCGATCCTCCGTCGCAAACGAACAGGGATAGCTGAACGTCTTCCGCTCACCGCGCGCCTCCCCGGACAGCTCGATCGTCGTCGAGCCGGTCGGCGTGCCGCCGTATCGCCCGACCACCACCAGCTCTCCACCGCGAAACAGATCGGGCAGCGCCTTGGGGTAGACGTCGTGTACCGACACGCCGCTGAACGCAAGCTTCAGTCCCGCCAGCACCGGATGGGCCAGCTTGGTGTAGAACGACGACAGCTTCAGCTCGAGATCTTCCGACGGCGTCACGTACTCGCGGGCGCCGCCATTGTCGTCCGCGAGGCGATCCAGCAGGTGCGTGTTGACTTTGAATCCGACGCCCAGGCAGAACAAGCGCGCCGCCTTCCCACTGTTCTTTTCCGACGCGTTGGCGACGATGGCATTGGGGTCCACCACGCCGACCGTCGGCTCTCCATCCGTCACGAATACGACGAAGTATGGATTTTTTCGCCACGGCTCGCCCGCTGTTTTGTCCGCGCCCGTCGCCAGCGGATTGAGCTCCAGCGCCTTGCGCAGGGCCGAATCGATGTCCGTCCCGCCCACGGCGTTCAGGCGATCGATGAATTGTCGCGCGTCGTCCTTGGTGCTTTCGCTTGCCGCAGACCAGCCTTTGCGAAAGGCCCGCGTATCGGTCGCAAAAGTGATGATGTTGAAGCGGTCTTCCGGGTTCAGATTCGTAATGCAGAACTTCAGGGCCTTGCGGGCCTGTGCGATCTTGTTGTCGTCTGCCATGCTGCCCGATGTATCGAGGACGAAGCAGATATTCTTGGGCATGCTCCCGTCCGACACTGCCGATGGGTTCGGCGTGATCCGCGCCATGAAGAAGCCGTCTTCGCCGCCGCCTTCGCGCTGAGTAAGCAGAGTCAATCCAAAGGCATCGTCGCCGCGCTGCACCACGATCTGAACGTCCTCGTCCGGCCCGGCCAGCGGCTTTTCCAGCCCCACGACGTATTCCTTCTCGCTGCGCCGATCGACCGTACACTCGTGCGTCGGGCTGAACACGCTCTGAATCGGCCGCTCGCTGCGAACAACGGCCCGCAGCGAGAACTGCTCGATCGGCTGAAAGCTGCATCCCGGCTGGGCCAGCGGAAACTGGTACCGCGACAGGCCGCCGTCCGAAGCCATCGTCTCGGTATAGCTCAGCTTGATGCGGCACTCGCCGTGCGGCGCAATCGGAAATACCCGCGCCTGGATCAGCGATTGCCCCGCGAATTGCAGCAGCGCAGGATCGCGCATCTTCGCCACGATCGATTCATAGATCTTCCGCGCCTGCTCCGCGTCCAGCAGTTCCGCACCGCTTTCGCGCCCGTTCATCGTCATCGAGAACTGGTGAATGCCCGCCGACGCCGCGACCGGGAACAGATAAGTGCCCTCGATCGGCGTGCTGCCGCGGTTGACGAAGACCTGCTCGATCTGGGTCTCGGCGACGGCGTCGTTGATCGTCACGTCGACGCGCTGTGACTTGATGCCGAGCGGCGTGTAGCAGATCACGGGCCGCGGCGCGCGCCTGCGTGCCTGTTCGTCCACGGTATCGCTCACGATGATCCCGTTCCCCAGCGCCGGCCTCGGCACGAAAGCGATGGCCGCCGCCAATAACAGAAGCCGCTTCGTTGTATTGGTCGCACCGACTCTGGCCCGGCATGCAGCGGACATGGCAATATCTCCGGAATGTCTGAATCAAACCCGCGGGCCGGCAAAAACGGCCCCGCTGGAATCTATGACGCCCGTCCGGCCTGCCGGTTCCCGGAAATCGGCCGCCGGCATCGGGTACGCGCCGCCCGCCGGCCGAAACGCTTCTCCAGGCAGCTTTTCAACCTGCCGTACCGGTCCTAAACTTCGTGACATGTTCCCGGAACTGACGGCCCCCGAGCTTCGCGTCCTTGGCGTCCTGATCGAGAAGTCGCTTGCCTTGCCGCAGGCCTATCCCATGACGCTCAACGCCATCGTCAACGCCTGCAACCAGAAGTCCAATCGCGATCCGGTGACGGACTATTCCGAAAGCGAAGTGAGCGCCGCGGTTTCCTCGCTGCGCCGCAAGAGCCTCGTCGACCAGGCCGAGCCCGAGCGAAACTCCCGCGCCGTCCGCTTCAGGCACAACGTCGAAGAGCGATTCGGCTGGAATGCGGCCCAGCGCGCCCTCATGGCCGAACTCATCCTCCGCGGTCCACAAACACTTGCCGAACTGCGTTCTCGTGCCAGTCGAATGACACACCTCGACTCGACCGAATATGCCCGCGAACTGCTGGCCGAATTCGAACGAACCGACCCGCCCATCATCGTCGAATTGCCGCGTGAAATGGGACGCTCGGCCCGCCGCTTTGCCCAGTTGCTCGGCGGCCCCGTTTCGGTGCCGCCCGATACCGGTCTCGCGACCGTCTCGCCGCAGGCCGAACAGCGCGCGAACCATCACGCCGGCCCGGCCGATATTCTCGCACGTCTCGCCGCCCTGGAGGAGCGGGTGGATCAGCTCTCAACCCGCCTCGACCGCCACTTCCCCGAACAGGCGCCGCCCGGCTGATTCCGCCGGTAGCGCCTGTCCTTCACTTCACTTTCCGAGCGTGCCTCAACTTGGAACTGCTATTTGTCGGTTCCGGACGCGCGGCGGCACGCCGAGCCCGTAGCACGGTCGTGCCGCCGTTTCATCACGCATGAGGCGCGTGGATTGGATTGAACGTGCACGTCGTCTCGCGCACTCGCGCATCCGCTCAGTCAAGCTCGTCGTAGTACTCTTCCAGCGCCTCGGCACGGTCCTCGCGCAGATCCTCCAGATCGTCGCCGTCGTATTCGAAATCGTCGTAGTCGTGGTCGTAATAGCGAAACTCGCGCACGGTGCCGACGTCGTACCCGTCGTCGTAGTACGTCGTGGTCCGCGTTCGCCGTACGTAGTGATCGTCGGCCGGCGAATAGTAGCCGCCGCGATCATACCGTTCGTACGTCACCACGCGTTCACTGCTGTCGCCGCACCCGGCCTGCATCGTGAGCGCAAACGCCCCGATCGTCAGGCTGTACACCAACGGTCTGGCCCTGTTCCACATCGTATGCAATAGCATCGCAGACACTCCTGTAGCTGGACAAGCACGTGGATGCGAACGTAAGACGTGCCGATTCGGGACGACCTACGTGCCGTCTCTCTGGGCGAGTCTAGCGCAAGCGGCATAACGCAATCGTGAACGAGGAATATCAATCAGTGCCAGCGGCATGACCGGGCCCGCAGCTGGCGCCATTCAGCGCCTCAGATCGGAACACAGCCGCATTCTGTAAATGGGGCGCGCAAATCAAACAGGAAAACTCTTCCTAGTCTTTTCCCCACCACTTCAACCAGCCGCGGCGATAGAAGAAGGCCAGCATCGCCATGGCGACTGCTCCCATTGCCGCCATGACGGCGGGATAGCCCCATTTCCACCGCAGTTCCGGCATGTTCCACGGCGAATCCTCGGCACTGAAATTCATGCCGTAGACACCGGCAATGAAGGTGAGCGGAATAAAAATGGTCGAAATGACGGTGAGCACGCGCATAATTTCGCTGGTGCGCTGGTTGATGCCGGCCAGGTGAACCTCGCGGATTCCCGATGCAATGTCGCGATACGACTCCACCAGATCGATGATCTGAACGGTATGATCGTGCACGTCGCGCAGATAGGGCCGGGTTTCGTCCGAGATCAGCGGAGACGTTTCCCGCAGCAGGACATTGACCGTGTCGCGCAGGGGCCACATCACGCGGCGGATCGTCAGCAAGTTGCGCTTCACAGCCTGAACCTCGGGCATCACGCCGGCGGTGCGTTCCGCAGTGACGTCGGATTCCAGTTCGTCCAGTCGATCGCCGCATTCTTCCACCATGGGGAAATACTGGTCGACGATTGCGTCGAGCATGGCATATGCCAGATAGTCCGGCCGCAGAAAATGGGTGCGACCCCAGCCGACGCGGAGCCGGTCGCGCACCGGATCCAGGCAGTCTCCACCGAGTCGCTCCTGGAATGTCATCACGAAATTCCGGCCGAGAAAAATGGCGATCTGTTCCGTGTTCCACAACTCGGGATTGCCGGGCATGCGGGCGACGACGAAGAAATGTTCGGGATAGACTTCGACCTTGGCGCGTTGATGGACGTGCACCACGTCTTCCAGCGCGAGGGCATGAATGCTGAAGATCGCGCCCAGCTCGCGGATGATCGAAACATCGCCGACCCCTTCCACGTTCACCCACGTGACCGCATATTGGTCCAGATAGCGGCGAACCTGTTCCGGTCGCTCGATGTAAGCCTCTTCAATGCCGTCTGCACTGTAGGCAATCACGCAGATTTCGCCGCGCGGCGCGCCGGGATCGGGGATGAGAATGCCGGGCGGCGCGCCGGGACGGGTTTGACGCCGAAAGCGGGCGAGTTTGGATCGTTTCCTGCGGGTTTTCGCCTTCATGCGGCTGCTCCGCGCAATGGAACATCCGCGCGGGCCACACGGCAGCGCGCACAGGCGTAAAGATAATCGCGGCCGGCGCGCCTGGCGATAACGGCTTGAAGTGAATTCACCGCCAAGACCCGGAGAAGGCGAGTCAATTGCCCGGGCCGGATTGAGGCCTGCCTTGCTGCCAATTGCACGATCATCAGCCAGTCGCCGTTTTCATGGAATTCACGGCAGGGCGGTCAACAGCTGCGCAAACGAAATGGCATCGTCCACGTCAATCGCGCCGTCTTCGTTGATGTCCGCGTCGAGCAGATTGCACGCCGGATATTCCGCCTCGTAAGCCGACGGGTCGAGAAGCGCCTGGACGAAGGCGGTCAGATCGTGCCCGTCCAGCCGGCCGTCGCACGTCAGGTCGCCCGCGCAGGCATTGGGAATGAGCGACATGCGTGCCACCGGCGAGCGGGCCATGCCGCCGGGCGCCGCCGGATCGATCACCTGCCACTGCACGTAAAAGTGACACCCCGACAGCACCAGTTCGTCGATCGGATGATGCCATGTCGCGAAGCCGGTCGCCACCCCTGCTCCGGGCAGCGGAAATGGTCCATACAGCACGTCCGCCACCAGCACCGGTCCCTCCGGCGGCGATTCGGATAGTGCAAGAAAAGCTTGCGAGCCGCCAAGCGCCCCGGCCAGTCCCACGCGAAAATCGGCATTGCCCGAATTCGGCGGGCTCGCCGCAATGATCGCCGGCGTGAAGGTTCCGCTGCCCGCCACGCCGCCCGACACGATCAGCGGATTGGGAGCCTCCCGCTCCGAGTACAGCTGCGGCCGATCGAAAGGGAACTGCTCGCCCGCGACGCGCGCATCCGTCAGCCCGTTGGTCAGAAAATCGACGACCTGCTGTGCGATGTTCTGCGGCAGCGCCACCGGCAACAGCGGCGAAAGATTGTTGGGGAATTGTGCGGCAGGGTTGGCATAAAACGCGACCACGCCCTGGATCGAGTTGAATGCCCCGTGATGCATGTACGTGGGCTTGAGGCCCACGTTGCGCAGCGTCGGCACCTTGAATCGGCCACGATCGGCCGCATTGCCCGTCACCGACTGCCGCCCATTATCCTCGGGGATCGGGCGCAGGCCGATGTTCTGAAACGTATGATTGGTGAATTGCGGGGCTGGATGACACGCCGAGCACGGCGACGCCCGGAACGCATTCCAGCCCTGTGCCTGGCTGGGCGTCAATGCAGACACATCCCCGGCGTTGAATCGGTCCCACGGCGTGTCGTTGGGCAATAGCGTACGCTCGTAAGTGGCGATGGCAAAGGCAATGCGCTGCGCCGTGATCGCCTCGTCGCCGAAGGCGGCGGCGAACAGCGCGGGATACGTTGCATGCGTCTCGAGCGCCGCCAGCATGTCCGGCGGAATGTCGCGGGCGAGGATCAACGGCGTCACGCTCGCCAGCTTCGCGGCGACATCCTCCCAGGTGCGGCCGTCGTGGCCCATCTCCACCGGGCTGAGGACCGGCGCCAGGGCCTGGCTTTCCAGCGCCCCGAAGTTCGTAATCGTGATCAGTCCGCTCTGCGGATCGGTGAACGTCGCCGGCGCCCGCCCATCCCAGAAAAGCGCCGGTGCATACATCGCGAAAATCGCCGGGTTCGCCGCACGAGGCGTGACCTGCGTCTGAAATCCAAAGACCGGATCGGCAAACAAATCGCGATTTGCGTCGCTGCGATGCATCCCCGGTGACGCCGCCTTGTCATCCGGCGTGCCCGGCAGGTTGTCCAGCCCCGGGTGCAGGCCCAGTCGCGGATCGGTGCCGCCGCGGCCGTTGATGTGGCAGGTCCCGCAGGCCACCGTGTTGTCGCTGGAGAGCTGCTCGTCCCAGAAGAGTATCTTGCCAAGAACGCGCTTCGACTCGCTGAAGGGGTTCTGCGGCGGGAACGGCACCGGTGGCAGGGGCGGAACCGGTGGCGGTGGCGGCTGGGCAACGGCTGTGCCGCCACAGAGTGCAATCGCCATAACGGCCGTGCACAGGACATTGCGGCTGACCCGCTGCATGATGATGCCTCCTTCCCGCCGATTATACCCGCATGGTCAGGTCCGGCGCCGGCCCGCGGCGTCGGGGCACGCAGTCGCGCGTAGGGAAGAACGCCATACGCCCCGTGAATATTGCAACAACCGGAGGTACTTCTGTTATGCTGACACGCATGGAGCGGAAGCGTCCAGGGACTTTGTAGATGGAGCGCTCGATGCACGACGCCGCCAAAGCTGCGAGACAGTCAGCGTTCGATAAGCGGCACGCCATCGCATCGCGCAGTATCTCCGTACGCCTTGCCTTCGCCATGTGCGCGCCGTTCCTGGCAATCGCCGCTGGAATGCCCGCGACCGTCGCCGCCGCGCCGTTCGAGATCTACTACGAACACATCCTGACCAACAAGACCAATGCCCCGCTTCACAACGTCAAAATCTTCATGCCCATCCCGCAGAGCGACTCCTACCAGACCGTGAGCTGCTTTGAAGTCGTTCTCTGGGATCAGCCCTTTCGCTCCAACCCCTGCACCGACAAGTTCAATCAGGAGTGCATCCGCATCCTTATTCCCCGGCTCGATCCCGGGCAGTCAATTGAAGTCGGCTACGCCTGCGAAGTGGAGCTCCATGGCTTTCAACGCCGCGAGCTGAGCCCCGCCCGCGCCGGCGGCCTCGATGATATTCCGGAGGACATTCGCGAGCTGTACACGCGTGACCATGGCGGCATTTACGATCTGAAGCACCCGGCCATCGTCCGCGAGTCCGCCCGCCTGTGCGCGGAAAAGGGCAATCTGGTCGACAAGGTCCTGGCGATTCACGACTTCGTCGCCGGCAGCATCAAATACGAGGCCGGCGGTGGCTGGCAGAAGGCCCCGATCGTTCTCGAGCGCAAGCGAGGCAGTTGTTCGGAATTCTCCTACCTCTTCGCCGCTCTGTGCCGCGCCAGTGGCATCCCGACCCGCTTCGTCGGCGCGAGCACCTTTCCGGCCCGATCGAAGCTGCCGTTTCGTGACGCCCGCATGCACCGTTGGGTCGAAGTCTATCTGCCGCCCTGGGGCTGGGTGCCGTTCGATCCCACGCTGGACGCCGGCAGGCCGCCGCGGCGGGAGTTCGCCGGCCATCACCACGAGCGCACCCTCATCCAGTTCCGCGGCGGCGGCGGCAGCAACATTCTCGGCAGCGCCTACTACGGCGCAAATACGAAGACCGGCCAGACGCGGCGCATTCGCGCCTTCACCTGGTCGCGCGGCACGCGAACGAAGTACGAAAAGGCCCTGCGTCGCTACCAGAAGAAGGAATTTCGTGCCGCCTACGCCCAGTTCAAGCGGCTGGCCACGCATTATCCCTCGACGCGCCACGGCAAACTCGCCGCCCTCAAGATGCGCGAAATGGAAACCAGCGGCGAGGCCAAGCCCTGACCCGGCACGTTCAATTTTTGACTTGTTGATTTTCGACTTTGGACGATTGATTCTCGATTTTCGATTTTTCGATTTTCGATTTTTCTTCCGCCGTTTTGACGTCTTGACGTTTCAAAACGTCATTCCCGCTTGCCCGACGGCTCGCGCCGACCGCCCTCGCCCGCCTTTTCGCCGTCGCCGCGCTCGAAGAACGGGACGCCGGCCGAGTCGGCAAGGCGGATGTCCAGTGGCTTGTCGCCCGAAATGTGGAAGGTGCGCTGCGGCAAGGGGATTTCGATGCCGGCCTGCTTGAATGCATCAAAGATCTTGTATCGAATGTCCAGCATGCCGAACCAGCGCTCGCCCGGATTGCGAAACCAGCAGACCAGGGAAAACCGCATTCCATCGGTGCCGAAGTCGAGGAAGAACACATCCGGCGGCGGATTGCGCAGCACGCGTCGCTCGCGTCGGGCGATCTGCATCAGAATGTCGCGCACTTGGTGCGGATTGGACCCGTAGGACACGCCCACTTCGACCTGGGCCCGCAGCGGATGCCCGTCCATCGTCCAGTTCTCGACCTTCTGGTTGATGAACTCCCCGTTGGGAATGACCAGAAAGATGCCGTCGGGCGTGCGGATGGTCGTGCTGCGCATGCTGACCTTGGTCACTTCGCCGGTCTTGCCGTGCACGCCGACGGTGTCGCCGACCTTCACGTGCCGCTCGAACAGCATCAACAGACCGCTGATGAAGTTCACCACCAGCGGCTGAAGGCCCAGGCCAAGACCCAGTCCCAGGCCGCCGAAGAGCACCGCCAGGGCCCCGAAGTCCAGCAACAGCGCCCGCAGGGCGATATAGACCCCGATCGCCACGATGATGTAGTGCAGCAGGGTGTTGATCGCCGCCTGCGCCCCGCGGTCGATGGCCGGATGATAGGGGAAGACGCGTGCCCGCAGTGTCTGGCGGATGATGTTCGACACGGCGATGGCCGCGATGACGGCGACCAGGGCCCCGCCGATCCGCCACAGGTTGATGGCGCTGTTGCCCACCTGCAACAGCTGCATGTCCATCAGCACCTTGATCTCGTACGGCCGCACTCCCCACACCGATAGTGCCGCCAGGAAGACACCAATGGTGAGGACCCACTTGCTGGTGGCCGCGACGGCGCTCACCGCCGTCGGCGCGGGGACAGCCGCCGGCGCCGCCTCGGGCTCCGCCTCGTCCGCTTCCGCCGCCTTTGCCGCCGGCGCCGTCGCCGGCGCACCGGGCGCCGCCGCGCCCGAAGCCGTCGCCGTGGCACTCGTGCCGACTGCCGCGCCCGCCGCCGGTGCATCGGCCTTGGCCCCTGCGCCGGCCTCGGCGTACGTCTCGCGCAGATCGCGTGCCCGATCGGCCACCCGCACCGCGAATTCCACCAGCAGTTCGTGCAGCACCCACGCCAGAAGCAGCAGGGCCACCGAAGAGGTGATCCCCAGCGTCAGGTACGACGCCAGGGCCCTGTAACCGACCAGGTGCATCAACACCAGTGCGATCGCCACCGCCAGCATGGCCGGATAAGACGCCCGCAGCGTCGTCAGCGTCCGCACGTACCGCCCGCGCTCGGCCCGCGGAAAAATGTTGAGCACCGTGTTGCGCTGAAGAAGAAAGATGACCGCCAGCACGTTCACCGCCAGCACGCACCAGTCGGCCAGCAGCGCCGCCAGCGTCGGCGCCAGGTACTGCGTGCGCAGCAGCAGCGACGCACCCATCATGATCGTGACGATGCCGGTCAGAATGAACCCGAAGCGCCGGTAGTAACGGGCCACGATGTTGCTGCACGTGATGAGCCGGAAGCGAGGCTTGGCCGCCTTGAAGGCCAGGTTGAGCAGGGCGGCCGCGAGTACCGGCGCCCAGATGATGCCCAGCAGAAGATACATCACCCGCGAGGCCTTGCCCGACATCCCGGTCTCCAGCATCAGCAGGGCCAGTATCAGCGGCAGCGCAAGGGGTGTCAGGTATACGGCACCGGCGCGGGCCGTGTTGTACTTGAGGCGCTCGACGAATTCCGGCGCCGCCGGCTCCTCTCCCTCCGTCTTCGGCTGGCTGTCGGTCGGCACCGCGTTGCGCGTGCGGCTGCACCAGCGCGTACCCAGCGCGATCAGCCACGCGGCGACCGCAAGCGTCGCCGCCACGATCGCCCAGTCGATCCACGTCAGATCGCGCACCTGGTAGTTGATCTGCCGGAAGGAATGCTGCATGGACGTGAGAAAAGCGCCGCCGGCAAGCTCCTTCACATCCGGCGAAGCCGCGACGAAACTCCGCGGATCGAGAATCGACGAGCCGCGCGTGATCAGATGCGCCCAGTACAGCCGGCTGACGGCCGATTCCCACAGTTTCACCCGGCGGCCGGCAATCGCGATGCCTTCGCGCAGCCGCTCGATCAGCGCACGCTCCTCCTGGAGCATGTCGTCGAACGCCTTGCGCAGCTCAATCTTGCTCTGGCCGGCATTCTGAATCTGCTTGATCGTGTCCTCGTCCGCGTTTTCCTTGGTGGCCTGTCGCAGGACGGCCGTGAGCTTGTCGAATTTCTCCAGCGACGCGTGCTTGAAGTCCTCCAGCCGCCGCTGCTCGGACACGCTGTCGCCAAGGCGGCGCTGCAACCGATCGAGCATGCCCTCGGCAGTCGCAAGTTCTTCCCTCGCCTCTTCGTAGCCCTCCAGCACATCCGACGCCGTGCGCCGCGACAGCGAGGTGCTGAACGCCTCCCAGTAGGCCCGGTCGCGCTCCGCATTGCTGCTCAGATCCGACAACGACGACTGCTGAAACCGGTCGCGAATGCTGTTGGCAAAGTCCTTCTGTAGCGTGGCCGTCGCTTCCTCAACCAGCAAATCGAGCTCGAGCAGGGCCCGCTCGCTCGGCGAAAGCGAATCCGACTTCAACCGCATCCGGATCCACTCGGCCTCGCTGCGGCTGCGCTGTTCAATCAAACCGTTCATCCGCTCGCGCAGGGCGACGACGTGGGGACGCATCGCATCGCGGCGGAGGCGATTGGACTCGGCCTGCCGCTGGGCGCGCTTTTCCTTGACGTCAATGCCCGCATGCACCGCCTGCATCGTGGCGAGCCGGGCGGCGACCGCGCGCCGGCGCAGTTCGATGATCTTGCGGCCGTCTTCGCTGTCGGCGGCCTTCAGGTCGACGGCCCGGCTGGCCTCCAGTTCCTCCAGGCGCGTCCGCGCCGCGTCGATGTCTTCCTGCAACTTGGCCCGCTGCGCCGCGAAACCACCGGCAAGCAGCGACTCCTGCTGCGTGATCACCGCGTTCAGCGAATCGATCGCCTGGTTCTGCTCCTTGTACGTCGCCTCCGCCTGTGCGATATCTTCCTCGGTAATGAACTCCGGCAGCGGCGCTTCATTCAGTTCCGTCGTCCGACGTTTCCAGTCCGAGATCTTCTCGGTCAGTTCCTTCACTTTCTCGTCGCTCGAGAGCAGCTCCACCGCCGACATCTGCGCCTTGAGATCGGTGAGCTGTTCGCGCCATGCCCGCAGATGCTTCCACAACTCCAGCCGCCAGCCGTCCACCTGCTGATCGATGCCGGCCGCAGGCTGCGTCGAGGGCTGCGTCGTAGCGGGTTGCGTCGTCGGCGCCATTGCCGACAGCTCGGCGTCAATCGACGCAATAAGGGCATCGATGCGCTCCGGCGTGCGCGGCGTAGCCGTCACTTCCAGTTCGATGGGGGCATCCTCGGCGTCCGCTGTCTCAATGGTCGGGCTGGTGGTTGCCGGCGGCAGCGGTTCGGCCGCGTCCTGAGGCTGGGCCAGCGCGTGCAGCGCGGTTGGCAAAAGCAGGCACATGGCGATGGTCAATCGCCAGGCAGGCAGGCGGCGGGCGTCCCGTGCAGGGACCGTGAGGGATGGATATTTCATGATAACGCTCAGTATAGCGCAATATGGCCCATCCTGCGAAACCAGCTGGGGGAAGGGCCCAACATCCCGCCGAATGTGCGAAATGCCCCGTCTGGTCGCTGTCTGCGCCGCAGCGCGAGCGGCAACCAGCCGCAGGCGTGCGGACAGGGGCCTGCCCGGTTGGCCCAGCGTCCCTGATAGTGCCATGTATTCGGCACTGCCTGGCGGCGGACGCACCAGATCCGGATGTCGCGTGTCGCGTGTGGAGCCGCATCTTTTTGAGTTAATGCGAACAGCACGGTTCTATGCTTAACACGACTAGGTCAGTTCCCCATGCGTAAAACGGGAAGCGGCGTAGCATCATCTGGGGCGTTGGCTGGTTTCTGCTCCACCCCGCCGGGTGATACATTGAGTCCGCCCATGTGCCATTACCTGCCTTGCGGGCCTGTCGGTCCGCATCCGGAAGAGGGTCGTGTGTTAGATCGCCTGTATTATCTGGGTAGCCCTCGCGAGGGTGGAGAGCCCCTTGTCCATGTCGCGGGTTGCCCCAGGCTGCCCGACACCATGAACCGGCTGTACCTGGGCCCATTCTCCAATTGGGAACAGGCATTGCTCCTTGCCCGCTGTCATCAGCCAACAGCCACACATTGCCCCGATTGCTACGACGAGCAACAGGAATCGTCCGGGAATTTTTTTACCGAAGGAAGTTGCTGAAAGGCCCCCCGGCGCCGCGCCCGACGTGGTAGCCCCGCGCCCGAAACTCGCCGCCGCACATCGTTGACTCTACGCGACCGGCCACATCGTTTATTCTCTTCGGCATTACGCTGAAATCGCACTCGCCTGAAATCGCTGAGAATACAACCGATTCGCCGCCGGCTTTGCGGATGGCCAATTACCGCTGCACAAACTGCAATCAGATCACCGAGGATCATATCGCCGCCGTCGATGGCTGCATGTACTGCGGCGCCGGCTACGGTGGGGGGCGGCCGCCGCAGAAGTCGATCCACTACGGCGTGGACCTGGTAAAGTTGGCCTACGCGCAGCGGCTGGCGCTGGTGCTGGCCGCCTCGACCGTGTTGCTGCCGGCTGCGGTCGCGCTATCAGTGTTGCCGTCGCCGGCTGGCCCGGTTGCATCGATGTGGAGCCTCGTGCTTTTGTGGATCTATGCGTTGGTGGCGATCGCCGCGGCGGCGCTGATCGTCTGGCGTGGCAGGGTCATGGATGCCGGGCTGGTGGCGACACTCTTCGAGGCGCTGGTCGCGATGCTGCCTGCCTTCGGGACCATCGCCATGCTGGCCACCTTCGCGCGCATCCATGCATTCTTCCGCGACACACCGGTCATGCTGCGCTGGTACGGCGCCGACATCGAAAGCGCCCGCCGCGCCCAGAACCCCTCGCTCTGCCCCGGCTGCGGCTACGACCTCACGGGCAACGTATCAGGCATCTGCCCCGAATGCGGCCGCACCGTGTAGCTGGCCCAAAACTTCACAAATCGCCAAATCACCAAATCACACATTCCTCCCGCCCGGCGACCCACTCGTCCCCCCGATAACGTCCCCGTCCAAGCGCCCGCACGCGCCTTCCGCTCGCCGTCCCTTGCCCCTCCTCCCATGCCGACATATCATGCCCGATTCGGCAACGACGCACCGCCACTCAACCTGGCAGACACATAAGGAGCTTCTCGTGCGCAACGGCGCTGTTCAAAACGGCAGGCATGTCTTCACCTCCGAGTCGGTCAGCATGGGCCACCCGGATAAGGTTTCCGATCAGATCAGCGACACGGTCCTCGATGTCCTTCTCGCGAAGGACCCCAACGCCCGCGTCGCCTGCGAGACGCTGGTCACCACCGGCCTCGTCGTCGTCGCCGGCGAAGTGACCGTGCACACGCGCGAGGCCGAGCTGGCCCTGTGCAAGATCGAGGAGAGCATCCGCGACACCATCCGCGACATCGGCTACACCGATCCTGCCTGCCAGTTCGACCACAAGAGCTGCGCCGTCATCCGCACCATCCACAGCCAGTCCGCCGATATCAGCCAGGGCGTGACCGCCTCGAAGAAAAAGGCGCAGGGCGCCGGCGATCAGGGCATCATGTTCGGCTTCGCCTGCCGCGAGACCAAGGCGTTGATGCCGCTGCCCATCCACCTCTCGCACCGCATCGTCGAGCGCCTGGCAAAGCTGCGCTCCGATGGCACGCTTCCGTGGCTGCGGCCCGACAGCAAGAGCCAGGTCTCCATCGAATACGCCGGCCTTGAGCCCCGCCGGCTCACCGCCGTCGTCGTCTCCACCCAGCATCAGGACCTGCCGGAGCTGCTCGATCGCAGCGGCAACGTCAACGACAAGTTCAAAAAGACCATCATCGACAAGGTCATCAAGCCGGTCATCATGGATGAGTGCCCGGAGATGTGGAACAACAACGTCGTCTTCCACATCAATCCCACCGGCCGCTTCGTCATCGGCGGGCCGCACGGCGACACGGGGCTGACGGGCCGCAAGATCATCGTTGATACTTATGGCGGCCGCGGCGCCCACGGCGGCGGCGCCTTCAGCGGCAAGGACCCATCGAAGGTGGACCGTTCGGCCAGCTACATGGCCCGCTACGTCGCCAAGAACATCGTTGCCGCCGGCCTGGCCGACGTGTGCGAGGTGCAACTGGCCTATGCCATCGGCGTGGCAGAGCCCATCAGCGTCCTCGTCTCGACCGAGGGCAGCGCGAAGGTGCCCGAGTCGGCCCTCGTGGCCATCGTGCGCGACTCATTCCCGCTCACCCCCGGTGGCATCATCGACCATCTCAAGCTGCGCCGCCCGATCTACCGCGAAACCGCCGCCCACGGCCACTTCGGCCGCACCGGCGCCGGCTTCACCTGGGAGCGCACCGACATGGCGCCCATCCTGAAGAAGAAGGCCGCCAAGTACCTCTGATCGCCCCGCGTACGCGCCTAACCGCGCGTCCGCGCCTACATACGAACCCGAAGCGCCAGCGAGGATGGTGCGGCCTCTGCCGCACCTTTTTCATGCGCGCATGGGGAAGGATGAATGTGCGGGTGCCTTGGCGACGCCGCCCGACGGGCGGTCGCACACATCCAGGCCATTGTCGTGGTAGAGTGAAACTATCGCGGCGTCGCCATGACTCGGGCAAAACCGGGTCGCCGAATGTCTCGGCGCGATGCCCGTTCATGGATCGCGAGCCCGAGAGTGCCGGTCCGGTGCACATCCGACGAGCGCGCATCGCGGCCGCGTCCTCAAATCTTCAACCGAATCCCCGATATCTCCGCCTCAAAGACCATCCGCCCCTTCACGAACCCCTGAATCTCGCATTTGAACTTGCGGATGCGCAGATCGACCGACCGGCCCACGAGAATCACGCGTGACGGCGGGAACACCGAATCCCGAAACTTGCACTTATCGATCCCGCCGAATCCCATGATCGTGTCGTCCCCGGTCGGGACCAGTTGCGTCTGCGCGAATGACGACAGCTGCGCGGCCGATTCGACCATCAAGACACCGGGAAAGATCGCCTGCTTCGGCATGTGGCCGCGACACCACCATTCATCCGGCCGAATGTCCCGGTAGGCGGCAAAGGTAACGGTTGCGGGATCGACGTGGATGATCGCGTCCAGCTGCGAAAACTCGTACTGCTGCGGCAGAATGCGATAGATCTGCTCCCGCGTGAAGAGCACGTTTTCGCAATTCAGGGACTCGGGGTCGATGATGGCCAGCGGGGGCATGAGCGAAACTCACAGGTCGGGCGATGCCGTTGTCCTTCCAACGGTCGCTTTGTCGCGTTCCGGTTTCGTAGGGCAGAAGCATCCGCTGAGCCGGCCCCCGGTCCGACCTGGTCTGACGATCCCAGATTGGTCAGCTGGCGCTTGCGCGCGTGCGCCCGACGTTTGATCGGGGCGCCTTACTCGTCCGAAGAGCGGACCTCGAGGATGACCTTGCGGACCTCCTGTGCTGCGTTCTTGATGTCCTGCATGGACTTGCGCACGCGCGTGCCCGCGGCCTTGTTGCCGCCCTCTGCCTTCGCGACATCGTCTGCACAGGCCTCGACCAGTTGCTTGAGTCGCTCGTACATCTCCATTACGCGTGATTGAGCCATGGTACTCGCTTTGCCTTTGGTAGGAGTTCTGAACGTGGATACTTCCAAGCCCTGGAAGCCGCGGGCGAGTCTAACAGACGTTTTAATGGCCGCAAAGCGCTTTTTCCTGTCAAAAACGGGCATAGGCGACAACATGTGTCGCAAAATAAGGCCCGGCAATTCAACTCGCATCGGCCGAATGCTTGCACGGAAGACCGCTCGCCATTAACATGCGGGACTTTCATCGAAGGGACGCCCAGCCAAGAGGTTTGCACCGTGCACTATCCGCATCGCATCAGTCATCGTAAACGTCTGCGAAAGCAGGGTTTCCGCGCTCGAATGCGGACCGTTGGCGGCCGCAAACTCATCGCCCGCAAGCGCCGCCGGGGCCGCCGCATCAACGTCAGATAGGAATTCCCGCCAACCCCCATTCCAGCCATACCGCGCCCGCGTTGCGCGCCGTCCGGCCCAGCATCCCGCGCGTGCGGTTACTGAATCTTGGGGGGATCGATCGGTGAGGGCAGCGGCCACGGTGCGAACAGCTTCATCGGATCATCAATCCCGATGGGGCGCGGCAACGCATACATCTCGCCATACGTGTAGCCGCACGCGCCCCCTTCATAACCCGCGACGGAAAGCATGTAGTGCTTCAGCGTGGTGAAGCGTGCCGGCGGAAACTGCGAGCGATAGCACTCCACCGCCGCCAGCTTCTGGTCCATCGTCTCCGTGATGTCCACGACGAACTGCGATGGAAAGAGCATCGTCTCCGCCGCACGGCCCAGCGGCCGGTACACCAGGTGATCTACGCGGTGGGGCTCCGTGCCCTCGAATCGTTCATTCCATTTGGTCAACTGTGAATAAAACCGCGCCGCCTCGGTGATGAGCTGTGTCTGGTAGTGATCCGGAGAGGCCGCCACTGTTCGACCCGCGATGCCCACCAGCGTAGGCGGCCGGTAGCGCCGCAGCACCGACGCCAGCGCCATCCGCGGCTGCGGATCGTCCATCAGCACCCGGTTCGGCAGATCCAGCATCTCGCAGACCTGCACCCCCAGGATATCTGCCGCGGCCCGCATTTCCTTCATTCGCGTCTCGGGCGTGCCCAGCGGCGTCGGTTCACCGTTGGTCAGGTGCACCATGCCCACGCGATAGCCCAGCTTCACCAGCTTCGCGATCGTCCCGCCGCAGCCAATCTCGAGATCGTCGGGATGCGGGGCGACGAAGACAATATCCAGCCCTTCCGGCGTGGCCATACGGCTTTTCTCCCGTGGTCGCTTGCTCCCGAATGGGGTCATACGCCGCCAGCGGATGCCCATTCACAGCAAGCTGATATTAGGACCACGAATGGCATGTCACAACATCGCCGGCCGCCGCTCAACAGCGTGGCGCCGGCGTACCGCCGGGATGGCCGTGGATTATGGGGCTAGAACATGACGGATACGTGCGTTTTGGTTGTGTCCCCGACATCTCTTATTTACGATGATTCACTTATTCGGCGGTGGACGTTACTTCGGCAGGCTCTCCAAATGCAGGTTCGGCGTGTGCAGGAAAGGCGCAGTCGTTGACGGGGCGGATTCTCAAGGTTGGTTCGTGCCTGCTGGCATCGGCATGGCTCGGTTGCGGGCCCGGCCCCGGCCCGTTCGCGAGGGCTGCCATCCATTCTGAAAATGCTGGAGATCGAATTCTCGCCATCAAGGCCGCCGCCGAGTCGGGCGATCGCAGCGCCGTGCCGCTCCTGGTCGATCGGCTCGAGGATGAGGACGAGGCCGTGCGAATGTTCGCCATCATCGCCCTCGAACGCATCACTGGCGAACGCTTCGGCTACGACTATTCCAAACAGACCCACGAACGTGCCGCCTCGGTTCAGCGCTGGCGAGACTACATACACCAGCGCCGCCACGTGAAGACCGCGACGGCCCAGCAGGCAAATCGCGCCGCAGAAACCGCCGAGCCGGCGGCGGCAACCGCACGGGGCACCGACTGAGAGGCGCCCCCGTTCTCGATCGGAAACCGCAGCATGGAAGCACACTCCACCGTCGAGCTTCACATCACCAGCTGCGCCAAGAGTCTGGCGGTGGTGCGCGGGGCCGTCGAGAACATCGCGGCCATCTGCGGCTTCGGCCCCGGCGACATGCATAGCCTTGTCCTGGCGATAGACGAGGCCCTCGCCAACGTGATCAAGCACGGCTACGCCGGTCGCGAAGATCAGCCCATTAATGTGAAAATTACCCCGACGCAACCCGGCGATGGCCGCACCGGAATCGTCGTCGAGGTCCGCGACTGGGGCCGCCAGGTCGATCCCTGCACCATCCGCGGGCGCCCGCTCGAGGAAGTGCGGCCCGGCGGCCTGGGCGTGCATATCATCCGCAGCGTCATGGACGAGGCGGAATACAGTTGCCCGGCCGATGGCGGCATGTTGCTCCGCATGGTCAAATACGCCTCCCAGCAACAGGGAGAGGGCCTGCCACGGTCGCAGGCCGAGCTGAGCGAAGGAACCTGAAAACATGTCGGACGCGGAGGACAACCTGGTCAAGGAGGTGCGCAAGCTCCCGGAGGCGACGGTCATTACCCTCTCCGGCGAGGTGGACCTGCACCATTCGCCTGCTTTGCACGCCGCCCTGGTGGATGTGGCCGGCGAGCGCCCGCGCCGCTTCGTGCTCGATCTGGCCGAGGTGCCGTACATGGATTCGTCGGGCGTGGGCACGCTGGTCGAGGTCTTCCGCCGCGTCAGCGCCTACAAGGGCAAGATGATCCTGGTGGGCATGTCGTCGCGCGTCCGCAGCATCTTCGAGATCACCAAGCTCGACAAGTTCTTCACCATCTGCGACAACATGGAAGAAGCGTTGAAGTAGCCGTGCCGCCGCGGAGGCACCGTGCCGCCGAGGCTGCCCGAGGCCCGTTTGCCGATGAGTGCCATTCCCAATCCCGACGCCGGCGGAGAACCGGCCCCCGCCCGCCGCGCGCTGGCCGCCGTCGGCGAGTACGCCCTGTCTTTGCGCGATCGCGCCGTGGGCATCGTCGAGTTCATCGGCGGCGTCACGCTGCTCAGCGGCGAGGCGATTGTCTGGCTCTGGCGCGGCATGCGCTTCCGCCAGTCCTTCATCGGCCGCGACCACGTCATCTACCAGATGGTCCGCGTCGGGCTCAACAGCATTCCCATCATCGTCCTGGTGCAGGTCTTCATCGGCATCATCCTCGCGCTCCAGATGGCGCCCACGCTCAAGTTCTACGGCCAAATCGAGCGCGTCGCCGACATCGTCGTCATCGCCATGTTCCGCGAGCTGGGCCCGCTGCTGACCGGCGTCGTCCTGTCCGGCTTTGCCGGGGCCAGCATCGCCGCCGAGCTGGGCACCATGGTCGAGGGCGAGGAGATCAAGGCGCTCAAGGCCATCGCGCTCAATCCCGTGCGCTTCCTCGTCGTGCCGCGCTTTCTGGCCACCGTGGTCATGCTCACCATGCTCAGCGTCCTGGCCGACATCATGGGCGTGGCCGGCGGCCTGCTCACCGCCACGACCATTCTCGGCATCGATGGCGAGTTGTACCTGACGTACACAAAGAATGCCGTCTACCAGAGGGATTTCGTGTCCGGCCTGGTCAAGGCCGCCGTATTCGGCTTCATGATCGCCATGATCGCCTGCTACGAGGGGCTCAACGTCAAGGGCGGGGCCGAGGGCGTCGGCCGCGCCACGACGCAGACCGTCGTGAAGTCCATCGTCGCCCTGATCACCGCGGATGTCCTCTTCACCGCGGTCTTCTACGCCTTCGGTATTTAGTCTTCCCCGGGCGTCACTGCTTCCCGGCGCGCCGGGACAGTGCGGACGATAGTATGCTGGCAACGCCGCAATACGCCCTTGTTCGCGCTTCGGGTTGGTGTGGCATGGCCCCACTCGGCGGGCGGCCGCGTTGCCGGCCGCCGGGCTCAGGGGTCGGTGAAAAAAATCCAGATTTTTTTGCAAACGGGTTTTCTCAACCCTTTCCTCCTGGGAATCCAGCCTCGCGACTGCGGCGCCTCACGGAAAAAAGCGTGAGGCAATCCGAGGCAACCCGGAGCGCGCCGCGAAACTAACCTCCAAAGACACCCGCATGGGCCGCGCAGGGCCGCGGCCCTTGCAGCGGCCCTACACCCAATAGAATTGCTCCCCGTTCCCCGCGGGCGAGGGGGGTTTCCGCGGGCATTTGCGGTGCCGGGGCGGCGACGCCCGGTTTGTGCAGCGGGGGTGGGCGGGAAAAGTGTGAAAGACGAGCAGACTTGCTGCCGTGGTTATGATGCGGGGTATGTACAAACTCTCCCTCGTCTTCGTCGCCTCCGGCCTCGGCGGCATGGCTCGCTATCTGCTGGCCGGCTGGGTGCAGCGCTTTCCGAGCGAGGTGTTCCCGGTTGGGACGCTGGTGGTGAACCTGACCGGCTGCGCGGCGATCGGCTTTCTGGCGGCGGTGGCGGGCGGGCGGCTGGGACTGCCGGAGGAGTATCGAGTGGCGCTGGCCGCCGGTCTGCTGGGCGGCTTCACGACGTTTTCGACATTCGGGCTGGAGACGTTCGCCCTGTTCAGCACCGGCCAGGCCGCGCGAGCGTGCCTCAACGTCGGCCTTAGCATTGTCGGCGGCCTGCTGGCCGTCTGGGCAGGCTTTTCGCTGGGGCGGCTACTGGCTGGATCGTGAAATCGGCGCCGGCCGCCATCAATCGCGGCGCTCACATCAACCGCGATTGCCAAAGTGCCATGCAAACGGCACGTTCCGGCAGGCGAATGGCAATCATAAGCGCCAACGATTCCTCCGCGGTCCAGGGCCCTCTCTCGCGAAATTCGCGGGGCTTGCACAATCCTCGTGCTGGTGAACCCGTCGCATCCTGTCCATGCGATCACAGCCACAGCACATCGCATGTGTTGCAATTCGGCCGGCGATTGTCGCGAATTGCTACCGCCATTGTATGCGCGTCGTAAGCTGCGACGATGCACGCGGTTGTGCGGATTTATCCCCGGTTCATCTCTCGCGCATAGGATTCGACAAGCCGCCGCGCCGGGATCCCAGCATCCCGCCGCAGCGGAGGTAGAAGTTCAGGCTCTCCGACGACTACTCGCAGAAGGATCACACATGATCAGGCGTGGTGCTTTTCTCGTGGCATCGGTGTTTGCGGCGATGGGGGGGCAGTGTGGGACCGGCCCGGTCGTGCAGCCGCCGGCAGGGTTCACGGTCCAGGACATGCAGGGCTGGTGGCAGGCGAGTGGCCCCGGCGACTTCCTCATGTGTCTGCGGGTGGAGAACTCGCTGGTGGCGGAGTTGGACGATCTGTGCGACGCGGGGGGCGAGGAGCGGACCTTCTCAAGCCCATCGATCAGCGTGGCGAACGGCCGGGCCGTGTTCATCATCAGCTACGAGGCCGTCGAGACCGACGATTCGATCACGTTTGCCGACGACCGGTTCGATGTGGCGAGCCAGCCGGATGGCACCCTGCAAGGGACGGTGCGGCGGCGGACCGAGTTCGTGCCCTACAACGATGAGGTGCCGGACGAGCCCGATACCGATGAGACCATCAATGTCGTCATGGAGCGGATGGAGGAATAGGAAGAGAGCGGAATATCGCGCCCGACAACGCAACCTCGCGGCGCCGAATCATCGCCGCGAGGCAGTACGAATCGTTTCCAGGCACCCGGTGTGCACAGGGCCAAACTCGATTCCGTTCGTGCCTTAGTCCCTCAATCCCTTACCCCCTGCCCCTTATCCCTTTCCCCTCGCTTTTCAAGCGACCATCTCGGCCGCCTCGTCCTTGAACCGCCGCCGAAGCCGCGCAATCACATCCTTGTGAATCTGGCTTACGCGCGATTCCGACAGATCGAGCACGAGGCCGATCTCGGCCATCGTGAGGCCTTCGGAGTAGTAGAGCACCAGCACCAGCTTCTCTTCGCGATTCAAGCCGCGCGTGATGTAGTCGGTCAGCATCTGGCGCGAGACGCGGCCGGCGGGATCGACGGCCCGCGTGTCGCTCACGTCCCAGCCACCGGGCGAGCCGCGGTGCTGGTTTTCCTCGTCGGACTGGACGGCGGACAGGTGGACCTCGTGCCCGAGCCGGCTGAGGCGCGACAGCTCATTGAAGCGTTGGAGGCTCATGCCCATTCGGTCGGAGAGTTCGCGGTCAGTAGGCGGGCGGCCCAGGGAGGAATCGAGCAGCTCTTTGTGCTGCATACGCTGTTTTTCAAAGCTGCGTACAGTGCGGGATTGTCCGTCGAGGGTACGAAGCCAGTCCATGACTGCGCCATGGATGCGCTGCTGGCAGAACGTTTCGAACTTGGCCTTGTGGGCCGGGTCGTACGCCTGCACGGCTTCGAGCAGGCCGTCGTAGCCGGCCGAGCAGATTTCGTCGTAGCTGACCTGGGCGGGCAGCTTCTGGGCGAGTCGCGCCGCCAGCATGTGCACAAGGGGGCGGTAGTGCTCGACCAGTTTATTACGCAACTGGACTGAGTTGTTCTTGAGATAGGCCTTCCAGAGACCGTCCACTTCGCGGCGCGCAGGCTTCATACCGAACACTCCTTTGTATCGGCGCAACAACACACATTGGACGGGAAGCCGACGTCCGAACGATCAAGAAATGACCGGTGAGGTCTTGCAATCCTGCGAGTGGATTCGAGACGGGCATCCATGCCCGACAACAGAAGTGGTGTAGACACCTCCTTGTTGAATGCGGCAGGTGAATACTACCTTCATGACCCGCGTCTTGCCAACACATAAATTGAAAAGTTGTCAAACAATTTTTAAGGCGCAGAAACTGCGCTCGGATGCGCGTTGCGATCACATGCGAGGGGCGGCGGCGTGGCACGCGCCGCTACTTCACGGCGACGATGACGAGAAGCAGGGCGATGATGACGGCTTCCATCACGGCCATGGCCACCAGCCAGACGGGATAGGGCGTGGCGGCGGCATCGTCGCGGGCGGCGCGCTGGGCGCTGTCGTGTTCGAAGAACTCCTGCTGGCTGCCATCGGCGAGATTTTCAAGCACGGCGCTGGCGACGCTGGCCCGGGCCTGCAATGGGGGCATGCCCTGCTGAATACGCGAAAGGTCCATGAGCAGATCGCCGGTGGACTGGTACCGCTGGTTGCGATCCTTGGCCATCATCTTTTCGACGACTTCGGCGAGGCCGGTGGACAAGGACTTGTTGATGTGGTCGGGCGGGACGAGCGGCTCCTTCAGGTGCTTCTGCATGATCTGGGTCGGCGTCTGCCCGTCGAATGGCACCCGGCCGGTGATCATGTGGTAGAGGGTGCCGCCGAGGGAATAGATGTCTGCGCGAAAATCCACATCCATGACGCCGCGAATCTGCTCGGGGGAGATGTAGTAGGGCGTGCCGAACGCGCGGCCCTTCTCGGCCTCGGCGGCGGCGACATCGTCGGCCAGACGCGCCAGACCCATGTCGGCCAGTTTGGCGGTGCCGTCGCGCGTGATCATGATATTTTTGGGTTTGACGTCGCGGTGGATGAGGCCGCGGGCGTGCGCATGCTCCAAAGCCTTGGCAATCTGGATGATAATGTTGAGCGCCGCCTGCTCGGTATAGACGCGATTGCGGATCAACTCGTCGTAGACCGTCTCGCCGTCGACGTATTCCATGACGAAGTAGTGGTACCCGGCGAATTCACCGACATCGATGGCCTGGACGATGTTGTTGTGGTTCATCTTGGCGGCGGCCTTACCCTCTTTGTAGAACCGCTCGACGAATTCCTTGTCCTCGCTGAGTCGCTTGGGCAGGATCTTGATGGCGACGATGCGATCGAGGGAAAGCTGCTTGGCCTTGTAGACGCTGGCCATGGCGCCGGCGCCGATCTTCTGCATGACTCGGAAACCCGGAATCTGGTGAAAGGACTGCGCGGCCGAATCTTCCGCAGGGTTCGCAAGGCGCTTGAGTTGCGACGCTGTCACCACGCCCGACTTGATCAGCACTTCGGAAAGGCGATAGGCCTTGCCCTGGGCGCGGAGCTTCTCCCATTTGGTGATACAGGATTGGATTTCATCTGGAGTGGCCAGCTTTGCCTCGACCGCGGCCTTGCCGATGTGACTGTCCGTCGGCGAGGCCTGGGTCGGCTGTTCCTGTGGCAAGGGCTCCGTGGCCATCCCTGTTGCACCTTCCAAACTGCTCGCGGTCTGGTGGCTGAATGCGTCGCGCGTCGGAGGATGGGGCGAACGCGATTGCTTCGCGGCGGCGTCCGGCATGAATGCGCCACGTTGCCGCTTCGGCCCCGCCTTAGTCTATGCCCTTCAAGTAGTTAAATCAATTCCGGAAATGAAGGCGATTTGCGCGAACACGCGGCGTCATTGAGTTATGGCACTCGCCAATAACGATGGCGGTGATATTGGCGCCGGCCGGCGACGGTGTGCGCTCGTTTATTACCGGTACGGCATGGCCAAATCGACTGTGGCGGACGCCGCCGGCATCGGGAAATTGCAGTCGCCTCTTTCGGCGACGAAACATCAGAATAGCGACGTCGGATCGAAATCGGATTCGAATACGAACCCATCGGTCGCCTCGGTCATGCCGGTCGCGCTGGGCATGCCGTCGCTCATCAGCATGACACCGCTTCCGCCCCGGCCGGCCGCGGCGCCGCCGCCACCGCCTGCCCGCGGGGCCATTGCCGTGACCTGGACCCAGTTGTCGCCGACGCTGCCGGCGCTCACATCGGTGCCGCCATCGTTGACGATCTCCGGCGCAAGCAGGTGAATGATGCCGCCGCCGCCGCCGCCGCTCGGCGCTTCGTCGGTGTCACCATCTTCGCCATCGCCGCCGCGGGCGGTGATCATGCCGGTGCCGGAATTGATGACGGAAGTCATCGACGCGAGGATGACCACGCCGCCGCCGCCGCCGCCGCCGCCGGCTCCCTCGGCATTGCCGCTCTGGCCGTCGGCCTGAATGGCGCCGTTGTTCTCGATGCCATCCTTTGCCAGCACCAACAGCGAACCCCCGCCGTCGCTGCCGAGCTCGATGCCCGCGTCTACGCCGCCGATGGCGCCGCCGCCTCCCGCCACCAGCGCGGCCGTCAGGACCTTGCGCGCCTCAAACTCGCTGAGGCCCACGGCGCCGAAGCCGGCGAGCACCTGCTCGCCCTGGGTGCCGAGTTGACCGGCCTGGGCCGAAGAGGTGGAAATGCCGGCCTGTGGCGTGACCGTCGCACCGGCGGTATCGGGGCTTGCGCCGCGACCGCCTTCGCCGCCCAGCCGGACGATGAGCGTGCCGTTGTTGATGAACTTGCCGGTGCAGCGAATGACCGTGCTGCTGTTGACCTGGAGGGTGGCGCCCTCGGCGATCGTAAAGTTCTGGTACTGGAGATTGATGGGCGAGCCGGCGTCGTTCCAGTTCACATCACCGACGATGGTGCGATCGCCGGCCGAGCCGTTGCCGTAGACGATGGGCGCCGACGGTGTGGGATCAGGATCGGGATCGGGATCTGGATTGGGCATTTCCATGGGGCACATGCTTCCGGGAAGCACGATGGCGGCGAGGGTCAGCGACAGGACGACGATGAGGATTCGTTCCAGGGCGCGCATTAAAACTCTCCCATTCGATAACATCGCGAGACGAACTCTTTCCCGTAGCGTACCACGAGCGGGTCGCGGCGGCGGACTGCAAAAGCTGGTCTTTTTACTTGCCCGGCATTCGACATCAAAGCTTATCCTGCGAAAACGCCTCTGGCATCGTGCGTCATCAGGATACGGTGCTGTAATTTTTTGTCCGATAAGCCGCTATTCCGACAGCAGGCTTACGCCTGGCGTACGGCGCCATCCGGCTGGTTCACGCCTTTGATCGCGCGAGGGGTTCACCAGGGCTGGCATCTTTCCTTAGAACGGGATGACCAACGGCGGTGTGACCGCAAGGCGGTTCAGCCGGGCAGGATCGACGGCAACGCCGAGTCCCGGCGATTCGACCGGCCGCCAGCGCCCGCCGAGCGAAAAGCGAAGCGGGCGCTGCACCACGTCGTCTTTCAGGAGGAAGCGGCCGAAGCTGCCTTCGGCAAATCGGACGCCGGCAACAAGCTGAAGGAACCAGCGGCCGGCGGCAGAGAGGATGCTCGTCTCGCCGACCATGCAACCGAGCTGCATGGCGAGTCCGTGCCTGCGGGCGAGTGCAGCCAGTCGCATGGCGGGGATCAGCCCACCGTTCTTGCTGATGCGTATGTTGAACCATTTCGCGCCCTGCACGTCGATCAGGCGGCGCGCGTCTTCCACCGTGACGAGCGACTCATCGGGCATGAGTGCCATCGGCACGCGCTTGGCGAGCATGCCCCACTCGAGATCGGCGTGCCGCGGCAGGGGCTGCTCGACGCAGGTGATCGGCAGGTGCTGCCATGCCGAGAGCTTGGTGGCGGCCTGGTCGAGCGTCCATGCCCCGTTGGCGTCGATGACGAGAGAGAGCTTCTTCTGTTCGAGTCCGCGCCGCAGTCGATGGACGACGGCGTTGAGCCGTTCGTCGTCGTTGGCGTCACCAACCTTCAGCTTGAAATGCCGGATACCGCCGAGCCGCGCCTTGAAAATCGTGGAGAGCACGCGCTTCGGCTCGGCGCCGGAAAGCACGACGCTGTATCGCGCGGTGTCGCGGCTGCCGGGGGCTTCGAGCCCCGGCTCTTCGAGATAACCGGCGATCGATTCGAATGACCGGCCGAATGCGCGGGCGTAGGCATCGAGCAGGGCGAGCTCGACGGCGGCGCGGGCGGCGGTCATGCATGTGCCGTCGGGCCTGCTGACCGGCAGGGCGTCGGCCGCCTCGATGGCTTCGCCGAAGGACTCGGGGCGGATGTCAAGCAGCCGTGGGACGAACACATCGCGGATGGAATGGAGCACATCCTGATGCGATTCGCCGGTGACATAGATGCGCGGATGCGTCTCGCCATATCCGACGGCGCCGTTGGCCAGTTCGATCGCCACGACGATCGGCTCGGAGCAGACACGCCGGGCGACGGCGTGCTCGAACTTGTGGCGCATGGGTATGGCCAATGAGTAAACGGAAAGACGGGAAACTGGCAGGGGAAGGGGCATGCGTTGTGGCCGTCAATTGTTTGGAATCGGCGTGCGAAAACTGGTTTGCTGCAATTGTAATGACACCGGCGAGCCTCAGCCGGCGACGACCTGGCGGCCGCGCGTGCGAATCCAGATGACGCCCATGAGCAACATGCCCATCAGGCTGAAGGGGAGCATTGCGTAGAACCAGGCATTCCAACCGAGCGCGGTGTGCTCGTTCGAATAATCGAGCAGCGCGCCCAGGCTGCGTCCCGCGATGCCCGCGCCGATATATTGAAACGAATCGATGACGCCGGCCGCGAAACCGGCCATCTTGCGTCCGCCCAGGTCCATGGCCGCCGCGGTGCCGAGAATCGAATGCGTTGAGTTGCACGTGAGCGAGATCAGCAGCATGAGCACCGCCGCAAGCGATGCGCTGGCATGGTCCACGTCGCTGAGCAACAGCGCCGCCGCAAGGATGACCGCCGTCTCAAGGCCGTAGAGTACCATGGCGACCGGGGCGCGCTTGCCCTTGAAGAGCGTATCTGAAATGTAGCCCGAACTGATTGAGCCAATGAATGCCGTCAGCGGCAGGAGCGCGCCGGTGATGATGACGAGGCTGGAAGTCGCGATGTCCAGCCCCCAGGCCTGGTCGAAATACAGCACCCACCAGTCGTATTGCGCCGTGCGAACGAAGCCGGTGCAGAAGTAGGCCGCTGCCGTGATCCAGACCATCGGCTTTTTGACGATGGTCAGCATGACGGTCGATAGCGGCACCCGCTCCTCGTGATCCCCATCGGCCTCGGCCTCGCGGGCGTCGTGCGTGACGCGGTAGCCGGCCTCTTCGGGATTGTTGCGCACGATCAGCAGCATCAGCACCAGGACGATCGCGACGAAGAACGGCGGGACGTAGAAGAGCCATTGCCATCGGCCGCCGATGACGAACTCGCGCCCCATGAGAATGAAGGTGTGGCTGACCAGCAGCAGCGGCCCGAAGGTGTTGATGAAGATCTGCCCGATCTGGATCATCAGCCCGAAGACGCCGGCGAACCTGCCGCGCTCGCTGCGGACGAACCATGCCGTGTTGACCTTGATCATGCCCGGCGCGCCGAATGACTGGGCGTAGCCGTCGCAGGCGCGAATGAGACAGAAGTAGAGCAGAACGCTGCCCGAGCCCCAGGTGCTGGTCCAGCCGAAGAGCAGGTTCATCGCAATGGTGAGGACACCGCCGACCGCCATGGCCTGCTTGCCGCCGAGGCGATCGGTGAACAGGCCGTTCACGAACTGGCCGACGGCGTAGGCCCAGTGCCGGTAGGTGTTGATGGTGCCGAACTCAGTGTTGGAAAAGCCGAACTGGCTGATGATGCGCGGTGCGGCGATGGAGATGTTGTATCGGCAGGTGTAATAGGCAGCGTACATCAGGCCGAGCATGAACCAGTTCATGCCGCGGCGGCCGCGGAATGCCGGCGGATGGTCCGGCGTGGCGTTTGATGCGTCCGAGTGGTTCATCCGCGGGCACCGGCGCACCCGTCAGGGTGGCTTGTCAGATGTCTTGCGGGATCGTAACAGTGTGCCAAGCTGAAGCTCCGATAGTGCCGTTAGTGCATTCGCCTGTAGTAGGCGGCGCCGAGGCCCATGAGCGCCACCTGGATCAACATGGGCGTGAATGCGATCGGCAGTCCGCCGGCGAGGCCGGCGGCCAACTGCCCGACCCACGCCAGGCCGAATATCCAGACCGTGATGCGGCGCATGTTCCAGTAGCCGATCAAGCAGAGCGCCGTAACGAGGAATGGCACGAACCACGGCTGCGTCGCCTGGCGCGCCGAATATGCAGAGTCCGCGACGCGCACCTGAAGCGGATATGCGAGCACCGTTGGAGCAACTTCGTCGCCCCCATTCTCCGGAGGTCGCGGAGTACCCTGAATGCGGGCCGCCTGAATTGACGGTTGATCGCCGCCGGACGATGGCACCGCGACTTCGCTGAATTCAAGCCCTCTCGGCAGCTTCCTCTTGTTGATGATCCACTGATAGGGCGGTTGACCGCCGGATGCGGTGATCGTCGCATCATACGGTTCGCCCACCCGGGCGGGCGGCAGGGCGTCAATCGTGATGCGCGGATCGGCCGCCTGATCGTCGGCAACGCGAAGAACCAGCGGCCAGTTGGCGACCTGATCGTTGGCGTCGCGCACCTCAAACTGTACGACGGTCTCGCCGGATTCGCGCGGCGTGCCATGAACCCGTCCGGTCTGAGGATCAAATGTGAGCACCGGCGGCATGCGGCCCTTGATCCGGCGCCAGGTGTATGGCGGCGTGCCGCCTTCCGCGGCGAGTTGGAAGTCATATGGCCGGCCGACGCTCGCGGCGGGCGGCCGCTCGTGAACCTGGCGCAGATCGCCGTTCGCCTGCTCGCCGTTTGCGACCTTGAGGATGTAGGTGCGGCTGTCGGCGTGGGCGTAGGCCGCCGTCAGAATCTTCTCGATGGGGGCCCACATGATGAACATCATGAACATCATCAGGAAGGTCGTGCCGACCACGATGGCCAGGAATGCCGGCCGCCGCGGCGTGTGCGGGGCGAGCGTCGCGGTCGTCTCCTCGATTCGACGTCCGCCCTGCGATAGAACCGGCTGCCACTGGTTCGACTGACCCGTCTTCTCGACATCGAGGACAAAGCGATCGCCGCCGCCCGGCAGCGCAAACCGGTGGTGCACGCCGTCGAACCATCCGCGGGAAAAGAGCCTGCGCCCGTCGAGCGTCAGGACCTTGCGACCGATCCAGCCCATGCGCGAGCGCATCTCGAGCGTGAGGATGTGTTCCTCGCTCGCGGCGGAAGGCAGCACCCATACGAATCGATACATGCGCGCGTTGCCCCGTTGGTTGCGTCGGGCGAAGTTCCGGCGACGAGTATATCGGCGTCCGCCGCAGCGGCAAAAGTGACACGTCGAGCTGGCTTCAACAGGTGTAACGGATCAGAAAGATCAGGAGCATCGTCGGCCTGTGAATATCGAAAGCGCGGCGGCGGCGTGCCGTGTATCGCCGGCGCGGCGCTGGCTCGCGCCCATTTTTCACGCTTTCTTAACGAGCCGCGTCTACCGTCAGCCCGTCGGCAGCGATCCGGATGCGCACGCAACCAGCGTCGGCCGTATTGAGATAGGTTCGACCACGGCCCGCCAGTTCGTCGATGCCGTTCGTGGTGATGGCATCACGCTGGCCGCTGGAGCGAATGGCCCAGGCGGCGCCGGTGGCATCGATGAATGACGCGGTGTTGTGAACGACGCTGCCGTGATGCGGCAAGGCGAGCACGTCGCAGCCGAGGGCGGGCGCATCGGCAAGCAGGCGGCCGATCGCCCACTCGGCGATGTCGCCGGTGAGCAGGATGGCGTGGCCGCGATGTTCGAGGCGCAGGACGGTGGAGGCATCATTCTCGCCGGGGGTGCCCTGTTCGACGGCGGCCGGCGGCCATAGTGCCGTCATGTTGACACCTTTGCCGGCGTCGAACCGCCGCGACCCGCTGGTGGTGATGATCTGCGTGCCGGCGTTGCGCAGTTCTTCCAGAAGCGCGGCCGCCGGGGACGGCGGCTCGACGTGGCGCTCGAAGTGGTCGTTGATGAAGAGGCGGCGGATGGGGCGCTGGCGGGCGACGGTCGCCAGGCCGCTGTAATGGTCGAAGTCGGTGTGCGAGAGAAAGGCGGCATCGATCTCGCGAATGCCGCGGAGCCGGAGCAGTTCGACGACGACGCGCCCGGCGTCGAATGCCGAGCGCGTGCCGCAGTCGTAGAGCATGGCGCGGCCGTCGGGCAGCTCGATGAGCGTCGCCGTGCCGTTGCCGACGGCCAGCATCCATACGATCAGCGCGTCCCGCTCGCGCTGGGCCCAGCGCGGGGGAATGGCCCACCAGAGGACAAGCGCGGCTGCGACGCCGGCAGTGGCCGCGCGCGGCAGACGGTTCAGCCGCGGCGCGACGCGCGGGCCGTAGAGCACGATCGCCATCCAGCCATAGACGGCGAGCGTCCACGCGAGCGACGGCAGCCGGCCGTCGAAGACCATGCCGGGGATGTGCGTCAGGAGGCGGACGACGCGGACGAGTGCCTCCGACGTGACAGCCAGCAGCGGGCCGGTCAGCAGGGCGGACGAGGGCAGGATTGCGCCGAGGACGACCTTGAGATAGCCCACGGCGGTGACGACGAAGACGGGCAGGGAGAGCAGCAGGGTGCCCAGCCAGCCCAGCGGCGTGCACTGATCGAAGTGATAGCAGCAGGCCGGCAGCGTCGCCAGCCAGGCGCCAAGTGCCACACTGATGGCAAGCCGGGCCGTCTGCGTGCTCCAGGCGGCGACGAGCCTGAAGCGCGAGGGCAGCCCGGCAGCGCCGGCCGGATCATAGGGCGTGCGCGCGAGCGGCAAAAAGGGGGCATGCTCGATGCGCTCGATGAGCGGGAGCCGGGCGAGGCGCGCGGCGATCCGCGGGGAGATGTGCATCAGGCCCAGCACCGCCAGAAAGCTCAGCTGAAATGCCGGGCGAAACAGATCGGGCGGGTCGATCAGCAGCACCAGAAAGGCCGCGCAGGCCAGCCAGTTGACGGTGTTCGTCAACATGCGGCGGTAGAGGGCCCCGCAGGCCAGCAGGCCGACGATGCCGGCGCGGAGGATCGAGGGCTCCGATTCGGCGACGAGCACGTAGGCCACAATGACGAGTGCAATCGCGATGGCAGTCGCGCGGTAAGGCAGCCCGGCGGCCCGCAGCACCAGCCACACCAGCATCCACAGCCAGACGATCTGCATGCCGCTGGCCGCGAGAAAGTGGGCGTTGCCGGTCTGAACGAACACGTCGTTGAGGCGTTTCTCCACGTCGCCGCGCTGCGCCAGGACCATCGCCGAGACGACGCCGGCGGCCTCGTCGTTCTCGTCGAGGGCGCCGGCAAGCAGATAGCCGCGGAGGCGATCGCGCAGGCGGTCGAGCAACGCCGCGCCTGTGCGTGTGCCACTGCTTGAAGCAGTGAGACGCTGAGTGGCGCTCGTATCGTCGGTCGAAAGTCGTTCACCAGCCGGCGCATCCGGTGGTTCCCCACTGCTTGAAGCAGTGGCACGCGGGGATAGCCGTGTCACGGCGGCGGCATGGTCGGTGCTCAGCGCCGCAAACACCCGATCGCCGCGCAGGTGCCGCGCCCAGTCGAATCCCCCGGGGTTGGCGGGCGGCCCGGGGCGGCGCAGCCAGCCGGCGATGCGCACGCGCTCGCCGACGGCAAGCGGGAAGACTGGCTCCTTGACCTGTATGGCAACGCGGCCCGACACCGGGATGTTCACGCCGCCCGTACCAGTCGCACCACGGCCCACCGCCATCGCACCACCGCCCGCCCCAGTTGCGTTGCCGCGCGCCGCCACCGCATCGCCGCCCGCGCCTTCCTCACCGCCGTTCGCGTTATTCTCACCCGCGTGATCGCGCGCGACCGGCTCGCCGGCGATCGCCTCGGCCTCGATGAGAAACACGGTCCGCGGAGAAAGAGGAAATGCCCTCGGCATGGCATCGTCCGGCTCGACGATCCGCGGACGGCTGATCACGCGGCCGGTGATGGTGACGATGGCCGGCTCGTCCGCCGCATGATGCACAATGTGATCGGCCGGCACGTAGCGCGTGGCCAGCGCATGCCGCATGGCACCGAGACCGGCCATGGCGAGCAGAATGGCGCACAGCATGGCCGCCGGCCCGGCGCGGCGAGCGACCGCCTTGCCGCCCGCTTGCGCATGTCTCGCCCGTGGCGTGCCGTCACGCTTCCGGGCCGCCGACGCGCACCACGCCGCCCATGCCACGCCGATGGCAGCAACGCCCGCGCCGGCAAACCACGGCGGCCCGTCCCCGGCCCACGCGCTCGCCGCAACGTAATCGAGCACGATGCCCGCCATCAGGCCGACGGCGGCAGGCAGCATGGGCGCGGGCGGCCGGCGGAGAATGGGTTCGTCGTCCGGCGGCGACAGGGTGTCGTGCGCGAGCATGGGGAAGCCCCGATGGGCGGAGATGATAGCGGCGGGGAAGGGGGAGTTGAAATCTGAAATTTGAGATTTGAGATTTGGTGATTGAACACACTGACCGGACCGCGCCGGCCCGTGGTAGAATCGTGTGATGCGACGGCGCATTCGATGGCGGAAGGCGTGCAAGTGGGCAATGACGCTGCTGAGTGTCGCGCTGTTGGCGTTGTTCGCGGCGAGCGGGTGGTGGATCATTGGCGGAGATGCGGCATTTGGATCACGTTTGTATGGCGTGATAGTCATGTACGGCAGGGTCCACTTGATGGAGTGGCAAGTTCCGGACGCGCGACTTAGGATGGCTCCGAACATCGGCGCGCAACGACTACCTAACAAGTCGCCCGACTTCAATCTCGATTCGTCGTTCAAGCTCACAGTCGGTGGCTATGCCGGGCGCGCGCTGTATCTCCCACTCCTGCCCCTTCTTTTAGCGGCGCTGGTGCCGACGGCGCTGCTGTGGTGGCTCGACCGAAGAAAATACCCGCCTGGACATTGCGGGAAGTGCGGCTACGACCTGACGGCGAACGTCAGCGGCGTCTGCCCCGAGTGCGGCAGCCCGATTCCCGAGGCCTGATCCGCCATGAAGCGAAGTTTCGCTTTCAAACTCGTGAAGTGGAGCGCGCTGGCGGCCTGCCTCGCGTGGATGGGCGTCTATTTTTTCCTGCTGGGCTGGTACGCGGTCGTGCATGCCGGCCAGCGCCGGCATGCCGTGTATCCCGCGCGATGGTCGATCGTGGTCGAAACGGTGGAGGAGGCCGGCGGCGCCGCGAATGCGGGCATGTCCGTCGCGGTGCATCGATTACCCGACCACTTCAGAGCATGGCGTCGCAGCAAATTGCCCGGCCCCTCGCGGGCAGACTCGCCGCTATCGCCACCCTGGTGGTTTGAGGGCACCGCGGTGTCAACGCCATTGCACCGACGCAGCATCCGCGTTCCGTTCTGGATTCCATTCCTGCTTCTCGTCGTGCCGACCAGCATCCTGTTCTGGAAGGACTGGCCGGTTCACAAGGCCCGCTGCCGGCGTTGCCGGTTGGATCTGAGCGACATCGCGGATGGCACATGTCCCGCCTGTGGCGACAAGTTGCTCGCGCCCTCGGGCCCGCCCGCGGAGTAGGCCCGCCGCGCGTGCACGCCCACCTTCGCACCGCCGGCTCGCGGCAGCTGCAAAATTGCGCGGGCGGACCTTCCCACCCCTCGGCCCGCCCGCGCCGCAGGACAATTTACTCCGGCTCATGCACGTAGAGCAGCCTGGAAACGGTGTAACGCTGAACGATGTCTAAAATCGGTGCGACGCCGGCGCCCCCGAAAAAGTAGATGTCGTTACCCACGGACGCCGCGGCGCTATGGAATTGTACATTCGGGTTGTGCGTCCACGTTTCCCATTTGTCGTCAACCGGATCGTACGACAACATCTCGCTCGGCGATCCTGGGGGACCAGAGCCGGGTCCGTTCAGCAGGAAGAACTTTCCATCGGCGACCGCTCCCGCCGGAAACACGAGCGACATGGGCGGCGGCGCGCCCTCGCTCCAACTGTCGCCGGCAATGTCGTAGATGCCGACCGGGTTTATCACGGGGCCGATTGAGTGTCCGCCCGCGATATACAGCTGGCCGTCGAACACACCAGCGGCGCCGCCGCCGCAGCTATACGGCAGATCGGCCAGTGAGCTCCAGGTATCGCTCGCGATGTCATACACCTGCAGCGTGTCGATTAGTCCCGCGTTAGCATGCCCGCCCGCGCAGTAAATCTTACCCGCGTGGGCTGCGACGGCGGGACTTAAGACGCCGACGGGCACATCGCTCAGCGTTTCCCAGGAGTCGTTGAATGGATCGTACGCGTAGAGCGTATTGACCGGGAGCGGTGATCCCTCCGAGCCGGACACCACAAAGATGAGTCCGCCCTCGGCGCAGACGCCGGCTAAATATCTCGGCGAGGGCAGCGGCGCCCGTTGCGTCCATTCGTCAAGCCGCGGGTCATACCGGAACATCGTGGCTTCGACATTCGTCATCGAATTGCCACCGATAACGTAGATGTAGCCATCCAGCGCCACCGCTCGCGCCCCCATCCGCGGCCCCGGCAGCGGCTCGACGCCGGTCCATTGGTCACCGATTTCGAACGAGAGACCCGTCCACATGAATCCCTCCGGCGGATTCGAACTGGGGCTCACGACCATCGCCCCGTCCGGCAGGGTAAAGTCGACGGGCGCCGGGGTCGGCGGCGGAATATTCGTGTCATTGTCGCCCTCATTGTCCACGACCTGGTCGACGGTGTTGTCGCCCTCGCTTTGCGCCGCATTCCCGGCCGGTCCCTCGCCCTCGCCGGGATTGAGATCGGGCGTCATCGCCGTCTCGCAGCCCCACGGCCCGGCCGCCAGCGCCAGTATTAGACTCAGCGTTGCGAGCCCGCCCCTTATCCTCCCCATCCAGAATTCTCGTCTCGCGTTGCTTGTCATCATCAGCCTCCCTACTCCCCGGCCGCCCCGGCCGCAGGAGTCGATCGCACGACGGTCCATAACCCGGCCGCCCACGCTGGCGGCCTCGCCCCCAGGGGGCCTCTCCCTGGTATCCGTAAACCGTGCCGGACATGCTTGGAAAATTTTTGCCCGATCCGCGCCCGCCGCCGGAGCGAAGGAAGGATGCACGGCGCCCCGGCCCGCCGGCAGGGGGCGGTGAACGGCGCCCCGGCCTGTGGCCGGGGTCGTTGCGTGGACGCCCCCGCGCGCGGCGGCCTCCCGCCCGGCGTGAACGTCCCCGCGCCGACCCCGTGCACAGCACGGGGCTCCCTATTCGCGCGGACGTCCCCGCGCGGCGGGGCGGTAGAATGCCCGCATGCGACGGCGCGGGCGATTGTTCAAGGCGTTCAAATGGGCGATGACGCTGCTGAGTGTCGCGCTGCTGGCGTTGTTCGTCGCGAGCGGCTGGTGGAACATCACAAGTTGCCTCTGCGACGGATCGAGATGGTACGCCTCGGCTGTAGCAGTGGGGCGGTTGTGGCTTGCTGACATTGCTGACGCCGAGCCGCCGGGCTGGAGCTGGCCGAGCATCAACTTTAGTCGAAATGGGCGCAATCGGCCGGAGTACAACTTTCCTGATTCATTAATAAACCGCTGCGACGAATACACAGACGGAATCTATACTATCCCGTTACAACCTATCGTGTTGACCGTCATTCTGTTCACCGCGCTGCTGTGGTGGCGCGACTGGAGGAAACACCCGCCCGGCCACTGCCCGCGCTGCGGCTACGACCTGACGGGCAATGTCAGCGGCGTCTGCCCGGAGTGCGGCAGGCCGTGCGGCGCGGCGGCGTGAGTGAATTCCCGCGAAGGGCGCCTTCTGTTTGCTCCTCTGCGATCTCCGCGCCTCTGCGCGAACCTCTTTCATCTTTTCATTCAGATGTTCGCGCAGAGGAGCAGCGGCGCGGAGGCATGGGCCGACGAAATCCACCCGTATTTCGGCGCAACACGGGTCCGGGCCGACGGGAATCAGGCGTATCTCGGCGCAGCACAGGGCGAAGTCGCGCCCGCTCGGGGTGAAATCGCGCCGGCACCGGGGGAAATCGCGCTCAGTTCGGGCGAAATCGCGCCGGCTTCGGGCGAATTTGCGTCGACTCAGGCCGAAGTCGCGGCGAATTTCGGTTATCGGGAACCAGCCGGGCCGTGTTTTCAGCATCCGCAGCCGCGGGCTGCGCCGCCCGACGCGATGGCAGGGTTGAAAAGGCCATTTTCGTGATCGGACGCGGCACGCGCGGGCGAGAGCCAAAGCCGGGCCATGACGATGCCGATGGAAGGACACGCCCGACAGGTGCCTGGCCACGCCGGGCGCGTGCGTGGACACGCCGGGCGTGTGTATGGCAAAACACGAGGTGCTTCGCGCACGCTCGCGAGAGGCGGGCGGAGGAGTAGGAGTACGATGAGGATTAGGATTAGGAAGAAGAGTACGAGCAGGATCAGGAGTAGGATTAGGATTAGTCGCGCCCTTTGGGCGTTCACTTCTTACTCTTACTCCTGCTCCTGCTCCTAATCCTCTTCATCATCCTAATCCTCATCCTGATCTTACTCCTGACCTGAATGATGCCCGACAATCGCGAGGCTGCGTGATTAACCCGGAACAATCGCCCGCGAAAGGATTTTGATGGCGACCTATCCCGTCTTTCCCCGCTCGGCCTTCGAGGCCTGGTGCCAGGCCCACGCCGGCGTCTTCGCCGCCCAGGCCAAGCAGATCGGGCTGCCCGGGCCGCAGGCGGCCCTCTTTGCTGACAGGCTCGCGGCACTGAAGGCGGCCGAGCTGGCCCAGGCGCTGGCGATGCAGGCGGCACGCATGGCGACGCAGCAGGTGAGGCAGGCCTACCGTGACATGCGGGCGACCGCGGGCGACACGGTGCGGCTCATCCGCGCCTTCGCCGAGGCCGGGCCGGACCCGTCGGCGGTCTATCAGGCGGCGATGATCCCAGTGCCGCAGGCAGGCTCGCCGGTGCCACCGCCGGACCGGCCGCACGGCCTGCGGGTGACGCTCGATGCCACGAGCGGGGCACTCACCCTGCGCTGGAAGGCGACCAACCCGCCCAATGGCGGCGGGACGACGTATCTCGTCCGGCGGCGCTTGCCGGGCGAGGCGGGGTGGACCTTCATCGGGGTCGCGGGGCGGAAGCGGTTCGTCGATGGGACGATCCCCGGCGGCGTGGCCAGCGTGGAATACGTGGTGCAGGGCCATCGCGCTGACACCGCGGGGCCGCCCAGCCCGATCTTCACGGTCAACTTCGGCGTCTCGCCTGCCGGCGGGCGGGTGGCGACGGTCGCGGCAGCGCTGCCGGCCGAGGGCCTCGCGCTGCCGGGCGGGACTGTCGCGATGCCGGGGGCGGCCGGGGCGGGGCGGGCGGCGGCGATGGCGCTGGGGCGGTAGAATGCGGGGATGCGACGGCGCAGGCGATGGCGGAAGGTGTTGAAATGGGCGATGACGCTGCTGAGTGTCGCGCTGCTGGCATTGTTCGTCGCGAGCGGGTGGTGGAACTTGGGAGTGAGCACCGTATCGGGAGGCGAACTATACGGGGTCACTGTGTCGTGTGGCCGGTTTTCACTCTGGAACCATGAACCAGAAAGGCCATACCAAGGTTCCTTTGGCCTGCGTCCAGTTACATCTTGGCACGGGTGGGCCAGCTTCAGTTTCGGGCGCTCGTTCAGTCCAGCATTCACTCGTCAATACTCGGAAACGCTTGATGGAAGCCTGGACAAGGCAATTGACATGCCCATGCAGCTCATCATGCTCGCCAGCGTGTTTTCAGTTTCATTTCTCTGGTGGTTCGATCGACCGAAATACCCGCCCAGTCATTGCCCCAAGTGCGGTTACGACCTGACGGGCAACGTCAGCGGCGTCTGCCCGGAGTGCGGGGAGCCGAATGCAGAATTCAAAATGAAAAATTCAAAATGAGCGGCCGCATCGCGGGCACGCTTCCGGTCGAGGCCATTTTGCATTGAGCATTTTGCATTTTGCATTCCCCCCGCACCATTTTGCATTTTGAATTCTGCATTTTGCATTTACTTCCCACCTTACCCCTCCAGCACCCTCCCGAACGCCCGGTAGATCGCCAGAAACGCCAGCTGTGCCACCTGCCCGGCAGCGAAGAGCGATGCCCGCGTCTGACCGCCGCCACGCCGGGCGATGGCCACGCTGACGACGTAGGTCACCGCGAAGACCAGCAGGCTGATGTTGATGCCGGTGAGAAAGTTTCGCGAGCGGCTGCAATAGATCGCGGTGAGCACGACCGGCAGCAGCGAGTGCAGCAGCAGTGACCCTGGCGAGAGGTGTTCGTTCAAGCTGCGCGTGTGGCCATCCGCCCCGCGGGCCGTGCGGCCGATCGTCGCGGCCAGCATGATGCCCCAGCGTCCCCACAGCGGCGCCAGCACCAGCGGCCGGTAGATCGGCCGCGGATAGAGTGGGTTGAACCAGCTGCGCCAGTCGTGCGGCGGCGGCCACCACGGATTGTTGTCCTGAATGGACAGCAGCAGGGCGAACTGGCTGAGCAGCGTCAGGCTCAACACCAGCGTGCCCACCGGCGAGAGCGGCTCCATGCGATCGACCTGCGGCGCCAGCGGATGATCGCCGGTCAGCACGTGCACCGTCCGCGCCAGGCCCATCACGAGAAATGGCCCGGTGAGTAGCGCCTCCACCACGATGACGGTCATGCAGGGGATCAGCCGCAGGCTCGAGACTTCGCCGTAGATGCGCCAAGTCGTTCGGAAGGCGCCGACCCACAAGAGCCCGACCACCAGCCCCATCGGGACAATCCACATCGAGAAGTCGCGCACGGGAGTCGACGTGTCGGATTGCGACTCGGCCCGCCGCTCGATGGGCCGCAGCGACAACGGGAAAAGAAATCGCATGGCCGTCCACCAGCCGCCGATGCGGGAGGCCGCTGGATGCTCGGGCGTCTGCCCGGCCGGTATGATGGTCTGCGGATCGTTCACGACATCTTCGCGGCGAGCCATACGACAACGAGAAATGCAATGCGTGGCAACGCGAAACGCCGTTCGCGCCTGCCGGCCGGGAGCACGTCGCGCCCGCCGCGGCGGATTTGACCGCGCAAGCGCGCGCATTTCCACGCGCGGCGGTGGCGACCGGGGAAAAGGCGACCGCCGCCTGCCGTTTTCATCAAAGAGTGCGACACCTAATCCTTGTCGCGCCCGAGACTTGCAAGTTGGAAAGCAGCCGGGCTTCGGCTAGGATTGAATCAGTGCCGGCGGCACTCGCGAGACCGGGACGCACCGGGAATCGTGCTGCCGCGTACAATCGGCTGAAGCCGCGTGCAGAACGAAAACGTGAACCGCGGCATTGCCGACAATATCCCACCGAGCGGGCAATTCGACCGAACGGGCACTTCATGTTTGACCAGCAGGGACAGCCAGGCCGCCGCGACCTAGTGACGGGCGCGGCGCGCGTGCGAGGCATGCGCCCGCGAGTGGCCTGCGTCGCCATCGCCGCGGCCGCGCTGGCGGCGCACGCGGGCGTGGCCCGCGCGCAGGTCTTCCGGCTCGAGATGCCCGACGCGGTGACCGATGACGGCTCGGTCCGCCTCCAGCCGGCCAACGATCGCGACGCCGAGAGCTGGCTCCGGCGTGCGGAAGATGCGGCCTCGCGCGGCGACTGGAAGCTGGCCTGCGACACCCTCGAGCGCGTCATCGAGCAGCATGGCGATCGCACCGTCACCATCGACGAGACGTCGTATTACTCGGTGACGCGCCTGGTCGAGCGGCAGATCCGCGAATGGCCGGAGGAGGGGCTGGCGGCCTATCGCCTGCTGAACGATCCCGAAGTGCAGCGGCTGTTCGAGCGCGGCCGGGATGAATTCGACTGGGAGGCGCTGCGGCAGATCGCGCGCAAGTACCCCATGTCCACGCCGGCCCCGGCCGCGATGGACCTCTTGGCCAGCCGCCTGCTCGATTGCGGCGCGGCGTCCGAGGCAGTCAGCCTGTTGAAACACCTTCAGGAACTTCCGCATTCCCAGGTGCCGCGCTGGTCGATCCAGCAGCGCCTGTTCCTGGCCTTTGCACTCACCGATCAGCGCGACCGCGCGTCGGATGCGCTCCAGGAGCTGCGCAAGCTGTCGCCGCAATCCGATCCGGCGCTGCCGGCCGACTGGCCAACCCGGCTGGAGCGGCTTCAGCGCTATTTCGAACAACTGAAGCTCGACGCCCCGGCGCTCGTCGCAGCGCCCACGGTCTGGCCGTCTCGGTTCGGCCCCCCGGAGCAGATGGGCCGCATGAGCGGCATCAGCCACCTGGCGGATACGATGTCGGCGGCGCGTCTGGACGGGGCCGAGTCGAAGCTTCGAACGAAGATGCTCGAGATGTCGCGTTCGAAGGTGCGGCCGGCCGTCTGGCAGGCGGTTTCCGATGGAGAGCGCCTCTTCGTTTCAACGCCGGAGGGCGTCGTCGCGCGCGATCTGCTGTCCTTCGACATGGATTGGAAGGCCGTGTTGAAGCGCCGCCTCCAGCCGCGCGTCACCAACAACTCCCAACGCGCCGCGATCCTCAATGCGATCCGCGGCAACCAGTTCGACGTGATCGAAGAAGAACCGCAGCGGGGGCTCGATCCCAGGATCGTCCAGACGCTCTTCCACGAGTATCGCGGCGAGATTTCCACGGCGGCCGGCCTGGTCTTCGCGATCGAACAGGATGCACCGGTCGATGAACAGCCGCCCACGACCGAAGGCATTGTGCCCACGAATGACCAGATCGGCGACGAGGACATCGGCGCCGCGAACACGTTGCGGGCCTACGAGGCGGCCACCGGCAGGGCCGTGTGGGCCAGGGGCGCGGCCGGGCCGCCGGCCGATGAACTTCGCCATGCCCATTTTCGCGCTGCGCCGGTCATGGCCGGCGGCTATCTGGTGGCCCCGTTTTCGCAGGGCGGTGATCTATACCTGGCGGTGTTCCAGATCGATGGCTCGCTGGTGCGGAAGGTCCTGCTGGGTTCCGGCCGTGCCAGCCTGTTTCCGCTCAATGGCGTGCTGCCGCTGCTGGTTCACGATGGGACCATATTCGTGCAGTCCGGCGCCGGCATGGTGTTCGCGCTGAACGAGCACGACTTTTCCCTCAAGTGGTTGCAGGCCTACGAGCGCAGCGGCATCGGCGGCGCATCTCGTCAGGAGCGCATGTGGGGCGGGCCGTCGAGCCTGCCGCAGCCGGACGAATGGCTCAGCTCTCCCCCGGTCGTGTCCGGCGGGCTGGTCATCGTCGCGCCGCACGACAGCGAGAACCTGCACGCATTCGATCTGACGGACGGGCGCGCCGTGTGGACGCAGCCTCGGCAGACGCACCGCTATATCGTCGGCGCGACGCCGTCGTACGTGTTTCTCGCCGGGGATCGCGTCGGCGCCCTGGAGGCGCGCAGCGGCAGGGACTTGTGGATGACGGATGCGCTCTATCCCACCGGGCGCTGCGTCATCTCGGGCGACCAGGTGTTGGTGCCGTCGGGGCGTCGCCTGATCCGTTTGAACATGGCCACCGGCGAATTGATCGACGATTCAACCGTGGAGCAGGCGCTGGGCAATCTGCTGGTGTTCGAAGGATCGCTGTACAGCCTGGGTCCGGATCGCCTGAATAAGATCCTCGATCCGGTCCACTCGGCGGAATTGGCCAGGGCGCGGCTCGAGCGCAATCCCTCGGATGTCGAGGCGATCCTGCTGCTGGCCCTGCTGTCGGAAATCCGCGACGAACATGCCGAGGCAATGGCACTATTGAGCCGGGCCGAACGGTGCATCGCATCGATGCGCTCGGAGGCGGCGGCCGTCGGCGACGCCAACCGGTCCGAATCCGCCGACGCCCTGGAGACCGCCGTCGTCCATCGCCGCGTGGCGACGCTACTGAGCATGGCGGCCGCGGCGGAGGAGGATGCGCGTCTGCCGCACCTTCAGGAGGCGGTGCGCATCGCCCGCCGGCCGGGCGACGTCGCCAAGGCCGCGGTCCAGCTGTGCGACGAGTTGATCGCTCTGGGCCGCGCACCGGAGGCATTCCGCGTCGGGCTCGATCTGTTCGCCCGGTCCGGCGTCCGCCTGGTGGATGCGGCCGACGACCGGCACCTGTCGGTGCGATCGGACGTACAGATCGGCGCATCGCTCGCCGCGATCTGGGCAGAACTGGACGAGGCGGGACGGCAGGCGTCGGCCCAGGTGGTGGCAGACCTGCTGGCGGCGAGGCCGGCGGCCGATCGGGCCGCCACGACGGAGCGCGTTTCGGACGTGCTTGGCTTTTTGCCGGACGCAGCCGCGCGAGACCTTGCGCAGGGCCGTGCCGCATGGCTGGAAGACCGGCAGGAATCGGCGATCTTCTTCTTCGAGCGGGCGCACCGTCGCGCCGCCGACCGCGATACGGCGGCTGTCGCCCTGGCATGCCTTGCCGCGGCCCACCGCTATCCGGGCCCCGGCCTGGTGCCGTCCCTGAGCCGCGCGGCCGAGGCGGGCCGGCGGCTTGCAGCCGAGTACGCCGATGTGCGTCTCAGCGGCCCGGCGGCCGAGATGGCGACCGATGCCCGGCTGACGGCGCGCGGCAGCATGGCCGACTATGCCGAGAGCCTGCGGGCCACGCTGCCTGCCGGTCTGTGGTCGGAACAGCCGCCGTTTCCCTCGATTCTGGATAATGCCAAACGTCTGGCACTCGGCTACGAGCTGGCCATTCCCGGCAACGCGCCGGGCGGCACGGCAAGCCTGTGGACGGCCGGTCGCGACCGGGAGCTTTTCTCGGGCATTCTGCCGGTGCAGCTTGCGAGGCAGATTGTCGCCCTGAGAAGCACGCCCGAAGCCAATCACGAGTATCTCTGGACGGCCGACATCCACTCGGAAGCCGATCTCGACGAAGTTGCCGATCCGTTGATCGGATCGAGCATTTATCCCTGCGCGATCAGCGGCAGCGTGATCGCGGCTCACGCGGACACCGGCCTGTTTGCCCTCGGCCTCGCCTCCGGCCGCTTGATGTGGTCGGAGTTTGACCGCGAAGAAACGGTCGAGCAACTGCCCGCGCCGGCCGTCGTCGCCGTGAACGGGATCATCGTCGCCGCGACGCACGGCAACACGCTGGTCGCCTGGCACGCGCGGGACAGCGCCCAGCGGCTGTGGCGGCGGGTCTGGCCCACGTTGCAGATCCGCAGCCTCCGCGCCGCGGGCGACTGTGTCCTGGCGATTGATCGCAACGCCACCCGCGCCATCCTGATCGATCCCGAGAATGGCCGCATTCGCCGCGAGTTTTCGATTCTGACCGGCGAGTTGCCCGGCGATCCGGACACCGACGAGCTGGAGGCGACCGACACGGATGCCCACGCGGCCGTGGTGGGCGGCGTGATCTGCCGCAGCGGCCATCGCAATGTCATCGGCCGCGACGTGGCCACCGGCCGGGTGTTGTGGACGGTGGAGCTGTCCGGCGGCGTGAGCGGCCTCTACGAGCTCGACGACCAGCACATCGGCATCGCCTACAAGCCCAACCGGTTTCGCGTGATCCTGGCCCGGGGCGGCAGCACCGTGCTGGAGCCGGACATGGACGGCCTTTCGCCGGTGCCCGAGGATGCCGTCGTGGTGACACCCACGCGGGGGGATGCCGCCGGCGCCCCGCGGCTGCTGTTGTTCGTCCGCACCGACGATCTTCCGCCGGAGTACGCCCTGGTCAGCTATCCGCTGTCCGGCGGCGGGCAGAGCGGCCGCCGGCTCCTCGGTCCGTCGGCCACCATCAGCCCCGGCATGATGCGTTCATCGCCGGATTTCGTTCCCGTCATTCAGAACGAAGTTCGCCAGCACGATGCGGCCCGCGCCTTCGACGATCGCCGCGTCTCCGTTGACCCACAGGTGGCTCCACGGCTGGTATTCGTGTCCACCGCCAACTGCGAGCGGCTGAGGCTGCGCTGGTACGAATTCGACGAAGGACGGCTGGGTACCAGCTATCATCGCTCCCGCCTGATTACCGACGTCTGGGTGTTCGACGATTGCGTGGTGGCGCTGGCGCCCGAAGGCGTCTATATTCTTGTCGCCCACGATGAAAAGGAGGCGGACGCGCAATGATATGCAACTCTGGCCAGACCAGTTTGTCCCGCTTAAGGGACGACCGGCTACGCCGTCTGCGCGACCCGCGCACCCGCGGTGGGATCGCGTTGGCTTTGTGCGGCGCGGTTCTGCTCGCGGCTCCGCAGAGCGCTTCGGCGCAGTTGCCGGCCAAACATCCGCCGCTGGTGGATGACGCCACGGCCGCCGCCATCGACAAGGGCATGAAGTACCTCGTCTCCCGGCAGAGCTCTGACGGCGCCTTTCGCGATCAGGGCAGCCTCGGCAGCTATCCCGTCGCGATGACTGCCTTGGCCGGCATGGCCCTGCTCTCATCCGGCAGCACCGCCACCGAAGGACCCTACGCCCCGCAGCTTCGCAAAACGCTGACGTACGTTCTGGGTTCTTCGCAGCGGAACGGATTGATCTGCCGTCCCGGCGAGGAGGAGTCCCGCTCCATGTACGGCCACGGCTTCTCGATGCTTTTCCTCGCCGAGACCATGGGCATGGAGGAAGACCCCGAGCGGCTGGCGAAGATCCGCTGGGTTCTGCAGAAAGGGGTGGATTTGATCGCCCGCAGCCAGAGCCAGTTGGGCGGATGGCTGTATACACCAGACATGGGCGGCGACGAAGGCTCCGTGACAGTCACGCAGGTGCAGGCCCTGCGCGCCTCGCGCAATGCCGGCATCGCCGTTCCCAAGAAGGTGATCAACCGCGCCATGAAGTACCTGGACAAGTCCATTCAACCCGACGGCGGCATCGCCTATCGCGTCGGGATGACCGGCTCGCGCCCGCCCATCACGGCGGCGGCCGTGGCCTGCTGGTTCAACGCCGGACAATACGACAATCCCGATGCCCTCAAGGCCCTGCGCTTCTGCAAGGAGAAGATCGGTTTCGGCCAGCGGAGCGAAGGCGTCTGGGGTCATTTCTTCTACGCCCACATGTACCTGGCCCAGGTGATGTACCTCGCCGGCGACGACGAGTGGCGCGTGTACTTCCCCAGAATTCGCGATTACCTGCTGAGCATCCAGAACGAGGATGGCTCCTGGGACGGCGACTCGGTCGGCAAGGTCTATGGAACCTCCATCGCCCTCATGATCCTCCAGCTTCCCTACAGCAATCTTCCGATCATGCAGCGCTGAGAATTCGTTGTGCGTTTATCCTCGCCTCCAAGCGCGGCGGTAAACCCTGAAGGAATAAAACATGAGTGATGCCCCGATGACGACACCCCCGGCCGACGATCTGGCCGCCGCCGAAATGATCCAGCAATCGTATCGCCGCCTCCGCGACGAGCTGCACAAGCTCATCGTCGGCCAGGACGACGTCATCGAGCAGTTGCTCATCGCCATGTTCGCCGGCGGGCACTGCATCCTCGAGGGCGTGCCCGGCCTTGCGAAGACGATGATGATCTCGACGCTGGCACGCTGCCTGTCGCTGTCCTTCTCGCGCATTCAGTTCACGCCCGAGCTGATGCCCAGCGACATCACCGGCACCGAGGTCATCGCCGAAGACAAGGCGACCGGCAGCCGCATGCTGCGGTTCCTTCCGGGTCCGGTCTTCGCCAACATCGTCCTCGCCGATGAAATCAACCGCACGCCGCCCAAGACGCAGGCCGCCATGCTCGAGGCCATGCAGGAGCGGCAGGTCACCGTTGGCGGCGTTCGCCACGAGCTGTCGGCGCCATTCTTCGTGCTGGCCACGCAGAACCCCATCGAGCAGGAGGGCACCTATCCCCTGCCCGAGGCCCAGCAGGATCGCTTCATGTTCAAGGTGCAGATCGGCTATCCGAGTTACGACGAGGAACTGGAGATTGCCACGAAGACCACCGGCGAGTTCGAACAGGCCGTCGACGCGGTGCTTGGCAACGAGCAGATTCTCGCGCTCCAGAAGGTGGTTCGACGCGTGCCGGCCGCCACGCCGGTGTTGAAGTATGCCCTCGACCTGGTGCGGGCGACGCGACCGTCCGAAGAGGGCGCGCCGGCCTTCGTGCGCAAGAATGTGTCCTGGGGCGCCGGGCCGCGGGCGGTGCAGTTTCTCATCGTCGGGGCCAAGGGCCGCGCGCTATTGCGCGGCCAGACGCACGTCTCGACCGACGACGTGCGGGCCCTGGCCCTGCCCGTGTTGCGACATCGCGTCGTGACCAACTTCGCCGCCCAGGCGGAGGGCTATACCCCCGACCGGCTGGTGCTCGATCTGCTCGATCACTTTCAGCCCCACGCCGGCGGCCTCATGGCCGACGAGCGCGTGAACAAGTCGATCAACGCCTGACAGGATCCGACAGCTCAACCGGATTTGACAGATCGGACGCATACTTGCCAACCGACACCGAAAAACGCAACTACCTGAACCCGGACGTGCTGGCCCGCATCGGCGATCTGGAGATGCGCGCGCGGATGGTCGTCGAGGGCTTCGTCAGTGGCATGCACCGCAGTCCCTATCACGGCTACTCGGTCGAATTCGCGCAGCACCGCGAATACGTGCCCGGCGACGATCTGCGCCATCTCGACTGGCGCGTCTATGGCCGGTCGGACCGGTTCTACATCAAACAATATGAGGAAGAGACAAACCTGCGCACGCACATCCTCCTCGACTGCTCGTCCTCGATGCGCTATCCGGAGCAGGACCTGGCGGCAGGTCGGATGAACAAGTTTGAATATGCCGCCACGCTGGCAGCCTCGCTCGCCTACCTGCTGGTGAATCAGCAGGATGCCGCGGGCCTCTTGCTCTTTGACTCTGCGGTGCGTGCCGATCTGCCGCCGCTGTCCAACCAGGCGCACCTGCGATCCATCGTCGGACGCATCGAACAGGCCCGGCTCGATCGGCCCACCGAGGCGAAGGCCGCGTTTGCCGAGCTGTCCGGGCGGCTTCAGCGCCGCAGCCTGGTGGTCGTCGTGTCCGACTTTCTGGCGGACGTGGACGAAGTGATCCAGGCACTGGAGCGCATCCGCTTCGGCCGGCACGAAGTCATCGTGATGCACGTGCTGGATGCCGACGAGCGCGAGTTCCCCTTCCTCGATCACACCCACTTCGAAGGATTGGAGGACGTGCAGGCGCAACTCCTCGTCGACCCGCAGTCGCTGCGGTCGGCCTACCTGGAAGAAGTCAACGGCTTCATTGCGCGGCTGCGATCGGCCTGCACCAACGCCCGAATCGACTACGTGGGCCTTTCGACCACGGAATCGCTGGACGTCGCGCTGCGCAGCTACCTGGCGGCGCGAATGCACCTGGCCAAGGCCAAGGCGTAAGTTATTCGGTGTGCCACTGCTTCAAGCAGTGCGATGGAGTGTGATGAACGAGTGCCGGGTGCCACTGCTCTGTGAGCAGTGAGGAGCGAGGGGGCATGGAAAGTCCGTGTGCCACTGCTTCAAGCAGTGCAAAGCCCAACGTGTGCCACTGCTTCAAGCAGTGCGAGGCAAGACAAG
>CAYOZN010000032.1:0-49621 GCA_964408455.1 uncultured Planctomycetaceae bacterium
AACCGTTAGCACTTCCCGAAACCTACCCGACAGGGGGCTTGCTTCATAGTTTCACGCCCTTTCAAGGGTGGGTTCGCGATCATTGGAGCGCGGAGGGCTTGTCCGACCATCGGTGACGTCTGCCCGTGATGCCCGGGCGAGAGATTCGCGCGCCCCCGCGCGGGGGTTTCGCGCGCTTGCGCGGGAGTTTCGCACGCCCGCGCGGGAGCTTGGCGCGCCCGCGCGGGAGGTTCGCGTGTCCGCGCGGGGGTTTCGCGCGCTCGCGCGGGAACTTCGCGCGCTCGCGCGGGAACTTCGCGCGCCCGCGCGGGGACTTCGCGCGCCCGCGCGGGAACTTCGCGCGCGTACGAAAATGTTTGCTCTTTTCGTACCTGGACCTTCCGCGGGGCGATGATCAGCCCGCGCGGGGCCATTCTTAGCGGGCCATGCCCCTGGCACGACTGAGAACGCCGCTTTCGTGATCGGACGCCGAAGGCCGCGCGACCCGGCGCGGCATTCGTGCGAGAAGGGATTCTCGCACGAGCGAGAGGGATTCTCGCACGAGCCAGAGGGATACTCGCGCGAGCCAGGGGGATACTCGCGCGAGCCAGGGGGATTCTCGCTCGGACGAGGAATGCCCGCCGGCCAGGTCCGAATGCGATTGCGCCGCGTCCGGGTGCTTCGCTGTCACGTCCGCGTAGCGCCGGGTCACGTCCGCGCGCGGCCGGGGCCACGTCCGTTTGCCGATTCTTTATGCTTCATCGCCGCGGGTGTCAGTCCGATGACGCTGCCGTGACAGGCCGCGCCACGTGGATGCGGCCCCATTGGCCCGCGGCCGGGCCGGAGCCTGCCGGGCCGCCGACAGAAAGGAGAGGCAGGTCATGAGCACCTACCCGAGTTCCCCCCGCACCGATTTTCTCGCCTGGTGCCAGTCGCATGCCGCGACATTTCTCGACAATGCCGCCGAGATCGGCCTGACGGCGGCCCAGGCGACGGCCTTCAACACGCAGACCGCCGCCACCGCCTCGTCGCTCAACGACCACAACATCGCCCAGGATGCGGCCAGAACGCAGACCCAGGTGACCAATGACATGTTCGCGGCACTGCGGGCGACGGCCGGCACCACCGTGCAGATCATCAAGGCCTTCGCCGAGGCCAGCGCCGACCCCAACACGGTCTATGCCCTGGCCAACATTCCCCAGCCCCAGCCGCCCAAGCCGGGCCAGCCCCCGGCCCAGCCGACCGACCTGACCGTGGAGCTGATGCCGCAGACCGGGGCATTGGTGCTGCGCTGGAAGGCGTCGAACCCGGCGGGCCTGGGCGGCACCAGCTACATCATCCGCCGCCGGCTGCCGGGCGAGAGCGCCTGGACCTTCGTCGGCGTGCCGGCGAAGAAGGAATTCGTCGATGACACGTTCGTGGCAGGGCCGGACAGTGTGCAGTACACGGTGCAGGGCACACGCTCGGGCATTCTCGGGCCGCTCAGCCAGGTCTTCCTGGTCAGCTTCGGCATTTCTCCCAGCGGCGCCATGACGTCGAGCGCCGCCGCGGCCGCGCCCGGCAAGGGCATTCCGCTGCATGTCAGCACGCTGCCCAATGGCAACGGCGGCGGCTATGCGGTCAATGGCAACGGCTCGTCCGCGTACAAGACGACGCGGCAGCGCGTGGGGGTGTGAAGAAAATGATGAATGCAAAATGTTGAATTCAAAATGTGGAATGCGGAATGCTGGATGGCGAATGCTGAATGCCGAATGCTGAATGCTGAAGGCGGACGGCATGCCTGAGAATCAGGAAGGCGCGACCGGCGATGGGCCGGCGCGCCTTTCTTCTTGCGCGAACTGGCGACAAGAGAGCCCTTGCCCCTTCTCCCTTACCCCTTTCTCCTCCTCATTCGTAGCGTAAGGCATCGATCGGGGATAGCCGGCTCGCCCGCCAAAGATTGTTCGGTGGAAGCGTCCCACCCTTGCCGAAGGCGCGTTAGGATATCCGGCCGGACCTGACACAGGGAGATTCAGCATGCCCGACGGATTGATTCTCGTGGAACGCGACGGTCACATCGCCATCCTTCGTTTGAACCGTCCGGACGTCCTCAATGCCCTCAACATCCCGCTCATGGACGAGCTGATCAACACGATGGAGCGGCTTGACGTCGACCCCGCCGTGCGCGTCATGGTGCTGACCGGCAGCGACCGGGCCTTTGCCGCCGGGGCCGACATCAAGGAGATGGCGGATGCCAGCGTGGTGGACATGTACGAGCGGAACAACCTCGCCCGCTGGGAGCGCATGCGCAAGGTGCGCAAGCCGCTCATCGCGGCGGTCAGCGGCTTCTGCCTGGGCGGCGGCTGCGAGCTGGCCATGCATTGTGACATGATCGTGGCAGCGGAGAGTGCCCAGTTCGGCCAGCCGGAGATCAACATCGGCGTGATGCCGGGGGCCGGCGGCACGCAGCGGCTGACGCGGCAGGCGGGCAAGTTCCGGGCGATGGAGCTGATCCTGACCGGCCGCTTCTTCAACGCGAAGGAGGCGCTGGCGCTGGGGCTGGCGACGAAGGTGGTGCCGAGCGAGCTTTATCTGGAAGAGGCGATCAAGCTGGCAAGGACCATCGCCGAACGCTCGCCGATGGCGGTGCGATTCGCGAAGGAGGCGGTGCTCAAGGCATTCGACGCGAGCCTCAGCGACGGGCTCGACTTCGAGCGCAAGATGTTCTATGCCCTGTTCGGCACCGAGGACCAGAAGGAGGGGATGAAGGCATTCATCGAGAAGCGGAAGGCCGAGTACAAGGGACGGTGAGTCGACGGGGCGGGTATGAACCCGGCCGTTCGATTATAATCTGGAGCGTCACTCGCGAATTATTGATACAGGTACGACGATGGCAGCCGGTCTCATCACGCATATCGAAATGACCCCTGGGGTTCGCGGTGGTCGTCCCCGCATCAAGGGTCGCCGAATCACCGTTGAAGACGTCGCGATCATGCACCTCCATCTGGGCCAGTCAGTCGAAGAGATCGCCGCCAAGTATGATCTTTCTCTTTCCGAAGTGCACGCGGCCCTGACATACTATTACGACAACAGGGAGCAGATCGACCAGCAAATCGCGGATGACGAGGCCGTCTTCGAGGCGTTCAAGCGCGACAACCCCTCCGCCCTCCAGGCTCGTCTGAAGGCGCTGCGCGATGCCTGATCCCGCGCCGATCCGGTACCATCTCGACGAGCACATGGATTCAGCGATTGCGGAGGGGCTTCGAGAAGCGGGCATTGATGTGTCGATGTCGGCGGATCGGGACCTGCGCGGCGCGACAGATCGGGAACAGTTGGACTTCGCGACCGCGGAGGGACGGGTGCTTGTTACCGAAGACGTCGATTTTCTGCGAATCGCTCGTGAGATGAGCGATCACGCCGGAATCGTCTATTGTGTTCGCACGAAACACTCCATAGGCTCGATTATTCGCTTCCTCGAATTGCTTTACCGGGTTTCCAATGCTGCGGATATGCGAGGACGGATCGAGTACCTGGGTTGGTGAGTCCGTGCTTTGAGCAAGGGAGTCATGACGCATGGCCTACGAAACCATTCTCAGTGCCACCGAAAACGGCGTTCGAACCATCACGCTCAACCGCCCCGACGCGATGAACTGCCTCACGTCGCAGATGGGGGCGGAGTTGCAGAAAGAGCTTCGCGACATCGCCCGGGCAAAGGACGTCCGCTGCCTTGTCATCACCGGCGCGGGCGAAAAGGCCTTTTGCGCCGGGCAGGACCTGAAGGAGGCCACCAGCGGTCCCCGGCCCATCGACTTTACCGAGCACCTTCGCGGGAACTACAACCCCTTCATCGCGGCCATCCGGGCCCTGCCCATGCCGGTCATCGCCTCGATCAACGGCGTGGCGGCCGGGGCGGGCTGGAGCCTGGCGCTGGCGTGCGACTTGCGGATCGCCGTAAAAACCGCAAAATTCGTGCCCGCCTTCGGGAAGATCGGACTGGTGCCCGATTGCGGTATGACGTGGACGCTTCCCCGCATCGTTGGGCAGGCCAGGGCCTTTGAGATCGCATGCTTCGGCGAAGCCGTGTCGGCCGAGTGCGCCCTAGAATGGGGGATAGTGAACCGCGTAGTGGACGCCGGGCAATTGGCGGGTGCGACGCGAGAATGGGCCCAGACCCTCGCCGCAGGCCCGACAAAGGGATTTGCCCTGACGAAGCAGGCCTTTCAGGCCGCACAGACCAGCGACTTCCCGGCCCAGTTGGAGTATGAAGCCATGCTCCAGGGCATCGGCGGGCGAACCCGCGATTACGGCGAGGGCGTGAAGGCCTTCCTCGAGAAACGGCGACCGGAGTTCACAGGTGAGTAGCAGCGAGCGTTTGTTCGGCGTTGTCGGTTCGGGAACGATGGGAGAGGGTATCGCCCACGCGGCCGCCGCGGCGGGCTTTGTCGTGCGGGTCATCGATACTGACCCGGCCCTGGTGAAGGCTGCCTTCGGCAGGATCGCCAAGCGACTCGACGAGCGCGTCTCGCGCGGCAAACTCGCGAAGTACGATCGCGATCAGATCATTTCCCGGCTGCAAGCCGCCGACAGCCATGCCGACTTCAGGTCCGCCGAGGTCGTCGTCGAGGCGGTCACCGAAGATCTCGCCCTGAAGCGGCGCATCTTCGCGGAGCTGGACCGCACGGTTTCGCCACGAACCCTGCTGGCGTCGAATACGTCGTGCCTGTCAATCGGCAAGCTGGCCGAAGGACTCGGACACGCCGATCGGTTCCTCGGCATGCACTTCTTCAACCCGGCGCCGGTCATGAAGCTGGTGGAATTGGTCCAGGGCCCGCAGACCAGCGAGCAGTCGATGGTCGATGGTCGGGCAGTCTGTGCCAAGCTGGAGAAGACGGCCGTCAAGGTGAAGGATTCGCCCGGCTTCATCGGCAATCGCGTCAATCGCCCATTTTACCTGGAGGCGCTGAGCCTGCTCGAGACCGGCGAGGCCGATGTGCGAACCATCGATGCCGCGATGAAGTCAATCGGCGGCTTCCGGATGGGGCCGTTCGAGCTGCTCGACCTGATCGGCATGGATGTCAATCTGAAGGTGACGGAGACGGTTCACAACGATTTCGGCAAACCGGCGCGGCTCGCGCCGAGCCCGCTCCAGCAGAAGCTGGTGGCCGAGGGGCGCCTGGGCCGCAAGACCGGACGTGGATTTTACGACTACGCCAACGGCGAACCGGCGCCGGCATACGAGGGGCCGGTCAAGAATTCATCCGGCTGGCAGCCGGGCGCGTCGCTTCGTGCCTTTGCCGCGGCATTGGGAAAGCCGGCCGACCGCGCGATGTGGATTTATGCGCGCATCTTTATCGCGGTCATGAACGAGGCGGCGCTGGCGGCCGACAGCATCGCCCTGCCGCGGGACGTGAACCTGACGATGGAACTCGGCTTCAACTATCCCGAAGGCCCGCTGGCAACGGCCGATTACGCTGGGCTGGACATCTGCCAGTCGCTATTGGCTGACTTCTACCGCGAGAGCGGCGGGCACGAGCGCTTTGCCTCGAACCCCCTGTTGGAACGCCACGTTTCGAAGGGTGAACTCGGGGAGAAGTCGGCCCACGGCTTTCTTTACCACGCACTGTAGCGCGGGAGATTTATGCGGCATCTGTTGCGCGGCGCCGTGCATCGCAGTGACGATGCGTTCGCGAATTGCACGTCTCTCAAAGGCGGGGCCACTGCCAATCAGTATTGATAAAAGCCGCGGCCGGTCTTTCGGCCGAGTCGGCCGGCATCCACCATCCTGCGGAGCAGCGGGCAGGGGCGAAACTTGGGATCGCCCAGGTCGCGGTGCATGACGTCCAGAATGTTCATGCAGACATCGAGGCCGATGAAATCGGCCAGCGTGAGCGGCCCCATCGGGAAGTTGCACCCCTGCTTCATGATCTCGTCGATGCTCTGCGGCTCGGCGACGCCCTCCATCAGGCAATAGACGGCCTCGTTGATCATGGGCATCAGCACGCGGTTGGAGACGAAGCCGGGCGAATCGTTGCAGCGCAGGGGATACTTGCCCATCCTCTTCGCGAGGTCCTCCACTGCCGCCACCGTGGCATCATCGGTGGCCAGGCCGCGGATGACTTCGACGAGGGACATGAGCGGCACCGGATTGAAGAAGTGCATGCCGATGAACTTCGCCGGCCGGTCGGTGCGGCCGGCGAGTTTGGTGATGCTGATGCTGCTGGTGTTGCTGGCGATGATCGCCTCTGGCGTGAGGCGCGTCTGCATGTCGTTGTAGAGATCGACCTTGGCGTCGAGGTTCTCGTAGATTGCCTCAATGGCAATGCCGACGCGGGGCCAGTCCACTTCGCTGAGGGTGCGGCAGATCTTGAGATTGCGGCGGGCGGTGTCGGCAGTCGCCGCCGGCATCTTGTTCTTTTCGACCAGCTTGGAGAGGCTCTTTTCGATGTCGGCCTGGGCACTGTCGAGTTGCCTGGTGTTGGCGTCGAAGACGTGCGTGAAAAGCCCGGCGGCGGCGGCGACCTGGGCGATGCCGCGACCCATGGTTCCTGATCCGATGACGACGGCGGAGTCGATGGACATGAAAGTTCCCTCGCTTCGTGCGATGCGGGATCAACTGCGCGAATGCACCGCGATTTTAGCGAGGGCCGCGGCGATCGCCAGTTCCGTCAGGCGGCGACAGTCAACCCGCCCGGCCGCGTATAAATTCGCACCACGGCCCGACTTCGGCCCGGCGGCGACTTACGGCCGTTCGATCACCATCGCCACCGCGTTGCCACCACCGAGGCACAGCGATGCCACGCCGCGCTTCAGATTGCGGTGTTCCATTGCGTTGATCAGCGTCACCAGGACGCGGGCGCCGCTGGCGCCGACGGGATGCCCCAATGCGATCGCCCCGCCGAGGACGTTGACGCGATCGTAGTTCAACTCCAGGCCGCGAACGCAGGCAACCATCTGGACCGCGAAGGCCTCGTTGATCTCGAACAGATCGATGTCGGCAAGCCGCAGGCCGGCCTTGTCGACAGCCTGCTTGATGGCGCCGACCGGGGCCATGAACAGTTCCCTGGGCTCGACGCCATAGGTGGAATGGGACAGCACGCGAGCCAGCACCGGCCAGCCGCGCTTCGCCGCCTCGGCCTCGGACGTCAACAGCGCCATCGCGGCGCCATCGGTCAACTGCGAAGAGTTGCCGGCGGTCACGGTGCCCTTGGGATCGAACGCGGGCTTGAGCTTTTTCAAATCCTCCATCGTCACGCCGTGGCGGATCGACTCATCCTCGGCGAAGACAACCGTTTCTTTCTTGCCATTGATCTCGATCGGGGCAATGGTCTTGCGGAAGATGCCGGACTTTTGTGCCTCGGATGCGCGAAGGTGGCTCTGGACGGCAAAGGCATCCTGATCCTCGCGCGAGACACCATATTTCGTCGCCGTGTACTCCGCCGCACAACCCATGTGCCAGCCTTCGAAGGGGCACGTGAGACCGTCCGCAATCATGCCATCGTCAAGCTGCACGTGTCCATACTTGACGGCGCCGGTGCGCATGCCGCGCACGTAATAAGGCGCGTTGGACATGCTCTCCATGCCGCCGGTAAGGATGATCTTCGCCTCGCCCAGGCGGATGTTGTTGTCGGCGTTCATGGCGGCACGAAGACCGGAGCCGCACACCTGGTTGACGGTCACGGCGGTAATCGTTGGGGGCAGTCCCGCCTTGAGTGCGACCTGTCGCGCGGGGTTCTGGCCGACGCCCGCCTGTAGCACCTCGCCGATCAGCGCCCAATCCACGAGTTCGGGCGGGCAGTTGATGCTCGCCAGGGTTTTGCGGGCGACCTGGGCGCCGATCTCGGGCGCCGACAATGGTGCCAGCGTGCCGAGGAACTTGCCCATCGGACTTCGTTTTGCCGCAACGATGACACTGCGATTCATACGGTTTTCTCCCGTCGGGGGCCATACTGCGTCCGTTCCGGCCGCCAGAGGATTATAGTGCAAACGCACAACACGTTACCAGCACCCCCGCGCGGCGAGGCACCGTATGAATACTATGATTGCCTCTTTGCTGCGTCCGCAGCGGAAAACCTGTTGAGCCCACAGGAAAACGCCCCATAACACCTGGCGGCGTCTCTGGCGGTTCTGCTTTGCACCTGCACAACAGATGGGCGGCGCGGGGATGTCGGCGCACGGGCGGCGCGCAGCCTCGCGTGCGGGTACAGGGCCTCTTGATCCGGGCAAGTCTTGCCCGGTGGCGACATGATCAGATATCGGTGACGCGTTCCGGATTGGAGGCAAGCGTTTCGGCGATGGCCAGCCGCTGCATTTCGCTGGTGCCTTCGTAGATCTCGGTGATCTTGGCGTCGCGCAGATAACGTTCGACTTCGCCTTCGCGGCAATAACCCATGCCGCCGAAGACCTGGATGGCCTGATTCGCGCAAAAGCTGGCGGTCTCCGAGGCGAAGACCTTGGCCATGGCGGAGATGTGCGGGGCGACAATGCCCTGGCTCTTGATCCAGCAACCCTTGTACAGAAGAGCGCGCGCGGCGGCGATGCGCGTGGCCATGTCGGCGATCTTCCACTGCGTGGCCTGGAATTCGGCGATCGACTTGCCGAACTGTTTGCGGGCCAGGGCATAATCAACGGCGCGATCGAGTGCCGCCTGGGCGATGCCGAGGGCCTGGGCGGCAATGCCGAGGCGGCCGCCGTTAATCGCCGTCAGCCCGATCTTGAGGCCGTGGCCGCGCTCGCCGACGAGGTTCTTCGCGGGCACGCGGCAGTTCTCGAAAATCAGCTCGGTGGTGCTGCTGGCGCGGATGCCCAGCTTGTCCTCGTGTTTGCCGACGGTGATGCCCGGCGAGGACTTTTCGACGAGCAGGCAAGAGGCGTTTCGCTTGGGCGTGTCCTCGGTGCGGACGAACAGCAGCACCACGTCGGCCTCGGCACCGTTGGTGACCCAGAGCTTGGTGCCGTTGATGATCCACTCATCGCCCTTGAACTCGGCGCGGCACTTCATGGCGCCGGCATCGGAGCCGGAACCGGCCTCGCTGAGGGAGAAGCAGTTGAGCCACTGGCCGGAGGCCATTTTCGGCAACCATTCGCGCTTCTGCTCTTCGTTGCCGAATTTCAGAATGGGATCGATTACAAGCGAATTCTGCACGCTGTTGATGACGCCCACCGCAGCATCGGCGTAGGACAACTCCTCGACGACGATGGCAGCCGCCAGCGCGTCCATCCCCGCTCCACCAAACTCCTCGGGAACGCAGATGCCCTGATAGCCCATCTCGCCGAGCTGGCGAATCACGTCGCGCGGGAATTCGCCCTTGATATCCCGCTCCATGGCGCCTGGCGCCACGACACTGCGGGCAAATTCGCGAATGCTGTCGCGCAGCATCAGGTGGTCTTCGTCCAGCTCGTAGCCGAAGGGAATGCCCTCGGACAGATATGAAAGCGTGTGGGCCATGCTCAAACCAACTCTCGCGAAAATGCAGCCGATGACGGCGTGCAAAAACCCCGTTTGCCGGCGGTGCCGCGGCGGCCGATGGCATCAGGCGCTGCGCCGCTGATACTCTGCGCGGGCGATCAGGATGCGCTGCACCTCGCTGGAACCCTCCCCGATCTCGCACAGTTTGTTGTCGCGCACGAGGCGCTCGACGCAGACATCCTTGGTATAGCCGGCGCCGCCGTGTATCTGGATCGAATCCCAGCCGACGCGGCTGGCCATTTCCGAGGCGAACAGCTTGGCGATGGAACTCAGCCGCTTGTCGGGCTGGCCGGCATCGTGGCTGCACGCGGCCTGCCGCACCAGAATGCGCGCGGCCTCGACCTGCGTTTCCATGTCGGCCAGCTTCATCTGAATCGCCTGGTGTCGATTGAGCGGCACCCCGAAGGTGCGCCGTTCGGCCGCGTACTTCACCGCTTCTTCGAGGCAGCCGCGGCCCAGCCCGACCGAGAGCGAGCCGATCGTGCAGCGGCCGCGATCGAGCACGCGGAGGGCGTCGACATAGCCGGCGTGCAGCTCGCCGCAGAGGTTTTCCTCGGGAATCTCGCAGTTTTCAAAATTCACCGGCACCGTGTCGCTGCAACGCATGCCCATCTTGTCTTCGGGCTCGCCCACGATTACGCCCGGCCGGTCGCGCTCGACGATGAACGCGCTGATGGTGCGGGCCCCCCGCTCGCCGAGCTTGGTGCGGGCGATAACCACGAAGACGCCCGCCCGCTTGCCGTTGGTGATCCAGAACTTGCGACCGTTGATTCGCCAGCCGCCGGCCGTCTTTTCGGCGCGAGTGGTGAGGGCCTCGGCATCGCTGCCGCACTCGGGCTCACTCAAACACCAGGAGCCGATCACTTCGCCCGACGCCAGGCGCGGAAGCCAGGTGCGCTTCTGCTCGTCGTTGGCGGCCAGGCGGATGTGCGTCGTGGCCAGCCCCGCATGTGCCGCGATGAAGAGTGCCGTGCCTCCGCACCAGCGGGCGATCTCCTCGACCACGACCGTCATGCCCAGGAGGCCCTGCCCTGCGCCGCCGTATTCTTCGGGGATGGTGACGCCCAGCAGGCCGGCACGGCCCATCTCGGCAATGGTCTCATCCGGCAGCCATTTTTCGGCATCCCACTTGCGCGCGAACGGCGCAATTCGCTCGGCCGCAAAGGAGCGCGTCAGGTCGCGAATGGCGGTCAGTTCCTCCGGAAGCGTGAAATCAAGCATGTTGAATCTCGAAGTGGAGCGGAAAGGGCCACGTCCCCCACCGGCACGCCACGCGTCTCCGGCCCCTCGCGCATCAAGCGACATGACGGACACGAGCGAAGCGCGACGCTATTTGCAACCGAATGCGATTATAGAAAACCGTGTCGGACCGTCAAAGCGCTTCCGTCGCGGCGTCGCACGGATGCGAGAACACACTTCTGACGGCTTGCGATCGTGAGCGCCGTCTTCGATATCCCGGCTCAAGCGATGCCGGCAGTAAAGCGCGGCGCCCTGCTGCCCCCGCCATGATCTGCTATCAGGAAGGTAGGTAAAACGATTTAGCAGTTACGAAATCGCCACAAAAAACGGCGGCCCCCGGAACATTGAGCTCCGAGGGCCGCCTTCCAGAAAGGATGGAGCAACTAAGCAAATCGAGCGACTACGGCGTGCAATCGCCCGTGTTCAACAGCAGCTCATCGACGAATCCGTCAACGTCGAGCTCATCGACAACGCCGCTGCTGTCGAAGTCCGCGCAGTTGTCGTTGCTGCCCAGGGCATCAATGAATGCCTGGACATCAAGACCGTCGCGAGAGTCATCCGCATTGACATCGCCTGGACATGCGCATGGTACGCTGCACGGGCAGGTGATGCTGACTTCGATGATGCCGGCGGCTGCGGCATCGAACCCGCCAGCCAGCACCCAGTAGGTCTGGCCAAGGACGGTATTCGGCACGCAAACCGCGGACAGCAGCCCGTTGGGGCCGCAGCCGGTCTCGTCCTCGCTGCAGGCCACTTCGTCGGCATTGTCGATCTGCCCGCAGTCGTTGGACGGATCGGTGTAGACCGAGAGCACGGTGTCCGTCGAATCGCTGCCGCACAGAGAGACGCTGACTGCGTCGCCGGTTCCGATGAACCGGGTCCAGAAGACGCCCACGCCGAGGCATTCCCCTGGATTCGCGGGTACGCAGACGTTGGGTGGCGCGGTGCCGAAGCAACTCTGCGTCACTGGCTGAACGGGCTGAGGAGCAACTCCCGCCAGGTTCGTTGTATTTACCTGAGTCGATTCGCCGCAGGCCAGCGTGATGGCATCGCAGATAAACGTCTGGCCGCAATTCACATCTACACAAGCCGCACCGGGCCAGAAGGCGCCGAAGATCGCGTCGCAATTGGCGAGGGAGCCGCCATCGACACAGATTGTACCATCGTTCGAGCAGCAGGCGCCGAAGCACGGCGTCGGATCGCACTCGGAGCCTACGCCGTAGAAAACGCCGCCGAGGTTGTTACAGTCGTTGCCGGTCTCCTGCTGGCAGGTGGTACCCAGGCAACATGCGCCTTCGCAGATGGTCGAAGGACAGGGGAGGCCGATGCCGAAGGCAATACCGCCCATAGCCGAGCAGTCATTCGGCGTGAGGAAGTCGCAGAACGGCGCGACATCCAGACAGCAGGCACCAACCACGCCGGGGCCGGCCGAGGTGCAGCCATCGGCATTCACCGCCACATCGATGCACCAGGCCAGATCGCCGACAAAGCGGTCGCTTGTGCCAGCGGGATCCTGATCATCGTAGGGGGCCGGGCCGGAGTCTTGGGCGAATACGTTGTCGCCCTGGGGCCCCAGCATCCAGCGCCACAGGCAGACGCCGGACGTGGTGTTGTAGATTTCCAGCCAGTAGCACTGAGTGGCGGACACGGGAATGCTCAGCCCGGTGGCCGTGTACTGATAGATGGCCTCGTTGCCAAACACGGCCGCGGCCGTGGCGTACCCGGTCGCCTGCCGCGTGATCGTCCCATCGTAATCGCCCTGGACGAGGTACTTGGGATGGCCGGCGCCGGCGATATCAGCCGAGACGTACACGCGAATCGTGAAATTGTCGGCCGAATCGGGAACCGGACACGGCTGCAGGGCGACGGGATCGTTGTAGAGGCCCCACCAGCGAATGGACGTGATGTCACCGTCCACCGTGGGAACAAAGTTGTCGGCATTCCGGATGCCGCCTTCGGTGACGCCCGAGAAGCCGTTGATGATCGGGTTCTGGTCGGAGATGACGCGGCCCACGCGATAGTCATAGGGCTGGCCATTGCCGTTTTCTTGACACTCGCTGGGACAGATCGTGTCTTCGCATGCTTCGCCGAGGCCGAAGACCTTGCCGGCACCGGTGCAGTCGAACGACAATTCGGTGGTGCAGGTCTCAAGGGCCAGCTCGCAGCAGGCACCGAAGGGCTGATCGCACTCGATATCGTCTGGGTCGGGCGTCTGGCAGGTGCCGCCGAAGGTGAAGACCCTGTCACCGAGCGGTGGCGGGCACGCGCCGCCCGAGCACTCGTCCACGCTGGCGACCTGGCTGCACAGACCGGTGCGCAGATCGCAGCAGGAGCCGCCGCCGACCACCGGGTCACCGAACACGTCCATGCACGTTTCGTTTCGATTGAGGGTGAACGTGAATGAGCATCCGTTCTGTGCGCCGGCGCACAGCGAGAAGCCGGTAGGCGACACGCCGATGACGGGGTCGGTATTGTCGAAAATGCCCAGGGTGCCGGCCACGATGGCCTTGAATTCGATCGATACGCGTTCGCACTGAAGAACGTTGACCTGCACCTCGGGTGGAAGCGTCCACACGCCGGTGACCACGTCGGCGAGATCAAGCGGTGCAGCCGTCGACAGCAACGGCGCATCCATCAGCGCCGGGCCATAAAGCAGGTCATGATCGCTGCCGTTGCAGCCGCCTGAGGCGCCGGTGTGGCGACAGACGTTTGTGATGGTCATTTCGATCTGGTATTCGGTACCGGCGGGAAGTCCGCCTGCGACACCCTCAACGTGGGCGAACTTGCCTTCGATGCGACAGAGACGGTGATTGCCGGTCAACAGTTCGACGTTCTGGCCCCATTGGCCATCCAAGCCAAGGTTGCCGAACGCGACGTTGGCGACGTTGGCGTCCACCGGGTTGCTGTAGACCAGCAGGTTACAGCCGCCGCGAGGGCTTGGTTCGCCGAAGTTGTTCGGCAATGCACCACCGGGCTGGGCCTGAATGAGCATGCCCGGCTGGTCGAGCAGAATGGCATCACCCGGATCGGAAAGTTCGGACGCCTTGGCGAAACCGACCAACATCAGACACAAACAGGCGCCCATTCCCAGCGCCCGCAGTCCCCTTCTTGACATCCTCATCTGGCATGCTCCTTTCTTCTAAAAAGCAATGAGATGAATACCAATTCTGCCTTGAGCGCGTGCGCGAGCACTCGCTGCGCAGAACACGCCCATCGCCTGCCGGGCGTACACACCCGGCCTGCTTTGCCCGAAATCCAAGAACTCGGATAAGAAGAGAGCACCCCGCCTGCAGGCCTATCGCAAACAGCGCGGTATCGCACGCGCAGATTTACAGCAGGCGCGCAGACAAGAGAAGACGAATGTTGTGACTCTAACTTATCCCACTTCACCCAGCGGCCGCCAGAACGGCGACTCGCCAGAACCACCCTCTATCGGCGTGAACACACCACTCTACCATTCCACGCCAATACACGTGACCTTAACCAGACTGCGCGCGCCAAGTCAATAGTTTCACACACCTTTAGTCGAGATGTCATTTGTGCCTGCGCACATTTTTCGCGATTGGCATGCGATGTCGCGACGAGACACGCCTTCGGCTCAAGCAACCCATCTTCAATGTCGCCGGGCCATGGATAAAACGTTTTATCGTGATGCAGTCTTGCAAAAAAAAATGCGGCCCCCGGAGCGTTGCGCTCCGAGGGCCGCTTCCAGAAAGGATGGAGCAACTAAATCAAGAGTGCATCATGGACACACACCCGTGGCGTTCACGAGTTCGCCAGCAAGTAGCACGGCGTCGTCCACGTCCACGTCATTGTCAGAATCCAGGTCTGCGCATCCGCAATCCTGGCTCAGGCCCAGAGCGCAATCGACGAACGCCTGCACGTCTATGCCGTCCCTGGTGTTGTCACCGGAGACATCGCCTGGGCACGTGCCGCAATCTTCGCACGGACAGGTGATATCGACCTGGATCGTTCCCGCCGAGTTCGCATCGAACGAGCTGATCAGGGCCCAGTAGGTCTGGCCAACCACGCTGGCGGGTACGCAGACTTCCGACAGCAGCCCGCCGCCGCAGCCGGTGACGTCCTCACTGCATGCCACTTCGTCGGCATCGGATATCGCGCCGCAGTTGTTGTCGGCGCGCGTGTAAACCGACAAGACTGTGTCGGAGACGTCGCTGTTGCAGAGCGAGACCTTCACGTCCTGACCATCACCGACGAAGCTCACCCAGAATGAGCCAACACCAACAGCGGCCCCACCGCCGAAGCAGCTGTGGGTGACCGGCTGCGGAGGCTGCGGTGCTGCGCTGGCGAGTGCCGTGTTGTCCACGGTCGTGGAACCGCCGCATGCCAACAGTGTAGCATCGCAGATGAGCGTGGAACCACAGTTGACTTCACTGCAGGCGAGGCCGCCGTAATACACGCCTCCGGCAGGGGCGAAGCTCGCACAGGTGATCAGCGAGACGCCTTCATTGCAGGTGCCGTCAAAGAGGCAGCATGCACCCGAGCACGGCTGCGACTCGCAGGTGCTGAAGGCACCGTTCCAGACGCCGCCGTTATTGAAGCAGGTGATTTCCGGCGTGATCGAGCAATTGAAACCGCCCTGGCCGTCGGAGACGCAACACGCGCCGTCGCAGGCCGTCGCCGTACACACCGAGTCGGGACCGCCGATCTGGCCGTTCAGGGCCAGGCAGTCACTCGGGCCGACTTCCACACAGCCACCGGCTCCCGGGGGCGGGCAGCAGGCCCGAGTCGCTTCGATGTCGCTTTCGCAGCCGTCGGCATTGACACCGAAGTCCATGCAGAAGGACAAATCGTAGTCAGATTCGTCGCCCGCCACGTACGGGCCGGCCACGGAAAGGGTCTGGGCAGACTTCAGATCGCCCGCGGGTGCCGTTCGCCACAGCCAGGCGCAGGCACCGGAAGTGTTGTTGACGATCTCAATCCAGTAACACGTGTTCGCCTCCACCGCAACACCGGCTGGCAGCGTCGCTTCGTACAGATAAACGTTGCGGCCGACGATCTGGTTACCCGTGAAGGTTTCCGTTGGCGTTACCGAGAAGGACGCGATGACCGCCTGGTCATTTGAGGGGAGATCCAAGAGGTTGTGATAGAACGTCACTTTGAAATCGTCGGGGGAATCTCCATCCTGCGGCGAACAGGCGGCGCCTGAATCAAAGTCGTTGTAGATACCCCACCACTTGAGGCTGGTAATGGTTCCATCGGCGCTTGCCGTGAAATTCTCAGCAACACGGAAGCCGAACTCGGGGTTCAGGTCGGAAGTGGCCGCCACAACGCCGGTCGCTCCGTGACCCTCGTTATCGGTGGCCTGACCAGAGAAGCCGGCCGGGCAGTTCTGCACGATGAAGCAGACAGTGGTGGCGCAGGCGGTGCCGTAACCCTGGAAGTCGTTGCCTGCCAGTCCGCATGCATCCTGGGTGGAGTCGACGCAGGTTCCATCCGGCGCGCAGCAGGCGCCAAGACATGGCTCCACGTCGGCGCAGGCCGTACCCAGGCCGAAGTAAGTTCCACCGCCAGCCGCACAGGCATCCTCGCTGATGTCCGAGCAGGTGCCGTCGGGAGCGCAGCAGGCGCCGACGCATCCGTTCGGGGCTTCATCGGCACAAAGGGAACCGGGGCCAAAGAAGGTGCCACTCGCCGTGGCGCAATCGCCGGCCGACACGTTGTCATTGCACGTGCCGTTGGTCAGACAACATGCGCCGTTGCAGGCGCCCGGAGGAAGCGACGCGCAGTCGCTTCCCGCTCCCTGGGAAATGCCGCCCTGTTGTTCGCAGGCGCAAGGCAACAGATCGGCACAGGTGCCGTCCGGGAGGCAGCACGCACCCGCCACCGTCTCCTCGACGGCGTGAATGTCGACCGTAAAGTTATGAGTAAAGGCGCCAAGCGTCCCATTGCAAAGGTTCTGAGTGGTATGGCCGCAGCGATTCAGGGCGAGCGGCGACGAGCCGGTTCCTATGGTTGCATTGAAGCCGACGTAAACTCCCGTTCGGCTGGAATGAACGTTCAGGACAATCGTACCCGGCACCGAGAGCGGCGGGTCGAAGGTGAACGAGCGAAGCTCAAAAAAGCCGACTTGTGCGGGCGTGTAGGTTTCCGTTGCAGTTGCCAGCAAAGTGCCCGGGCCGGTGCCGCAATCACCGGCGGGAGACGGGCCCCCAGCGGTGGGGCAATCATCCCAAATCTGTATGGTCAGGTCGGCCGGCGTAAAGTCTGCCGCCAGAATGGCGACGTAAAGATCGACCTGACAAATCTCTCTCGGGCCGCCGCACAGATTCAGCGTATCGCCCCAGCGCTGATTGGGCTGAGCAGCGGTATTGATCTCAATGACCTGACCGCCGAATGCGGAAAACTCATAGGCAAGGCTGGTCGTCGCGCAAGCGCCGCCGCGCGGCTGCAACCCGCCGGATGCCTTGGCAATGTCGGGCAACTGCCCGACAACGGCATCGGGAAACGACGAATCCTGGTTTCCCCCGAGAAAGTCCTTCTGCGGTTCACCGGCGTGAAGCGTGGTTACGCAACAACAACTCAGACCGGCTATCGCTGCGCGCCGAAAAAAATGTCCGTTCATCATCCTCATCTGGCTTGCTCCTTTCGCATCAGCAAACAAAATGCAACCACCATTCCGGACCCTGCGCGCCAAGCTGGCGCGCCGGGGAAAAACACCCGGTCCTGGACGAATCGCTAAGACTTGCGGATAAGTAGAGCGGAAGGCGCCAAAGCGCAACGTTGCAACGCGCTTTTTTTGTTGCGCGTTTCAGACGGCGAGCCGGAGGCCAAATTGAATTGAAACTCTGCTTATCCCACTTCACCGACGGCCCGCTGGAAACGCGAACCGCCAGACCTACCCTCTATACTTGAACTTTTCACCACTCCTGTAGACATTGACCTTAACCCGCCGGCGCGCATGAAGTCAATACTTTCGACAACGGGCGGTCCGTAAAATACATGTCGTAACCTCAGACGCCCCAAGCCGTGCCGGATCTGCCACAGCCGGGGGCGATAAAGACGGCCCAGAGCGCCGTGCAGTCGAAAAATGGGTTTCTCAGCTCATGCCGCCGCGGATCAGCACCGGCCGGCCGCGCTCATCCCGCGACGCCTGCCACAAGACGTGGTCCGGGTCCTGCCCGAGCAGCAATTGCCAGCCGTTCGACTCGCAGGCCGCGAGCAGCGACGACTTGTTCTGCATGTTTTCGAACGGCATGAGATCGTAGGCCATGTTGTGCCGCAGACCGGCATGGGCTGAGGTGGGGATCATGTCTGCCGGATGGACGATCGTGCGACCGCCGCTTTCGAGCCAGAGGCCCTGCTGGTGCCGGGTGTGGCCGGGCAGCGGACGGAGCGTGATGCCAGGCGCAATCTCGGCGACACCATCGACCAGTGACAACACGCCGCCGGCCTCAAGTGGCTCCAGGTTCTCCCGGCGATAGGTGCCCGTCATCACGGCGTGAGCATCCACGGCATCGCGCCACTCGCCGGACTGGACGACGTAGCGGGCGTTTGAGAAAGCGGGCACAAAGCCGCCACCCCTATCCCGGCAGGTGCCGCCGCCGGCGTGGTCAAAATGAAGATGCGTGAGGATGACGGTGTCGATCGAACCCGGCTCGACGCCGATGGCGGCAAGGGCGTCGTGAATCGATTCGTCGCTGAATTGAAAGAACCCGCGCTCCTTCTCGTCGAACTTGGCCGCGCCGCCGGCGCCGGTTTCTACCAGGATTCGACGGTTGGCCGTTTCCACCAGCAGGCAGGTCATGGCGAGCGGGATGCGGTTCTGCCCGTCCACAGCGACGGCCCGGGACCAGAGCGGCTTGGGAATGATGCCGAACATGGCGCCGCCATCCAGCATGAGGTGACCGCCGTCGAGCACGGTGATGGCCATATCTCCCAGCTGGAGGCGGGGAGGCTGGCGGGTGGGACCGAGGCGGGCCGTGTCGTTCATCGCAGGCATTCTTGGGTGCGTCGGCGGAATTCACAAGTGTTTCGAGCGAGGTTTCGGCGGCAGGCGCGAGCGATATAATCGCCCGACTTTTGTACCGCAGTGCGGCACGCGTGACCGCCCGCGCCTGCGGCGACGCGGCGACGACGAGGAAGCGACGACGACGCGAATGTGCACGCCGCTCATTAACTGAACCCGGAGACATACATGCTGCTGGCAGAGAAGCTCGCGAACTGGACGCACAAGCTGAAATACGCGGACCTGACGAAGGATGCCATTCACGAAGTAAAGCGGCGCTTCATCGACTCGCTCGGAACCTCGCTGGGGGCCTATCGCAGCAAGCCCACGACCATCGCCCGGCAAACGGTCATGGCGGTCGCCGCGCCGAAGGACGGCGCCGTGGTGGTGGGCACGAAACACCGCACGACGCCCGATCTTGCCGCCTTTGCCAACGGGGCGCACATCCGCTATCTCGACTTCAATGACACTTACCTGTCAAAAGAGCCGGCCCATCCGTCCGACAACATCGCCGCGACGCTGGCGGTCGCCCAATCGGCGGGCCGCGGCGGCCGCGATCTCATTCTGGCGACGGTCATTGCATACGAAATCCAGTGTCGCCTGTGTGACGCTGCGTCGCTGCGGGCCCAGGGCTGGGACCACGTGACCTATGGCGCCTTCAGCGCGTCGATGGGGGCCGGCAAGCTTTGGGGGCTCAAACCCGAGCAACTTGTGCATGCGCAGGGATTGGCGGGCGTCTGCAACATCGCCACGCGGCAGACGCGGACCGGGCAGATCAGCATGTGGAAGGCTTGCGCATTTTCGAATGCATGCCGAAACGCGGTGTTCGCGGCGAACCTGGCCCGGCAGGGCTTCACAGGGCCGCACCAGATCTTCGAAGGGCCCAAGGGCGTCTTCAACATGCTGACCGGCGGGAGGTTCGACGTGCGGCTGGGCGACAAGGCGTCGGGCTACATGATCAACCGGACGTACATCAAGTTCTGGCCTGCCGAGTACCATGCGCAGAGCTCGATCGACGCCGCGCTTCAGATCCGCAGGGACTTTCTGGCGGACAAGTACACGTGGAAGGACATCGACTCGCTGCGGATGGAGTCATTCGAGGCCGCCGTGAGCATCATCGGCAGCGAAAAGGAGAAGTGGCGGCCCACCAGCCGCGAGACGGCCGATCACAGCATGGGCTACATGACGATCGCGGCGCTCATCGACGGCGATGTCACGCTGGCGACATTCGAGCCGCGGAAGTTCACCGACAAGAAGTATCTGAACCTGCTCGATCGCACCTCCATCGCCGAGGCGGACGACATGAACGCCGGCTATCCCGAGGGTATTCCCAACCGGCTCATCCTGAAGATGAAGGACGGCAGGACGTACACAAAGACCGTCAAGTTCCCGCGCGGTCACGCGGGAAATCCCATGAGCGACGACGAAGTCGAGCAGAAATTCCGCAGGCTGGCGGACGGCGTCATCAGCGAGCGCACGCAGAACAAGCTGCTGGCCGACATGTGGTCGCTGGACAGGGCGAAGAGCGTGAAAAACCTCTGGCAGTTCGAGACATTGCGGAAGCGCTGAGTCGCCGGGGGAATCCCGGCCGAGCCGGTTATATGAGGCGATCGCGTCAGTCCAGAACGCGCTGTCGTGCATCGTAGGCCTGGGCCAGCTGGCGGCTGCGCTGCACCCGGGCCGCATCGTTCGACGCCGTGGCAAGCTGCAATGCCGTCTGCTGGGACTGTTGCGCTCTGTCAAACGCGCCTGCCGCCGCGTAAACCGCGGCCAGGGCCTCGTGGGCATCGATGAGTTTTGGCGCCTTCTCCGCCGCGCTCGTCGCGCTGGAGAGGGCGAGGTTCAACTCGTCCTCGCTGGGCGACGGGGCAGTCGCGAGGCACCAGGCCAGACGCGACAGCAGCCACGCATCGTCCGGCCGCAGCTTGATCGCCTCGCGCAGCCGACTAATGGCATCATTGCGGGTCGCGCCCTTCATCTTGACGGCCTGCCAGAGTCCCATGTGCGCCTGTCGGCACGATGGATCAACCTGAATGGCCTTTACCAGCAGCGTCGCCGCATCCCGCGGTCGCGACTGGGCCAGTCGGAGATTGGCGAGATTGCACAGGGCGTTGGGGCTCTCGGGTGCCGCCTTCACGGCACGCTCGAAATAGGCCGTCGCCTCCTTCATGCGCCCCTGCTGCGCGGCGAGATTGCCGAGGCGCGAAAGCAGCGTGTCGTTGTCGGGTTGAATCTCTTCGGCAAGGCGATAGGGTTCGATCGCGCGGTCAAGTTGTCCGCGGTAGAGGAACGAATCGCCCAGGCCGCACAGGCGCTCGACATTCGACGGGGCATTTCGCAGGCTGGTGCGATAGGCCTGCTCGGCCTGGGCGTAACGCCCCAGCTCCAGATTCGCCCGGCCGAGATCCTGGTATACCGCGTCGGATTCGGGCGTGGCTCGGGCCAGCGACTCCAGCCGCGGCAGCGCTTCGCCCCAGCGCCCCGCGTTGAGCAGCGTCTTGATCTTCATGTATTCGAGCATTGCCGGCAGCCTGTCCTTCGGATCGCTCAGCTTCGAGATATCGACACCGCCGGTACGCGAGGCGTCGGCGGCGCTGTCGATATAGCCCAGCGCCGCGAGGCGCTGCCGCGCCCGGCTGTCGAGTTCGGCCTTTGACGAACCCAGAGGCGCCATTTCGGCTTCGATGCGGGCGAGCGTCTCGTCGAGCTGCCGGGCCACGTCGCCGTGCTGCGCAATGACATTGGTGCGCTCGGCGGGGTCCTGCTGGCGGTCGTAGAGCTCGGGCCGCGGGCCGCGGATGAATCGCCACTCGGGCGTCAGCAGCGTCGTCAACGGGGCCCATCCGAACGACGTCAGCGGATAGCGCGACTCGCCGTAGCAGGGGCGGGCGTCACGCGCCCGCCGCGCGGCGTCCGAGGCAAAGCTGCGCCCGGGCAGATCGTCGCCGCCGGGCCAGTTGAAAAGGCCCATGACCGTCGGCAAGACGTCGACGAGCTGGGCATCGGACGCGACGACTTCGCCTGCGGGGATGTGGCCGGGCTGGGAGATGATCAACGGCACGCGCAGCGTGGCGCCGTATGTGAACAGGCCGTGCTGCAATTCGCCGTGATCACCCAGGTCCTCGCCATGATCGCCGACGATCACGAAGAGCGTCTTCTCCCGCTGGCCATGTTTGTCGATCCAATCGACAAGCCGGGCGATCTGCGCGTCGACAAATGCGATTTCGCCGTCGTACGGATCGGACCCTGCCGGGGCGTATTCGGCCGGCGGCTCGTAGGGATGATGCGGATCAAACAAGTGGACCCAGAGAAAAAACGGCTTGTCCGGCGCCTCGTCAAGCCAGCGCAGCGCGGCACTGCACGTGAAATCGCCGCGGCGCTCTTCGTGTTCGGGATCGGGCCCGGAGGCTGCACCGAGCCGATCGTCATAGGCGTCAAAGCCGCGCGAAAGTCCGAATACGCTGTCGAGCACGAAGGCGGAGACGAAAGCGCCGGTCCGCAGCCCGTTGCGCCCGGCGATCTCCGCCAGCGTCGGCACCGTGGCGGGCAACGCCGCGTCACCGTTCACCCGAACGCCAAGCTCGGCGGGGTAGCGCCCGGTCAGCAGCGAAGCGTGCGATGGCAGCGTCAGCGGAACCGGGGAATACGCCTGATCGAATCGCAGCCCCCCTTCCGCCAGCCGATCGATCGTGGGCGTGCGCGCGGCCGCGTGGCCGTAACAGCCGATGCGATCTGCGCGCGTCGTGTCCAGCGTGATGAGGATGAGATTGCGGTCGGTCGGCTGACCGCGCGTCTGTTCCGGCTTGTCTGATGAACGGCAGGCACAGGTCCACAAGACGAGCGCCGAGCACAGGTAACAGGCGATGCGCCGAAGGGCGAACGGCAACCGAGCGGGAAATCTCATCAGGCTTGTCTCTGCGTGCTGGCGGCGGGGCGACGGCTCCTGGTCGGAACGATCGGGCGGATTTTAACCCGAAAGACCTCGTCGGGGTACGGCAGCGCGATCGGCGAAGGCACGCCGGCGCGCGATAAAAAAAGACCGCCCGCCCCAGGTCGATGCCTGGAGCGGACGGTCGGATTATTCACTTCGCTCTTCGGACTCGGCGCTGCCGCATGTCACGACAGCGCTCTATCCTGAAGGTTCAGTCAACTTCGGGCGATCTTCGCGCCGGTCGGCTTAGTCGCAATCGCCGCCGTCATTCCCGAATTCGGGACAGTCGAAGAAGATCGGGTTGCCGTTGTAGATGAATGTACCATCATCACAGGAACCATCGCCGACCCAGCTGGAGGGTGCGCAGTTGCCGTTGCAGTCGGTGATTTCACCGACACCACAGCCGCCGCCACCGTCACAGTCGCCGCCGTCGTTTCCAAACTCCGGACAGTTGAAGAAGATCGCGATGCCGTTCCATGTGAACGAACCGTCGTCACAGAAACCATCGCCGACCCAGTCCGCCGGTGCGCAATTGCCGTTGCAGTCGGTGATTTCATCCACTGCGCAGCCGCCGCCGCAATCGCCGCCGTCATTCCCGAACTCCGGACAGTTGAAGAAGATCGGGATGCCGTTCCATGTGAACGAACCGTCGTCACACAGACCATCTCCAACCCAGCCTTCCGGAGCACAGTTGCCGTTGCAGTCCTGGATCTCGCCCACCGGGCAAACGCCAGGCTCGCAGAGGCAGGCGCCCTGCGGACCGCACGGCGCGGTATTGGCCTGATTGGCACAGAGCGTATCCCACGCCGTTTCGCAGCAGAACGAATCGTTTGCACAGACGCAGTCCTGGCAGACCGGATCCTCGCAGCCAAAGCCGCCGCTGGCGGTGCAGCAATTGCCGCTGCTGGTCGGGCACACGAATCCGAGGTCGCAGTCCTGACCAGGGAAGTGCTGACCAATGCAGTTGGCAGCGATTTCGTTGGTGCAGACGCCACCAACGCAGCAGGCGCCCATGACCGCACCCGGACATTCGAAAATGTCGTTGCAGGTGAGGAACGGGAAGAAGTCGCCTTCGGCGGTCTGACACAGGGCGAAGGTGAAATCGTCGTTGCACGTCACGCCGGTGCAGCATGCACCGGGCGTCAGCGGGCAGGTGAAGTCGAAGCAGGTTTCACCAGCAAAGAACTCACCACCCTGATTTCCGCAGGTGATCGAATCCGAGTCCTCGCAAACATCGATCAGGCAGCACACGCCGGGGATCGGGCAGATGCAGCCATTGCCTGCACAATCATTCTGGGCAATGCCAAGGCAGATGCCATCCCAACCGACGTCGCAGCAGAAAGCATCGATCGCGCAGACGCAGGCCTCGCAGGGCTGGTCCTGGCAGCCAGGAGCGCCGTGCGCGGTGCAGCAGTTGCCGCTGTCGATCGGGCAGACGAACTCTTCGCAGTTCTGATCGACTGCCCAGAGGCCGAAGCACTCGGTCTCGAGCGTGACACCGGTGCAGACCTGATCGATGCAGCATGCCCCGAGAGGCAGCGGGCAGGAATTCAGATCGACATCGATATCGACGCACCAGGCCAGATCAAACGGCAGGCGATCGTCGTTGTTGTAGGTGCCGGGTGTGTCGGACTGTGCCATGACGGCATCGCCTTCCGACGACGTTGCCCAGAACCAGTTGCAGCCGGGGCCGCCGCCGCCACCACCCGCACCCTCGCACGGACAGGATGCCGCGCAGACGCCGCCCGGATTGGCTGCACCTGCACACAGACCATCCCAGAAGCCGCCCACATCCGGATCCATGCCACAGCAGAACGGATCCAGACCGCAGACGCAGTCCTGGCAGACCTGATCATCGCAGCCGATTCCACCATTCGCGATACAGCAGTTGCTGCCGCCGGCGGCCAACTGGTTATTGACGATCTGCATCCAGACGCATTCGCCGGCATCCACCGGAACCGGTGCATGGTCGGCGTCGAAGGCCCACGTGACCGCAATACCGGCGAGCAGATCTTCGGTCGGGGTGCGCGTGGCATTGACCGAGATCGGACCCGCCTTTACCGCGCCGGGCCGGCCGTTGAAGTCTTCGAAATACGTGATTTCGAAGGTGTCGGCGCCGGTCGGGCAGACGTCGGGCAGATAGGCACCCCACCAGCGAACGCTGGTGATGTTGCCGGCTGAGACGGCCGTAAAGTTGTCGGCGGAAACGAACGGATTGTTGTTGCTGGTCCGGCCGTCGATGAAGTCGGGCAACTGACCCTCGTGGCCGGGCGGGCAGACATCCGGGCAGACGCCAACCGACGTCAGCAGGCGATCAACGAAGCCGGGGATGTCATCATCATCGACGTCACCGTCGCGGTTGAGATCCGAGCAGGCACACAGGAACTCGTTGCCCAGACCCAGGTAGCAGTCGGTGAACTGCTGCACGTCGCGGCCGTCCACGAACGTGTCGGCGTTGGAGTCGCCCAGGCAGGTCTCGCACTCGCGCGGGCACGGGCAGTTGATGGTGAGGGTGCCGGGGCCCTGCGAGGCGGGGCTGAACGAGGCCACTTCGACGTAGTAAGTGTTTCCGACCGTCAGGCCTTCGGCGCACACTTCGGACTGGAGGCCGCATTCATCTTCGCTGCAAGCCAGCTCGACGAAGCCGAGGTCGCAATCGCCGTCATAGAGGGCGATGATCGAATCGGCTGCCGCGCTGCCGCAGGTGGAAATCTGGGCCGAAGTGTGAGTCGCGACGAAGGTGAACCAGATGGTGCCGAAGCCCTGGCTGGGTCCACCGAAGGCGCAACTGAAATTGGGATCGCCGTTGGGATCGGGCTGGCACGGGCAAAAAGCGCCGCAAACGCCGGCCGGTTGAGCAGCGCCGGCACACAGACCGTCCCATGCGGTGCCGCAGCAGAAGGCATCCGCTGCACAGACGCAGTCCTGGCAGGCCAGATCGTCGCAGCCAGGCCCGGCGTGGGCGACGCAGCAATTGCTGGTCGGCGCGCCTTCGGTCGTGGCAACGGCGTTGTTGTAGTCGGTCGAGCTGTCGCAATCGACCAGGGAAGCGTTCGCACAATCGTCATTTGGCGGAGGCTCGACGCCGCAGGGGCATTCGAGACCGCAGGCCGCGCCGGTCGCTGCGCCGGCACAGAGGCCGTCCCATTCGGTATCGCAGCAGAACGCATCCTGGCCGCACACGCAGGCGGTGCAGGCCGCGTCTTCGCAGCCCGGGGTGCCGTTGGCGGTACAGCAGTCACCGGTGAAGGTGCCGGAGCAGGTTGCAGGCGAAGCGCAAGGCACACCGTCGTCGAACACGTTCAGTTCGAAGGTGCCGGTGTCGCCTTCAGCGAATGAGCCCACGAGGATGAAATAGGTCACGCCAGGGGCGGAGCACCAGGTGACGCGCGACTTGCGATTGAGCCCGTTGAGGGAACACTCCGGAGGAGCGCCCACTGCGTCGTCGTTGCCGCCGACGCAGTTCACTGCGGCAAAGTCGTCGCAATTGCACCAGACCTGAATCTTGGAGTCAAAGTTCGTCGTGGGGTTGCAGGTCTCGGCCGTGATCGTGTTTCCGGTGCCGACAATCGAGTACCACAGGCCGTTGAACGGCTGGGGCGTGCCGCAAGTCGCGGTAATGTCGTTGGTCGCAGCCGTCGAGTCACCGATAACCGGCACGCCCAGTGTGAGGGACTCGGCGCCGAGGCAGGTGTCATTTGGCGGGACGCCGGGGCAGGCAAACTCGGGGCAGGTTTCGCCGATGAAAAAGACGCCGCCCAGAAGGTCGCATTCGCCTTCGGTGGTCGTGGCGCCGCAGATACCCGCAGTGCAGCATGCGCCCGTGGGCAGCACGCAGTCATTACCACCGGCGCAAGGCACCCCGTCGTCGCTCACGGTCAGTTCAAAGTCACCGACAACGCCGTCGCCGAAGGAGCCAACCAGGATCAGATAGGTTACGCCGGGCACGGAGCACCAGCTGGCCCGCGATTCCCAGAAAAAGGTATCGTTCGGCGGAGGCAGGGCGCAATCAGGAGTGCCACCATCGTCGTTACCGGCGACGCAGGACAGCGTCGAGAAGTCGCTGCAGCTGCACCACACCTGAATTCTCGTGTCAAAGCTGGTATTGGGGCTGCAGGTGGTGGCTGTCAGCGTATTCCCGGTGCCGACTACCGAATACCAGAGTCCCTGGAACGGCCCACTCGTACCGCAGAATGGGGTGCCATCGTCGTTCGCAGCTGCGGTGTTTGCCAGAACGGGAACACCGATGGTGACGGGTTCGGCACCGACGCAATCATCATTGGGCTGCGCGATGGCAGCCGTGCTACACAGGCAGGTTACGATTGCCCACGCGGCAATCCAATTTCTACAACCTCTAAACATGTTCTTGATCTCCCTTCGCTCCGAAAAAAAATAGAAATACGACAACCGTTTTAGTAATGGCGGAGCTTCCGCGCCGACAACACGACCGGCTTCCCCGCCGGGGGATACAAAAGAGGATTGCACATACCGGCATCCGCGAAGGCGGACCGGTCGAACGCCGAGGTGCACCGCGTCAGACGCGGCGGCGCATTAGCAACTTGTGCTTGGTTCGGCGAATCGGAGCAACCCTACACTGCTCGATGCCAAATTAGTTGGATCCCTTCCCCACATTTAGAAGAGTTCCCTACCTATCCCCAGAGATTACCCGGCCGCGCCGGCCTGTGTCAACCCTTTCGACGATAAATGCAAACTTTTTCGGCTGCGGTATTTACGCAAAAAACGGCCCTTCCGGAAGAATCGGAAAATCCGCGATTATGCTCAGTCGGCGCAGTCTGGTCCGCCGGCTTGACCGGGAAAGGCGGAGACCTGCAGATCAAGCTAATGCGCCCGATGCGCAACTTGGATGCCGTGGCGGTTCACTTTTTCGGCGCGCCCAAAAAAAAACGCCCGCCCCGGGCGAATACCCGAGGCGGGCGAACTTGATCACTCAATCGTGTCTTCCGCACCGATCAGGGCGTGCAGGAAATATTCATCAGAATCTCGCCGCGATTGGCAAAAGCACTCGACCACATGATCCAGTACTGCTGGCCATTATTGGTCGGCACCGTGACCGTGCTCATCCAGTCTGCGCCACCGACTTGCTCTGTAGTGTCCCCGCCGGCGCAATCATCTTCGCTGCAGGCTTCCTGCACCATGGCCGGCCCGCAGCCGCCGGTCCATACGGACAGCGTTGTATCTCCAATGCTGTCGGGCACGTCAGCGGTCGTGCAGCTCTGGATGGTCCAGGTCTGTCCGTTTCCGGTGAAGGTGAACCACATCGTGGCCTGAGCCGGAAAACCATTGAACGAGCAACTTGGCACGGGATCGTTGACATCGGGAGCCGAAGCTGCATCGATCGGCGTCGCACTGGAATTGTCGAACAAGGTGTTCGAAGGGCACGCCACCACGATGGCAGTGGCGCACGAATCGTTCGCCGGCGGAGGATCGAGCGGGCAGTTACAGGGAGGCGTGCAGTCGTTGCGCGCTTCTCCCACGCACTGGGCATCCCAGGCAGTATCACAGCAGAAGGGATCCAGGCCGCAAACGCAGTTTTCGCAGGCCTGATCCTGGCAGCCGAATCCGCCGTGCGGATCGCAGCAGTTCGCGCTGTCCTCGGGACAGGTGAAGCCGGCGCAGACTTCGTCGGCAGTCCATAGACCTTCGCAATTGGCCTCCGCAGTCTCGCCGATGCAAACCTGGTTGACGCAGCAGGCACCGATCTGGTCGGAACAGGCCGGTCCGTTGCCCACGGGGATGTTCAGGCACCAGGACATGTCGTTTCCGCCGCCGGGCTCTCCGACGATTCGATCATCGCCCTGGTAGCCGTCGATTTCCGCATCCTCTCCAAGAACGCCATCGCCATCGAGCGAGAGCGACCAGCCCCACTGGCAGCCGCCAGCGCTGTCGGCGTTGACGATCTCGAGCCAGTAACAGCCGGCGGCGAGGTTCGTGGCGGGAATCGTCGCCGAGTAACGGAACAGACCGGCCGCAATCGTCTCCTCGCGCGTCACGCCAATCGATGGGAAGGTCGCGATCGTCGCTCCCGGCAGACCGTTGCCGTCGGCGTAGATCGTCAGCGTGAAGTCATCATCGGAATCCGGGCAGAGGCCGGCGCCGTAAACGCCCCACCACTCGATGAGCGAGAGGTTTCCACCGGACGTGGTGAAGTTGTCAGCCAGCCGATTGTCCGTGCCGTTGCTGAGAACCGCCTGTGTGGCGGGACGCTGGCCGTTCAGACCCGGGCTGCAGAGATTCAGGCAGCGGCCCGCGCCCAGCAGCAGGACATCCACAAAGTCCTCGACGTCGTCGACATTGGTCACGTCGTCGCCATTGGCATCGGTACACGGACAGCCCGCCGGATCGTCCAGCACGCAATCGGTAAAGGCACCGACGTCGGTTCCATTAAGGAATCCGTCGCCATTCGCATCGCCGAAGCACGTCTCGCATTCGGCCGGACACGGGCACACCACATCCACGGTGATGGCGCCGAGCGACTCTTCGTCGAACGAGGCCACCTGGATCCAGTACTGCCGTCCGGGCACCGTGGTGATGCAGGCCTCGGACAACAGCCCGGTAATGCCGCACAACGCGTCTTCGCTGCACCCTGCTTCCGGTACGATGCCGGCGCCAATGTTGCCGCAGGCGACGCCCGACAGGTCGTCCTCGTACACGGCGAACAGCGTGTCGCCGACGACACTGTTGCAGGTGCTGATGCGGGCGCTGGTGTCGGTCGCAACGAACGTCAGCCAGAATCCGCCGATGCCGTCGCCCGGACCGCCAAAATGACATGACATGTCCGGCTGATCGATCGGGGCCTGGCTCAGGCCGATGGCGGTGTTGTCGCGCGTGATCGACCCGTTGCAGGCAACGGCCGGCGCGTCGCAGGTGAACGGCGTCGGGCACAGATCTGCCGGATTCCCAGGGCAGAAACCGCCCAGGAAGTGGCCCTGGAAGATGTTCTGACAGTCTACCAGGGTTGCCTCCACACAGCCGCCATCGAAAAGGCAGCATGCGCCGAGGATGCACGGATTCGGTGTACACTCGGTATTCGGGCCCGCAAAGAGACCGTTGCAGTTCAATTCACTGGTGATCGTGCACACTTCGCCGTTGCAGCAGGCGCCGAACGCGATGGCCGATTCACAGCCATCGGTATTCATGTCGAGATTAACGCAGAAGGCCCGGTCTACGTCGGTGACGATTTCGACGCCGTCGTTGTTCACGTGGCTGAGCAAGTCACCGGGCTCGGCAACGCCCCAGAGCCAGACGCAATCTGCCGTCGTATTGTTGAGCACGCGAACCCACGTGCATTGCCCGGCCTGCAACGGCACGTTCGGATGCGAAGCTGTGTACTGGAACAAGTTCAACAGGCCCACGATCTGCTTGCCGGTATCGGTCTTCGTTGGCGTTACCGGGAATGGTCCGGCGATGACATCTCCGGGGGTGTCTTCGTCGTTGTTGAAATAAGTGACGGTGAAGTTGTCGGCCGCGTCGCCGCCCTGGGGCGTGCAGGCTCCGCTACCCAGCGGAAGCGGCGCATAGAAGCCCCACCAGGTGATACTGTTGACGTTGCCGCCCACGGCGGGCGTGAAGTTATCGAAGGCCTCCTGATTGACCAGGGGGTTCGAATCGCTGACGGAGCCGACCACTCCTCCCGCCCCCTGACCTTCCGTCGATGCCGGCTGGCCGCTGCTGTTTGGCGGGCAGACTTCCGGACACTCGGCAGTCGCGCACGTGGTGCCCGCGCCAAGGAATTCGCCGCCTGCACCGGTGCATGCGGTAACGTCGAGGTCATCGCAGGTGCCATCGGACATGCAGCACGCGCCGTTGCCCGCAGGGCATTCATCGTTGATGCAGGCGGTGAAATCACCGACGTAGGTCCCGCCGGCCGCCGCATTCTCGCAGTGAGCCTCTTCGGCGATGACGCAGGAACCATCGGTAAAGCAGCATGCGCCGGTGGGCGCGCCGGTGGTCTCGCCGACGATCATGATCAATTCGACGCGCGTCGTTAGAGCGCCAGGCAGGTTGGTGATGCCCGCGGCATGAATGCCATCCCACGGATTGTTGACGGCAGGCAGGAAGTCATTTCCGGTTTCAAAGATCAGGGTGCCGCCGGCGTTTAAGAACCTGAAGTTGGCCCGGATCACGTTCATCGGATTGGGATTCGAGACGGGATCGCCGACGCCGACGACTGCGGCGGCGATGTTTGCAGGGGCTCCGTTGATTGCCAGGCCGCCGGGGAAGAGGTCCGCCGCACCGCTGCCGGCACTCACCAGCAGATTCGTAAACTCGTATCGAAACAGACCACCACCCAGGTTGGTGGACGTTTCAGCGACGTTGGTCGTCTGGCCGAACAGGACGCCAGGGACGGCATTCACGTACGGAGTCAGCGCCTGGGGATTGGGGACGCCGAATGTCACGTTATTGCCGGCCGGGTTGGTGTGCAGTTCGGCAAAGCCGGTTGCTGAAAACAGGCGATTTCGCCAGTTATACAAATCGCCGGTCGGATCGCGGGGCTCGGGCCCTGCCGGTTCCACTTCGAACTGTGCCAGCTCTTCCTGCGTCAAAAGCCGAGCCGAATATCCCTGTTCGGCGACAGTCCATGCCTTGGTTGCCGAATCGGTCGGCACGTACGGTTCAATGGGATCGGCCCACGCCGTGCTTCCCGCAATGCTGCAAACACTCGCGATGGCGATACAAACCGCCATGCTCCGTCTCAAATGTGACGACATGAATTGCTCCTTCCGTAAAGTTGGTAACTCCATAGAAGCGCGGATCGGCAAGGAAGCGCAGCACCGTGTGCGCCAAGCGAACTCAGCGCAAAACAAGTAGCTTCATTGCGGAAAACCAGCGCAAACATCTCGCAGTGAAATCGTGCGAGACTTCCTAACTCCCGCCTCCAAGCCAGTCGGATAGCCTGGGGTATTGCTCCATCCATCAAGGCAGGAAAGGCACCCTTTGATGCGGGGCCGGCTCGCTAATCGGGAACGTGTTGATTCCTTATTGCCGGAAAGGGCCTACCCACCCAGTGGATTACTGTGATTCAACGGCGGGCCGACGCGGCGCGGCAGCGACCGCCAATGAGTCATGACGTCATTGTACCGATATCAAAACTTCACAGTCAAGCATTCTGCACATCCGAACGGCGTCTGATAAGCCGGAGGTCAAAGAGCGTAAATTGCGGCAGGCGGCATCCTTGTGAACGCATCTGTAATGATAGCGTTAGCACTAATGCGGTTCGGAGCATGGCAGCCGCGAAGTGATTTGGTCGGCTCCTGAACACGAGATCCAAAGCGAAAAGCCGCGGCCGAACGGCCGGTCCCGATCCATTGACGGCCCCGCTAAAATGCCGCTGAACCGATGCAGCTTCCTCAACATCTCGACGCCGTTTCCGCTCGCTCCCCCGAGAAGATCGCCCAGGCCGCCCACGCCACCCAGGCCAATCTCGTCGCCCTCAAAGTGGCATGGGAGCGGTCCGGCGGATCGTCGCACATCCACGCCGACATTCGCACGCCGTCACCCGGCTCCGTCAGGCACGGCCGGGAGTTGCTCATCGACCGGCAGGTCATCAAGGCCTATTCGCCCGAGGAGATTCTCCTTCGACTTCGCCAGGTATGGGGCGAGTTTTGCGCGCTGTGCTGGCTTTTTCACCACGTCGATCCGCAGGCGCCCATCGCCTTTGAGCCGCTGCCGGACGGCCAGTCGATGCGCTGCCCCGGCGATGCATTGAGAAAGCTTGACGAAGTGCAGCGCCACTTCTGGCGGATTCGCCACGAACAGCGCCGTCGCTTTGACACCGACGCACGGCGCGATCCACGCTTCCAGCGCGACGACGAGATCGCCGCGGCGATGCGCCTTCGAATCTATGGCGAGGACATCCAGAGCTGCGACGATGCCGCCCTTTTTGCCGCTGCCTGCGAGCACGCGGGCATGCTGGCCGCTCTGCGCTGGGCGACCGATGATCGCTGGGATTGGGAAGGGCCGGGAATCATGGACCAGATGGTGTCCATCGAATCGCCGCCGCCGGGCGACTGTTGCGGCTAACTATCGATGAATGCGAGGCTTACCGCCAAACCATCCAATCCCGCCGGCCGACCGGCACGACAGTTGCAACCCATTGTCATAAAAGGCGTAAAAGAGCTCTGGAGGGCTCAAGGTGCGCCCCTCGCCGTATTGAGTCGCCGTTTCGCCGGCTGGAAGGATGACGGCCGTGAGGATAAACAAGTCGCTGACTGGTCCGGTGGCAGACACCGGCCGATATGCACAAAACACCGCCAGCGTGCAACGAGGATCGTCGCCCGTGAATCTCGGCTCCATACTGATTGAAGAAAACCTGCTGTCGGCGGACCAGCTCAAGTCCGCCAACGATCAGTGCGGCCCCCAGGACCGGCTGGACCAGGTCATCGTCCGGATGGGCTTCTGTTCCGAGATGCAGGTGCTCCGTGCCCTGGGCAAGCTCTATCACTTCGACGTGGTTGACCTGACCGATCCCGGCATCGCCATCGACGTCGACACGATGAAGAAGATGCCCGGCAAGCTGGTCCACCGGGCCAAGCTGATCCCGCTCAATCGCGAGAATGGCTCGATCCGCGTGGCCACGCGCGATCCCTTCCAGATCTACGCCTTCGACGAGCTGCGCATGCTGACCGGGCTCGATGTCCGCCCGGTGCTCGCCAAAGAGAGCGAAATCAACGAGATCATCAAGAAATACTTCGGCGTCGGCGGCGACACCGTCAGCAAGCTGGTGGATGATGACGACGACCTCCAGGTCGTCAGCGACGTGCGCGAAAGCGCCGGCGACCTGGCCGAGATGGCCCAGGACGCCAGCGTCATCAAGCTGGTCAACGAAATCCTGCTCGAGGCCATCAACGAGCGGGCCAGCGACGTGCACATCGAGCCGTACGAGAACGATCTGAAGATTCGCTATCGCGTGGACGGTGTCCTGCGGAACACCAACGTGCCGCCGCAGATTCGCCAGCTACAGGCCGCCATCATCAGCCGCATCAAGATTCTCTCCAATCTGAACATCGCCGAGCGCCGGCTCCCGCAGGACGGCAGCTTCAAGATCCGCATTCACAACCGCGAGATCGACCTTCGCGTCAGCATCATCCCGATGCTGTTCGGCGAGGGCGTCGTCATGCGTATCCTCGACAAGCAGTCCATTCTGCTGACGCTTCAGGACCTCGGCTTCGACGAGAAAATGTTCAAGGAGTATTACCACGTCATCCAGCAGCCCCACGGTATTCTGCTGGTGACCGGGCCAACCGGCTCCGGTAAGACGACCACGCTGTACGCCTCGCTCAACAGCATCGTGAACGAAGAGATCAAGGTGCTCACGGTCGAGGACCCGGTCGAATACAACCTGGATGGCATCAACCAGGTGAACGTCAACGTCAAGGCCGGACTGACGTTCTCCCGCGGCATGCGCGCATTCCTTCGCCACGATCCCGACGTCATCATGGTCGGCGAAATTCGCGATCTCGAAACGGCCGAAACGGCCGTGCAGGCCTCGCTGACCGGCCACCTTGTCTTTTCCACCCTGCACACCAACGACGCCCCCAGCGCCACGACGCGCATGCTCGACATGGGCGTCGAGCCATTCCTCGTGGCCAGTTCGGTCGAGGCCGTGCTGGCCCAGCGGCTTATCCGCACGTTGTGCAAGCACTGCCGCGAGCCGTACGTGCCCGATCCCAGCGAGATACCGCCCGACTTCAAGCTCGGTCCCGGCGAAAAGGTCTTCCGCGCGAAGGGCTGCCGGGAGTGCCGCAACACCGGCTATACCGGCCGAAAGGGCATCTTCGAATTCATGATCATGTCCGACGAAATTCGCGAACTGGTGCTCGAGCGCTCCTCGTCCGGCAAGATCAAGAAGGCGGCCATCGCCGGCGGCATGATTACGCTGCGGGACGACGGCTGGAACAAGGTTCGCAACGGCGTCACCACCATCAGTGAAGTCGTCAGCAACGCCGGCATTTAGACGCCCACACCGGGTTTGCCGGTGAAGAGAGATCCGTTAAAGGCCGGTGTGCAGCCGGGTAAATTCGATCGTCTCCTATTCGGTCCCTTTCCAGCGCGATCCCCGCCGTTTTCGTCGGCCCCGCACATTCGATCGCGCATCCAGACACGATTCTCACCCGCGATTTGCTTGCCGCATCCCCGCCGCGCGTCATAATTGCGTAGAACGCATCAAGTCACGGAGACGCGCAATGCCACTGTCCATCACATTCCTCGGCCACTCGGGCGTGATTCTCGCCAGCCGGGACCACAGCGTCGTCATCGATCCTTTTCTCACCGGCAATCCCGTCGCGACGATGAAACCGACCGACGTAGAGTCCCGAAGCATCGTCGTCACGCACGGCCACGCCGATCACTTCGGCGACACGCTGGCCATCGCGCGTGCCAATGACGCGACCGTCTTCTGCGCCTGGGAGGTCATGGAGTACCTCAACGAGAACGGCCACGCCAAGTGCGAGCCCGGCAACACCGGCGGCAGGATCAAGGCCGATTTCGGCTGGGTCGCCTTTACCCCGGCCTTTCACTCATCGTCCATGAATAAGCGCTATCTCGGACAGCCCATGGGCGCCATGGTTCACATCGGCGGCGTCACGGTCTATCACTGCGGTGACACCGCGCTGTTCAGCGACATGAAGCTCCTGGCCCAAATCTACAAGCCGCAGATCGCGTTCATACCGGTCGGCGATCGCTTCACCATGGGGCCGGAGCTGGCCAAGATGGCGGCCGAGTTCATCAAGCCCAAAATCGCAATTCCGATCCATTACAAGACGTTCCCCGGCCTTCTCGCGGAAGACATCTCGGCATTCAAGCCGGAGGGCGTCACCGTCAAGGCACTCAATCCCGGCGAGACGTGGACCTTCGAAGGCTAGAACCAGCTTCGAAGCCGCTGCTCCACAGGCTGTAGCTCGTGTTATTGGTAGTTTGATACAAGCTCCCAGCGAGTTTCTGGCTTCACCCGGATTTGATGCCCGTTCTGTCGGACCCCCGCGCGCCGCGTTTCGTACATTCCGACACCCTCCCTTGACCCACCGCTCAGGGTACAATGCCGTTCGGAGTGTCGGAGGACCACCATGCACGCTCTCTCACGGATCGCATGCATCTTGCTATTTGCAGCCGCCGCCGGCGAAGTTTTCGCCGCCGCCACCATTGTCGGCCAATGGCGGCTTGACGAAGTTGCCGACGTCGCCGTGTTCGACTCCTCGGGCAATGGGCTCAGCGGCACGATCACCGGCACGGGCGTCCAGTGGGCGCCGGGCCAGGTGGGCAACTGCTTGCAATTCGACGCCTCCAACGACCACGTGGTCATTCCTTACAGCCCGCTGATGGATTTCAGCACGTCCTTTTCGCTCTCGTTCTGGATCAATGCCCCGCCGAATCAACAGGGGGGCGATGGGATTGCGACGATCATCGACAAGTCGCACGGCGGCGACAATGGCATCACCGGCTGGGCAGTGCAGGCGCACGCTTCGGACGGCGCGGCAATCCGCTTCGCCCTGGGCATGGGACCCGATGGTTTCACCGTACCGCTGATCCCCGGCGTGCTGGACAACACCTGGCACCACGTTTCGATTCTCGTCGCGGCGCAGCCCGCGCTGAACATCCGCTGCTATCGCGATGGCGTGCTGGTCACGACCGACACCGGCACACCGATCATCTTCGGGCAGAACAGCGGCGCCCTGCTCCTGGGCGCATGGTGGGGCAACGGCACGCCTTCGCGGCAGTTTGAGGGCAAACTCGACGAGGTACGGCTCTTTAACGGGCTGCTCAATACGTTTTGTGAGACCGGCGCGCTGGCCGGCCCGGCGGGGTTCGACGACTGCAACAACAATGGCCTGCCGGACGCCTGCGACATCGACAACAGCGACGGCGTCGGTCCGGACGAACATCGCGTCTTCGTCTCGTCGATCACGCACAATGGCAACTTCGGCGGGCTGGAGGGGGCGGATGCGATCTGTCAGCAGCTTGCGGAGAGTGTGGGACTGCGGCGAGAGTACAAGGCGATCATGTCGGATGCGGACAATGCGGCGAATACGCGGCTCGTGTTGAATGGCGGTAGCATCAAGATTTTCGATGCGGCGGGGAATGCGCTGGTGGTGAAGGCGAATGGGGATCTGTGGGATGGGCAAAATCTTTCGAATCCCATGAATCGCGATGAATTGGGTAGTGCGCAATTAGGTAATACATGGACGGGAACAGATTTCGAAGGTCATGTCGTGCCGAACAGGCATTGCCAAAATTGGACAGTCGGGAATAATTCATTTGTTCGAGGTGAGTTTGGTTTTATAGGTGCCGCAACCAGCTTTTGGATTGATGCTGGGAATGGAGGCAGCCCGGCGCAACTCAGGCTTTATTGTATCACACAACAATCACCAGTTAATGCAGATTGCAATGTCAACAACATTCCCGATTCATGCGAGCCGGACAACGATGACGACGGACTGATCAACGGCTGCGACAATTGTCCAGACGCTTTCAATCCGGGGCAGGAGGAAACTGACGGGGATGGGGTGGCCGATGCCTGCGACAACTGCCCTGCGATTGCCAACACCGATCAGGCCGACGCTGACGGCGACGGGCTGGGCGACATCTGCGACGCCGACTCCGACGGCGACGGTGTAACAAACGAAACCGATGCGTGCCCAACGGCCTCGGCATGCGTTCCGGCGGACGCGAGCGGAAAACCGCGATCGGACTTGAACGCCGACTGCCTCGTGGATGGCCGCGACGTGCCCCTGCTGGTCGAGTGCATCCTGTCCGGCGGCGCGGCCTGCGACGGCATCGACCCCGACGGCGACGGCCTCACTGCAAACCTCGACGCCACCGACGACATCGCGGCCTTCTCCGCGGCCGCACTGGCCCCCGAAATCGCCCCCTGCCCCTAGGACCCTTCAAAACTCCGGCGGCGGCACGGGCGGCATGGCTGTGTAATCTGCGTCTCGACACAACCTGCGGGATCGAATCAAAGCAAAGCCGAGGCCTCCGGCGGCGCATGATCCGCTCGGGTTACCTGCCATGTGCAAACGCCGTTCGCGCCATTAGGGGATCATCAAGATCGGTATTCGTGCCACGGGATCCACGAGCAGCCCATAGGCATGGATCGCCACCGCCGCGATCATCAGCGTCATGGCCGCGCGCGACACCACCGGCCGCATGCCCGCCAGCATCAAGATGAACACGAGCGGCAGATAGTCCATGCTGAAACGATGCCCGAACTGCCAGAATCCGGTATTGAAGTACATGAGCAGCGGCAGCAGGCACAGCCCGACGCCGACGATTGCATGCCGCACCACCGCGTCAGCCCGGATATGCCGCGCGGCCGCCACGGCATACAGAAACGCCGGCGTCGCGATGAACAGGCTCAGACCGCGCGGGTCGTAGCCCGGCAGCCACTGCCCGTTCCGAAGCGGCATCCACGGCGGCGCCAGGAAAAACCAGAAAAAGTTACGCGGCACGTAGGCAACGTGAAACTGCCCCAGCCGCTGCATCAGCGCGGCCCCCTCGCCGCTCAGCAGCATGCGGTCATATCCAAAGTCGAGCGGCGAACCAAATCGCGCCAGGTTATAAAGTGCCAGCAGTCCGACACTCGCCACCGGACCGATCGCGAATGCCGCCAGCCCGCGCCAATCGCGCGTCCCCACGCGGCTGAGCGCAAAGAACACCGCCGCCAGCCCCGTCGTCGGCCGCGCCATCATCGCCAGCCCGATGAACACGCCCACCAGCCAACCGCGCCCGCGCCGCCCTTCCTCGCCCAGCGCCAGCAGAAACGCCCCCAGCGCCACCGCATGGGCCAGATGCCAGTCCCCCGCGTGCAGCGCGTTGGGCCACGTCGCGCAACCGAAGGCGAACGTCAGCAGCAGGAGCCATCGCGCCGCGCCGCTCAGCGGACCGAGCCCCGCTCGCTGCGGCCAGCGATCCAGCACGCGATCGAACAGCAGCACGTTGATGACACTGACGAGGCGGCACATCGTCTCCACGGAGAGCGAGGCGCCAAGCCACACGAATGGCACCATCAGGACGGCCGGCAGCGGCGGGTAGGCGCAATAGACGCGCGCCCCGGTGCCTTCGGTGCCGACCACGATGAGTTCGCCCGGGCGGAGAGTACTGTCCTTCGACCACTCGATATCGAGACGAAATTCGGCAAGCGATTCCGCCAATGCCGCGAAGTGGCCCTTGAAAACCTGACGCTCGTTCAGCAGCTCCGGCAGGGCAAGATACACCATCGCCGCCGCGGCAATGAACGCAATCAGCCGTGTGACCTGCTCCCGCGAAGCTCGACTGATTTGATCCGCCATCACGCGCGCGATTGCAACGAGCGGCCGTGCCGTGGTCAAGCAGCCCGTCCTTCGGAGGCCAAGATCGCCTTTTCCGTTGCTTCAACTCCGATCCGGAGGTAAATAGTTGCGCATGATCGAACGCGTCGCCGTCATCGGGGATGGCCAGATGGCCACGGTTTGCAGCGTCATGCTTGCCGACCGCGGCATCTCCGTGCGCATGTGGGGCCAGTCGGACGAGAAGATCGAGTCGCTGAAGCTCCATCGCGAAAACAAGCGGCACCTGCCGGGCCTGCGCATCCCCGAGCGCGTGTCCTTCAGCACCGATCCGGCCGCGGTCTTCGCGGGGGCGGAGCTGGTGGTCTCTGCGGTGCCCTGCCAGTACCTCCGCAAGGTGTGGCAGCGCGTCGGCGTGGCATATCCGCGCGGCGTGGCCGTCGCCAGCGTCTCCAAGGGCATCGAGAATGGCACGCTGCTGCGGCCGACTCAGATCATTCAGGACGTGGTGGGAAATGCCCCCGGCGTGGCACTCAGCGGCCCGAGCATCGCCCAGGAACTGGCCCAGTGCCTGCCCGCCACCCTGGTTGCCGCCAGCGAGGACATCAGCCTGGCACAACTCGTCCAGCAGACGTTCTCGAGCCAGTGGTTCCGCGTCTATACCAACACCGATCTCCTCGGCGTCGAGTTGGCCGGCGCGACGAAGAACGTGATCGCCATTGCCGCCGGCATCATCGACGGCCTGGGCGCCGGCGACAACGCCAAGGCAGCCCTGCTCACCCGCGGCCTGGTCGAGATCACGCGGCTCGGCGTCGCCATGGGCGCCCGGCCCGAGACCTTCGCCGGCCTCGCCGGCATGGGCGATCTGGTCACGACGTGCATCTCGCCGGTCGGCCGCAACCGATCCGCCGGCGAACAGATCGGCAAGGGCCGGACCATGGAAGAAGTCATCGCCTCTACCAGTTCAGTCATCGAAGGCATTCCCACGACCAAGAGCGTCTATCAACTCGCCCGGCGCTATGAAGTGGAAATGCCGATCACCGAGGCCATCCACGGCGTGCTGTTCGAGGGCAAGGAAGTCATCGCCACCCTCAGCGAGCTGATGTCGCGATCCCTCAAGACCGAGGCCTGACGGAAGAGTAATGCACTTTCCGTGATCTTTCACGATGCAGTAGCATCGAGCCGGCCGGGCGCGATCCCGGCCAAACCCAGCGAAAACGGCGATATTTCGCTGAACGACGCCCGGACGAGCGCTTCCACCGATTGTTACAAATCTCCAATCAATGTACCAATTCTAATCTATCGGTCCGCTTGCCGGTTTCGATAGAATCGACGCCGGGAACCCAGGACTGCCGGCATTCAACCATCGCAGTCAACCGGGTCTCCGCGGGCGGCGTGTCAAACACAAGGCATTAGCTGGATCGATGCACGAGGCCGTCCCTCTCGCGCCGACAAGCGGGAGATCGATCCGCCACTCGCCGCCATCCATCGAGCCTCATTCGGGCCCGCTCGACGAGCGTGTCCCGGCAGAACCGCATTACGTCTCGGCGGCCATTGCGAGCTGGTCGTGAAACCATTCCGCGAGAAGGAGCCAAGCATGTTCACGAGTAGAGGAAAGAACGGACGGGCAGAATTGTGCAACTGTCGATGCCGGGCCGCGATCGGCGGCATCCGGCGTCGCCTTTCGATTCTCGCAGCCGCGGCAATTCTGATCGCATCGCCCGCGGCGGCGCAGCCCAGCAACGACGACTGCGCCAATCCAATAACGGTCTTCACGAACACGCCCTTCAACGGCAATACGGCCGGTGCCACCGGCGTCAACGACTCGAGCTGCGGCGGATCCGGCGATACTGCCGACGTCTGGCACACCTGGATCGCCGACTGCACCGGCACCATCACCGTCTCGCTTTGCGGCAGCACCTTCGATACCACGCTCTCCGTTTTCGATCCCTTCTGCCCGGTTGCGCCTGCCAACCAGCTCGCCTGCAACGACGATGCCACTGGCATCTGCTCGCCGCAGTCGCAGGTTCAGTTTCAGGCCATCATCGGGTTTGCCTACGCCATTCGCGTCGCCGGTTTCGGCGGCGCCACCGGCGACTACACGCTCCTGGTCACCTGCCCCCCGTTGGGTGCCTGCTGCATCGGCAGCGGCGCCTGTCTCGATTTGACGGCGACCGAATGTGCCGACTTCTCCGGCGCATACCTGGGCGACAATACGACGTGCGCCGTGGAAGGCGCCGCCTGTGCCTTCGGCGCCTGCTGCGATCCCGTCAATGGCTGCACCGTGATCCCCAGCAACGATGCCTTCGACTGTCAGTTCAACGCCGGCGGCATCTATCTCGGCGACGGAACCGATTGCACCCCCGACGAATGCCCCGCCTTTGGCGCCTGCTGCACCGGTGGCGGACAGTGTGCTAACCTGTCGCAGGCGGACTGCGAGGCCGGCGGAAGCGTCTATCTCGGCGATGGCACCAGCTGCGCGGTTGTCGGAGCCGCCTGCACCACCGGCGCCTGCTGCGGATCGACCGGCTGCGTCGACACCGGCGATGAAAACGCGTGCCTCTCCGGCGGCGGCTCCTATCGCGGCGACGGCACCACCTGCGACGGCTCCTTTGTCTGCAACGATGACTGCACGACCGCACAGAATATCACCGTCCCGTTCTCGACGGTCATCGACAACTCCATCGCACAGGACGGAGCCCCCGGCAGCGGCATCGGAAGCTGCGACGGAACCGTCGGCGTCGTGAAGCGCGACGTCTGGTATCGCTGGACGGCGACCGAGGATTGCGAAGCGACCGTCACGTGGGCGCCGCTCGTAGGCCAGGACAACGTGCTCATCGTGTGGCAGAGCCTCTCGCCCAATCCGGACGACGACTGCTTCGGCGGCGCATTCAGTTCTGTTCCGCCTGTTCCCGGACCCAACGAAGTCGACTGCCAGGAATGCGGTGATGGCGCCGGCGCCTGCCCGGATCCCGGTAATCCCGAAGTATCCACGTTCTTCGCCTCGGCCGGCACGACCTACTGGTTCCAGTGCGGCCAGGAAGGGTTCAACCAGCCATCCGTCGTAGGCCCCTCAAGCTTTACCCTCGAATGCTCCAACGTCGTGGGCGGCTGCTGCGTCGGCGGCGTGTGCCAGGTTGCCTTTGAGTCCGAGTGCGATGATCTGGGCGGCCTGTACCTCGGCGACGACACGACGTGCGCCGGCGGGTGCCCGGCCAGCGCCTGCTGCGGCAGCGATGGTCTCTGCACGCTTGCCGCGACACAGGCGATCTGCGAAGCGGGCGGCGGCACCTGGCAGGGCGATGGCTCCACCTGTGACGATGTCGTTTGCGGCGGGGCCTGCTGCGTCCCCGGCGGCTGCGAAGAAGTCAACAACGAATCCATCTGCACCATTCTCGGCGGCACCTATCAGGGCAACGGTTCCACCTGTGCGGATTCGCTGTGTCACGACGAATGCGTAAACGCGATTCCGGTTCAGACCGGCGTGGCGTACAACGGCGCCAGCGTCGGTGCGACCGGCGTCAATGATTCCAGCTGCGCAGGCACGCTGGATACCGCCAGCGTCTGGCATACCTGGCAGGCCGATTGCACCGGCAACGTCGCCTTCAGCCTGTGCGGGAGTGGATACGACACCAGCCTGGCCATCTTTGACGCATGCCCACCTTCAACCGAGCTTGCCTGCAACGACGATAACTTCGGCGTCTGCGGACCCGGAAACCACTCCCACATTCAACTCGATGTCTTCGAAGGCAACACGTATTACATTCGAATCGCAGGCTGGAACGGCGCCACTGGTTCCTACTCCCTGCTTGTCTCCTGTCCGCCCGTCGGCGCCTGCTGCGCCGCCGGTCAATGTACCGACGGCACCGAAGCCGCCTGCGACCAGATCGGCGGCGTCTACCTCGGAGATGGCACCGAATGCGCCACCAGCGGCAACGCGTGCATGGTGGGTGCGTGCTGTCTGCCTTCCGGCAGTTGCAACACCGACGGCAACCAGGCCGCGTGCGATGCGGCCGGCGGCCTGTATCTCGGCGACGCCACCATGTGCACGCCCGATGCGTGCCCGGCCGTGGGCGCATGTTGCGTCGAGACGTCGCCGGGCAACTTCGCATGCTCCGTCGACTTCCAGGCCGAGTGCGACAATGCAGGCGGCACTTATCTCGGCGATGACACCGACTGCACGCCGGCGCCCGGCACCACCGATCGATGCGACTGCAACGACAACGGCGTCGTCGATTCCAACGATCTGCTGCCCAACAGCGGTCAACCCGGCACGCCGATGTCCTATCCGTCGATCGACACGCCGGTCGCCGTTCCCGATGTGGGCGGCGGCGACGCGACCAGCACGATCAACGTGGCCGATGCCGGCGTCGTCACCCGCATCACGCTGTCGATGCAGGTCACGCATTCGTTCGTCGGCGATCTTGAAATCGAGCTGACGCACGACGGCGTCACGCGGCGGTTCTGGGACAACAACTGTGTCTCGGATGATGGTTTTGACATCGTCTTCGACGATGCCAGCGCTCTGTTCATCGACTGCAACGGCACCTTCCCGGTCGGCACGTTCCGGCCGGTCAACTCGTTCGCGCCGTTCCTGAATATGCCGGCCGCCGGCGAATGGACCGTGACGGCTCGCGATCTGGTGGGCGGCGACACCGGCAGCATCGACAGCTGGACATTGCACCTCGAGATCGGTGCGCCGGCCGTCAGCACCGACTGCGACGGCGACGCGATTCTCGATGAATGCGAACAGATCGACCCCGGCACCGTGGGCGCGTGCTGCGCCGACGGAGCATGCACCAACACCACCGAAGAAGACTGCCTCCTGAACGACGGCATGTTCCTCGGGCTCTGCACCGACTGTTCGCTGGAAGGCGCCGGCTGCCCCGGCGAGCAGTTCGTGCTGCTCAACTACAACTGGAACGGCCTGGTTCATACCGGCGAGTCGAATCAGCCGGATTCGGTCGACGGCTACCGCTCGATCGGCGATCGCGGGCTGACCATCGGCACCGCGAACTCGATCGGCGGCACCGCCGGAAACCTCACGCTCGGGAACCTGACGTACTGGCTCGAACGGCGATCGGCGCCAGCGCTCGACACGGTCCACGTCGGCTTCCGCCGGGATGTGTTCGATCTGGTCGTCGATGGCGATGACATCGGCATTTCGCCGACGTGGGATCCGAGCCTGCTGGGCGACGGCAAGAATGTGCCCGCCAGCACAACGGCCATCCCGCCGACCGCACCGCTCGATGCTTCGTTCGAGTTCGGCATCCTCTACGATGCGTCCGAAGGCGGAGGTGACTTCGACATGACACTCGGCTTCACCGACAACTCGTCGGTCACCGTCCGCTTCGACGCGCCGGACTGGTTCGCCAACAACAACCCCATCGCTCAGCCTCCGGGACCGGGCGTCGCCGAACAGTCGCGGCTGACCGGCCCGCTGAGCGGAGGCGATGGCTTCGATGGTGCCGGCAATGTAGATCGCGGCCTCGCGGCTCAGCCGCTCAATGTCATCCACGGCAGGGTCACGGCGGCGTCACTGCTCGCCGGTCCGCAGAACTTTGACGTGGTGGGCAGGCAGTTGAACTCGGTCACATTCAACAACTGGGCGCCGAACAGCATCGGCAACAACGCCGCCGGTGTCGGAATCTACGCGGCCAGCATGGTGACACCGGCGCCGGGCGACTGCACATGCCCGGGAGATCTCTCCGGCGATCAGCAGCTTGCCGGCGACGACGTCCAGGGATTTGTGGATTGCCTGCTCGGCGCGGGTGGCGATTGCTCGTGTGCCGACGTCGATGGCGCTGGCGGGGCGACACTGGACGACGTGGATGACTTCGTCCAGAAGCTGCTGGACGGCCCGGGTTGCTAAACGCCCGCTGAACGACCGTTCGCTTTTGCAGGCCGGCCGCGCCAATCGGGCGCGGCTGGCCTTTTTCATGCCAGTCTCCGCGGGCCCGACACGAGCGCCCGGCCGTGGTGAACGGCCGGTCACCGATGGCCGAATGTACTGAATAGCCGGTAACAAACGGCCTGCCGGTGTCTCTATCAACGGGTAGAATGTATAACGACCGGTCTTGCGGGGGCGTCGACAGCGTCGCGACATTGCCCCTGTGACACACACGTCCGGCGGAGTGCGGTCCCTGCCTGCAAGAAACCGCTGCCGGCTGCGACATCTTATTTACGACCGCGATGACCCCGCACACGGCGACCAGCAAACGGGTGACAGCCGCCTGCCCGCCGACCGAGGCGGGGCGACGCTTTGCCGCGCAGTTCCAGCAGGCGTCTCGCGTTCTCTGGCTGATTGCAGCCGCGGCCGTCCGCAACCGCAGCCTCGCCGACGACGTGGTGCAGGAGGCCGCGATGATCGCCCTGTCCAAGCTGGACCAGTTCGAGGCGGGCACCAACTTTACGGCATGGATGGCCCAGATGGTGCGAAACGTGGCGATGAATGTGGGCCGCAAGGAAAAGCGGCGGGCGGGAATCAGTCTGAACGCGGGGGATGCGATCGAGTTGGAGGACCGTGCGGCCCCCTGGACGGGCGTTGGGGCCGGGCTTGGGGCCGTGTCCGGATACCTGTCGGAACAGCAGACCCATTTCGACGATCGGGTGCTTCATGCGCTCGAAGAGATGTCCGCCACGGCCAGGGCATGTCTCCTGTTAAAAACCCTCGAGGGACTCGAATATTCGGAAATCTCGCGGCTGCTCGACATTCCGGAGGGTACGGCGATGAGCCACGTACACCGGTCAAGGCAGCTTCTGCGGCGGAAACTGGCGGACTTCTGGCGCACCCGGCGTGAATCCGGCGACGGACAAGTATGAACGGCAATCGCGGCGAACAATTCGAGCTGCTGCTCAACGCACACCTGGATGGTCGTCTGACCGACCAGCAAGCGGCGGAATTCGAGCGCCTGCTCGGGGACGATGCGGGACTGCGGGCCGAGTTGGAACTTCAGTCCCGGATCGACTCCGCCCTGCGCCGCCTGTTCGAACCTGAAGCTGCCTCCGCCGCGTCGTCCAACGGCAGTCAGCCCGGCGCGAACGGCGCAGCAGCGTACGCGCCCGCCTCCGGCGACACTGCCACGACACCGCCGGCGCGCAAGGCCGCGGGGCGACGGTTTCGCTGGGCCGTTCCCGCGTCACTGGCTGCGGCAATCGCCCTTGCAGCATACGTCGCCTACGACTGGCCGAGAGAGCCCGCCTTCATCATGAGCGAGCTCCAGCTCGAGCCCCACACCTTCGAGGCCTTCTACGCGGCCCTGAAAGAGCAGGACTTCGATACCGACTGGGAGTGCGACGACGATCGCGATTTTGCCGCCTTTGTTCATCGGCGCCTCAAGCATGGCCTCATGTTGGCCGCCGCCCCATCGGATGTGCAGGTCCTGGGCCTCACCTACGGCTGGACGCTCAGCCGCAAGTCCGTCCATCTCTCGGCAAAGGTTCGCGGTCGCGGCGTCGTCGTCTTTGCCGATCGTCTCGACAATGCCGATCGCGTTTCGCCGACGCCCGCCTGCAAACTGCGCCTGTTCGAGCGCCGCACCGAGCGGTTCGTGCTCTACGAACTGACGCCCTTCGACGAGCCGCGCCTGCTCGATCTGTTCTACGAGGTTGAGGTGCCGGACGAGTGGCTCCGACGCGGCTATGGCGGCGGCAACGGCGGCCGCGTCCTCAAGGATGGCGCCGCCGCCCCGCAGGATTAGTCCCGATCGCCCCCGCACCTGATTCCCGATGCGAGCAGCCTCCGCACGACTTGTCGTCAAAAGTCCCGCCGCCAGAATTTCCACATCGCCACGCCGACCACCGCGCATTCGAACATCAGCGACGTGACGATCGACCGGACAATCGGCACGTCGCCGATCTGAAGCTGTGCCTCGACCATGCGATCTACGTCCGGCGCGAAGATGGACGGCTGCGATGCACCGGTCGAGTCATCGCTGTCGGGCACCGCCGCCGGAACATCGGCCGTCAGATCCGCCTCGATCAGCTTGGCGGCGATCCACGTGATGTCGCGCGTCTTGGGCACCACGGTCTTGACGATTTCCGCAGCCCGAATCCAGCGCGGGTCCACTTCCTGGCCCACGGCCGGTAGCCCGACCAGCGTCTCATAGGCAATCTGCGGCGCCGCGATGCCGATCCAGGCCACCACCGAAAGCAACAGCGCCGACATCGCGCTGCGCGTCATGATCCCGAACAGCGCCGTGAAGCAATACACGTAGCTGAAGAGAAGTACGATCAGCGGTATGCACCACAGGTACTGCAACGACCAGTAATTCCACCGCCATCCCGCGACCAGAAACGTCAGCACGACGAAGATGGCCGCCTGGATGAACACGAAGACCATCGCGCCGATGTACTTTCCTGCGAACAGCATCGGCCGCGAAATGGGCTTGGCCAGCAGCACGTCGATCGCGCCGCGCTCCATCATGGCGGGAAAGATGCCGCACGTTCCCACCAGGGCGATGATGATGCCGACCCATCCGATGTAGTATTCGCCGATATAACGCGTGAGGATCATGCCGATCACGCCGCGGCCGCGGGAATCGCCGGGCGCGAAGATCTCCGTTTCGATATCGCGGAGCCCGAACAGGACGTGGACGCCCGTCTCGTCGAAGCTGATGCATGCCATCATCAGCGCCATCAGTGCGCTGATGCCCGCCATGACCCAGAACAACCGCCGATCCAGCGCGTCGCGAAGGCAATCGAGAATCAGGGCGCGAAGCTGCATCATGCCCGATCACCTCCCGCCGCCGGCCGCGCCACCGGCGCCGCCCCCACCCGGGCTCCACCGCCCATCGCCGCCACGAACACGTCCTCCAGGTTCACGCGCCGCGGCACCACCGACTCAATCAGAATGCCTCGCGCCCGCAGCAGGTCGATCAACTCGTTCAGCTGCCTTGCGTTCTGCCCCGGCAGCACGATGGTCGAGCCCTCCACCTGGGCCTCGAAGCGGCCGATCGCCTCGCGCAGGCCCTCCAGCGAACCCTGAACGCTGACGCGCGTCTCCAGCGTGTCCTTCAACAACTCCGCGAGGACGCCCTGCCGCACGATCTGACCGTTGAGCAGAATGACCACGCGGTCGCACACCAGCTCGAGTTCACCCAGCAGGTGCGAATTCAGAAAGATCGTCTTGCCCTGCCGCTTCAGCTCCTGTAGCAGCACGCGCACGTCGCGCCGGCCGATCGGATCCAGCCCGTCCGTCGGTTCATCCAGCACGATCAGATCGGGATCGTTCATCAGGGCCTGCGCAATGCCCAGCCGTTGCAGCATGCCCTTCGAATAGCGGCTCACGCGCTGATTCGCCCAGTCGGCCATGCCGAGACGATCCAGTAGCACCTGCGCCCGCTGCCGGCGCGTGGCACGCGGCACCTTGCCCAAAGCCGCGTAATAGTCCAGCAGCCGCACACCCGACAAATAGCCCGGATACTGGTGGCCCTCCGGCAGGTAGCCGATGCGCTCCTTGGTGGGCGTGTGCCCGATCGGTTGCCCGAGCACGCTGCCCCCAGCCGCGTCGGCACGGATGACCGTGAGCATGATCTTGACGAGCGTGCTCTTGCCGGCGCCGTTGGGGCCGAGCAGGCCGAAGATCTCGCCGGCACCCGCCCGCACGTCGATGCCCTTCAGCGCCTCGACGCGGCCCTCGTACGTCTTGCGGACGCCGTGCAGATCGACCGTCCACGCTGAATCTGTTGCGCTCGTCATGAGGCGATTCCGCTTTGCCGGATTGTGACACAAGTGCGGCCCGATGCAACGGGCGTCCAACGCCGTGTCGCGAACCCAGATCATTCGACAGATCTCAGCCAGTTCCCAGGGGCAAATTCATCCCGCGACATTCGGCCGGCATGTTTTTAGAATCCCGCCTGCGTTGCCCGCCAGCCGGTGTGGTTAGCGGCAGCGGCCAGGTTTTAGGGAGGAATAAACATGCTGAAGCATCGAACGGGCGGGTTGGTGGCGGTGACAGGCTTGGCGGTCGCGCTGTTCGTCGCCCTGGGTTGGAATCAATCCAGCCCGGCACAATTGATGGCGGCCGGCAAGGGCGGATATGCCGACTTTGAACCCTTGATCACCAAGCATGGTGACAAGGGCATGCTGCTCGAAGTGCACGTTCTGACCGGGAGCAAGGGCGAAATCCTCGGCAAAGTCGCCCAGGCTACCAACGAGTTTCTCGTCCTCAAGGCGCAGAACGGACAGGACCTGTACTTCGTGACGTGGGATGACGTGGTCTGGATTACGGCCCGCCCGAACTGAAGCGTCTACCTCGGCGGCGTTTTTCGCTTCCGGTCGACGCCGACGTTGGGCTTCATGGGGGCGTACTCGTCGTCGCCCTGGTCAATGGCGCCGTTAATCTGCTCGCTGGACGGCTTGAAGCTGCCGAAGGCCCGGCTCGACGGTGCACGCCAGAGGCGCGGCTCTTTGCATTCGGGGCAGGTGAGCATGTGAGTCTCAGGATGCACGTTGCGGCGCGCCCGGTCGAATTCGGAAGCGGTCATCTTCATCGTCGCGCCGCAATGATCGCAGACCATGCTGCGCAGCGTCTCGGGATGCACGGCATAGGCGCTGGCCTGTTCGTCGGGCCGATTGCGCATGCGCTGCCATACGGCGACCGCCGCGACCGCGCAGAGCACGATCGCCAGCGCCCATCGCAGTCGCAGCAGGTGACGGGGATTGTCGGAATCGTTGGACATGCTACACCGGCGATTCGATCTGCCGCACGGTTAGTCACTATTCTTCGATCAATGGCTCGGGCCGGCAATCGAAGCGAAAGTTGCTGCCGCGAACCA
>CAYOZN010000033.1:0-47930 GCA_964408455.1 uncultured Planctomycetaceae bacterium
AAACCGCGATCGATCCCGAACCGCTTGACAGGAGTTTGCTCATAGAGGCCACCCGGCCAAACATTTTTCCATGGGCGCGAAACATTTTTCGCCCTGCGCGGAACCTTTTTCCCCTGCGCGAGGCATTTATTCCGCTCCGAAAACGTGCCACATGCCCGCGCGAAGGTACGTTAAGCACACGGACGCGTGCCTCGATGTGACGGCAAGGGACTTCGCGGACCGTCCGAATGCAGGTAGAATCGCGGGGGTTCGAAGGGTTCGTCTTTGTGCCAATCATCGCGATTCAAAAGGGCACGCCGATGTCGATCATCGTCGCCGTAAGCGAACAGCGCGACTGGGCCATAAACAGCCGCACATTTTCGAAGATCTGGTGTAGAACATTGGATGCCCTAAGGCGCAATCCGGATGTAGCCGCAGAGACTGTGCAGCACCTGTTGGAATGCGAGACTTGTGATTGCATCTTTCTGGACGAGTTGGATGAAGTCGCCTACCGCCAGGTAGCGCGAGCCTTGACCGACGCCGCCATCGACGCCGCTAAGCATGATTTTCGATCGGAACCACTTGACATTCAAATCAGGGTCGAAGAACGATGCAAGGAGCTTGCGGAGTTGTTAGCAGAAGACCCCCGGTGGTCCGTTGAGTAGCCCGTATCCATGACAAGTCACGTAGGGCGGGTCGTACTCGACCCACCATTCTCATCCGCCCACAAGCGCCTCGACGGCCGCATCGCTTCCAAAGACGACGTGGGTCGAGCACGACCCACCCTTCGCGGCTATCCCGCGCCCGCCGGACCCTCGCCCGCCGCCTCCCTCATCCCCGTGTAGTCCACCGGCCGCTTCTCCACAAACGCACGCATGCCCTCCGCCACCTCCGGCGACAGGTTGTGGATCGCCAGCCAGTCTCGCGCGTGGCCGATCGTCAGGTGCCACGACAGGTCGCGCCAGAAGTTGAGCTGCTGCTTGGCGTAGCGGAGGCACTCGGGCATCTTGTCGATCAACTTCGCCGCCATGGCATCGACCGCGGCGTCGAGCTGCGAGCGCGGCACGACCTGGTTGACCAGGCCCCACTCCAGCGCGCGTGCCGCGGGGATGTCCTCGCAGAGGAAGAGAATCTCGCGGGCACGGCGATCGCCGACGACCAGTGGCAGAAACTGCGTCGCCCCCGCCGCCGCGACGCTGCCGCGCGCTGCGCCGACCTGCTTGATGATGATGTCATCCGCGGCGATGGCCAGGTCGCACGACAGGTTGAACTCGTTGCCGCCGCCGACGACCATGCCGTTGAGCCGGGCGATCGTGGGCTTGCCGAGGTTGCGCAGCTTCTCGTGGCACTCGATGAACAGGCCCATCCACTTGTAGTACGCGTTCGGCTGGCCGACGAACTCATCGGCCTGCTCCTTCACATCGGCCCCCGTGCAGAAGGCCCGGTCACCGGCGCCGGTGAGGATGAGCACGCGCACGTCGTCATCCCACGCCGCATCCTGAAAAGCCTGGATCAGCTCCATCAGCATGGGCCCGTTGACGGCGTTGAGGACATCCGGGCGGTTGAAGGTGACGACGGCGCGATGGTTGTGCTTTTCGTAGCGAATGCTCAAGAACGTCAGGCTACCGATATTCGTTTGAACGTTCATTGCAGTATTTTGACTCAGACTGGCCCGATGGCTGCGCCGATGTGATCATTCACAGCCTTCGTAAGCAGATCGCGCCGCACTTCCAGAAATTTCAAGTAATTCTCAATCTTGTGTAAACTAGGATCCAATGGAACCGCTTGACTGGTCAATGCGACTTCACCGCGTTCCTTAATTATGAGTGGCAGATACTTTGCCGGTTCCTTGCTTCCTAAATTCCTGTTTGTGCGACCGGAAATAAATGCCATGTTTGCGACATCGTTGATGTCTCTGGTAGAGACACGGCCACGCAATGCCGCCTTAGGAAAAATATGATGGTACTGAATAAAGTGCAGCCTTCCCTGATGAGTTAGCGAAATACTTAATCCACTGTACCAATCCTTGGCTCCTTGTGCCTTCAGCGCCAGGAACATTAGCGGAAACAACGGGCTCTGCGGATTCCTCCCAACAAGTTCCGAAGCGTCAAACATTAAGCGGCCAAATTGTTGGTGAACGTTTTGGATGAGTTGCTCCGGTGATGCTCCCTTGAAGAGATGTCCCAGATCACTATCGAGTAGAGTCTCGCTGGATCCCCGCGAGTAACGCCCACGTGCGTTCGCAAGGTGAAGCCAATATAGCAACTGCCGCTCATCCTTAGCGCTTAGACGGCCCTTTCTAATCTGGCTAAACACAGCAATGGGAATGAACAAGAACGGTGAAGATAGCAGCGATTCGTCTTCAATATCCGCATTTGACTTCAAGAAGTTAATTGTAAAATCCAGGCCTTCCTTCGCTTGTTCCCAGCCCCTTCTTAGGTTCGCGATGGGAAGATTGCCGACTGTACGAAATCTGCTCTGTTGGCTGGCAAATACGACCATTGTGCGAACAAGAAGCCCTAAGTCGAATGAAAACCAGCGATCTTCACATTCTTCCTGATACGCTTCAAGTTGAGTAAGGAGATCTCGCCACCTGGCCGTGATTTGCGCCAGGGCAAGATCGGAACCTCGCAACTTCACTCCCAACGAGTTAACGCGAACGAAAATCTCGGCGACTTCCTCGTAGCCAAGGTCCCGCTCAAGCACTTGCATGACGTAAGGATAGTTGCGAATGCTCCGTAAACGCTGAAGCCTCGCCGAGTACCTCTCATAACGGGGATCCTCAAAGCCTGTAACGCCCGCTCGTTTCAAAAACTGGCTGTCACTGTCGGACCGAAAGACTTCGGATACCGGTACCCAATTGGGAAGGGCCGCTAGTGACTTGCTTGAGACGACGAAGGTGAGCTTGTTTATTCGCTCTTGAAGATTAAGTTCTTCGCGTTGGGCATCATCTTCGTCATCGGCGTCGATTTCATCGCCTTCATCATTTGATTCGAGAATGGATTCCTGATCGGCGTCGACTTCGGTGAACTCCCACAGGCCATCCGGGTGCTCCAGATTGAAGAGGATTTCTATTGGTTTCCGCCGACCGCGAACCCTTACAGGTTCGCCGCGTAGAACAGCGGAGAGCGAAGTGAGGCGCTGTTGGCCGTCCAATAGAAGCTTGTGGCCCTTGAATGGGCTTTCACTTTGAGTTACCGCAAATTCCTGCGTCGGCACTGCCTTTTCGGATTCCCAAACCAGAATTGACCCGCTCGGATAGCCGCGATACATCGAATCAAGAAGGTCGCGAACGCGTGGTGCTCGCCAGACATATCTCCGCTGCATTTCGGGAAGCTGGAGTTCGCCCGAAGAAATCCATCCTACCAATTCCTTCACGGTCGTGTCTGTCTTTCGCATGATCCACTCCGATTCGCTCACTAGGCAGCGTTGATTACAAATTCGAGTCGATTGAGCCCAGCAAGCTTAGTTACGTCTGCCAACGACCGCGCAGACGATTTGCCATTCTTAAACCGTGTTCTTGCTTCGTTATGCAAAATGGGCGGTTCGTGACGTGCAAGCTCTCGCCGATTCCGAATGGTCTCAGCAACGTAAGGTGATACTGGACGTCCTCCGGCGTGCAGTCGTCCGGCAGACGGTCCAGCACCTCTTGAACGACTTGCTTTGATGATTCCATACGCAGCTCCTGGGTGGCCTTCCATATCATACAAGTGCCGGGCTCCATGCACCGCGACGGTGTTCGACTTACAGCCATTACGTAAGCTCCATCGCTTTTGGCAGTGGCGGCTAGCCCGCCTTGCCCAGCACCTTCGCGAATTCGCCGCGATCAAACGCCCGCAGCATGCACGTCGACACCGCGTCCGCCTTCGCCAGCCCGAGCACCAGGCCGGCCGCGGTGGTCTCATCGGGGGCGGTGAATACCACGACGCCGTCGTAAGCGCCAATCGTCCAGTACTGCGATTCGACTTTGCCGCCCGCCTTCTCGACCGCGGTCACGAAGGCGGCCGCTCGCTCCGGCGAGTCCTTGATGTGCGTGACGCCCTTTTCGGTGAACTTCAAGAGTACGACATAGCGAGTCATGCCCATGCTCCTTGTGCAGCGCTCAGACGAATTTGAGCCTCAAAAAGACTAATCAACGCTCATCCTTCTCCAATGCCGCGCTTTCGCTTGCCGACTTCGCGACCCATCGCCGCCTTGACGCGAGACAGCGCCAACTCAATCACCGCCCGCAGGTCATCCCCCACTTCCCGCACGCGAACGTCGCCGCCGCGCGGGAACTCCACCTCGATCGAACACACTTTGTCGATGCCCTTCTTCCGCGGACCCGTCTCATCCTCCACGCGGACGTTCACGTTGCGGATGCGCCGGGCGAACCGATGCAATCCGCGGCTCACCCGGTCCAGGGCCAGCGCCCGCAGCTCTTCCTTGTTGTTCACGCCTCGAACAAAAACGCGGATATCCATCTCGTTCATTTCCTTTTCGATCTGTTCGGCGATTGCCATGGACGCACCTCATCATGCCGCCCGCGGCGCGCCGTCGCCGGCCACGGCTGCCGCCCGTCAAGAGCGTTCTCACTAATGCACTGGGCATTCTCCGTGCCACGGCCGCCGGGGCCTTCCCCGCCCGGCGATTCCCGCATTATTTCGACGCCTTGAGGATTCGGTCCAGCACTTCGCGCGGAAATACGCGCTGCCCTGTCTTGCCGCTGGCAATCAGCTTCGCTTCGCGAAACGCTACCACGTCGCAGACCAGTTCCCGATCGCTCACATCCGCCACGCTGGCGATCACCCGCACCGTCGAGCCGACCGGGGCCGGCCCGAGGTGATCGCATGTGACATGGCTCCCGACGCCCTCTTCATCGGGCTCCAGAAACTGGATCAGAATGCGCCGGCCTGCCAGCTCCATGTAGTGTACGATCGTCCACGTCGCGCAAACGCGATGAACCACGTGCCCGTCGAATGCCGGGCACATGTCCTCCGTCACGACGAAGTTGACTTCTTCCTGTATGCCCGGTTCGAGTCCAGACTTCACGATGAATATCTCGCGAACGCGTGGGCGCAGCGCCATCCGCCGGCCGGACAAATGATACGCCACAAGCTCATCTTCCGCGAATGATGTTGATGCGGCGCTCGGGGGCCGCCCCGGGCATATCCGCCGAAAAAAAGCGAGGACCCGACGAACCGGAAGATTCGGCGGGTCCCCGCGAAGCTGCTTGATATTAGTCGGCTTACGGGCTGGCACCGATGCTGTGACGCACGACGGTGCCGTCCCGATGCCGCTGCCGGCGAAAAACGGCTCTGCCGAGCCGCCGATGTTTTACCAGTCGCGATCGCGATCGCGGCCGCCGCCGCCATAACCGCCGCGACCGCCACCACCGCCACCGCCATAGCCGCCGCGGCCTCGACCACCGCCGCCGCCACCGAAACCGCCGCTGCGCGGCTCGCGCGGCTTGGCCTCGTTGACGGTCAGGGCTCGACCGTTGTGAACCTGTCCGTTGAGCGCATCGATCGCCGCTCGGGCTTCATCGTCGCTGGCCATTTCGACGAAACCGAATCCCTTGCTCTGACCGGTCGCCCGGTCGCTGACCACTTCGGCAGAGGTGACCGTGCCGTGCGCCCCCAGTAGCTGCTGCAGATCCGTACTCGTGACACTGTACGCCAGGTTCCCCACATACAATCGCTTACTCATACTTCAACGAACTCCAGACAAACGTACCTTCCGCGCCCGCGATTTACTTTCAGGGCGCGCTATGAAAGTGGCCAACCTCGGCCAAGAGGAAGGAAGACGAGCGAGGCATGCCATTCAGACGGGGAGATATCGAACGCCACGAACGCGCCCCAGTTCGGCAACCGACCAACGCTGATAACTGTAATTGAGAGACGCGGTGAATGCAAATTCTGGCGCCGCCTAAATCGTCGTTTAGGAGCGTTGCCGGGGCCCGGCGTTACCAGGCCGGCCATTCGGGGCAATCGCGGGTGTGGCCCAGGGGAACCGCCCCCTTGCCGCTATAAAAACCCACCGTGACACAGAAGACGCGGCGGCGAAAGCACAAGCGGTCTCCCGTGCCAACGGCACGCCGCAGGTAAACAGCATGGGAAACGCTCGTGAAGTTTTTCACGGACAAGACGGCATGCCGGAAGACGCCGGGGGCGGTTCGGAATTCCTCTCCGCTTCAATGGACCTGATCTCGCCGCGAATTTGCGCAACAGATTTTCGCACGCTGTCGATAAACTGGTCTACCTGCTTTTGCGCCTTCGGCGGCGCATCCCATGCCGCCAGCAGTTCAACCAGTTCGAGCACCATGGCCGCAAGCCATTCCCTGTCATGTGCCTTGACTTCCTTTAGCGCTTTCAAATACGCCGATCGGGCCAGCGCATACTCCCCCGGGTCGGGCGGGTGACGCCGGGCGACCTTGTGGAAATGATGGACGGCCGCGGCGATCTGTTTTAACTCGCGTGCGATGGCCTGTTCGCGTTCGATGAGATGTCGAGCCGCCAGCCGATGTTCGTGATGCGCCCCCGCGGTCTCGATCCGATGCCGCAGATCCGCGAGTCGATGGTCTGGCAGCAGTTGAGGATGCGCCGCATGGATCGAGGAGAGTCGCTTCAGACCTTGAGCGGCCTGGTCGTGATCACCGCGCTCGGCCGCGTCGACCACCTTGTTCTCCAACTCGTCGATGGCCTGCCTGCTTTCGGCAAGCTGGCGTTTCAACTGCTCTAGCCGCTGCTCGTACTGGCGAAGCATCCCATGCTGGTTGAGCTGGGGGAATTGCCGGCACAGGTCGCGGACGCGATCGACGACGGCTTCGGCTTCCGGCTCGAAGAGGTGCGAGATGTACTCGCTCATATGTTCGTCCAGCCCGCGGACGATGGCGGCCGCCTCCTCGACCGTGACCGTGTGCTCCACCGCCGATATGGAAGCGGCGGCGCCGTGGGAGCCGGTACTCAGCGCAGGTGCGGCCTCCTCGTGGGGAACGCGGGCTCGCGCCAGATCGGCGCGGCGCTGTTGAACGAATTGTCGAATCTGGGACTCGAGTACCGTGTCGGCGCGAACCTCGGAATGATGCAGCGCACGGGCGGCAACTGCGTTCAGCGTTCGCTCATCCCTGCCGAATCGCACTATCTCCGCGCGCCAATGCTCGAAAACGTGCTCCCGCCTTCGCAGTGCCGCCGGATTGCTCTCTCGCTCAAATTGCCGGGACATAGGCCCGTCTCGCCTCGCCACGTCTTCCGAAAACTGCCCCCGACGGGCCGCATATGATTATACCCCGCCCCGGTTTCGGCCGGGTCCCCGAACCGCCCGCTCCGCTGCTGCTGCCGATCGATCATGCCCGGGCAGGGCGCCAAAGCTGATGCAGGATGGGCGCAGCGCCGATCGGAACACGCGGATATTGGCCGGGACGAAATCCGACTCCTCCGCATGAAAAATGTTGTCGGTCCAGCCCTGTGGATTACGGTCGACCAGCGGAAACCACGTCGATTGAATCTGCACCATGACGCGATGACCCGGCCGGAACGTATGCAGCACGTCCTGAAGCTCAAATCGCACGCGAGCCGGCACGTTCGGTTCGAACGGCTCCGGCTTATCGTAGCCGTTGCGATAGCGGCCGCGGAACACTTCGCTGCGCACCATCATCTGATAGCCGCCCATGGGCCGGTACTGCGCCGGTCGCCGGCCGCCCGCCGGCGTGGGCGATGGCGGCGGATCCTCGGCGTCCGGTGGAAAGACGTCGATCAGCTTGACGACGAAGTCGGCATCGCCCCCGCTCGTCGATACCCATAGATCGGCCACGAGCGGACCGGCCACTGTCAATTCGCTTTCCAGCTCCTCCGTCTGATACACCAGCACGTCAGGCCGCCTCGCCGCGAAGCGCTGGTCATCCACCATGTATTCCTTCGTCATTCGGATGCTGATGGCCTCGGTATACGGCACCGGCCTCGCCGGATCGCTGACATATTCGTCGAATGCACCCTCCTCTTCCGCGGGCGCTTTGAACGAAAGCGATTCCTCCGCCCGCATGAACAGCCGATGTTCCTCCAAATGCTCCGGCGGCCAGCAATCGAACCGGCGCCAGCGATTCGCCCCCGTCTCGAACATCAGCGCCTCGGGCAGGTGCGCATCGCCCTCACCCTTGAGGTACTGCCGGAAGAACGGCATCTCGACCTGCTCGCGGTAATAGTCCGACGTCGCCGAACCGAAGTGAATATTGCCCAGGCGATCGCCGCGCGTGCGCGACCAGCCGCCATGGTTCCACGGTCCCATCACCAGCGTGTTGGTGACATCCGGATTGCGCCGCTCGATCTCACGATAGATCTTCAGCGGCCCGTACAGGTCTTCCGCGTCGAACCAGCCGCCGACCGTCAGGATCGCGGGGGCGGCGCGGTTCAGATGAGGCAGGATGTTGCGGGCCTGCCAGAATTCGTCGTAATCCGGATGCTCGGCGATCCGGTTCCAGAATTCCACTTCGCCGTGCAGATAGCGCCTGTTCACATTCGATAGGGGGCCCAGGTCCATGTAAAACTGGTATCCGTCGGGCGTGCCGTAGTTGAAGCGGGGGCCCCAATCGGTATGCAGCCCTTCTCGTTTTCTTCCGAAAGACGCAAAGAACCCAAAGGTGTGGGGCAAAAACAGCGCGCCGTGATGATGGAAGTCGTCGAAATACCAGTCGGCGATCGGCGCCTGCGGCGAGACGGCCGCCAGGGCCGGATGGGCATCAATCATGCCCGCGGCCGCGTAGAAGCCGGGATAGGAGATGCCCCATAGACCCAACCGCCCGTTATGGTTCGGCACATTCGCCAGCAGCCAGTCGATCGTGTCATGCGTGTCGGTGCTTTCGTCGATGTCCGTGGCGCTGCGCTTCACCGCCAGGTGCGGTCGCATGTTCTCAAACTCGCCCTCCGACATGAAGCAACCGCGCACGTCCTGCTCGACAAAAATGTACCCTTCCTGTTCGTATGCCTCGTGCGGCCCGAGCGTCTCCGGGAACTTCCCGGCGCCATAGGGCGCACAGGAGTATGGCGTGCGCTTCATGAGCATGGGATAGGACCGGCTCCGGTCGCGCGGGACATAGACGGCGGTGTAGAGCTTGACGCCATCCCGCATCGCCACCCGTGCCTCGATCTTCTCGAATCCCGCTGGCGCCGACGGGGCAAAGGAGGCAGCCGTGCACGCGGGCAGGCTCGCGAGGATCGCGAGTGCAGGCAGCCATCGCGGACGGCCAGGCCATTGCACCCCGGCCTGCCTTCGCCGGCGAATAGCGATCGCTGGTAAGGATTCGGCTGGATTCATCAAACTCCCTTCGCTTTCCATTTCGGGTTTCCGGACGCAAACCAATGAACGTCCAATCATGCGATACGGCCATAAAGGGAGCAACCAATTTTTTTTTGAGCAAGGTGTGAGATTAATGACTCCCGGAAGTAATTGGAGTTGAAAGCCTGGCGATTCATGCAATCAACCTGTTCGGGAGGTTCCCTTATGAACGGCGGGACGTGCTGCATTCAGAGGCGATGTGCTTTTAACCGGCGGCTTTTCAATGCCGGCGGTCGCCTGAGTCTGATGGCCGGTGGATGGCTGATGGCGGTCGGCTGCACGGCACAACCGACCTTTTCGCCCGGCAGCGGCGACGAGTTCGGCACCATGACCGATGGCTCAGGCAAGACGTATCGCATCGTTCAGCAGAGCGACGACACGGTACTCGTCGAAACCGACGGCCCGGACGGTTCGGCATCGATTGTCGTCGATTCCGAGGGCCGGATCACCAGCGTAATGCGTGCGGACGGCTCGCAAATCAACCTTCAGTACCCGGGAGATGGCACGGCACTGGTGACGGGAAACGGCACGTTTGAGGGCGAAACGGTCTTCTACAGTGTCGTGGTCGACCTCCCAAACTCGGTCGCAAAGCTCCAGGTTCGAGGGCAGAGCTCGGGTGATCCATTCCTCGTCTGTCTGGCGCTCGATCTGCTGTGTGAGAATCTGGAGGAGATCATTGCGGCACTGCTTCCAGTGATTCTCGATGAGCTCATTCGGCTGCAATTTCCCAGTTTTCCCACCAACAATGAATTTGCCGACAGTCTCATCCGAGATCAGGCCAGCAGCTACGTCGCCCCGCTGCTCAAGGAGGCGCGCGACTTCTGCGCCGGCTGGCAACTGCTGCGACTTCTCGAAATCAGCGTGTGCGATATTTAAGAAACCTGCAAGTGAGCATGAACGGGGAGAGTGTGCCATGAGACGCAAATGCGTCATTCCATTCGTGAATCGCATGCCGGAGTCGATGGCTCTGGTCCTGGTACTAGCCATCGCTCCGGCGTGCGATATCCTCGGCGGCGCAATTCCAGTCTCGCCCGAGGGCGAAGCGCTCGCGGCGCAAATGGAAGCCGCGGCCCGGCTGGCGTCGGATGCCAGCGCCGAGTTCGAAGCGCTCGCGGCGGGAGGAAGCGCCGCCGCGGTGAACGAGACGATCGCGGAGCTGGAAGCGCGGCCTGGCGTCGTCAGCGCCGGCCTTTCGAGCGACGGCTCCACCATCGTCGTCGAGTTGGAAGACGGCGAGACGCTGTCGTTGTTCACCGATGAAAAGCATCGGTCGCAATGGCAGGCCAGCGGCGCGCCCCGCCCCGTGGTGTTCGACGAGGCGGTTGGCCCGGAGTATGTGCCGACGGTCGTGCGAGACCATGCGCAAAGCAAATCCGCGGGCACGGCACAGGACATCACGCAGGAAGACTATATCGTCTGCGACGCCGAGGCTTATCCGCAGTCTGCAAAAGCCATCATCGTCATGAACTTTCCGCATCAATTCAACCAGTCGGTCGACAAGATCAAGGAGCCGCTGGAGCGCGCAAAGTTCAACGTCAACACGATGCGCCTTCAGACGTTTGCGGATATCAAAGCGCTTCGGAACAACCTCTCCGATTGCGGCGTTTTCTACATTTCCACGCACGGCGGTGTGGAAACGACGCGCGCCGGCTTCGAGGCCAACGTGCTCGCGACGGAGATCGAGTTCGCCCAGGGCCCGGCCCTGGCACAGCAGATGTCAGAACTCACGGCGATATATTCCGTGGGCGAAGTCAATGAATACATGGCAATCGTCGGCGCGGCGGGACGCGCCTACTGGGGCCTCACGCCGGCATTCTTCAGGACCGCGACCTACAAAAACACCTTTGTTTTTGTCGATGCGTGTCAGAGCGACGCAACGGTGGCATCGGGTGGCGATCGGCTGCGGTCCGCCTTCCTCGATCGCGGCGCCGGCGCGTTTTTGGGATGGAATGATTCCATCAGCACGAAGTTCTCGAATCCGGCGACCGAAGCCATCTTCGACGGCCTGGCCCCTGTGGATCTGTCCGTCACCGGCGTCGACATCTTCACCGCGCCGACGACGCCGGCCGCCTTTGAAAGCTACGTGCCGACGGTCCAGGTCGTGCCTCCCGCGGCCGGAATCGAAATACGACTCCACATCACCGGCAGCGACCTGTTCAGCCGAACAGAGACACAATTCACAGACGAGTTTGGCGAGGCAACCTTCTCTTCCGTGCCAGGCGCGACCGCGGGGGTGACCGACACGCTGACGGCAGTAGCCGGGGGAGCCGATAACGGCGTGACCGTCGTGGCTGCGGCCAAAACCAGCAATCCGACGCTCTCAGAGGCATGCCGACTTCCATGGCAGAATGAAGAAGTGAGCATAGCCGGGCTCAATTTCGCCACGGGCCCATCGACGCACGCCGGCTTCAATATCGTGTGCAACAATCCGGACGCGACGACCACGACCGAAGTCGTGAAGTTCTGAATGCGAACGCGTGATTCGTTCTGGCGCCGGCGTACAATAGGCAGTCTGCGGAGGACTGCCGCCGGTGGAAAGCACCCACGAGAGCCTGCTAATCCGCCTGCGCGACGGGGGCGACGTCGCGGCATGGCGGCGGTTCGACGAGATCTACCGCCCCATGCTCTACCGGTTCGCCCTGGCTCAGGGCCTGCAACACAGCGACGCCGAAGACGTGGTGCAGCAGAGCATGGCCGCCGTCCACCAGCACATTGGTTCATTCGAGTATGACCCCAACCGCGGCCGCTTCAAGGGTTGGCTCCGGACGGTGGTGCTGAACAAGGTGCGGGATCTGGTGGCACGCCACCGGGAGCGGCAACCCGCCAGCGCTGAACTGCGGCGCATCGAAGGCGAAGAGACCACGCCCCAGGAGACGTTTGAACACCTCTGGATGCAGGAACACCTGTGGCATTGCCTTCGCGAAGTCCGCGGCGAAGTCAACGAGGCCACGTATCGGGCCTTCATCATGTACGTCGTCGAGCAACGCCCGATCGAACACGTGTGCAGGGAACTGGGGCTTGAAGCCAATCACGTTTATACCATCAAGTGGCGGCTGACGGAGAAGGTCGCCGGCAAGATGAAGGCGCTGGTCGGAGATGACGCCTGAAGAGGACTCAATCTGCCTCAGCGAAGAAGAGCTTCTCGCCTGCCTCGCGGGCGAATGCGCCGGGGATGCAGGCGAACGGCACTCGCGCCATATCGAATCGTGTGACACCTGCAAGGCACGGCGACGCCAATTGGAATTCCGGCACGAATCGTGGGTCAAACAGCTCCGCGACGCCGGCGCGCCGCGCGACTGGGGCGAACTGATCGACACCGCAGCGCCGGATCAATCCCGCGGCGACTGGCTTGCAGGCTATCGCATCGTTGCCGAGATCGGCCGCGGCGGTCAGAGCATTGTCTATCGGGCCGTGCAGGTTTCGACGCGCCGCGTCGTTGCCGTCAAGGTGCTTCGTGGCGGCCCCTATGCCACGCCGGTGGCACGTCGCAGGTTTGAGCGCGAAGTCGAGATCATCGCGCGCCTGCGCCATCCAGGCATCGTGGCGGTGTTCGATTCGGGCGTCACCGCCGATGGCCATCCCTTCTGCGCGCTGGAACTGGTGGCGGGCTCTCGCGTCGATGAATATGTCCGCGGCCATCGCCTGAACGCCGAGGCCGTCGTCAGGCTCATCTGCGATGTCTGCGACGCCGTCAATCACGCCCATCAGCATGGCGTCATTCACCGGGACCTCAAGCCGTCCAACATCATCGTCGATGCCGAGGCACGGCCGCGCGTGCTGGACTTCGGACTTGCCCGAATGCAGGAGCGCGGCGACGCCACGTGCATCACTGCCGATGGATTTGTGGCCGGCACGTTGCCATACCTTTCGCCGGAGCAGGCCGCCGGGCTGCACGACGAGATTGATCTGCGAAGCGACGTCTACTCGCTGGGTGTCGTGCTGTACTACCTGCTGACCGGACGGCATCCCTATCCGGTCGATGGCCCGCCGTCCGACGCCCTGCGAAACATCGTCGAACGGCAAGCAGCGCCGTTGTTTGACATAAAACCCCGCCGCAGCATGTCCGTTCCCGCCGAATCGCTCGACCGCAACCGTCGCGATCTTCAGATTGTCGTGCAAACGGCACTGGCCAAGGACCGCGAGCGCCGGTACCAGTCTGCCGGCGAGCTGGCACGCGATCTGGGCCGTTGGCTTTCCGGCGAGGCGATCGAGGCCCGCCGCGACAGCAGCTTGTATATCTTGCGCAAGACGCTGCGGCGCCACCGGGGCAGCGTGGCCATCGCGACGGCTTTCCTGCTGCTGGTGAGCTGTTCGGCGATCACGCTGGGAGTTCTGTACCGTCGCCAGGGACATCTGCTGAAACAGGTCGAACTGGAGCGCGGTGCCGCCCGGACTGCCCAGGCCAGCGCCGAACGCCGCTTTGCCGAGCTGCGATCCCTGGCGCGCACGTTCATCTTCGAGCTGGACCCGAAGGTGGCCGATCTGCCCGGCGCGGAGCCGCTGCGCCGGTTCATCATCGAAAGCGGCCTGAAATACCTCGATAGCCTTGCCGAAGAGCTGCCGGCCGATGAATTGACGCTCCAGGCCGAGCTGGGGGCAGCGTATTGTCAGCTGGCCAGCGTCCTGGGCGATCCGCAGGAGTCCAATCTGGGCGATTTGAACGCCGCACTGGACTGCTATCAGCGCGGGATCCCCTTCGTTGAGCGTGTGGTGGCCCGCCAGCCGGACGGCATCGTGCCGCGACTGGGGCTGCACGCCGCCTGCCTGCGCGTCGCAGGCGTTCTGAAATCGCTCGGCCGGGAATTGGAGGCCGCCGCGTACGAACGACGGGCAAAGACCGAACTTCGCGAATTGAATGCCAGGGCGCCGAACCATCCCGGCGTGCGGCTGGCAACTATTCTGGATCAACAATCGGAAGCCGAGCGGGCGGAACGGGCTGGGGATGCAGACACGGTCATCGGCCGGTACGAAACCCTCATTGACGAACTGCATGAGCTCGACGTTCAAACGCCGGGCGACGAACGCGTGCTCCATGCACTGGGCATGCTCGAATCCCGACTTGGCGGGCTGCATGAAGCACGCGGTCGAACCGCGCAGGCGATGGAGTGCTACGCTCGTGGCATCGACAGCATGGCGGCTCTCGCAAGGGCTCAGCCCAACCGCGCCCGGTTCCGCCTCGACCTGTCCACTTTGTACGACAAGGCGGGTGTGGCGCTTCAACAGTTGCAGCGCAACAGCGAGGCCGCAAAGCACTTTCGAAGCGCGCTCGAACTGGCGCGATCGGTGTGTGCGGCATCGCCCGATTCGATTCCTGCGAAGGTGTACCTTCAGCGGTCGCTCTGCCGCACGGGAGAAATTCAACTGGCCGCCAGTGAGTGGGACGCCGCTTCGCGCACGTTCGACGAACACCTGCGTCTGGCACTCGATATTTCGAAGGCGCGGCCGGATTCTGCCGCCGCCGAGCGTGAAGTGGCTGTTGCCTGCTACAAGCACATGGAACTGCAAAAATCGCGGTCCCAATCCGAGGCGCTCGGCGCCAATGAGCGCTTAAGCGCGTGTCGTGAGGCGCGGCGGTGGCTCGCAGACTGCATTGCACGCTTTGAAGCAATGCGGTCCGGTGGGCGCCTTGCGGCGGCAGATTCATCGGTCCCGCAGGAACTCGCTTCCGAGCTAGCCGCCCTGGATGAGCAGATTCGGTCGTTGGAGAGTATCGCGAGCCCGCCCGCATCCTCTCTATCGCCGTGAGGAAAGGGAGCCTCGCAGGCAATCAGATCGGTGCGCGCCTGCGGCTGCGCGAGACGGCCCGGGTGATTCCGCCATCTTGTTGCTGCCGCATGGTTGACACGACCGGGGGCTGCCAATCAAACGAGGAGCGGCTGGGATCGGCAGAGACGTAAAATGCGGCGTAAACGCTTGAAACCCTCGGAACGAGAATTCTCGGACTTGCAGTCACCGCAGGTCACATCGGGCTCGAATCGACTTCTCAAATAACGCGCCACGTCAGCAGCACAAAAGCCGGCGTTGCGATGCCGCGTTGCCGATTTCGCGCGCCGTCCGCGCGTGCGAATAAATTCACACTGTGCCGTGGAAGTTTGCACACCGCCGCACACAATTGCAGTTTTGCCGTTCCAAATTCGTCTCCGTTCCCGGTCATTGGGTATGCACACACACCCTCTGAATTGAAAAGCTGCATACGGCACAGTCTTTGGCGCCCGGCAAACTCGCCTCAACATCAGCGGTGCCCATCGTGCCGTTGAATTTGTGCGCGATTCTCGCCGTAGATCTTTCAAACACCATTGAACGGCAACAGGCCCGCGCGTAGAATGCAATCCTCTTCTCGATGCGGGGCGAGGCCTTTCAGCGCTAGGCGAATGTGCCCGTCCAAATCGGATTCCCGCCTCCGGTGCGACGCGTCCTTCAGAGGACCATTTGCCTGCACGCGATCGCAGAAGTAGACATCCGCCCGCAGCTGCTCTCGCCCGCCGTTGCCCACGGGTCTGTTCGCGTGTCCCCGCACGACCGACGGACGCACGTCGATGGATCGCCATTTCCAGTGTCCGGTGCCGCTCGAAGGACCATTCGAGTGCCCGGCTGCGTCGTCTGCCGGGAAGCGCCGGCCGGATCCGGCGAGTCGCTCATCCTTCTTTGACGTCTCCGCTTCCCGTCGAGCACACCTGAACCATGCGCGCGTCGCAGCGAAACAGCTCCGCGCCGCCCCCGCCACCTTTCCGAAAGGAGATTACTCATGAAGAGGCTACTCTTATGCCTTGCAGTTCCCTTGAGCTGCCTGGCGTCAATTGAACGGGCGTTTGCCGGCGTCGAGTTGTTCGACTGCGTCGATTGTCCGCGGAATATTCCTGCCACCGCGCCGATGACGACGGCCGGCCCCATGGACCCATCGATCATCGAAATCGACGCCGCGCATCCATGCACGATCCAGCAGTTGCGGGTCCATCTGCGGATCATTCACACCTTTCGCGGCGATCTGGATGTCTTTCTGACGCACGTCCCCACCGGAACGACCGTCGAGCTGTTCACCGACATCGGCTCCGGCAGTGGCATGGATGTGACGCTCGTCGATGACGACGAAGCCCCGCTGCCGCCCATCAACGGGATCATCCTGGGCTGCAACAACGGCGGACCGTGCGAAGGCATCTTTCAGGCCGAGGGCAATCTGGACGCCTTCGTCGGCGAGAATCCTGCCGGCCAGTGGCAGCTGGACATCAACGACGATGCCAGCGGAGACAACGGCGCGCTGTTGAACTGGTCCATTGAACTGTCGCTCACCAGCCTGGATGGCGACACCGTCTCGGACTGCTTCGACAACTGTCCCAGCATCGGCAACGAGAACCAGCTCGACACCGACGCCGACGGAGAGGGCAACGCATGCGATCTGGACGACGACAACGACGGCGTGCCGGACGTAGCTGACCCCGATCCACTGAACGCCGCCATCTGCGGCGACATCGACGGCAACGGCTGCGATGATTGCGATGCCTCGAACGCAGTCGACACCGATGGCGACGGAATGTGCAACGGCGCCGACGCCGACGATGACGGCGATGGCGTGAACGACGTGGATGACAACCATCCGGTGAATCCAAACCTCTGCCGCGACGTTGATGTGGACGGCTGCGACGACTGCACCAACACCGGGGCCGACGGTTCGGGCGGCGATCCGGCTGCCGACGGTCCGGACAACGACGCCGACGGACGCTGTGACGCGGGCGATCCCGACGACGATAACGACGGCGTGCTGGACACCAGCGATGGTGCGCCGTTCGACGCCAACGCGTGCTTCGACCACGATGCCGATGGCTGCAACGACTGCGCCATCACCGGGGCCGGCGGCTTCCCGGATGCGCATAACGACGGTGCCGACGTCGACGGCGACGGCATTTGCGACGCAGGCGATCCGGACAGCGACAACGACGGCGTCAACGACGTCGACGACAGCCATCCGCTCGACAAGACGCAGTGCCGCGACGATGACGGCGACGGCTGCGATGAATGTGCGAGCGGAACCTACGACGCCGCGGATGATGGGCTCGACACCGACGCGGACGGCATCTGCAACGCCGGCGATACCGACGACGACAATGACGGCGTCCCGGACGTCGACGATAACAGCCCGAAAAATCCGAACTTCTGCCGCGATACCGACAGCGACGGCTGCGACGATTGCTCCAGCGGCACCGACGATCCGGCGAATGACGGACCGGACAACGACGGAGATGGCCTGTGCGACGTCAGCGATACCGACCTGGACGGGGACGGCGTTTCGGACGCAAACGACGCCGACGAGGCGAATCCAAACGTCTGTCGCGATCTCGAAGGCGATGGATGCGATGACTGCACCAACACCGGCGCCGACGGTTCCGGTGGCGACGATCTGAACGACGGGCCTGACTTCGACGGGGATGGCTGGTGCGATGCCGGCGACTCCGACGATGACAACGACGGCGTGCCGGATCTCGGCGACGCGGATGCCCTGAACCCGTTCATCTGCGGTGACTTTGACCTGGACTCTTGTGAAGACTGTTCGTCCGGCATGTTCAACATGTGGAACGACGGTCCGGATAATGACGGCGACGGTATCTGCGACGCGTCGGACGCCGATGACGACAACGACGGCGTCCTGGACGTCGACGACAATTCGGTCTTCAACCCGAATCTGTGCCGCGACCTGGATGGCGATGGGTGCGACGACTGTACGGTGACCGGGGCCGATTTGAGCGGCGGCGATCCGGCCAACGACGGCCTCGACACCGATGCCGACGGTCAGTGCGATCTGTCGGACGGCGACGACGACAACGACGGCGTGTCCGACAACACCGAGCTCGATCCGTTGATCGAAGGCGGCGTCAGCGATCCGATCGATGTTCATTCCTGCGGCGATCGCGATGGCGACGGTTGCGACGACTGCGCCGTGACCGGCGACTTCGCGGATGATGGCGACGATGCCGCCCCGGCCGATGACGGCCCCGACTTCGACGGCGACGGCGTCTGCGATGCCGGCGACGACGACGACGACAACGACGGTCGCACAGATGCCGCGGAAGTCGCCCAGGGCAGCGATCCATTCAACAATGCCATCTGCGGCGATCACGATGGCGACGGTTGCGACGACTGCGCCGTTAGTGTGGACGGCTTTGGCCCGCTGCCCGATTTTGTCGCCAATGCCCAGGGCAAGATCACCAACGACGGCCCGGATGCCGATGGGGACGGGCTCTGCGACGCCGGAGACAACGACTTCGACAACGACGGTGTCGATGACGGCTCCGACAACGAACCCCAGAACCCCTTCGCCTGCCGCGACGTGGATGCCGACGGTTGCGACGACTGCGCTGGCGGCCTCGACAACCGCGCCATTGACGGTCCCGACAATGATGTCGACGGCCTGTGCGATTCAGGCGACGCCGACGACGACAATGACGGAGTCGACGACGTCGATGATTCTGCTCCGTTCGACCGGTACGTCTGCGGCGACGACGATGGCGATGGGTGCGACGATTGCACCAGCGGTACCTTCGACATGTCGGCCGACGGACCGGACGCCGATGGCGACGGCATCTGCGATCAATCCGATGCCGATGCCGACGGCGATGGCGTGCCCAATGCAGCCGATTCTCAGCCGACCAATCCCTATGTATGTAGCGACGAAGACGGCGATTTCTGCGACGATTGTGCTTCCGGCACGTTCGATCCAGATGACGACGGCGTCGATACCGACGGTGACGGCGTCTGCAATGTCAGCGACTTCGACGACGACAACGACGGGGCGCTGGATTTCGAGGACCTCGATCCGCTCGATCCCAACGTGCAGGAGCCTCCGCCCGCCGGTCAGGGACTCCCAATCTTCAATGTGGACGGCGTGATACCCTTCCCGCCACTGTTCCCGTTCCCGGTGTTTGGCTGTGGCATCAGCATGATGCTGGCGGCGCCGGCAGTGGCACTGGGGTTGATCGGTCTCAAGTGGCACGTTCGCCGGCGGCGGTCGCGCCGGTAGAAAGTGGCGATAGTGTGAGTCGCCCGCCGCGGCGGCTTCGGTAAACTGGAGGGGACTGGCCTCGGTTCGATCCCGCCTCGAGCCGAGGCTTTCGTGTTGATGTGCGAACTGTCGATGACGCGCTGAACCCTCGCTGCGCCACGTTCGCGGGCAGGTTCAAGTTGGCCCCCGACCGCCGGCGGTTCGATAGGCCTCCCACAAAGGCCGCGCCTGGTCGGGATTGACCATGTGAACATAGGCCAGCATGCCGCGCAGCCACGACTCGAAGTGCGGATGCTGCTGGCGGTTCTGGGCCTTGAGTCCCTCCCGCTTCGCCCGATGAAGGATGGCCCGGAGGCGGCGCACAAGCCTTCGAGGTACCGCGGCCCGCTGATTGACGACAATACCCGTTACCCGTTGAGAGGCGCTGGAGCGCAGCACACGCGTCTTCGCTTCATTAATCGCGAATCCCTCGTCCTGCACAATGTGGCGTACGCGAGCGAGCAGGTAGCCGACTTTGCCCGCCGCTTCACTGGGCGCTGAAAAGCTGAGATCGTCGGCGTATCGCGTGTATGTCCAGCCCAGCTTCGCACAGAGGCCGCGAAATCGCGCGTCGAGGTTCCGAGCGGCGAGATTCGAAAGCGCCGGACTGGTGCAGGCGCCTTGAGGCAGCGCCCGCGGGCCGACGGCCGCGTAGAGTCGCCGGCCTTCGTATTCGACGGCGCTGCGCGGGCTGTCCGTACAGATAAGTGCCAGAATGGTGGCAGCAGCCGGCGAGTAGCCCATGCCCTGAAACAGGCCCTTGACGCGCGCGAACGTGATGGTCGGGAAGAAATCGCGCAGGTCGACGTTGATCAGCACGCCGGATGCCACGTGCGGCGCGGCATTGGTGACGGTGCTGCGCATCGGCACAAACCCGTGCGCGGCATCGTGCACGGGTACGCGGGCGAGGATGTTTCCAAGAATCCATTGCTGGCAGGCGGCCATGTGGCTTCGCGGCGCGGCGAGCTTTCGCACACCGCCGCTCTTCTTGGGCACGTCAAACCGCGTGTAGTGCGTCACGCGAGAGGCCTCGGAATGGAACGCCAGCCAGCGAAGCTGCGGAATCGTAAGCCCCAGCGCGCCCGCCACATCCGACGGCGTCGCCAGCACCGGCAGCCCCCGTGCCGAGAGTTTCTCGACGTTCACGCGGCGATCGGACAGCCCGATCGACACGCCCCGGCCCAGGTAAACGATGTCCGTCGCCCGCCGGTGTGCCACGCCGGCGGCATGGCGGGCCTTGCGCTCGGCGGCCTCGGCCTTCTTCTGCTGTTTGAGTGCTGCCCGTTCCTCGCGCGAGCGCAGCACCGCCCGTTCCGCCTGCTGCGCGGCTCCGGCCAGATCGGGCCGCAGTTCGGCCATCTCTTCGCCGGCCTTGTGAATTTCCACCAGCTCGTCGGCGGTGAGCAGCCCGTGGCCCACCAAAGCCTGATCGATGAGCTTCGTGCGCGGATCGGACGCCGGCGGAATCTGATCGGTGCGGCCAAACCACGGGTTTCGCCAGAAATTGTCGACTTGATCGGCCCGGCGGCGAACCTCCGCATCCGAAAGGCCGGTGAACTGCCCGGCATCGAGGCCCGCCGCCCCCGCTGATTTTCGGCGCGCGCCGCGAATGGGGCTCGTCGTGCGCAACGATTCTTCAGACGAGGCGCGCCGTCGCGAGGCCCCGCCGGGGCCGCTCGTCCCGCCAAAGATTCGCCGCAACCAGTCGAAAAGACCCATGGCTTCGTCTATCCCCTCGCTCGACACCAATTAGCCGCCGCGCTTGCTCGACGAGTACGCGCCCCGGCGGCCGATCAAAGACGCGTGCGACAGAATTCAATAGAAAGAGGGCCGGTCACCTGACTTCTGACTGCGGACCAAGGTCGTTCACCAAGGCCCTGTGCACACCGGGTGCCTGGAAAGCCTCGGCTTGCTCATGGTCAGTGCACCCGGTGTGCACAGGGCCAAACGAGCAACGGCCTTGGGGATGCATGACAGGCCATGTTCACCCACGGCGGAACGCCGTAGAAAAGTCTCAGGTGACCGGTCCCTCGTTTCCTCCTACAAATGTTCCACTACCTGTCCGCTGCGTGCCCCGCGCGTGGCCATGTGTCGCAGCGCGAACAGATGGCGGCACGGGCCGCGACGGATTCCATATTTGTAAAAGTGGCTGCACTTGCACTGCGCCCGCCGGATCATGCCGTCGCGGTCCAGCAGTGCCTCGCAGTCGATATTCCCCGCCCGCCCGCGAATCAGGATGCGATCGCCCGCGTCCTGCTGCTCCAGAATCGTCGCCGCCCCGCGCGACACGATCTCGCGGGCGCCGACCAGCTCCGCGTTAGGCGATGCCACGTCCTGCTCCGCAAGTGCCATCGGCATGACCTGCCGCCAGCGATACACGCCTGCATGCAGATCGTAAATGGCCTGGCCCGACCGCGCGAGATGCCGAAGCACGACGCTTGCCATGGCCGGCGAATCCTGGATCGCGGTCGCCGCCGATGCCAGCGTGGCGGCACGCTGCGAGCGGAGCAGGGCAGTCGCCGCGTCCATCTGCCGTTGCGTCGGCGCCTTCGGCGCGGCCAATAGCTCCAGCGCGCTGCCGCGCGTCCAGTCGTTGGCCGTCCAGCCCGACAGGCCCAGCGTCAATCGCATCGGGCCCATCCGCACCACCCAGAAGCTGGGAAAGCCGGTGCCCAGCAGATACACGTCCACGCCATCCGCCAGCGGCAGTGTGCGGGCCAGCACCAGCAGCCGTTGCCGCCCCCAGATGCGGATCGGCTCGCCCTCCGGGCCGGAATAGCGCGTCTCGTGACTGACGATCGGCTGCTCCCACGGCTCCAGCACCAGCTTCGGCGCCCGGCCGTCGAGCAGCTCGAATCGAATCGCCCGCGGGCTGCTCCGCGCCTTGTGCCGTTTCAGCCAGACCAGAAGCGAATAGACCGCCGCGCGGCCCAGCGATACGCGCCGCGCCGGCAGCCCCATCGCAAACTGAATCTGCATGAAACCGCGCAGCCAGCCCGCCGGCAGATCGATCTTCTCCTCGCGATACTCCGGCCGATCCGCCGCCGCCACGGTAAATCCCTCCGGATCAAGCCGGAATTGCGTCTGCCGGTATGTGCGCAGGCCCTGCAAATGGTGGTACAAGTCCCACGAGTAATCAACGTTGGTCGTGCCCGGCTGCGACGTTGCGGACGATCCGAACGTCTCGTCCCGCTCGACCGTCAGGCAGCCGTAGCTCGACTCATCCGCCGAAAAGCACTCGAACATGACCACGTCGTTGGCGACAGTGATGATGGGATCGCATGGCATCAGCTTCCGCCAGAGCTCGCGATCGTGCTTGAGCAGATAGTCGGCATAAGCGCGGCGTGCCTTCCAGTAGCGCTTCAGCAGGCGGCTGTGTTCCCTTTCAAAATCCGGCGGCAGTGGCCGGGCGCGCTTCTCCAGTGCCTCGTCCCTGGCATGCTTGAGCGCATCCCGGCGAATCTGCGACTCCTGCTCGCGTTGCTGCTGCTTCCACGCCTCGTAGGCAGTCTTGTCGCGCTTGTTGAAGCGCAGATCGTTGATCACCACGTCGTGAAGGGCCGAGATCGCCTCGCGAAACTGCACCGGCCGCTTCAGCGGCGCGTCGAACGCCACCGGTTCCCGCGCCAGGTTTGGCGCGAGGCTCAGCACCCGCCCGCCTGCCGACGTTCGCACATCGCTGCGGCCCAGATAAGCGGTCGCAAGGTTCACGCCGTCGCCTCCCCGCGCTCCTGCACGACACGCAGCTCCGGAATCATCGCCTCGATCGCGTCTCTCAGCTCCGGCCGGCGTTCCATCAATCCCGCCACCGCGGAGATCCCTTCGCGCCGTTCCGGCCCGCGAATCGAGCGAACCGCCACCGCCAGCAACCGGCCAAGCTGCTCGATTCGGGCGGGATCCTTTTCAATTGCGTCTGCAATCTGACGAATCGCCCCCGGCTTCTGCCGGCCGCCGCGATGAACGCCCAGCAGAACCGCGCACCAGATCGGCGTCAGATCGTCCGGCGTCGCGCCCGGGATGCGGCTTCGCCGCTGAAGCTCTGCGATCAGGTGAAACCGAATGTCATCGAATGGCGACTCCAGCAGGCACGCCCACAGCCCCGGATCGGCGTAGCCCGGCGACTCGGGCCTCAGCCATTCGCGCGCCGCAGCCCGCACCGGCGCCAGCAGGCTGTCAAAGAAGCTCACCACCACGTCTCGCTGGTATGCCCCGGCGGCGCCCAGTTGCGTCAACGCCCACGCCGCCAGATCGTGACCGATCGCCTCGCACTGCGCATCGGCCAGCCGCGGCAGCTCGTTGGCGATGTCGGCGGGGGATAGTTGCATCTGCCGGAGCCATTCGAAGCCGAGCCGCGCCACCGGCGTCGGTCTGGCACACGCCATGGACACGCATTGGCCGACGCTCAATCGCTCGCGCGACACGTGCTTCGCCATCGCATCGCAGATGGCAGCCAGCGCCTGTGGGTTCGGCGTTTCCAGCAGGCGCAGCCACGTGTCCAGCGGCAGCTTGTCCAGGTCGCGCAGCGTGCCAAACACCACGGCCGCAAATTGCAGAACCTCTTCGTCCATCTCGCTGAATAGCGGAATCAGGCGTTGCGGATCGAGGGAAGCGAGCGCCGGGGCATGTTCCGCCCGCAAAAGTGCCATCGACCATTTGCGCACCAGCCGGCTCGGCGCCTCCACCACCAGCGACCAGATGGCCGGAAAGGCAACGGGATCGCGCCACAGCTTCAGGAAGCGCGGCGCCGGCGACAGCTCCGCCAGCGTGTGGCCCTCGCGCACATACACATGCGTCGCGCCGAACTCGAGCGCCGCATGATGGCGGAAGCAGATGTTCATCAGCGACCAGTTGTCAAGGATGTTCTCCCCGGCCGCAAAGTCCTCGTCGCGGTATTTCCGCAACGCTCTCGCGATGATCGGCACATATTCCTGCGGACGCTGAAAACCCAGCCGCCGAAAGTACCGCCACGCACGGCGCCGCAGGTAATATCGCGTCGGATAGCTGAACAGATGCCCCGCAACAATACGGCCCCGGTAGACGACAGGCGATTGCGGCGCAGAGCCTCGAACAGAGAGAATGCGGTCGTTCGGCGCGACCAGGGCAATCGTCTGCTCCGAGGTGCGGCTCGACCAGTCGTAGTGAAAGCGCTTTCGGCGCACGCGGCGCACCAGCCTGTCGAACGCCACCATGAAGAGCGCCATCTGCTCGTGGTCGCGATGCGCCTCGGCGTGCTTGAACAGCCGCTTCACGACCGGTTCGTGGCCCGCATGCGACAGGGGCTCTCCAAGATAGCGGAGTGCCATTTCCCTGGCCCACGGCCGCGGATCGACCTTCCACTTTTCCGTAAACCGTGCCAGCCCCTTGGCGTCCCGTTGCTGAAGAAGCGCTTCGAGGAAACGGTCATCGCCGGCGGCGAACCGTTCCTCCAGAAGCAGCAGAGATTGGCCGCCCTGCGCTGAAGCCATCACGCACCCTGCATTCCGTGAGGCGCCACATGGCCTCATCATCAAAGCATGGAGACGGTCAACAGAATATCCGGATGTCGCGCGGGATCAAAGTGCGTTTGCACAAACTTTACTTTCCGGTCAACGCGCGCGAAGTAACGCGCCGCAGCAGGTTGTGATTTGTTCGAGGGGCCGATGTGCGCGAGTCGTACCGCGACTCACGACTCGCTGCAAAACGATGGAAAGGAATGGAGACGATGGGACTCGAACCCACGACCTACGCATTGCGAACGCGTCGCTCTCCCAACTGAGCTACGTCCCCATCGGTCACACCACTGTAGTCCCCCGCGGCCGGACTGACAAGCCGATCCGCGCCACCGTGCATGAGGCCGCTGGGAAGTGATTAGCGCGGAATCGCCCGTGAAACCACCTCCCGCACGCGGCGGCCGGCTTCTTCCAACGGGTGTGCGGCCTCGGCCGCTTCGAGCGCATTGAGCCGGGCGCTGCCGCCCCGGCAGACCTCCAGCCATTCGGCGGCAAAGCTGCCCGAACGGATTTCCTCCAGAATCCGGCGCATCTCCGCCCGCGTCGCATCGGTGATCAGTCGCGGCCCCCGCGTCAGGCCGCCAAATGACGCCGTGTTGGAGATGCGCGAACGCATCGCGGCCAGCCCGCCCGCGTATTGCATGTCCACGATCTGTTTCACCTCGTGCACGCACTCGATGTACGCCAGCTCCGGCGGATAGCCCGCTGCGACCAGCACCTCGAACGCCGCCTTCATCAATTCGATGATGCCGCCGCACAAGACCGCCTGCTCTCCAAAGAGATCGCTTTCGCACTCCATCGCGAATGTCGTCTCGATCATGCCGCCGCGGCCGGCGCCGATTCCCGCTCCCCACGCCAGCGCGATCTGCCGCGCCTGGCCGGTGGCATCCTGATGCACCGCGAGGATTGCGGCCAGCCCGCCACCGCGCACATAGGCATCTCGCACCAGCGGCCCCGGTCCCTTCGGCGCGATCATGATCACGTCCACGTCCGCCGGCGGCCGCACCGCACCAAATCGAACCGCAAACCCATGAATGAAACCCAGCGCATGCCCGGGCCTGATTAACGGCGAAACCTCTTCCCGAAACACCTCGCCGATCCGCTCGTCCGGCAGCGCGAAGATCAGCAGATCGGCCTTGCCGGCCGCTTCAGCAACGGGAACAGGCGCGAAGCCCGCGGCCTTGGCGGCATCAAAGTTTTTTCCTCCCGGCCGCTGCGCCACGATGACGCGATGGCCCGCGTCCCGCAGGTTCTGCGCGTGCGCGTGACCCTGGCTGCCGAACCCCAGCACCGCGATGGTCCTGTCGCGCAGCACCTGCGGATCGGCATCATTCTCATAGGTAATCTGCATGTCGTCCGTCCGTCGCTTTCGCGCCGCCGCCACACAAAATCACGTTCCGGGCCCGCGCGCCGTCAACGTGATGTGAAGCGGCATCATGTCCGTTTTTCCGCCGTCACGAATCCCGCGGCATCTGAATATGGCCAGTACCAGCGCCAAAGTGCGGCGGTCGCTTCGCACTTGATGTGATATAGTACGGGCATGTCGTCCTTCGACGCACCCGCCATCGACAGCGCCTTCGAAGACACTGCCCCGCGGCGCTCGCATGCCGCCGCGGCCATGGTCGCAGTGGCGATCCTGCTGGGCGTTGCCGTCTTCCTGCCCGGTGTCCGCGAGTGGTCCGGCGGCCGGATGGCCGGCATTGCCTACCTGCTACCCTGGCTTTTCCTGGCTTTACTGCTGGGGGCCGGTTGGCTGGCGGCGCGCCGCGTTCGGAGCATGCGCAGAAGCGTGTCGCGGGCGTGGGAGGCCGCTCAACTCGAAGAATGGGACGTGCTGGCCCAAGGCCTCAGGGGGCTCCTCCAGAAGCCGATTCGAGGCTCTGGCGAACGCGGCCAGGTGCTTCACATGCTGGGTTCCCTGGTGGAGCATCAAGGCTCATATGCCCTTGCCGCCCGCACCTACGAGCGAATGCTGACCGAGCGTATCGGAGACGCCTACCTTCTGCAAAGCACCCAGCTTTCACTCGTCTACTGCAAGCTGCGCTCCGACGAGCTGACAGACGCCATTCGCATGCTCGACCGGCTGGAGCAGGTCCCGATGCCCGATGCGCTTCGCGCCCGGTTCGAGTGGATTCGCCTGTTTCAGCGAGTCTACATGGGCCACGATCGCGACGCACTCGAGCGCCTGGACGAACGCGTACCGCTGTTCCGCCGGCAGCTCTCCACTCGTGCAGGCTTTCCCTACGCACTGGCGGCATCGGCACTTCACCGTCAGAATCGCCCCGCAGAAGCCGAAAAATTCTGGTCCGATGCCACGGCGCTGATACCGGCAGACCGCCTGATGAACGACTACCCCATGTGTCGCGAAACCGGAGTGACCTACCCCGCTGTGGAGCATTGCGTATGACCGACGGGGAAGCACGCCGTTTGATTCAAAACGTTCGGCTTCAGTTTCGACTCTCGACGCTGATGAAGCTGATATTGCTGGCCGCGGTGGCCGCCGGTCTCGTGTTGCTGCCGCTGAAGTTCGACCCGCAGCGCCGTTTCGACATCATCGGCATTGTGGCGACGGCGGCGATCGTCATTTGGCTGGGACTGACGTTGCTCAGCGTTCGCCAGGTCCGCTCCGCCGGCCGTGCAACGCTTTACATCGCGTCCGGGCGGCTCGACCTGGCCGAGGCCCAGCTTGTCGAGGCTATCCGCGCGTTCACGCTTTCCCGCGCCGGCACGCTGATGGCCTGCCACAATCTGGCTGTTGTCGAGCACGGGCGCAGTCGTTTTAACGTCGCCGCCGAAATCTGCCGCGGCGTCCTGAGCCTGGGTGTACGGTTGCCGACCGATCTGGCCCGGACCTGCCGCATCCTGCTGGCGGACTGCTACCTGATCCTCGGGGATGAGCTGGCCGCGACGCGCGCCTTGGGCACGCTGTCCACGCGCGATCCCGTCCTGGGTCTGACCGAGCAAATTCTGCTCTTGCCCATCGAGTTGCAATGCCAGCTCGCCCGCAAGGAGTACTCCGGCGCCGCATCAAATCTGGCCTGGAAGGTCCGCCGGGCGGAGCTGCTGGACTCGGTAAAGGCCTCCCGGGTTCACCGGCTGCTGGCGGATGCATGCCGCGCCACGGGCCAGGAGCAGCAGGCCGTCTTCCTCGAACGCCGTGCCCGCGTCTATGAAGGCTACGAGGCCACAACCGAAACCGGCTTGCCCGACTCAGATTCGGCAGATACAAGTGCCGATAATAACTAGGGTTCCGGCCCGGCAGTGCCCCTCCGGGCCGGGTGGCAAGTCAATCCGCCCGAGCGCGGCGGTAACCCATGAGAGCCCGTGCATCCCGGGAGTTGAATCGATGACGCTCTGCACGCTGACCGTCCTTTCCCTTTTCATTTCTGCCCCCAGACAAGTGACACCGCCGGCCAATAAGGCCGTCGCTCAGTCCCGAACGGAGAAGGCCGGGTTGCGCAGCCCGCGTCTGCGCTCGCCCGAGACCGCCCGCTGGCTCGTTCACCTGGCTGCGCATCAGGGGCACATGACCGGGCGCGCCGATCCCCGTGCTGCCTCGCTCCACGTCATGGCCTTGCTGCGGGCGGCCATCGCCGCCGATGCGGACTGCCGCGATGCATACTTCTGGCTCTATGACATCGAGCAGCGCATGGGGCGGATCGCCGAGGCACGCAGCGCGCTTGAACAATACGTGCGGCTGACCCCCGACGACGCCGTCGCCCGCATCCGCCTGCTCGACATCAAGCTCGAGTCGTGCCAGACCGGCGAGGCGCGGGCATCCCTGCTCAGCGAAGAATTAAAGTCGCCTTTCCTGCCCCGCGCCTACGAAAGCGAAGTCCACGCCCACCTGGCCCGCTACCACTACGAGCGCCGCGAGTCCGGTCTTGCCGCCCGCCAAATCGAAGCGGCGCTCTTGAAGAACCCGCTCAACATCCCGGCGCGGCGACTCGCCTACGACATGTTCGGCGAGACCGAGCCGGCCCTCCAGCGCGTCGAGATGGCACTCCAGTTGATCGCCTCCAACCCCAGCCAGGCCAACCTGGTGTGGGATCTGGCCGAGTTCCTCGATCGCATGTCGCTGCACCTGCACGCCCAGGAGTGGTACAACCGCGCCATCGAGATTCACCGACAGTCCAACAGCGGTCCCGTGCCGCCGGAGTTCTGGCACAAGCTCGCCGTGTCCTACGCCAGCGCACAGGACTACGAGAATGCCGTGCGTGCCGCCACCGAGGCACTAAACGTCCAGCCCGGCCTGCATATGGCGCGGCTGCTGCGCTCGCATGCCCTCGACCGGCTCGGCCGCAAATCCGAGGCCCGAAAAGACGTGGATGACGTCGAGGCCGCCTATACCGCCCGCATCCGCGAGGCCGTCGAGAACAATGCCTACGATCTCGCCGCCGAGATTGCCTGGTTCTTCTGCTATCACCGTCCCGATCCGAAAAAGGCCCTCCAGTTGGCCGAGATCGCCATGGGCGATCCCGCCCCGAGCTCCCTCGCCCGCGTCGCCTACGGATTCGCCCTGCGGCTTAACGACCGGCGCGATGAAGCCATCACCGCCCTGCGCCCGCAGGCCGCCGTGGATCAATTGGCCGCCTATGAACTGGCCAGGGCGCTGATCGAATCGGGTGACACCCAGGCGGCAAGGACCATTCTGCAAAAGGCGGCCACTCTTCAGTATTCGGGCATCGCCTATTCCCTCATCTGCGAACTGCTCGAGGATCAGGGCGAAACGCCTCCACAGCCGCCGCTGAATTCCGGCGTCGTGACCGCACTGGAAAAATTCAAGCGCGACGTGTTCGACTATTACCGCAGGCCGTGGGATTTCATCCACTTCTCCATTCGGCCGGTGGGTCAACCCGGCATTGCCGGCCCGGTCGAAGTGGCGATTCGCATCGAGAACATCGGCCCGTTCCCGATCACGTTCGGCGAGGGCTTCATGGCCCGGCCGCTGGTTGCCATCAGTGCCACTGTCAGGGACACCGCTGCCGACACCTTCAGCAACTACACGCAGGCCCTGTTGAATTCCACGCCGATGCTGCTGCCCGGCGAAGCGATCGAAAAGACCGTCGCCATCGACGTGGGACCGGTGCGGACGCGATTGATCGAGAACGCGCTCACCACGCTGCCCATCGAAGTGAGCGCCGTGTTCGATCCCGTGTACGTCGAAGGCAAGCTCGCCGCCGGGCTGGGTTCGATCACCGCCTTGCCGCTCTTCATCGAGCGAATCGGCCTCGATAGTTCGCCAAGGGGCATCGATGCCGTCTTCGCCGCGGCCCGATCGGGCCTGACGCAGGATCGGCTCCTGGCCGCCGAATGCATCGGCGCACTGATGGCCACGGCCGAGTTGGACCGCTCGGCGAATATCGATTCAAACACCATCGACCAGTGCAACACCATCCTGGCCGAGCTGCTGACCGACAACGACTGGACGGTCCGCGCCCGCGCCATCGTGGCGGCCGGTTGGTCGCCGCTCGATCCCCGCGTGACGATGGCCGCGGCCCCGCTGGTGCGCAAGGAGAATTCGATCACGCGCATGCTGGCGGTGCGGCTGTTTGCCCAGCAGCATGGCGCCAAGTTCCGCCGCGTCGTCGAGACCTACAGCAAGACCGACGAAGTGGACTATGTCCGGCTCATCGCAGCCAGCTTTCTGCCATCGACCTCACGCGTGAGCCTGGATGCGGCAAGTTCGAGCGGGGAATGAAGGGGGGAATGCAAAATTCAAAATTCAAAATGCTGAATGCTGAATGCTAAATGCCTGTGTGATGAGTGCTACATGTGCATCTGATGCTTTAATTTTTCATTTTGAATTTTGCATTTCAATCGCCGCACTTAAGAATTCAGAATTTAACATTCCGCATTTAGCGTTTTTCTTTTAGGATTCGCACTCAACTTCCCCGCTTCTTCGCAATCCACTTCCTCAGGCTCGGCAATGGCAGCGCGTTCAGCACGTCGCCCTTGCGCAGCCAGCCGCGGCGGGCGGTGAGGATGCCGAGTTTCATCTGCTCCAGTTGAACGGTCGCGTGTGAGTCGGTGTCGATGCAGAACTTCGCCCCGGCCTCGCGGGCCATGCGCAGGTGAACGTCCTTGAGATCGAGCCGCTGCCAGCTCGCATTCAACTCCAGCGCCGTGCCCGTCTCGACGGCCTTGGCGATCACGGCCTCCATGTCCAGATCCATCGGATCGCGGCGGTTGATCAGCCGTCCGGTGGGATGCCCGAGCAGCGTGACATTCTGGTTTTCCATGGCCCGCAGCACCCGTGCCGTTACTCTGGCACGGTCCTGCTTCTGAGAGGCGTGGACGCTGGCCACCACGAAGTCGCACGCCGCCAGGATCGCGTCGGGATAGTCGAGCTGCCCGTCGGCGAGGATGTCGCACTCGCAGCCGATCAATACCGTGATCGTTTTCAGCTTCCTGTTCAACTCCCGCAGCTTCTCGATCTGCCGCCACATCCGGTCGATCGACAGGCCCTTGGCGATCGCGCTGGACTTCGAGTGATCGGTGATCGCGATGTACTCGTAGCCGCGGGCCGCCGCCGCTCGTGCCATCGTCTCGGCATCGTCCACGCCGTCCGACGCGTGGGTGTGCATGTGCAGATCGCCACGGATGTCCGACAGCTCGATCAGCGGCTCCAGCACGCCCGGCTCAAACTCGCCGCGGTCCTCGCGCTGCTCCGGCGGAATCCACGGCAGGCCGAACTTCGCATAGATGCTCTCTTCGTCTTCCCCGGCCAGTCGCGTATCGCCGTCGAAGAGACCCCATTCGTTGAGCTTCCACTTCCGCTTCACCGCCTGCTCGCGCAGGCGCACGTTGTGCTCCTTGCTGCCGGTGAAGTATTGCAGTGCCGCCCCGAAAGACTCGTTTGGCACGACGCGGCAGTCCACCTGAATTTCCAGCCCGTCGCGCCGGTCCACCAGTACGCTGCCCTTGGTGTCGCCAGCGGCCAGCACCCGCTTCACCTGCGGCAGGCCCACGAATGCCTCGATGATGGCACGGCCGTCGTCCGCCTCGCACAAGAGGTCCAGATCGCCCACCGTCTCGCTGCCGCGCCGCAGGCTGCCCGCCGCCTCCACCCGGCGAACGCCGGACACCGCCCGCATGGCTGCGACCAGCTCCTCGGCCAGCGGAAAGGCCAGGCCCAGCGGCGTGCGGCCGACCGCCCGGGAGGCCAGCTCGATGCCGTCGGCGATCTGCTTGACACTCTTCTCGCCCAGGCCCTTCAACGCCGCCAGCTGGCCACTGGCGATGACGCGCTTCAAATCATCGATGCTGGTGACGCCCAGTTCCCTCCACGCGAGGGCGATCTTCTTCGGCCCCAGCCCCGGCACGTCCAGAAGCGAGGGCAGGCCCGCCGGCATTTCCGCCATTAGTTCCTGATGAAGCGCCATTTTCCCCGTGGACAGATACTCGACGATTTTCTCCGACGTCGCCTTGCCGATGCCGTCGAGCTCCTCCAGGCGTCCGTCCCTCGCCAGCGTCTCCACGTTCTGCGTGAGGTCCTTCATAGCCCGCGCGGTGCGACGATAGGCGTTCACGCGAAAGCTGCTCTCTCCCTTGATCTCGAGCAGATCGGCAATCTGCGAAAAGATACTGGCCAGTTCTTTCTGTTTCATGTGCCCAACTATATAGCGCGTCACCGCGTCGCTTCAATCGCGCGCGGTTTCGGTCGTGGGCCGCGTCGGGCCGTGCGCCGCGGTGGGCCACAGGTCCCCGTCGAAGTGAATCCGCTCGCGCTGGTCGATCTTCAGCAGCCCCTGCGCCGACTGAAAGGCAAACTTGGCGTCGATGCCGCGCTTGATTCCGGCGCTCTCGGCCGACCAGGGATAGAGCAGGAACTGCGCCGCCGAGCAGATGGCGACCGTCGCCATGACGCCGCGGGCCCTGCGCGCCGAGCACGCATCGTGCAGTGCCATCGCGATAAGCAGGAGCATGGCCGGAATCAACGGCAGCAGATAGCCCTGCGCGACGTGCGTGAGCAGCAGAAAGAGACCGCCGGGAACGAGCCAAAGGGTCATGAGCCACACCGGCCGCGACGTTGATCGCCGCCGCCACAAGACCACGGCCGCCCACGCGAACAGCGGCGCCGCCAAGCCCAGGCTCCAGCCGGCATTCGCCAGCAGCTTGACCGCATTTCGCGCGAGGCCGTCCTTTACTCCCAGCGCCACGACGCTGGTGCCGAAAAAGACATCGCGATTGTGCGCGAAGCGGGCGGCCATTTCGGAGGCGGCATCGCGTGAATAGAGCCACCAGGTGATGCCGGCCATCAAGGCCAGCCCGAGCAAGATGAGCCCTGCGAAACCAAACGCCGTCCGCCGGGACACCTGCCATGCGGCGGCCAGCAGCAGCGGTCCCATGAACACCAGCAGATCCGGACGGATCGCCATCCCCAGCAGCAGGCAGGCGAGAGCCGGCGCCAGCATGCCGGCAGCGGTAGGGCGGCCAGCGTCGTGCAAACATATGCCTGCGACGAGGACCGCAAAGCACATGGCCGGCACGTAGGTCATCGCCGTGACGCCCCAGAAGCTCACCAGCGGATTGACGCCGAGGGCGAGCGCCGTCCACCACGCGAGTCCAACCGGCAGGCGCCGCGCGCACAGACAGTACAGTACCATCGGCGCGGCAATCGATGCGAAAACACACCACACCTGATAGGCCGCATAGGGGCTGAAACCGATGTCATGCATCGCCGTTCCCAGCGCGATCCAACCGAAATATCCGGGCGGGTGCACGGGATAGATGCGCGGAAAGCCGAGACCGTCGAGAAAGGCACTTTCGTCCGGGTGAACGGGGATGGGATGACTCAGGAACGGCACGCGGAGTGCCAGCAGCACGCCTGCCAGCAGGATGGTCTGCCAGACACGAGCCACCTGCCGCGGCGACGCCGTGTCGTCTTCATTCATGTCGTGCTGCAAGCTGCCCACAATCAGCTATCGTAGGTGACCGAACCGGTGTTTCAATGGCATTTGATGATCACGGGCCGAGCAGAACAACATGTGTGCTGGCGGGAGAATGGGCGGCAGTGGATTCGATCGGGCGGTCAAGAAATCTCACCTGCGTTTTGCGCAACTGGTCCCAGGCACTGCTTGAAGCAGTGGCACACGGCGATCTTAACGCGGATGTACCTCGATGCGATGAGTATTGTTGCTATCAGGCAGCACTGCAATATCCACTTCAAGGAAGCGCCGAATGACATCCATATTCGTCAGCGCGTGTGGCGTCGGTTCCCCGGTGCGAAACGCCCCGCCTGCGAGCAGCGCCATCGGCAGCAGCAACTGGTCGGCAAGGTGGGGGCCGACGGGAGCTTCGGTCGCGAGGTATTGCTCCATCTCGTCGCAGGCCAGCGCGGCGACTTGCTCGGCGGGTTTTCCCTTTTCGCCAAAAGCAGTCACGATCTCGGTCACGTGTTCGAATTGCGCCTCCAGCATGAGCACGTTGCCCGGTCCAAGGGCATCGAGGACCGGCACTGCGTGCAGTTCGCCGGCGTCCCAGCCGAGGCGATCGCGGACGACGGCCAGCTCGCGCTCGGCGACATGATCGGGAACACGGCTGAAAAGCGCACGGGCCGAGCGGGCGACGGGCCGGCCGCGTTCGAGCAGCTTCAGTGGCGTTATGGCACCGGTTTCTAACCGGTGGAATGTTGCGCCGGTTTTTAACCGGTGATTTCTTGGGCCGGTATCCGAAGTTTGCGCGGTGCCACGATTCACCGGTTGGAAATAAGCGCCAAAGCCATTCACCGGCTGGAAGCCGGCGCCATAGCCGATCTCGGCGGTGATCGCGCCTCCGCCGGCGGGGAAGAAGCCATGCCGGTTGAGCGACACTGCGATGGGCACGCCCATCCGGTTCAGGAGCGGCACAAACGAACGTTCGACAAAATCGAATGGCGGGGCGAGGGTGTTGTGCGTGCCGCCCTCGATGCGAATGATCGATTCGGTAGCAGCCGCGTTCGAACGGCGGGCCGGCGGATTTGCACCGGCAGACATCAATAGCGGCGGCAGGATGGTTTGCAGGACAAGTGTCGTGCTGCCGGCGGTGCCGATCTGGATGAAGTACTTCCCCGGATTGACGGGACCCGGCTCGAACGTGAGCACGGCCGAGCCGATGGCGGCGCCCTTCACCAGCGCATTGCCGACCTGCTGTGCCGCCTGGACGGCAGTGAGATGCTGTCGCATCAGGCCCGGCTTCGCGCGGCGGGCGCGGATGTTGACCATGCGGAACGGTCGCTGCGTGACGAGCGAGAGGGAAAGCGCGGTGCGGAGGATCTGACCGCCGCCTTCGCCGTAAGAGCCATCGATTTCAATCATGTGGTCTTTCCCGGCCGATTGTCTTACCGCCAGAAAATATATTGCTGCGGGCCGTCGCCTGTGATCAATTGGCCGGCACCGGCGGTCGCGGCGGCGTCCGAGAGGCGTGTTCCACACAAGAATTGGCCGGAACAAACCGGAACAACGCGGAACAATCCCGAAACACCACGGCGCCAGGCCGCTGCCGCTGTTGCTTCGCAACGTAAAGCAAGGCGCTGGCGTCCACTCCTGTAAGAATAGACCGCCGTTCCCTTTGGTCGGCACGCTGCTAAGGTCATTATCGGACACTTGTCTGTGGCACAAATTGCCACACGGTACGTTTGATGCTACCATCGAGCGTATGGCAACAAGAAGCACCATGAACGTTTCGGTCACACCGGAGTTGGAAGAGTTCGTGCAGCGCCTGGTCGCGTCGGGCCGGTATCACTCGGCGAGCGAGGTGTTTCGCGAGGGGCTTCGTCTCCTCGAAAACTCCGAGCGGCGGCGGCTGATGGAGAAATGGTTGTTCGAGGGGCTGACGGCGGAGGAGGGGGCGCAGTTGCCGCCGAAGGTGCTTGAACGCCTGCAACAGCGGCTTGAAGAGTTTCTGCAACCGGGACTCGATGAGTTGGATCGCGGAGAAGGTCTCGACGGCGAACAAGTTTTTCAGGAATTACTTGACCGCAACAGGCGACGTCGAACAGCATCCGGGACATGAGCGCGTATATCATCAGCCCGACGGCAAGAGCCGATCTGGCGAGCATTTCGGAATACATCGCCCGGGAGAACTCGGAAGATCGCGCGGACCAGGTTCTTCGCAGATTAAGCGCCGACATGCAGAAGCAGGCCGATATGCCGGGCATCCGAAACAGGTGGCGACCCGGTGACGCCGGAAGATGTCTATCTCGGCCGGGTCACGCCGCAACTGCCACGCTGGCAGGGCTGGGCCAGGGCCGCCAGGGAAAAACTGGAACGCATGACTCAGGCCGCGGCGTAGCGGCACCGAAGTCTTTCATAAAAAGTTGTCCGAAGATTGCAGTTGAACTGGGAGCCAAGACACCGTCACGTAAGCGCGACCTCGGCATTCTGATAGTCGGCAGGTAATGCCAATACGCGCGGCCTGAACACCGCATACATTTTCTCCAACATGTCAGCCAGCCAAGCGTGTTGCTCCGGCCACATGCTTCGGTCCTTGATGCTCGAATCAGAGCGAAAGAACATTATGCGGCAAGCGTTGCGTTGTGGAAGTTCTCGCCAATCCAACGCCGCGCCGAACTCAAGCTCAATGTCCTGCTTTTGATCTTCAAGTCGCTTGAAGTGAGCCTTTGCGTCGTCGCCACCCAGATACAATTCGACACCTATTCGTTCCTCCGGAGTATTTACAAGCGCCGCCAAATGAAAGTGCGAGCGGCCGATCGACACGGTCAGCCAGTGCTGTGGCCGCGCTTTTTGTGGCTTAAGCTTGCTTTGCCGCTCTGCCAGTGTTTCCCGCAGTGCTCGCCAGTATTCCTGTTGAATCAACCTGGTCTGCGACAGAACGCCTTCTCCGGTTCTGGCGCTCGCGGAACCGCTCTTGATCCAATCGTTGGGTTTGCAGACCACGTTGAATTTCGGTGCAATTGGTGAGTTGCCAATCCGCCAGAGTTCCACTTCGAGTCCAAAGAAGCTGACGTTTTCGTTTGTAATTTCGTTCAGCCAATCCAAAGCAGCGCGATGCTCCTCGGTGAAGCGCTCTGCAATCCAAACGACTGACACGGCATTAAGCCCTGCCGCGTACGTCATCAGTTGACCCAGATGAGTATGGTCGGTCCTTTCTAACTGGTTTTCCACAATGACGAGAGTACCATCTGAAGTGTCTTTGCACACAATGTCGGCGCGAAAGGGTCCAACTCCTTTTTCCTGAGCATCAAGCTCCAGGTCCACACCAAGCGTATCGGACAATAGCGAGAGATTTTCCGGCCGGGCCAGCCACGGCGTGAAATGGCCAGGTTCGCTTAACCAGACATCACGAAGGCTTACCTGATGTAATCGGCCAAGTTCTGAGGGAGATGCCATGGCCCTTTCCCCTCGCCTGTGCTTGGCGCTATGCTTCCACGACTTGCGTAGTTCATTCAACGACTACGCAATTTGCCCCGTATCAAACCGCCCCAACGCCGCTTCCAGCGCCTGCATCATCTCCCCGACGGTGCAATAGGCCTTGGCCCCGTCGATCAGCGCCGGCATGACATTCTTCCCGTTCTTCGCGGCGGCGGTGATCGCCTTGAGCGCCTGTGTCGCCGCGGCGGCACTGCGGGAGGCCTTTACCTCGCGCAGCCGGCCGATGACTTCGCGCTCCGTCACTTCGCCGATCTTCAGTAGCTCAAGCGGCGGCTCCTCCTCAAGCACGAAGTCGGTCACGCCGACCAGCTTCTTGTCGCCGCGCTCGACGGCCTGGCTGTACTTCCACGCCGCGTCGGCGATCTCGCGCCGGACAAAGCCGCTCTCGATCGCGGCGATCATGCCCCCCATGCCGTCGATCTCGTCGATGTACTCGCGCCCCTCAGCCTCCAGCCGATTCGTGAGCGCCTCGACAAAGTACGACCCGCCCAGCGGATCGACGCTGTTCGTCACGCCCGTCTCATAGGCCAGAACCTGCTGCGTGCGCAGCGCCAGCGTGACCGCCTGCTCGGTCGGCAGGCACACGGTCTCGTCCATGCTGTTGGTGTGCAGGCTCTGGCAGCCGCCCATCACGGCGGCCATGGCCTGGTAGGCGACGCGCATCAGGTTCACATAGGGCTGGCGACTGTAAAGGCTGCACCCGGCCGTCTGGGCGTGGAATCGCAGCCACATGCTGCGCTCCTTTTTGGCACCAAAGCGGTCGCGCATGTAGTGCGACCACATGCGGCGGGCGGCGCGAAACTTGCCGATCTCTTCGAAAAAGTCGTTGTGGCTGTTGAAGAAGAACGACAGCCGGGCGGCGAAGTCGTCCACATCCAGCCCGCGCTCGATGCTGGCCTGTGCGTAGTGCAGGCCGTCGCCGAGCGTAAAGGCCAGCTCCTGCGCCGCCGTCGAGCCCGCCTCGCGGATGTGATAACCGCTGATGGAGACGGGATTGTACTGCGGCAGCTCCTTGGCGCAGAACTCGATGGTGTCGACGACGAGCTGCACGCTCTCGGCCGGCGGGAAGTAGACCTCGTTCTGGGCGTGGAATTCCTTGAGGATGTCGTTCTGGCAGGTGCCGCGGAGCTGATCGCGCTTCACGCCCTGCTTGTCGGCCGTGGCGATGTAAAAAGCGAGCAGGATGGCCGCCGGGGCATTGATGGTCATGCTGACCGAGACGTCGGCGAGGTGGATGCCGTCGAAGAGCGTCTCAAAGTCGGCCAGTGTCGAAATGGCGACACCGCAGCGGCCGACCTCGCCGAGCGACAATGGATCGTCCGCGTCCCGGCCCATCAGCGTCGGCAGATCGAAGGCCGTCGACAGGCCGGTCTGCCCGCGGGAGAGCAGGAACTTGAAGCGCTCGTTCGTCTGCCGGGCCGAGCCAAAGCCGGCGAACTGCCGCATGGTCCACAGCCGCTTGCGGTACATCTCGGGATGGACGCCGCGGGTGAACGGAAACTCGCCGGGATTGGCGAGATCGCGCTCGTAGTCGAGATCGGCGATGGCATCGGGGCCGTACACCGTCTCGATCGGGATGCCGGAAATGGTGGTGTTGGGACCGATGTCGTGCGTGTGCTGTGCGAGTGATTCGGCCATGATTGCTCCGAAGTTGCTGCCGTCTTGTGTCCGGGCGATTGCCGGCTGCGTCTCAGGACTATCTCGGGATTATAACAACACTGGTCGGCGGCAAGAAACGGTCGGAAAGTGTCAGGTCGAGGAGGCCTTTAGAAGTCGTTCACACTCCGCAAGGGCCGCCGCCCAGTCTTCTTCGCCATTTTCCTGGTGGTACGAATGTTTGTTTTTGGCGAACGCCAATGGCGTGCGGCCCTCGTGGTCGCGCACCTTCAGGCTTGCTCCTGCGGTCAGCATTGCCGCGACCTTTTCGACCGTGTCCACCACCGAGTCGAGCGCGAGAAAGATCAGGCCGGCTTCGGTAAAGGTGCAGTCCTCATCGGTGCAGATTCTCAGCGGTCCGGTGGCGTTCACGTCGGCCCCCAATTCGCAGAGCACGCGCACCTCGATGCCGGTGCCGGCTTCGATAGCCCGACCAAGGGGCGTGTAGCCCGCGTTGTTCTTCAGCTCCATGTCGACGCCGAGTTCCTTGAGGAGCGTGAGCATGCCACGGACCGACTGTTCCACATTCGCTTCGCAACTTACGTCGATCGCGGCGTGAAAGGCGTTTTGGCCGCACTTGCTGACGGCGTGAGGATCTGCACCATTGGCGATGAGGAACCGGACGATTTCGGCTTGTCGAAAAGGCGCCCCGGCGGCGTGCATCAAGACGCTGAGTCCTTCATCATCAATCGCATTCACATTTGACCCGGCCGCGACTAGTGCCCTGGCACGCTTCATGTTGTCGACATTGCCGATCAGCGGCGTAAAGCCAAACCGATCCCTGAATTCAAGCGACAGTCCAGAGGCTTCGAGAAAGCGGGCCACCGATTCGCTTCCCGCATACCAGACAACGGTTTGCTGAGATTCATCCCGCTGAAAGGTATCCGCACCAGCCGCAAGCAGGAGTTGCACGCACTGCAGCGAGCCACTTGCGGCTGCCTGAAAGAGTGGAATCTCGTAGAAGCAAGGAGCGGTGGAGAACACCTGAATGTCTTCAAGTCTTGATTCGAGCTCGGCGGCCTGCAATTCCTGACTGATTTCATGCGGCAGGTTTGCGAAGGAATCGTCGTATTTCGCTCGATGCTCCTCCAGGGACTCATGAATGGCCTCGATGGATTCCCGGGCGGCCTCGCGATCCCAGATAGGATTGACCGGGGCATGAATTCCTATCATCAGAGTAAGTCTGCCGGGATCGCCCTGTGACGCAAGATCGGCCATTGCCCGTGCAGCCGCAGGATCAGTGACATCAAATGGACACCCGGCCTCGAGTAAAACCTCAAGCCGTAGAGCATCCCCGCCCGGCCGGTAATTCCAGCCAAGTCCGCTGCACGCGAAGTGGACTGCCGAGATTTGATCGACTTCATGTGCCGGATCGGCGCCCAGCGAAAGCAGAAGATTCACCGTTTCGTCGGTCGCGCCGTCGCCCGAGCCGGCGGCGACCATCAGCGGCGTGGCAGGTCTTTCAGCAGCTTGGGGAGCGAGGCCGATGTCGAAGATGTCGTCGGGATCAGCGCCGCCCGCAATGAGCCTGCGAATGGCATCATGATCGCCAGTGCGCGCGGCGCGATGGAGCGCCGGCTCGCCGGGTTTTGGTGGCGGATACTGCGCGTTTGGCGGCTGCCAGGTTTCCATCACATTGCCACCCACGATCATCAAGCCTGGCCGGCCCAATCCGGCTTTCGCTTTTCCACAAACGCCCGCAGCCCTTCGCGGCCCTCTTCGCTGAGGAACGCCTCGCCGAAAGCCTCCGCCTCCATCAGCATACCGCGCTCCAGCCACGACTGCTCCGTGGCGCAGATGACGCGCTTGGCCAGCCGCACGGCACCGGGGCCATTCGCCAGAATTCTTCGCGCCATCGCCTCGACCGTCTCCATCAGCTTCTCGCCCGGCACGCACTCGTTCACCAGCTCCGTCTCCGCCGCGACCGGGCCGGTCAGCGGCTGGCCGGTAAAGATCATTCGTCTGGCCTTGGAAGGCCCCATGAGGGCAAAGGCCCGCTGCGTGCCGCCCCAGCCGGAGATGAGGCCGAGCGAGACCTCCGGGAAGCCGATGGTCGCCTCTTCGGCGATGACGCGCAGATCGCATGCGAGGGCAACTTCGCAGCCTCCGCCCAGCGCCGGGCCGTTGATGGCGGCGATGGTCACGGCGTGTTCAAATCGCGAAAGCGTGTTCATGAAGCGCTGACCGCACTGAGAAAAGGCCTTACCCGCGTCCCCGGGGGCCTGGTGCATCTCCTTGATGTCTGCCCCGGCCAGAAAAGTGCGGCCCTCGCCGGTGATGATGAGCACGCGAACCTCGGGCGCGTTGCGAATCTCGTCCAGCCGTGCCTCGATGGCCGCCATGACCGGCGTGGACATGACGTTGACGCCATCTTCGGAATGAAATGTCAGTCGGCCGATGCTGCCGTCCTGCCGATAGCGAACTTCGGTAGCCATGCGGATGTGCCTCCCGAACTGGCGATGTGGCCGAAGAACTCGGCCGATGTTCGTAGGACGCGGCCCGTGCGCGTCGCTTTCTGCCGACGCAGGCCCGCTTGATCGGAAGGGACTGCCCGCGTCATCCGGCCCGAGACCGCTCACGCCGCGATGGAACGGACGTGCATGCGGTTGAACGATCCTGCGCGGCGATTATAACAGGGCGATCGTCCGGAATGGAAGCCGGAATGCCCAAACGGCGGCAGATCGGCGCCGTCTGAGCCAGGGCGATCCGGACTGACCAGGGCAACAAATCTGCTGAAATCGCTCACCAGTGCCGCATCTCTTCCGGCGCGACGACGGCCTCGAACACGTGATCATTGAAGTCGTGCAGCAGCCGCTCGGCGAGCGAACCGTCGGCCGCAATCGTCGCCTCCCACAGGCCGCCCGCCCGCGCGAAGACGATGCGTCCCTGCTGGTCGAAATCGGCCCATTCCACGCCGGTCAATTCGTTTCGCCTGCCGTCTGCCGCGATGACGCAATACTCGTCAACTCGCAAGAACCCGTGAATGGACTCGCGGTTTTCAAGAATGGTGCCGTCAATGCGGGACCGTGTTCGTATCCTCGGATGCTCGGTCTTGTACCCGGCGATACTTTCAGTTGTGAGGTCGTCGTCTTTGTGTTCTTCGAGGAACTTTCGAATTCTCTCGTGTTTTTCCCTCAACTCGTCATCGGCGTCGATTGGCAGTTCAAAATCTCGAAGTAGTTCGCGAATCGTCGGCCTCGGCGGCCCGATCACTTTCTCGACAGTCATTTTTTGGGTGGTCACCCAGCCATCCCGCTCAAGCCGCGCCGACTCAACGGGTCCGTCTTCGCCAAGGCAGCACGCCTCGTTGTGTCGCACAGTCCAGTTTTTCGGTATCTCGCCAGAGTGAATTTCAGTTTCACTGGCTGGGTGATTCAGCCAGACCCGGGTACGGCTTTCGAAGAGCCCGCCACCATCCCAGCAATCCTCCTTGGGCCAGAGCACCAGCGCGGTGAAGTAGGGCGGCCGGCTGATGGCGGTCCACGAGGGAAACGGCTCTTTGTGCTTGGCCGCAAAATAGATGAGGTGTCGTCCATCCGGCGACAGATCGCAGCGGCGTTCGTACACACGGCCCTTCAGCCACTGCCCCGGCACGAACTTGTCGCTGGCCGTGTGCCACAGAACAAGCTGCACCTGCTTCGATGGCCCGCGGCGGAAAATGACCGCGCGATCGCCGCGGCGGGCAAGGATGCAGTAGAGGCGGCAGGGCGGGGGCGGGGTCATGGCTGCGTCATCGCGAATCCTGTTCGTGAAGGGAATCGCGCGGTGGCATCTTCCCTCCGAAGCAGAGCGGACTGCGCTCCAGACGCTCAAGCAGCATCGATAACCGGGCAGCCCGGTCGGTCGGTTCCGGTTCCTCGCATTCGATCGTCATGCGAACTCGCTGGTGCTCATTCAAGTCGAGCCGTTCGAGTGGCCGCAGGACGCCTTCAACGAAAATGGCTTCAACCGTGCGTTTCATCCCCGTATCATATCCGCGCGAACGGGATGCCACTATCATTGTTGTGAGTCTGCAAGGCAAAACATGCGAACCGCCGTCATCATCCACTGTCTCCGCACCCCGATCGGTCGCTATCGCGGCGGGCTCGCCCCCGTCCGGCCGGATGATCTCGCCGCCCTGGTCATCCGCACCCTCGTCGAGCGCACGCGGATCGACCCCGCCCTCATCGACGACGTCTACTGGGGCGCCGCCAACCAGGCCGGCGAGGACAATCGCAATGCCGCGCGCATGGCAGTCCTGCTCGCCGGCCTGCCCGACAGCGTCCCCGGCACCACGGTCAACCGCCTCTGCGCCAGCGGGCTCGAGGCCGTGGCCATCGCCGCCCGCATGATCGAGGCGAATCACGGCGACGTCTTCATCGCCGGCGGCTGCGAGAGCATGAGCCGCGCCCCGCTCGTCCTCCCCAAGCCCGAGGAGCCCTGGGTCCGCGGCAACCAGACGATGTACGACACGACGCTCGGCTGGCGCATGACCAATCCGAAGCTGGCGGCGCAGCACTTCCCCTTCAGCATGGGCGAGACCGCCGAGAACGTCGCCGAAAAATACAAAATCAGCCGCGAGGCGCAGGACGCATTCGCCCTGGAGAGCCAGATGCGTTGCAAGGCCGCCGTCGAGGCGGGGCGGTTCGTCGACGAGATCGTCCCCGTGGCCGTCGAGACCGGCGCGCCCGGCCGCGGCAAATTCATGACAATCTCGGCCGATGAACACCCGCGCCCGGACACGACCATGGAGGCGCTGGCAAAGCTCAGGCCCGCCTTCCGCGAGGGCGGCACCGTCACCGCCGGCAACAGCTCCGGCCTCAATGACGGCGCGGCGGCACTGCTCGTCGTTGAGGCAAAAACGGCCGAGCGGCTGGGCCTCGCCCCGCTGGCCGTCGTGCGGCACTCGGCCTCGGCCGGCGTCGATCCTGCCTGCATGGGCCTCGGCCCCGTCCCTGCCACGCAGAAGGCACTGGCCCGGGCCGGTTGGCACGTCGGCGATCTCGACCTGGTCGAACTCAACGAGGCCTTCGCCTCGCAGTCCCTCGCCTGCATCGGCGATCTCGGCCTCGATCCCGCCCGCGTGAATGTGAACGGCGGGGCGATTGCGCTCGGTCATCCCCTCGGTTGCAGCGGCGCCCGCCTCGCCACCACGCTCGTCCACGAGATGCGCCGCCGCAAGGCGAAAAAGGCCCTCGCCGCGCTGTGCGTCGGCGTCGGTCAGGGGTTGGCGGTCCTGTTCGAAGGAACCTGAGGCAATTGGTGATTTGTGATCTGGCGACCTGTTGATTGGACATTGCAGGCGACACGACGGCGGCACTCGCGGCAGGGCGACTTCCGCGGGGCCTTCGGGTCGAGCGTCGGCGCGCAGGCGCACGATGCCACGAATTGCCAGCTCGCCCAGTCACCAGGTCTCAAACATGTGCCGCTCGCCCTCTGCCTGCTGCTCGCCCTCGCGTTCGCCGCCGCCTGTGACCGCACCGCCCGCACCGTCGAAATGGCCCCCGGCCCGGCGACGTCGCCCGCGCAGCCGCCCGTCGTCGATCTCGTCTCCTACGGCGTCGCGCTCAGCCGCGTCGTCAACGGCGAGCGCATCATGCCGCGGACGCTCGTCAAGAGCGCCGCCCACGTCGAGGCCTTCCTCCACTCGCTGGCCGACTGCGGCCCGCGCTGCACGCCGGCCGCCTTTGCGTCGCCCGCCCATCGCCTCGCCTACTACATCAACGCCCACAATGCCGCGATGCTGCGCACCCTCATCGACCTCGACGTCGGCGGCCGCCTCGCCCGCCAGCTGCCCGCCAATGCCGATCGCCGGCTCCGCTTCCGCATCGACGGCGCGGGTTGCACCGTCGCCGACCTGCGCCGGCTCGCCCTCGCCGAGGCCGGGGCCGACTGGCGCGTGCGGCTTACTCTCTACGCCGGCCGGATGGATGGCCCGCCTCTGCCGCCGCGAGCCTTCCTGCCCGACCTGCTCGATTCCCAGCTCGACGAGGCCGTGCGGCTGGCACTGGCCAGCGACATGGTCGTGCGGCCCCACTTCGGCGTCGTCAAGCGCCTGCTGCTCTGCCGCCAGTTGTTCGATGCGAGGCAGCAGTTGGTCGCCGACTACGAACGCCGCGTCGCCACCAGCGGCGCCTCCGTCCTGAATGCGGTGGGGGACTGGTGCGACCGCTTTCGCCGCGAGTCGCTGAATGCCGCCGTAGGCTATCCCGTGTCCATCATGCCGGCCGATGACCGCATCAACAAGATCGACTATCCCGCGTCGAAGGCCGTCATCACGGCCGAGCCCCGCTGACGCGCAGACAGAGCCCCGCTGATGCGTAGTCAGAGCCCCGTGCTGTGCACGGGGTCCCCTGGCACAGCGTGCTTCAGCAGTCGGGTAGTCGCGTAGGCTGGGTCGTACTCGACCCACCATTTTCATCACACACGAACGCCCCAACATCGCCGCAATGATTTCGCTACAGTAACCAGGTTATCCAAACGGGTTGGCGGTTCCGGAAGAGGTGGGGTCGAGTACGACCCACCCTACCCCGCTCTCGTGTCGAAAAGTGATGCCCCGCAGGGCTTACTCGGCGAAACTGTCGCGGGAGGAATAGTCGGCGGGTTGCGATGCGGCATTGTGCAGCGAACGCAGGCGCTGCTGCAAAAGACTGTTGCCCGAATCGCGGAGAGCCGCGAGGGGATCGCGGTCGACAAGCACGTCGAGTATCGCGTTGGCATTCTCGGCGCCGGCCCGTGCGACTTCCAGCTGGTACCGCAGCTCCACGTACATCGCGCACAGCGCAATGGCGAACGCAAGGGTGACGGCGTACAGGGCGAGCCCCAACCGGCGCTGACGCCTGACGGCCTGTCGAAGCTGCCTCGCCGCCTCCAGAAAGTGCCAGCCGCACTCGGGACACCGGTTCGACGCGCAGCCGGTCAGGTTGTACCCGCACCTGCCGCAGAATGAGGCGTTCGCCGCATGGCGTTTGCGTTCTGGCATCGAGTCGCGCCCTGTCAACTGCGTCCGCGTCATTCGGCCCGCCACGTGTTCTTTACCCGGCCCGCCATCCTCATTCACCCGCGAACCGCCGCCGGCATTTCCCCCAGGCACGAACGTGATCCTGCGGGCCCGGCCACGCTCGGCGAAACACCTCGCGTACGGAAATCCTGCTCGAATGCAGTGCCCATACATTCGCCCGAACTCCGCGGAACGCGGAACTATTCTACTGGTAGAACGCACGGCAGGCCGCCGCCGTTCCCGTGGTTGACAAATTCGGGTGCCTGCCTCGGCTTATGCCGTTTTGCGCCGCGTTGCGCCGCTTTGCGCCGCCCGTTTTGCGCGCCGCATAGGGTATTCACCCCAAATGCCATTTCGGGCTGGCACAATGAGTGGGTGCTTCGTCAGGCATTCGTCCCCGGCCGCACGCCCGCATCCGGGACACCCCTCCATCCCCGCGCTGTGCCCCCGCCGCAGTCGTGTTATCATGTTATCTAACAGGCTTCGGGTTCGTTGACGGCCGGCGCGCAGGAGAGACATTTTTCGGGGTTGGGTTCCCTGGTCCGAGCTTAACCTTACGGGTTATGGCGCGCTTTGCGGCATGGAGCGGACCTGCGCGATTCTGCGTCGGCGACGCCGAAGTTTATCCGAGCCAGGGGCGGGATGGCCATCGTCGCGATGGGTCCGACGCCTTGATCCTGATGGGTGACTGGTGCGCGTCTGCGACGCGACAACCACCGCATTGAGAACCCGGGCGCGCATCGACGGTTGTGACGCTGGATGTTGACAAACAGGACGAACTCGTCAGAAAAGAAATTCGTCTATGGATATACTCTGCCCTTGACACGGGAGCGGCTAATGGGTGACACCTTTTCTTTGCTCGAGGAGGGTTGCGCCTGGTGAGAATAGTGCGGAAGTAACTCGTTTCGGAGAACGGATCTGCGGTCAAAACAGCGAGACGAGTCGTTTCGGTACGCCGGCAGGTTCAGATACCGTCGGTTATGAAGACGATCAGACCCCATTTACAATGGCCGGATGCTCTCGTCGGACGGTCAACCCGATGTGACGCTGCTCATGAACGCCGCGGCCGACGGCGACGCCTCGGCCGCGGAGCAACTCCTGCCACTGGTCTACGACCAACTGCGTCGCGCCGCCCAGCAGCGGATGGCCGCCGAGCGCGGTGATCACACGCTGTCGGCCACGGCCCTCGTTCACGAGGCTTATCTCAAGCTCGCCGGGCCGCGTGAGGTCTCATGGGCCGGGCGCGGCCACTACTACGCCGCGGCTGCCGAGGCGATGCGACGCATCCTGATCGACCACGCGCGGGCCAAGGCGGCCGGAGCCCGCGGCGGCCCGGAGGCCCGCCGGGCGGCGGTCAACCTCGCGTCGCTGCCGGATCCGAGTTCCGAGGTCGAATCTTCAGGATTCCTGATCCTCCACGAGGCGATCGTCCGCTTGGAGGATGTGGACGGGCAGGCCGCGGCGGTGGTCCGGCTCCGCTACTTCGCGGGGCTGAGCATCGAGCAAACGGCCTCGGCCCTGGGCGTCTCGGCCCCGTCGGTCAAGCGGACGTGGGCGTTCGCGCGGGGCTGGTTGAAGGAAGCCATCGAATCTGACCGCGTGTAGCAGCACGCAGGAGCAGGCACAATGAGCGAATACGATCACCATGACCTTCGTCGCCTGTTTGATCGTGTGAGTTCTGCTCCTGCCGATGAGCGGGGTGCGCTGCTCGATCGTGAGTGCGGCGGCGATGAACAATTGAAACATCGCGTGCTGGCGATGATCGCAGGCGCTGAAGATGAACAGTTCCTCGCCTCGCCCACCGGCGATGCGCCGCCCTTCGACGTCAATGCCGATCAACCCACCGCAAGCATCGCTGCATCGTCTGCGCTTCACGAAGGTCCCGGCCAATCAATCGGCCGCTACAAACTTCTGCAGCAGATCGGCGAGGGTGGGTTTGGCGTCGTGTACATGGCTGAGCAAACCGAGCCGGTGAGTCGTCGCGTCGCATTGAAGATCATCAAGCTGGGGATGGATACCAAGCAGGTGATCGCCAGATTCGAAGCCGAGCGTCAGGCCCTGGCGATGATGGATCATCCCAACATCGCCAAGGTGCTGGATGCAGGCGCCACTTC
>CAYOZN010000034.1:0-47762 GCA_964408455.1 uncultured Planctomycetaceae bacterium
ATGAACAGCTTATCGCTGCGTTTCTTGGAGACCTTGCCTTCGACGACGACTTCGGCCATCGGCCTGAGCCTGCCCAGCCCCTCGAGCGGAAGCCGCGCCACCTTGCCGTCCTCGCCGAGCAGTTGAACCGTCAACGACCGCGTTGCGATCTCGGTCGGCGGTTCGCAGCAGTAATCCCACGGCGTCTTGCACGCGTCGCCTTCGATCTGGTCGCACGTCTTCATGCCCAGATCGGCCAGCGTGAACATCGCCCGGTCGGCGACGAACGGGTCGGTGCTGCCGCCGATGCGACCGCGAACCACGACGGTGTCGCCCTCCGCGGCGCTCTGCTTGGCTTCGATGACGCCCTTTGCATCGGAGGGCGCCTTCGTCAGAAAGAAGTCGGCTGGCACGCCGGCGGGCAGCGTCGCGCTCGCGGGCGTGCCGCCGTTTGATCCGCCGGCAGGTGTCGAATTGGCGGCACTCTGGTTCGCACCCGCGCCCTGTGAACCAACCGGTTTACTGGAGTCGCAGGCGAGCCCGACCAGACCAGCCGCGCACACGAGCGTTAAGAGCCGCAAGGCGGAACCAACTTTGTTTTGCTTTATGAAGTTGCTCATTGAAAATCCTTTCTTCATGGCATAATGGCCGTCAGCAGTTCGGTGCGCCACAAGCACGGCGCCTTTCTACCGGTCCTGCCGGAGCACACGCCCGGCCAGAGTAAGCATCACGCGCGTCGCAGCGCGTCGGGAATCGGAATTCGCAAACACCGCCACGCCGGCGGCAAAGCTCCGAGCACGCCAAGGGCCAGGCCGGCCCCGAGCGCGGCGGCGAGCACCGGGCCGTCGATCACCATGCCGAAGGAACCCATGGAAAATCGCACGGCAAGCCCATCGAGCAGCACCAGCCCGATGCCGGCGGCGACCAGTGCGCTGGCGGCTGTCGCAACGAGCGACTCCTGCACGAGGCTGAGCACGATGGCCGGCCGCGAAAAGCCCAGTGCCTGGAGCGTCGCCATTTCGCGAATGCGCGCGGCGAAGGCGGCATATTGCGTGTTCAAACCGCCGAGCAGTCCGCCAATGCCGATCAGCACCGCCGTCGCCCAGACCATCGCCCGGATGGGGCCGTAAAAGTCGTGCAGCTTCGCGTAATAGTCGCTTTCGCGCAGCGCGACCAGTTCCAGATCGAGCCGCGACTTGCAGAATACGTCCACGTCGCCATATTCCGCATCGCCCAGCGTGAGAACAACGCACGAGAGCGTGTTGCGCTTCGTCGCGATTTGAAGGTCGGTCAGCGGCACCCATATCTCGCCCTCCATGACGGTGCCGGGCGCGGCAAATCGACCGACAATGGTCCAGCGGACGTCGTCGATCCAGAGTGCGCCGCCGACGCCCAGATCGGCGTCGCGCAGGCCGAGCTGCCGCGCGACGAGGCCGCCGACCAGCAGCTCATTGCGGCCGGCCTCCGGGGCACGGCCGGCGACCACGCGCACCTGCGGGTGCACGAGGAAGGCCTCAGGTCGTACGCCGCGAAAAACGACCGACAAAGTCTGGGATGAATCCTCCCGCGGGCGCACGAACATGGCCATGTGCACTTCGGGTGACACGTAAGAGACGCCCAGGCGCGACGCGATGCCGTCGACGGCGGCGGCGACCATGTCGGCGGTGCTGGCATCGATCTCCGAGCGCTCGACGCTCTCTTCGCTGCCGGCCCCGAGGAGCATGACGTTGCGCTCGACGCCGCTGACACCGAGGCTCCGGTTCATGCCGCGCACGAAGCCGCCGGCCGCCAGCACCAGCAGCACCACGAGGCCACCGCCCAGCAGTGTGGCAATCGCCCGTGGCCTCGAGCGACCCAGGTTGCGTACTGCATATTCGAACGGCAGATGTTTCATCGTGCGCTCTTAAACTCAGGATCCAGCGCCTTTAACGCGCAAAATTCATCAGCCATCATTCATCATTCATAATTCATCATTCAGCATTCAGCATTTTGCATTTTGCATTTTGCATTTTGCATTCCGCGTTCTGCATCGCCCCGCCTCTCACACCATCCTGAAGCACTCCACGATCTCCCGCCTCGACGCCTGCCACGCCGGAATCATCCCGGCCAGCACACCGAGCAACACCGACATTGCCAGTCCCGACGCCGCCACCAGCGCGCTCGACGCGATCGGCACGCTGATGCCTTCGACCGAGATGCTCCAGCTGCCCCAGTAAAGCAGACCCATCGACAGCACCGATCCCAGAAGACCGCCAAGCACGCTCAGGAGCAGCCCCTCGGCGAGAATTATCCCCGCCACCTGGGCCGTGGTATACCCGAGCGTCTGAAAGACGGCGTGATCGCGAATGCGGTCCTGAACTGCCAGAACGATGGCATTACCCACCAGGCCGAGGATCGCCGCCAGGCATCCCCAGCCCAGCCATCGGGTGAAGCCGACGATCTCCATGACATCACCCGCGGCCTGGGCCACGAAGGCCTGCTCCGAGCGGGTATGCGTCGGCTCCTGATCGGCGGCGAATTCCGCATCGATCGCGGCCGCCACGGCATCGAGCCGCGAAGGATCGTCGACGCGCACATTGAACTGCGTCACGTATCCGCCAGAACGGCTCCCGGTCGCATATTGCAGAAAGTCGAGGTGCGTATAACCCACGTTGCGGTGCTCCGGCTCATCGGACTCCACCACGCCCGCCACATAGACCGTGACGCCGGCCGCGTCGAACCGGTCCCCCACCGAAAGCCCGCGCCGCTCGGCCAGCGACCGCCCCAGCAGCGTGGCATCGCTGCGGCGCTTCCAGTCCTCGATGCTGCCATCGACGACCTGTATGCGCCGGCCGTATTCGTTCAAGAACGTCTCAGGCGGCACACCGCGAAATGTCACGACGTCGAGGCTGGTGCGGCAGTTGCTGACGCTGATGCGCATGGGCACCACGCTCTCCACGCCCGGAATCTTCGAGATTCGCTGGATGTACGACTCCGGCATCCGGCTGGTGAACGGGCAGTAGCGGTCCTTGCGATAGACGATCAGCGCGTTCTCTTTGGCCGACGCCTGCGTCACCGCTTCGACACCGCCCTGCATGGCCTGCACGCCGCCGTAGAGGAACATGGCGATGGCCACGCCGCAGATCGTCAGCGCCGAGCGCAGCCGGTGCCGCGTCACCTGCTTGACCACGACCGGGAAGAGCCGCAATGCCGTCACGCCGCACCTCCGGCCGCCGCCAGCTCGTCCGCCTCCACCAGCCGGCCTTTTTCGAGATGCAGCACCCGCCCCGCATAGTCGGCCGTCTTCGGATCGTGCGTCACCATGATGAGCGTCTTGTCCAGTTCGCGGTTGAGCCGCATCAACAGCTCCATCACGTGCCGCGCCGCCGCCGCGTCCAGATCGCCGGTCGGCTCGTCGGCGACCAGGATCTTCGGATCGGTCACGATGGCGCGGGCGATGGCCACGCGCTGTTCCTGGCCGCCGGAAAGCTGCCGCGGGAAGTGATCGTGCCGATCTGCCAGGCCCACCAGTTCCAGTGCGAAGCACACGCGCTCATGCCGCTGTGCGCGCGTCATGCGGTGCAACAGCAATGGCAGTTCCACATTCTCGTACGCCGTCAGCGTCGCCACCAGGTTGTACAGCTGAAAGATGTAACCCACATATTCGGCCCGCCACGCCGCAAGCTGCGAGCGCGACATGCCCGCCAGCTCGCGGCCGTCGATGCGCAGGCTGCCGGCCGTGGCCCGGTCGATGCCCGCCAGCAGGTTGAGCAGCGTCGTCTTCCCGCTGCCGGAGGGTCCCATCAGGGCAAGGAATTCGCCCTGCTCGATGTCCAGGTCCAGCCCCGCCAGCGGCGTGATCTCCACGTCGCCGCGGCGGTAGGTTCGCGTCAGGTCTCGGCATTCGATCATGGCCATCTCATTTGCCTCCCGTCGGGGACGTGCCGCCCGCGCTTGATGCCTCGCCAAGGACGCGAACCCGCTGCCCCGGCGAAAGACCGCCGCGCGGCTCCGCAATCAGGCGATCGCCCTGCCGCAGTCCCTCGGCGACTTCGACCCAGTCGCCTTCGCGGGCCGTGCCCAGCGTGACCAGCCGGCGCTCGGCGCTTTCGGGCGGCCCGGCCACGACCCAGGCGATGGCCTCGCCGCCGCTGGTCCGCTCCAGCAATGCGTCCGGAGCAAACAGGGCCGTGCGCGTGGCACCTTCATCGCCGGTCGACTGCGCCATAAAGCGCACCCGCGCCAGCATCTCGGGCTTGAGCTCCGGCGATGGATCCGCGATGGCCACCTTCACCTGAAGCGTGTTCTTTTGAATGTCCGCCTCGTGCATCACCCGCGTCACTTCGCCGTCGAAGACGCGATCGGGCAGCACATTGACCACCACCTGGGCACGCTGCCCGACGCCGACCTGCGCAGCATCCGACAGCGGCACGTCCACGCGCACCTGAAGCTTGCGGGGATCGTACACGCGCAGAATCTGTGCCGACTGCGGATTGTCCGCCTGGAGCATGACTTTGGAGCCGGGCTGCACCAGCCGGTTCATGACGATGCCGTCGACCGGGCTCTTCACTTCCATCCGTTCCAGCCGCAAGGCCGCCTCGGCCGCCGTCGCCCGTGATCGCAGCAGATCGGCCTCGGCGCGCTTCAATTCGGCCTCGGCCTCCTTGAGCGCCTTCGTCTCGCCGATCTTCAATCGCAGGCTCTCCGCCGCCGCCTCCACTTCGGCCCGCATCTGTGCAACCTGCGCCTCCAGGACCGGCTTCTTGCCGCGGATCGTGTCCACCAGCGCTTTCTGGGCCTCCCACTGCTGGTGCGCGCGGATCGCCTCGATCTCCGAGGCCTGCTGGCGATCGCGAAGGCTGCACAGCCGCTCGTGCTCGGCGTCGAGCTCCTTCTCCCTGGCTTCTGCCGCCGCAAGCTCGGCCGGCCAGCGGTCGAGATCGGCCAGCCGCTCATCGAGCATTGCCCTGGACAGGGCGAGCCGGCGCTTCAGCTCGATCGTGTTATCGAACGTGAGCCGGGCCGCATCCAGTGTCGCCGTGGCGACACCTACCCGCGCCTCGGCCGCCGCCAGCTCCGCGTCCGCACCATCCCGGGACAGCTTCGCGTCGTCCTCGATCAGCCGCGCCACCACCTGACCGGCCTTCACCGGCTGGCCCTCCAGCACCAGTACCTCGCGCACGACGCCATCGGTCAGTGCCGAGATGCTGTGCGCGAACGGATCGGCCTCCACCCAGCCCGGCGCCTGCACCACCACGCCGCCCGCCAGCTTGTGCCCGCTCTTCGAGATGACCGGTACGACCCTGACGTCCACCGCCGGCAGAAGCGCATCCCACGCCGCATAGGCCGCCAGGGCCAGCGTGGCAACGACCAGGGCCATTGGGATCAGCAGCCGCGTGGCCAGCTTGCGCGACGGCAGCGGCACGCGCTCGCGGATCGGCGCGACAACCTCACCGCGCTCGCCGCCCGCCCGCCGGAACATGCGCAGGTCCCGTGTCTGATTTTCCATCGCAACCTCACTTCGCGTCAGAGCCAACGTCGTGGCACTCTCGCGTTCAGGCGGCACGCCCCCGCGCTTGCCGCTATCGAACGGTTTTGTCTGTACCTGCCCGGCCGCCTGCAAGAGGGCCCGGGCACTTGTACCCACACGCCGGCGATGCGCCGCCAAAGCAGCCCCTTTGCCGCTGGGCCTGATCGGCAAATGCAGTCATCTCGCAAGCGACGCATGCCCGATATCGGGCACGAATGGGCGCGAACGCCACCGCCGTTCAATCAACATGTCCTGGAAACAAGGAATGGGCGCAGCCCGAGACTCAGGCGCGCGGAGGGCGAAAGATACCGTCGGGAATCTGGCTGTCCGGCCGATCCGCATGGACTACGCGCGCCACCAGCGGGGGCGGCGCATCGGCCGCGGCGGGGGATGCGCTCAATGTCGGCGGAAAAACCTTCATGCAGCACGGGGCCACGCATGCGGTGCACCCGGAAGGCACGTTTTCACCGCCGTGCTCGTCTTCCGAATGGGTCGCGCCATCGCAGCAGTCTTCGCGGGAGTTAACCCGGTGTTCGGATTCAACGGGCTCGCAATTGATGCAGCAGCTTTGCGCCGCCGAAGTGCCGTCGCCTGCTGAACCCGGCCCGCAGCATGGCGACATCCTGCGCGGGGCAATCATCGCGAGCATTAGAGCGCAGACCAACCCGCCGGCCGCATAGCGGCCGTTCATGCCACCGGTAAATTGGAGCAAGGTGCGCATTTCCGCTCCCACGCCACCATTATATGTAATCCAGACCGCCCGACAACGCGAAAACCTGCCAATTCCTCGCCTAAACCGTTAATCCGTAACACCTTGCGCAATCCGGGCCTGCGGCCCGCGGTTGCCCCTGATGCAAGCGACCGATAAGATGAACCGTCGCGCGGTCAGACAACCCGTTTACTTTGCGAGGAAAACACAGCCCTATGAGTACTGCGACCGAATCCAAGACGAACAATCTCATCGACATGAATGAGCGATACGGCGCGAACAACTACCACCCCCTGCCGGTGGTCATCGAGTCTGGCGAGGGCTGCTGGGTCTACGACGTCGAGGAGAACAAATACCTCGACATGCTCTCCGCCTATTCCGCCCTGAACTTCGGCTATTCACACGAGCGGCTCATCGCCGCCGCCACAAAGCAGCTCAACAAGGTCACGCTCACCTCGCGGGCCTTTCACAACGACCAGCTCGGCCCCTTCTGCCGCGAGCTCTGCGAACTGACCGGCTATGAAACCGTGCTTCCGATGAACAGCGGGGCCGAGGCCGTCGAGACGGCGATCAAGATGGCCCGCAAGTGGGGCTACACACAAAAGGGCGTGGAGCGCGACAAGGCGGAGATCATCTGTGCCAGCGGCAACTTCCACGGTCGAACGACGACGGTCGTCAGCTTTTCAACCGACGAGCAATACCGCAACGGCTTTGGCCCGTTCACGCCGGGCTTCAGGCTGATCCCGTTCAACGACGTCGATGCCCTGGCCGCGGCCATTAATAAGAATACCGTCGCCTTTCTGGTCGAGCCGATCCAGGCGGAGTGCGGCATCATCGTGCCCGCCGACGGCTATTTGAAGAAGGTTCGCGAGATCTGTACGAAGCACAACGTACTGTTCATCGCCGACGAGATTCAGACCGGCCTGTGCCGAACCGGCTATCGATTTGCCTGGCAGCACGATGGCGAAGATGCCCGGCCCGATGCGATGTGCCTCGGCAAGGCACTCGGCGGCGGCGTCGTGCCGATCTCGGCCGTCGTTTCTTCGCGGAAGATCATGAGCGTATTCACGCCCGGCGATCACGGCTCGACCTTCGGCGGCAATCCGCTGGCCTGCGCCGTCGCCCGCGTGGCGATCGACATGATTGCGAACGACGGGTTGGACAAGCGCTCCAAGGAACTCGGCGGCTACTTCCGGACAAAGCTGCATGCCGTCGGCGCGCCCGCCGTGCAGGAAATCCGCGGCCGCGGCCTGCTGATCGGCGTGCAGATCAAACCGAATTACCCGAAGGCCCGCTGGTTCTGCGAAAAGTTCATGGAGCAGGGCATGCTCTGCAAGGATGCCCACGACGACGTGATTCGCTTCGCCCCGCCGCTGATCATTGATAAGAAGGAAATCGACTGGGCGATGGAGCGGATTGGCCCGGTGTTGCTCAGCGCTTCACCGATCGCTTGATCGCGCCGGCACATCGTCAGCTTCGGAAACCGCGCCGGGCACGCGGTCCAAATGGCTGAAAAGGCCTTTATTTCCAGGCATTTCAGCGGCGTTTTCCCCTTTCGCAACGCTTCACATCTGATCGCGTTTTTTCGCGAGACTTTGCAGTCGTACCACCGGCTAAGTGGTACGTATCACATCAAGTCTGACGCGGCTGCCCTCGCTGGGTCAAAACGCCAACCGAGGCGTGATACCACCCTTGCACCACACTAAGCCTTCAGATCGCGGGGGCCACACAACCGACCCGCGACCGAACAAACCCTTGGTCTTTGTGACCCTCTTCCTAGGTTTTGTACGCCTCCGACCTGAGTCCGGCGGGGTTTCATTGGCGTTATTCTCCCCGTCTTCGGCCCCGCGGCCGATAATCCTGAGCGCCCAGGCAGGCCCTTGCCGATAGCTCTTGCGTAACCTTACATGCAGGTTTAATATGTACTTGCAGGTTTAATATTATGGCTGCCGGTATGAGTCGCCAGAAACGGGAAACTCACGAGTTCGACGCGGTGCGGAAGGACGGCACCGCGATCGCAGAGATCAAGTTCTCCGTGGATGCCCTTCGCACGGTGCGAACGGCCCTCATCAAGCTCGCCTATGGAATGGAAGAGCGGCCCAAAGCTCATGGATACCTGGTGCTCGTCGATTCCGGGATCACGAAAAGCCGCCTTCACGACGAATGGCGGCGTGCCGCAGCCGTGCTCAAGCCACGAATCCTTGAGGCCCTCACAATCTGCATCTCATCGCCGACAAGCGACCTACGCGGGATACCCTACGATCCGCCTAAAGCGATTCAGCGCTGGCTGCATGAGGTCATTGAGCGAGAATCCCAGCGAACGCCGCGAGCGGCGGAACGAATCGACTTCGATTTCATCGTTCGCAAGCTGCTCATCCATCAGTGGCTAATGCATCGGGAGCCGCAGACCACGGCTTCGTTAACCAACGCAGCCGGATGCTCCTACCCCACCGTGGCACGCACCCTGAAAATGCTCGGTGGCCTTCTGAAACGCGACTCGGATCGTTCCGTCGGCCTGAAGTACTTCCCGGAGCGGGAGTTTTCGCATCTTCTTGCCAAGGCGGAGCGGGCACGATCAACGACTCGCTTCGTGGATCGTTCGGGACAGCCGCGAAGCGTAGAGTTGCATCTCCGGCGACTTCAGAAACTCAACCCGCCCGGTGTCGCGGTTGGCGGAAGCGTGGGTGCCCGTCATTACCTGCCAAGCCTGGACTTGGTGGGCGCGCCTCGGCTCGATCTGTCGGTTCACTGCCACGACTCCCCCTTCGACGTGTCGTTCGTGAAACGACTTGACCCCGCCCTTGAGCGGGTGGACGATCCACTCAAGCCCGCTACCGTGGTCGTGCATGCCGTTCGCCACGCGATCTCGCTGTTCGCCCCACGGAAGTCGGGGCTCGCCTGGGCCGATCCGCTTGAATGCTTGTTCGACCTGCACGAGTGTCGGTTGGAAGCTCAAGCCCGGCAATTTTTGAATGGCCTTGAGAATGGCCGCGTGAGCAAAACTTGAGCATCGACGCAAAAGAGATCTGTCCTGAAGCCGTATTGAAAGTGGTCGTCCGCGCAATCCCACTGGAAGTGCATCCGAACATCATCATCATCGGGAGCCTCGCTGCCGCTTACTGGCTCTCGGACGAAGACTCGTCGTACATCGTTAGGACGAAAGATGTGGACAGCGTGCTCGCCCCTCGTGGGGCGGCGAAGAATAAAGGGCGGATGGTCGCCGAAAAACTGATTGCGGCGGGGTGGACGCAAAAGGCGAGCGGTGATTTCGCGAAACCTGGTACGGCGGAAACGGCGGAGGAGAACCTCCCGGCCCTTCGCCTTTACCCGCCGAACAACAACGATTGGTTCATTGAGCTACTGACGGAGCCGGAATCAGAAGATCAGACGGCACGAAACTGGATGCGATTCGCCCTTGCCAGTGGCGAGCATTTCGGCCTGCCGAGCTTTCGGTTCACGAGCATTGCGACGTTTGATGCGAAGCAAACCAAGTTCGGTATTCGGGCCGCACGGCCTGAAATGATGACCCTGGCGAATCTGCTTGAGCATCCGACTATTAAGCCGGACTTGATTCAAGGAACGACGACGAAACGAAGCAACAAGGACTTAGGCCGCGTGCTCGCGATCGCCCGTTTGTCGAGCGAAGAGCAGATCGATGAATGGGCGGGACTTTGGCTGCGTGCGTTGAGGGCGAAGTTTCCGAAAGGCTGGATGCAACTGGCGGTGCGTGCCGGGGACGGCCTCAAGGCACTGATCGAGAGTCCCGCCGATCTGCAAGAGGCGGTCGAGAGCTGCAACAACGGCCTTCTGGCCAGCCGTAACGTGACCGCTGAGCAATTGAAGGCGACGGGCGAGCGACTGATGCGATCGGCGATTGAGGACCTGACGCAACTCGCCAGGAGGTAGCTCCGGCCTCATCCGTGTTGAACCGCTTTGATATCCGCGTTCGTGATAGATTCCTGAATACGTCTGCGAATCTCCGCTCTTGCGAGATCGTCCACGGGCTTGGACGCTGCGGCTCGGAGCCGTTGGTCGCGGTGATGCTTCGCTGCACGAACCGGCCATGAAATGGCTTGGAGCGTCGTCCCTGCTGCATCTTCGTCCGCCTGCGAAACAAACCTCCAAAGCCGCTGGTGAACGACAGTTGCGAAAAGACCTGGAGCGTTTCGCGTCCCCTTTGCTCGTGCATGCTCGGCTGTAGGCCCAAGCCCCTTTGGCTTGTGCAAACGACACGATGGAAGTTCGTTGGAATGCGTCCGGGCCATGTGACAAGCTCAGAAGCTCTGCTAAGTGGTACGTACCACTTTGACAGGCCCCAGGAATCGCACTGGCCGACGTTGGATAGGTACGCTAACTCGTGTTCAGCACAGCAATTATATCAAATTCTGGCGACGGGATTCGAACCCGCGACGTCCAGCTCGGGAAGCCCACGAGTTCATTCTGTCGTAAAATCGTGGAGACGGGCGAGCGCGTTCTCCGCGCTACAGAACGCTCGCAACCCTCTACCAAAGCCACAGTTACAAGTATCAAAGCAGCCCCTTCCTGCCGAGTTGACACGAAACGCTACATAATAATAATTACCATCCGTGATGGAATACCAAGCCAGTGACAAAGCCAGTCGGCTTGAACATCTCGCAAGACTATGCAGAGAGCGCGGACTTGCGCTGACGGTCCAGCGTCGCATCATCCTCGAAACTGTGCTCGATCGCGACGATCACCCCACAGCAGACCAGGTTTATGACGACGTGCAGCTGCGCATTCCAGGCGTGTCGCGCACCACCGTCTATCGCGTGCTCGACACGCTGGTGAGACTCGGCGTGCTGGCCAGGCCCTGCACACCCGGCGCCGTTCAGCGCTTCGATCCTGGCACCCATCGCCACCATCACCTCGTGTGCACGCGATGCGATCGCGTCTCGGACCTGGACGACGAACAGTTCAACGCGATTCAGTTTCCCGACGTCGACGCGAGCGAGTTCAAGATCGAGGACTACTCGATCCACTTCCGGGGAATTTGCCGCGCGTGCTGCGATAGCGAATCCGGCACGACGCCGTAACCGTTCGATCCAGCATCTCGACAGGAGGCACCGGCCACGCATCGAAGGACAGCGGCTCGGTCGGGGCAGGGAGCAAGTCGGAAAAGAACCATCGTCAAAGTAGAAGGAGGCTGCCATGCAGGTACCAGAAGAACGCCGAAAACACCCTCGCGACCGCAGGTGGAATCGACTGATCTGCGCGATCGCGGTTCTCGTCGCGCCCGCTCTGTTGATCGGAGAGGACAAGCCGTCGAGCTATTCACCGGTCGTCGTGACCGAGCCATTCGCCAAGATCAAGGCGAGAATGGAAAACGCGAAGCCGGACATCATGAATCGGCAGATGTCGCTGCTTGAGGAGCGTTACGATCTCAAGGACAATCCGGCGACCGGCATCAAGATGTCGCGCGGCAAGAACATTCAGGCCGGCGTCCGTGTGAAACTGCCGGCGGGATCGACATGGGCGCAACTCGCCTCGATGTCGCCCGAAGACATCCGGGCGAAGGGCCTTTGGCCAAAGGGCTTCCTGCCTTTGTCGCACCCCAACCATGCCGAGGGCGGCATGGTCTTTCCACAGCACCATATCGACGAGATCAACGCCCAGGAGGCCCGCGATCTGACGCGGTTCGATCTCGATTACGATCTGCCCGCTCACTTCCTGCCCGAATTTCCCCCGGCGATTTTTCTCACCACGCGGCCCGACCTGGGCGACGTCTCGCGAGGGCAGCTCGTCACGATCATGAACTTCTATGATCTGTTCAACGGCCTGCTCAATCCGAAACAGATCGAGGGACTGCGTCTGCTGGTGACGCCGTTTGCCCAGCAGCAGTTCAACCAGACCGAGGATCGCCGCTCGGCCCTGCCCAGCCGTGGCGTCAGTTGCTTCGACTGCCACGTGAACGGCCACACCAACGCGGCGACGCACCTGGTCGGCGACATTCGCCCGCAGCAGTTTCGCCACCGCATTGATACGCCCAGTCTGCGCGGCGTGAACGTGCAACGCCTGTTCGGATCGCAGCGGGCCCTGAAGACTGTTGAAGACTTCACCGAGTTCGAGCAGCGCGCTGCCTATTTCGACGGCGATCCCGTCATTGCCACCAAGAAGGGCGCGAACATCCTTGAGCGCGGAAGCCAGGTCCACGCAATGGCCGAGTTTCAAGCCCTGCTCGACTTTCCACCCGCGCCCAAGCTCAATCTCCTGGGCCGTCTCGATCCGGCCCGCGCCAGCGATGCCGAAAAACGCGGGGAAGAACTCTTCTTCGGAAAGGCCCTGTGCTCAGTCTGTCACATCGCGCCTTACTACACCGACAACCTGATGCACAACCTGCAAACCGAACGATTCTATGAGACGCAGATGGTGAACGGTCGATTGGCCTCGGCCGATGGGCCCATCAAGACCTTCCCGCTCCGAGGCATCAAGGACTCGCCGCCCTACCTGCACGACGGTCGCCTGCTGACACTCGAAGACACGGTTGAATTCTTCAATCTGGTGCTCGGCCTGAAACTCAATGACCAGGAGAAGCAGGACCTGGTTGCGTTCATGCTGGCGCTATAGCGTGAAAGTAGTTTTCCTCGGCCGCCATGGCCGGGCGCCAGACTGCTCTCAAACGGGGCGACCGGTATTTGAACCCGGCGCCCCGTTCGCTTTTTTGGCCGAGTCTGTCACGCGTATGAATACAACAGCGGCGGTGTGCGCCGCCCGCGACGATCGACATCCGGCATGGCAGCGCCGGTATCGACCGGTTCGAACCATCCCCGTGCTCATCGGCCAAAGAGCGGCGCTTCGTCGGCGGCCGCCCCGGTTCTTCCGCCGTACTCCCGCCAGCTTCGCAAATCGAGCGACTCCACCGGGCGACGGCAGACCGTCTGCGCAAATCGGTGTGCCAGCTGAATGTTCGTGATCAACGGCACGCCGGCGTCGATGGCCGCCCGCCGGATCATGTAATCGTTCTCCAGTTCCCGCTTGCTGGCATCCTTGGGAATATTGATCACCAGTTCCACTTCCCGCCGGCGTATCAATTCGAGCGCGTTCGGCGTTCCCTCATCCAGCGGCCATTGCACCGCCTCCACCGCCACGCCGCTGGCACTCAGAAACGCCGCCGTCCCCTGCGTCGCAAACAGCCGCACGCCCGATTCCGCCAGGTCCCGCGCACTGTGCAAAAAGGCCGCCTTGTCCTCGACCGGGCCGGTGGACAGCAGGGCCGCCTTGATCGGGGCGCGATAGCCGACGGACAGCATCGCCTTGAGAAACGCGTCCTCAAAGTCTTCGCCGATGCATCCGACTTCGCCGGTCGATGCCATTTCGACGCCCAGCACCGGGTCGGCCCCCGCCAGCCGCATGAACGAGAACTGCGGCGCCTTCACGCCGACGTGATCCAGCTCGAACACCGAGCCGTCGATGCGCTTCACCGGCCGGCCGACGATCGCCCGCGTCGCCAGCTCGATGAAGTTCACGTTGAACACCTTCGACACGAAGGGCATCGACCGCGACGCCCGCAGGTTGCATTCGATCACCATCACGTGATTGTCGCGGGCCATGAACTGGATGTTGAACGGCCCGCTGACGCGCAGCGCCGCCGCGATCCGCCGGGCGATGTGCTTGGCCCGCCGCGTCGTTTCCAGGTACGTTCGCTGCGGCGGCAGGACGATCGTCGCATCGCCCGAGTGCACGCCGGCGTTCTCAATGTGTTCGCTGATGGCGTAGGCGACGATTTCGCCATCCGCCGCGACCGCGTCAATCTCGATTTCCTTGGCCCCCGTGATGAATTGCGTGATGACCGTCGGGTGCTCGCGCGAGACATCGGCCGCGCGCTCGAGCACGGCGTCGAGCATGTCCTCGTTCTCGGCCACCGCCATGGCCGCGCCCGACAGCACGTACGATGGCCGCACCAGCACCGGATAGCCGACGCGCTGTGCAAAGGCCCTGGCATCGGCCGAAGACGTCACCTCCGCCCACGGCGGCTGATGAATGCCGAGTTCGTCGCACAGGGCCGAGAAGCGGTGGCGATTCTCGGCACGATCGATCGCCTCCGCCGCCGTTCCGAACAGCGGTATGCCGCAGGCGGCCAGCTTCGTGGCCAGGTTATTCGGCGTCTGGCCGCCGACCGACACCACGACGCCCGCCACCTTTTCGCGCTCGGCGATTTCCCGAATTGTCTCGACCGTGATCTCATCGAAGTAGAGCCGGTCGCACTCGTCGTAGTCGGTGCTCACGGTCTCCGGATTGCAGTTGAGCATGATGGTGCGATGGCCGAGGCGACGCAGCGTTCGCACCGTGTTCACGCAGCACCAGTCGAATTCGACGCTGCTGCCGATGCGGTATGCCCCCGAGCCCAGCACCAGCACCGGCGGGGGGCCGTCGAAGGCGACGTCGCTGCGGGTGCCCTGGTACGTGAGATAAAGATAATTCGTCTTCGCCGGATACTCGCCGGCGAGCGTGTCGATCTGCTTGACGCACGGCACGATGCCCGACGCGACACGCTGCTGTCGCACGGCGTCTTCGCCGATGCCGGCCAGTGCCGCAATCTGGGCATCGGCAAAGCCCGCCTCCTTCGCCTCCAGCAACAGAGCGGCCGATATTAAGTCTCCTCCGTCGGCGGCCCCCTCCACCCCGGCACCGCCGCGCTGCGATGCCACGCGCTCGACTTCGCCGGCAATCTCCACAAGACGGCGTATCCGGTGCAGGAACCAGCGGTCAATCGCCGTCAGTTCGGCCACGCGGTCGACGGAGTATCCGAGCTGAAAGGCCCGCGCCACGGCGAATATGCGGCGGTCGGTCGGTTCCGCAAGCTCGACGTCCAATTCGCCGAACGCCGTCTCTGCCGTCGGAACGACACCGGGCTGGCCGACCTCCAGCATGCGCAGCGACTTTTGCAGCGCCTCCTCAAACGTCCGTCCGATCGCCATCACCTCGCCGACGCTCTTCATCGCCGAGCCCAGCCGCGTGGAGACGCCGCGGAATTTCTTCAGGTCCCACCGCGGCGCCTTCACCACCACGTAATCCAGCGCCGGCTCGAAACACGCCCGCGTCGCCCCGGTCACCTTGTTGGGAATGTCCGTCAGCAGTTGCCCCAGCGCCAGCTTCGCCGCCACGAAGGCCAGCGGATAGCCCGTCGCCTTCGATGCCAGCGCGCTGCTCCGCGAAAGGCGCGCATTCACCTCGATCACGCGATAGTCGTCCGAATGCGGATCGAGCCCGAACTGGATGTTGCACTCCCCCACCACGCCAAGATGCCGGATCACGCGGATCGAGATCTCCCGCAGCATGTGATACTGACGGTCGGTCAGCGTCTGGCTCGGCGCCACCACGATCGACTCGCCGGTGTGAATCCCCAGCGGGTCGACGTTTTCCATGTTGCAGACGGTGATGCAGTTGTCCGCCCGGTCGCGTACGACTTCATATTCGACCTCTTTCCAGCCATTCAACCATTCTTCGATCAGCACCTGCGGGGCATGGGCGAAGGCGGCCCGGGCCCGTTCGATCAACTGCGCGCGATCGGCGCACATGCCCGAGCCCAGCCCGCCCAATGCAAAGGCCGCCCGCAACATGACGGGATAGCCGATCTCGTCGGCAGCCTGTGCCGCCACGTCGACACTTTCGCAGAGGGTGCCACGCTGGCTCGGTTCCCCGGCATCTCCCGACGCGCCGGCACGACCTGTGGCGCCGGTTACCAACCGATGATCCCCAGTGTCGCCGGTTTGTAATCGGTGAACCGCCCTGCTGCGCGGCACCTTCACTCCGATTTCGGCCAGCTTCTGGTTAAACAGCGCCCGGTCCTCGGTCGCCCGGATCGTCTCCACCGGCGTCCCCAGCACACGCACGCCATGCCGTTCGAGCACGCCGGAATCATGCAGTGCCACGCCACAGTTCAGCGCTGTCTGACCGCCGAAGCCCAGCAGAATGCCGTCCGGCTTCTCTTTCTCGATGATCCGCTCGACGAATTCCGGCGTGACCGGCAGGAAATACACCTCATCCGCCAGCCCTTCCGACGTCTGAATGGTGGCGATATTCGGGTTGATCAGCACTGTCGCCACGCCCTCTTCGCGCAGCGCCTTGATCGCCTGGCTGCCGGAATAGTCAAACTCCCCGGCCTGCCCGATCGTCAGCGCGGAACTGCCGAGTATCAGCACGCGTTTGGGCAAAGCAGTCAATTCACTTGGCGCCAACGCCACGTCAGCTTCTCCGATTATCCTTTATCCCTGCTCGATGCCGTCCGGCTCGCCGTGTTCAACTACGAATATTGCTCGCCCGTCTCCCTCATTCAGCATTCACCATTCAGCATTCAGCATTCAAATTTACCCCACCATCTCGATAAACCGCTGAAACAGGTGCGCCGTGTCCACCGGCCCAGGCGCCGCCTCCGGATGGAATTGCACGCTCCGCGCCGGCTTGTACTCATGGCGAATACCCTCATTCGTCCCATCGTTCGCATTCACGAACCACTCTCGCCAGCCCTCCGGCAGCGTCTCCGCCCGCACCGCGAAGCCGTGATTCTGCGACGTGATATAGCACCGCCGCGTGCCCACTTCGACGCACGGCTGGTTGTGCCCGCGATGGCCGAACTTCAGCTTGTACGTGGCTGCCCCCGCCGCCAGCGCGAGAATCTGATGCCCGAGGCATATGCCGAACACCGGCACCCGCTCAAACAGCGCTCGCCGCACGTGCACGACCGCCTTTTCCGCCATCGTCGGATCGCCCGGCCCGTTGCCCAGGAACAGGCCGTCGAATTTCTCGCCGAAAAAATCGTAATCCCACGGCACGCGCAGCACCCGCGCTCCGCACTGCACCAGGTTCCGCACGATGCTGGTCTTCACGCCGGTGTCCACCAGCACCACCCGCGGGCCGTCGCTGCCATAATCGCGGCACTCGCGCGGGCTCACCTCCGCCACCAGGTTTCGCCGGTTCGGATCGTCCCACGCGACGTCCGCATCCTTCACGACGATCTTCCCCAGCATCGCCCCACCATCGCGCAGGTGCTGCGTCAGCGCCCGCGTATCCACGCCTTCGATGCCGCAAACGCCCTGCTCGGCCAGCCACGCGTCCAGATCGCGCCGGCTCGACCAGTGCGACGGCTCGCGCACCAGGCTGGCCACGACAACGCCGCAGGCCTGCACGCGGCCGGACTCGAAGTTCGCCGGCAACCCGTCCTCGCCGTGCCGCGCATCCGGCACGCCATAGTTCCCGATGTGCGGCGATGTGAATGTGAGAATCTGCCCGCGATAGGAGGGATCGGTCAGCGACTCGTTGTAGCCGACCATGCCGGTGTTGAAGACGACTTCCCCGGCGACCGAGGCCCTGCTGCCGAAAGCGCGGCCGGCAAAAGTGGCGCCATCGTGCAGGACCAGACACGCATCCATGCGCTGCCGCATTCCTTCGCCTCCGTGCAACTTGCGAATCGCATTCGGGCGCGCATCCTAGCGACTCGGCGCAAGTTGTCGCCATGTGTTTTACCGGCTTTCCAGGCGCGGCGCGACCGATGCAGGCGAGCCGTCGTGTGGGCCGCATGTGAAAACTCAGGGCGGCTCGGACGATTCACACCCTCCACCAGCGCGCCGCCTTCCGCGTTCGCAGGGTAGCCCGCGCCCATGCCATTGCGCGGTACGCGGATTGCTCCAAAGCACATCAACGCGACGCAAACGCCGCGGCGGGCGGGTCAACTGCGCCTTTTGCCGCAATGAATCGCGGAATTTTTCACAGTAGGAGTTACACGCATATGGCCAGCAACCGCCGGGACAAGCACTCCTGGGCCGAACCCTTCAAAATCAAGATGGTCGAGCCGCTTAGCATGACGACCCGCGAGCAGCGGGAGAATGCCATCCGTGAGGCCGGTTATAACACGTTTCTCCTCCGCAGCCGGGATGTCTACATCGATCTGCTGACCGACAGTGGCACTTCGGCCATGAGCGATCGCCAGTGGGCCGGCCTGATGCTCGGCGACGAGGCCTATGCCGGCAGCGAGAACTTCTACCATCTCGAGGACGCCGTTCGCCGCTACTACGGGTACAAGCACGTCATCCCGACCCACCAGGGCCGCGGGGCCGAGCACATCCTCAGCCGCCTGCTCATCAAGCCCGGCGACGTGATTCCCGGCAACATGTACTTCACTACCACCAAGGCCCACCAGGAGCTGGCCGGCGGTCGCTTCGCCGACATCGTCATCGACCAGGCACACGATCCCGCCAGCGAGCACCCTTTCAAAGGTAACGTCGATCTCGACAAGCTGGCCCGCATCATCGCCGATGTCGGCCCCGCGAAGATTCCCTACGTCTGCATCAGCGGCACCGTCAACATGGCCGGCGGCCAGCCCATCAGCATGGCCAACCTGCGCGATGTCTCCGCCCGGTGCCGCCAGAATGGCATCAAGGTCATGTTCGACGCCACTCGCGCCGTCGAGAACTGCTACTTCATCAAGACCCGCGAGCAGGGCTACGCCGACAAGTCCCTTGCGGAAATTCTCCACGAAATGTGTTCCCACACCGATGGATGCACCATGTCCGGCAAGAAGGACTGCCTCGTCAACATCGGCGGCTTCCTCGCCGTCAACGACGACGAGATCGCGGACGGCGCACGCAATCTGGTCGTCGTCTACGAGGGCCTGCACACCTACGGCGGTCTCGCCGGCCGCGACATGGAGGCCATGGCCATCGGCATCCGCGAATCCGTCGAGTTCGATCACATGCGGGCCCGCATCGGCCAGGTCGAATACCTCGGGCGCCTGCTGCTGGAAGCCGACGTGCCCATCGTCCGTCCCATCGGCGGTCACGGCATTTTCCTCGATGCCGCGCGGTTCCTGCCGCACATCTCGCGTGAAGAGTTCCGCGCTCAGGCCCTCGCGGCGGCGCTGTACGTCGACTCCGGCGTGCGCGGCATGGAGCGCGGCGCCGTCTCCGCCGGCCGCGACAAGCAGACCGGCCAGAACCTGTTTCCGAAGCTGGAGCTGGTGCGGCTGACGATCCCCCGCCGCGTCTATACCCAGGCCCACATGGATGTCACCGCCGAGAGCGTCATCAGCGTCTTCGACCAGCGGGAGAAGATTCGCGGTCTGCGGATCACGTATGAGCCGAAGCACCTGCGTTTCTTCCAGGCCCGCTTCGAACCCGTGACCGGCGACGGCATCATGTAGTGCACATGTTACGGGAACCGGCTAAGAGTCGGTGCGGTGGAATTCACATAAGGATGGGCACGATCGCGATCCCATAGGCTGGGCCGCCCTACAGACCCAGCACCGCCTTCACCGTTCGCCGCATGGCCGCGTGCACGTCAAAGATTTCGCGCGCCCGTTTTAATGCAGCGTGGCTCTTTGTCACGCAGCCCTCGCGATCCCGCAAAAGGTCCAACAGCGCCCGTGCCATCGCATCGACATCGCCCGCCGGCGTCAGCACCCCCGTTTCGCCATCCGCCACTGCTTCCGCCATCCCACCCACATCCGTCACCACGCAGGGAATGCCCCGCACCTGCGCCTCCACCGCGCAGTTCGCCATCGACTCCCGCCGCGATGCCGACAACAGCACGTCGATCCGGGCGTACATCCGCTCGCGGTCGCGCTGGTATCCCGCGAATTCCACCCGATCCGACAGCCCGGCACGCCGCGCCTGCTCGCGCAGCGCCGCGGCCATCGGCCCCTCGCCGAAGAACACCAGGCTCGCATCGGGCCGCTCCCGCGAAACGCGCTCGAAAGCCGCCAGCGCGACATCAACTCCCTTCGCCCGCGTCAGCCGCCCTACAACGCCGATCCGCCGCGGGGGACCCGTCCGCACCGCTGCCGCAACATTGGCACTCACGGCCTCTCCGTTGAATATCACCGCCGCCTTGCGCCGCGCGAATCCGCACTGCGCCGCGTACGACTCGGCCACCAGGCCGCTGTTGTAGATCAGCGCGTGACAGCACGCCGACGCCAGCCGGCGCCGCCGCGGCATCGGCCGCCGACATCCATCCAGTCGCCGCCACAGTGCCCCGCCCCGATTGCCCGGCTCCGGCCCGGCCCTCTCCTCCGGCGGCTGCCGCAGACTCGCCACCACCCGCAGCCCCAGCGATCGCGCCGCCACCAGCGACGCCACGAACGCCGCCCCGCTCGCCTGCTGCACGCAGAACACCGTGTCCGCCCGCGTCGAGCGCAGCCAACGCCGCCGCTCCAGCACCCGCCGCAGTGTCACTTCGCGATCACCCGCCAGACCCTCGTTCAGCCAGCCGGTCCGCTCGACCGTGAGCCGGCGCGGGTCATAGTCCATCAACAGTTGTTCGTAGATGCTCGCCCCCGAGTAACCGACGTGCACCGCCGCCCCGGCATCGAGCAGTGCTCGAGTCGCCAGCAGCAGGTACTTCTCCGCCCCACCCGTCAGCGTCTGGCCGCACACTTCGACGTGGTGCACTGCCAGCACGGCGACACGCCGGCCGCGCGCGGCGGCGATCTCGTCAAATCGAATGCACGAATGTGAAGGAGCCGGCGGATACAGCAATGCCGCGGCCGGACCATGCCCGTGCGCCTGCGGCGGCGAACGCGAAGCTCCATCCGTGGATACCGGCAGCGACATGCGGCGTGCGGCCCTCCGTGGCCGTTGTTCGGGTCGACCAGATGCAGCGGCCCAATGCGGCGTGCCGCTGAGAATTCATCGACTAATTTGCGGACGAGGTCGACGCCACCGGCTCCTCGTCCTTCTTATCGAACTGGTCCGGCCAGTTCGGCACGAAAGGCCCGAACGGCGTCAGCAGATCTTCCTCGTCGGCCGGATAGCGGTCCTTTTCGCCCACCTGCGCATCGACCGCGAACAGGACGCGTTGCGAACTGCCGACCGGCACCACCACGTAGCCCATGATGCGCTTGGCGACCGGCAGTGTCCTGAACGTCGTCACGGTAATGTTCGGCTCGTGCAGGCACTGCACAATCGCCTCGATGGCCTCGGGCTTCACCAGCAGGAGATCGCGCGCGTGCCCCTCGGCAACGTATCGATAGGCCAGCACGGACTCGCGCCCCCAGTCCAGTAGATTGTTCACGGTCACGTCGCTGTCCTTCGCGTCATCCCATGCCGCCGGCATGGCACGATACACCGGCGATGCGCCGCGCCCCGGCGCGTGCAGTGCGACGTATCCCGCGAATGGCCTGGCAGTGCTGGCCAGCTCCAGCTTCGGCTCCCCCGTGATTGCCCGCAAATCGTCCACCGAAAGTTCGGGCAGAAGCATCCGCCGGTCGCGCTTCACATCATCCCAGTTGAAGTATTGCCCCTTGCCGCCGCGCAGCGCCTCCGTCGCCTTAACGAGATCATCCTTCGGCTTCGTATGCAGCGAGGCCAGACCCGGGATCGGCTCGCCGTGGTTATCCGTCACGCTGACTGAGAATCCCCAGCCGGCATTTTTCGGCGCGGGCCAGCCCTCGACGATCACCTGGAGCTCGTTCCAGCCGCGCTTCATCCGCACCAGCCGGAACAGCGTGTCCACCAGGTTCTTGTCTTCGAACTTGTGGGCCGCCGGCGCCGTCCCCTTGAGCACCCACTGCCCGTTCAGCTGTGCCGCCAGCACGTCGTTCCGGCCGAACCGCAGCATCACCTCGCGATCGGCCGGGCAATAGACCCATGTGGTGCCGCGCGCCCGCGCATGCCCGGCATTGGGAAAGACCGCCGCCAGATCCACGAACTGGCCATCGATCACCACGCGCTCGGTCTTTGGTGCACCGGTCCCGATCGGCTCCATCACGTGGCTTTGAAAAACGCCGTCGCCTGAGGCCTTGACCGGAAACGGACCCTCAAGCTGCCAGAGCTGAAGATAGGTATCCTCGGCAGGCGGCTCGGCAATGTTCCAGCCGCGCACGTGATCCCCGTTGAGGTGATAACGCAGCGCCGATCGATAGGCATAGCCGCTGTTCGGCACCGGCGGCGGGCCGCAGTCGACGGCATCCTCCGAAGTCGGCAGACCGCGGGCCTGCTCGTTTACGCCGGCCATGTGGTGGGCAAGCATATACCACGCCCGGATGTGCCCCATCCAGCCCGCATCGTGAAACAGGGAAACGAGTGCCGCGCCGTTTGGTCCCGCATCCGCGCCCGCCAGCCGGACGTCCCTGGCGTTCTCGTCGGGCTTACGCGGCCGTGCCGAGATGACCACGTCGTACCAGCCGCGCTCGTGCACCAGATCGTCCACCGGGCCGACCGCGCTGCCAGGATGCTCCACGTGGGCGAACCTGCTCTCGTCTTCCATCTCGAAGTAGCCGGTCACCGGCCAGAGCCGCGAATCGGTCGCGCCCCAGAGCATTTTGTCGGCGAAGAGGCAACTGTCGCGGATGCCGTGGTTCTGCTCGATCGACAGCGGCGTGCCATCGCGATTGCGCAGGATTGCGACCAGCGTCTGCCAGAGCGCAGGGCTGTCGGACTTGTCGGCCTCGCCGGTCCGGTCCATGTACAGGATGTATTGCAGCGGTCCGGCCCCGATCATCTCCAGGCATTCGGCCGCGCGATACTGCGCATCGCCGCGCTCGGGCATGATGATCCGGCACTCGTCGAACTCGCGAAATGCCGGATCGAACAGCCCCCAGAACTGAAGGCACAGGCCCCAGCGATAGTGCTCCAGCCAGTTGCCCGACAGCTTCCGCTCCCGCGTGAGATACGAGATCATCCGCAGGCCGCGACGTGCCATACGGGCGGCACGGGGGTTCGCCGTCGAGCGCGCCACCGTCTCGTAGCCCGCCTTCGCGAAATCCGCCTGTCCGGCAAACTCGTCAAAAAGGGCCTGAAGGTGCTTTTCGGCGTCGGCGTTCCCCGCGGCCCTGGCGACGTCGATCAGCTTCTCCAGCGGCCCGTCCGTTGTATTGTCCGCCAGCAGCGGATCGGGCATCCCCAGCAGCACGATCTGGGCGCCCTGGGCTTCGCTCTCCAGCGTCACGGATAGCGCGATACGGCCCTTCGGATAGTCGGGGGCAGCCTGTAGCGTTGCCAGATTAATGACATAGGCCGTGCGATGCGGCTGCAATGTCCATGCCGGAAGGACCTTGCCGCCCGCCGAAATGCGAATCGTGGCCGGTACTGGATGCTTCGTCTTGTTTTCCGCGTCCACCGCCTCCGGATTTGTCACCGGCGGCGCCTCCGCTTCGACCATTGGCTGCGACGCAACCAGCACCAGCGCCTGCCGGCGCGGTCCCAACGGACCGAAGGGCACCCGATAGTTCCCGTCCTGCGGACCCTGTTTGATTTCCACGGTCCCCAGCGGGATGACCGTCACATCCTCGTGGCCGGCGCCCGCCGCGCTCCCGGCTGCCAGCAGGAGAATGCAGGCCGCCGTCGAGTACCATCGCACTGACATTCAGATCGCTCCTGTCACTTCAGTTTGCACACTTGTCGCCCAAGCTCGCCGGGCAATCGCAACAGCGCCGCCGAATCCGATGCCGCTCGCGGTGCGATGCCGTCGGTTGGAAAACAGCCCATGATATCCGGGATGTGCCCCTTTTGACACGGGCGGCCCGCGCGCGACCGGTCATCGCGCTTTGTCCCGGCGATCCTCCGCGGCGTCGTTCACGGAGGCACCCTCCTCCAGCCAGTCAAAGTCCGCGCTCGACGGTGCAACCGTGCCCCCGGCGCGATGCGGCAACTCTTCCGGGATCGGCCTCGTTGCGTTGCGCCGCATGAGGACCCACACCAGCGCCAGCAAGGCCGTCACGCCGACAATCCAACCCGTGCCGGGGACGGGCTGTCCCTCCGCGCCTGTGCCCGACGTTGGCGATGCGACGAATTCCAGGCGCGGCGCAACCACCAGCGGCCCCGAGCCCTCATCGCCGGAATCCGTCGCATAGTCGCGGACCTTGATGAAGAACCCCTTGCAGCGGACCAGCGAGCGTGTGCGAATATTACCCGGCGACTGCGTCAGAACGACGGTGCAGATCGCGCGCGTCGTAGGATCGGCCAGTTCACACTGGTGCAGGGTGCCCAGCTGCTCGCGGTCTGTCAGCCGGTACTGCTCGTGCCGCATCAATCGGCCCTGCACCACGACAAGCCGGCCGCGATAGTCGTCCGGCCGCTCAAGCAGGTGCCGCCAGTTCACTGGCGCCTCATCTTCTGCTACATCATAACGCTTCGCGGTCGCGTCCGTCCGCACCTTTTCCACAAACCAGTAGAACGCCTCGTCGTCAAACCGGAATTCGTGATCGCGCACCTCGCGCAACAGACGCCGGCCCTCGGCCAGATCGTCCACTGCGGCCGGCTGCGCGACAGCCATCGTTGCGTGCGAAACGAACACCGCGATGATCCGCACAGCCAGATGCAGAGTGCGACGGCAATGGCGCAGTTTCGCGAATTGGCCGGCGGCGCTTGCAAGCTGCCGGCACGATGATGCCCGGCACATGAATGATTGCTTCACGTTCCACGCTCGACGGCCTGCCGCGCTTCCTCCGCCAGCGCCCGGAAGCGACCGCGCCAGGTAATGCCGCCCATATCCGGAAACCACGCCTCCTCCGCCTGAATCCCCGACAACACCTCCTTCGCCCGGTTATGGCGAAGCTGGTGCTTCAGCCAGTGGTAGCGCGCCTCCCAGTATTCGTTCGGTGAAGACTCCCGCAGGAATGCGTCTTCGAGCAGCCGCGCCCACAGGGCCTCGGCCTTGTTCAACACGCCGGTGCGATCGACGGCACGCGGCGACTCGGCGATGGACTCGTACATCAACGCCGCTGTTCGAACGTAGGAGCCGTTGTTTGGCGCATCCGCCATCAACTCGTCCAGAAGCTGCATCGCCTCCTTCGATTGGTCTGATCGGTCCAGAAGCTTGGCGAGGCTGAACTTCACCACGCGGCGGTCCTCCTCGGGGCGCTGCTGGTCCTGCATCCACTTCAGCAGGTGCCGCATCGTCGGAATGGTCTCGCTGGCCATACGGCGGGCCTCGATGTCGCGCCCCATGCGTGAGAGCCGGTGCACCTCCAGCTCCATCTCCGCCGCCAGGCTCACCAGCACTCCGCCCGCCTCCTCGCCACCCGATTGCTGGAGATATTCCTCCAGCACGCGCGTGGCCCCGCGGATATCGCCCATGCCCTGAAGCGAGCGAATGTGCAGGCCCAGTGCCCGGCCGCTCCGCCGAACCGATCCCAGAACCCGAATGCATCTGGGATAATCGCGCAGATCATCGCTCGCCAGAATCGATGCCGCCACGATCCGGGCTTCCTCGATCCAAGCCCCGCGTTCCTCCGCGGACGGTGCGGACTTCCTGCCAGTCGCGCCAGCGGCCGCATCTGTCCCGTTCCCGCCCGCGGCCTCCAGATCGTCGGCAAACTTCAGCCAGGCATCCACGCAGTCCGTGGCCGCGTTGTGGCGTGTCGTAATGCTGGCACCTTCCGGAAGCGTCTCGTAGAGGCGCTGCCGGCAGCGGGCCAGGTTGCGCCGCGCATTCCAATAGTTGGGAGATGCCGCCGGCACCCGCCCATACAGCCCGATGGCCCGCTGATACTCGCCCGCCTCTTCGACCGCCAGCGCCGCGATCCAGCTTGCCTCGGCCGTATCGCGATGCCGCGGCAGCCGCGTGGACAAAAGCTCCGCCGCCTCGGCCAGTTGCAGCAAGTCTTCGCGGTCCTTGCTTTCGGCGGCCAGTTGACGCCAGCAGCGATAGGCATACTCGTAGGTTCGCTCCGCGATCTCGTCGGGCGGGCTTCGCCGCGCACCGGTGAGAAAAAGCTCGGCTGCCGTTCGGACGTCGCGAATCTGAAAGCGGCACACGCCCAGATTGAACCGCGCCTCTGCGTGCATCTGCGACGCATCCTGCCGATCGAGAATGAGCTGCCACGCCCGCGAGGCTCTTTCGTAATCCTTTTCCGCCATCCACTGGCCCGCCGCCAACGCCAGTTCCACCGGCGTGAGCTGCTCCACGTCGCGGTGCCGCCCGGCCAGCGCGTCTAGATAGACCTGCGTCATCCGCGGCCACGCCCCGCCGCGCGCCGCAAGCTCCGCGAACGCGTCCTGCGCCTCCTGCCGAAGCGCATCGCGATCCTGGCTGGAGAGCCCCTCCTGCTGAGAAGCATGCATGTAGCTGTAGGCCCGCACCAGGGGCGCCAGCCGGATGTAGAACACGGCCCCGGAATCCGCCGCGCTCAGCCGGGCTGTCGGCAGATTACCCAGGCGATCCAACGCCTGCCGGGCTGCGTCGTACCGTCGCGCCGCCAGAAGCGATCGCGCCGCCTCGTATGCCGCCCGCGCCGTCAGCGCCAGCGGCTGCGTTGAATTCTCCACCCGTTCGAGATCCCGCAGCGCTTCGTCGAACCGCTCCAATTCGCGCCGCGCGATCCCCAGCCCCAGACGCCCGTTCTCGCGCAATCGATCGTCGCTCGCCTGTTCTGTCATCATCCAGAACGTCCGCATCGCCGCCTCGAGATGCCCCGTGCGAAGACCGGTGTCTTCCTTTTCGATCAATCCCAGATACAGCCGCGTCCACGCCCCGTTGAGCTGCTGCTGTTCAATCGCCGTGCTGATCTGTTCCGAAATGCCCAGCAGCAGAAACTCGTCCTCGTCCGTGCGGCGCTCCAGGTCCAGATCTTCCAGCCGCGTTTCGGCCTCGCGATACAGCTTGTCCGCCCGGCCGAGAAGGCTCTTCAACCGGCCGCGATCGAAATCCAGCCCGCTGGTAATCTCGTACTGGTCGAGATCGTCCGCGCAGAGCCGCCTCAGGATCAGATCGGCCCATTCCACCCGCCACTGCGCAGCATCCAGCCGCCGGCCGAGGCCCTTGAGCCAGTTCTTCTTTTCCTCGAGCTTCAGCAGGCGTTCGTATTCGTCTCCAGCCGCCTTGTAAAATCGATCCCGCGCGAGCCCGTCCGTCTCCTGCTGCCCCGCTCGAATGTAGGCCCGCGCGACGTGAATGCGGCACTGCGGCGGTCGGTCCTCCAAAATGTGTTCCACCAGTTCCGGCATGCCGCGCTGCACCAGCCCCAGTACCAGCCGGCGCTCGTCGCCGGTCAGCGAATCGTCCGTCGCTGCCCGCCGGACCGGTGCCGCGCCGGCCGGCGCCGGCGCGACCAGCGACCAGAGCGCAAGGCAGGCATAGAGTGCCGCGCGTCGCGCTGGTCGCTGAGGATTTGCAGGTAATGGCGGCCGCATGGCTGATTAACCCGCCGCGTCGATGAGGCGCGAATGCACGGAAAACTGAATATTCCCGAAGCCGGCCCGAATGCACGAATCCATGGCGCTGATCACGTTCTGGTAGGCCACACCCGGCCCCGCGTCGATCAGGATGCGTGCCGTTTCATTGGCTCCGGACGTCCGCCGCTCCCGCAGAAAACCCTCCAGGGCCGCGAACGAGTTCTCGGGCAGCTCCCGCCCATAGACGACGATCTGGCAGCCCGGCGGCTCCTCCGACTCGAGCAGCACGATCCGCACCAGCGGCACGATCGCGACCGTTGAGCTGCCGCCGGGACCCACCTGCGACGGCAACTCCGTCGGCAGTACGCCTTCCACCACGCTCACCGACATGCCCAGCATGAAAAACGTCAGAATCACCATGACCACGTCCACCATCGGGGCGAGGTTCGGTGCGTAGTTCATCGTCGGCTCTTCTTCGCGCAGCGCCATATCAGAAGCCCCCCGACTCGCGCGGCACGGCGCTGAACGTCACCTTCTGAACGCCCGCCTGTCCGCACGCCACCATCAGTGCCTGCACGTAACGGTACGGCAGATCGCGCTCCGCCCGGATGATGCAGTTCACGTCGGCGTGGGCCTTGCGCTGCTCCGCCAGCCGGCGCGTGATCTCCGACAGCGGCACCGGTGTCTGGTCCATCAGGTATATCGCCCCGCTGCCGCCGGTGAGGGCCGCATCCCGCACGTTCACCACGAACCGGTGGCCCAGGTCCTGCTTTTCCGCGTTGCGGGCCGACCGCGCCAGCGGCAGATCGATGCGGCTGTTCTCCCGCTCGACCATCCGCGCCGCCAGCATGAAGAACACCAGCAGGCACATGGTCACATCGACCAGGGGCGCCAGGTTCAGCTTGACGGAAGTTGGCCGGGGCGGCGCTTTCATCGCTGATTCACTCGCTCCAGTGTCAACCGATAGACACTAATCAAAAGGGCGCAAGGCGACCGTCGCGACTCAGGCCGGCCCCGCCGGCTGGACCATGGCCGGGCCGCTGTCGGGATCGCCTTCGTCCCGGCCGTTGCCGGCAGACCAGCCGCCCGATGTTCCCTGATTCGTCTGTGCCGCCGCCTGGCCAAACGCATTCGACAACTCGACCGACGCCTGCGATGGCGGACCCACCGACCCCGGCGGCGCCGGCGCGGGAAAGGCCGATGCAGGCAGCGGCTGCATGCCCGCCGGCCGGGACTGGGCCCCGGGCGTTGCCGCTCCGGGTGCAACGCGGCCGGCCGGTGCAACACTTTGCTGCGACGTGATCACCGCCGGACGGAAATACTCCAGGATGTCCACCACCGAGGCATGGGCCGCGACCGTCAGCGAGTCCGCACGATTCCGGCAGATGCCGAAGAACAGCAGCGAGACGATGGCGACGATCAGACCCAGGAACGTGCTCACCAGCGCGATACTGATGCCGCCCGCCAGTTCGTCGGGACCGTAGCCGCCCTGTCCCATGCGACCGAACGCATAGATCATGCCCACCACCGTGCCCAGAAGGCCCAGCAGCGGACTGATGTTTCCGATGATGTTGAGATACTCGATCTTGCGGAATAGCCTCGCCCGCCAGGCGTTCGCCCGCTCCTCCACCGCCTCCTGCATGGCGTCGAAGCCGTGACGGCCGTGTCGCAGCCCCATCGTCAGCACGTCGCCGAACATCGTCCGGCTACGGCTCACCGCGTCGACGCATTCCTTGAACTGCCGCTTCTCGATCAACTCCCGGACCATCTTCGGCTCATCCTCGGGGATGATCGTCGCACGCCGCGTCGTCCAGAAGTGCTCGATGATGAATGTGACCGCGACGATCGACATCGCGCCGATGACGACGCCCAGCCAGCCCGATCCGAGCCACACGATATCGAAGAACGACTGGGCCGCCGGGGCCGGGGCGTCGCCGCCTCCGCCCGCCGGCTGCGCATGTACCGGCGCTACACTCGCAAGGACGACCAGCGTTGCAACAATCAGGAACACACCGGCGCGCTTCACAAATTGCATTATGTAAAAACCTTTCACCTGCTTCGACTCGCGGTGGATGGCCGTGGCCGGATCGATCGCCTTCGGCAGGGCCCTCGTGCCGGGCCGAACTCAGTTCAGCCTGACGTCTTCCTCGGTCACGTGCTTGAAGGTGCCATTATTCGATTCCGCGATCTCGCGGAGCACACGCTCGGGTTCCGGATCGCCGCTGGCATCATACATGAACAGAATCGTGTTGATCGTCGTCCGCTTGAACCGGTTCAACTGGTTGATGTCGCGCATGATCTTTTCATTGTCTTCGCCAAAGCCGCCATCAGACAATATGAACAGAACGTCCGGCTGAAATCGCAGCGCTTCCTTCACCGCCGGCACCGGCCTGGTGTCGCCCGACGGAACGATGTCCATGATCGAGCGAAACGCCGCCCGTTTATGCTCGATGTCGGCGCTGACCATCTTGTCCATCCACGTCTGAGACTTGACGCCGCGAATCGGTGGATTCAGCCAGACCAGGTTGAAGCGCTGGTCGGCGTTCAGGCTGCCGATCGCCTTCTTCAGCTCGCGCTGGAGCATTACAAACGTGTCGTACATCGAGCCGCTGTTGTCCATGACATAGACAACCGACCGCGCCTGCTGCCCGCGACCCACGCCCCACAGCGCGCCCACGGGGCCGCCCCCCGCCAGATCGCGATCGCCCAGGCCGAGGCTGCCCTCGCCCGAGCCGCTGTCCCCGATCACCGCCGTGCCCGTGACATCGGCCCGGCTCAATTCGCTGAAGGCGATGTCCTCCAGTCCCGAATCGCCGACATCCACCGGTGTTACCTGGAGCGACTTGTCCCGCGCCAACAAGGACGCAAGGTCCTCCGCGGCGCCGGCCTCGCGGCTGTCCGGCGCATCGCTGTTGGCCGCGCCCGGGAAGCGAAAGCCCCCCACTCGCTCCCCCGAATCCGCGTCGGCCACGATGCTGGCGCTGAACTCCGTGCGAATGGCCTGCCCGGCAGCCCCCACCGCCCATGTCACGAAAGTAAGCATCGTGATGAGCCCGACATGGAACGCCAGGCTGATGCCCGCTGGTCCCAGGATCAGCGCGATCCGCTCACCCAGCGTGCCGCGGCGGAACTTCGCCCGCTGTGGCGGCGGCCGAACCTTGCGACGTGCTGCTGGGGCCGTCTGGGCTGGGGAAACTGACACCGGCGAGCGCTCCGGAAGGGCATGTCGTGCAGGCGTCCGAACGTGAACGCGCAGGACTGGAAGGAACGTACGACGTCGAATTATATCGGTCGAGGTGCCCCGATCAACGAATGGCACCCGCCTCCATCCGCATTCGGCGTCCGAATCGGACCGGCATTCGGGCATCAGCAATTGACCCTGGGTGCATCCAGGCGATAGCATTGATCGCTGGCGGTGGGAATTTTTCGACCGCGGCCCGGCCCGGCGCAATTTGTCCGGGATTTATCGGAGCCGTCGCAACATCCAACGGCGCAGGCCGGCAAATCGCCTGCTTGCGGGTCCAAGCCCCGCGCTGTGGATCATTCGCGGCCGCCGGTTCGATCAACAAAACACCCGCCCCGGCATGGCCGGCCCCAAAGGCTGCCGGCTTGTGCCCGCAAATCACCGCAGGCAAGGGAGCTGCCGACGTGGGTAACGGCGCCAGCACATTCCGCGTAAATCGAACCGGTCGCGGGCCCACCGCGTGCATCCCGATACACGTCCTCACAATCGTGGTCTGTCTTTATTCCGCCCCGAATGCCCATGCCGCGCATCCGTCGCGCACCGCCGTCGAGGGCTCCCCGATCAGGACACCGCGCCAACGCGTCGAGGCAGACATCGCCGCCGCCCTCTCCCGAAACGATGCCGACGCTGCCCTGCAATTGGTCGACGACAACGCCGCGCTGCTGGGCGAATCACGCCGCCTTTACTGGAGTGGTCGGGCCTGCCTCGTTCGCGGTGATCACACGACGGCGCGCCGCAGGCTGGCGGCGTCTCTGAAGCTGCGGCCACGCAATGCGGACGCTCAGTTCTGGCTCGGCCGCGCGTACCTGTCCGCCGGCGCTGCCGCCACCGCCGCCGATCATTTCCGCAAGGCTTATCATGCCGGACTGGAAAGCGCCGAGTTGCAACACGACTGGGCTGCGGCTCATCGCGACATGGGCCAGCTCCTTGGCCGCGTGACGCTGGTGCAATGGCCCGCCTCCGACGAGAAAGGCCCTGCCCCCGGCGACCGCCACGCCGATGGCATCATCGTGAGTCCCGCGCCCGGCGAAGCCGGGCGATACGTCCTCGCCTCAGATGAATCGGCCCTGTTTCACGTCGCCGAAGCCCTCCGCCTGAATCCTGAGCGCGGCGAGTCCCATTTGCTCGCCGCCGAGATCTGGGCCGGCGCCGATTGCCACGAAACCGCCATCCAGCATCTTGAAAAAGCCCTGCCGCGCCTGCCGAAGGGCGACCAGATCGTGTGTCACGAGGCCTGGTCGCGGAGCTGTCTCGCCCTTGCCGATCTGGATGGCTATCTCGAACACGCCCGCCTCGCCATGGAATGCGCCAATCGCGTCGATGCCGAGGCGATGGCACGGTGCTACGACCGCGCCGCCGACGAGGCCGCCCTGCGCGGTCAGCTCTCACGCCAGGTTCAATACCTCAAACTGGGCGTCCGGTCCCACGCCTCTGCCAGCCGGTGCATCCGGCTGGCCGATGCCCTGCTCGCCGCTCAGCGGCCCGCCGACGCCGTGACATACCTGCGCCTGGCCGAGCGAAGCAATCCTACGCGGGAAGAGCGCTCCGCCATCGCCCAGCGCCTCTCCCGCACCGCCTATCTCACCTCCCCCGGCCGCTGAGCCGAATGACGCCGACTTGCTAAGTGTCGTGGTTGCCCTTCCCGACGCTTCACCGTTTTGACTTTTCGACGTTTCGACGTTTCGACGTTTCGACTTTTTGACGTTTCCCCGTTTCCCCGATAACCTGTTTTCACTATGAAACTTGCCTTTTCCAGCGCCGCCTGCCCCGAGTGGGACCTTGCCACCATGGTCACCCGCGCCAAGGAGCTCGGCTACCAGGGTATCGAACTCCGCGGTCTCCAGGGCCAGATGCACCTGCCGCTCGCGCCGCAGCTCGCCGGCGACCCGCAGAAGGTCGGCCGCCTCATCCGCGACACCGGCGTCGAGCTGGTCTGCCTCTCCACCTCCGCCGCCTTCCACATGCGCGATCCCAGGGAAGTAGCCGAGAAGGCCGCGGAAGTGCGCGAGTACATCGAGCTGGCCGGCCGGCTCGGTTGCCCCTTCGTTCGCATCTTCGGCAGCGAAATTCCGAAACTGAAAATTCCTTTCCTCGGCTACGAGCGCCGCGAGACGGTCATGGCCCGCATCGCCCAGGCGCTTCGCCCGCTTGCGGATTACGCCGCCCAGCACCGCGTGATCCTGCTGCTCGAAAACAGCGGCGACTTCACCGACAGCGCATCCTTGTGGTACATGGTCGATGCCGTCGACTCGCCCGCGCTGAAGTGCCTGTGGAATCCGCTCAACGCCCTCATCCGCCGCGAACGCCCGACCATCTCCATCCCCCGACTTGGCGGTCGCATTGGCATGATTCACCTGTGCGACGGCAAGTTCGCCGGCGCCCCGGCCGGCTCGAACGCGAATGTCGGCTCGCATCCGTCAGGCGGCGCGAGCGCAATGTCCGGCTCGGCGGCGAAGTTCGGCTTCGAGGGCTACGCCCTCCCCGGCCAGGGCAGCGTCGAAATCCCGCGCCTCGTGCAATTGCTGAAGGGCATCGCCTTCCGCGGTTACATCTGCTTCGACTGGCCGCGGCTCTGGAACACGTCGCTGGCCCCTGCCGAGCAGGCGCTGACCGCATTCGCCGAATACATCAAGCCCATGCTGGACGAAAAGCCTATGGAGCTGACGGCGTACAAGGGCGACAAGTACGGGCCGAAATTCTCGCAGGAAATCGCAGCAAAATAACACACTAACCCGAAGCGCGTGCGAGGGACACTTATAAACAACAAATGAGGAGCACCCGGTTTCCGCCATGGCGATCGTTGAGCGACATGTATCACCCGACCAACAATTGACGTTGTATGTTGACGTTTCGGCTGGCGATTGGACGATCGGCTTCGACGGTTTCCAGTGGCACACCCACGGTGACATTCTCTGCGGCTGGGGTTTCAACGACACGCCAGAAAAAGCGACGCGGCGTTTCGTCGATGAGATTCTCGCCTCTCGAATGGAAATCTGCGTGCACCGAGTCGACGGGATCGTTACGGATGTGTCGGTTCCCAGCCTGCACGATGATCGCCCGCTTCAGGCTGCACATGCAGAATACGCGACCGCGAATGAAACGATCGACGTGCGGTATTGGGATTGCCGTGCCGCGACAGGATAACAACTTTACCGCGACAGGATAACAATTTTACAATGGTCCGCCATCGAAAACCCCCACGGGGTTCCGTCCTCCAGCCCATGGTTGGCCGCGCAGCGGGCTACCCTGGGTCGAACGTGCAACGCGCATATCAATCCCAACGGGGTTGCGCCACGGCGCTACACATGCCGCGTCAATCAATGGGAAATGCATTTTGAAAGCTCTGGTCAGGGCCTTGCAGTAGAACGAAAACCGACTCAGGGAAGCGGACGAGCGCGAACTCCCGAAGGAGTTATTGTCACGAAAGATCCCGGCAAGCGAGATAGTACCAAGGGCCAAACAGAACGAACGAATACGACGCGGTCAGCTTCGTTCGCCTGCGCCAGGCGAATCAGCACGACACCCGGACAGCGAATTGCGTGAACGAACACAAGCTCGCCAAAGTCCTTATCCGAAGTGATCACGATTCGATCATCCGCAGCCGCCGATTGGAGCACATCGACGTCCGGCATTCGCGGGGGGATGGCCGATGAGTCGAGGCAGTCATGGCCCAGGTCGCGAAGCATCGCCACCATCTCGATGCTGATGTGTGCGTCCGCGAGAAATCTCATGGAGTATTCAGCACGAGCTCATCCTGCCGCACGGCAGAGAGTGCGTAGGCAATCGCCGCACGTACCTGTTCGTGCGTGAGTGGCGGGTGGCTGCGAACCAGATCATCGGCCTTGGCGCCCTGTGCCAGACGCTCCAGCACGAACTCCACGGTGATTCGTGTACCTCGGAAAACCGGCTTGCCGAGCATGACGCCCGGCACACGCTCGATGTATTGCTGCCAGTCCATACAATCATTGTATCACATTTTTGCCCGAAGGGATCAATAAGGCACGGATGTTTAGAATGCGCACGGCGATTCCTATCGTGAGCATCCCATGCAGGCCCCGTTCGGAAACAAATGCGGCATCAACGCATCAAAATCTTCAGGTTAGAATCCTTCCCCTGACCACTCACCGGAGAGGCACTATGTTCCGTGCAACCATAGCCCTTGGGTTCCTGGCGATCAGCGTCTCATCTGTACCACCCAGTGGCTCCTCGCCCGCTACGCCTCCTGATCACCGCCTGGCCGCCCTCTACGATTGCGGTCTGACATTTCCGGTATCCGGCGAACGCTGGCAGTTTCGCGGCACGGCGTCAGTCCTGGTTGTCTCTGTAACCAATCGCACCGGCACCCACGAGTTCACAATCTCCGAGCCATTCCGGGGCGAAGAAATCAAGCGCCTGGTCTTGACCGGGCACGAGAAGCCGCCATCCAGCGAGCGCGACGGCTACTGCTACGTCTCGCTGGGCATCGAATCCATGGCGAAAGTGAGCGCCACTCTGAACTATCGCGTCCTTCACTACGGCAACACATGCCCCACAGATTCAAAGACGATAGCCGACCTGACGGAAGGCCGCATATCTTTTCCCATCAGCGAGCCCTTGCTTTCCCGCCCCGCGAGCGAACCTGTCGCCATGATGGCCGTAAGTCTCGGGAAGGGGGACGCCGTCGCTTTGACGCTGCAGGATTGGCCCGGGAGCAGCGAAAAAGACCCGGAAGCGAGGGTCGAGTGCCATACCTTCGTTCATCCGTGCTTCGTTTCTTCTTCACAGCGTAAGAACACGTTCAGCCATTTTGTTGCAGCCCAACGCTGGCGTAGATTAGAAGAATAAGGTTGCGGAACGAAATCACGAACTCACGTTTAACGTGACTTCAATGAGATTGGCGTGAGCCCGCCGACCGGCACAAGCCAACGAGGCAACAAATCGACGATGCAGCAAACCGACGAGGCAGTACGCCAACGAGACAGCATGGCAACGAGACGGAACAAGGCCGCAAGCAAATGAGGCGGCAAGCCGCAATTGAAAACCCCAATGGGGTTTCGTCCTCCAGCCCAGGGTTGGCCGCGCAGCGGACTACCCTGGGTCGAACGAGCATCGCCCACCTCAACCCCAACGGGGTTGCGCCATCATCCCGACGGGATTGTGTCGCGCGAACGCAGACACTTCTCGCGAGAAAAGTAAACAAGGTTAAAATCAAGGCATTAAATGACGCACGAATATCGACTTAAGCCAATTGTGCTCGCCGCATGCCTGACACTGATTCATCCGCTCGGCATTCGGGCTTCCGATGAGCCCGCATCCGCGCCGTCGACCGCACCCGCCGACGAACTTCCCGCCGACGCCGTCGCCAACCGCGCCCTCCTCGCCCGCCTCGGCCACGGTTTCCGCGCCGAGCACAACGACAGCTTCACGCTCCTCACGCCCTGCCCGCCCGAAAAATCCGCCGCCCTCCTCCGCCTCGCCGACAGCACCCGCCGCGCCATCCTCTCCGAAATGGACATCCTCAACGTCACGACGACGCCGCCGCGACACAAGATGATCATCGTGCAGTTCGACCGCTGGTCCGCCTTTCTCGACTTCGCAAAGGACTCCGGCTTCACCCCCACCGAAGGCATCCCCGGCTTCTACGACGAGCCCCGCCGCCGGTGCCTCGTCTTTGACATCGACAGCCTCCCCGCCGTTCGGCGCCAGCGCGACGCCATCGCCCGCGCCAGATCAAAACGCGACGAAATCGAGATGCAGGGCGCTCACGCGGCCCTGCTCAAGACCGAGATCGCCGCCGCCGAACGGTCCCTCGCTGCCACCGTCACGGCACTCACCAGCCTCGTCATCCAGCACGAAATCGCCCACCAGTTCCTCGCCGAGCATGGCGTCGTCGACGCCCGCGCCCCCCGCTGGCTCCGCGAAGGACTGGCCATGCGCTACGAGCACGCGACCGCAGGCGCCAATCACGCGCCTGATGCCAATTCCGGCGGTCAGGACGCCGACGCGACCGGTCGCGCCTCCGCCCGCAAGGCCGACTTTCTCCAGGCGCAGGATCGCCACGGTGCCCTCGACGCCGCCCACCTCCGCCGCGCCCTGTCGGACGATGCATACCTCTCCCCGACCGGCGACGATGCCGCCTATCGCTACGCCGTCGCCTGGGCCGTTGTCGACTACCTGCTGAAGCACCGCACCGCGGAATGCCGTGAATTCTTGAATGCCGCCCAAACCGGCAAACCTCCGGCGGCCGACACGGCCCTCGTGCGCTTCGAACAGCACTTCGGCCCGGCCGACGGCGCCCTCGCCGCCGCCATTCGCAAACACGTCGAAGGCCTGCCATAATCCACCGGCGCAGGTAATCCACGGGTGGCATGCCTAAGCGAAGCGCAGGCAAGCTGGGCAGTCCTCGTTGAGTGGTGCCAAAAGCGAAATCGGGCAACACTCTGCAAATCGATCTGTTTACCCAGCACCGGAGTCCATCATCCGTGACTGCCACCCTCATCGACGGAAAAGCCATCGCCGAATCCATCAAGGCCGACGTCGCCGCCCGCGCTGCCGCGCTCGCCGCCGCCGGCCGCACGCCCGCCCTGTGCGCAATCCTGATCGGCGAAGACCCTTCCGCCCTCAGCTACGCCCGCTCCCAGGCAAAGCACGCCCAGGCCGTCGGCATCTCGCACCGGCTCATCCAGTTGCCCACCAACGCCTCGCAGGCCGACGTCGCCGCGCAAATCGACGCCCTCAACCGCGATGCCGCCGTCCACGGTATCATGCTCCACCTGCCCGTCCCCAGGCCGCTCGACGCCTTCGCCCTCCAGCAGTGCATCGCCCCCGCCAAGGATGTCGAAGGCGTCGGCGCGGCGAATCTCGGCCTGCTCGCCATGGGTCGCGATGCCCTCGCCCCCTGCACCGCCGCCGCCGCCTTCGCCTGCCTGACGTCGGCCGTACCCGATCTGGCCGGTCGCGAGGCCGTCGTCGTGGGGCGCAGCGTCATCGTGGGTAAGCCCCTGGCCATGCTGCTGCTTGCCGCACATTGCACCGTCACCCAGTGCCACACCCGCACGCGGAACCTGCCCGCCGTCACCTGCCGGGCAGAGCTGCTTCTGGTCGCCGCCGGCGTGCCCGGTCTCATCGGTGCCGAATATGTGGCACCCGGTGCCGTCGTTATCGACGTCGGCACCCATCGCGTACCCGCGTCGAATGCCCCCGGCGAGATGAAGATGAAAACCGTCGGCGATGTCCGCTTCGACGAAGTGGCCGCCGTCGCCTCGCAGATCACCCCCGTCCCCGGCGGCGTCGGCCCGGTCACCGTCGCCATGCTGCTGGCCAATACACTCCGATCCGCGGATGGATAATCCGCAGATTACACAGATGAACACAGATTATGAGGAGGCTGGGGCTGATCATTGGTGCGTACAATACCGCGAGAACCTTCCCAAAGGCTGAAGTCTATTCCCCCAATCTGCGCCATCCGTGAAAATTGCGGACAACCAACGATCCGCAATTAGCGCAGATAGCCGAAGGAATAGTTTGCTGACGAAAGAACACCACGCAACGCTGAACGCGCGAGGAATCATCCCAGAAAAAAATTCCAGCCCCTAATCTGCGTCAATCTGTGAAATCTGCGGATAATCAACAGCGCTGAATGCGCGAGGAATCATCCTCAGGGAAAACGCCCAGCCCCCAATCTGCGTCCATCTGCGAAATCTGCGGATAATCAATACGCGGGATCGAGGCTCGTCGGCGCCGCCGCCGCTCCCGTCTTCCGTCGCAGCAGCGGATCGGTGACGCTGCGTACGATGCCGGTGATGCAGGGGAGCAGCACCACCACCAATGCGATCTGCTTCATCGGGAATACCAGGCGGGCTGTCACCATGGCAAAGGCCCCCATCGCCAGCCCCAGCAGCACCGACGCCGCCGCCGTGTTCACCGCCCGCCAGCGCGGGGAGCGCAGCCGCGGCCGATACCAGCCCAGCCACGCCAGAATGGCGATCCAGGCCGGCACCACGAACACCAGCATGATCCCGTGCGAGCCGATCGTCGTGCCGTATCCTTCGAGCTCCTCCGGCCAGGCCTTATTCTCGATAACCAGCACGCGAAACAGATCGGCCAGAAAATACGTTAACAGAACGCTGAACACATCCAGCGATACGAACCATGCCGTATGCGGCTTGACGTCGGCCTGCCCCGGCAGCGTCCGATGCCGCAGGAGCGCCCGCACCGCCATAAAGGCGACGACGAACACCGACGAAAGCACCAGGAACACGGCGTACAGGACGAACAGTCCTGCCGCCTGGAGCTTGTCCGGAATGGAGTTGCGTTTGAAGCCCACGATCAGGCCGCCTGTCGAAGTTGGCGATCCGGCGATTCGATGCCTCATTTTACTACACCGCCGGCAAAAAATCGAGGCAGGCCCCGGCCATGGACTTTCGGACGTGACGCCCTGCCCATTCTTTTCGGATATCGCGCTATGACGAAGGCGCGCCATCGCGCATGCGTCCGAACACTGCCCGCGACGCGCTTGCGCCGTACGCACGGGCGCCCGCGCCGCTTGCAATCCTCTGACAATTGTAGTAGGATGCGCCCCTCAGCGTTGGACGTTGCGCCGGCTGCGAGATAACCTGATATTCCTCACAAGCGCAATCCCCGGGGATCCAGCCCATGCGTGCGCGCCTCGCGCGCAGCTGCCTCGCCCGCGCACCGGGCGCGACGCCGCCGCGGAAAACCGGAACGATCCCCGACGTTCTTCCAGGCGTACTTCACGTGTCGCGCGGCGCTTGCCGCCCGGCACGAGCCAGCTCTCGGAGGCCAGGACATGAAGCAGGCGCCCTCCGCCGCATCGATCGCAGCCCTGTTCCTGACGTTCATCGCGGTTCCTGATCGTGCCGTTGCCGCGGCACCGGAGGAAGTCGCCGCCCTTCAGGCCTATTACACCGGCAACGGGCTTCTCAACCGCGGCCTGTTCGATCTGGCCGCGAAGGAATACCGCACCTTCCTTGCCGCCCTGCCCGATCACGACAAGGCGCCGCAGGCGCGCTACGGCCTGGGCGTCTGCCTCTTTCGATCGAACAAGCTCGACGATGCCGCCCGGGAGCTCGAGCCCCTCGCCGAACTGCGCGAATTCGAGTTTGCCGCGGAAGTAGCCACCATGCTCGGCCAGGCCCGCCTCGCGGCGGGGCGCCACCAGGAAGCGCTCGATTTCTTCCAGCGCGTGCTCGATCGCCACGCCGAACATGCCCTCGCCGACAGTGCCGCCGCCCAGTACATCGAGGCCGCCTTTCGCGCCGGCAAACGCCGCGAAGCCCGCAAGACGCACCGGCGGTTCGTTGATACCTGGCCCAGGTCCTCCCATCGTGACCGGGCGGACTATTTTGCCGGGCTTTCGGCCCTCGCCGAACAGGAGATTGCCGACGCGGCAAACCTGTTCGAAAACGTGCTGAAAAGCGCGCCGGCCAGCCCCTTTGCCGACCACGCCTGCCTGCTCGCCGCCCAGACGCGGCATCAACTCAACGACTTGTCTCGGTCCGAAACGCACTACAAGACGGCGTTGGAAAATGAGAAGAGCCCCTACCGTGCCGAGGCGCTGTACGGCCTTGCCGCCGTCTACAAGGCGTCCGAGCGGGACAGCGATGCCGCCCCGCTACTGGACGAATATCTCGAAAAACACGCCGCCGACGCCCGAGTGGATCTGGCCCGCCTCCTGCGCGGGCGGATCTACTTCGACGCCGGGGAATACGGCGATGCTGCGCCGCTCTTCAAAGCAGCCGCCAAGACTGACGACGAAGTCGGCATCGAGGCTGCCTACTGGTCTGCCAAGTGTGATCTGCGCCGCGAACGTTACGCGCCGGCCGCCGAGGCGCTCTCCGGCGCGATCGAAAAGGCCGGCGATCATCGCCTGCTGCCCGAGATGCGATACGATCGCGCCATCGCCCTCTATCGCGGCGGCCAGCGCGATCCGGCCGCCGACGCCCTGGCCGAGTTTCTCGATCGTCATGGCGAACACGCCCTGGCACCGGAGGCCGCGCTTCTGCGGGCAAGCACGCTGCACCAGCTCGGCCGGTTCGAGGACGGCCTGAAGGCGGTGCGGCTGTTTCTGGATCGCTGGCCCGCCCATGCAGAAGCCGCGGCGGTGCGGCTCCTGCTGGTGGAGGACCTGTACTTCCTCAAGCAATACGAAGAAGTCATCAAGGCGGCTTCGGACCTGTTGACCGACGCCGCGGATCATCCCGATGCACAGATCATCCGCTTTCGCCTCGGCATGGCGCAGTATTTTCTGCAACAGTTTGATGCCGCGGAGAAGACGCTCGCCGCCATTTCCGCCAAGGCGGCCGACGACGTGCGATATGCGTCGCTGCCGCTGGCACTCGGCGATATCCACTTCCAGAAAGGCGCCTGGGCCGCCGCCGTCGATCGGCTGTCGCAGTACCTGAGAAAAGGCGAGGATCAGCCCGGCGCCGACGACGCCATTTTGAAGCTCGGTCTCTCGTTTCAGCGGCAGGGCAAGCACCGCGAAGCGCTCTCGCAGTATGATCGCCTGCTCGCAAAATTTGAGAAAAGCGCCCATCGTGTGCAGGCCCATTTCGAGCGCGGCCAGGTCCTGATCGCGCTGGATGACCTGGATCAGGCTGCCAAGGCGTTCGACGCCGTGCTGGCCTCCGAGGAGGATTCGCGCTTTGCAACGCCATCGCGGCGGCACCTGTCCTACATTGCCTATCGCAAGGGCGACTTCCGCGAGGCCGCCCGTCGCTTCGGCAGGCTCGCCCGGGAGCTTCGCGGCCGCGAAGGCGAAGCCGACGCCGTCTATCAGCAGGCACTGGCCATGGTCAACGCCGCCGACAACGAAGAAGCACAACGCGTTCTCGAGCGCTTCCTCAAGAAGTTCGACAAGGACGAGCGCGTCGAAACGGCCCGCGCCTACCTTGCCATCGTGCAGTCGCGTCAGGACCGGCACGCCGACGCGCTGAAGACCATGGAGGAGGTCAACGCCGATCGCCTCGCGGCCGATCTGCGCGCCTCGCTGAACTACGAGCGCGGCTGGTGTCTGCGCCGTACGGGCAAAGCGGACGAGGCCGCTGGCGTGTTCCGAGCCCTGCTGAAGTCCGACCCGCCGCAGCGCCTCCGGGCCCACGCGCTGTTGGAACTGGCCGATCTGGAGTCGACCGCAAAGCGCATGCCCGAGGCCATCGCCGCCCTCGAGTCACTGCGGCAACTGCTCGACGGCGCAAAGGACGCCCTGCCGCCGGAACTCGACGAGCAGGCATCGTATCGACTCGGCGTCGCTCTGTTTCAGACCGGGCGGATGGCGGATGCAGAGAAGATGCTCGGGCGGCTCTTGCGCGATCACGAAAAGTCCGACCTGGCCCGTTCGGCCGCCATGTTCCGCGGCGAAGCCTTGGTGTCGCTTTCGCGGCACCAGGATGCGGTCCCCTGCTTCGAACGCGTGATCGCCGGGCCCGCCGACGATCCCTCCCGCGCCATCGCCATGCTCCGGCTCGGCGACGCCTTTGCCACGCTCCAGGAGTGGTCGCGCAGCACCGAGGCGTTCGCGAGGTACCTGAAGGATCATGCCGACGGCGCTCAGTGGTACCAGGCAGAGTTTGGTCTCGGCTGGGCAACCGAAAACCAGGGGCAGCTCGACGCAGCCATCGAGCACTATCGCCGCGTCGTCACCCGGCACCAGGGCCAGACGGCGGCCCGCGCCCAGTTCCAGATCGGCCAGTGCCTCTTCGCAAAGAAGGCCTACGAGGCGGCGGCGGCCGAACTGCTCAAGGTCGACATCCTCTACGCCTATCCCGAGTGGAGCGCGGCCGCTCTGTTCGAAGCCGGCCGCTGCTTCGAGGCCCTCGCCCGCCGCGCCGAGGCCCGCCAGCAGTTTGAAGCCGTCGTCGCCCGCTTTGCCGGAAGCCGCTGGGCCGACATGTCCGCCGAGCGCCTGCGCCAGGCGGCAGATACCGGGCTGCCCGGAAGATAGGCCGCGGCACGCCGCCATTCCTGACACGGGAGTGACTTGAACGTGACACCACTTTCCGCCCAACTCGTGATGCACGCCCTCGCCCAGGCCGGACCGCACGCGCCGGCGCAGATCAACTCGATCTGGGACTTCGTTCAGAAGGGCGGCCTGCTGATGATTCCCATCGGCCTGTGCTCGCTGGTGGCCGTGGCGGTCATCGTCGAGCGCCTCCTCAGCCTTCGCAAGAGCCGCATCCTGCCCGGCGGCTTTGTCGACGGCCTGCGGGCCGCCCTCGACGGCCCCGATGGCCGGGAAAAGGCACTGGCCTATTGTGCCAATGCGGCGACACCCGTGGCGGAAATTTTCCAGGTCGGCATCAAGCGGCTGGGCGAATCGGTCGACCTGCTCGAACGTCACGTCCAGGAGGCCGGCGAACGCGTGGTCGATCGCCTGCGCCGGCACCTGCGGATTCTCGCCGTCATCGGCTCGGTCGCGCCGCTGCTGGGCCTGCTCGGCACCATCTTCGGCATGATCGAGGCCTTTCAGACCGTCGCCGCCTCGAGCGAGGCCCTCGGAAAAACGGAACTGCTCGCCTCCGGCATCTACCAGGCCCTGATCACGACGGCCGCCGGGCTCATCGTCGCCATCCCGGTGGTGCTCTGCTATCACATGCTGGCGCTTAAGGTCGACCGCATCGTCGATGAAGTTGACCGCGTCACGGTGGAATTCGTCGAACATTACGCCCTGGGCGGCAACGGACACGCCTCGCTGAGGCTGCGGACCGAGAACGGCCACGTCGAGGCCACGGCCGCGGCGGCGACATAACCGGGCATAGCGCCCGGGCCGAGGCGAAAAACAGTCGCATGCGTATTCGATCCAAAAACCAGGATGAAGGCGTTGCCATCGAGATGACACCAATCATCGACATGGTCTTTCTGCTGTTGATCTTCTTTCTGGTGGCCACCACGTTTCACCAGGCCGAGCGGGAGATGCAGATCGCCCTTCCCTTCGCAAAGGCCTCCGGGCCCATCAGCGCCGTTCTGAAGGAGATGATCATCAACGTCGATGCCACCGGCCAGATCTTCGTTGGCGGCCGGGCCGTCACCCAGGAACAGCTCGGCCAGTTGATCGCCGACGCCGTCAGGCAGAATCCCGACCAGAAGGTGACGGTGCGCGGCGATCGCAACGCGACATATGCCCACGTCGTCGCGGCCCTGGACGTGTGCAAGGCCAACGGAATTCAGGAGCCGTTTCTGGACACGGTCCTGGCGCCCTGAGCACACATGCGCGGCGCGACCACGGCGCCTGTCCGGCCGTGTCCGAGCTCACTCGACTGAACTTCGGCGGATGGAATGAAGCGATTCATCCTGATTTCTGTTTCGCTCCTGGCCCTGGGCGGCCTCGTCCTCGGCGGGTACGCCGCCTGGAAGCTGTGGCCGCGCACCACGACCTATTACACCGACGCCGCCACCATTCGCACCGATGCCGCCGCTACCGATCCGCGCGACGTGCTCTGGCAGCCGCCGTCGATCCTGGCGGGGCTGGACGCCGGGTCCGACGCATCCGAACCCGCCTTGTCCGCCGACGGGCGCACCCTCGTCTTCGTACGCGGCCGGGCTGGTCACGACGCCGAGCTATACCACTCGTCGCTGGACGAAAGCGGGCGGTGGTCGTCGCCACGACCGTTGACCGAGCTGAACACGGGCTACGACGAACTCGGCCCGTCGCTCTCGGCCGATGGCCGCACGCTCTACTATTACTCCGATCGGCCCGGCAGTGTCGGCGGATACGACATTTGGACCGCACGGCGCGGCGAAAGCGGATGGACGCCGCCGGCCAACGCAGGGCCGCTGGTCAACACCGACAGCAGCGAAACGTCGCCCGCCCTCTCGCCGGACGGTCGGCGGCTCTATTTCGCGTCGGACCGTCCGGCAGGCGGTGCCAGCCAGGCGACATTCGCTCCCGCCCATTCCGAGCCGGCGGCCAATGAGACGGCCGGCCCGCGGCAGTATGATTTGTACGTAACCGAACTGCTGGCGGATGGTCCCGCCGCCGCCACGCCAGTCGCCGGCGTCAATTCGGCCGACAACGAAGCTGCGCCCGCCGTCAGCCCCTATGGTGATTTCCTGTACTTTGCCTCGAACCGCGGCGGGGGCCACGGCGGATACGATCTGTACCGCGCGCGTTTCGTCGACGGCGCCCTGCAGGCACCGGAGAATCTCGGAGCGGACGTCAACACGGCCGCCAACGAGCTGGACCCCGAGGTGCACCTCGGCGGCTTCGCCATGCTCTTCAGCTCCGACCGGAGCGAAGGTGCCGCAGCTGCGGCATTAGCCGGCGCGCGGCGGCCCTACCGGCTTTACCAGGTCAAGTCGCGCGAGGTGTTCCGGCAGGCCCATACCCAGCGCGGCGAAATCGACTGGGCCGAACTTTGGCGGTTGATCGCGCCAAACCTGCTGTGGGCAGCCCTGGCCTTGCTGCTGATACTGCTCTTTTTTTCCCTGATGCGCGACTTTCGCGAGCGGCAGATTGGGCTGCTCGCCAGATGCCTGCTGGCGTCGCTGTTCATTCACCTGCTGCTCATGCTGCTGTTCAACGTGTGGCAGGTGACCACGGCGCTTGCCGACGCCATGGGCGGCCGCAGTCGCATGCAGATCGCGCTGGTCTCCACGGCAGCGGGCAGCGAGATCGGCCGCCAGATTCGCGGCGAACTGACCGATGCGTCGCGGCCGCAGACGCTGGATTTGGCGGCGCGGATGGACTTCAGTCCTCCCGTGGACGACGCGCCGGAACCGGCGGCGGAGGCCGTAACTGTTCCGCAAACCCGCGCCGGCCTTGAAACGGTGGCCACTGCCGTAACAACGACACCGCGTGAAGCCGATCTGGACGCAACTGCCGTGGCCGAGCCGGTCGCCGTGGCATCGGCCGAGCAGGTGCCGGCGCCGTCGGCCGACGTGCCGTTCGATGTTCCCGATGCCGCGTCGCCCAGCGATGCGGTCGAATCCGCTCCAGCGGAGCCGGCGGCCGAGCCGGTTCAGACGCCGTCCCCCGCGTCGGCGGAGTTGGTGAATGCGGAGGCCTTCGAGCCCCGGCGGTCCCACGAATCCCCGCGTTCGTTGTCGACCGATGCCGTGGCAGAGGCACAGCCGCAGGCCAGCGTAACGGCGGACGCAACAGAGGCCGGCCCCAGCGACGACTGGACGCCGAACCCTCCCACTGCGGTGCATGCGGTGGAAGCGCGGGAAGTGGACGCCGCCATCGCCGCACCGGACGAACCAGCCCCGCTTGCGCAAGCCGAGCCTTCGATCGAGGCGCCGCGGGCCGTCGCCGTCCGAAATGCGGGCAAGGCGGCATTTACGCCGACGACGCAGCCCGCCGAGGCCGAGCATGCGCTCCACGCCGAGCCTGTGAGTGCCGTCGATACGGCGGTTGCCCGTTCGGAGCCGGTGCGAACCGATCCGAACGCCCGCGAGGCGGTGCACGACCCCGGGAACGTCGCAGTATCCGAGATTGCGGCAGAGCCGGAACCACTGAGGCTCGCGCGTGTCGATGGTACGATCCGGCTGCCGAGGGATGAGGCGACAGGAGAACCGGCCGACTCGGAATCGAATGCGAGCCTGGCCGCTGCCGAATCGGCGACGATGCGCGCGGATGCCATATTCGACGATTCGCACGATGCCGCGCGCCAGCCCGTGGACCTCGTCGCGCCCGCGACCGGCGCGGCGAATCCGGACGAGTTTGCCGGCCCTGCGGCGGCGGCTGTCGCAAATGCGAAAGAGGCCGATTGGCACGGTAAGCCCGCGTCGGGCGAGCCGGCGGCGGTAGCTGTCACGCTCGCGGCACGCGTCGACATCCCGCTCGCTGCGCCGGAAGACGCCGCGACTTCCCAGTACGATGCCGAGTCGTCGACCGCCCCGGTCGCCAGCGAGCCCGAAATCCCGCGGCTGGCCGCCGCCGGTGAATCGACGAGCGCCGATGCCCCGGAAGAAGTGCGGCTCGCGCCCGTTCGCGTCGAAGTTGCGCTGGCGGCGCCGGCCGATGCGAAGATTGACGCGGCGGATACCGGACAATCGGCGTCAGCGCCGGCAGCGACCATGCCCCGCGTCGGGCTGGAGCCGGCCGCTGCCCCGCTGGCGGCACTGCAACTTTCCCCGGTCCTTGACCTGGTTGCCGCCGAGTCGCCCGGCACGGCGGCGTCGGGATACGCCCCGGCGACGCCGGCACGCGAAGTGCCTCGTCTTGCGGCGGCGGGCGACGCGTCCGACATCGACGCGCCGCGGGAAGTGCGCCTGTCGCCAGACCCGCTTAGTGCCAACGAACTATCATCGCCGCCGGTGGTTCTTGATGCCGCGGCCGGCGACGCCGAGGCCGATCGCGATGCGCCCGTGCCGAATGCCGCGCCTGGCGACGCCGACCACTCGCCGCCGCAGCGCCTCGCGGCCTTGTCGCTGGGCCTTCCCGCCGAAACCGAGCAGCCGCTCGCCATCGTGCACGGCCGCGTGCTCGATGCCCGCACCGGCGCGCCGATCGACGCGGCCGCCGTGCGGCTGGTGCTCGTCGAGGGCGAGCCGCTGGTCGTGCACACCGATCCCGCAGGTCAGTACCGGCTCGAAATCCCGCCGGTGCCGGACAATTTTGCACTCTCGGCCTCTGCCGAGGGCTACGTGCCCGGCAGCCTTAATGTCTCGGCGGCGGCACTCACACACGGGCCGGTGCGGGCCGACTTTCGCCTCGACGAAGTGACCGAGACGATCATCGCCCTGGAGGACGAGCCGGACGTGCACCACCTGGGCAACGATCGCTTCGAAGGGCGCGTGAACAGCCAGTTCCAGCGCGAAAGCGAGGGCAGTGTGCACCGCGCGACGTTCGTCCTGGGCGAGGAGCACAATCTGGACGGCGTCGTCGGCGCGGAGATTCATCTTCTGGCCAAGGGCGTGCAGTGCCCGCACGTGCTGCGCATCAACGGTCACCTGGTGTCGCGGCGATTGCGCAGCAGCCCGGCCGACGGCAGCTTTGGCGAATTCCGGGCCGAGTTCGATCCCGCCTGGCTGCGGACCGGCGTGAACCGGTTCAAACTGACGGCAAAGGAATGTCGCGGCGATCTGGACGATTTTGAATTCGTAAACGTGCGGATCCAGCTGCATCGCGACTGATTTTTTCCGATCAACACACCAAAATCGCGCACTCCAGGGACAACCGAGTTCGATGACCGAAATTCGTGAGTCCCGTCAGGGACGATCGAGAATAGCCCAGCACTTCAGCGCTGGGATTGACGCCGCGCCAGCGCGAGAGTCCCGTAGGGACGACTGAAAATAGCCCAGCACTTCAGTGCTGGG
>CAYOZN010000035.1:0-46594 GCA_964408455.1 uncultured Planctomycetaceae bacterium
CAATGCCAATCGTGGGATTGTGGAAGATGTGGCGTACCGGGTGCGGCGGATGGAGTTCGAAAAGGCGGGCGAAGGCGAAAAGCGGGCCGGGAAGCCGGGTGCATGAATGTCGTTTTCAGCGCCTCTGCTGAACGCATGAGAATTCCTGTTCCATCACGTTAGCACGGCTGGCTTAGACGACCGGGGGACTACTTGGGATCGCCAGGTTCGAGCGAGCGCGCTCAGGAAGTTGATGCCATTGTCATGGCATTAACGGTAGCTGTCCCACTTTATCCTAACAAAATAAGGGGTCGCGCCGGCCGTTTCTTCTAGCACTAAAGGCATGCTCAGCCACAGGATTGCGAGTATGAGCCAAAGTCGTTTTGAATTCGGAGGCATCGGTGGGGGTGGCGTATCGCCGATAACACGGCCCTTGCGGTCGGTGCTTCGTTTTGGGTAACATCGTAGATGCTCATAAGGATGATCAATACTGAACTCACGTGACATGACTACTCGCTCCTTTCTATTACTTCTCACAGCCTCGATGGTTTGGGCGGCTCCAGTAACCGCCTCGGAATTCACCGTTGAAGACTGGGCTCTAAGTGTTGGGATTGGCGGTTCGTTTCCCGATTCTGAAGCTGCCTACTTCCTGGACCCTGAACTTCCGTTTCACCAGCAGCACCAGGTAAACCTCCACGACTCCTTGTCGTTCGCTGAATACGACTTTGACAATTCTCAGTTCCTGATCCAGACCGCGCAGCTGGCTGAGGCACCTATGGGTGCTACGTCGTCCTATACGATTGCAGCAAGTGGCCATATCAGTGTGGCGCCTCAACGTGATCTGTCACTCCAGTACGCCCTCTCCTACGACTTCAACCTCCCCGTCGATCCGATGTCCGTGTTCGTCAACGTCCGCGTCGACAACGTCTCTTTCACCGAGCACCTCTTCAGCGACGCCGCCGTTCACGACACCTTGTTTGGCACCGGCCCCGGCTCATTCGCCTTCGATGGCGAAGTCACCCTGCCCGCCGGCGACAGCTGGCGCCTCTCCTATCTCTTCCGCATCATCGTGGACGACTCCACCGCCGGCAGCGCCGCGACCGGCAACGGGTTCGTGCAGTTCAACCTGATCCCCGAGCCCGCCACGGGCGCACTCCTCGCGCTGGCAGGGCCCTTCGCCTTCCGCCGCCGCCGTCATGCCTGACGGTTCGCGACCCTGCTCGTCTAAAATCCACCCTGTATTGGCCCTGCCAGAATCACCGAAGTGCGTATGCAATCGGCATGCCTCCGTGCTGGCACTTTGGCAGATGCCGGTTGATCAGATGCGCACGTGCCCGAATTTGGGGATGCCTTGCACAAATAGCGGATTGCGGATCAGGAAACTCGTCGGCGTGGCGATGTTGTGCGCTCCAAGACTGTGGAATCACGTGCATGACGTGAGGAGATGGCCGCAACCCGGCGCGACCTCGTTGATGTGCCCGTTACATGGCCGCGGGAAGCCAGCGCCGCGCTGAAATGGGCGCCAGAATAGGCCGGTCAGCGAGCGGCGCGTCCCCCGTGTGCGACCGGCCGGTCCATTGCCGGCGAACCAAACTGCGACGGTACTTCCGCATCGCCAATCGGCGCAGACGTCAATCTCGCCCGGTCCTGCCACAATCCCAGCGCCGCCAGCGACTCGATCGCATCGGTCGCATCAAAACTGAAGTCCACGTCGAAGCGCTCCTTCAAATACGCCTGCACGCGCGATGCCAGTTCGGCGGCATTGGCGCAGGGCGAATGCAGGCAGAAGACATACGCCAATAGCGCCTCCTTGATATCCTCCTGGGCCACTAGCGACGACAGCGTGTGGATGACCGCGGCGTTGTTGCACAGGTTCTGGAAGTACAGGTGCTGCGTGCGCTGCGAATCGCGGTGCTTGCGGGCGCGGCGATAGCCGATGACCGAGCGGAAGAGCAGCGTGCCGGCGGCGAGGGCGATGGTCCACAGCAGCTTGGTGAGCGCCGCCGCCACCAGGTTGAACGCCTTCACCAGCGTCGGTGCAATCGTGCCGGCTCCGCCGCCGACGAGCAGCAGGCGATCGCTGAGCGTCATCTCGGTCTCCGCATGGGGCAGCAGCGCCTCCACGTCGGAATCCGGAATGTCCTTGAACAGCTTGAGCAATACGTGCGGATCGTCGCGAAGCTGGGCGATGACTGCGAGCCGGCGGAAGCAGTTGACGTCGCGCGTGATGCCGCGAATGGGATGGCGCCATGCGGGCCGCCAGACGGAGACGCGCCCCCGGCCGCGCACCCACACGTGCACGTATTGAATGCGCTGCGCATTGAGGCGCACGCGGAGGCCGCGCGATGTCGCCTTGCGAATGACGCGTTCGACTTCGACGCCCTCGAGCCTGTGGAAATTGGCCTTCGTCAATAGTTGAGACAGACCGTCCTTCAATTGTTCATAGTTCTGCCGCGTGCGTGTCGAGGCGATGTCTGCGAGGGGCCGCGTGTCGCGGTCGGGGTTGAAGGATGCATACTGGTCGGCAACGCGGCGCTCGACGGCGGCAGCGCGGGCCTCAATGGCTGTCTCGATGAAGGCGGCGACAGCGCACAGCTCGGTCGGCTGCATGCCGAAGCGTTCGGCGTCTTCGGCCAGGGCGCTCGCCAGTTCCCCCGCGCGAATCGGGATGAACTTGTCATCCATGTGATGCCACACGGTTGACGCGGAGGGGTCTTGCGAGAGCGGGTCAGAAACGGCCATGCGGCCATTCTACTGGAGGCGCCGGGCGAAGTGCATCCCGCGGCCGTTCGGCCGCAGCTCGATATCGGTATCAGCGACGCCTTGCTCTGCCACGCATGGCCACCAGGGCGAGGGGCACGATGATGCCGCCGACGCAGATGCCGCCGCAGGTCCCGGTGGCGACAATGGAGCGGGAGAGGGGGTTTATTCGCTTGTCGTGCCAGTCGTCGTCGTCATCATCGCCGAACCAGTCATCATCGTCATCGTCGTCGTCGTCATCGTCGTCATCGTCGTCCCCGTGATGATGACCGCCATCGTCGTCGTCATCGGGCGGACAGGGCGGGGGATCGGCCGTGCAGACGGCGGCGAAGATGTCGTCGCCGGCGTCAAGCAGAGGATCGGCTTCGGAGAAGCTGAGTATGCCGTCGTCGAGATAGTCATTCACCTGGATGATGAATGCGGCGATCGCGCTGCACGCCACCGTCGTATTGGCGTTCTGAAAACCCGCCAGGGCATCTTCCAGCGGAATGAGCAGGGCACTGGCCAGAGATGGGCTGAGCGTGCCGGCGAGGACGAGATCTCCAACCGCGTCGATGATGGACTGCGTCGCCTCTTCGGGCGTCTGCACGTGGATGGAGAACGTGCAGCTTGCGCTGTTGCCGGCGGTGTCGGCGGCGGTACACGCTATCTGCGTGGTCGAGCCGATCGGCAGGATAGCGCCGGAGTTTGTGGTGCAGGAGACGACGGGCGCCGCATCACAGTTGTCGGCGGCGGCGACGTCGAACGATACCGAGGCGCCGGAAGGCATCGTCAATCGCGCGACGATGTCCCCGGGACAGGTGAGCGCCGGCGGCGTGGCATCGACCACGGTGACGACGGCGGAACACGACGCGCTCTGGCCGCAGGCATCCATGGCGATGAGGCTGACGGGGGTCTCGCCGAGGGGATAGGGCCCGGCAGGATCGAGCGTCAGCGTCAGGGGCTCACAGCCGGCGACGGCCGCGGAGCCGTCATCGACCGCCTCCGGTGCCACCGTGGCGACACAACTATCGCCGGCATTCACGCTCACGTCGCGGCAGAGGACGGTCGGCTCGCCCACGGGCGATTGGGACTCGTACGCACCGATATCGCAGCCCGCGCCGAAGGGCCGCGGCAGTCCGCGCTGATCGATCGCCACGGCCGCGCCGCATTCGGCGGAGCCGGCGGCAATGGCATCAATGGCCGGGCTGCCGGCGAGCAGGGCATGCGTCATGGTGCCGCCGCCATTGTCCTGTAGCGGACCGAGCAAGGCGTCGATCGGCGCGGCCCCGGTGCCGATCAGGTCGGAGGCAATCCAGCCCGCAGTGCCGTCCGCGTTGCCAACGAGATTGAAACCACTGGACGTGACCGAGGCCGTCATCGCGATGTCCGGCGCATCCGGGGCGGAATTGCCCGCCACCAGGCTGGCCTGAAACGTGGCCAGGTGATTGGCATCGACGCCGGACGCCACGATTCCGCCGCCGCGGACGACCGCGGAGTTCGCCGTGAGCGTTGTGTAAACGAGTGTCACGCGACCGTCGCTGAAGACGCCGCCGCCTTCATCCGCCGTGTTGCCGCTGGCGGTGCAATTCGTCAGCGTCATGGTGCCATTCAACTGGTAGATGCCGCCGCCCTGAACTGCGGCATTGCCGGCGACGGTGCAGCGATTGAGCGTCAGCGTTCCGCCGTTGACGAAGATGGCGCCTCCCTGGTTGGGGGAAGGTGCCGCCGGCGCGATGCCGTTGGTGAGCGTCGCGCCGTTGATCGTCAGGTTGCCGGCGCCGCCCACGCGGGCAAGTCGGAATTCCGGCGTGCCCGCGGCCGTGGCCCGCTCGATCGTCGCGCCATTGCCGTTGATGGTGATGGCGCTGGTGATCGCGGGCAGGCCGGTGGCGCCCTGGCTCGAGTTATTGACGGACGTGAGCAAATACGTGCCATTGGCGGCGAGATTGATCTCGTCGGCGACGAGGTTGTTATTGGCGGCATCGATGGCGGCGATGAGGCCGGCGACGTCGCCGTCGGCAATGTCGAAGACGTCGGCATGCAGACGCTGGCCGCTCAGCGCGACGCAAATGCAGAGTAACACGATGATCCGTCGGATATTGGCCATGGATGACGCTCCCTGTCCGGGCGGCGCGCGTGCGCTGCGCCGCAATTGCCCCTGTCAGGCCCCTGATCATATCGGCGTGCGGAATATCCGGGCAAGAAAATGCGCGTGCCTTAGAGCCGCGGCGCGGCGATGCTCGATGCGGGCGAATTCGGGGCGCTGTAAAAGAAGTGCTTGGCGGCTCGCGACGTAATGCCGCAGCGCGCCAAAGGTGCGATGGATTACGGGTTTTCAGTTGCGAGCGGGGCGCCGGCCGTGACCGCATGGTTCGGCGGCGTCGCTGATTCAGAAATTCTCAGCACCATCTCGATGCGCACGCTCCCTGACGCTTCGCAAAAGAAGTCCATCGGCAGCGTCATCGCGCGAGCCAGCCCGGCGGCCAGCATCTGGTGAATGGCCGCGGCCGCATACTCGGGCGGAACGGGCGACATCGGCGCCGTGGCGCAAGCGAATCGTTCGATGGCCTCGACGGCGGCCCGCTCGCAGGCGGACACAATCGCGAAGCGAATGCGGCAATGACCACCGTCTCTATCTTCAACCAGTGCAATATCGATCGGCGCTTGCGGACAAAACTCGCGGAGTGCAAGCAGAGTGTGCTGTATCAGCCGAAGGAAGCGGGATTTATCGAGCCGGACGAGCGTGGTGAGTGCGGCCGCCCGGTCGTACTGAAAGTCCGGCAGCGACTGCATGCCGCTCGTGGCCAGCAAACTGCGGATGTCCAGCACCAGTCGCTCTACGGTGCAGTCGCAGGTCTCCGCCGCCAGCCCCGCGTCAAGTTCAACGACGTCCGCGATTTCGCGAAAGAACTCGTCCGCAGCATTGCCATGCGATTGAGAGACCGCCGCGGCGCATTGATGAGCGTGGCCGCCTGGTGCGATGCCATCTACTTCGCTCCGGAGTTCGTTGAGCTGCGCACGCCAGGTTTCGGCGGCAGCGGTTTCATCGTTGAGCCGCCGAATCAAATCGCAGAGCCGTTTGCGCAGCTGCTCAGCGTGCGGCCGGCTGGTTTCTCCGACCGCGTTGCCGGTGCACGGGTCGAGCGTGCTGGCCCGGCCCGTCATTGGTGTGATACCCCTGTCGTGCATGCCACTTCAACCAGCGATGTCATGCCGTGTCACACTTGTGACGTCAGTCTCGCGCGATATATGGCCGCAGCAGGCGCATGTTCGCCGCCGGCAATCTTGATTCTCGGATATAAATTTCGACCAGGTTGAGGTGCGGCACTGTCCCATCTTCGTGCGCGGGAATGCGCCCTATGGCCGCGCCGGCCTTTTCCGGACGACCAGCGGATTATCCCCGGATGTCCTCAAAAAATTCGGCTACGGCCCGCACGAACGCGTCAGGATCTTCGACGGGCGTCATGTGACCGGCATCCTGAATCGTTGTCATGCGTGCGCCGGCAATGCCCTCGAACATGAGCTGGGCCGCCCAGGGCGGCGTGAGCACGTCGTCCTGTCCGACGATCACCAGCGTGGGCGCGTAGATGCCGGCGAGGGTTGCCGTGGAGTCCGGCCGGGCCGCCATGGCCCGTAGGGCGGCGGCGATCCCGCGCGGATCGGTCGCCCGCATGATCGCCGACCATTCCTGCACGAGCGACTCGGGCGCCTTGGGGCTGAAGAGCTGCGGCAGCATGGCATCGATCAGGAAATCCGGCCCTTCCAGCAGCACTTTTTCGGCTTGTTCCAGACGGCTTTTGGCCTTTTCCGGCGCATCTGCCTCTGCGCGGGTGTCCGCGAGAATAAGGGCGCGAATCCGCGTCGAGTGCCGCCGGACGAACTCGAAGGCGACGTAGCCGCCCATCGAGAGGCCCATAATGGTAAACGTGCCCCGTTCGCCCAGGTGATCGACGATGGCAACGAGATCGTCTGCATACGTCGCCATCGATGCCTCGTCTGAGGCCTGGCTCTCGCCCATGCCCCGCAGATCGGGCAGGATGAAGCGGTAGCGATCCTTCAGCGCCTCAGCCACGGGAAACCACAGCCGCCGGCTCAGCGGGAAGCCGTGAATGCAGAGAACCGGCGGGCCCTGTCCGATCACGTCGTATGCGAGATTTCTTTCGTCAACGGTCAGCGTGTGCACAAACTGGACCTCCTCCATGAACCTTATCCGGACGCGATCGGGCTGGCGATATGCTACATCGACTAATCTAAGATGAAAAAACACCGGCCGGGTGATACACTTGAACTGTCCGTTAAACACGCCCTCCATCGTCCGAAAAGGAGAATGACTAGATGATTTATCGGTTCATGCTCGTGTTGTCCGTTTGCGCAGCGCTTGTCGGATGTCAGACACCCTCCACCAGTGGCGTTGAGTCGCGGGCCGACTCGGCCCCAGCCCTCGTGTCCAGTTCTGAGACAAGTTCGACGGATGGTGCGACGGGTCAAACCGGAGGCGGTCACGAATCCGGCACAAACGGTGGCGCGGATTTCGCTCCGGGCGCCGAAGCAGCGATCGAAACCGCGGGCGAACTTGAGTGGCAGGCCGACTGGGCCACTGCGCAGCGCCTCGCCGGCGCGCGAGGGCGGCCGATCATGGTCGATTTCTACACAGACTGGTGCTACTGGTGCAAACGGTTGGACAGTGACACGTATCCGAACCGGGAAGTGGCAAAACTGTCGCAGCGGCAGGTTTCGCTGAAGCTCAACGCCGAGCGCGAGGGCCGCGAACTGGCACGAAAGCACGGCGTGCGGAGCTATCCCACGATTCTCTATTTCGACGCCCAGGGGAAGGAAATCGGACGGATTGCCGGCTATCTGCCGGCACGCGAATTCCTTGCCGCGGTGAAACCGATCCTGGAACGCTTTGAACGGCGTTGAGAATCAGCCGGCAGCATGCGGCTCAATGTTCGTGCTCGTGGGACTGGCAATGCGGGCAGACGAATCGTTCGCGCGGCGAGGCGGGCATCGCCTTTCGCGGGAGAGAACCTGCCGGATAGCTGTAGTTGCAGCAGTCGCAGTCTGCGGCCTTCTGTGACTTCAGCAGGCGCGCCGTCCAGCGCGAGATTTCTTCGGGAAGAACGCCGCGACCGCGGCACATCGGGCAGGTCTCATAGAAGCTGCGCAGTATGACGTCGCGGATAAAGGATGACTTGTCGGGTACCTTGTTCAGCACGTCGGCCAGGTGGCGATCGACGCGAAAGGAAACGATGACCCCTTTGTCGTTTTCGTGCTTGGCCATGCCGGGCACCGTTAGCGAGTATTCGAGCCGCCAGCCAGCAACATAGCACGCCGGTCGGCATCGGGCAAAGCCGGCGGCACCGTGTTTCGGGACCTGCATTGGCCCGGAACGATTCTGCTGTTCCTGTACCGGCCGAACAACCGTTAAACTTGCGGGGTGTCTGGGTCTTTAAAACGACGCATATGACGTTGCCAGCAAGCTCCAACCAGGACCTCGAACCGCCCGTGCGGCCGGTGACCGGCGGCCTGCCCGGCGTCGAGATGCGCCGTCGAAGTCTGCTTCGGCGAATCGCGTTGCTGGTGGTGGTGCTTGTCGCGGTGACGCTGAGTTTTTTTCAGCTGCGCGACCATTCCAGGCGCCGCAGCTGCCGGGCGTCGCTTTCCCATTACGCAACGCATCTGAAGTCATCCCCGCTGGACCCTTTGCATCTACTACCGCTCGAAACGCAATGGAACGAGCTTGACCAGAGTGGCGTGTTTTACAATCCCAACCATTATCGCTTTCTCCCAAGAAACTGGCAGGCGACTTCCGGCGGGCTCGATCGGCCGCTTGCCGTCTGCGCGCAGCCTCATGTGTCGCTGTTTTCCCGCGGCCGTCACGTTCTCATCAGGGGCCAGTCGGATTATGAGATCGTCTGGCTGGAAGAGGATGCAGTTCCCGCAGAGCTCAAGACGGATTGAGTCCGGCAGAGATAGCGGCCGGCATGTCGCCAGCGTGGCCGGTCACGCGCTCGATCCAGCCGCCGCCCAGCACTTCATCTCCCTCGTAGAGCACGACCGCCTGCCCGGGCGTAATGGCCAGTTGCGCCTGGTCGAATCGAATGGTCGCGGCCTCCGTTCCATGCGGTGTGACCGTGGCGGCCGCGGCCTCGTGTTGATAGCGGATCTTGGCGTGGGCGCGGAACGGCTTTGCCGGGGCCGGGCTGAGCCAGTTCACGTCGCGGGCAAAGAGTTCGTCCCGCATGACCGAGCGCCGGGGCCCGGCCAGCACCGTGTTGGTTGCTGCATCGATGGCGGAGACATAGATCGGCTCCCCCGCGGCCACGCGCAGCCCGCGGCGCTGACCCACGGTGAAATGCGGAATGCCGTCGTGGGTGCCGATGGGATGACCCTCGACGTGCAGAATGGGGCCGGGCTGGAAGACATCGCCGCGCCGGGACTTGACGAGTCGCGCATAGTCGCGATCCGGAACGAAGCAGATGTCCTGCGATTCGGCCTTGTCGTGCAGCTCGAGCCCAAGGCGACGCGCGTGCTCTCGCACCTCCGTCTTGGTCAGCTCGCCGAGAGGAAACCAGGTGCGGGATAGGACCTCGGGGCCGATGCCGAACAGAACGTAGGACTGGTCCTTGCGGGAATCGCGCGCGCGGAACAGCCGGGGCCGGCCGCCGTCGCGCACGATGCGGGCATAATGACCGGTCGCGACATAGTCGGCATCGATGGCGTCGGCGTACTCCATGAGGCGGCCGAACTTCAGCCACTGGTTGCAGCGCACGCACGGGTTCGGCGTTCGGGCGCTGGCATACTCGTCGACAAAATAGTCGACGAGGCGGTCGAAATCCTCCTCGAAGTTGAGCGAGTAGAAGGGAATGTTGAGTTGCGCGGCGACCTGCCGTGCGTCGGTGGCGTCGGCCGCGGAGCAACAGCCGCGCGACTTTTGCTGTGCCGGCGCAAGCGGAAGGCTCATTTTCACGGGCGCGGGCTGCGGTTCATGAGTGCCCGCGGCGCAGGTTTCCGCCGCAGTCTGGTATCGATCCGCACCGAGGCGCATAAAGACGCCCACCACGTCGCAGCCCTGTTCGCGGAGGAGGCAGGCTGCCACGCTCGAATCGACGCCGCCACTCATGGCGACCAGGACTCGCGGGGAGCGGTTCATTCCACCATTTTAGGGCACGTGCGGCAATCCGCACAGACGGGACCGGTGGCGCCGTGGCGCTACGTTCCGGCGCGGCGTGCGGACGCATTCGCACGCAGCGGGAAGAACAAGTTCAGCACATGGGCGCGGCGAGGGCGGTGGCGGGCTCGGCTTGCGAGTGGACCACGCACTGCGGCTCGGCCTCCAGCCACTGGATCGCGACGTTCGCCACCAGCGGATCGAACTGTTTGCCGGCGTTGTTTCGCAGTTCGTAGATGGTTTCTTCGAGTGTTCGGGGCGCCTTGTACACCCGCGGCGAGAGCATGGCATCGATGCTGTCGGCCACCTGGATGATGCGGGCCCCAAATGGGATGTCATTGCCGGCCAGGCCGCAGGGATAGCCGCGGCCGTTGTACCACTCGTGGTGGTGCAGCACCAGTGGCACCGCCGGCTCGAGGAAGCCGATCGGCTCGATGATGGCCGCCCCGATTGAGGGATGCGACTTCATCACGGTAAATTCTTCCGGCGTGAGGCGGCCGGGCTTGACCAGGATGGCATCCGGAATTCCGATCTTGCCGACGTCGTGCAGGAATGCCGCGATCCGGACGACGTGCACGTCCTCGCTGCGCAGGCCCAGCCGCGCCGCCAGGCAGCGGGAGTAGATTTCCACCTGCGTCGAGTGGCGAGCCGTGTATGGGTCTTTGGCCTGGAGGGCCGCGAGCAGCCCCAGGATCGTGTCGGCCTGGTGGCTGCCGTGGTGGTTGCGATTGTCGGCGAGTCGCGACGTTCCGGCGGCAAAAGAGAGCTGGCTCAGTTCGGAGAGCGGATTGATCCGCAGATCGCCGAGGCGGCCGGCATCGATCACCGTTTTCTGCGTGGGCCGGCGAGAGAGCGGCTGCCCCTTGTCCAGTGGCAGCGGCCGCATGCCTGCACCGTGTAGGCGAGTCATGGTCGTTCCCCCCTGCGTTCGTCGGGTGCGGCAGACCGGCATTGTGCCGGCGTCGCGTCCCGTGCATCATCGGAGCGCATCTTCGAATGCTTGAGCGGCGTGGCGCCGGTGGGCGGACGGAACTGGCGGCAGGAAAAATGGAATGCGGACGGACGCAGGGCTGATATAGGAATCCATACGATAGAGGGCGGATTGCGGCGGGGCAGGAGGCCGGTTATGTGCCCCGCCAGGCTGTGAAAATAACGGCGTCCGCAAATGCCGCGGAATGAGGGACGGGGCCGGCGAGGTATGGGACAGCGCACGCGAATAGTTCTGGGTCTGAACAGCGGCACCAGCGCCGACGGCGTCGACGCGGCGGCCTGCGAGATCTCCGGGCAGGGCGAGCGCATGCGGGTGCGCCTGATCGGCCACGTGCAGCGGGCCTACGCGCCGGAGCTTCGATCGCGGCTGTTGGCCGTAATGGCGCCGGCGCGGACGACGACGGAGGAGATCTGCCGGCTGAACACAGCGGTGGGGGACGCCTTTGCCGCCACGGCGATGGCACTGCTGAAGAAGCTGGGGCTGAAGCGCGTGGACCTGGTGGGTTCGCACGGGCAGACCGTGTGTCATCTGCCGCCCCGCGTCTCGATGACATCAGCTCGTGTGCCACTGCTGGAAAGCACTGGCACACGGAAAGCACTGCGTGAAGGCAGTGGCACGGCGGGAGAAACCGGCACGCTTCAGATCGGCGATGCGGCGATCATCGCGGCGCGGCTGGGGGCGCCGGTGGTGTCGCAGTTCCGCCAGGCGGACATGGCGGTCGGTGGTCAGGGGGCACCGCTGGTGCCGTGGACCGACTGGGTGCTCTTTCGCCATGCCCGGCGCACGCGCGTCGTGCAGAACATCGGCGGCATCGCCAACCTGACATGGCTCCCTTGCGGCACCGGCAATCGGCCGATGCGCGGCAAAGCCTCAAAGCCCCGGCCTTGCACCGCGGACGATGTCATCGCCTTTGACACCGGACCCGGCAACATGCTGATCGATGCACTGGTTTCGCACTTCTCCGGCGGACGACAGACCTACGATCGCGGCGGGACGCTGGCACGGCGCGGGACCGTGATGGACGACGTGCTGGCCCACGTGTTGGCGCATCCATACCTCCGGCGGATGCCGCCCAAGAGCTGCGGTCGCGAGGAATTCGGAGCAGGCTACGCGGCGGAGCTGCTGCGCCGCTTCGGCCGCCGCCGTCGCCCGGCGGAGGACTGGATCGCGACGGCGACTCGCGTGACTGCCGAAAGCATCGCCGCGGCCTACGCCGATCTATGGCACGTGCATCCCACCATTGAATCGAATCGTTCACCTGGCCGCGCAGGCCGTGTCGGCGCTAGGCCGGTGCCACGCATGCGGCGCGATACGGCGGCGGATGCGCTTGAGATCATCCTCTGCGGCGGCGGGGCGAAGAATAGAACGCTGCGGTCGATGCTCGCCAAAGCGGTGGAGGCGCGACTCGGATTCGCCCCCGAGTTTTCGACAACCGACGACTACGGCATTTCGACGCAGGCGAAGGAGTGCGTGTCGTTTGCCATGCTGGCGGTGGCGCGGGTGGACGGCGTCGCGGCAAATCTACCCGGCGTCACCGGCGCGCGCTGCCGAACCGTCCTCGGCGCCGTACAAGACGCGGTTCAAATTCGAAGAACCGCTGCCGCGCTATTAGAATAACGGCATTGCCGGAGTTTACCGCGCCCGATTTGTTTTCAAACTGATTTACACCGCACTTTGTTTCGCAAATCGCGCTGAACGGCTCCCGCCGCGGACCGAAGATGGAAAAACCGTTCGTCAGGCCGATCCCGATTGACCTCTTCTGCCTCAGGTGCGGATACAACCTCCGTACCTGCCCGGTCATCGGCGTCTGCCCCGAATGTGGTCTGAAGATCCGGGCGTCGCTGTTGCGCATACAGATCGCCCGGCTCGATCCCGATTGCATGGCTAAACTCCGTTCCGGCACCACCTGGATGTGCAGGGCCGTCTTCGGCGCGCTTGCGGCATTTGGCATTTGCCAGGTCGTGTTGTGGGTGCTCTCCATCTGGATTTCCGTACCGAGCCACATCGCGTTCTTCGCGCTATTGGTGGGGTTGTTTATCGCACTCGCGGCCGTGTGGATGTTTACGGCATCTCCCGCCGTCGCAGGGCTGGGAAGGTCCGCCGAACTGGCCCGCAATTTCGCCCACTGGCTCACGCTGCCGGTGGCGGCCGGCAGCCTGTGGCTGACATGGGCGATCGCGACCGGCCCTCCCAGCAGCCTCGATCTCTGGATCGGGGCATTGGCCACGCCATTCGGCTTGCTGGGCGGCATCGGCGCAATCGCCTTCGCATATTACTGTCGGGCCCTCGCCGGTCTCGTGCACGGCGAATTGGCGATGCGCTCGGCGGACCAGTACCTGTGCTGTTTTGCCGTCGTCTGGCCCTTTTGCTTTGCAGGCATGCTGATGGGCTTGCTTGGGCAGAGCGCCGACGCGGCCTTTTGCGCGGCCGTGCCCGGCGGCATCGGCGCGCTCGCGTTTGGAACGCTCATCCTGGCGCTTCCGACCTATTTCGATCTGGAGGCAGCAGCCGGAGACGAGCGGACGCTGTTTGAAGAAATGGACCCCAGGCAGGGCGGGTGATCCGACGGCTCCCGGCCGGCCCCGCCTGCAAGCGCGCGCAAAAAGAGGATGAAACGCGAAAGGGACGACAATTCGACGGAACAAGAGCCGTTGTGGGAGTCGCTCCTTCGCATCGCGCTCTGGTGCGCATTGATCGCATTTGTCAGTGCAGCTGCGTCATCGTTGCGCCCTACCGCGCGGATATCTGGCCATTGCGCTGCTGCCCATCAGCGTGCTGCATCTCGCCCGCACCAATCGCCATTTGCCGATGTTCTCGGCGTACGGCGCGTTCGCAGGCTTCGCCATCGCCAGTGTTTGGCTGGAGCCGCTTTTCCCACCATTCACAACCCATCGCGACGATCTGGAATATGCCGGCCTCCTGGGTGCGATTGCGTTCACTGCTGCCGTTGCGTGCCGATTTCTCGCGGCGATGGTTCATTCGCGCCGTTTCCCGACTCCGAAGGACATTCCGCTTTGCCCCCGATGCGGTTACAACCTGACGGGCAACGTCAGCGGCATCTGCCCGGAATGCGGCAGGCCGCTCGTCAAGGAGGATGAAAAAGGCCCGTGAGACAGAAGCGCAAGCCGCCATCCGCCAACGGTCGCCCGTCGTCGGCAAATGGAGCTCTCCGCTCCGGCCGGCGTGGCCACCTGCTGACCGAACAGCAAAATTCATCATCGACCGCGCTCGACCGTCTCTCCACCGCCGACGCATTCGACGTCATGAACCGCGAGGACTGCTCGGTTCCCGCCGCCGTTGCGGGCGCCAAGCGCGAGATCGTCCGCGCGGTCGAAGCGGTGTCAGTCGCGTGGCAGCAGGGCGGGCGGCTGATCTACGTCGGCGCGGGCACCAGCGGTCGCCTCGGCGTGCTCGATGCATCGGAGTGCCCGCCCACCTTCCGCAGCGACCCGCGGATGGTGCGCGGCATTATCGCGGGCGGGAAGAAAGCCCTGTGGCGAAGCGTCGAGGGGGCCGAGGATGATCCCGTCGCGGCGCGCAAGGCCATCGCCGCGATGAAAGTCGGGCATAGCGACGTGGTCATGGGCATCGCCGCCGGCGGCACCACGCCCTACGTGCACGCCGCCCTGGCAGAAGCGCGAAAGCGCGGCGCAAAGACCATCTTCTTCTCCTGCGTGCCCCGGCAGCAGGTCAAGGCCGCCGTCGATATCGACATCCGCGTGCTCGTGGGCCCGGAAGTGCTGACGGGCTCGACCAGGCTGAAGGCCGGCACCGCGACCAAGCTCACGCTGAACATGATCACCACGCTTGCCATGGTGCGCATCGGAAAGACCCACGGCAATCTCATGGTCGATCTCAACAGCTACGCCTGCCGCAAGCTGGTGGACCGTGCCACGCGCGTCGTCAGCGCCGTGACCGGCCTGCCGTACGACGACGCTAGCGCGCTGCTGCATGCCGCGCGCGGGCGTGCCAAGACGGCGATCGTCATGCACGCGCTGGGCTTGTCCCCTATCGAGGCCGAGCGCGCGCTTGCGGCCGGGGCAGGGCGGATTTCGGCCGTGATTCCTCAACTGGATCTTCCGCAGCCAGCGCGAACGCCTACCAACCGCCGCAAATCCACAAATCACAGCGTCCCCGGCAGCTTGCGTCCGCGGCTGCGTCGCCGAAAATGACGGCGATGACAGACGCGTTGCCGAATAGCTGCGAGCTGCACATCCGCGTGCGCTATGCGGAAAGCGATCCCATGGGCTATCTGCATCACTCCAAGTACTTCGAGTACTTCGAGATGGGGCGGACCGAGCTGCTGCGGCTGGCCGGGTTTCGCTATCGCGATCTGGAGGACCGGGGCGTGCTGTTCGCGGTGGCCAAAGTCGAATGCCGCTTCCGCGCGCCGGCCCGCTACGACGACGACTTGATTCTCACCACCCGTATCGACCGCATGACGCGGGCACGGATCGACCATTCATATGAACTGAAGCGTGACGGCCTGCTCCTGTGCGAAGCCAAAACCACGCTGGCCTGCATCGATCGCTCCGGCGGATTGATCCCCATCCCCGACGAGATCTTCAATCGGGCACAGGCCGCAGGAGGATCGTCGGTTGCCAACTGAACATCCATGGACAGAATGGACGGGATGAGCCGCCCGTGTGCCGCGCCCCGGTTATGATTGGCCGTGAGCGGCGCTGCCGTACGATCCTGTTGATTCTTCGTATCTGTGCATTCCTGGAACTGACTCGTTGATCGGACTCTACGTCATTCTGGGCGCGTTGACGTCGATGGCCGTGCTCTACGGCATCGCCTGGGAGCGCCTGCGCCGCGATCGCTGGAAGACGCTGCATTGGATTTCGCTGGTGCTGGTCGGACTCGCGTGGCTCCTGGAGCACATGTCGACGCTCGGCTGGCTCAGCCTCCTCGCGGCCATGGGGCTGGAGGGCTTCCTCTGGTACGGCCGGCGGCAGCACGAAGCGGCGGACCTGCTCCTCGAGGGAATGAACGATCCGGCGGAACTGGATGCGATCGAACGGGAAATGGGACTCCGCGGCCCGGAATATGCCGAGCCCGTCTTTGAAGATGAACCCGGTGTTGAGGGCGAGGCCGGCCTCGGCGAGTTGGCGCCGGATCAAGCTACGGCCGAGGCCGTCGCGGCGGCGCATCGGGAGGACGTGCTCGACCAGCAGCCGATCGGGCTGTTCCTGCGGACGCTGGTGTTGCTCAAGACGGACTACCGCGCGGCGCCGCAGGTGTTGCTGGCCTCGGCTCGGCGGGCCGGGCAGCGCGACGCGGCCCTGGCCGCCATCCAGCCCGATGACGCAACGGCGGCACTGGAGGCAGGCGAGCTGCGCATCGAGCTGCGAACGTCGCGCCTGCCCGTCGAGGCCGCGAGGCTCGAAATGGCGATTTCGCAGGCCGAGCGCCAGCAGGAAGCGCTGGCCATTGCCGAAGAGCACGTCTGCTACTTCGAGATCACGACGCTGTTTCACTTCGACACGCCGCGCGACGCCCTGGTACGCTGCCAGCATCGCATCCACTCGGCCCTTTCCGAGTTTGCACCGGTGCTGGGCGTCCTGTGGCCCTCATCTGCCCGGCTGATTCCCGCACGGCAGCTTGTCTCGCTTCAGCGGCTTGCCAACGCGCCCGATGGATCGATGCTGAAGACGTGCACCTCCCTGCGCACGTTTCCGCTGGAGGGGGCCAATGCCGGCTTCGTGCTGACCGACACGCTCGGACTTTTTGTCTTCGGTCTGCCCGATTTGCAGGTGATCAGCGAGGGCCCGCCCGAGGCGCACGTCCGCCATTGGCTGACGGACACGGCCGAGCGCTTCTTCGAGCGCGGGTGCGATCTGGCCGACCAGTCCGAGATCGCCCTGCGCGAAGAGGACATCTGGCGGGTGAAGTATCGCCGCAGCGCGTTCGCACCCGATCGCGAAGTCGTGCAGATCGCCCCGCGGCGCGAAGCACCAGGCACGTGGGGCGGCTCGTGGGAAGTGCATGCGACTAGCGGGCCGCCGACGCAGGACGCCCCGCCGGAGATGGGTGGCGGCTGGGGAGCGGCCGAGGGCGGCGGTTAACGATGATGCATAGTTCCGGCCCCTGGTTCTCACGTCGTCGCGTGGCACCTATCAGGATTGTCTTTAATGTCGGGCCGAGATGCTCAACTCGACCGTGCCCGCCGCGGCCGGTCCCTCGGGCAGAAAGTCCTGCATGACCTGGTTTGACAGCAGCAGGCCGCGACGCGTCAGGCGCGCGCCTTCGGCGTCGACTTCCAGCAGGCCGAGGTCTCGGTGCTTCTCGATCGGCTTCGCGAAAAGCGACGCCGCGTCGTGCTGCGCCAGCTCCCGGAACCGGCCCCAATCGATGCCCCGCGTAAGCCGCAGCATCTGCACTGCCGTCTCGGCGGCACGCGCCTGCGGCGGCAACGTCTCGTCTTCGACGATCAGATCGGCGAGATCGCCCGCGGCCAGTTCCACGTAACGGCGGACATCTGCCAGGCTCTTCGACCGCCGGCCGTTCAGGTACGACACGGCGCTGGGCCCGATGCCGAGATACTCGCGGTTTTCCCAGTAGATGAGGTTGTGCCGGCACTGTCGCCCCGGACGCGCGAAGTTGCTGATCTCGTAATGCTCGTAGCCGGCCGCCGTCAGTTCGTCGATGGTCATCTCAAACATCTCGACTTCGAGCTCGTCGTCGCAGGGCGAAAGCCGGCCTTCGCGACGGCGCCGCGTCAGGGCCGTGCCCGGCTCATACATCAGGGCATAGCACGAGAGGTGCTCGGGCGCCAGATCGATCGCCCGCCTCAAAGTGTCGCGCCAGCGCAAGGCCGTTTGCCCCGGTATGCCATAAATAAAATCGAGATTGAGATTGTCGAAGCCAGCGGCTCTTGCTGCCCGGACGCACTCGGCGATGTGCCGCGGATCGTGCAGCCGTTCGAGCACGCGCAGATCGTCGGGATGAAAAGACTGCGCGCCGAACGAGATTCGGTCGACGCCGCAATGCCTGAGCATCGACAGGTCCAGTTCCGCCGCGCTGGTGGGGTTGGCTTCGACCGTGAACTCGTCGACCGGCCCGGCAGCGGCAGCAATCGTGGCGAGCAACCGTTCCAGCGCTGCCGACGGCATCTCGGTCGGGGTGCCGCCGCCCACGAAAATCGTCTCCACGATCCTGCCCGGGTTTCGCCTCGCCACTTCCGCCAGGAGGCTGTCGATCAATCGATCGACCAATTCGGGAATCGTGCCCAGGGAATAGAAATCACAGTATCCGCACTTGGTTCGGCAGAACGGAAGGTGAAGGTACCAGCCGATGGCCGAGCCCGCAGAGACCAGCTTTTTGCTGCCGCAGTCCACATGGTCATGATAATCGGGTCCGGCGGATTCGTCCGTCGGCCGGCAATTGCTTGAACCCTTCGGCGCCGTGGGATAAACTCGCTGTTTTACGAATCCCATCGGAGTACAAGCCCGTGTCGGTCAAGCCTGATCGTCCGCAACGGCAGGAACGCACCATGACGGTGTCGCTGGTCACGTTCGGGAAGGGGGGCGTTCGCAAGGACTTCCCCATCAAAAAGCTCTCCACCGTTATCGGCCGCAAGATTGACGCCGATCTGCGCGTGCCCCTCGCCGACATCTCGCGGGCGCACTGCGAACTTACACTGATCGACGACGAATTGACCGTGCGCGACCTGGAGAGCAGCAACGGCACCTTCGTCAACGGCGACAAAGTCGAACAGGCCTCCCTGCACGCCGGCGACAAGCTCAAAGTGGGTCCGGTGACATTCATCGTGCAGGTCAACGGCGAACCGCGGAATGTCACGCCTGCCATGGTCATGCCCAAGCCACCGCAGCCTGCCGCCAAGGCAAAGACGCCGCCAGCCTCGCCATCCGCAGCCACGACGTTGCACAAGCCCGTCGACGACGAAGAAGAACTGGATATCGACGCCCTGGGCGACATGGATATCGATGAACTGAGCGACATCGATATGGACGACATCGACGCCGAGATGGGCTCGGCCGAGCTGGATGACCTCGACGATCTCGAAGAGTTGTCCGACGAAGACATCCTCGAAGAGGACGACGAAAAGCCATAGCCGCCCACTCACCTGACGCCGATTGTCCCTGATAGTTGGTCCCCATCGGTTACATAGACCCTGCCCCCAATTCCGTTGCGCGCTGCCTTTCGACGATCACGCCAGGACTTATCGGCCCCGGCCTTCTCCTGACGCCGCATTCTTCAAGCCCCTCTTCCGGACCTTCGATGAAGTGGACGATGCCGGCGCTCGCGACCGGTCGCCGGGCAGTTCGGAGAATGTCCATGTCCGATTCGGGAAAAACAAACACGGGCGGCGATCCGCTGTTTTCGGACATCCTTGCAGAATGCCCGGAGTTGTGGGATGTCGTGGATCAGTTTGTCCGCGATCTGCCGAGGCGCCTGAGCGACATGGAGCAGGCACTCGATGCCGGCGAGGCACAGCGGCTGGCGCTGCTCGCCGGGCAACTCAGCCAGGCGGGGCGGGGACACGGCTATGCCGAAGTTGCACGCCGCGCGGCAGAGCTGGCGTCCGCCTCGCAAACCGAGACGCTGACCGCGCTGACGCAGCGCCTTTCTTCGATGAAGCAGCTTGTCGATGAGATTCAGCGCTCCCTGAATGATGCCGATCCCACCTGATGCTAAACGGCCGCTGATGCGGCCGAATCCCCGCCATTCTGGCGGAACGGGGAGCACTTCTAATGGGTGAGAGCAGTTGATGACGTCCCGGCGGCGCCGGGCGAAATCCGCCGCTTTCGCCCTGATGCGCCCCGGCGCGCTCCGGTTTGCATCGGATTGCATCGGGTATTTTTCTGGTGAGGCGCCTCACCGGGACCCCCACATGGAGCACTTGATGCAATGTCCGGCGCCGTCAGAAAAAAAACCGGAAAAATTTTCGGCTCGTCAGTATTCGTGATGCCGGGTGGAGAAGAGGGGATCCTGGCGAGCCCCGGCAATCCCTATCGCCGCGATGAACCAAAAAAAGAGCGCCCCGCGTTAGAGTCGGGGCGCGCTTTTTTGGGGGCGGCGTCGCAACCGCCCATAGTGGGGAAGAGCGAGTGGTATCGGGGCGGCGGGCTGGCCGCCAACCCGCTTCTTTAACTCGGCCGCGTCATGCGGTATTCCCGATCCCCCCGTATAATTCGCTCGCAAAATCTGGCGGCCCGATGCCAAAGACGGACGCCGCGGCATCCGCAGGGTGTGCCGCCGGGCTTACTGCGATCGCAGGGCCGCCCGCAAAGGACGGTGTGTGTGGATGTTTTGACTGATGCGCGGGCGCATGCCGGACTCCTGATCCTGGAGATTGGCAACAGTCACGTCAGCCTCGCGACCTCGGTGGCCGGCGAGATCTACACCAATTCCCGCTTCGGCCTCGAGGATGTGGATGCCGTGGCCGCGGCGGCCGGCGAGGCCTGGAATGCCCTGCCGACGGATCGCCAGCGGGCGATGGTGGCCTGTTCCGTCGTTCCAGAGATACTGGCCCGCGTTCGATCCCGCATTGCCGAGCAGATCGATTCGCCCATGATGGTTGTGGGCGAGGAACTGCACCGGCCCATGTCGATGGCCGTTGAGGCCCCGCAGAGCGTCGGGGTCGACCGAATCTGTTCCGCGGCGGCGGCCTACGAAGTGATGAAGCATGCCTGCGCAGTCGCCAGTTTTGGCACCGCCATCACCATTGACTGCGTGAATGACGAGGGCGTCTTCCTCGGCGGGGCGATCCTGCCCGGGCTGGCCCTCCAGGCGCGCTCATTGCACGAAGGCACCGCCCAACTCCCGGAAGTCGGCATCCGCGCTCCGACAGGCGTGTACGGTGAAACGACCGAAGAAGCCATCCTGCACGGCATCGTCTTCGGCGTGGTCGGATCGCTCCGCGAGATCGTCGAGCGATACGCGACCGAACTCACAACGTGGCCCGACCTGATCGCCACCGGCGGCAACGCCGAGCTCATCGCGCAGCATACCGACATCATCGATCGCGTGGTGCCCGATCTGTGCCTTCGCGGCGTCGCCCTCGCACATCGCCGACACTACATGCCATTTGAGCCGGGACCCGAAAAATGACCGCCGAGCCCGAGGTCTGGGCAGCGCTGCTCACCGCGCGAGCGCCCGGCGCCATTGCCGTCATCGGCATGGCGGGGCGGCAGATCGCGCCCATGCTGGAGCGTGCGGTGATCGCGCGCAGCGGCCCCCAATTGCTGCTGCCGCCTCTGGATCGCCCGTCGGTCGGCCGGCTGGTGGATAATGGCACGGTGCTCGACGACGTGGTGGTGACGTGCGCCTGTAGTGCCGCCGGATTGCCCATCGCCGAGCTGTGTGTCCACGGCGGCGTGCGCGTCGCGCAACGGACGCTGATGCTGCTCGAGCGGCTGGGCGCCCGCGTCGTGACGCCATGGGAATGGCACCGCCGCTTCGGCGGCGCGAACGCCGTCGAGGCAGACGTGGATGAGGCCCTGGCGCATTGCGCTTCGCGCAAGCTGGCCCGCTGGCTGGTCCATCAACGTGAACTGCTGCCGCCATTCCTCTCCGCCTGGACGTCTCACGATCCTGCCACGCGCGCGGCCTACCTGGCGCGTACCGCCGCGGCGCAGCCCCTGATGAGGGGGCTTCACATTGTGCTGGTCGGCCCGCCCAACGCCGGCAAGAGCACGCTGGCCAACCGTCTGATCGGCCGGCCGAGGGTCATCACTTCGGCACTGGCGGGCACCACGCGCGACTGGGTGGCGGAGACGGCGCTGATTCAGGGCTGGCCGGCGCAATTGGTCGATACGGCGGGCCTTCGCCATGCGGGCTGCGAGATCGAGGCCGAGGCCATCCGAAGGAGCCGGGAGCGCGCCCAGCTGGCCGACGTGGTGATCTGTCTGCTCGATGCCACCGCGGCGGCCCAGGAGTTGCAGGCCGCCCGGAGGAGCGCGCACGATGCGGTGCCGCGGCAGATGCCCATGTTGACGGTGCTGAATAAATGCGACGTTGAACGAGCGCGCCATGTGCCGGCCGACTGCCGGATCTCCGCCCTGAGCGGCGAAGGTGTTGCCGAGCTGGAAGGCCGCATCGCCGCGCTGCTCGGGCTCGATCAACTGGATGAACGCCTGCCGACGGGCTTCCGGCCGCAGCATGTCTTTCCGGAACACACCTGAATGAACGGCCGACGACGATCAGCATCGACAGGTAGGCGGGCGGCGCGTCATTCGGCGCCCCGGCGGCATTCATCGCCTCAACGGATAAGCGAAGTACCGTCCGAACTGTCATCGCTGTTGCTGAAGGCATACGAGCGACGGCGGCCGCTCATCGAGAGTGGGAGGACCGGCGCATATCGGCTGTTTCATGGCGCCGCCGACGGCCTCGACGGTCTGGTCATCGAGCAATTCGGTCCCGTGCTGTTCGTGCAGCTTCACGAGGAACGCTTCGCAGCACCGCGCGAGTCACTACGCGGCAACGTTGAGCGGCTGTGCGAACGGACCGGCGCGCAAAGCGTCTATGTAAAGCACTTTGTCCGCGATCGAGCGAGACTCTCGGATGAACAGGAGGCGGAGCACCGCAGCCCCGACCCCTGGCTGGGTCAGCCTGCTCCGGATGAATTCACGATTACCGAGGACGGTCGGCGCTACTGCATCCGGCCGTACGATGGCTACTCGGTCGGGCTGTTCCTCGAGCATCGCGACCATCGCCGCCTCGTCAGCGAACTGGCCGCTGCGGCCGGCGCGGCATTTCGCGTGTTGAATGCATTCTGTTACACGTGTGCCTTCTCGATCGCGGCCGCCGTGGGCGGCCCGGGCGAAGTGACGAGCGTCGACCTGTCGCCGCGGTACCTGGACTGGGGTCGGCGCAACTTCGCGGCGAATGCAGTGCCGATCGACCGGCATCGCTTTATCTGCGATGATGTCCGGCAGTATTATCGACGGGCACAGCGCCAGAATCGGCACTATGATCTGATCATCCTGGACCCGCCCACGTTCGCCCGGATCAAGAAGCCGCGCGGCGTATTTCTGCTGGAAGCAGATCTGGCGGAACTGCTGGCGGGCGCGGCGCGCCTGCTGAACCCCGGCGGCAGGCTGCTGTTTGCGACGAACCATCGCGGGCTCAGCGCGACCCGGATTGATGATGCGATCCGCCATGCGTCCACAATTCGCCGGTTTCGGCGGGAGCCGCTTCCCGATCTGCCGGTTGACTTCGCCGGCGACCGCGAGTATTCGCGAGCAGTCTTGTTGAGAATGGACGATTGAACCGGCGACAGTTCCGCATGTGGCGTGGGTCCTATCGCGGCGGACGACGATGAACACGACGATGAATTCTCGCGATAATTTCCAAACGCAGTATCGTGATTGCCTGACGGCGGGCGGTTTTCTGTTCCCAGCCGACCGCGGCCTCATCGAGGTCACCGGCGGGGATCGCGCGGCCTGGCTGCACAATCTCGTGACCAACGCCGTGAAGACCCTCTCGCCGGGAGAAGGCAACTACGCCTTCGCCACGAACGTCAAGGGACGAACGCTCTTTGACCTGAACGTGCTGGTGCTGGAGGATCGACTCTGGCTCGATATCGATCGCCGATGGATCGGCAAGGCGCTGACGCATCTGGATCGCTATCACATCACCGAGGACGTGGCGCTGACTGACCTGTCCGGAAATTCGTTCCGCGTGCTGATCATCGGGCCGAGTGCCGATGTTCTGGCACGAACGGCCGGCGCAAGTCACATGGCCGCGATGGCATGGTTGCAGCATACCAGCCTCGACCTGGAAGGCCGGCAGGCGCGCGCGGTTCGCCGCGATCTGGGCGGATTGCCCGCGGTTGAGATTATCTGGTGCGGCGCAATGGAGCCGACGGCTTCACTTCTCCGCAAGCGCGCAGTGGAGGCCGGCTTGGTGGAGTTGGACCCCACCGCCCTCGACGTGATCCGAATTGAGAACGGCATGCCGGCCTCGCTTGAGGACATCGACGAGGAGATCATTCCACCGGAGACCGGACAGGTGGAGCGCGGCATCAGCTATCAGAAGGGATGCTACCTCGGCCAGGAGGTGATCGAACGCATGCGGGCGCGCGGCGTTCTTGCGCGAAGGCTTGTTGGCGTGCAGTTCGAAGGCGACCAGCCCGTCGCGCCGGGGACGCCGCTGTTTGAACAGGCCGTGCCGGCGACGCACGACGCGGAACCATCCGCGGGGTTGCAGGCGGATCGCCCCATCGGAACGACGCGCAGCGGCTGTTTCAGCTTTGCACTCGGCGCGCCGCTTTCGCTGGCATATGTGAAATCAGCCTCCGCGAGGCCGGGCACGCGCCTGTTCGCCAAGCCGGTCGCGCGTGTCGCATCGGAGCCGGACGCACGTTTGGCGGTGCCGCTCAAATATTCTGCGGCGCCGGAAGCGCGATCGGCGGTGGAGCCAGACGCGCGAATTGCGGAGGCGGACACGAGCCTGGCGGCAGAACCGGCACCGGGTGCTTCAGCCGGCGAGATCGTGCGCGCGGGCGTGGTCGTCGCGCTGCCGCTTGCCAAAATGGGGAGCGCCGGCTAGATTGTTTCGCCCTTGGCGCGGCGGCGCCAGCTCCGGGAGCGTAGCTCAGTCGGTAGAGCAGCGGCCTTTTAAGCCGTGGGTCCTGGGTTCGAGTCCCAGCGCTCCCAGTGCCACAAGTTCGGCATCTCCAGCGTTTTTTCGACACTTGCGCAATTTTGTGACTTTTCGGCGACGCCCGTGGCAGGCCCGTTTCGACCGTTTCCGCGGCTTGCAGCATCCACTGCGGCATCCGATTTTTCGCACTTCTCTGGTCTGGATGGGTCAGTTTGAACTGGACATCAGTTGAAAGGCACCAGATCGATCTTGCCCATGCCACTGGAACCCTGCCTGGATACGCCCCGACCAGCCTCGAGCCAATTGCGGTAGTGCCCTGAGAGCCGCGTACCAGCTCGGTTTCATCACGGGCGACCAGATCGGTCGCGACAAGGATGCGACCGCATCGCACGTGCTGGCCGTGCATGGCTGGTGCCATTCAAACGCTGAGCTTGCCGCGAGCCGGGCTCCGTACTTTCTCGCTCCTTTGCGCAAGCCTATGACGCGTAAACACTTTACGGTGTTTTCGCCCTGCGTCTGGCCGCCCTTCTGAGCCAACGAATTTTTTCCAACAGCCGTTTTTCTGCCGCGTACGTCGACCTCTCATCGGCGTGTCGCAATCACAGGATGTAAAAGTCTTGCTTCCGTGATCACTATTGTGCGACACTTGCGCCTTCTTTATGCCCTCAAGTCTTTAGATGAGTCGAACGGAGCAGGGAGGAGTTTCCATGAACAGGTTGCTTGCGTATGCCGCGGTCGTTTTCTGCATGTGTCTATGTTCCCCGTCGTCGCCTACGGCCTGGGGTCAGTGCACGCCAGCCAATTGCGATGACGGGAACCCGGATACCTGCGATTTCTGCGATCCATTTGACGGCACCTGCCGGCACTCAACGCTGCCGTGCGTGGCATGCTGCCTGCCGGATGGCACTTGCCAGAATTATCCCGCGCCATTCTGCCAGTCGCTCGGCGGCTCGCCCCAGGCTGCGGGCGTCCTGTGCAACATGGTGGAATGCGCGCCGCCGCAGATCTGCCAGCCGTTGCCGGACGGCTCGGCCTGTTCGCAGGGGCCTTGTCCCGCACCCAACGTCTGCACGCCGCGCTGCATGCGGTTCAACCCCGCCACCGGCCAGACGATTATCATCGCCTGTGATTGCCGGCCCTCATCCGCGTGTCACGTCAAGGCCGGCGCCATCGGTCCTCCTTGCGATGTGCCGGACACCGGCATCGGAACGGCGCACCTGCTTCCGCCTTGCGACTTTTCAACGCCAGACGATGACCTTCAGATTGTCGACGGCCTTCCCCCCGGTTCTTCCATCCAGATCGACGCAACGCTCGGCAACATCAATAGCCAGCCGGAGGTGCCCGGCGGCTCGCTGGGTGGGACGATATCATCCTTTAGCAGCGTGCTCCTGATGCCCTTGCAGGGCACGGGCGCGCTTGCCGGCTACAATCGTCTAACCAATATCATCATCAATAATGGTCAGGCCCACCTTGGACCGCGCACGCCCGGCGAACCCATTCAGTCGTTTCCCTGCGAAATGGTTCAACTGAACGGGCAGCTCCCGCCCGGCGATCCCGACTTCGACCTGCTCCGCATCACCGTTGGCAGTGGCTTTGGTCTTCCCAGCCCGGGGCACACGACGTTGACCCAGCTCCCGGGAGGAAACTGGTCTGTCGACAGCTTTTTCGACATTACCTATCGGATTGACTTCATCGGCGCGGCCGGGGGCGTGCTGGGCGGCATGTCCGGTTCGACCACCGGCACCGCACGCATCAAGCTCGGCAAGGGCGTGCCGACGTGCGCCGGCGTATGTCCCACCGGTTTCGCTTGCAACACGATCGCATCCATGAATGCCGACGGCACGCTGGACGTGTGCTGCGACTGCATTCCGTCGCAAACCAATGGCGCGTGCTGCCTCGAGAGCGGCCAGTGCGTCGTGATTCTCCAGGAAGAGTGCAAAAAGGCCGGCGGCGTTTTCCTGGGCAATGGCACCAATTGCGGCACGCTTCAGGCGTGCTGTCTGCCGACAGGCGGCTGCGTGGATGCCTATGACATCTGCTGCACCAACCTCTTCGGCGGCGTGCCCCAGGGCGCCGGCACCTCGTGCCAGAACAACCCGTGCGGTCCGACGGAAGAGGCCTGCTGCCTGCCCGATGGCACCTGCGTCATGGTGCCGAACGCCGGGTTCTGCCTGGAGCAGAATGGCGTGCCGCAGGGCCCCGGTTCCAACTGCGTGGGCATCACCTGTCCCGCGCAGGACTGCATCCCGGATGCGTCCGGTACCCACTGCTCAAACTTCCAGTGTCCCAACGATGGCGAGGAGTGTCTGCCCGCCTGCGTGATCATCGATCCGGCGACCGGCCAGTCCACCGTCGTGAACTGCGACTGCCGTTTGCCCCAGGAATGCCACGTCGAGACCGGCGGGTTCGGCCCGCCATGCATTCGCCCGGATAACGGTAGCGGCTCGGCCGATCTGCCGCCCGTAGGCTGCACGTACACCACGCCGAATGGCGACATGAATATCGTGGATGGACTGCCCCCGGCCAGTTCGATTCAAATCGATGCCTCCAAGGGCAACTTCCTCTGCGTACCGGCAAGTGGCGTGTGCTCGTTCCCGCCCGGTGTTGATTGCCGCGAACCCGGCGGTTCGCTGGGCGGCGAGAAGGCCTGCTACGACGCAAGTCTGAACATGCCGATGATCGGCACGGGCGCGATGGCCGGCTTCAACCGCAACATCGCCCTGCCGATCTCACACGAAATCCACATGGCGCCGCGCTCCAACGGCTCGCCCATCCAGCCGTTCGACACGGTCATGTTCCGCCTGTTCGGCCAGATCACCGGCGATCCCGATTTCGATCTGCTGCGCGTCGTCGCCGGCACCGACTTCGGACTGCCCAGCCCCGGCCACACCACGTTGACGCAGGCCCCGGGCGGCAACTGGGCCGTCGATAGCTTCTTCGATATTACATACCGGATCGACTTTGTCGGCGCGCCGGGCGGCAGTCTCGCCGGCATGTCCGGCTCGACGACCGGCACGGTCCGCTTCCACGTGGGTGGCGGCGGGTCCTATTGTGCCGGCCAGTGTCCTCCCGGCTTCATCTGCCAGACGCAGACAATCGTCAATGCGGACGGCACGATTCAGCTCTGCTGCAACTGCGTGCCCGACGGCCCGCAGGAAGGCGCGTGCTGCCTTCAGTCCGGCATCTGCGTCCTTTCGACGCCCACGCAGTGTCAGGGAACGTACCTGGGCGACGGCACCACCTGTCTCGGCATACAGGCATGCTGCCGCAGCGATGGCACCTGCCTCGATGTGGACGCCGCCTGCTGCACCGCCTTTGGCGGCACACCGCAGGGGGCCGGCACAACCTGCGAAACGACGACCTGCGAGCCGCCGGTCTGCGGGCCCGATCCCAACGCCCCGCGCTGTCTGCCGGTGCAGTGTCCGATTCCGGGCCAGGCCTGTCTGCCGCGCTGTGTCGTTCTCGATGCCGCCGGTAATCCGATCAACGTCGCCGACTGCGAGTGCCGCGACGATACGCTCTGCCACATGCAGTGGTTCCCCGGGGCAGATCCGCAATGCGTCGGTGGCTGCCCGCCCGGGTTCCAGTGCGTGACCACCACCGTCACCAATCCCGACGGCACCACGTCGATCTGCTGCGACTGTGTGCCTGAGACGCCGACCGGCGCCTGCTGCACGACGACCGGCGTGTGTGTCATCACCACCGCGGCTCAGTGCGTGGGTTCATACCTCGGTGACGGGACAATTTGTCTCGGCGTGCAAGCTTGCTGCCGCCAGGATGGCACCTGCATCGATGTCGACGCCGCCTGCTGTACCGCCTTCGGCGGCACGCCGCAGGGCGCCGGCACCATCTGCGAAGATGTCATCTGTCAGCCGCCGGTCTGCGGGCCCGATCCGACCGGGACGAGCTGCCTGCCGGTGCAGTGCCCGATTCCGGGCCAGGCATGCCTGCCCCGCTGCGTCCTTCTCGATGCAGCCGGCATTCCCATTGGCGTGACCGATTGCGAGTGCCGCGACGATATCTCGTGTTTCATGCACTGGGTGCCCGGCACGCCGCCGCAGTGTATCGGCGACTGCCCGCCCGGATTCTTCTGCGTCACGACGACCGTCACCAATCCCGACGGCACCATTTCCCAGTGCTGCGACTGCGTGCCCGAGACGCCCACCGGCGCCTGCTGCACGCAGGATGGCATCTGTATCATCACGACGGCCACACAGTGCCCCGGAACCTACCTGGGCGACGGTACCATCTGTCTCGGCGTGCAGGCGTGCTGCCGTCCGAACGGCACCTGCATCGACGCCGACGCCGCCTGCTGCACCTTCTTCGGCGGAACGCCGCAGGGCCCGGGCACCAACTGCGGCAATGTCGAGTGCATTCCCCCACAGTGCGGTCCCGATCCGAACGCGCCACGCTGTCTGCCGGTGCAGTGTCCGATAGACGGTGACGAATGCCTGCCGCGCTGCGTAATCGTTGAGAACGGCCAGGTCGTCGATGTGCTGGGCTGCGATTGCCAGAGTCCCAATGAATGTCACATCGAATGGGTGGCCGGGGCTCCGCCGCAGTGCGTCGGCGGCTGCCCGCCGGGATTCGTGTGCGAACAGCAGGTCACGACCACGCCGATCGGCGCGCAGATATGCTGCGTGTGCGTGCCCGAGACGCCGGACGACTGCGAACCGGCGGCGGGTGGCCAGGCGTGCCTGCCCACTGCATGCGAATTGCCGGATGAAGTGTGTGCGCCGCGCTGCATTCGCTTCAACCCGGCGACGGGGCAGTCCATCATCGTTGACTGCGATTGTCGCGGCGAAGGAGAGTGCCAGGCCGTATTCGATGCCGCCGTCGGCCCGGCGTGCGCCGGAAACTGCCCGCCCGGCACCGTGTGCGTCGAGAACCGCGTGGTGCTGGCCGATGGCAGCATTGAAGTGTGCTGCGACTGCGCCGCGCCACCCTGCGAGTGTCCCGGCGACATCAACGGTGACGGCACGCTCGACGGTCTGGACCTGCCCGGCTTCGTGCGCTGCCTGCTCGGAACGGCCATTCCCGGTGACAACTGCGGCTGTGCGGATGCCGACGGCGACGGCATCGTCAATCAGCTGGATATTCCGATCTTCATCGACCTGGTGCTTTCCAAGGCGCCGTGCGATCCGTGTTCATGCCCGTCGGAAGACCTGTTCATCGACCTGTCGACCGGTGTGGACGACAACGGCAACGTCATTCCCATCGGGTCGCCGGACGACACGTGGACGGTGGTCAGCGAGCCGCCGCCCGTCGGCGTGCTGCCTCGAGCGGCCAACGTGATCAATCCGAATCCGGCGTGGCTGACGATCCCCGGCACGCGGTGGATCAGCGCCAACCAGACGGGGCCGAACGGCACGTACGTCTACGAGTTCTGCTTCTGCCTCGATCAGCGCTTCATGAATGCGGTGCTCGATTTGCAGTTGCGGGCCGACGATCGGGCCAGTGTGTTCCTCAACGGCAACTTCGTCGGGGCTACGCCGCCCATCTACGCCTTCAACACCCCGCTGCCCACGCCGATCTTCACCAATAATCAGTCCTTCTTCCGAAGCGGTGAGAACTGCGTGCGGATCGTCGTCGAGAACACTCACGGCGTCGTGACCGGCTTCAACATGGCCGGCAGCGTCAGCGCCGCCAAGGGTAAATGCTGCTGTCCGCCAGCCGATATCGATCGCGATATCGACACCGGCGTGGATGCCGCGGGCAATCTCATTCCCATCGGCAACGATGACGATGACTGGGAGGTGATTGTCGACGCCGCCGGCGGAACCACGCCACGGCCGGCCACGGTCATCAACGCCCACCCGGCGTGGCTGACCATCCCGGGCACGCAGTGGATCAGCGCCGCCGCGACCGGACCCAACGGTCTCTATGTGTACCGGTTCTGTTTCTGCCTGGATGGCCGCTTCAAGAATCCGGTGCTGACGCTCGCATCGCGGGCCGATGACGCCGGGCAGATCTTCCTGAACGGCGTCCTCATCGGACCGACCGGCGGGTTCAATGCGCCCCAGCCGCTGGTGCATACGGTGACCAACGCGTCACTCTTCGTCTGCGGCGAAAACTGCATCGAGGTACACGTGCAGAATCTCGGCGGCGTGGTGACCGGCTTTAATATGGCCGCCAACATCCGCGCCGAAGATGGCCTGTGCTGCGACGACCAGAACCCGACGTGCGAGCCGCGACCGAACGGCCAGGGCTGTCGGCCGGTCAGGTGTCCGCTGTCGGGTCAGGAATGTCTGCCCCGATGCGTGATCGTCGACATCGATGGCACGGTCAGCGGCGTGGCCGATTGCGACTGCCGCTCGCCCAACGAGTGCCACATTACGTTCGAGCCGGGCGCGGGAATCAACTGCGTCGGGCAGTGTCCTCCGGGATTCGTCTGCACGACGACCAGCCTCGTGCAGCCCGATGGCAGGGTTATCGTGTGCTGCGATTGTGAACCGGAGGATCCGCCGACGGGCGCCTGCTGCCTGCCGACCGGCCCCTGTATCAACTCGACGGCACAGGATTGCGAATTGCAGGGCGGCGTCTACCTGGGAGACGGCGTGGTCTGCGATGCCGCGCTGGTCTATTGCTGCCTGCCCGATGGACATTGCATTCCAACCAACATCCTGTGTTGCGAGGCGCGCGGTGGAATGCCGACGCCGAACAACGTGCCTTGCGCCGGCGACGCGAATGGCGATGGCGTGGACGATGCGTGCCTGCCGCCGCCCGATGAATGTCTCCCCGCGCCGACCGGCTTCGGCTGCCTTCCCTCACAGTGCCCCAATTCCGCGGAAGTCTGCCTGCCGCGGTGCGTTCGTCAGGTGCCCGGGACAACCATTTTTGAAGTCGTCGATTGCGACTGCCGATCGCCTCTGGATTGCCATGTCGAACTCAGCCCGCAGCCGGTACAGCCGATCTGCGTCGGCGATTGTCCGCCCGGCACCCACTGCGAGCGCAAGCAGTCCGTCGATCCGCTCGGCAACCTGATCATCTGCTGCGACTGCGTACCGGATGAGCCGGGCGGTGTCTGCTGCCTGCTCGATGGGCCGTGCATAACGACATCGGCTGCGGATTGCCAGGCACAGGGCGGCGTCTTCCTCGGCGCCGGCGCCTGCGACGACGCGGTGGTTTTCTGCTGCCTGCCGGATGGCACCTGCGTGACCACCAACGTCGTCTGCTGCCAGGCACGCGGCGGTTCGCCCACGCCGAATGGCGCACCCTGCGCAGGCGATCTCGATGGCGATGGTCACGACGATGCCTGCCAGGACCCTGGCCCCGGCTGCCTGCCGAACACGGCGGGAACCGACTGCATGCCGACGATATGCCCGGTACAAGGTGAGGAATGCCGGCCCACGAAGGCCATCCGCACGCCGGACGGTCTGATCACGGTGGTGGAGTGTAGCTGCGCCTCGCCGAACACATGCCATCTCGAGCTCGGCGGCGGTGCATTCGAGTGCGTCGGACAGAGTTGCGCGGCCGGGCAAAACTGTAATCCGGTCATCGTCGATCTGGGTGGCGGCTCGTTTGAGATTCGATGTGAGTGCCAGTAACGGGGCCTGACGCCTCGTTCATCCCGGCATAAGTGACTTAAGGGCTGCCGGCGCTGCTACAGCGCCGGCGGCCCTCCCTTTTTGACATCGACCTGCAGTAAAAAAATCCCTCCGCTTTCTCGCATCCGCTGCCACCTTTAGAATTCCTGTGGGCGCCGGCCTCCCGGCCGGCGCGACGGTCGATTCTGCGGCGAACGGATTCGCCGCGCCAGGCACTCGGGGGCAGGTAGTCTGCATGAAGATTCTTGTGATCGGCGGCGGTGGGCGCGAGCACGCGCTGTGTTGGAAACTGGCAAGCTCATCGCGGCGGCCGCAGCTCTTCTGCGCCCCTGGCAATGCAGGCACGTCGCGCCTGGCGACCAATATCGACATCGCCTCTGAAGACGTTGATGGCCTGCTCGCCTTTGCCAAAAAGGAAAAGTTCGATCTGACGGTGGTCGGCCCCGAAGACCCGCTTTGCAGCGGCATCGTCGACCGCTTCACCGCCGCCGGCCTTCGCATTTTCGGCCCCACGGCCGCCGCGGCTCGCATCGAAGGCGACAAGGCCTACGCCAAGAAGCTGATGCGCGAGGCCGGCGTCCCCACGGCCGAGGCCCGCATCTTCGAGCCAACCGCCCAGGAACTCGCGCTCGCGCGCGAATCCGGCAAGCGACAGGACGGCGTGCCGCTCCCGAACATCGAAACCGGCTTCACCATGGCACGGCGCTACGTCTCCACGCGCGATGAAGGCATCGTGGTGAAGGCCGCCGGTCTGGCAAAGGGCAAGGGCGTCTTCGTCCACGACGATCCTGCCGATGCCCTGGGCACCCTCGAACGGTTGATGGTGGATCGAGAACTCGGCGACGCCGGCGCCCGCGTGGTCATCGAGGAAATCCTGACCGGTCCGGAAGTCAGCCTGATGGCCCTGGTCGATGGTCGCACCGTCTACATATTGGAGTCCGCGGCCGACCACAAGCGCCTCGGCGAGCACGACACCGGCCCCAACACCGGCGGCATGGGCGCCTACTCGCCATCCGGGCTGCTGACGGAAGACGATCTCACCATGATTGAACGAGATATTTTTGTCTCGGTCATCGATGCCATGCGGCGCGACGATATCGAGTTTCGCGGCGTGCTTTATGCGGGGCTGATTATCACCGCCGGCGGCCCAAAAGTGCTCGAGTTCAACTGTCGCTTCGGCGATCCCGAGGCCCAACCCCTGATGACGCGACTCCAATCGGACCTGATCGACACCATGGAGGCCGTCATCGACGGACGCCTCGATCAGACAATTCTTGAGTGGGATCGCCGCGCGTCGCTCTGCGTGGTGATGGCGTCCGGTGGTTACCCCGGCGCATACGAAAAGGGAAAACTCATTTCCGGGCTCGACGCCGCCGAGGAAGTCGAGAACGTGCAGGTCTTTCACGCCGGCACGGCGCGCGGCCCGGATGGATCCGTGGTCACCAGCGGCGGGCGCGTCCTCGGCATCACCGGCCTCGGCGAGACCATTCAGATGGCGCGCACGGCAGCGTACGAAGCCGTGCGGAAGATCTCATTTGACGGCATGGTGCTGCGCGGGGACATTGGCATGCGCGTGTCCGGTCGATGAAGCCGGAATGGAGCCGGGCATCGTCACCGAGCGGTGCAGCCGTGGCGTGTGTCCCGGTCGACGGACGAAAGCGCATGGAAGTGCGATGATGGAATTGACTGGAAAACGCGTCGTCGTCATGGGGCTGGGACGCTTTGGCGGCGGCATTGGCGTCACGAAGTGGCTGGCACGGCACGGCGCGCGCGTGCTGGTCACAGACCAGGCCCGGGCAGAAGACCTCCAGCCAAGCATTGCGGCATTGGAAGGTCTGCAAATCGAGTACCGCCTCGGCTCTCACGACGAAAAAGACCTCGAAGGATGCGATCTGCTGGTGGTCAGCCCCGCCGTAGACAAGGCCCGCTCCGAGTTTTTCCAACGGGCGCAGTCGCGCGGGATTCCCTGGACCAGCGAAATGAACCTCTTCCTGGAGGGCTGCCGCGCGAAGCTGGTCGGCATCACCGGCGCCGTGGGCAAAAGCACGACGACGGCAATGATCGGCGCCATTCTGGATGCGGCGAGCCAGGCGCCGTCGTGGCGATATGGCCGCGTCTTCACCGGCGGCAACATCGGCCGCTCGCTTCTCGATGAACTGCCCTCGATCGGTCCCGAGGACGTGGTCGTGCTGGAGCTGTCGAGCTTCCAGCTCGAAGATGCGGCGCAGCTGCAACGAAGCCCGGCCATCGCGTTGGTCACCAATTTCCGCGAGAACCATCTCGATCGGCACGGCACCATCGAGTCCTATGCCGCGGCCAAGGCCAACCTGTACAGCTTTCAACAGCCGGGAGACTGGCGGCTCTTCCCCCTCGATGGCGGCATTGAGCGGCTACCCGGCAGCGATGCCACGTGGGCCGGCCTCGTGCGCTTCGGCATCGATGACGACGGGTGCGCCGTCCTTGAGCAGGTCTCCCGCGGGGTGCTTCGGCGCGAGCGTGTCGGACTGCGGCTGGCGATTCCGGGCCGGCACAATGTGCAGAACGCCGCCGGCGCAATGGGCGTGGCGCGAATCCTCGGCGTGGATGACGATGTCAGCAGGAAGGCACTTCAGTCATTCCGCGGCCTGGCCCACCGGCTCGAGTTCGTGCGCGAGTGGCGCGGCATAAAATTCTTTAACGACTCCAAGGCCACATCCCCCGAAGCGGCCATGACCTCGCTGAAGGCGTTTGATGCGCCGGTGATTCTGCTGGCCGGCGGCTCCGACAAGGGCAGCTCATACGCCGATTTCGGCCGCATGGCGGCCCAGCGCGCCCGGGCCGTCGTCTGCATCGGCGACACGCGTGAGCGAATCGCGGAAGAGGTGCGTCGCGCCGCCGGCGCGGCCTCGTCGCCGGCGCTTCGCCTTGCCGGGGACTTCCCTTCGGCCATCCGGGATGCGGCAACACTTGCCCAGCCCGGCGACGTCGTCCTGCTCAGTCCCGGCTGCGCCAGTTACGACTGGTTCAAAAACTATGAAGATCGCGGCGACCAGTTCAAGCAGATCGCCAACGGCCTGTAGCAATTCGTCTCAATTCGCGTGGCGCGGGCGACGCGCTTGTGCCGCTGCTGCGTCAGCTCACGATTTGGCAAAGCGCATCTGGTCCGGCGTTTCCCCGGTCACGACCCGCGCCCGGCCATTTGCTGACAAGTGCTCCAATAGCGCGAAAACCGTCTCGACCGCCTCCGGCCGGCCGATCGCCGCCGCCAGCGATTCCGCCGTTCGCGGGTCGGTCGAGAGCGCCTTCTCAAGCTTGACCTGAAGCGTCAGTGCCGCGGTGGCGGCCTTCTTGCCGGCTTCGACGCCGGGTTGGTGATAGGCGTTGATATTCACCAGCGACGCATAGAAACCCACCGCCCGTTCGAATAACGCGATCAGCGCCCCCAGCGTGAAGGCATCGACGCGCCGCAGGGTGATGGTCATTGATTGGCGATCGTTGTCCGACAGTGCCGTCCGCGTGCCCAGGTAGAATCCGTGCAGATAATCGCCGGCCGTCACATTTTGCTCCACTTCGAGCCGGGATCCGCCGTTTTCCAGGACGCGGATGAACGTCAGGAAGAAGTTGTTGACGCCGTCGCGAAGCTGCTGCACGTAGGCGTGCTGATCGGTCGAGCCCTTGTTGCCATACACCGTGATGCCCTGTTCGGCCCGTTTCCCGGACAGGTCCGTCTGCTTGCCCAGCGACTCCATCACGAGCTGCTGGAGATAGCGGGGGAAAAGCGCCAGCCGGTCGCTGTAAGGCAGCACGACCATGTCCTTCTCGCCGCGACCGCCCGTCGCGAAGTGCCACATTAATGCCAGCAGCGCTGCCGGGTTTCTTGCAGTATCGCGCAGGCGCGTGATGTCATCGCAGGCCGCCGCCCCTGCCAGAAAGGCCTCCACGTCCGCCCGCAGCAGGGCCGCCGACACCAGGCCCACCGGGCTCGTCACGCTGGTGCGCCCGCCAACAAAATCCCACATCGGAAATCGCGCCAGCCATTTCTCGTTCGCCGCCTGCGTGTCGAGACTCGATCCGGCGCCCGTAATGGCAGCGGCATGACGAGGGAACTCGAGCCCCGCCGAGCGATACGCCTCCGACGCCAGCAGCATGCCGTTGCGCGTCTCGGGCGTGGTGCCGCTCTTGCTGATGACAAGGCACAGCGTTTCGCCCAACACCTCTTTCTGCGCGCCGAGGACGCGTGCAATGCCGTCCGGATCGGTGTTGTCCAGGAAGTGAATGCCCATCGGCCTGCCCGCGTGATAGAGGGCATCCGCGAGGAGCATCGGCCCCAGGGCCGAGCCGCCGATTCCGATCAGAAGAACTTGTCGAAACTTCGGCCGCGTGGCCGGCGCGATCTTGCCCGCGTGAATCGCCGCGGCGAATGCCTCCGCCGCGCGGATCGCCGAATTGATCTGGTCCTGAATTTCCGGCTTCGGCGACAGGTGCGGCGCGCGCAGCCAGTAATGACCGACCATGCGCCGCTCGTCCGGGTTGGCCACGGCGCCGCGCTCGAGCGCATCCATCGCGTCATAAGCGAGGCTCATCTTGATTGCCATGCCGTCGAGAAACGCCTCGTCAAAATGCATGCGGCTGATGTCCAGCGCCAGACCGATTTCGGGGCAGGGGCAGTAATACGTCCGGAATCGTTGCCACTGAGCCTTGCTGTCCATGCGGCGCCTCCCTGTTCGCAGAACGCAATCGTCAGATCAGACTTGATGGTGCGCAAAGTATGATCGGCAACGCCCCGATGCAAGCGAATTGCGATCGGTAGTTCGTGTTGTTGCGCGACGTCCCGCCTCTGCTACAATAAGCCTCCGGGAGAACCCTTATGTCGTGGATCAGGACCGTTTCGGATGACGATGCCCGGGGCCGGCTCAAGGCCCTTTACGATGCCGCCATCGGCCGCGCCGGCCGGGTATACAACATCGTGCGCGTCATGGGACTCGCGCCCGCGACTTTGGACGCGTCCATGTCGCTCTATCGCGCCGCGATGTTCAACCCTTCACCGCTCTCGCGGGCGCAGCGCGAACTGCTTGCCACCGTCGTCAGTACCGAAAACGAGTGTTTCTACTGAGTGCATGCCCACGCCAACGATCTCCGTGCCGAGGTCGCCCGCGACTGGGAAACGCTGACCGGCCAGACGTCGCCGCCGGGAGAGGCCGCGCTCGATGCCTTCGTACACGGCGTCGTTGACGACTGGCGCACGGTGCAGGTCACTGCGCCCTTGCGACTCATGCTCGACTGGACGGCGAGGATCACGCGCACGCCGGCGGCGTGCAGCAAACGCGATATCGCGGAACTCCAGAATGCCGGGTGGAGCGACGCCGCCATTCACGACGCCGCGCAGGTGGTTGCCTATTTCAATTACATCAACCGGATCGCGGATGCGCTGGGTGTGAAGGAGGAGCCGGGCATGCGGCTCTGGGGAAAGACGCGGCTGCGAGATGCGCTCAGGCGGTGATGTCGAGCTGATTGGCGATGGCGTCGGACACCGACGTGACGCCCTGTGCCATGTTCTGCTGTGCCGCCTCGAGGAGTTGCACGACCGCATTGCCCTGTGACCGTTGCGAGTTCATCATTTTGGCGGCCACCGCGTATTGAATTGCGGCCTGAGTCTCGGCGGCGCGAAGGGCGGTCATGGCAGAAGCGATGGAAGCGGCGTCCATGATTGTCCCTTTCGGACGTATGGCGGTTTTCCTTGAGCAAAACGCCGTTCCGCCGCGCCGGAACTGCCACCGCTGGGCGCTGGCGAGTATTCAAGCCGTGAGTAATCGGACCCGCCGGGTCCCGGCCCTTCTTGAACACATTCGTAAGACCCGTAGAATTAAGGGACTACACGCCCGCCGCGGATCGGCCGACTGCCCGCCCTCACGCCGTGGCGACGCCCGTGGACAACCTTGCATTGCCGATCGGCATTCGTCAGTGAACGCTGGCATCGAGTGCCGATTGGCCCGGAGTGGACCAGACACATGGACATCGATCCCGATTTGCATTCCGCGGACGATCCGAACCCCGTTGATGTGCACGAAGTGCACGCCACATCGGATAAGGCCCGAAACCCGAAGATCAACCGCCTCTTCAAGGCATGTTGCAAGCTTCAGGCCAGCGACATCCACTTGAAGGCCGGAGCGCCGCCGCGATTTCGTATCGCCGGCGACGTCCGGCTCGCCCAGGAGGATGTCCTCAGCTCCACCGAAATCGAAGACATGATCTTCGAAGTCGTCAGCGAAAAACAGAAGAGATACTTTTTTGAGCACGGCGCGCTCGACTTTGCCCACCAGGTGCCCGGCCTCGATCGATTCCGCGTGAACGTGTTCCGCCAGCGCGGCATGACGTCCGTTGCCGCCCGCCGCGTCACCAAGGAGATTCGCACGTTTGAGGAACTCGGGGTGCCGCCGGTCTTGCGCGAAGTTGCCAAGCTGCATCAGGGCCTGATTCTGCTCGCCGGTATCACCGGCTCCGGCAAGTCGACGACCATCGCGGCAATGATCAACGAGATCAACATCAGCCGGGCCTGCCACATCGTCACGATCGAGGACCCGATCGAATACATCTTCGAAGACAAAAAGGCGTTTATCAATCAGCGCGAAATCGGCATCGACGTTCAGGACTTCCACTCCGCGTTGAAGTATCTGATGCGCGAGGACCCGGACGTGGTGCTCGTCGGCGAAATGCGCGACCGCGAAACGTTCGAGGCCGCCATGCACGCATCCGAAACGGGCCATCTCGTCTTCGGTACGATTCACGCATCCAGCGCCTCGCAGACGATCACGCGCATTCTCGATTTGTTTCCTGAAGAGGCCCGCGGGCTGATTCGGCAGTCCCTGGTGTTCAATCTGAAGAGCGTCGTCTGCCAGAAACTGCTGCCCAGCATTCAGCCCGGCCGATCGCGCATCCCCTGCTGCGAAATCATGATCGTCAACGCATCCATCCGTAAGCTGCTGGCCGAGGGCCGCGATTTTGAGATCAACGCCGTGCTCAAGGGTTCCACCCAGGAGGGCATGCAGGACTTCACCGAGGCCCTGCACCAGCTGGTCACAAAGGAAATTCTGGACGTCAAGGTTGCCATGGAAGTGGCGCCCAATCCCGATGAGCTTAAGATGCGGCTGAAGGGTATCCGCTCCGGCGCGTCGGCGATTCTCGGCTAACGCGTTTGAGCCGCGCCGGCGGGCGACGCGTGGCGAAGATGCGATTTCGCGATGAATACGGCCCGCCACGGGAGAAGGATGACGTCGCAATCTGGTTTAACCAAGATGAATCGCCCGGGATTCCTGCTCCGCGGAAAGCGAAATGGCACGCGTTGAAATCACCAGTCAGGGCCGGAAGCGCGTCGTGCTTTTTGACAGCCCGCTGCTCTCGATCGGCCGGCTCCCCGGCAACGACATCGTCCTCGACGACAAGGCCGCCTCCCGCAAACACTGCACCCTGGAGAACCGCGACGGTTCCATCTTTGTCACCGACCTGAAGAGCCACAACGGCACCTGGGTCGGCGAAAACAGGATCGTCGAGGCCGAGCTTTCGTTCGGCGACGTCTTCCGCATCGGCGCCACCCTGCTTCGCCTCCTGCCGGACGCCGCCGACGAAAAATTTGTCGCGGTGCCGACCGCGCAGGTCGTCGAAGAGGAGGTGGACGAACTTCCGCCGCCGGCCACCGACACCTCTGCCGTTACCACGGCACTGGCGGCACGCTCGATTGCGGGGGGGCCGCTGTCCAAGCAGCTCGCGCCGCTCATGGCCGCCTGCGTCAACGTGCCCAAGCCCCCCGGCGCGCCCGAAGCCAGCAAGGAACTTCGCCTGCTCACCAAGCGCGCCAAGGAAATCACTCAATCCGACGGCAAAATGGACAAGGCCGCCGACGCCATCGAGGCCCTTCGCCAGCTCCTGTTCGTCGCCTTCCGCACCCGCGCGACGGATATCCACATCGAGCCCAAGACCGAAACCTATGTCGTCCGCTTCCGCATCGACGGCCTGATGCACACCGTCGGACAGGTCACCTCCAAGATGGGCGTGGCCATCCTCAACGTCATCAAGATTCTCTGCGAGGCCGACATCGCCAAGAAAAGCATCGTGCAGGAAGGCAATTTCTCCACCGAAATGGCCAGCCGTCGAGTGGACTTCCGCGTGAACCTTACGCCCACCGTGCACGGGCAGAAGCTGGCGTTGCGGTTCCTCGACAAGGGCACGGTGCCCGACAACTTCGCCGCCCTCGGCATTGCCGAGTCGGCCACGGCGGAGCTTGAACGCATCTGCAATCAGGATTCCGGCATGGTGATCCTGGCTGGTCCGACCGGCAGCGGCAAAACCACGACGCTTTACACCGCGCTTCGCAGCATCAACGCCGATCTTCGCAACATCGTCACGATTGAGGATCCCGTGGAGTACGAACTGCCGTCTACGACGCAGATCAGCATCGATGCGCGGCACGATCTGACATTTGCCTCGGTACTGTCCTCGGTTCTGCGGCAGGACCCGGATGTCATCCTGGTTGGTGAAATCCGCGATCAGGAGACGGCCAAGATGGCCATGCAGGCCGCCACGACCGGTCACCTGGTCTTCACGACCCTGCATGCTCGGGATACCGTCGGCACGATTTTTCGTCTGCTCGATTTGGGGGTGGAGCCGTTTCTATTGGCCAGTTCGATCACCGCCTGCGTCTCGCAACGCCTGGTGCGAACGCTGTGTCAACACTGCAAGCGGCCCTACAAGCCCGACGCCGCCCAGATCAGGGCCATGGGCCTGGAAGGGCGGAATTACAGCCACTTCTATGACGCCGTGGGCTGCAAACGCTGTATGAACGTGGGCTTCCGCGGACGGACGGCCCTCTTCGAGATGCTTATGTTCAACAGCCAGCTCAGGGACGTGATCCTGACCCGGCCGACCATCTCGGAGATTCGCAAGGCCGCCGGGGAATGGATGTTCGAAACCCTGGTCGAGTGCGGGCACCGCAAGGTGATGGAGGGGGTCACCACGTTCAAGGAAGTGGAGCGCGTGGCCGGCATGGCCTGATTGGGGCACGTGCGGAGCCGGGAGGGGCCTTCGGTCCCGCCTCAGTCGAGCCGTTCTGCCGCGGGACGCGGCCGGGCTGGCAGCGTCCCCTAATTCCGACAGCGGCGTGCCTGTATCCGTTCCATTTGCGGAGCCGGGACTATAAAATGGCCATTTTCATACCTCTTACGCCCGGACAATCCAGATTGCACGGTTGCCTATGTCATCGAGCCTGATCGCACAGCCCGGTCCGCTGCTTGTTGGCGCTCTGCCAGACGAGGGCGGCTACTTCAATGCCTTCAAGATCGCCGTCTACCTGCTCGCGGTGATCCTCTGGGCCCACAGCGCCGCCTGGACCAACAAGGACCTGCGCAAACTCCGCGTTCCGCTCGCGTTCTGGATTCCGGGTGTGTTTGCCTCGGGCCTGATGGCGCTGCTTGCGTGGATGCTGCTGCCGGTCTTTTGGATCGGTCTCGCGGTATATGCCCTGGTGTTCGGCCCCGTCATCATCAGCTATGTCGTCTTTCGCAATCGTCGCGTCGCCCCGGCGCAGACGGTGCTGACTATGGCCCACCTCCAGCGCCTCGGCAAGGGCCAGTCCAAGACCAAGGAGGACGCCGTCCACGGCAAGGACCGCGTACGCATCAAGGATGCCGGCGGCAAGACACCACCCTGGCCGACCGATCCCGACCAGCACGCCGCCTACCAGGCCATGCAGGACCTTTTGTTCGACGCCGTCTGGCGCCGCGTGAGCGACATGCGGCTCGATCTCGTTCCCAATCAGCCCATGCGCGCCATCTACCGCATCGACGGCGTCGATCGCGAGCGCGAGGCCATCGATCCCGTGCTCGCCCCCGGCATCATCGGTCATTTCAAGCGCATCGCCGGCGGCAATCCGGACGAGCACCGCCGCCCCCAGTCCGGCGGCTTCAAGGCCAGCATCGGCGCGGGCGGGCCGGCACAGAAGTCGGTCGACGTCGATATGAAGACGTCCGGCAGCACCGCCGGCGAACGCATGGTGCTCAAGCTCTTCTCGGAAGAGGCCAAGTTCAAGCTCGCCGACGTCGGCTTTACGAAAACGCAGTTGCCCGTCGTTGAGTCCCTGGTGAAGGCGCCCAAGGGCGTGGTTATCGTCAGCGGTCCGAAGGGCAGCGGCATCACCAGCTCGCTCTACGCCATCATTCGCGCCCACGACGCCTTCATGCAGAACATCCACACCCTCGAGATCACCAAGTCCCTCGATCTCGAAAACGTCACGCAGCACGTCTATGACAGCCAGGAGGGGACCGTCAGCTTCGGCAAGCGCTTCCGATCCATCCTCCGCACCGAGCCCGACATCGCCATGGCCGGCGACACGCCCGATGCGGAGACGGCCGCGCTCGGCGCCGCCGCCGGTCGCCAGGGCAAGAAGGTGTATCTCGGCATGACCGCCAGCAACTCCTTCACCGCCTTGCGCCGCTATCTGCAGGCCGTCGAGGACAATCAGCTCGCGGCCTCCAGCCTCGTGGCGATTTTCAACCAGCGCCTCGCCCGCGTGCTGTGCACCAACTGTCGCCGCGCCTACAAGCCCGATCCGGCCATGCTGCGAAAGGCCAATCTCCCCGTGGCCGAGAACCGGCCGTGGTACCGACCGCCCAATCCCGACGAAATCGAAGTGGACAAACAGGGTAATCCGATACCCTGTCCCGTCTGCCAGGGCTCCGGCTATGTCGGCCGCACCGCGGTCATCGAGGTGCTGGCCCTGGATGATGGCCTGCGCGATCTGATCGCCCGCGGCACCGCGCTGCCCCAGGTACAGGTCGAGGCCCGCAAGAAGGGCATGCAGAATCTTCAGGACGTCGCCATCTTCAAGGTGTACGAGGGCATTACGAGCATCAACGAGATTCTCCGCGTCACGCGCGAAGTTCAGTCCGAGCAGCCGGTTCGGGCGTAGATGCAAACGGGCAGCGCCGTTCGCACGTCCCTGCCGTATCACGCTGGATAACGACCGCACCGGCCAAAATGACGTTTGCCATCGAGGTAAGGACAGACCATGTTCAATCTTGTCGTCGCACTGATGGTCATCCTGGTCGCGGCCTTCTGGACGTACCAGGGTTTTTTCAGCGCCGCCGTCATGTTCTTCGAATGCGTCGTCGCCTGCATGATCGCGTTCGCCTTCTACGAGCCGCTCAACGGCATGTGGCGCGACACGCTGGGTGACGGCCTGGGCCTGCCCGTCGCATTCATGGCCTTGTTCGCGGTGCCCTTGTTCGCCTTCCGCTTCATCACCGATCGTTACGTGCCGGACAACGTGCCCATGCCCCTGGCGCTCGATCGCGCCGGCGGCGCGATCTGCGGCCTCTTCTCCGGCCAGGTTCTCGTCGGCATGGCCCTGATCGGCATCCAGATGCTGCCCATCGGATCCACTGTCCTCGGCTTCGAACGCGTACAGGTCAGCGACAAGGGCGTCCTGCTTCGCGATGGCCGCGGCGAGCCGGTGTACAAGGGGCTCGGCTACTTCAAACCCGATGGCTTTACCGTCGGCCTTGCATCGATGCTGTCCAGGGATCAGCGTTTCGGCGGCGGCAACGAACTGGATCGCGCCAAGCCCGACCTGCTGACCGACCTCTGGTCCGCCCGCAACGTTCCTTTTTCCGAGGCCCGCGTCTTTCTGGACAAGGGAACCATCTCCATTACCCAATGGTGGGAAGATCCGGAGATCGACAGGGTCGAGCACGTGCTGGACGGCGCCACCCTCACACGCAAGTGGGAAAAGACGCCGGCCAGTGCCGACAACAAGTTCGTCGTCTGCACCGTGCTGCTCGACAAGAAGGCCTACGAGAACAAGGTGCAGGACGCTCGCTTCCGCCTTTCTCAGTTCCGGATCGTCGGCTATCCAAACGGCTCCCCGACCGACAAGCCCGCCGTCTTCATGGCCACCGGGGCCACCGACATCTACACCCATAAGAAGCACGGCCCGATGCCCATGTCCGAGGTGCAGAAGAAGCACCTGGTCGAGTTCAGCCCGTTCACGGACTTCATTGTAGGCGATGTGGCGACAAGCCAGATCGTCAGCCGCTCCGATTCCAACAAGTTTGAGTTTCAAGTTGCCTTCGAGGTGCCGCGGGAGTTCACCCCGTGGTACGTCGAGTTCAAGCGCGGCGCGATTGTCGACCTCACCGGCAAGAAAATGGCCGAGGAAAAGCCCGATACGCGCTCGCTCGCCTGCGGTCCGGGCTCGATGGTGGCCGAGGTCAGCGCGACAAACCAGGCGCCCCCCGGGCCCGGGCAGAACATCCTCACCACTGCCGAGTCGCGCACCGGCCCGAGCAGCATGCTCCCCTTCGAGTTTGACCTGGGCGATTCCCAGGTGCAGCGTCACGCCAGCGGCCACATGCTCACCGAAGGCCACTTCCACTTTCAGGTGCCTGCGCAGAGTTCCGGCTCCGCGGTGACCGAGTTCAAGGTGCCCGACGGCAAGCGCCTCTTCCAGGTCGGCAAGGACGTGATCGCCAAGCAGAGCATGTTCGGCAAGGCCATCGGCTATGCCGAAACGGTTGCGGGACAGACCTATGTCACCGACACCAACGGTAAGAATTACTACGCCATCGGTCAGTACGGCGCCGCCGAGATCGGCGGCCAGTGGTGGTGCGAAGTTCATTACTATCCCGGCGAGCACGAGACGGCCGATACGACCGGCCTGCGCGGCAAGAAGCTGGAAAAGGTCAACAAGCGCGTGCTGGAGCAGCAGGGGCCCGACAACGTCATCTTCGGCTTCCTGTTCGTTGTGGATCCGGGTGTGACCATCAAGTCCTTCAAGACGGGCCGCGAGACGCACGAATTTACGCCGCCGATGGACGTGCCCTGACCGGCTCAACGCGGCCGATCCGTTTGGAGGGAGCCGAACGCACGTGCAATCCAGCCTTTTCGCCCAGACTGGCTCTATTTGCCATATGCGACGCGCCATTTCCCTGTCCTCCGCGATATGCCTTTCGTTTGTCACCGCGTGGCCGGTCACGGCCCAGCTGAATGTCTCCGCGGCCTCCCAGCCTGCCGGACCTGCCGCCCACGAACACGTCGCGCTGCTGGATGACGGCACGGCGCTGTTGGAGCGCATGCAGCTGGCCCTTGCCGAGCTGGTGCGCCGCGTCGGCCCGGCCGTGGTCGCCATCCAGGCCGATCGCAATCCCGCGAGTCTCGGCCAGCGGGATGGTTGGACGCCGCGGATGTGGACCAGCACCGGCTCCGGCGTGCTGATCCGCGCCGACGGCATGATCCTCACCAGTCAGCACGTCATCGACGGCGCCGCGGCCATCCACGTCGTATTGCACGACGGCCGGCGCGTCCTCGCCCAGCGCATCGCCGACGATCGCCGCTCCGATCTGGCCATCATTCGCATCCGCGCCGAAAACCTGAAGATCGCCGAGCTGGGCGACGCCGACACCGTCGAACGCGGTCACATCGTCATGGCCCTGGGCAATCCGCTCGGCCTCTCCAGCGACGGCCAGGCCGCGGTGAGTCACGGCCTGGTCAGCGCGATCGGCCGCCCGCTGCCGGAGGCCTTCGGCCGCGAGGAAGATCGCTACTACGGCGACATGATCCAGACGACGGCGCCCATCAATCCCGGCAATTCGGGCGGGCCGCTGGTCGATATCCGCGGGCGCGTCATCGGCGTCATCACGGCCGTCAGCACGCGGTCCGACGGTTACGAGGGCATCGGCTTTGCCGTGCCGCTCAACCAGCACACGCGGGTCATCGTGGACAAGCTCTTGCGCGGGCAGCTCATCGACTACGGCTTCGTCGGCGTCGATGTGGACGACGTGCCGGACCGGCTTCGACAGCGGGCGGGCCTGCCGGCCACGATCGGAGCCATGCTGGCGGCGGTGCATGCCGACGGTCCGGCGGCGCGGGCCGGCCTTGAGGCGGGTGACATCGTGGTGGCAGTGGACGGCGTCACCATGCACGGCGTGGAGGAGTTCGTCCGGGCCATCGGCGCGGCCGGCTCCGATGCCACGGTCAAGATCGAGTACGTCCGCGACGGCCGCCGCCGCCATGCCCGCGTGACGCTCGCCCGCCGGCCGCTGGCCGCGGCGCAGCCGCTGCCGCAGCCGGCCGTGGCCTTCCGCGGCGCATCGCTGGGCAGCGTCGATCCCGCCATGCGCGACGCCGCCAATCTGCCGGAGACGGCGTTGCTCGTCCTCTCGGTCGAGAAGGGCAGCCCCGCCGATCGCGCCGGCCTGACGCCGGGCGATGTGATCGTACAGGTTGAGAGCCGCCCGCTGGAGGAGCAGTCGTTCGAAGTGCTCCGCGGCAGCGGCGACGTGCTCGTCGGCCTTGCCAACGGCGGCACGCTGCTCGTCAAGTCGCAGTAACATGTCCGTGTGCCACTGCTTCAAGCAGTGCTCTTTCAAGCTGTATCGGTGTGCCACTGCTTCAAGCAGTGCTTCCCCAGGGTGCCACTGCTCTGTGAGCAGTGAGAGCGATTCCGTTCGTGTGCCACTGCTTCAAGCAGTGCTTGCTCAGGGTGCCACTGCTCTGTGAGCAGTGAGAGCGAATCCGTTCGTGTGCCACTGCTTCAAGCAGTGCTTGCTCAGGGTGCCACTGCTCTGT
>CAYOZN010000036.1:0-7313 GCA_964408455.1 uncultured Planctomycetaceae bacterium
AGTTTTCGCAGCATGTGAGGAAATCGCCCGGCATATGAACACGTCCATGATCCCGGAACGGCGAATGGCGCGCAAAAGGCGCGGTTCGCCGTTCGTTTATTTTTGGCACGCCCCGTGACATGATGGTGGCGAAACGCCGTCCGATGTGCGCGCCAGCGCCCGCCCCGGCGCCCGTTCACGAGAGGCCTGTCGACATGAAGACCATCATCGAGCCCTTCCGCATCAAAGTCGTCGAGCCCATCCGCATGACCACGCCCGACGAGCGCGAGGCCATCCTGCGACGCGCCGGCTTCAATCTGTTCATGATCAAGGCCGAGGACGTGCTCATCGATCTGTTGACCGACAGCGGAACCGGCGCCATGTCCAGTGATCAGTGGGCCGGCGTCATGCGCGGCGACGAGTCCTACGCCGGCGCCCGCAGCTTCTATACCTTTCAGGACCGCATCACCGGTCTCACCGGCTTCGAGCACGTGCTCCCCACCCACCAGGGCCGCGCCGGCGAGCGCATCCTCTTCGAGCTGCTCGGCGGCCCCGACAAAGTCGTCCCCAACAACGCCCACTTCGACACCACCCGCGCCAATATCGAACACAGCGGCGCCCGCGCCGTGGACCTGCCCATTCCCGAGGCCGCCGATCCGCAGAGCCGCCATCCCTTCAAGGGCAACATGGACGTCGCCGCCCTCGAACGACTCATCAACGACGTCGGCCCCGGGCGCATCCCCTGCGTCATGATCACCATCACCAACAACAGCGGCGGCGGTCAGCCCGTCAGCCTGGCCAATCTCCGCGCCGTCCGCGCCGTCTGCGATCGCCACCGCCTCCCGCTATTTCTAGACGCGTGTCGATTTGCCGAGAATGCCTGGTTCATCAGGATCCGCGAGCCGGGAATGGCCGACCGCCCCGTGCGCGACATCGTCCGCGATATGTTCGATCTCGCCGACGGCGCCAACATCAGCGCCAAAAAGGACGGCCTCGTGAACATCGGCGGCCTGCTGCTGCTCCGCGATCGCGACCTGCTCCATCGCGCCGGCGATCTGCTCATCCTTACCGAAGGCTTCATCACCTACGGCGGCCTCGCCGGCCGCGATCTCGAAGCCATGGCCCAGGGCTTTGAAGAAGTCGTCCACGAAGACTATCTCGCCTATCGCATTCGCACCGCCGAATACCTCGGTGAAAAACTGCTCGCCGCCGGAATACCCATCGTCGAACCGCCCGGCGGTCACGCCGTCTACATCGACGCCGGTCGCCTCTGCCCCCACATCCCGCGACAGCAGTTCCCCGGCCAGGCCGTCGCCTGCGGCCTCTATCGCGCCGGCGGCATTCGCGCCTGCGAAATCGGATCGGTCATGTTCGGCGTCGAGGGTCCGCCGCGCCTGGAGCTGGTGCGCCTTGCCATTCCGCGCCGCGTGTACACGCAGAGCCACATCGACTACGTCATCGAAGCCGCGACCGAGCTTGCCGCGCGCCGCAAGGAGCTGCGCGGCCTGCGCATCACCGAAGCCCCGGCCGTCCTGCGACACTTTACCGCGCAATTTCAGGAACTTTGATCCCGCCGCATTTTGCTGCGGCCCCATGTGCTGTCACGCCGAGTGACATTCGCACCGGCATTAACACCGGCGCGCACAAGCCGACGTTTGAACTCCGCCCGCCGCGTCCTTATACTCGGCCCGCTCGAACCAACATCTCACGCCCTCCTTCGTCACGGGAGAACCGATGGCCCCGCAGGTGCTGTACTTCATTTTGCTGCCGCTCTTCAGTCAGGCGCCGCCCGCCGCCACGCAGCCCGCCGCCGAGAGCCTCACCATCGAGCTCCGGCGCCCGCCCGGCGATGCGCCCGATGCGCCCGTCCGCTTCACTGCCCGCATCTCGCCCGAATCCCTCGCCGCGCTATTCGAATCCGATCAACTCCCCGCCCCGTTCCGCGCCGGCGCCGAAAAGGCCTCCATGCTCAACGCCATCGAACGCGTCAACATGGCCGCCCTCGTCGACGAGATTGCCCCCTTTCTCGAACGCCAGTTCGCTCGCCGATTCCAGCCCGATCGCGACATGTTGGTCCGCCGCGTGCCCGACGACAAACAGCTCGCCATCGACGCCGCCGACATCTTCGATCAGCGATACTTCGGCCCCAAGAATGAGATCGTCGGCCTGCTCATCCACGATGTCACCGAACGCGAATACATCGAAGCCGCCCTCCGCATCCTCCAGCGCGCTCGACAGCTCTACGAATCCGGCGATCCAGTGTACGACCGCCGCTCCGATCAATACTGGCGCTGGCTGGCCGATCGCGAACTGGCCGAAATCCGCGATGCTCGCCGCCGCGGCGACCTGTCGCAGGTCGAAAAGAACGAAACCCGTCGTCGAATCGCCAAGGCACTCGGCATCGAGGATAATCAGGACGCCTCCACCGCACCCAACTGGCTCAAGGAGTCGCGCCGCTTCAGCTACATCATTCGCGACGGCCAGTTCATCGAACGCCTCCGCCCCCTCGTCGAGCGTATCAATCGCGAAATGGAGATCGCCGGCTTCGCCCCGCCCGGTCCCCTCGACAAGCCCGGCATCTACTTCGACCCCGAAATCGGCGACGTCGACATCGTCCTCCCGCGCGACATGCTGACGGATTTTCTCGCCCAGGCCGACGAGTTCGAACGCCGCATGGCCGAAGATGCCATCATCAGCATCGAGGCCGTCCGCCTCACCGACCGCGAGATCATCGAAGGCGCCATCGCCACGCGCATGAATGCCCAGATTCAGGGCGTCCACGACGTCGAGCGCTTCAATCGCAAGAGCGTCTTCACCGAGCTCGGCCTCAATTCCCTCATCGCCGTCGCCAACCAGCAGCTCACCGCCCAGACCCTCTCCGGCGTCGGCTCCGGCGCCCTGCCGATTGGCACCCCGCCCATCACCGTCGCGCCGCCCACGCTGCCGCCCATCCGCGTTGGAAACGAAGCCACCGTCCTCGGTCTCACCTTCTCCGTCGGTGCCGACGATGTCTTCTTCGATGGCCGCCAGCAGGTCACCGGCTTCAGCTACATCGGTCCCGATGGCATCGCCCACACCATGACCACCGAAACGGTCGACAGCCTCCGCGAATTGTGGGAACGCATCGAACGCAACCTCATCGTCCATAAGATCAAGAAGACCGGCACCCTCACCGAGTTCTCCGTGCCCGTCGGTCCCAACACCCGCACCTACAAGGGCATTGCCGCCCTCATCTCCCAGGAAAACCAGCAGCTCGTCGTCGCCACCGGCACCGGCGCCATCAGCGAGATACAGGCGACGGCCGGCACCTGGCTCGTCATCGAAGATTTCAACATCGCGCCCATCCCCGGCTCGTCCACCACCCTCTCGCGCGAAGAGCGCGACGAAATACGCCTTCGCGTGCTGCTCACCATGTTCCTGCGCGATCCCTTCGCCCCCGTCGACGTCAAGCGCGAACTGCTCGCCGCCGCCTCCCGCAGCGATCTCTCCCGCCGCCTCAACGATCTGCTCGAAATGAAGGGACCGGCATACCTGCGCCCCGGCGATCCGCGCCGAACCTATTCCGCCGCCTTCGCCGACCGCCTCAATGCCGCCCTCGCCGACGAAGCCGTCGAAAAAAAGGAGGAAAACTCCTCCATCACCCTCACCTTCTTCTCCAGCCAGGGCAACATCATCCAGTCCCCCGGCACCACGCAACTCGGAGATGCCAACGACCTGACATCTTTCACCACCGTCCTCTCCCCCAACGAAGTCACGCCCATCTCCTCCTTCTTCACCAAGACCGGCAGCGGCCTCGAAGGAAGCTCCATCATGACCGACCTCGCCCGCGGCGAGCGCATCAATAACGAAAAGAGCATGACCCACCTGCTCATCCGCGCCCGCTTCCCCACCCGCCAGCGCGAACTGGCCGACCGCGTCGAGGGGCCCAACCTCGGCTACTACGAGCTGCCGCTCCAGCGCAAGCCACCCTCCGACGTCGACGTACCCTTCCTCTCCAGCTCCGAGCATCCCTGCCAGCGGCTGGCCAAGTTCCGATTCGGACTCATGTTCCCCGTCCTCGATCGCAGCCGCATCAAGCGGCCACTGAATAACGCCAATCCCAACCGCTTCCCCGGCGATGTCCCGCCCGATGCCTGGCGAACCGCCACCACCCGCCTCATGCTCATCCAGCGCATCATCGCCGACGCCGGCGGCTCCACCGCCGGCCTGCCCGCCGACTATGTCCGCCGCTTCGAGACCGAAGTGCGCTCACTCCTCGAATACGACGAAGACTTCTTCCGCGCCCCCAACATCGCCCTCCGCAACATGCGACACTGGAACGATCCCGAACGCATCATCCGCGCCCTCGATGGCAGCCCCGGTCGCTTCGCGCTCTCCCGGCTCGTCGCCATGCTGGACGAACTCGGCGCAGCACTCGTGCCCGACGAATACGCCCGCCAGTATCTCGCCTGGTCCCCCGACGTATCGCTCTTCAAATGGCGGCGCGTCTATCCCCTCGACGACGACACGTTGTGGCGCCTCCGTCGCGATGTCGCCGTCCACTTCCTGCGGCTCCGCGAGGCCTACGGCGATTCGTTCCTCGAAGCCGCCGCCAATCTGTTGCAGTTGGGCACCTACCGCGCCACCGAAGAGTCCGTCCTCGTCGCTGCGCCATTCGTCGACTACCGGTACCTCGTCGTCATGGACCAGAGCGGCAGCCTCAATGCCGATCCCGAACTCTATCGCCAGGCACAGGAGGACTTCCTCTTTCTCAAGCAGGGCGGTCACGTCGGCGCTCTGTTCGAAAAATCGTTCGTCGAGCTCGACCACCTGGCGCCCCGCTGCCGCGCCCTGTTCTATCGTGGAAGTGACATTTTGACGACACTCGACCTCGCCCGCGACGACGGCTATTGACCGCTCGCTTACCAGTTCCTTTTTTCCGCTTCCTTGTCTTTTGTTCCCGTTCTCGGAGGAAAACCCATGTTTCTGCTCCCCGGATTCCTGCCCGTCGATTTTCTCATCAACTCCGTCTTCGGCGGCGTCCTCGCCCTCCTGTTCATTCCCTCGATGATCTCCTTCGGCTTCACCACCCTCGGCGGATTGCTCCAGCTCATCTTCCCCGGCCAGGCGCCCGTCATGCCCGCGGCAATGTAGCCGCCGAAGACGCACGCTTCCCCGGCCCCCCCCGGCGCAGTGCAGCAATCCCATCGCGCAGCTGCACCGTGCCGCTTGCGCACTGGCTTAATGGGGCAGTGACACCGCGCGCAGACACCGCGCCCCACGCCCGCATTTATTCTGGCAGGAAAAATTTAAATCACGCCGGCCATAGATCGCCCGCCGCCAGCTCCAGCGAGTTCCTGTCCGGATCGCGAAAGTAGATCGACCGCGTCCCGTTCGGCCACGTCGTCTCCTTCTCGATGGCCACGCCCGCCGCCACCAGTGCCGCCCGCCAGACATCCAGCTCGTCCGGCGCAATCGCGAACGCCACATGACCCGGCCCGGTCGCCCCGTGCTCTGGGGCCGTGTCCGTCGGCGCCGCCGCCTCCCGCGCGTCGAAGATCAGCAGGATATCCCGCCGCCCGCCCCCCGCGCCCACCTCGAACGCCAGCCCCCGCGGCGACATATCCAGCACCCGCCGCAGCCCCAGCACGCCGCCATAAAAGCGCTCGCTTCGCCCCAGATCGCGGCTGTACAGCGCCGTCTCAAAGATGTGCAATAGCGATGGCATTCATGGCCCGCTCAGATAGGCCCTTGTCCCCGGCCCCCAATCCCTCAATCCCTTCCCCGCTCATTCCAGCTCCATCGTAAACCGCTGCTTGAAGTGCAGATAATACAGCCCCACGATCCGCATGCTCACCAGCATCAGGTAGGTGCTGAACAGCGCAAGCGCCAGGTGAATCGCAATCCCGCTGCCCACCGTCGTCAGCGATGCGCTGATCAGAAAATTCGGCAGCACCAGGTTGGCAATCAGGCCTCCCGCGGATGCCATCAGCATGCCGATGATGACGATCAGCAGCATCAGCCAGATCGCCAGGTAGGGCAGGAGCGACCGCGCGATCGTCGTCGCAATCAGGTCCAGCCGGAAGATCATGCCCAGCGAGTCGAACGAAAACAGCAGCAGCACGATCGGGATCACAAACAGTCCCGCGAACGTCCATACCGGGATAAGCAGGGCCGCCGGTCCGGGCGCCGCCCCCGTACCCACCGATATGCCCACCACGATCGCCGGCAGAAAGACGATGGCGAAGGCCCCGACGAACTTCAGTGCCGGCTTGATGACGCCGTCGAGAAATCCGTCCTCCAGCTTCAATCCCGGCAGATCGTCCTCCCCGCGCGCCGTGTCCGCCACGACCGACAGGTACACCGACGCCAGCCAGCCGAAGATGATGCCCCGGCACAGCCCCGTCAACATCCAGCCCATCGGTACCAGCGAAAAATAGGTATCGATGGTCTCCGCCCCCAGGATGAACAACAGCGTCACCGCGTTGCCCGCCGGCTTCACCGGATAGATAAAGCTGTAAAACGCGTCCGCCCAGAAGCCGCGCTTCGGACCCTGCACCAGGCTGGGCGGCGTCCGCCCCCCCGGCAGTGCCACCCGGCTGTCGCGGGCATACGTCAGCCCGCTCGGCGCCGCATCGCTCACCTCGATCGCCCGCGGCGCTTCGCCTGCCATCGCCAAACCGGGCTCTTCCCCCGCAAACGCCAGTTCCCCGGTCTCCAGCCCCCGGAACAACTCATCGTCCAGCCGCGCCGGCGCCGCAACATTCACCGCCACCGCCAGCGGCGCCGTCTGCAACTCGGTCACCGCCGGCGCCGCCGCCCCCAACTCCGCGCCGGCCAGTTCCGCCGCCTCCCCGGAATCAATCATCCCCAGATCCGCCGCCTCCGCCGAGCCCGTCACCCCCGGTGTCGCCCTGGACGCCGTCGCGGAATTGACATGTTCCTTGCGGGTCCTCGCGCCGCCGGCCGCGCTCTTGTCCGTCGTGTCCTTCGCCTTTTCCGCCGCAACCTTCTCCGCAGTTTCTTTCGCTCGCGCCGCCGCGAACTTCTCGGCCGAAATGCGAAATGGATGCCGGCACGCCGGGCATGCCAGCTTCCTGCCGGCAAACTGCGACGATATCTTCAACGTCTTCCCGCACTTGCACTTCACGCGTAGAGCCACGGCCCTGCTCCTCTTGCTCGCCCGTCTCCGTGTACCACTGCTGTGCCAGCAGTGTCGTCCCGCCTCCCGTGTGCCACTGCCTCAAGCAGTGCCTGAAACGGGTGCCACTGCTGTGTCAGCAGTGCCGTCCCCCTCCGTGTGCCACTGCCTCAAGCAGTGCCAGCACCCGTGTGCCACTGCTTCAAGCAGTGCC
>CAYOZN010000036.1:7413-22830 GCA_964408455.1 uncultured Planctomycetaceae bacterium
GTGCCAGCACCCGTGTGCCACTGCTTCAAGCAGTGCCTTAAACGTGTACACATTCCTCAACAGTGCAATTCCCCGCCAACGCTCAACTGCCGCGGCCCTCTCCCCGGCGGCCGCGGCAACAGGCCCCCATCATACCACATCAAGCACCCCCCGAAGGTACCGCCCCGTGTGACTATTTTCGCTCCCCGCCACCGCCTCCGGCGTTCCCTCCGCCACGATCTCGCCGCCCGCCTCGCCCCCTTCCGGCCCCAGATCGATGATCCAGTCCGCCTGCCGGATCACGTCCAGATTGTGCTCGATCACCACGATCGTGTGCCCGCCCGCCGAGAGCCGCCCCAGCACCGCCAATAGCCGCCGGATATCCTCGAAGTGCAGCCCCGTCGTCGGCTCGTCCAGCACGTACAGCGTATGACCCGCCGTCTGCTTCCCCAGCTCCGCCGCCAGCTTGATGCGCTGCGCCTCGCCCCCCGACAGCGTGTGCCCCGGCTGCCCCAGCGCCAGATACCCAAGCCCCACTTCGTCCAGCGCCTTCAGCGTCGCCGAAATGGCACTGAACGCATCGAAGAACCCGCTCGCCTCCTCGATCCGCATGTCCAGCACCTCCGCGATCGTCTTCCCCCGAAAGCGGATCTCCAGCGTCTCCCGGTTGTATCGCGTCCCCTTGCACTCGCCGCACGGCACGTACAGATCCGGCAGAAAGTGCATCTCGATCAGCCGTACCCCCTGCCCCGCGCACGCCTCGCACCGCCCGCCCTTCGTGTTGAAGCTGAACCGCCCGGACCCATAGCCCCGCAGCCGCGCCTCGCGCGTCGCCGCAAACAGATCGCGCACCCGGTCAAAGATCCCCGTGTACGTCGCCGCGTTGCTTCGCGGGCTCCGCCCGATCGGCGACTGGTCGATCTCGATGACCCGCTCCACCGCCTTCGTTCCCATCACCTTCCCGTGCAACCCCGGCGACGGCCCCGCCAGCCCCAGCGCCTGCCTCACCGCCGGCAGCAGGATCCGGTTCACCAGCGTCGACTTCCCGGAGCCCGAAACCCCCGTCACGCACGTGAACAACCCCAGCGGAATCCGCACGTCGATCCCCTTCAGGTTGTTCTCCTTCGCCCCCTTGATCTCGATGGCCCGCTTCCCCGGCGGCCGCCGCGTCGCCGGTGTCGCAATGACGGCATCCCCGCGAATGTACGCCGCCGTCGTCGACGCCCGCGATTGCAGCACCTCCGCCGCCGGGCCGTTCGCCAGAATTTGCCCCCCGTGCTCACCCGCCCCCGGCCCCACGTCCACCCACCAGTCCGCGCCGCGAATCACCTCCGCGTCATGTTCGACCACCACGATCGTGTTCCCCAGATCGCGAAGATCGCGAATCGTCGCCAGCAGTCGCTCCGTGTCCCGCTGGTGCAGCCCCGTCGTCGGCTCATCCAGCACGTAACACACCCCCACCAGCCCGCTCCCGATCTGCGTCGCCAGCCGTATCCGCTGCGCCTCCCCGCCCGACAGCGTCCCCGACGCCCGGTCCAGCGTCAGATAGCCAAGCCCCACGTCCAGCATGAACCGCAGACGCCGGCGTATCTCCCGCAGAATCGCCTCCGCGATCGGCGCCTGCTCGCCGTCAAAGCCCAGCCCCTCGAAGAATGCCGCCGCCTCCGCGATGCTCTGCCGCGTCACGTCCCGGATCGTCCGCCCCTGCACCAGGAACGACAGCGCATCCCGGTTCAGCCGCGCGCCGCCGCACGCCGGACACGGCTGATCCGAGAGCCACGCGTGCAGTTGCGTCTTCAATTCGTCGCTGTCCGTCTCTTCATAGCGCCGTCCCAGCGCCCGCAGCACGCCCTCAAAGCTGCGCTCGTCCTCCCGCGTGTCCTCGCCCTCCGTGCCCCGCAGCAGAATCCGCCGCAGCCGCGCCGGGATGCGCTCGTAAGGCGTGTCCGGCGGCACCTGCCACCGCTCGCAGAACTCCGCCACCAGCCGCCGCAGCCCCGCCCCCTCCCGGCCCCGCGGCAGTGCCAGCGCACCGCCACCCACCGCCGCCGTCGCGTCCTTCACCACCCGCTCCGGATCGAAGTCCGTCCGCGTGCCAAGGCCGTCGCACTCCGCGCACGCCCCGTGCGGCGAATTGAACGAAAACAGCCGCGGCTCCGGATCGGCCAGCCGCACGTCGCAGTGCAGGCATGCATACCGCTCCGTGTGCGCCTCGTCGCGCCAGCCGCCCGGCGCTTCCGCGTCCGCAAAGCTCGCCGTCACCAGCCCACCCGACAACGCCGCCGCCGTCTCCACCGAATCGCTCAGCCGCGCTCGCAGATCCCGACGCATCACCAGCCGGTCGACCACCGCCTCGATGGTGTGCGGTCTGCCTTTGTCCAGCCTCGGCGCTTCGCGCAGCTCGACCAGCGCCCCGTCGATCCGCGCCCGGACGAATCCCTCCCGCCCGATGCGTCCCAGCAGCTCGGCATGATCCCCCGCGGCGTTGCGCGCCAATGGCGCCAGGATCATCACCTTCGCGCCTTCCGGTGCCGCCAGGATGTCATCCACGATCCGCGTCAGTGTTTCCCGCCGCACCTCGCGCCCGCACGACGGGCAGTGCGGCGTTGCCACCCGCGCATACAAGAGCCGCAGAAAGTCGTACACCTCCGTCGTCGTCGCCACCGTCGAACGCGGGTTCGACCGGCCCGCCTGTTGCGCAATCGCGATCGTCGGCGGCAGACCCGAGATCTGGTCCGCATCCGGCTTGGCCATCGGCCCCAGAAATTGACGCGCATACGCCGACAGCGATTCGACGTATTTCCGCTGACCCTCGGCAAACAGCGTGTCGAAGGCCAGGCTGCTCTTGCCCGATCCCGACAGCCCCGTGATCGCGATCAGCCGGTCGCGCGGCAGATCGAGCGACACGCCCTTCAGATTGTGTGTCCGGGCGTTGCGAACGCGGATCCAGCGCGCCCCCGCGTCGTCTCGATTGCCTTCATCCGAAATGGGTGCCTTCGGTTTCATTTCTCGTCCGCATTATGCACCGCCGGCGTCCGGAATAAAGCGCAGGCGGCCGATCGCCATCTCCCGCCGCCTCGGTCCGTCCCCGGCTCTGTCGCGTCGCCGGCATTCACCTCGACACGCCGACTCGCCGGCGGCTGAAGTCATCAAGTGCCGCGTTGCCGACATTGCGCTTGTCACGGATCTCAGCGCGACGTGTAACTACGAGAAAATACCTCCGTATTCGCCTCAGGGAAAACCCGGCTTTTCACTTATTTTCCTTGAATAAATCCGCCGTAACTTGGCGGCCCAATGATTGACTGCCTCGATAGTTGCGTGCATTGCCATGGCACTGGCCCGCCGTTTGCCGGGTTTGACTGCCCGCATCGCAGGCATATGTTTCCGGTGCAGGAACGATACGCGTTTGTTCGACGCTTTCACGCCTCGATCCTGCGACCGATGAATGGAAGGCCTCGCAAGTCAGGATTGTCGGTGGCCCATGCGGCCACCGCCCGATTGGAGGTTTGAACCATATGACCGGTATAAGAAGAGCTCACACCTACGAGCGGATTGGCATGCTGATGCTTGTCGCGGCCCTGGGGCTGATCGCCTTTTCCGGCTGCGATACCCTGCTGGACTTCGTGCGGCCGGACGTCACGGAAGTCGAACTGCAGAACGACGGCGATCATGTGGTCGACGTCGTCCTCTACTATGGCGGCCAGCAGGATGCCCCCCGCGACATCCTCACCGCCGCCGGCAACGAGTTGCAGTTCTCTCTCCAGCCCGGCGAAACACAGTCCTTTACGCGTGATTGCGACGATTTGCAGGCAATCGTCATAGACGACGCCGATCTTCGCGTCATCGGACAGGTCGGACCCGAAACCGACAGCGATGTGCTTCGCGATGGCGAGGCATTTGGCTGCGGCGACGTCATCGTTTTCCGCTTCGATCACACCGACGTGCTGGTCGATTTCGACGTCGAGACCTCGGTGCGCCAGGATGGAGCCGGCGCCAATTGAGTCGGGCAATTTTTGAGGAGGAATTTCGCATGGATGGCAATCAGCAATCGAACGAACATCTGTTGGTACGCGAACGCATCGAGGCGGAATTGCGTGAGATCCAGGCACGCCTCGAATCGATCCGGGCCCAGATGGCCGATATCTCCGGCGACCTGCGCATCCGGATCGAAAAGGAACTCGAGACCCTGCGCAGCCAGAAGGTCGACCTGCATCGCCAGCTCGACAATCTCTGCATGGCCCGCACCGACGTCTGGGAAAACCTGCGGGACACGCTCACGCGGGATCGCCGCTTCGAACTTGCCGACGGCCTCGAAGTACTGGCGGCAAGGCTGCGATAAACCACTGCCTTGGCGACCGGTGTCGTTAAGGCGACGAAGGGTATGAACATTTGGCAACGCGGAAAATATCAGCTTGAGGTGCAACAATGGAACTATTCTTCTTCGCACAACTGCTCGTGTTTATTGCGTTCTTCGCCGAGCTGCTGACGCCCGACAACCTGATTCCATGACCGGGCGCCATGGCGAGCGAAGAATGACGCTGCTGTTTGGCTTGAATCGCGGTTCCCCCAACCGGATGCGGCTGGGATGCGAGGGTAAGGATGCGGCCCCGACGCAGTCCTGAACGTCTACGGGTGTGGTGACCGCGCAAACCTGGCGACGATCGTGCCGGTGAGTAACAACCCCTCGCCGGCACCGATCGTCCCCTTTTCGGAGCTTTCCACATGGCGCCTCGATTAAGTCGATGGCTGTTGATGATCTGCTTCCTGTTTGTTGGCGGATTCGCCGGCGGCTGCGAAGTCTCCTGCAATCCCGACAATGACTTCGAGGATACGGTTGACGAAATCGGCGACGAAGTCGAAGACGTCACCGAAGACGTCCGCCGCCGCGACTGACGTCCGCCACCGTGTGCCACTGCTTCAAGCAGTGCAGCGGGTGCCACTGCTCTGTAAGCAGTGCCGAACACCAGCCAACGTCCCGTGTGCCACTGCTTCAAGCAGTGCCGAACACCAGCAACCGTTCCACGGGGAGCCACTGCCCGTGTGCCACTGCTTCAAGCAGTGCCGAACACCAGTAACCGTTCCACGGGGAGCCACTGTCCACTGTCCCGGCGCGCCGGGGCACTGTCGAGAACACCAGCAACCGTACCCGTCCGGAAGTCCTTCTCGTGTACCAACTCCTCCTCTCCTGCTTCCTCCTCTTCTCCCCCCGGCAATCCCCGAACGATCTCCTCTTCCCCATCCAGCGAGACGGCAAATGGGGATACATCGATCCCACCGGCCGCATCATCATCGACGCCATCTACGACCAGGCCGAGCCCTTCTCCGAAGGTCTTGCCTTCGTCCGATCCGGCGAAATGCGGCAATACATCGACAAAAACGGCGAGACGATCATCAAGGTGCCATACGACGATGCTCATCCCTTCCGCGAAAATCGCGCTCGCATCTTCCGACGCCAGGGTCTGGTCGGCGGCACCTACGGCTTCATCGACACCGGCGGCAAAACGATCATCCCGCCCATCTACGAGCAGGCCCGCGACTTCCACCAGGGCCGCGCCGCCGTGCAGGTCGATGGAAAGTGGGGATACATCGATGCCTCCGGCAAAACCGTCATCGAACCCCGCTTCGACGATGCCGCGGACTTTCGCGAAAATCTCGCCCGCGTCCAGGCCGGCGGCGAACTGGTAGGGCACTGCGGCTACATCGATCGTGAGGGCCGGATCGCCATCGAACCCGGCTTCGACATGTGCGGCGACTTCAGCGACGGCCTCGCCGCCGTACGCCAGAGCGGCAAGTGGGGCTACATCGACAAGCGCGGCAAAGTCGTCATCCAGCCGCGCTTTGCATACGCCGGCATGTTCTGCGATGGCTTCGCCGCCGTCTCCATGGACGCCGGCGCCTCCGCCCGCTACGGCTTCATCGATACATCCGGCCGGCTCACGATCGAGCCGCGCTTCGACGAAGTCCGCGCCTTCTGCCACGGCCGCGCCGCCGTCAAGCACAACGGAAAGTGGGGCTACATCGACGCGTCCGGCAGCTTCGTCATCCGGCCCGCCTTTGACCTCGCCATGGAGTTCACCGCCGCCGACGTCGCCCCCGTCAAATTGGCCGGCCACCGCGCCTACGTCGATTCCGCCGGTCGCCCTGTGACACCGGTTTCCAACCGCTGAAGCACAAAAAAACTGCGCAAGCCCCGTGGCACCGGTTTCCAACCGGTGAACAGCCTCTCATCCCACACCAATCTCGTCCCAGGGCATCCTCAATCTCGCAACAGCTCACCCGCGCAGCCATTCCCGCAGCCTGCCAAGGAATGCCACCCGCGCCGCACGCTCAATCCACGGATAGTGTCCACACCGCCCGAATGACTCATACTCAAGCTGCGGCATCGCCCGCGCCAGGCTCTCCCGGATCATCTCCCCCGGATGCGGATCATCTTCCCCGTGCAGCATCAGCACCGGCGCCCGCACAGCCGCGAACGCCGCCGGATACACCCCTTCCCGCTGGAGCCGCAGCATGTCCCCCCACGTCTCCTCGTGACCGCGTGCATCAAACCCCGCGCTCTCGTCCGCATGCCGGACCAACTCGACCGAGTCGATCATCTGGTGAAAGCGGCCCATCGCCCTCAGCCGCTCGTCCTCATCCGCATAGTGCGCCTCCAGCCGCGCCAGCCGCGCCCGCAGCTCAGCTGTCATGCGCTCGGCACGAATCGCGTTCATCCGCCCCCGCGCCGCCTCGTCGAACGTCCCGCACCCGATCAGCACCAGCGACCGCGCCGCCTCCGCGTGCTCCGCCCCATACGCCAGCCCCAGCATCGCCCCCCAAGAATGCCCCACGATGTGCGGTCTCTCCCCGCCGCACCGCCCGGCGATCACCTCGTGCAGATCGCCCACGTGCCGCGCAACCGTCAGCGGCGCCCCGCCCGCGGGCTCGCTCCGCCTTTGAAATGGCTCGATGACCCGAAATTCATCCGCCAGCGCTCGCGCCAATGGCGCAAGATACCCCGGCGCCCCCGGCCCGCCGTGCAGCAGCACGACTATGGCCCCGCGCTCCCCGTATGTCCGGCACGCGATCACGCCAGCCGCCGGGGCGCATTCCGCGCCAGCACCTTCGCCAATACCGCCGCCGGCCGCTCAAATCGCGTCAGCAGCATCATCGCCGCGATGATGTACGGCTTCCACGACGCCTCGCGATACGTCTCCAGCCGGTATCGCTCGAACACGCCCGCGGCCACTTCGCCCCGCTCGCAGCTCACGCCGCTGATGTCCGCCGGCAGGCAGTGCATGTACAGCCCCTTGCCGCCTCGCGTGACGGACATCATCTCCTCCGTGCATTCCCAGTCCATGTGCCGCGCATTGTTCGCCAGGCACGCCTTCTCCAGTGCCGCCAGCTTGTCATTCTGCCGCGCCTTGAGCAGCCGCGTCCGCTCATGCATCACCGCGTATGGCGCCCAGCTCTTCGGATAAACCGCGTCCGCCCCCCGGAATGCCTCCTCCATGCTGCTGACGCGCCGAAACGACCCGCCCGACGCCTTCGCGTGCCGCCCGGCGATCTCCAGCGTCTCCGGGATCAGCTCATATCCCTCCGGATGCGCCAGCGCCACCTCCATGCCGAACCGCGTCATCAGCGTGATGATGCCCTGCGGCACGCTCAGCGGCTTGCCGTACGATGGCGAATACGCCCACGTCATCGCAATCTTCTTCCCCCGCAGCGCCTCCAGCGACCCGAACGCCTTCGCCAGATGCAACAGGTCCGCCATCGACTGCGTCGGATGGTCCTCGTCGCACTGCAGGTTGATCACCGACGGTCGCTGCGGCAGCACGCCGTGCTCGTGGCCGTCGGCCAGCGCCGCCGCGAATTCCACCATGTACCTGTGCCCCTCGCCCAGGAAGATGTCGTCGCGGATGCCGATGCACTCCGCCGTGAAGGCGATCATGTTCGCCGTCTCCCGCACTGTCTCCCCGTGCGCGACCTGCGACTTCGTCTCGTCCAGATCGCTGTGGGAGAGGCCGAGCATCGCCGCCGCCTTCGCAAACGAAAACCGCGTCCGCGTCGACTGATCGCGAAAGATGGAGATGGCGAGATTGCCGTCGAACACGCGCGTCGAGACGTTGTCGAGGTACAACTCCCTCAGCGCCTCGGCCGCGGTGAGGATGGCGAGGAGGTCGTCAGTGGAATGATCCCAGGTGCGGAGGAAATCACGCTGGAAGAGAGAGTTCGGCGTGCGATTTAGGTGGTCGATCAGCGGCCGAATCTTGTCTGATGCCATGTGCGGCTCCGTCAGGTGCATGCGACTCTATCTGGGCGATGATTGTATCAAACGGCCATGGCAGTGCACATCATCAAGATATTCGGCGCTGATCATGAAGTGCTTTTCTGCCTGGGTACCAGGCAGACGTCGCCCTGGGAGAAACCCTCCGCCTCAACGCCGAACGCATGGTCAAAGCGTGCCCGGTAGTTCTCCCAGGCGATGCATGACGTCAGCTCGACAAGCTGCTTCTCCGAGAATTCCTGTTTGAACGAATCGAACAGCTCGTCCGGCACGTTCACCGGCGTCCGTGTCATTTTGACGGCATAACGCAGGACGAGTTTCTCCTGATTCGTCAGTGCGTCGCAATTCTCGAAATCCGCTAGGCCGGCCAGCTTCGCCTCACTCACGCCCTGTTGCCTGCTCACGGCAGACCCGATGTCCACTCAGAAGGGGCAGCCGATCATCATGGCCACCTTCACCTGGGCCAGCATCTTGAGGCCGGGGCTGACGCTGCGCGCCGCCTCCTGACCCAGCTCCATGTGGGCCATGGCCCGGAGGATCCGCGGGTGATGGGCGTTGATTTTGATCGGCAGGATCACGCGGCCGAGGCGGCGCTTCGTCATCCAGTAGGCGATTCTCACCAGCCAGCCGGCTTTCCGCGGTTCGACGCCTGCGATGCGTGCCATGGGATTACCCCCGCGCTACTTGCTCGTTGAACGTCTCAATCCGCCGATCCCACTCCTCCACCTGCCCGAACGTCTCCGCCCAGAAATCCGGATCCCACAGCCGCCGCAGGTCCTTCACATCCCGCTGCTGCTGCTCCACCCACGTGAAATACTTGAAATTGTGCAGCGCCTTGCGATCGACGTAGCTCAACTCGCGCAGATGATCGACACCGATGCCCTCCAGATACCGCGCAAAGTGCCGCCCAGCCGCGTCGGCCGTGTATGCCCCGCACTCATGCCGCTGCTCGTCAATCCGCGAGGCATACAGCTCCATCGAGTCCGTCAGCGGCGTGAAGATCACGTCCCGCCCGTCCATCTCGTAATACTTCGCCGCCTTGATCGCCGCCACCAGATTGCAGATGCTCGAAATCCCCACGTCCCCCAGCCGGTCCACCGTCGTCCGCGGCACGCCCGCCGACTCCAGTGCCGCCCGTCCGGCATCCTCGTTGAACAGCCGCATCAGCGCGATGCACTGCCCGTCGTCGATCGCAGCCACCATGTCCGTATTTCGCACGTTGTGTATCCACGGAATGTGCTTGTCGCCGATGCCTTCGATGCGATGATCCCCGAAGCCGCATTGCAGCAGCGTCGGACACTGAAGCGCCTCCACCGCCACGACTTTCACGTGCGGGTGCCGCGTGCGCAGAAGGTCGCCCGCCGCGATCGTCCCCGCGCTCCCCGTCGCTGAAACATAGCCCGCAAGCCGAAGCGACGAAGCCCCAAGACCAGACGAGGCCCCATGACCAGACGAGGCCCCATGACCAGACGACGCCCCATCAGCAGACAAAGCCCCATGAGCAGTAGGAGACGAAGCCGCATCAGCCGCTGCATAGGTGCGCAAACAACTCCCCCCCTTGCCAAGGGGGGGCAGGGGGGGGTCGCTTGCGGAGTCGCCTGGCGAAGTCGAACGCCCCGGCGCAGCCGCCAGCCGCGCAAAAATCTCCTCAACGATGCCGCCCGTCTGGTGATAATGCCAGATCGCGTTGCCGAACTCCTCGAACTGGTTAAAGATCACGCAGTCCGCACGCGTCCGCCGGATCTCCCAGCACTTGTCGTAGATCTCCTTCACGTTGCTCTCGCAGCCCGGCGTCGCGATCACCTCCGCCCCGATCGACCGCAGCCACTCAAACCGCTCGCGCGACATGCCCTCCGGCAGAATCGCCACCGCCGCACACCCCAGCAGCGCGCAGTCATACGCCCCGCCCCGGCAATAGTTCCCCGTGCTCGGCCACACCGCCTTCTGCGACGTTGGATCGAACTCGCCGTTCACCAGCCGCGGCACCAGGCACCCGAACGCCGCACCCACCTTGTGCGCCCCCGTCGGGAAGTACTTGCCCACGATCCCCACGATCCGCGCCGGCACCCCGGTCAACGCCGGCGGAAACTCGATCCAGTTGCCCTCGTTGAATCCCCCGCCCCGCGCGACCGGCTCATTCTTCCACGAAATGCGAAACAGGTTGGCCGGATCGACATCCCACAGCCCCACGCCCTTCAGCCGCTCGCGAATCGCCTGCGGCACCAGCGCCGGGTCGCGCTGCTGCGCAAACGTCGGTATCACAATGCCGCGCTCGCGACAAACATCAATTGCACTGCCCGTAATTTTTTCTCTACTCATTCGCTAAACCGTTGCAGAATGAACTTAAGTCTGACTCATCTCAGTAATAGTAAACTGGGCAGAGAAACGCATACTATCCTTGGGTCTGGGACAGTAATATCCTCTGCCAGTGTTACTAGTATTCCGAAGGGTGCATTATAATGCGACTTATCCAGGAAAGACCGAATTCCGATGGTGTCGCGCAACGGATCGACGCGCTTGCGATACTTAATTTCCATCGGAACCCGCTTTTCTCCTATCGTCAAAATAAAATCAATCTCGGGTTCAGTCGGGCGTTCGGGAAAATAGGACACGTCAAGGTGGGGAATGCCGGCGAGAAAGGCCCCGACAACGCTTTCCGCCAGGTGCCCCGCTATGTCTGTTAAATGTGGAGACTTCATCAAATCGCTCTGATATAGCGGTATCACCTCCTCCAGCCAGCTCGCGCGAAGTCCATGATCGACAACACAGAGCTTGGGGTTCTTCTTTGCGCGCTTCAATCGCAACTCCAATGGACGAATAAGCTTCACCAGCAATGCACCATCCAAGAATCGCAAGTAACTATGGATTCGCTGCCATCCAACGTTGGCCTGCATCACCTGTCTTGCTTCAGTTACGAAGACGGCTTGCGACGGCGCCTGTCCGGCATAGCGGCACGCCAGGCGAAACACTTCCTCCAAAAGGACCGCATCGCGCTTGCGTCCCCGTTCGCCAAGCCGCAAATCATGCAGAATAACACGACGGATTACAGTTTCATTTAGCTGATCAGCTATTTCGGGCCAGCTTATTTCGGGATTTGCATGTACGAGCGGATAGCCGCCGCGGTCCGAAAAGGCCTTAAATGCGCGATCTCGCGCCGATTGTTCCCGTTTGCCGTGCTCCACGAGCTCATGCCAGAAATCCAGGCGCGTCAGCGGCTCCAATCCGTTGGGAGGCAATCGCGGTTGCAGCTTGGTGTCGAAGCGAAGTTCGGCGATTTCTCGAAGAAGCAACGTCCCCAGTTCAATAGTCGTCGTCCGCCCGGCGAGGCTATCGCGACCTGCCTCGATGCGCAATGCAGAACTCCCAGTCACGACAACATGCACAGTGTTGTGATCGACAAGCGCCTTTAACTGTGGTGCCCAGTCGGCTACGTTTTGAACTTCATCAAAAAAAAGAAACGCAGGTTTCTTTGCATGGGCCGCTTCATTTAGCGTAAGTCGCAGTATCCTGTTTTCATACCACTTCGATATTGATAAGAGTGGATCTTCTATCTGCAAAATCGACCTAATCTCGTCAAACTGAACGCGCAAAATCCTGTTCGGTTCAACTCGCTCGTTAGTTAACAGGTGATGGATTGCCTGTTCTTGAAGCGTCGTCTTGCCGACTTGACGGGCGCCCCGAAGGATGACCGCAGCCGCGAGCCCGCCCTTAAGTTTGCGAAGCAGCGGATCAAAGGCCCACCGGCGATATTCGGGCAATACCCTTCCCGGCTTGCTTTCCCACCACGGATTTGTCGAGCGTAGGTAATCATCCAAGCTTGGCGGAAGACGCACCATGTCGAACATGTCTTTGTTAGGACGCGACTTCGGCACCAAAATTCTCCCGTACAATGTCGCGGGGAAGGCCGCAACCCGTGATGCATATTGCGGTTTAATCAGCGATTCTTATGATACGGCAATTTAGTGCTTTCCAAAAGGTAACTTGTTGTCCCACATCACCCACCTCTCCTGCGTCCGCTGCAACCATCGCGTCGAGCCCGGCCGCGCCTGGACCTGTCCCGCCTGCGGCCCCGCCGATGGCATCCTCGATATCCAATACGATCTCGACCGCGCCCGCCGCACCCTCACGAGCGATGCCCTCGCCCGCCGCCCGCTCAACCACTGGCGCTATCGCGAGCTGCTGCCCATCGACGACGCCTTCATCCCGGATACGCCCATCGGCTGGACGCCCGTCGTCGACGCCCCGCGCCTCGCCGCCGCCCTCGGCGTCCGCCGCGTCCGCCTCAAGGACGATGGCCGCAATGCCTCCGCTTCCTTCAAGGACCGCGCCAGCAGCGTCGCCGTCGCCCACGCCATGCAGACCGGCTTCCGCGAGATCGCCTGCGCCTCCACCGGCAATGCCGCCAGCAGCCTCGCCCACGCCGCCGCCGCCGCCGGCATGCCCTGCAACATCTTCGTCCCCCAGGCCGTCCCCGAGGGCAAGCTCGCCCAGCTCCTCGCCTGCGGCGCCCGCGTCTTCAAAATCCGCGGCGCATACACCCAGGCCTACGACCTCTGCACCCAGGCCTGCGAACGTTTCGGCTGGTACAACCGCAACTGCGCCATCAATCCATACCTCGTCGAAGGCAAAAAAACCGGAGGTCTCGAAGCCGCCGAGCAGCTCGCGGATGATCCACCCGCCTGGATCGCCGTCAGCACCGGCGACGGCTGCACCATCGCGGGAATCTTCAAAGGCATCGAACAGATGCGCCAACTCGGTCTCACCACCTGGTCCGCCCGCATGCTCGGCGTCCAGGCCGCCGGCGTCGCCCCCGTCGCCGAGCTCGCCGCCGCGCTGTGGCACCGGTTTCCAACCGGTGAAGCAACAGACGCAGCGCTGTGGCACCGGCTTCCAGCCGGTGAAGTGAAGCCGGAACTCACCGGTTACAAACCAGTGCCACAGGACATGAAGCTGCCCGCCTGCAACGGCACCACCTACGCCGACAGCATCAACTGCCCCGTGCCGCGGAACTGGCGAAAGGCGCTGGCGGCTGTACACGACAGTGGCGGGGCGTGGGTGACGGTCGGCGACGAGCAGATCATGCAGGCCGTGAGAGAGACGGGCCGAGTCTCCGGCATCTTCGCAGAACCAGCCGCGGCGGCGGCGGTCGCAGGCGTCGCGGAGGCGCGGCAAAACGGCACCATCGACGCCGATGCCGACGTCTTGATCTTCATCACCGGCAACGGATTGAAGGACACGGCCGGCGCCTTGCGGGCGGTTGGACGGCCCCACGATGTTGATCCGCTTTTGTCCGATGTCAGCAGTATTCTGGGCCGGGGGCATTCGCTATGAGCGAAGCGTCGGTAAGTACTCATAATCATGACGCCATAGCCAGGCGCGGCGGGTTTCTCTGCGGCAACGATGATTTCTGCTTCTACAAGTGCGACACTTGCGGCTGCCTCGCGCTGGTGAATGAGGAGGTCGAACAGATTTACGTGAATTCGGCCGACATGAGCTGCCCCGTGTTCTACTTTGATGATGTCGATGTGGTGTGTCCGGCATGCAAGTCGGTCAATTCATTTTCGTCAACGACGGCATTGGATCGGGACGCGATCCTGAAATCTTCGTGGAAATGGCTGTTTGAAGCAGATGCTTGACCAAGTCGAGTCTGCGCACAGAGGGCTTCCGTCTCCATGGGCATCGTGCTTTCCAACGCAATGCTTGCGGATCTTGACCCGATCCGCGTGGAATCCGGCGGCCTGCGGATCGACGCAGGTCGCATCGTCGAGCGCGCGACGGCCCTGGCGCCGAAATCTGGTGACGACGTGGTAGACTGCGGCGGCGCCGTCGTCCTCCCCGGCCTCGTCAACGGCCACACGCATCTGTACTCGGCCCTGGCCGTCGGCATGCCCGCCCCGCCGAAATCGCCGCGAAACTTCCACGAAATCCTCAAGTTCGTCTGGTGGCGGCTCGACCAGGCCCTCGACGCCGAGTCCATCGAACTCTCCGCTGCCATCGGCGCGCTGAATGCCCTCCGCTGCGGCACCACCACACTCATCGACCACCACGCCTCGCCCAACTGCATCGAAGGCTCCCTCGATCTCGTCGAACGCGGTCTCTCCCGCCTCGGCCCCCGCGGCGTCCTCTGCTACGAAACGACCGACCGCCACGGAAAGCCCGGCCGCGTCGCAGGACTCGCCGAAAACCACCGCTACATCGATAAATGCCGCAGTGATGGCACGAACCGCTTCGCCGCTCTCGTCGGTGCCCACGCCTCCTTTACGCTGGAAAACAAATCGCTTGAACAGTTGGCCGCACTCTCGCGCGACTCCGGCGTCGGCATCCACATACACATCGCCGAAGATGCCTGCGACGAAATGGAAACCCGGCGTCTGTTCGGTCATGCACCAATGGAACGCCTGCTGAAGGCGGGGCTGCTGAGCCCGACCTGCATTCTCGCACATGGCATCCACCTGAACGAGGCGGACATCGACCGTGTGAATGCGATCGGCGCGACGATGGCGCACAACCCGCGCTCAAACATGAACAACGCCGTCGGCTACGCCCCGGTCCCGCGCTTCCGCTCGCCCGTCCTGCTCGGTACCGACGGCATCGGCGCAGACATGTTCGCCGAGGCCCGCGCCGCCTGGTTCATCTCCCGCCACCAGCATGCCGGTCTCGCCCCGGCCGACATCGTCCGGATGCTCGCCAGCGCCGCCCGCCGCGCGAGCCACTCCCTTGGCATCAAGCTGGGCAAGCTCGAGCCCGGCGCCGTCGCCGACGTCGTCCTCACCCGCTATCGCCCCTTCACGCCACTCACCGCCGACAACCTGCCGGGTCATCTGCTCTTTGGCATGAGTGCCAATGACGTGACCTCCGTCATCATCAACGGCCAGTGGGCCCTGCGCGACGGCGTCGTACAGACCTGCGACGAAACCGAACTCCGCCACCAGGCCGCCGAATGCGCCACCCGCCTCTGGCAGCGCATGGCCGCCATCCCCTGCCCCTGACCCGTGTGCCACTGCTGTATCAGCAGTGCCGAAGTCCGAGTGACTCGTGTGCCACTGCTTCAAGCAGTGCCGAAGTCCGAGTGACCTCCCCGTGTGCCACTGCTTCAAGCAGTGCGAAGTCCGAGTGCCTCGTGTGCCACTGCTTCAAGCAGTGCCGAAGTCCGAGTGACCTCCCCGTGTGCC
>CAYOZN010000036.1:22930-42689 GCA_964408455.1 uncultured Planctomycetaceae bacterium
TGCTTCAAGCAGTGCGAAGTCCGAGTGCCTCGTGTGCCACTGCTTCAAGCAGTGCGAAGCCCGAGTGACCCGTGTGCCACTGCTTCAAGCAGTGCCGAAGTCCGAGTGACCTCCCATCCCCAAGGCCATTGCTCGTTTGGCCCTGTGCACACCGGGTGCACTGACCATGAGCAAGCCGTGTGCGACGCCGGGTCCCGTAGGGACCACCGACAATAGCCCAGCGTTTCAACGCTGGGTACGCGCCGTGTACCACATAAAGTCCCGTAGGGACGACTGAACCCCACCCGCCCCCGTCAATCCCGAAACGACGTGGACATCACTTTAATATTCACCCAACTCACGATAATCCCCCGGCGTATCCACATCCCACGTCACACCCCTCGACGTACATTCAACAACATTCACAACCCCGCCATGCCGCCGCGGCAGCGCATTCAAACCCCCGTCACACTCGCTACCCAGAACAGATTCAACAAATTCCCTGCCAAAAATAACAGGATGACCCCGCCTCCCCCCGTGCGACGCAACCACAATCCGCGCCGGATCGTCACGGAATGCTGCAATGCACCGATCAATATCCGCCGTCGCAATCCCCGGCTGATCGCCGGGGCATACCAGAAATCCATCCCCCGGCAGCATTGTCTCAAAATTAATCCAGTGCCGCACGCCCATTCGCACCGAATCGATCATCTCGCTCGACGCGTCGTCATTGCGAATAATCGCTGCCCCCGCAATACCGGCAATCCCTGCCTGCCGCGCAATCTCCCCATGGACGATCACCGCCACGCCCGCCACCATTGCCGCCGCCACGGCCTCCACCACCGCCCGCAGCATCGGTCGTCCGCCCACATCCAGCAGTTGCTTCGCCGTGCCCATCCGCCGCGACTGTCCCGCCGCCGGCACAATCCCAAATATTCGACAAACCTCCGCCGCCATTCCCGACAATCCTTTCCCCGCCAGTCTCAGTCGACGATTGGAATGCCATCCACCTGGCCCTTCCACACTTCCTCGATATAGCAGCGGATCGCCTCATCTCGATCGTCAAAATGCCGCTGCGTCGCCTCGACAATATGCCCCGGATAGAGTGGATGTGCCCGCTGCCAGTGCAGTTGCCATCCATCCTTCGCCGCAACCAGATAGTTCCCCTCGTACGCCGTCCTTCCGTCCGCCCCCGCCCGCGCCGCCTCGGGATAGACCCCGTCCCGCGCCAGCGCCGCCGCGACCGCCGACTCGATCTCCGCCCGCCGCAGAGGCGCCGCCGCGAACGCCCGCCGCTCCTCCACATTCAGGTGCCACGTCGCCACCAGCCGCTGTATTAATTCCAATCGCTTCACGGTCTCCATGTCGTCTGGTTCCCTGCATTGGCCTGATTAATGCGCGCTTGGCTCAGCACCCCTTGAAAAAGAAATCGCATGACGTGATAGCACCACATGTCCAGGCGATGATCGACTCGCGGTTCTTGCATGCACTCAATGGACCGCACTGCCTGCGTCGGCGTCTCGATCGTAACCCTCAAAACGCCATCGTCGAAAATGGCCCCGTCCGTCGACTGCGGATTCAGGCAATACACAGTGCCTCGAATACGCCCCTGAATGTAGACACGGCCGTCTTGCCGGCCCAGGACAAACCCGTCCCGCGGCGCCGCCCGCTCCCACGACGCCACGCTTCCAAAGAATGTCGGCTTCTTGATATAAGGCCCGCCATACTCCGGACAGAACGTGTCACAGTTCCCGCACTCATTGCAGAAATCCGCATAGCACGCAATCTGCATCTTTTCGGTAATCTCAAACCGCCGGGCTTCCCCAAACCGCCAACGAATCCCCACCTTGCCAAGGGGGGGTTGGGGGGGTCCATGCCCGTCCGATGGCGCCCCTTCGACAATGACATCCCGATACTCAAACGCCACCACCGGCGTCGGATACGTGAAATTCGCCGCATTCGGACACACCGGCAGGCACTTGTCGCAGGTAATGCAGTCAAATGTCACCAGTTGCCGGTCAATCCGCTTCGGCGCCTTGCGATTCTGCTCCGCCCGATATCGCGGCTCCCCGCGCGCCATCTCTGCCACAACGCCGGTATTCAACAGCCCCGCCCATCGCACCGCCGCCGCATTCCGCTCCTCCGCATCTTCCCCGCACGCATGACCCTGCTCCGCCAGCCCGCGCGCCTCCGCCGCCTTGCCGAACGCCCGCAGCACATACTCCTCCATCGTCCCCGCGCCGCACTTCTCCATCGCCGCGCTCAGCCGATTGAGATACGCCGGCAGCCGCCCATAGCCCCCCGGTCGCAGCAGATCGGTGCTGATGGTCACCGGCACGATCCCACACGCCGCCACCAGCGGAAAATTGTGCTGGTCCACCCCCGCGCTGAACGATATCGGAAATTCCGGCCCCATCGCCCGGCGGAATTCGTCCGTCAGTGTCATCGTGATGACGTGCAGCGGCTGCCCCGACAGGTACATCACCCTGTTGTCTGGCGTGAAGAACGCGCGATGATTCAGCACCTCCAGCGTATTGCTGAACTTCGCCCCGAACGACCGCCCGCGCCCCGCCGCAAAGCCCGCCAGCCGCCGGCACAGCGCCACGCCTTCGTCAAATGCCAGCCCGGTGGCATACGCCTCCGGGTTCACCGTCAGCTCGCGATAGCCCATCACCTCGTGCAGCAGATGCTCCAGCCGCTCGCGCCCCAGCATCGGCGGGTTCATCTTCACGATCACGTCAGACCCGCACTCGCCGATCAGAAACTCGCAGATCCGCTCAATCTCATCCGCCGGGCACCCGTGAAAGGTCGACAGCGTGATCGAGTCCGACAGCCGCGTGGCATAGTCCAGCCCCCGCGCCGCCGCGAACTCGCCCGGTATCTCGCCCCGCAGTTGCTCAACCATCGGCCCCGCGTTTCGCATCCCGTCCAGAAACGCACGCACCGTTTCGCTGCGAATCCCCGCCAGGTCATACCCCACGGAAATATCAAAGATCGCCTCGCCCGCCGCCCCGCGCAGCGCATCCCCTATCGCCTCATGCGCAAAGCGAAACATCTGGATCAGCATCGCCCCGGCCACATACTCCCGAAGCGACTCCTCCACCCGCAGCTCCTGAGACCACTCCACGTTGTAGCCGATGTTCGTCATGTCGATGCACGGCCGCGGAATCGTCAGCCGGTCATTCACCTGCACCGTCTTCAATTCCAGAATCCGCGCCCCGGCGACGTACGACAGCAGCAGGTTCTGCGCCATCTGCGTGTGCGGTCCCGCCGCCGGCCCCACCGCGTTCCCCGCCGCCCGCCCGTGAAATCGCACGCCCAGGTCCGGCCCCTCCGCCGGCGGCAAATACCACCGGCTCCGCGGCAGCTCGAACAGCGCATTTTGCACGCGCGGCTCGCAATAAAGCCGGGCGACAAGGTCTCGAAATGGAGCGGGCACCAGCTCGGCCATCCGGCCTATTCTAACGTCAAGCTCCGTTTCAGTCCGAATTAGAGGCGGAGTTACTGCTGCACGAGCTTTTCGCCATAATCGCTATGAGCTAAACTCTATATGGATGCCTGCAACGCCAAGCGGACGAAAGGCACATCATGGCATTGTTGAGCCCTTGTCAACTTGATGCAGAGCTTGAAAAGATCATCTCGCGGCTGCGAGATGCCCTTCATCCGACATGTATTTACCTGTTCGGATCGTACGCCTACGGCGAGCCGACCCGCGATAGCGACGTCGATCTCCTGGTGATCGTCGAGGACAGCGATCTTCCAGGGCACGAACGCGATGCCGCAGCCTATCGCGCGCTCGGCGACATCCGACTTCCAATCGACGTGCAGGTATATACTCGGCGGGAATTTGAAGAACGCGCCTCGCTGCGCGTCTCATTTGAAAAAACCGTCAAAGCAAGAGGCAAGATCGTCTATGCCGCTTGACGAGGCAGAACTGCGGCGATGGCTTGAGAAGGCGGATCGCGACCATCGATCCGCCGTTGCATTGATAGCTGTTACGCCAGCGATTACGGATACGGCTGCTTTTCATTGCCAGCAAGCCGTCGAAAAGTATTTGAAAGCGTACTTGTTTTCGCAGGGGATCGATTTTGAGCGTACGCATGACCTGCACGCCCTCGTATTGTTGTGCTCCGATCGCGACGCGAGTTTCTTGAGCATGCGAGATCGTGCCGCCACGCTTACGCCCTATGCAGTGCGGTTCCGCTACCCCGGGCCGGTAGATCCAACCGTCGAGGCCGTTCAGGCGGCCATCGCCATTGTGAACGAGATCGCGGCGTTTGTGCGCGCCAGAGTCTGAACACGCTCCCATGACCGACCAGTCACCGAATCCGGGCCCGAACGCACTCGTCGCCGACGACGTAGTCGCCTTCACCTTGAACGGCCGCCCCGTCTCCGCCCCCGACCGAGGCCAGACCCTCCTCGACCTCCTCCGCGACGACTTCGACATCATCTCCCCCAAGAACGGCTGCCAGCCCATGGGTCAGTGCGGCTGCTGCACCATCCTCATCGACGACAAACCTCGCCTCTCCTGCACCCTCCCGGCAAAGGCCGCCGCCGGCAAACAGATCACCACCCTCGAGGGCCTCCCCGAAAACACGCGCCGCCAGATCGCCGACTGCTTCGTCCACGCCGGCGGTGTGCAGTGCGGCTTCTGCATCCCCGGCATCGCCGTCCGCGCCCATGCCCTCTGCGGGAAGAACGCCTGCCCCTCGCGCGACGAAATCAACCACGACCTCCGCGCCCACCTCTGCCGCTGCACCGGCTACACCAAGATCGTCGATGCCGTCGACCTGCTCGCCCGCGTGCGCCGCGGCGAACCCATGCCCGAAAACGGCTCCACCGGCCGCGTCGGCGAACGCCTCCACCGCCACACCGGTCACGAGGCCGCCCTCGGCGACCGCCGCTATATCGACGACATCAAAGTCCCCGGCATGTGCTTCGCCGCCCCGCGCCTCAGCGATCATCCGCGCGCCCTGGTCAAGCGCATCGACCCCGCCCCCGCCCTCGCCCTCCCCGGTGTCATCCGCGTTGTCACCGCCGCCGATGTCCCCGGCAATCGCCACGTCGGCCTCATCACCCCCGACTGGCCCGTCTTCGTCGCCGAGGGCGAGGAGACGCGCTACATCGGCGACGTCATCGCCTTCGTCGTCGCCGAAGATGTTCACACCGCCCGCCGCGCGGCGAGCCTCATCGCCGTCGACTACGACGTCCGCCCGCCTCTCACCACGCCCGACGAAGCGCTCAAGCCCGACGCCCCGAAGATCCACCCGAAGGGCAACCTGCTCGCCCGCTCCGCCCTCGTCCGCGGCGAACCAGATGCCATCCTCGCGGCATCCGCCCACGTCATCGAGGACACCTGGCAGACCCAGTGCATCGAGCACATGTACCTCGAGCCCGAAGCCTCCATCGCCATTCCCCTGGAAGCTCCCCCCCTTACCTCCAGCACTACTCCCCCCCTTACCAAGGGGGGGCAGGGGGGGGTTCTCCGCGTCCTCTCCCAGGGCCAGGGCATCTTCGACGACCAGCGACAGATCGCGAGCGTCCTCGGCCTGCCCCGCGAGCACATCCACGTCGAGCTCGTCTCCAACGGCGGCGCCTTCGGCGGCAAGGAGGACATGAGCGTCCAGGCCCAGACCGCCCTCTGCGCCCTGCTCGTCGGCCGCCCGGTCAAGTGCACGCTGACGCGCGAAGAGAGCATGCGGGTGCACCCCAAGCGCCACCCGGTCCGCATCTCCCTCAAAGTCGGCTGCGACGCCGAAGGCCGCCTCACCGCCGTCCGCGCCCGCATCGTCGGCGACAAGGGCGCCTACGCCAGCGTCGGCGCCAAGGTGCTGGAGCGCGCCGCCGGCCACGCCATCGGCCCCTACAAGTGCGACCACATCGACATCGAGTCCCTCGCCGTCTACACCAATAACCCGCCCAACGGCGCCATGCGCGGCTTCGGTGCCAACCAGGCGGCATTCGCCATCGAGGGCGCGCTGGACATGCTCGCGGCCAGGATCGGCATCGACGGCTGGGAGATCCGCTGGCGAAACATCCTCCGCCAGGGCGATCGCTTCTGCACCGGCCAGCGCCTGGTCAAACCCTTCGGCCTCGAACAAACGCTCCTCGCCGTCCGCGATGCCTACCGCGGCGCGAAATTCGCCGGCATCGCCTGCGGCATCAAGAACGTCGGTATCGGCAACGGCCTCCCCGAAATCGGCCGCGCCAGCCTCACCGTCGAGCCCGATGGTCACATCACCCTCCGCACCGGCCACACCGAGATGGGTCAAGGCCTCTTCACCGTCGCCATCCAGACCGCCGTCGAGGAGACCGGCCTGCCCGCCGCCGTCTTCCGTGCCGCCTGCGACACGTCCGATCCCAACGACAGCGGCCAGACCACCGGCAGCCGCGGCACCGTCCTCACTTGCCACGCCGTCATCGACGCCTGCCGCAGACTAAACGCCGACCTCAAGTCCGGGTGCCACTGCTCTGTGAGCAGTGCTCGCGAGGCCACCACGGCCGCACTCTCCTCCCTCCTTCCCCTCGCCGGACGCAAATACCTCGGCGAATGGACCTGCTATCCCACCGACAAGTTCGGCGCCGACGTCCCCGACCCCAGGACACACCTGACCTACGGCTTCGCCACCCAGGTCTGCATCCTCGACGACACCGGCGCCATCGCCCGCTTCATCGCCGCCCACGATGTCGGTCGCGTCATGAACCCCACGCTCCTCGAAGGCCAGATGGAAGGCTCCATCCACATGGGCCTCGGCTACGCCCTGACCGAGGAATTCGTCTACGACAACGCCCGCCTCGCGACAAAGGATGTGAAAGGCTGCGGCGTCCTCCGCGCCCACCAGATGCCGCCCATCGAGCTCCACCTCATCGAAGTCCCCGACCCCGACTGCCCCTACGGCGCCCGCGGCGTCGCCGAAATCGGCCTCGTCCCCACCGCCCCCGCCGTCGCCGGCGCCCTCGCCCGCTTCGAAGGCTTCCACCGCACCACGCTCCCGATGAAGGACTCCCCCGCGGCAAAGGCCCTCCTGCCGCGGCAGTATCGCTAGCGCCGGTTCCCGAAGCTCTCGTGTTGGTGTCCGCGGCGGCGAACCCCGCCCCGTTGGAAGTTCGCTTCAAAAAAATGTCCGGCTCCAGGGCCGCGCCGATGTGTTAAAATATGAATATGGACTGGCAAGTCCACATCGAACGTGTGCCCGGCGTCATGCTCGGAAAACCAATCTTTCGCGGCACGCGCATTACCGTGGAGTTCGTCCTCGAGCGCCTCGCCCAGGGCGCAAGGCCGGAAGACTTGGTACGCAGCCATCCCCCCCTGACATTGGATCAGGTGCGGGCCGCGCTGGCGTATGCGGTGTCGTCGGTGCGACAGGACGAATTGGTTCTTGATACGCCATGAAGTTCCTGGCCGATGCCAACATCAGCATCGAAATGGTCGCCATGCTGCGCGAATTGGGCCACGATTGCTCGGATCCTGCCGCGATTCCACCGCGCATGCAGGATGTCGATGTCCTGCGCGGCGCCGCTGACAACGACCGGATCGTGATTACATCCGACAAGGACTTCGGCGAACTTGTCTTCGTTCACGCGATCCGTTGTCCGGGCGTGGTGATCGTCGCCTGGATCGAGTCGCAGCACGCCGCCACCGGCGCCTACCCCGCCGATCTCTCCGGTTACAGCTTCCGCTTCAGCCCCAGCCCCCGCCGCTTCCAGCTCGGCCGCTACCACGCCACCCCCTCTGGCTACAGCGTCGCCTGGTACGTCGTCACCCCCAGCACCTCCCACTGGTACGCCTCCGACACCGGCTGGGGCTATTATCCCGACTAGGTTCCCGCCGCCTCCGCGCTTCAGACGCGTCCGCTGCGTTACCTCGTCTACAAAGTATCTGGTATGATGAGTTCAAACCTGTAACCGCAGAGCTACGACGCCTGGCATCAGGACACGATCATGAGAATCACGCTGGATGAAAAAACGGAACGGCTGGTAAAGAAAAAAGTTCAATCTGGCCAGTATCAGCGCCCCGAAGACGTCATTCGCGCTGCTGTCGGCAGCTTGATTGCTCAGGAATCGTTCGGCGATTTCAAGCCGGGAGAATTGAACCGGCTCCTGCGAGCGGGCGAAGTCAGCATTAAACGAAGCGGGACACTGGATGCAGATGACGCGCTTCGTCAGCGCCGCATTCGCCGAAAGAAACGCCGGGCGAAATCCAAGTGAACCTGCGCATTTCGCGCCGCGCCGACCGCGACCTCGATGCCATCTGGGCGTACATCGCAATCGATAGTGAGTCCGCCGCGGATCGAGTCGAAGTCGAGCTGCATGCCGCGATGAAATTGCTGGCCGAGTTCCCCTATATCGGCCACCGTCGAGAGGACGTGGCGAATCCCGATTACCGATTCTGGAACCTGTACGACTTCGTGATTGCATATCGCGTGCGGCGCCAGAGTGTCGTTGTTGTTCGAGTCCTTCATGGGCGTCGCGATTTCCGGCAAATCTTTCAGTAGCGCCGGGTGCCATGGCGACGCATGCCGCGCGGCACCATTCTATCGAGAACCGTACGGCGCGTTGGCCGACGTAAGATTGCCGGCAAACGGTCCTGCGTCGCCATGCCGCTCGGTCAGATGAAACGGCGTGACTTGGCGAAGTAGCCTGGATAAGATTTTCCGAGATTGCAGTGGCTCGGCGAACTAATTCCATAAAGCGACTTTTAATCACCTTCGTCTATTGCTTCGCTGGTTCACTGGCATTGCAATTCTTTGCAGTCATGGCAATTGCAAGTCTCGAATTTGTCAGTCTTGAATTTACGCAGGAATGGTGGCTTCGCAAAGTAGAATATGTATACGCTCCGGGAATGTACGCAGTTAGTACGCTGGTGCCGCAAGAGCTGCATGTTCAAGGCAACATCCTCCTGGGGTTGTTTGTGCTGTCTGGGGCGGTTTTCTTATACTCGCTCGCTGCCGCTGCCGTTGCTACTGCGGTGTATACGATTGCATCCCCGGTGCCGCATGAAGATGAAGATATTGTTGGAAATTGTGCGTGTGGTTATTGCCTTACCGGCAATACGACTGGAATCTGTCCCGAGTGCGGAAGGAATGTATCGGAAAAACTGCGTGACGACTCGGCCGGATGATTGCCGCGCCGCGCAATGATTTATCGCGTCCTCGGACTATCATCTCCCCAGGAGCGCAGCTTGAGTGAACACCTCCACATCCTCGAATCCCTCATCGCCGACGTCTCCGCCGGTCGCCCCGCCGCCCTCTGCACCATCGTCGCCACCCGCGGCTCCACCCCCCAGTGCCCCGGCGCCACCATGCTCGTCCGCAGCGACATGTCCACCACCGGCACCCTCGGCGGCGGCTGCGTCGAGGCCACCGTGCGAAAGCAGGCCTACGAAATGCTCCTCGCCGGCAAGAGCGGCCTCGCCAGCTACGTCCTCGATCACGACTTCGGCTGGGATGACGGCCTCATCTGCGGCGGCCGCATGGACGTGGGCATCATGCCCGTCGCCCGCCCCGACCAGCTGAGTGCCTACCAGATGGCACTCGACGACGCACGCAAGCGCCGCCCCGCCCGCTTCCCCGTCGTCGTCGACCATGAGGGCAGCCCGCAGACCTGGCACGTCCTGCTCGAGGTCCCGCCCACCCTGCTCATCGCCGGGGCCGGTCACGTCGGCCACGCCCTCGCCCGCCTCGCCGTCGATCTCGACTTCCACGTCGTCGTCATCGACGACCGCGTCGAGTTCGCCGCTCGTGAACGCTTCGGCCGGTCCGTCGAGCTCGTCGTTGGTGACATCGCACAGGCACTACGCGACCGCGCGGCCGACGAAGGCTGCTACGTCGTCATCGTCACCCGCGGTCACAGCCACGACGAGCAGGCCCTCGACGCCGTGATCAACAGCCCCGCCGGCTACATCGGTTTGATCGGCAGCCGCCGCAAGGCCCGCATCATCTTCGACGACCTGAAGGCCCGCGGCGTCGCCCAGCAGCAGCTCGACCGCGTCCACACGCCCATCGGCGCCGACATCGGTGCCATCACGGTGCCCGAAATCGCCGTCAGCATCGCCGCCCAGCTCGTCCAGGTCCGCCGCCAGCAGTCCCCCGCCCTCGTCGAGGGCCCCTCGCACGCTGCACCAGCCAGTAACCAATGATTGAGCGTGGCTGAACGAGTGTGGCACCGGCTAATAGTCGGTGAACGTGCAGTGTGGCACCGGCTATCAGCCGGTGCGTTAGTCTCTGCGGCCGGCCGAACATCCCTCCACGCCGCGCACTGTGTCTCCGATCCATCAATGGCATTGGCCCCTCGCTCAATCGCCTGTATAATCAACCCAACTTCCGTAAACCCCAACACCAGTTAAGCGAGGGACGCCCATGCGACTCCACGGCTATATCACTGTCATCACACTGGCACTGCTGGCGACCGCGCCCCGCGCCCGCGCCTGCACCAACTTCCTCATCACGAAGGGCGCGAGCGCCGACGGCTCCGTCATGATCACCTACTCCGCCGACTCCCACGTCCTCTACGGCGAGCTTTACCACACCCCCGCCGCCCGCCACCTCCCCGGCGCCATGCGAAAGGTGTACGAGTGGGACACCGGCAAGTTCCTCGGCGAGATCCCCCAGCCCCCAGAGACATTCACCGTCGTCGGCAACATCAACCAGCACCAGGTCGCCATCGGCGAGACCACCTTCGGCGGCCGCAGCGAGCTGCACGATCCAAAGGGCCTCATCGACTACGGCAGCCTCATGTACATCGCCCTGGAACGCGCCCGCACCGCCCGCGAGGCGATCAAGATCATGACCGACCTCGTCGCCGAGTACGGCTACTATTCCTCGGGCGAGAGCATGTCCGTCTCCGATCCCGATGAATGCTGGCTCTTCGAGATCATCGGCAAGGGACCGGAGAACAAGGGTGCCGTCTGGGTGGCACGCCGCGTGCCCGACGGCTACATCAGCGGTCACGCCAACCAGGCCCGCATCCGCCAGTTCCCGCTGAATCACCCCGACAATACGATCTACTCAAAGGATGTCATCACCTTTGCACGCGACAAGGGCTACTTCTCCGGCCCGGATGAACAGTTCAGCTTTGCCGATGCCTATGCCCCCCTCGACTACGGCGCCCTGCGCTTCTGCGATGCCCGCGTCTGGTGCATGTTCCGCCGCGCCGCCCCGTCCAACGGCCTCGGCACTGCCTGGGTCACCGGCGAGCCCGGTGCCGAGCCGCTGCCACTATGGATCAAGCCCGATCGCAAGCTCAGCGTCCACGACGTGATGGAGCTGATGCGCGACCACTTCACCGGCACCGAGCTGGACATGACCGCCGACATCGGCGCCGGCCCCTACAAGCTGCCATACCGATGGCGTCCGCTCACCTGGAAGGTCGGCGAGCAGGAATACTTCAACGAGCGGGCCACGTCGACCCAGCAGACCGGCTTCTCATTCGTGGCCCAGTCGCGCGGCAACCTGCCCGATCCGATCGGCGGCATCCTCTGGTTCGGAATGGATGACACCTACAGCACCGTCTATGTGCCGATGTACTGCGCCAACACCCGCGTGCCGAAGAGCTTCGCCGTCGGCACCGGCAACTTCCGCGAATTCTCGTGGGATTCGGCCTTCTGGGTCTTCAACTTCGTGGCCAACTACAGCTATCTGCGCTACGACGACATGATCCGGGACGTGCGGCAGGTCCAGCGCGAGCTGGAGTCGCGGTTCATCGCCGACCAGCAGGATGTCGCTGCCGCGGCACTGGCCCTGCACCAGCAGTCCCCGCGCCTGGCCATCGACTATTTGACGGACTACAGCGTGAAAGCCGGCGACGAGACGACCGCACGCTGGCGCAGGCTCGGCGAACACCTCATCTGGAAATACCTCGACGGCAATGTCCGCGACGAGCACGGCAACGTCACGCACCCCGGCTATCCGCAGCAGTGGTACGAACTGGTGGCGAAGGCAACCGGCGACAAACTGGCCATGAAGAAGCTGGAGCCCGAAGAAAAGAAGACCGAGGAGCAGGAACAGCTCGCCGCCGCTCAGCGCGCCCAGACGGCAAAGTCCATTGCCACGCTGCTGGCATCGCGCGGCATCCAGATCAACGGCGAGCACCACGCCATGCTCGAATCATGCAGGGACCTCAAGCAGCTTCACGACTGGCTCATCCGAGCGGCCACGGCGAGGCACATTGATGAAGTGCTGACCGCTGATTGAGTGGCCGAGGAGTACGATTAGGATGATGACTATGATGATGAAGATGATGAGGAGCAGGATAAGGAGTATGAGTAGGATCTTTCGCTTCTAGGGTGCGTCGGTGCGCGTCACGCCAGGTACGTCAGCTATCTTGTCCGCCACGCTGGTACTCACGAGTTGAGTTCTTCTTAATCAACCCCATGAGCATGCGCACGATTTTCTGAAGGTGCACTTTGCCGGTTTCGATCTGTGTGGGGGCCAGCTTTGCCTTTGCGACCAGAATGTCCAGCCCAGCGGCGCATTCCAGCGCAGATCCGTGTGCAGTGTCAAAGTATCGGCAGCGATCCTTCGGTGCGTATTTCCCGTTCCCCTCGGCAATGTTCAGCAGAATGGAATTCGACGCACGATCAAGTTGCTCCTTCACGTCTCCGATCCGAACGGTGCCTTCAAGCAAGGCAGACAACCAGCCGACGAAGGCCACCGCCTCGCGATATACGTCCAGCTTTTCGTGATCAAACCAAATCGGTTTATTCTCAGGCATAATGCTCCTCCGACGGGGACTCGGCGTTATGCAAGGCGCGCCTGTTCCCTACTCGAAACCATTATCCCGTTCATGGTCATCCTCCTCATTCTACTCGAAATCTGAAACGCCATCCGACCGGCACCGCTGGAACTGCGGCATGGTGCGTCTGCTTCTTGCTCTTTCTCTTAATCCTGCTCTTAATCCTCTTCTCAATCCTAGTCGTCATCCTAATCCTAATCGTGTCTTTGACCGACCACGTTTTTACAACTCGACGCGCACCTGCAACATGAGGTACGGTCCATCCCCGACGTTTATCCTGTTTTCTCCTCTGTCCTCGTACTCCTCCGCCTCGAACCAGAACCGGTCAAACGAGTACCCTCCCTCCAGTTCCAGCGACACGCCATCGACACTGTAGCGCCAGCCCGCTTTTACCCGCTGCTCGTGGTATGTCAGCGCGTCATCGTCGTCGTCGCGGTCGTGCCGGAACCAGCGGCTGTTGTCCCACTCGTACCCGCCGAACAGTTCGCCGCAGTCTCCCAGCGACCATGCCGCTTCCGCGTCGATGTTTCGCGGAATGAGATAATTCGCCCGCAGCGAGAGCCTTACCTCCGGCCTGTATGAGAGCCACGTGAATGGCACGCCGACGAGCCCGTCGAGGCCCATGTCCGTGTGAAATTCGTACCCGACGCCCGGCAGCGGCACATAGTTCGCAAAGTCGCGGGTGTTCGCAAAGTTCACATACGCATGCCACGCATTCCGATCCCCGTGGGGGATGCGTGCAAAGGCGGTGACATTGATCGCGATCTCGTCCAGGCTCGCGCAGGGCTTGTCGCCCGGCGAGCCGATGTAGCCATCGATGCCCACCATCCAGTCATTCGTCAGCCTGCGCGTGTAGCGCAGGCCTATCCGCGGATCGTAGAGCGCATCCGGCAGGCGATCGCCGGTGTCCGGCAGGCGCGCCGCCCCTTCGATATCCACGGCGCGCAGGCGCAGCGTGGCCAGCCACTGTTCGGTCTCATCCCGCGCGATCGGCGCCGCCAGCCGCAGGTCATGCTCCATCATCGCGAACTGCGCATCCTGTTCGCTGACATTCGTCTGCCACCACCCGCGCGCCTCGTATTGGAGTGCCATCGCTGGTGCGCTGGGAATCTCCGCCGACGTCGGCACGAACGCATCGAATGAGAACCGCCCGTCGGCGCGGCGCTGCGGCTCGACGCGAACGGCTACGGCGGAATCGCCCGCGGTGATCGCAGGAGTTGCGTCTGCCGGGCTGCGCTTCAATTCGTCCTGGTTTTGCCCGGCGCGCCCCGGCTCGTCGACGGGCTGGGCGGCCGCGCGGGATGTCCCGCGATCGGCCGGGAGGCTCGCGCAAAGCAGGATCAAGGTGGCGAGGCGTGCCGGCGCGCGGGCTCGGCGCCCGGCAGGCGTTGGCGGGCGGCGGATGGCGATCGGATCGACGGGCACCATTGTGTTCATGCTCCAGGGCCTGCGTTGCCGGGAACCGCAAGTTCGGCTAGATTCAGATCGGTGGTTTATAGCCGGCTTCGGCATGGTTTTTCGGGTCCGCGGGCAACACCGCAGGCGCCTGACGGCAGCGGTATGAGGCGTTTCCATTGGCGACGACAGCCGACAAGGTGATGTTCGAGATCTACCGCGAAGCCGACTACGACCGGCGGTATCGCGTCGTCTATTTCACCGAACTGGACGAACACAACAAGGCCAGCGAGATCAACCGGGCGATGGCGGGGGACCATTTCTTCGACGGCTTTCTGCGGGAGCTGTCCAAGGAGCGCGGCAAGGCGAAGGTCGCCGAGATCGTGACGCGGTTGAATGCCGGCGAGGCGTTGACGGCCGAGGCGGCGGAGCGCGAGCTGGCGGAGATGGATGTGCTGGCGTGAATGAAGAATGCAAAATGCAAAATGTAAAATGAAAAATGAAAAATGCAGAATTCGATTTGGGAGATTCAGAATTTTGAATTTGGAATTCTTCATTTTTCATTCTCTTCTGGAGTTCGTCGCATGAAGTTTTTCCTGGATACGGCCAATCTCGATGAAATCCGCGCCGGGGCGGCGCTGGGCATCGTCGATGGCATCACGACCAATCCGAGCCTGGTGGCGAAGGAGGGCAAGGATTTCAAGACGCTGATCGGCCAGATCAGCGAGATCATCAGCGGGCCGGTCTCGGCGGAAGTGACGTCGCTGGATTGCGCCGGGATGCTGAAGGAGGCGCGCGAGCTGGCGAAGATCGCCGAGAACGTCGTCGTGAAGCTGCCGACGATCGCCGAGGGCGTGAAGGCCCTGAAGATCTGCACCGAGGAGGGCATCAAGACCAATCTCACGCTGATTTTCCAGCCGCTCCAGGCGCTGATCGTGGCCAAGTGCGGCGCGACATTCTGCTCGCCATTTCTGGGCCGCCTCGATGACATCGGTCACGACGGCATGGCGCTGATCGAGGAAATCCGCGTCATTTACGACAACTATGCCTACGGCACCGAGATCCTGGCGGCGAGCCTGCGGCACCCGCTGCACGTGGTGCAGGCGGCCAAGGCGGGGGCGGACATCGGCACCATGCCCTACAAGGTCTTCGAGCAGATGCTGAAACATCCGCTGACGGACATCGGACTGGAGAAGTTTCTGGCGGACTGGAAGAAGCTGAAGGCGTAGGTGCCGGCGTCGTGACACTGACGCGGTGACGCGGGGATGCGGGGATGGGCAATCGCAGCGGGCTCGATCTGAGCCGCGGACGGGCTTTCACATGACACATGCATGGCACTCGCCGGCGCGCGTGGCACTCCTGTGGGTGCTGCCGGTGCTGGTGGCCGCGCCGGCCGCGGCGCAGGACGAGCCGGCCCCGCTGGCATTTCAACTGAGCTTCAGCGGCAAGCTGCATCCCGAGCCCTTCAGCGGGCGGGTCATTCTGTACCTGACGGACAAGCTGTCGGGCGATCCCGGCGACGATCATCGCTGGCCGGTCAGCCAGCCCATCTTTTCGGTCGATGCGACGCAGTGGAAACCGGGCGAGCCGCTGGTCGTCCGCGAACCGCGCGGCTTTCCCGCGCCGCTGGCACAGCTGCCGCGCGGCACCTATCGCATCCGGGCGGTGATGCACACCAGCGTCGACGAAGCGCACGGGCCCAATGCGCCGGGCAATCTGCGCAGCAAGTGGATCACGCGGGAACTCGATCCGGCCACGTCGGGAATCGTGCGCATCCGCCTGACGCGCAGGGTCAAACCGCCAGTGCCGCGCGAGTTGCGCTCGAACCAGCGGCTGGTGGAGCTGCGCAGCGAACTGCTGTCGCGATTCCACGGTCGGGATGTCCTTCATCGCGCGCTGGTGCAACTGCCGGAGGGATACGAGCGGGACGCGGCGCGGCGATGGCCGGCGGTCTATGCAATCACCGGATTCGGCGACAATCACGAGGGCTCACTCCGATTCGCGCGAATGCTGGGCGTTGGGCGCGGGGCGGCGGCGGACTTTGTCATCGTCGGGCTCGATCCGAGTTCGCCGGAGGGGCACCACGTCTTCGCGGACTCGGCGAACAACGGGCCGCGCGGGCAGGCGCTGGTCGAGGAGTTCATCCCGCACCTGGAGAAGGCGTTCCGGTTGATCGGCGACGAGCGGGCGCGGTTCGTGACCGGGCATTCGTCGGGCGGCTGGTCGAGCCTGTGGTTGCAGGTGACGTATCCGGACGTGTTCGGCGGGTGCTGGGCGGGGGCGCCGGATTCGGTGACGTTTCGCGACTTCTGCGGGATCGACCTGTACGACGCGGCGGCGAGCGAAAACATGTACCGCGACGCGGCGGGGCGGACGCGGCCGATCATGCGGCAGGGAGATGCCATCATGATGACGCTGCGGGACGAGGCGACGGCGGAGTGGGTGGTGGGGCCGGGCGGGCAGTTCGGCGCGTTTGACGCGGTCTTCAGCCCGCGCGGGGCGGACGGAAAGCCGGCGCCGCTATTCGACCGGGTGAGCGGGGCGGTGGACCGGCGGGTGGTGGAGCACTGGCGGAGGTACGACATCGTGGAGAACCTGAAGGGCGACTGGCCGCGGCTGGAGCGGCGGCTGCGCGGGAAGATCACGGTGATCATGGGGGAGGAGGACACCTTCTACCTGGAGGGGGCGACAAAGCTGCTCAAGGAGGCGCTGGCGGGGCTGGGGAGTGACGCGCGCGTGACACTGGTGCCGGGGGCCGATCACGGCAGCGTCTTCTTTTCGCCGGCCTACCGGAGGGCGGCGGAGGAGATGGCGGCGAAGTATCGCGAGGCGTTCGGGGAGGCGGCGACGCGGCCGGCGGAGGAGCGGGAACTGGCGCCGGTTGGGGGTTGACGCGCGCGCGCGAGGGCGCGAGGCATGCCGATGCCGGACGGTTCGCTTCGCGGGGCGATGCTGCTGGTTTCGGGCGCGATTCTACGCGCGGGGGATCGCCGGTGTGGCGTCGGCATGGCACCCAACTTTTTTCCGGATTTCCACGACGATGCGTCGCCTCCTATCGCAGTTCGACAGGGCATTGCGGCAAAGCTGACTGTCCCGCCCTCCGAGAATCCATGCATGAGCGGTGGGGCCGGGGACGTGGACGGGGGGCGGCGGAGGGCGATGGGGCTGCCGGCGTTGGTACGGTGGTCGGGCAAGGCCGGGCAGGCGGGCGTCGCTGTTGACGCTGAGGTAGACGTCGGGCGCGTCGGGCTCCGCGGGGGGCGGTGTAACATGGGCGGCACTCGCTGTTGGCGATGAGATTTCGACGGTATTTGCGAGCGGAGGCGACGCGTCGGGGGTGTTTGCGTCAGGAAGTAAATCTTCGGCGTCGCTTGCGGCGGGCTGTTCGGGGGCGGGCAGGGGCTGGAGGGGCGTGGTAAACCAGTCGTCGATGTTGAGACCATAGATTTCGCGGACGGCGGCGCGGAGGTGTTCGCGGTTGAACTGTTGGCGCGGGGCGTCTTCGAGATCGCCGTCGGCGTCGGGTGCGGGCACAGCCGGTGCCGCAGATGCGGCACTGCCGACTTCGTCCGCGTGGAACGGCGCCGCGCGGCGGGCGGCGCCTGTGCCGCGGCGGGCGCGCGTGGGGGAGCGCCTGGCCATCTGCTCGCGCAGATCGGCGGCGCGGCGGAGGGCCTCGGCGCGGTGGAAGGCGACATGGAGGGTGGAGAAGGCGCGAATGCCTTCGTACTCCTGGGAGCGGAGTTCGCCCAGGGCCCGGGTGAGCTCGTGCAGGTTCTTCGGTTCGGGCGTGCTGTTCAGGCCATCCTCGATGCAGTTGAAGGCCAGGCCGGCGACACTGCGCTGCCGGGCGAGGTGTTCGGGCGGGGGGAGCAGGTGATCGATGGAAGGATGCGCGGCGGCGGAGGGGCCGGCGGCGTCGGCCCCGGATCGGGCGCCGGCGAGCGGATCGGCTGTGGCGCCGGGGGATTGCGCGACGGTAACGGAATCGCGTTGGGATTCAGATGGGGCGACGGGATCGCCGGTGGTGGCGGGATCGTTCATGGGGCACAACTCCTCTCCGGCACGTGGCCGCTATCATGGATGGGATAGGTCGCCACTATCCGGAAGGCAAGTGGAACGGCGTGGAGAGAATCGATGCGATCGGGTCAAGTCGCGGGTGGGTCGCGGGTTGGGTCAAGTGAGATTTGGTTGTTTTTTTTGCGAGTGAGTGGCGGGTTACGGGGCGACGGCCACTGGCATTTGCATGGCCGCGATGCGAACCGAATCGAGACGCCTGGTCGGCAGAGCGGGGGCACCCGTGCATCGTCGAACTGGTCATCGACGATTGCGGCGCGCCGGGATTCACGACCGCATTCCCCGTCATGTCGCCGCGGCAGGCGGCCTCGCGGATGAGCGGCCTCATGTCAATGGGAAATTCAAGGTGACACCTTTTCTTGCCCCACCGTTGGATCGACGACAGCCTCCGTGCCATCGGCATGGGTTGCGGTGCCCGCCCGGATCACTCCCGCGCCCCGCATGCCGACGCCGAACCGTTCACTCCGTCATCGACATCGCCGGGTGGTGGGAGGTTCTCTCAGTCAGGACATCGCCGGCGTGGCGTCGGCATGGCACCTGGCCGTTCGTAATGAACTTGCTACACGGCGTGCCGTCCAAGTCTTTCGCCGATCTGACTGGCCCCACATTCAGGGCAATCAAAAGTCGGCAGTCCGCGAAGATCATAACCACACTTGCTGCACAATGTCGATCGAAGTAAGTATGCGACAGGTCCACCACCGTCGCGTTCCGTTCGCACAATTGGAAAGCCGCGCTCAAATTCGAGCGTCCGCATGAAACCGATGAGCTTTGAAATTGTAACATTGCCTTCTGCCAATAACGCCCTTAGTCCGGCAGAATACTCATGGTTCTCATCCAAGAATCCCCAATGCAGAACAATGTCGCCATCAGGATCATGGTATGCAGCTTTCAGCTCCTTATCAAGTCTGTCAGTAGCGCGTAGCTTTTCATGGGGCAAGCCAAAGAACGCGGAAAGTCCCAGCCACAAACGAAGCGCATCGCGCTTTGCAACACCCGTTTGTTCGCAAACGTGGTCTAATTCTTGTTGTACATCGACTTCACGCAGAGAGAACAGGCTGTGTATGTGTTCGCGCTCGATGGTGTTCGCCTTTAACGCGAATACGCCGGTGAGGATCGGCAGAACTATTAGTATAGCGATTGCCAAGCCTCTAAACTGAAGCATGAATAATACTACGCTTGTCGCTAGGCAGACGACGAGTAGGCCAGCTTCATATTTCCGCACCCAGAATAACATACTCTGCAGATTCTTGAGCACATTGCTTTGCCATTAGCGCAGACCGGGCTTGTATGTGCAGCGAGAAGGCCACCACTTTACATGCTGGCATTTATACGCACTTAATCAGCCGCACATGCCGCTGCGCATGCAAGCTCCAAGGCCGCCATGCAATGGCCGACGGACACGGCTCCCCAAAACAAGCCGCCACGGGCGCCACGAGTGGCGCGCACGAATTTGACGAGTTTCTTCCCCCCAAGAAACTTTCGGAGCGTGCGATTCCTCGGAACGAGTACACCGGTTACTACTCGCATCTTTCCCTGCTTAGCAGCCGTCCGGAATTTCCTCGGCATGTTTGCTTGT
>CAYOZN010000037.1:0-40026 GCA_964408455.1 uncultured Planctomycetaceae bacterium
GGCACGATCGAGCCGTAGTCGAAGCGGATGATCAGCTCCATCCGGAGCGCGACCCGGCCCCGCCGGCCCTCCACGATCCGCACCACGTCGCGCTCGGGCGTGCGCGGGGGCATGTAGTCGATGAGCGCCACCACGCCGTCGGCCGTCTCGAGCTCGGTCTCGAGGACGAGCGTGCCCGGGCGGTAGCGCCGGCTGACGCGGCGGACCTCGCCCACGGGCATCTTTGCCCGCTTGGCGATCTCTTCCATGGTGGCCTCGCGGCCGAGCTCCTGGAGCAGTTCGCGCGAGATGTTCCGCAGGCGGCTCATCGTCTCGATCATGTGGACGGGGATGCGGATGGTTCGGGCATGATCGGCGATGGCCCGCGTGATGGCCTGGCGAATCCACCACGTGGCATAGGTGCTGAACTTGTAGCCGCGCTTGTATTCGTACTTGTCGACGGCGCGCATCAGGCCCGTGTTGCCTTCCTGGATGATGTCGAGGAAGGGCAGGCCGCGGTTGCGATACTTCTTGGCGATCGACACGACCAGGCGCAGGTTACCGCCGGAGAGCTTGCGCTTGGCGTCTTCATACTCGGCGAAGACGCGGCGGATGTTGATCACGCGGCGGCGGAGCATCTCCGGCGTTTCGAGGACAAGATCCATGAAGCCGGCCAGCTCGTCGCGCATGGCCTCGGTCTCTTCGACCGGCATGGTGGCGACCTGCTTGCGGTCGGCGAGGATGCGCTGAAGCTCGGTCATCTTGTCGGAGAGGGCGAACAGCTTGCGCATCATGGGCGTGACGCGGCTGGTGCGCAGTGCCAGCTCTTCGAAAAGGCGGACGGCCTTGCGGCGGCGGGTATTGATGCGGCGCCACACGTCGATCTTGGCCTTGTCGTCGAGACCGCCTTCCTGAAGCGTCACCCAGTCCTGCTGGTTGAGCTCCATCAGCTTGCGGGCGGTGCCGAGGTTGCCGGGCAGGCGCGACAGGACGGCCTGCTTGGCCTGGTTCTCGCCGCTGGAGATCTTCATGGTGCGATCGAACGGCAGCACGCCGTCGTGCACGTTCTGGAGGATGTCCGCCGCGGCGGCCAGGCTGCAATCGGACTCCAGCACCATCCGCCGGAAGGCCATTCGCGTCAGTTCGATTTTCTTGGCAAGGGCGATCTCCTGGCTGCGCGTCAGCAGCGGAATCTCGCCCATCTGCGTGAGATACATCCGCACCGGATCGTCGATGCGGCGGCTGGGAGTCTCGAGCGGGAGTTCGTCCTCGGGAGTCGCGACAGTGGCATCCTTGGCGGCCTGCTCGGCGGGGCCGGCCTGCTTGGGCCGCTCGCCGTCCTCCACCATCTCGATGCCCATTTCCTCAAGTCGCAAAAACAGGTTCTCGAGGCGCTCCGGCACGACGGCGTCGTCCGGCAGGGCCTCGTTGAATTCGTCCCAGGTCAGATAGCCGACCTGTCGGCCCTTTTCGACCAGCTCGGTGAGGCCAAGCGCGGCAAACTCACTTTCGTCGACCGGGCGTGCGGGGACCGTCGCCTCGGCGGATTTCTTTGTTGCGACCTTCGTCATGCGGCCTATCGCTCCAGTTCTGCGTTCTTACGCCATGGCGGAAGCAGTGTCTTTGTGTGGGCATCCACTCAGTGCCGACACCTCGTGCGGCGAAAAATCTCGCCGCGGGCGACTACCGCTTCCGCGCCGGCCGATCGTCACATGACGTACGGGGCCGGCTGCCTGCCTGCGGAATTCCTGTTGTCCTTACGCTCAGCTGTCACCGGCTCCGCCGGTTTTCACGGTCCCTTCGATGCATCGGCGTCGCCCATTCGCGGGACTGCCAGATGCCGCCGGGCCGCAAAACCTCCGGAGGATCGCACCAGTTCGACCAGCTCGCGCGCCGCGTTCAATTCTGCGCCGGCGCAGTCGGCATCGGTCGTGTCGGTCGCCTCTCGGGCCCCTTCCGTGGGGACTTGATCGCGCGGCTGGCGGATGGCGGCAACGAGTTGGTCGTAGAGGTCGTGCTCGCGTGCCGACTGCATGCGCCGCACTGCGCCGTCTACAACTGCCTCAAAATTGCCGCGCCGTTCGCCGGCCAGGTGCAGATCGGTGATCAATCCGGCTGTTTCCGGATCATCGAACCGACTGATAAACCGCGCGATGGAGAATTCGTCACCTTCCTCCCGCAGCGATTCCACCAGGCCGCGGGCGATGTTCCTCAGCGTCTCGTCCCGGCACAATTCGGGATCGAACTCGACGGCAGCCGCGGCATAATGTCGCGGCTCGTTCAGCAGCACGGCCACCAACTCGCGCATGGCCGCCGTCACTTCGTCGCCAAAGCGGCGATCGGGCGCGCGGACCGTGCCGCTCGATGCGGCCACGGGCGCCTGCCTCGCCGCCCTGCGCCATATACGATGGGCCTCTTCACTGGAGAGGCCCAGGAACTTCCCGACCTGGTTAAGAATCAACCCCCTCTGAATGGGATCGGATGCTCCGACCTGCGGACTGCCAGCGAGCAGGGATATGAAATCCTCAATTGCCCGGCGGCGTTCAGGACCCGAGTCCGCGTCGCGATAGCGCCCGCGCATCTGATTCCATTTGAATTCTAGCGCTTCACAGGCCGAGGTCAAAACGGCTGAAAAGGCGTCCGACCCTTTTGAAATAAGCAGATCCGCGGGGTCCTTACCTTCTGGGACGTGCGACAGGCGAACATCCAGCCGCTCGGCCAGAAGCGTGGACAGGGAACGATCCGCCGCCGCCCGGCCGGCGTCGTCCGAGTCGAAGATAACAACGACGCGATCGACATATCTTTTCAATGAGCGGGCGTGGTCGGGTGTCAATGCGGTGCCCAGGGTGGCCACCACGTTGGCAAAGCCAGACTGGTGGGCGACCAGGCAATCCAGATATCCCTCCACCACGATGGCCTCTCTCGACTGGGCCATGCGATCGCGAGCGATATCCAGCCCGAAAAGGCACTTGCTCTTGTCGAATATGGCCGTCTGAGGCGAATTCAGGTACTTGGCCGGATCGTCTCCGAGCGTGCGGCCGCCGAAGCCGATGACCCGGCCCAACGCGTCCCGAATGGGGAACATCAGGCGGTGGCGGAAGGCGCTGTAAAGCGAGCCGTCCTGCCTTGTTTTCGCAAGCCCGGCTGCCGCCAGGAGGCGCTCCGGAATGCCCGCGGCGCGGGCCGCAAGGACCATTGCATCCCATGAATCAGGCGCAAAGCCCAGGGCGAACTTTTCGACCCAGGCCGGTTCGATGCCGCGCTGCTGAGCGTAGGACCGGGCAGCCTCACCAACATCCAGAGCGAGTTGTTTCGCGAACCACTTGGCCGCCCAGCGATTGACGCGCTCGAGATCGGAGGGGCCGAAAGTGCCGGTCGGTCGGGCGCGGGCAGGCTCAAGATCGATCCCGGCCCGACGGGCGAGGATTTCGAGGGCCTCGGGAAACGGAACGCCTTCTTTTTGCTGGATGAACTTGAAGACGTCACCTCCGGCGCCGCAGCCGAAGCACTTGTAAATCTGCTTGGCCGGTACGACGTGGAACGATGGGGTTTTCTCGTTGTGGAAGGGGCACAAAGCTCTGAAATCCCGGCCGGCGCGCTTCAGGGTCACGTAGGACGAGACGACATCCACAATGTCGCTCGCTTGGCGCACCTGCTCCGTCTTTGACGCCCGATCCCGTCCGATCACATCAACCCGTCCGTGGTACTTTGGCTTCCTTGCAAGTTCGCGCGCAATCGGCCGTAAAGTACTGCAAAACAAAAATTTGCCGCTGTTCCTTGCCCCAAAAACCCCCGAGCGGGGGTGATATGAGACCTTTTAATATAACACCAACATTGCCAAGCGGCAAATAAATGCTTGAAAAAAGGGCCAGTGTCATTGCAACCCTATAGGACGTAGCAGGTTGCGGCTGCTTTTGTAAGCGGGACGATCGGGTCAAGGAACAAGCGATTTCAGGCCCCATACTGACCTCCTTTGCGGACATTCGCGGTGGTGAATTTTCCGCAGGTTTGCGCGGCCCGGCAGGCACTGCCACGTTCCGGCAGGAATTGCCGGCGCCGCATCCGATTGGAGCCAGCAGGTCCGCCGAGTGCCACGCACTAGTCGCTTCGCAACGTAGTCAGCGCGGTATGCGGCAGATCACGCCCCGGTAATTTCACAACACCCGGAGTCGGCGCTCGCTGGTCGTGAATCAGCGCAATTCGCGACACCAGTGTCGCCGCCATCGCTACGGCCGGTAACCGATGGCTGTAAATGGCCGTTTTTCTTCACAATCTGCGACAGGTTCGCGGCGCATAAAAGCTTGCATTCGCAAGACCATCTGCGTAAAGTTGAACGCTATCAGGGGTGAAACGCCTGAAGCAAGGCACGGCCGTCGAATTCAGCTTTACATCCCTCCCTCGGTCTTCGACGGCAGCCCCGCGCGGCACAGGCAGAACGGCACGGTACAGACCTACCAGCCCACCGGCCCAAACGGCTATGATTTTCAGGAAGCTAAGCTTGCATTCTCGCACAGGTTCGTGCATTGCGCGAGCCGATAGACCCGCTCGTAAGGAGAACCCCATGCGGTCCAAGACGCTTCTCGGCGCGTTGCTTCTGGCGTTGACGCTTGGCGTCAGCCTCGCCCGTGCGGACGATTCCACTTCCGCCGCCGATCGCCTGGCCAAGGCCGTACGCCTGTACGACGAGGGCCAGTACGAGCAGTCGCGCAAGCTGCTGAACGAAATCGACAAGGGCGACTTGAGTTCGGAGGATGACCAGCTCCGGCTCGATCACTACCTCAACAAGACCGCCATCGCCATCACGGCCATCGCCAAGGTCAAGGCCGATCTCAACGCCGGCGATCTGGCATTCAACGCCAGCAAGTACGAAGAGGCTCGCGGCTACTACGCTGCCGTCATGCTGGCCGACTTCGCCACCGTCGAGCAGAAATCGTTCGCCCAGAAGCGCGTCGACATGATCGACACCAAGACCGGCCAGCTCGTCGCCTCCGACAAGAAGGCACAGGAGGAATTCGTTCCGCCGCCGCCGCCCGAACGCTCCCTGGTCGACGAGCTTGCCGCCGAAAACGCCCTGCTCTGGCAGAAGGCGGTCGCCAGCTATCGCGATGCCGAGCGGCGGATTCGCGAGGCCGTGCTGAACAATGACTTCGTCGAGGCCCGCCGCCTGCTGGATGCCGCCCGGCAACTCATCGAAGCCAATCGGCGCTATGCCACACCCGCCTCCGACTACGAGCTGCTTCGCCAGCAGGCTCGCGATCTGGAAGGCTTCATCGAATCCGAACAGCGCGCCTACGAAGAGCAGATCGTCATCAGCAAACAGCGCGAGATCGCCCAGCGCGAGGAAGAGCGCATCCAACAGGTCGAGGCCACCAAGCTTCGGCAGGTGAACGAACTGATGGAGCGGGCCCGCGAACTCCAGCGCGAGCGCAAGCTGGACGAGGCGGTCGAGGTCCTCAACCAGGTCCTCGCCATCGATCCCCTCAACGGCAACGCCGCCTGGATGCGCGACACCCTTGAGGACCTGGTGCAGAACATCCGCGCGGTCGACATCAACTTGATCAACAAGACCGAAGAGCAGAGGCTGCTCATCTCGACCACCGAGGACCGCGTTCCCTATCACGAGAACATCCGCTATCCCAAGAACTGGCTCGAGATTCGCGCCAAGCGCAAGAGCACCGAAGAACTGGGCGACAGCCCCGAGACCGTCCGCGCCCGCGAGCGGCTGAAGACCGTCGCCCCGGAAATTCGCTTCGACAGCCTTCCCTTTGAAGAGGTCATCGAAAAGATCCGCGCACTGACGAATCTCAACATCGTCCCCAACTGGTCGGCCCTCGAGGCGGCCGCCGTCGAGAAGGACGCCGAAGTCAGCCTTCGCCTCAACAACGTCAGCTTCGACAAGGTTCTCGATCTGATCCTCGATGAAGTCGGCGCCGGCGAAGTCGAGCTCGCCTACGTCATCGACGACGGCGTCATCTCGATCTCCACTCGCGAAGACCTCAGCCGCAAGACCAAGACGCTGGTCTACAACGTGCAGGACCTGCTCATCAGCGTGCCCACCTTCCGCGGTCAGCCGATCACGCTCGATCAGCTCGGCCAGCAGGGCGATCAGCCCGGCGGTATCGCCGGCGGCCGCTTCATTGAAGGTGGCGGCGGCGGCGCCGGCGGCGGCGGCGGCCAGGGCCTCTTCGGCGGCGGCGGTCAGCAGGACGACGACGAACTCGATCAGCAGGACGAAGATCCGCTGGAGCCGATCATCGACCTCATCCAGGCGACGATCGATCCCGAGAGCTGGCGCGAGGCCGGCGGAAACGTCGGTTCGATTTCCTCGCTCCAGCAGCAGCTCATCGTCACGCAGACGACCACGGCCCACAACCACCTGCGTGATCTGCTCCGCCAGTTGCGCCAGGCCCGCGCCCTTCAGATCGCCGTCGAAGCCCGATACATCACCGTATCGCGAAACTGGGTCGAGCAAATCGGCGTCGACCTCGACGTCGTTCTGAACAACGGCAATGCCGGCTTCGATCGAACGACTATTCTGGATCCGGCCACCAACAACCCGGTGCTCGTGCCGCGGCAGTTCGTGCGTAACGGATTCACGCCTGGTGCTCCGAGCGGCGTCGGCATCACATTGCCGACACAGCCTTTCGGTCAGCCGTTCGGCCAGCCCGGCCTGGTCCCTGCACCGGGCAACGTCGGTCCTGGCTGGGGCAGCGGTACCTCCATTCCGATCGTAAACAACACCATCGACCTGGCGGGCCCGGCCGATACCAACATCCCCGGCTCGCTCGGCAGCCTTGTCAACACCACGCCGGCCTTCCAGATCTTTGGCAGCTTCCTCGACAACATTCAGGTGGACTTCCTGCTGCGTGCGTCGCAGGTTGACCGCCGCTCGTCCGAGCTCGATGCCCCGCGCCTGGTCCTGTTCAACGGCCAGCGCGCCACATTCGAGAAGTTCATCGAGCAGGACTACATCGCCGCCCTGACGCCGATCGTCGGCGACAATGCCGGTGCCTTCCAGCCTCGCGTCCTCGCGGCCCTTACCGGTCGCTCGCTCGACGTCCAGGCCACCGCTTCGTCCGATCGGCGATACGTCACCATGACCATCCGCACCTTTACCCAGGTGACCGGCGACTTCCGGACCGTCTTCTTCGGTGGCTCGCTGTCGGTCGGCTCCGGCTTCATCGAGCTGGCCACGCGGACGACGCAGCGCATTCGCACCACGGTCTCGGTGCCCGATGGCGGCACGCTGCTGATCGGCGGCCTGAAGCAGTCCGGCGAACGCGACGTGGATGCGGGCGTGCCGATTCTGTCGCGCATCCCGATCCTCAAGCGGGCCTATTCCAACACCAGCAACGTGAAGGATGACCAGGTGCTGCTCATCCTGGTAAAGCCCACCATCATCATCCAGGAAGAGGCCGAGGCCGACGCCTTCCCGACGTTGCAGGGCGCGACGGAGTTTTAGTCTGGCTGCCCTCCGCGACTGGCGGACGGGCTCCTTTGCCAGCCACGGCGTAGAATCTGAGGCCGGTCGTTCGATATGTCGGGCGACCGGCCTTTTTCATTGGCCGATATATTCGCGGTACACGACGCGACTCGCATGAGCCCCACGCCCGCCGAATCCCAGACGCGGCCGATGCCGCACACGCGGCCCGGTCCGCGGCTCGAAGTGCCCGGCCTGCTTGCCGTCGCCTGCGCTGCGGGTCTTGTCCTTTGCCTCGCATGGTTTCCGCTGGCCAGCATCGACCTGGGCTATCACCTGGCCTACGGGCGTCACTTCCTCGACACCGGAATCATCGTGGGCTTCCAGCCCGACCCGATTCTGCGCGCCGAATACGCCGTGCCGTTTGTGAATGCCAACTGGCTGAGCCAGGTGGTGTTCGCGGTGGTTGAGCGGACCGCGGGAATGGCGGGCCTGATCGGTCTGCGCCTGACGCTATTGAGCATCATTTTCGCTGGCGTGGCCGTGGTGGCCCGGCGGCACGGCGGCGGGGCGGTGGCCATTGCCGGGGCAACTGCACTGGCCGCGTTGGCCGGCTACGAGCGCTTCAGCCTGCGGCCGGAACTCTTCGCCTATGCCGTGCTGGCGATGCAACTGGCGATCCTGTCGAGCGGCGCCCTGCGGCGAAGGAGCGTCATCGCCCTGGCGTTGTTGCAGGTGGCGCTGGTCAATCTGCACAGCTACTTTCTGCTCGGATTGCTGCTGACCGCCGCCTTCGCCGCGCCGGCAATGCTCGCGGCATTATTGAAACGCCGCATTGCGCAAGATCGCGCGGCGCCGGATCGTGCAGGTCGGCGCGCCCCCTCAACGGGCGGCATGCCTGAGCGCAGCGCGGGCATGCGGGGGGCTTATCCACGCGCAAAGCTCCTTGCCATCGCTCTGGCACTTCAGGCGGTCGCCTGCGTCGTCAATCCGTGGCACGTGCGAGGCGCAATCTTCCCGTTAAAAACACTCGCCTTCCTCCGCGCGCACGACGTCATGGGCGGCGCAACGGCCACGGCTGCCAGTGCGTGGTCGGAGATCAGCGAGTTCCGCTCGCCGTTCTCCTTTCTCGGCGAGCCCGTATGCCGCTTTACCATCGACGCCTACCTGGGGATGCTGGTCGTATGCGGGGCGGGGTTGATCGCCCTCCTTGCGCGCCGACAGTTCGCTTCAGCGATCGTCGTTGCGATCCTGTTCGGCACGACGCTTCAGATGCGGCGGAATATCGCGCCCTTCGCACTGTTGTGTACGCCCATGGCATTGGGCGCTTTGTCCGGCTGGGCGGCTTCGGCGATGCAGACACGCCGCTGTCGATTCTGGCGCTCGGCGCTGTCGATCGCCATTGCCCTGGCGTGTCTGGCGATCGCGTGGACGGTGTACGACGGGCGATTCTATTATGCCGAACGGCGACTGGCACGGCGTTTCGGCGCCGGCTACGCCGCGAACGCGTTCACGATGGATGCGGCGCGCTGGCTGGCCGCGCACGACGAGGTTCAACCGGCGTTGTTCGTCGACTATTTCTCGTCCAGCAACCTGTTGCCGTGGCTGCCGCCGCGATTCAAACTGCTGTGCAATACCAACACGTTTGCGGTGCGTGACGAGGCGCTGCGGCTGTCGTTCGATTTGGTGCAGGGTCTGGAGCCGCACGGCGAAGCATTCGATCGCCTCGGCATCAACGCGGTGCTGCTGCGGTGCAGCTCGAATACCCAGGCGCTGGTTCAGGCCCTTGCCCGCGATGACATGACGTGGGCACTCGTGCATCTCGACCGGCAGAGCGTCGTCTTCGTGCGGCGTACGCCGGCCCACGTCGATCTGATCGTGGCCAGCGAGATTCGGCCGGGCGAGTTCGATACGACCAGGTGGATCGACGCGGCCGACGCGGGCAACGATGCTGAGCATGGCGCTCCGACAGGCGCTGCCGGCGAGTCGTCGCGGCTGATCCGGGCGCTGGATCTGTACACCCAGGCCAACGTGCCGCTGTTCCTCGGCTGGTACGACCAGGCGGCGGAACATCTGAAGGCGGCGGTCGAGCTCGCGCCTGATCACGCAGAGTCGTGGAACAATCTCGGCCTCTGCCACGCGCGGCTGATGAACCAGCGCGTGCGCGCGGGCGAATTCGACGCGGCGATGGGCCATCTTGCCGAAGCGCAGCGATGTTTTGAATTGGCGCTGAAGCTGTCGCCGGAAAACGCGGCCGCGGCGGAGAATCTGAAGCGTTTGAAAGCCGCGGTGCAGGAATGATGCCGTCGGAATGACGATGATCCCGCGGCCGGAGCATGGCAGGCCCGAGTTCGACGTCACGGATGCAGCGTCTCCCGCAGAACCACGTGTGGCGCGGACACCTCAAACGCCTCGAATGCCATTGGCAGCCCGTCGTTTGCGACCTGCGGTGAGAGATCCGCACGACGCAACCATGCGTGCACCGCGTCCATGCAGACCACCGGAAACAGCAGGGCAGTCACGTGTGTCGTCTCGACGGCATCGCCCGCGGCGCTTTCCCTCTGCGACGCGGCCCCGCGAACATGGGCCAGTTGCAGCTCGAGGCGGCAGGGCGGCGGGTTCTCTCGCGCGGCGGCGGCGATGGATTCGTAATCGCGCCGGGCCTCGCTCACGCCGCCGCGCGGAAAGACCAGGCCGTCCATCCGCTCGAACTCGCGCAGCGACACGCCGACCAGTTCCAGCCGGCCGCCCGGCAGCACGTTGTGCACGCGCAATACCTCGATGATCTCGAGCGGATCGGCCGCCAGCAGCTCAACCACTTCGTGTGCAGCAAGCCCGCTGCGCGTATCGCGCGACGTTCGAACGATGAAGGTGCCGGGGCGCGGAGTGGATGATTCCGGCATGCGTGCAGACTCCGGTTGGCCGGCGTGATTCATTGCGGCCGCGCGGCTGGCCATGCGACGGTTCTCGCGCAGGGGCCGCCGAATTCGCTCGAACCGCTGCAGACGAAGCCGGAACGCCAGCGCTTGAGGCCGTTGCCTAAGCCGTTGCTTCTGTTTTCTTGGGCCGGCCGCCGGTGGGATCGATGCGCGGTGGCGCAGCCGGCGCCGTTCGCGAGGGCAAGCCGCCGGCGCCGCCGGACGGCGTGCCGTTGGTCATTCGATCAGCGATCGCCTGCGAGACTTCCCGCAGGTCGACGCCGATGATGCCCTGCACCGTCGCCAGCGCTTCGGAAAGCATTCGAGCGCGGCTCATGGCGGCGCCGGCCACCGCATGGCCATTTCCGCCGTCCACCACCGAAATCTGGCCAAGCTGCACGTTGGCCACGTTCTTGCCGACCTGTTCGACGACGCCGGGCATCATTTCCACCAGCATGACCTTCAGTGCCTCGGGATTGGCAGCGATGGCCTGGCCGATGCGCTCGATGGCGGCGGCGCGAGCTTTGCCTTCTTCGAGCACGGTGGCGGCCGCGCCTTCGGCATCGGCCTTGGAGACGTCGCGGCGGGCCTGGGCCTGGGCGACTTCAGTCGCCTGAAGCCGTGCGGCCTCCGCCTCGGCGGCGGCCTTGTTGCGCTCGGCTTCCTTCAGCGCCGCCTCGCGGGCAAGCTCGGCCTTGCGAATGCGAAGGGCGTTTTCCGACTCGGCAATGGCCTTTTCGGCGGATAGCCGGGCCATTTCCGCCTTCTGGCGGCCGCCGGCCTCGGCCTGCATGGCCTCGGCGTCGCGCTCGGCCTGGGCCTGCCGCGAAAGTGCCGCAGCCTTGGCCTCGGCGATCTTCGCCTCCGAATCGCGGTCGGCCTTGGCCTGCCGTGCCAGTGCTGCGGCACGAGCCTCGGCGGCCATGGCCTCGGCCTCGCGCTGGGCCCTGGCCGTGCGCGAACTGGCCACCGCCTCGGCCTCCTTGATCTCGGCCTCCGCCGTGCGCTGGGCCTCGTACTGCCGGGCCGATGCACGCACCTCGGCCGACGCCTTGCGGGCAATGCTGAGCAGGTACTGGTCCTCGTCGTGCACGTTCTGGATGTTGACGCTGTCGATGATGAGCCCCAGCTTGCGGAAGTCGTCGACCACTTCGTTCATCACCGTCGCGACGAACTTGTCGCGGTCCTCGACGATCTCCTGCGGTGTCATCTTGCCGATGACCGCCCGCAGGCCGCCCTCCAGCGTCTCGCGGGCGACGAGCTGCATCTTCTCGGCCGGCTGGTCGAGGAAGCGCTCAATCGCGTTGCCGCGGATTTCGGGCTCGCTGGAGACCTTCACGTTGGCCACGCCGGTCACGATGATCGGGATCATGGTGCCGCCGCCGGACTGGGCCTTGACTTCCAGGCCGACCTGCATGTTGCGCAGCGTCAGCCGCTGGACCTTTTCGAAGATGGGAATGACGACGGTGCGCCCGCCGATCAGCGTTCGATAGCCGCGGCCGTCATTGCCGGCTTTACCGCTGATAACGAGTAGTTCGCTCGGGTTTCCCACGACGAGAAACTTGGCGAAGATGGCCAGCGCCAAAAGGGCTGTCACCAGCAAGCCTCCTGCGATCATGGCGGCCGCCATCAGCCCTTCGGTATTGGCAAGGATGTATGCACTCATGTTTCGGCCCTTTCTCCCGTTTCCTGCCTGAACGTGTGCTCCCGCCGCGAGATCACGCTCGCGGTCCCGCACGAATATTCCCGCACGACCACCTGGTCTCCCACCGCGAACGACTCATCGCCGCGCTGCGACACCGCCGTCAGGTACACCTCGCTGTCCCGCACCGGCACCGCCACCTGGCCGCGGCGACCCGGCGACAGGGCGACCGTGACGCGGGCGGTCTTGTTCAGAAAATCCCGCGCGCTGGTCTGCGAGTTGCCGCCGGAACGCATCAGGCTCCGCATCAGCCAATGAATGCTCTGCCCGACGGCCAGGCCGGCGATCAGCGAAATGGCCAGCACCGGGCCGGAGCCCAGCTCGCTCATGTAGCTCAGCACCGTGCCCACCAGGCCGAAGCTGGCGACGAAATAAATCACGAAGCGCAACGAAAACCAGGCGAACAGTTCCGTCGCCGATCCGCCGTGCGCCGTGTCCATCGCCGATGCCGCCTCACTGGCATCCAGCCCACCGGCATCCAGGCCCCCGCCATCCAACGCGTCGGCGCCCGCGGCATCAGCCAGGCCGGCACCCGCATCCACGTCGTGGTGATGACCGCCCAGCGCAGACAACAGCACCAGCCCGCCGCCGAAGATCAGGCAGCCGACATACACCGGGCCCCCGTCGAACGCCGAAAGCACCAGCGCACTATCCCACGATGAAATGGCCACATCGCCGAGCACGAACGCCTCCGCCCGACCGGTGCGTTCCGCACATCTTGCGGATTCCGACCGGGGCATATCTTAACCTATGTCAGCATACGACGCGCCTGCCCACGGTGCGATTCCAAATTCCGCACCGCTTTCGAGTCGTTCGCCCGGCGGTGGACGCATTTCGTCCATAGCCTACAATTCGCACCCTGTACGCAGGTCCGAAACCCGCCGCCGGCCCGCGCCGGTCGCATTCGGCGGGCGTTTCGCCCGTGTGAGTTATCCAACCGGCCGAAAACCGAGGGTTCGCCCGCGCGGCCCGCAGCCGTAAAGCCTCCCGCCCATGCTCATCTCGCTGAACTGGATCCGCGAATTCGTTGATATTCCCGCCAGTCTCAACCCGGCAGATCTGGCGCTGCAATTCACCGTCCATACCGCCGAAGTCGATGGCATCGAACACGTCTCGACCGATTGTGCCGGACTGGTCGCCGCCCGGATCGAGTCCATCCGCGCTCAGTCGCAAGACTCCGAAAAGCTGCGCAGCGTCGTCGTCAACGCCGGCTCCCGGAAATATGCCTCCGTCACCACCGCGCCAAATCTGCACGTCGGCGACGTCGTGGTCTATGCCCCGCCCGGTGCGACGGTCGGCGCACGAACCATCTCCGATGCCGATCCCTCCGGTCGCGCCGCCGAAGGCATGATCGTCGCCGGTCAGGCGCTGGGACTGACGCAGGTCGGCGCGAACGCGCTCTTCCTGCCGCCGGCGACCGCCCCCGGCAGCGCGATCGACGCCGCCCTGTTTGACGACTGGATCATCGAGATCGACAACAAGTCGATCACCCACCGCCCCGACTGTTGGGGGCACTACGGCATCGCCCGCGAAGTGGCGGTCATGCTCGATCTGCCGCTGAAGGCATACGACGTCGAGCCGGCGGCCGCGTTGTCGAATCCGGCGCTGCCGGCAATCCCGATCGAGATCGACGACGCCGGCAAGTGCCCGCGCTACACCGGCCTGATGATGCGGGGCTTGAAGTCGCAGCCGGCGCCGCTATGGATGCAGGTGCGGCTGGCACACTGCGGCATGCGACCCATCGATCTGATCGTCGACCTGACCAACTATATAATGCTCGAGCTGGGCCAGCCGATGCACGCCTTCGACGGGGCGAAGGTGGCAAACATCCAGGTGGCGGTGGCCAAGCCGGGCGAGAAGTTCACGACGCTGGATGGCGTCGAGCGCGTTCTGCCGCCCAACACGCTGATGATCCAGAGCAACCGGCGCAATGTCGCCATCGCCGGCATCATGGGCGGGGCCGAAACGGAAGTCAGCGAGGCCACGCAGACTGTGCTGCTGGAAAGCGCGAACTTCGACGCACCGACGATCCGCCGCGCCGCCACCGCCATGGGTCATCGCACCGAGGCCAGCGCCCGCTTCGAAAAATCGCTCGATCCGGTCCACACGGCGCTGGGCATCGGCCGCTTCGTACGCCTGGCACGGGCAGAGCTGCCGGGGCTGGAAATCGCCAGCACGCTCAGCGACTGCTATCCGCAGCCGAAGGCGCCGCAGCCGATCAGCATCGACTGCGACTTTGCCGCCCGCTTCATCGGAAAGCCGGTCTCGCCGGAAGAGATGGTGCGCATTCTGAGGCGGCTCGAGTTCAAGTGCGATCGCGATGGCACCCACCTCAACGTCACGCCGCCCAGCTTCCGCGCCACCAAGGACATCTCGATCGAGGCCGACATCATCGAGGAGATAGCCCGCTGCATCGGCTACAACAACATCGAGGCCGACCTGCCGCGCATCAGCGCCCGCCATTTCGAGACTTCGCCCGATCTGGTCGTCGAGGAGCGCACGTTGAATCTGCTCTGCACCGGCGGCGACTTTGCCGAGGTGCACGGCTACATCTGGTACGACGACGACTGGCTGCGCACGCTGGCCTGCGAGCCGGGAGAATGCATCACCCTCAAGAACCCGGCCGCCGACAACTGCGCCCGGCTGCGGCGATCGCTGGCCCCCGGCATGCTGGCCATGGCCGAGCGCAACCGTCACCACTTCGACCGATTCCAACTGCTGGAGATCGGCAGCGTCTTCACGCCAGGCCGCGATGCCGTCGAGGCGTCACAAGAGCGGCGTCTCGGCCTGCTCGTCGCCCAGCAGGGCAAAAAGGCCGACGCAATCGCGTGGGAGCGGCTGACGCAGGCGCTCTACGGCTGGGCACGGCAGGTCTTCGAGCGCACGCCGATCCTCCGCTCCGCCGGATCGCAAGGCTCCGCCAGTTCGCAACGCCTCATCGGTTCGCAAGGCACCGCATCGCCCGCGCAAAGACAAAGCGGCGCCGCGACACCCAGTCCGCTTCCCTGGGAGGACCCCGATCGCACCGCCGAGATCGTCCTCGCCGATCGCGTCATTGGCCGCACGACGATGGTGCCGCTGACGCTGACACTCCGCATCGACGAGCGGTTGAAGGCCTGGTCGTTCGCCTATGCCGAATTGTCGCTGGCGTCGCTCGGCCCGTTGCTGCAAACCCACGAAAAGCTGCCCATCGTGCCGCGCTTCCCCCAGGTCGAGCTCGACTTCTCGGCGCTGGTCGATGCGAGCCGCCCGTATGCCGCCGTCTCTGCCGAACTGGCCGGCTTCGCCCATCCGCTCCTGCGGCGGCTCTCCTTCGTCGGCGCCTACGAAGGCGGCGCCATCCCCGCCGGCCGGCGCAGCCTCAGCTTCCGCGCCGCCATCGGCCGCGACGATCGCACGCTGACCGACGAGGAAATCCGCGGCTTTCAGGCGAGCTTCCGCGAAGTGCTGACCGGCATGAAGCTGGAGTTGCGCGGCTGACGATGCGCGGAATTTCAGGCCGGGATGGTCATCGTGGATTGCGGGCGCCAGCCGCTCCGTACACGGCTTTATTGAGTCGCATTGCAAGAAGAAGCGGGCGGGCTGAAGCGCCTGGCGTCGGTGCGGCGTGGCCCGAAGTGCATGTTTGGGGCCACGCATGACGTCGGCTGTTTGCCAGAATCAGTGACTGATCAGGATCCGGCCGCTACGGCAGCGCGATGATCCAGCGATTCAGCAGCGGCAGCCCCAGTTCCCGCCGCTTGTCGACGATCAGCAGGAATTGTGCCGAGCCCGTGGCGACGGGTTCGCCGGCGCCGGGTCCCCACGTGTGGGTCGCTGCCCAGTCGGAGAACTGGCCTTCCAGTTTCACGACCGTCGTGAAATCCAGGGCCGCATACTGCGCAACGGGATCGTCGCCCGGCGATAGTCCCGCCGCCGCGTCGCATTCATCGGGATAGCCATTGCCGTTCGCGTCGGCGCTGATGCCCGATTCAATGTCGCAGGCGTCGATGATGCCATTGTCGTTGCAGTCCAGGCCGTTGAGAATGGCGACCGAGACATCCAGTCGTCCATGGTTATGGCGCGTTTCATTGTAAGCAGTATTGCCGATTGGCGTCGACATGCCACGCGATACCTGCCGCCGGCGATTCGGCCCGCGCTCGTCACAACGCAATTGGACTCTGCCACGTGCCATCGCCATTGCACAATTTAACGGTAGCTGTCCCTAATAACCATGGTAGCTGTCCCTAATAACCATGATGAACCTCCTGTAATTGATTGGTTGACCCGACGGCACGCGCCGCCGTAGAATAAGATGCGGAGTGGCACGTTGCGCATGAACAGACCAATCGGATTGAAGTTGGTTGTTAATTGCGCAATCTTTTTGTCGGTGGCGAATCCAGCGACAGCCATTGAAGTTCTCGACTGGAATCTTGGTACTGCTGTCGAACAATCGCCCGGCGGTACGGCGGGCGATGGCTCGAATACTCCAGTAAACCCATACATCGAGACTGAGCTGGCGGTCTTAGGCATATCCAGCGCGTCCACGGCCCGATACTATGCCTGGTCGGACACCGGGGCCGAGTTTCTCGCGACGGCCAATCTGGCCGCCGCGGGCTCGGGCGGTGGCACCGCCATGGCGTCGGCAGCCTCGGGCGCAGCGATCTTCATAACCTCGTCCGGCGATCTGCACTTAACCATCGATGCCTCCTTCTCGTACGCCCTCGGCCCCGGGGACCGAACGGCGGATCTTCAAGTCCTGGTCTTCAAACAAAACCCAATCCCTCCGCCCCCAAGTACGCCCCTTTTCTACGGCCTTCAGCGAGCCCAGCCGATCTTCGGTGATCCGCCAAACGGCATGTTTGTCGTGCAGCACGAGTTATTTTTGCCGGCCGGCGAAACCTATGTTCTCGGTTACCTCATGGAGCTCCGCTCCTTCGGCGGCAGCCCCGAGGTGTTGTCTCTTGGAAGTGGCCATGTGAATTTCTCGCTCGTCGTCGTGCCAGATCCCGCCACGTGCGCACTGCTCGCGCCGGCGATGCTCCTCGCCCTTCGCCGCCGCCGTCGTCCCTGACGGCGGTTCAGCCCTCCGCTCTTTTCATCCCCCCAACGAGAATCCCCGGCCGCATTCGTCGTACTGATTCGCCTGCAATCCGCGTGCCGATTTCGCGTTATTCACCAGTTGTTCACATTTCAACCGCGCGCAGTGCCCCTGGCGCGGCACTATGCGTGCTTCCCGGAAAAAATGGCCACCAGTGGCCGCCGCGCTGTACGGAAGAACTCCTACCGAAAAAACCTGCGCGCCGCCCCCGGCGCGACATTGCAATTGCGGAATTGCGCGTTCGACCATCGGCTTCCTCCACGCAATTGGCCCGCCTCTAACGAAGCCTCCCCCGTGCCATGCAGCGCGACGATGAATGCGGCTCACTTCGGCTCATTCGCCCGGCTCTTCCCATCTGGATCGCGATAAAGACCGTCACATGACCTTCTGTCCGGCCACTCCGCGGGATGCGCCCCATTTGCAAAATGTCAGAATCTTTATTCAGCACCGGCTGGACCGCGCGAGAACCGTTTTCACGGCGCCTTCAGCGGGTTGTTCGCAATACCGACGGCGGTTGAAACTGCCCAGCGCGACACATCTAATCCAGGTACACAGCTGAAGCTGTCAAACGCGAGGAGTCCTGAGTGCAAGCATCCTCATCAACACCGGCACTGTCGACCCATCCCTGTCTGTTATTCAACGAGGCCTCCGGCACTGCCTACAAACTGGAAGAGCTCATCAAGAGCCGCTCCGCCGATCTGGAACTCATTGAAGTCGGCAGCCGGCAATGGCGCGAGCGCGCCCAGGCGGCGCTGCGGGACGGTCGCCGGCTCATCGCGGCGGGCGGCGACGGAACCGTCAACTCCGTCGCCGGTGTCGTTCTGGAGGCACCGCGTGGCGGCGAAATGGCGATTATCCCAGTCGGAACGGGCAACGACGTGGCCCGGGCGCTGGACATCCCGCTGGACGATCTCGAAGCCGCTGCCGACCTGGCGATCCACGGCAGGCCGCGCGCGGCCGATGCGGTCGCCGTGCTGCGCGACGGCCGGCGCGCCGGCTGGTTCTTGAACAGTTGCTACGGCGGCTTCGGCAAGCGCGTGGCCGATCAGATCAGCCCCGAGGCGAAGGCGCGGTTCGGCCTCTTTCCGCACTGGATTCAACTCGCCCGCCAGATGGTCGACATGCCCGGTTACGACGTGGAGATATCCTCGCCGGCGGGCAGCGCGACGCTGCAACTGCATGGCCTGTTCCTGGCGAATTCCTGCTATCTCGGCGGCGGCGTGCCCGCCGCGCCGAAGGCCCGACTCAACGACGGGCTGATCAATGTGGCACTCGTGCCGGTGCAATCCTTGTGGGAGCGGTTCGTCACGTCGGTCACATTCCTCAACGGCTCGCTCGACGAACGCGAGCAGACGCTCGCCTTCACCACCAGCGAAATCAAGGTGAATGCCCCGCCGGATTTTACCTACACCATGGATGGGGAAGCGGCCCCCGAAGGACCGCTGACGTTCAAAGTCGAGCCCGCGGCGATTCAACTGGTGGCCGGCGAGCATCCGATCGTCTTCGAAGCCCCTGAAGCGCCCGCGGGCTGATGTCTGATTGTGCATCCAGCAACTCGCAAAGCGATTCTCCATGCAGCCAGTCACGGCCATGCGGGATAACGCGGCGGCCAGCTCTCGAGCGATGTCGCGACGCGGTCCACCGTCCACCGGTAAACATCTTCGCAGCGAGCGGGTAGAGTATTCACGGGCCGCCCTTGGCGCGTCGCCCCTGCGGCAGGATGGAGCCGGTTGCACGCAATGATCTCGAATCGTCACTACCTGACTATCGCGGCCGGGCTGTTGTGCCTGAACATGGCAACCGCCGTGGTCAACGCCGACGAGCCGGCGGCCGTCCGCCGAATTCGCGGCATCCTCGATCGCGACGAAACCTGGAGCGGTCACATCCTGTTGACCGGCAACACGCGCATCGAGAACTGCACCATCCGCGTCGAGCCGGGCACGCTGATCGAATTCGCCTGTCCCGACTGCGACGAGCCGCCGGTGCTTTCCATCGGGTTCGATCCCGCCGATCCGGAGGAGTCGTTCGCGGCACGCCTCGAATTGACCGGCACACCGGAAAGGCCGGTGACGGTCCGCTCCCATCCGCGCTCGCGACGCGGTCAGATCGTCTGGTTCGCCCGGTCGCCCGAGCGCGCCAATTTGCCGGCACAGCCGCCCCCGCAGTCGTGGAAGCACGTGCGGTTCGAATCGCTCGGCGGGGAAAAGACCGGCAATGGTTCGGCCAGTGCGCTACTGCTGCGTGCCTTCGCCGATGGCGATGAGCCGGGCGTGCTGCTGGCGGACTGCGAATTCCAGGCATGCGCTCCGGTCGATGTTCAGTTCGGCGGTGATGGGCGCGTGCAGTTGGAGCGCTGCCGCTTCACGCGCACGAGCGGAACGATAGCGCTTTGCATCGGCGGCGAGTCAGCCGGCCGGCCGCTGCGCGCTACAGGTGATCCGCCGGACCGGGGCCGTGTTCAACTCCGCGATTGCAGATTCGACGCGCTTCTGCATGCACGGCGTTCATCGTTGATGCTGACGGGCAACCGCTTCGATGGCAACCACGCGGGGGTTTGTCTTGATGCGGGTGTCTCTGCGGATAGCGCCATCCGCGGCAACCTGGTTCACAATCGCGCCCCCGGGCCCGAATCGCGGTTCGCCTTCAGTTCGAGTGCCGCCGATGTGACAGTCGAGGAGAACATATTTGTCGGCGCGGCCCATTCTGTGTACCACGGCACGCGGCGAATGCGCGGCAACGTGTTCGTCGCATCCGGCGCTCTGGATGCCGGCGCCGCCGCCGAAATGCCGCTCATCGCCTCCCTGCCGCCGGGCGCCGTCTTTGAGCACAACCTGCTGATCGGGCCGGCCCGCACCCTGCTCGTCGCCCAGCCGGCGATGGACGCAACGACCATGCCGGGCGCGCTCATTCACGTTCGAAATAACACCTTCGACGGCCAGAGTCGCACGCCGCGCGGCATTCATCTGAATGCGCCCGGGCGTCCCTCCGCGTTTGTCGGCATCGAGAACAACCTGTTTCTTCGCGTCGCCGAGCCAGTGCATGTCGAACGCCCCCATGGCGAAAAGGTCGCCTTATGTGCAGCCAATGCGTGGGCGCCGTCGCGCGGCCGCGAACGCGAGGCGTGGGTTCCTTACCAACGCGACGAAAAAACGGACGAGCCCGCCGGTGCGTCCGGCCCGGTCAGCGTAAGCTTCGAGTCGCTGGCCGACCTCAAACTCAACGGTGGGGAGCAGCCAGCATCGCCGGAATGGCTCACCGCCGCCATGGCGAAGAACATGCCGATCGACGAGATGCGGCGCAGGCTGATGGCGCCCTATCGGCCGCGCCCGCACAGCCCGCTTCTGGGCGCTGCAACCTCCACGGATGCGTCGCGTTGCATCGGCATTCGGCCGGAGTAACCGGCGGGGCCTCCGCGGCGGCCTCCGTTCTGCAAGCCCTGCGCGCTGCACAAATGCCCGCGCCCTCGGGCGGCGTGGAAAAACGCACGCACTCACGCCACAATGCCCGCACATGCCCCGATTTTCCGCGGATGATCTCAAGTTCATGACTCTGGCGCTGGAACTCGCCCGCCGCGGCGAGGGCCGGGTCGAACCAAATCCCATGGTCGGCTGCGTCCTCGTCAAAGGGCACCGCGTCGTCGGCCGCGGCTGGCACCAGCGCTTTGGCGGCCCGCATGCCGAGCCCCGCGCCTTGCGTGCTGCCGGTTCCCACGCTCGCGGCGCCACGGCCTACGTTACGCTCGAGCCGTGCGACCACCACGGCAAGACGCCGCCCTGCGCCGAGGCGCTCATTGCCGCGGGCGTGGCGCGTGTCGTCGTCGCGGCACGCGATCCACACGACATCGTCGCCGGTCGCGGCATCCGGCGATTGCGCGCCGCCGGCGTGCGGGTCGATGTCGGCTGTCTGCGCAGGGAGGCGGAGCGGCTCATCCGCCCCTTTGCGACGTTTGTCTCGCAGCATCGTCCATACTTCATTCTGAAATGGGCACAGTCGCTCGACGGCAAGATCGCGACTCGCACCGGCGATTCGAAGTGGATCAGCGCCGCGGTGAGCCGTCGTCATGCACACGAGCTGCGCGCGCGCGTCGACGGCGTTCTCGTCGGCGTCGGCACCGTGCTTGCGGATGATCCCGACTTGACCGCTCGCCTGGCGCCGCCACGGCGCACAGCCGTGCGTATCGTGCTCGACAGCCGGCTGCGCACGCCGCGCGACAGCCGCCTGGTGAAATCGGCCAGACGCGTACCGACCCTGCTCGTTACCCGCGAGCCGGCCGCACGTTCGGTGCACGCCAAAGCGCTCGCACGTGCCGGCTGCGAGATCTGGGCTCTGTCCCCGACCAGACACGGGCTCGATTTACGGGCCCTGGCGAGGCGATTGCATCAGCGTGGCATGACCAACATCCTGGTCGAGGGTGGGGGCCAGGTCCTCGGCAGCTTCGTTGAGCTCGGGCTCGCGGACGAGGCGCACGTCTTTGTCAGCCCCCGTTTTATCGGTGGCCGCAGCGCCCCGGGTCCGCTTCAGAACACGGGGCCTGCCCGGATGTCCCGCCTGCCCGGAACCGCGCTGGTCTCATGCGTGCCCAGCGGGCCCGATTTGTGGTATACTTTCGAGTTTTCCCCGTCGCGCTGATGCCGGCGGGATTCCGCAGGCAGTATCGCCCCAATCAGATCGCGTGATCCGGCAGGAGGAATCTTTTATGCGTGGTATCTGCGTCGCCGTTCTGACGCTCTTGACTGGCACGGTTGCATTGCGGGCCGACGAGCCCGTGCAGCCGAACGAATTGCTTCAGCGCGCCGCCGCCGCTGCCGCCCGCCTTTCAACGCTCACCTACGAGGCCGAGTATCTCGCCGACGGCGCGCTGGCCCAGAACGCCACCACCATGTACGGCACCGTCCGCCTCCGTCGCGTAGACGATATGACGCAGGTGCGAATCGATGGCCAGACCCTGCTGCCCCGCGCCACCACCGCCCTCGACTTTCAATACGCCAGCAATGGCGAAGACGCGTGCCAGATCGACGACGGACGCCGGTCGGCAGCCGTGGGCGCACCGGTGCCCGGCCTGTCGCGCGAATGCGATATGCTGGCCCCGGGCTACTATATCGCTTCCAAGCCCTTCGAAAGAGAACTCGGCGCGCCGGAGGTTCGCTACGAAGGCACAAAGCAAAGCGACGGCGTCGATTGCCACGTCGTGTTCGTACGATTCGACGCCGCCGGCCGCGATCTTGCCCGCATTTTTCTCGGCAAGGATGACTTGCTCGTTCGCCGCATCGAGCGCCCGCGTAACTTGAATACATCACAGGCGGGCAGCGAGATGTTCATCGCACGAAAGCTGCGCCTCGACGAGGCCATCCCGGATTCGCTGTTTCATCTGTCGCCGCCCGCTGGCTACTCCATCCGCACCGTCGGGGGGCCGCCTCCCGGCTCGCTGCAAAACGGAAGCGCTGCACCCGACTGGGAACTGCCGACTTTCACCGGCGAGAAAGTCAGCCTGAAAAGCCTCCGCGGCAAAGTCGTCGTGCTGGACTTCTGGGCGTCCTGGTGCGGGCCCTGCCGAATGAGCATGCCCAACATGCAGGCGCTGCATGACCGCTATAAAGATGCCCCCGTGGCGATCCTCGGCGTCAACTGCCGCGAGCGGGCAGGCGGCATCGAAAAGGCCAAAGAATTCATCAAGTCCAAGGGCTTCACCTATCCCCAGTTGATCGATGCCGACAACAAGGTCTCGACCGCCTTCCGCGTCGGCGGCATTCCCCGGTTCTACGTGCTCGATCAGGAAGGGAAGGTGCTCCACACCAGTGCCGGCGCATCACCGCAGTTGGAGCAGTTGTTGGCCCAGATCATCGAAAAAGCCATAAAAAAGCCGGGGAAACCTTCATAACTCTTTTGTTTTCAAGTAATAGCGGGCTGATGGGGCCGCCGCTCGCGGCACGCCCGCCCGTCGGCGTGAATGGGGGCCGCGCAGCGCCGGCGGCCGGCTGTGCCCGGCCAATCTCAACGTCCGCAAAAACCTGATAGTGACGAGGGAATGTTGTCCCTCCGGATTCCGTTGTTCAGGATGGCGCGGTGGCGTACAACATCGCCACTCGACCGCAACTGGAAAGCAACACATGACTTGGCGATCGGCATTCCTCCCCGTTCTGAGCCTGCTGGCTGCGGCAAACACTGGTGCAATTGCGCAAGCTCAGCTCAAGGTGGGCGATGCGGCGCCGCCCCTGTCCATCCGAACCTGGATCAAGGGAGAGCCGATCAATCCTGCCAATGCCAACGGCGGACGCGTCTATGTCGTCGAGTTCTGGGCAACGTGGTGCGGCCCCTGCATCGGCGGCATTCCCCACATGTCCGAGATGCAGGATCGTTTCCGCTCCAGAGGTGTCAGCTTCGTCGGCATCTCCGACGAATCCGATCAGACGATCCGCAAATTTCTCGAGCGCGGCTTCGACGCCCGCATGCGCTACGCCGTCGCCGCCGACGATTCCGGAAAGACCAACCGCGCCTGGATGCAGGCAGCCGGTCAAAGCGGCATCCCCTGTGCATTCGTCGTAAAGGACGGCAAGGTGCAGTGGATCGGCCATCCCATGAACGGGCTCGACATCAAGGTCGCCGAGCTCTGCGGCGACAAGGCATACGCCGAAGAAAAAAGACAGATCGACCGGCTTCAGACCGCCTTGATCACCAGCGTCCGCACCGAGGATTTTGCAACGGCGATCAAGCACCTCGACGAGCTGCTCAAGCTCAGGGTTGACGACGTCTCGCTGCTTATGGCCCGGTACCACATGCTGGTCGTCAAGCTCAACCGGGCCGACGACGCGGCGACGCACGGCCGTGTGGTCGTCGAGCGCCTGAAGGAAGAGGACGCCCTGAATGCCTTTGCCTGGGCACTGCTGACTCATCCGGATTTTGAGGGCAAGCGCGACGTCGAGCTCGCCACGTCAGCCGCCAGAAAGGCCGTACAGCTCTCGGCCGAGGCCAGCGCCGCCGCCATGGATACCTACGCCCGCGCGCTGTCGATGACCAACGATCTTACTGCCGCCATCGACTGGCAGAAGAAGGCCATCGCCCGCTGCGATCCGGACGATAAAGTCACGCTGAGAAAGCTGAACCAGAACCTCAAGACCTATGAAGAGCAGGCCGCCGCGAAGCCTCGCGAGTAGTCCGCAATACACCATGAGCATGACGAAGCTGTTTACCGGTCCCGTCCCTTCGAATTGCGCCCGCCGGCGCAGCATCCATCCGCGCGTACCATCCGCCACGGCCTGGGCCGCGCTGCTGGCGAGCCTTGCCCTGCCGTGCCGGGCCTTCGGCGGCGAAGAACCTGATCCGCTCGAGATCCTCCGCAAGGCCGACGCCGCCACTCTCGCCGTTGCCTCCGCCGCTTACAACGCACGCCACTATGGCACCGGTGATCTCGAACAACGCCCGCGCGCCGCCGGCGCCGTGAAGGTGCGCCAGGGTCGCCGCGGGCTATTGGGCGCCCTCACGGGCTCCGCCAAGTCACCGCACCATTCACTGCGTGTCACCGGCGAGTGGACGGAGCCGCGTGCCGCCTTTGCCCGCAAGTTCGACGTTGCCACCGATGGCTGCCATTGCATCGCCCTGTTCCACGACGACAAGAAGTATCAGAGCGCTGACTGGGATAAGGGCGGCGATCGCCTCATGAGGTCCGGCAGCGCCCTCTTCATGCTCGAATACATGCATCCCACGCCCTTTAACGACGAAATCGTCGGTCTCTCGCGCACATACGAGGGCCGGCAGGACGTCGGCGGCGAGGAGTGCCACGTCATCTACGTGCGCTATCTCAACGATTCCGAGTCCCGCTGGTACTTCAGCGTCAACGACTATCTCCCCCGCCGGGTCGACCGCATCGTGAACGCCGCGGGCAAGATAGATGGCGCTATCACGCTCGAAATCTCCGATCTGAAGGTGGACTGCCCGTTCGAATTGTCCGACTTCCGGCCGCGCCCGCCCGCCGGTTATCAGCACGTGCCCTACGAATTGCCCCGCGAGTTGGAACCAATCAAGCCGGGCACCAAAGCGCCCGACTGGCAGTTGAAATCCCCCGACGGCAACGTCGTCGAGCTCAATGATCTCAAGGGCCGTATCGTCGTGTTGCAGTTCTGGTCGCCCGAATCCTATCCTTCGCTTATCGCCATGCCGGGTACCCAGTGGCTCGCCGACCGTTTCAAAGACGCGCCCGTGCAGGTATTTGCTCTCGCCTGCCAGGATGCCGGGCGGGATGCCGCCAAGTGCCTCAACGAAAAGCAGATCAAGGTGCCGCTGCTGCTGCACGCCGACAAGGTCGCCGAGGCCTACCACGTCTCCGTCATGCCCACGACATACGTCATCTGCCCCATGGGCTACATCATCACTTCCGAGCGCGGCTATCAGTACAAGAGCGAAGAAAAGATCGCCCTGACCGTGGATGAAGTGCTGAAGCAGTCCGGCAAGGGCAAGTAGACGCGCAACCCTCACGCCACGTCCAGCATACCCAGTGCGTCGCCATAGCGGTTTGTCAGCATTTCGCGAATGGGAACGTGCTCGCGGCGCCTCAGCCTCGCATCGCTTTGCAGCATCGACTCCGCGTCCCGTTGGGCCATCCGCAGCAGCTCCCCGTCCCGCAGCAGGTCCGCCGCCCGCAGCTCCGGCAGGCCATGCTGCCGCGTCCCCATCATCTCCCCCGGCCCGCGCAGCCGCAGGTCTGCCTCGGCGATCTCAAATCCGTCGTTCGTCTGTGCCAGAACGCCCAGCCGTTCGTTCTCGCCGGCCTGCGACGATTGCACCATCAGAAAGCACCAGCCGGGCTTCTCGCCGCGGCCCACCCTGCCACGAAGCTGGTGCAACTGCGACAGTCCATAGCGCTCGGCGTGCTCGATCACGATGCATGTCGCATTTGCCACGTCGATGCCCACTTCAATCACCGTCGTCGAGACCAGCACATCGATCCTGCCCGCCGCAAAATCCTGCATCACCGCGTCGCGCTCCTCCGTCGTCAGCCGCCCGTGCATCAGGCCCACGCGCCGCCGTGGGAATACACTGTCCTTCAGTCGCTCGTATTCGCTCGTCGCCGCGCGCAGCTCGGTCTTGTCACTCTCGTCGATGATGGGATACACCACGTACGCCTGTTCGCCGGTCTCCAGCCGCCGTCGGATGAACTCCCACGTCGCCGGCTGATCGCGCCGCAGGCACACCCGCGTCGTGATCGGCGCTCGCCCCGGCGGCAGCTCGTCGATCGTCGTCACATCGAGATCGCCGAACACCGTCATCGCCAGCGTGCGCGGGATCGGCGTCGCCGTCATCACCAGGTAGTGCGGCGCCGGCCCTTTGCCGCGCATGATCGCCCGCTGCCGAACGCCGAAACGGTGCTGCTCATCCACAATCACCAGCCCCAGCCCGGCGAACTGCACATCCTCCTGAATCAGCGCGTGCGTGCCGACGACAATGTTCATATCCCCGGACGCGATCGCCGCCAGCACCTGCCGCCGCCGCCCGGCTTTGAGATTGCCGGTGAGCAGCCCGCTCTGCACGCGGCTGCCGGCGAGGAATCGTTCGATCGAACGGGCGTGCTGCTCGGCCAACAGCTCGGTCGGCGCCATGATCGCCGCCTGCGCCTTGTGGGCCACTGCAGTCAGCGCCGCATATAGCGCGACCACCGTCTTGCCGCAGCCCACGTCGCCCTGCAAGAGCCGGTTCATCGGCACCGGCTTCGACAGATCGGCCGCGATGGATTTGACCGCCTTGTCCTGCGATCCCGTCAGCGGGAATGGAAAGCGCCTGCGGATCCGCGCGTCGATCTCGGCCGTGACCGGCAGTGCCAGCGCCGTGGCGCCGCTGCGTCGCTGCCGCCGGCCGATCTGCACCGCCAGTTGCATCAGCAGCAGCTCGTCGTAGGCCAGCCGCCTCCGCGCCTGTTCCGCGTCCTCGTCGTTCGTCGGCCGGTGCAGCATCTGAAGCGCCCACCGTCGCCCGGAGAGGGTGCGCTCCTTGAGAAAGCCGTCGCTGTGGCACTCCTGCACCTGCGCCAGCAGCCGGTCGAGATTCGAGTGTATGAGCCGGCCGATCTGCTCGCTCGACAGGCCGGCCGTCGCCGGGTAGACGCCGTCGAACCGGGCGGGCTCGCGCTCGCTGATCGGCCCGGCATCCTGCGAGAGCACCGCGATCTTCGGATTTACCAGTTGCGGCAGATCGCGATAGGCCCCCACGCGCCCCGTCGCCCGTACCACCATGCCCCGTTCCAGCTTCTGGACCATCCACGGCGCATTGAACCACGTCAGCCCGCAGCGCCCGGTATTGTCGATCAGCGTCGCCGCCACGCTGCGGCCAAGCCGGCCCATTCGCGTCTGCACCGCGGCGATGCGGCCCACGACCGTGGCGTACATCCCCTCGTCGAGGTTTTCGATCGTCCGGCTTTCCGTCTTCGTGTGTCGAACGGGAAAATACTCGAGCAGATCGCCCGCCGTGCGGATGCCCAGCTTGTTCAGGTGTGCCGCGCGCGAAGGGCCGACGCCGGGCAGGTATTGCACGTCGTCCCCAAGGCGGACTTCTCGCGCGCCGCTCTTACTCATGGAATGATGAGCTTCATGCCCACGTCCAGATCGCTCGGCTGCCGGATGCGATTGCGATTCGCCGACAGGATGCGCCGCCAGTGCCGGCTGTCCCCGTAATAGTTCTGCGCCAGGCTCCACAGCGTATCGCCCGTTTCCACCCGATGGATGCGGCCCGGCACCATCGACACGTCGAAGCCCGGCTCGCTCCCTTCCGGCGAATTCGAAGCCGCCGCGGAGTTCGGTGTCGATGATTGCCTTACCGGCGGCTCGCGAGACGCGCACCCCGCATGCAGCACGACGGCCATGCACGCAGTCAGTGCCACCCGGCGGGCGTTCGGGCGGCATTCTCGCAGCATCGACACCATCAATTCTCTTCCCTGAAGCGGGCGTTCCGATCCTTCGTCTTCACGGCCGTCGCGAACAGTCGCCGTGGTATTTTCCGCAACTCGCGCCATCGCTGTCAACTTACGCATCGACCAGTCCGTACGCGATCTGCACCGGCGACCAATCCAGCCTGCCGGCCGAATCGCAGGCCAGTTTGGCCGGTCTCGACGAGCCCTGTGCCGCCGATTGACCCCACGCGGCGCATATCCGACAATCGTCCGTCGCGCCACAAAGCGCGTCGCGGCCGTCCCTCGTAACGAAAGGCGGATCGCGCCCCGGGCCCGCGAGACAGCCCACCCACAACGAAAACGGCGTATCGACCCGGAAGGAGCTACCCGCTGCATGTCCCTCCTCGTCACAGGCACCATCGGCATCGACACCATCGAAACACCCGGGGGCCGCGCCGAAAACGTCATGGGCGGTTCGGCCGCCCACTTCGCCTTTGCCGCGGCCCTGGTGCACCCTGTCCGCCTGGTCGGCGTCGTCGGCGGCGATTTTCCCGCGGAATTCCAACGCCATTTTCACGGCCGGCCCATCGACACGGCCGGCCTTGAAGTCCGCGCCGCCTCGAAGACGTTCAGCTGGCACGGCCGCTACCACGAAAACATGAACCATCGCGACAGCCTGCGGACCGATCTGAATGTCATTGCCGAGGCACCGCCGCGCATTCCCGACGCCTTCCGCGACTCGCAGTTCGTCTTTCTCGCCAACACCCATCCTGCCATTCAGCGCGGCTTCGTCGAACAACTCACCGGCCCCTCCCTCGTCGTCTGCGACACCATGGACCTGTGGATCACATCCGCCCGCGAAGATCTGCTGGCCATGCTGAAGCAGGTCCACGGCATCGTGCTCAACGACGGCGAGGCCCGCATGCTCTCCTGTCACGACGACATCTTCCTCGCCGCCCGCACCGTGCTCGAAATGGGCCCCGCCTTCGTCGTCGTCAAGAAGGGCGAATTCGGCTCCATGCTCATGATGCGCGACGAACTCGTCGTGCTGCCCGCCTTTCCCACGCAGGCCGTGCGCGACCCCACCGGCGCCGGCGACAGCTTTGCCGGCGGCATGATGGCCTGCCTGGCCGCCGAGAACAGGCTCGACATGCCCACGCTCAAGCGTGCATTGGCCTATGGCGCATGCGTCGCCAGCATCACGATCGAGGACTTCTCGCTCGACGCCATCCGCCGCGCAGACGCGGCCGAAGTCCAGCGCCGTATCGAACGCTATCGCGAAATGCTGCGCATCTGACAGGAGAGGGAACGGGGAACAGGAAGCGACATGGCCGGCAGGGCGGCTTTACTGATCGGTCCGATTCGGCTGAACTGTTCAATCCGAAACAGCCTTTTTCGCCATGCGCACCTTCATCGCCATCGATCTGGACGCGGCCGTTCGCGAAAAGCTGGCGGACATGCAGGACGCCCTTCGCCCCAAGGCCGGCAGACTCAAGTGGGTCGCCCCCGGCAACATCCATCTCACGCTCAAGTTCCTCGGTGACACCTCTGCGGCACAGGCGGAGCAGGTCACGCAGGCGCTGGCGCAGCTCGCCGCCGAGATCGCCCCGTTCGACATCCGCGTCGAGGGCCTCGGCGTCTTCGGCCCGCGCGGGCCGGTCCGCGTCGTCTGGGCCGGCATCACCGATTCACAGGGGCGACTCGCCGCATTGCAACGCGCGGTCGAGTCCCGCATCGCCCCGCTCGGATTCCCAAGCGAGGACCGCTCATTCTCCCCGCACCTGACCCTCGCCCGCGCCGGCCGCGATCGACCAAATCCACACCTCCGCGAACTGATCGCCCGCCAGCCGAATTTCTTCGGCAACACGCTGCATATGGATGTAATCACGTTGTATGCATCAATGCCCGGCCCGAAGGGACTGACCTACAATCCGCTCGGCCGATTCGTCTTGGCCATGAACAAAGGGTAGCATGGTGTCGTGCCGACACCAAACGCGCATTTCAGGGTCTCGCTCGTCTGGCAAATGGCATACGCGGGTCGCGAGATTCAATCGCAGTCGAGAATTTGAGTCAGCGCCCGTAATTCGAGACTTGTTCGCCGGTCATGGGACGGTTTGTGCGCAAATCACGAATGATGACATTTCCGCGCTCGTCGATAACCACAATTGAAAAGTCATACCACCCTTGCAGTTGCGCGACCGGGAGTCGGATAATCCGGCGTTCGGCCGAGGGCTCTAGCGAGTCATCGAAATCCACGCCGTTGACGCTAGCGGTCATCTTCACGGAAGTAATTTGAAAGTGCCGAGATTCTGGCGAGTCGGACTTAAGAGCACTGTTCTCCGGCGGCACGGTGGGCGGCATATGACTAACGAGCGGCTTGAGAATAACCTCAATGTTCTCACCATGTACTTCTGCAAACATCTCTAACTGCAGCGTGTAGTAGCGACACGAGAGCGAGCGCGCCAACGGCATCACATTTGCTGCCGCCGACGGACCTACATGTAAGTTCCACATATGCACGCACAGTGAAATGGTTATCGCAAAAAGCACAACCAGCCCAATGCCAATGGATACGCGTTTCTTCATTGAACAAAGAGCGGGTGCCCCACGTTGCGCGAGGCACCCGCATCAATCAGTCTATGTTGCTATCGCGTAATGGTGTACGAATCGTCCCACAAATCGACGTCTTGTTCATCAACGACCCACATGGCAACACGTACCCTCGGCTTGTCAAATTCTGAATACGGGATCCTAACCATCAATCCACCGCTAACAGTTGGAACCGATTCAAAGGGATAGCTCCGTCCATTTACGCCGATGTGGCCATGGTTCGGAGTTGCCTGAATCGATCCCTCAAAATCGGGATCACTGGGAACGTAGGGAAGCTCCTCAACGTAAAACTCGACATCACTACCGACCTTATAGCCGACAATTTCCAGCCGAATTGTGTAGTTTCGGTCACGGAAAACCAGATCGCCGGAATGGCTGCCCCCATCGGCAAAGGCTGCACGGATGCTGAGAACTCCCATTGCTGAGCAAGCAAGAACCAGAACTACAAAAGTAAACTTTTTCATGTCTACTCCTTTCGGAACCTGTGACGTTGCGTCATCGTTAGGGTTTGACTCCAATATCGACTTTAACCTTAATTCCGCTGGTCGTTTCAACTTCGGCATTCAATCGCGGAGGTGGATCGGTCGAACCAACATCAAACGTCGTGGAGCCGGTGCTGGCCGTAGTCAAACCGGTGCCGCTGGTATCCTCAATTTCCTCTTCGTGGTACACCTCACCTGGATCGGGTTTCCCGTTGCCGTTTCTGTCAGTGTATATCTTCACCTTCAGCTTCTTGATCGTCTGACCTCCTGAAGCCGTTACGGTGATGCCGGACCCCTCCACTGTAACACCGTTCTGAACGAACGTCCCGCTCATCGTTCCAATCGTGATCTGGCCATTGTTCAGTGTCTTGGCAAGGCTGAACGATGCCGTAGCACTGCAAGTGGCGCCCAACGAGAGGCCAGCACACATAGTAGTTGCGACCAGGACCGAAAGCCTGATTCGCATTAATCCTCGCATAGTCTGGTGTGATTGAGAATGCTGTTTTCGCATGCAGTTCCTTCCCTTTAGAGTGTCACTCTCCCGAAAGGAGTCGTACGCCTCCCTTTGGACTTTTGGCCCGAGACAATCGCTCTTAGAAGGGCCCGAGAGTGAGCGGAGAACTTTTTGACCAAGTCCCCACGGAGAGAACCATAGCAAAGGGGGGGGGGGGGAAGTAAAGACTTTTCTTCGGTTTCTCCTTCCACATTTGGGCGCGCAGCGTAACCGGTTCTCGTCACTACTGCCGTGGGCGTCGCGTTCAGCACGAATTTTGGCTCGCTGGAGCTAGTGCCTAGCCCTGCTTTGCCGTTGAATCGGTCGCACGCTAAGATTCTGCCAATTAACAGTTTGCCGCAGCTAACCTACTTTCCATGTCCGAAACCGCCTTCATCCTGATCGTCGAGGACGAGCCCTCCCTCGGCGAGGCCATTAAAGAGGGTCTCGAGCGTGCCGGTCACGTCTGCCGCCTCGTCGACGATGGCGAGGCCGCCATCGAGTCGCTCAAAAAGCGCCCGCCCCACGTCGTCGTATCTGACTATCGCCTCGGCGGTCGAATGACCGGGCTCGATGTGCTGCGCGACGCCCGCGCCCACAACCCCTGGACGCAGACCATCCTCATCACCGCCCACGGCGATGAGGGTGTAGCCCGCGATGCCTTCAAGGACGTGGGCGTCTTCGACTATCTGAAGAAGCCGCTCGATCTGGACCTGCTCCGCCGCCAGGTCGCCAGCGCCGCCCGCCAGGCCATGATGCTCCGCGAGAACATCTCGATGAAGGAGCAGCTCGCCAGCGCCGACAGCTTCGAGGGCATTATCGCTCACTCGAGCGCCATGAAGAGCGTGCTCGATCGCGTCCGCCGCCTCGCCAAGACCAAGCTGACGGTGCTCATCTACGGCGAGAGCGGCACGGGCAAGGAGCTGATCGCCCGGGCGATTCACAAGCACTCCGACCGCCGGTCAAAACCCTGGGTCGCCGTGAACTGCGCCGGCATCTCGGAGGGCATCACCGAGAGCGAGCTGTTCGGTCACGTGAAGGGCGCCTTCACCAACGCCAATACCGACCGCCGCGGGTATTTCGAGGAGGCCGACGGTGGCACCATCTTTCTCGACGAGATCGGCGATATGCCGCTCTCGATGCAGGCCAAGCTGCTCCGCGTGCTGGAGAATGGCGAAGTCATCCGCGTCGGTTCGAGCAGGCCCATCCACGTCGACGTGCGCGTGGTCGCGGCGACCAACCAGCCGATCAAGGAGCTGGTGCACGAGAAGAAATTCCGCGAGGACCTGTTCTATCGCATCAACCAGGCCGAGATCAACCTGCTGCCGCTGCGGAGCCGCACCGATGACATCGCCCCGCTGGTGCTCCACTTCGTCGAGCAGGCGAATGCCGCCCACGGCTCCAGCGTGAAGAGCATCACGCGCGAGGCCCTCTCCCGCCTGCACAACTACCGCTGGCCCGGCAACATCCGCGAACTGGAGAACGTCGTTAACCAGATCGTCGCCATGTGCGATCGCGAAGTCATCGACGTGGGCGATCTTCCGCCGCCGATCAGCAGCAGCACCGACATCGTGCCCGTGCATCCGCGGCCCTTCAACGCGACATTGGCGGAGATCGAGAAGCTGGCGATTCAGCAGGCATTGGCGCAAAACGGGGGCAATCGCGAGAAGGCGGCGCGTCAGCTTGGCATCGGTGCGCGGACGCTGTATCGGAAGTTGAAGGAGTTCGGGATCAGCTAAAGGCAGTCGCAAGGAGTCGCCTTGCATGGGAAATTGGCTGTTCATTGACGACTTCGAGAAGGAATTGTTCTCGCCGAGCGGCGGCTCGATGGAAGAGCTATTTACGGCCGCATTCCTGGACCTTGCCGGCCGCGAGCAGATGCCGAGAGACGCATTTGCAAAATTCATTACGCTGCTGTCGGACCAGCGTGTTCAGCGCTTGGAGAATTCCAGCTACATTGTAAACCTGTTCCTTCTTCTGTTTGACCGCCTGACACCGGCACAGCGAGAGCGGCTGAGAATCTTGTTGGCCGACACGTATGGCAAGTTTGCCGACTTCAACTCCCGGTTCATCATGACTGAGATCATCGGCATGCACTACGCCGACGCATGGGCGCTTGAAACCCTGACGAGGTTCTCGCGCGGGCGAGCCCCAACAGACCGGGAACTGGTTCCGTATGGTCTGCGATTGATGTGTAGTCATGCGAGCGATGCCAAGATTCGCGCTAAGAGTAAGTTCGCGCTGGAGCAGCTGCTACGGCATTCCGATGCAGCCCTGAGGCAAGAGGCTTGCGCGGAGTACGCAAAGGTGGAAGCGGCAGAAGAATAGTCGCCGGTTCGCCACGGCCGCCTCTCGATCCCAGTAGTACCGCGATTGGCAATTCGCCGGATACGCCCAAACCGCGCATTGGTTTGACGTGTCATCATTTTCGAGGCATGCTCTCCTTCGAATTCCGCTCGAAAGGCCGGCCATGCGAAATCCCCGTCGGTATGCCGTTCCAACCCTGCTTTCCTGCGTCATTGTCGCCGCCGCATGCGCCGTGCTGGCGGCCGCCGCATGGCTGAGGTCCGACCCAGCCAAGCTCCCGACGCTTGACCTGCGGGGCGCCGACGCCGCCGCTCGCGGCTGGCCGGCACATACGCCGTTCGACAACCCGCCCTGGCCCGATGTCACGCAGTGGACAGAGGCTTCCCGTTTCGGCTATGTCAGGCAGCAGGCATGGAGCAGCGCTGACCGTAAGACGACGCACCAGATGGTGGTGGACCGTTACGGCTGGCCCTTCACGGTGTTCGAAAAGCGTCAATTGTGGCGGCCGTGGGAAGATCCGAAATGGGCATCGACCGAGCCGAATGACACGGGACTATACACGCGCTGGGACGGCGTCGTGCTCAACAGCTTTGCGATCGGTCTGCCGGCATTTCTTCTGATGTGCGGCCCCGGCTTTCTTCGCCGGCGCGAACGCCGCCGCCACGGGCAGTGCATTGAGTGCGGCTACGACCTCCGCGGAACGCCGGCGACCGGACCCGGCGCCAGGTGCCCCGAGTGCGGCATGCCTATTGAGTCGCAGACTCCCGTTGCTGAAGCGAAGCCGCAACTGCACGCGGGCGCCGGCGACTCGGCCCGGTAATCCGGCACAGCGACGCTTTCGATGCCCCGACACCGCGGCCCCTCACCGACCCTTCATCACGCAGTTTTCGCGGGGAACATTGAGCAATTCTATTGAGTAGATGCGCGAGCCGGTCTCAACCGGCAGCCGCGAAGAAAGTCGGGCGAAATCGGGCGCGCGACCCGGTGCGCTCCGGTTTGCATCGCTTTGCATCGCCTGTTTTTTGCGCGAAGCGCTCCGGCTCGGCGAATCTGCCGGCCGATCAGGAGCAGTGCCCATCGCCGACCCTGGAAGAAAATTCACTTTTTTTCGGCGGCGGGCAGGGCGTTATGGACAAGCGCCAGCCAAACCGGCTAACTTCCCGGAAACATCGCTGCACGTTTGCGAAACTGCAATGAATGTGTCCCGACAATCATCTCGAAAAGCGCCACGACAATCGTCACGAAGAGCGCCTCGACCATCATCAAGATACCTGCCGAAAACGCCGCCGAAACTGACCATTGCCCTGGTCAAAAACTGGGCCGTGGCCCATCTCGGCCGCACCGGCCACTGGCCCTCCGGCGACACTGGCGCCATCCCCGAGGCACCCGGCTGGACCTGGGCCACCATCGACTACGGCTGCCGCGTCGGCGTTCATGGCATGCCCAGGTGCGGCAGCCTGCCGCGCCTGCTCGATCGCATCTTGCCCGACGTCCGCAGCGTCACCCGCCGGCAGCGTCTCACCTACGCACAAATCCGACAATGGGCCCGCGAATACCACGAGCGACATGGCCGATGGCCCGCCGTCCTCTCCGGCGAAATTCCGGGCAGCGGCGGCATTACCTGGCTGGCCGTCAACCACGCTTTGAAGCGCGGCCACCGCGGCCTGCCGGGGAACAGTTCGCTCGTGAAGCTGCTCGGCAAATATCCCGGCACGCGATTACGAATGCGGGGAAAGCCCCTTACCATCAAACAGATTCTGGCTTGGGCCGAGGACCATTTCCGCCAGACCGGCCGCTGGCCGTCCGTCAAATCGGGCCGCGTTCTCACCGCCCCCGAAGAAAAATGGGTCAACATCAACCGGGCCCTGGAGAATGGCCAGCGCGGCCTGCAGCCCGGCCATACCCTGTCGACGCTGCTGGGCAAGTTCCCCGGTTCCGATCGCAGCCTTCGCAGGCCGAAGCTCACCCAGCGCCAGATCCTGAATTGGGCCGACGCGCACTTCAAGCGGCACCAGCGATGGCCACGGTTTGACTCCGGTCCCATCTTCGGAGCAACCGGCGAATCATGGTCGTTCATCGACACAGCTCTCAAGCAGGGCAGGCGCGGACTTCCCGGTGGCACCACGCTGGCACAATTGCTGCACAAGCACCGGCATGCGCCCTACATGAAGAAAAACGAAACGCTTCTGACCGAAAAGCAGATCCTCGCCTGGGCCGACGCCCACCATCGCCGCACCGGCGACTGGCCCACCGGCGGATCCGGGCCGGTCTTTGACGCTCCCGGCGAAGACTGGCGCCGCCTGAGGGATTCGCTGTTCGAAGGCACGCGCGGTCTGCCCGGCGGTTCCTCGATTGCGCGCCTGCTGGCAACGCATCGCGGCGTCCCGCACCAGAAGGAAGGTTTGCGGCCCAGCATCAGGCGCCCGACCGCCGAGGATCGGCGCCGGGAGGCCGAGGAACGCCGCAAGCGACTTCGGCGGAAGAAAAATAGAGTGTCTCGCCCTTGACCCCTTGTGCTCGCACCATTGAGCCAAGTCTTTCGCGGAGTGCGGCCCGTGGGCCGAGCTAGGCGAAAAAGAGGCAGCGGGCGCGGGACCACAAGGTGCCCCGCGCCCTTTCGCCCCGTCAGGCGATGATCACGTCAAAAACGGAATCGCGAGCGGAAGCCCAAGCGCGCTGAATACCACCGCCGCGGGAATGATGAACACCGTGATATAGATCCACTCGAACATGCCAGTCTCCTTCCTGAAGTGAAGATGCAAACCGTCGCGGCGACAGAACATCGCCGGACGCGAACCCGTCACGCGACGAGCATTTCACAGACCGTACGCCGGGCAAGTGACAAGAGGCTGACGGCGGATCGAAAGGCGCGATAGTCCGTTCTGGCGAATCTCCGGCCTTAACGGTATCGTCATCCGAGTCGGTGAGGCAGTTTCAACTCTGGAACATCCAGAGGCTCCGGGGATATCCTTTTTCCATACTCCAGAATTCACGGCGCTAAACTCCGCCAGCTGATTTCGTTCACAGGAGCGTCCGATGCGGTCTACCGGCTGGTTTGTTCTGCGTGGAATGGTGGCGGTGCTGGCGGTCGGCCTGCTGGTCGCGCTCGCCGCGTTCTTTTTTCGCGATCGCCTGCGCGGTGACGCCGCGGCCCCTCTGGCCTGTCATCCCGAGGACGCGACGTCGTCCGCTTTTTTCTCCGACCTTTTGAAGGTCTATACCCCGCGCAGCACCTGCATGTATCACGAGCAGCCGGTCATCTGGCTGCACTTCATCTCCGATCTGGTGATTGCCATCGCCTACTATTCCATTCCGATCGCGCTGGTCTATTTTGTGCGCCGCCGCCGCGACATCGCCTTTCACTGGATGTTCTGGATGTTCGCCGGATTCATTCTCGCCTGCGGCACCACGCACCTGATCGGCGTGTGGGACCTCTGGCAGCCGTTCTACCGGCTCGACGGCCTGGTCCGCGCCGCCACGGCGGCGATTTCCATTGCCACGGCCATTGCACTGTGGCCGCTCATCCCGCTCGCCCTGGCCCTGCCCAGCCCCACGCAGCTCGAGCAGCAGATCGCCGAGCGCACCGCCGAACTCGAACGGGCCAATGCCGCGCTGCACCGCGAAATCGCCGCGCGCAAGGAGCTGGAAGAGCATCGCGAACAACTGCTGGAAAGCGAGCGCGCCGCCCGCGGCGAAGCTGAACGCGCCAATCGCATGAAGGACGAATTCCTCACCACGCTTTCGCACGAACTGCGCACGCCGTTGAACGCCATCCTCGGCTGGGCCCACATCCTGCGCGACCAGGCGGGGGACGAGGCAACGATCAGCGAAGCCGTCAACGTCATCGATCGCAACACCCGCGTGCAGTACCGCCTCATCGAGGACCTGCTCGACGTCGGCCGAATCATCTCCGGAAAGATGCGGCTCGACGTACAGGTTGTTTCGCTCGTCGACGTCATCCAGGCGGCCCTCCAGTCGGTCACACCCGCCGCCGAGGCAAAGGGCATCAAGCTTACTTCCGTTCTCGATCCGGAGGCCGCCCACGTCAGCGGCGATCCCGCCCGGCTCCAGCAGGTCGTCTGGAACCTGCTCTCCAACGCCATCAAGTTCACACCCAAGGGCGGTCGGGTGCAGGTGCTGCTCGAGCGCATCAACTCGCATCTCGAGTTGACCGTCATCGACAACGGCCACGGCATCAAGCCCGAGTTGCTGCCGCACCTGTTCGAGCGGTTCCGCCAGGGCGATGCATCCACCACGCGGGAGCACGGCGGCCTCGGCCTGGGGCTCGCCATCGTGCGGCACATCGCCGAACTGCACGGCGGCACCGTGCAGGCAGGCAGTGATGGGCCCGGCAGGGGAGCGACCTTTCGAGTGACGCTGCCCCTTCGCCCGGCGCGGTCAGAGCCGGCGGACGACGATCAGCGCGAACACCCGTCGTCCGTTTTTGGTCCGCGGCCGCGCGTGGGCGACGTCGATCTGACGGGCGTCCGCGTGCTGGTTGTGGATGACGAGGCCGACGCGCGACACCTGGTCCGGCGGTTGCTCGAGGCCTATCGGGCAACCGTGATCGCGGCCGCGACCGGCGCCGAGGCCCTTGAGCGGCTGGCCGCCGACTCGCCGCATGTGCTGCTTTGTGACATCGGAATGCCCGGCGAGGATGGTTACCAGCTGTTGCAACGCATCCGGTCGCTGCCGCCGGAGCAGGGTGGCCGGGTGCCTGCCATCGCGGTGACAGCGTTCGCCCGCGCGAAGGACCGCACGGCGGCCATGCGGGCCGGCTTCAACAACTACGTGTCCAAGCCATTCGAACCGGCCGAGCTGGTGGCGACTGTCGCCAATCTGGCGGGACGCACCGGCCCGCCGCCGGCGGCACGGTGAGGCGTGCGCGGTGGCCGCCACAAGGCGTACCTGCGGGTCACTTCGCAAGCACGATGCTGCCGTTGAAGCTCTCGACCCGGAATTCCCTGCCGCCCTCGCCCAGGCTGCCCTCCGCGTGCGACCGGCTGATCCGCCGCACCCGCCAGGGGATTTCGCTTTCCACGCGTCCGTTGTGGGTGTCGCAGACGAGTTCGGCGGACGTGTTTTCGCCAAAGCGGGCGTGAATCGACCCGTTGTGCGTCTCGATGGCGCCGCCCAGTGTCGCCGCCAGTGCCGCATCGAGGCGGATGTCGCCGTTGTGGCTCTCCAGTGTGATCTCCGGCCCGCTTGCCTCTGCCGTCACATCCCCGTTGTGTGTAGAGACGTATAGCGGCGCCGCACCCACGCGGGCCACGATGTCGCCGTTGTGAGAATGAAGCGTGCAGGCGCCATGCAGTCCGGTCACCTTGACGTCACCATTGTGTGTCTCGACCTGCGCGCCGATATCGGCGGGCACGGTCAGCGTGAAGTGAACCGTTGCGCCCCAGTCCAGGCGGCGCGTCTCGAGCCACTGCCACGCGAATCGATGTTCGCCGCCCGGCTCGGCTTCCGACACGATCTCGACCGCGGCCAGGGCCCGGTTGGCCGAGTCGATCGTCGACCCGCCGGCGCGAATTCGCACCGTCGCCGTCAGGTCGCTGCGGCCCTCTTCGCCGACGCAGACGACATCGCCGTTGCCCGTTTCCACCGACAGCTGGGAAATGGATTCTGCCGGAACGGACAGCGTCTCAGTTCGCTCTACCCAGATTTGCGGCGTGGCGCAACCGCCCAGCGGCGACAACAACCACACGACCAGCGGCCAGCGGCCAGAGGATGCGCGATGCATGATGCGGTCTCCCCAAAAGACAATGCGGGCTGCTGCCGGTTCGGCCCGTCGCCGATCCGGCCGTCAAGCCCGCATTATGCAGGAGACTCATGCGTGCATTCAAGCTTGCGCTGTCATGCTGCGGTGCGTTCGATGCCGCAGTGTTAACACCGCGTTTCGTTTCGCGGTCAGGCTGCCGGGAACGCCGATGGCACGCCAGTCATACACCGGCGGGCGACCGCCGCTCATGCAGCCGCTCTAGTCGTCATCGCCGTAGCCGTCGTCCTCATCATCATCCCCATACCCGTTGTCGTTCTCGTTGTCATTCCCGTAGCCATTGTCGTTTTCGTTGTTGTCGTTCTGGTTGTCGTTGTCGTATCCGTTGTCGTTTTCGTAGTTGTCGTTCTCGTTGTCGTTGTCGTATCCGTTGTCGTTTTCGT
>CAYOZN010000038.1:0-8648 GCA_964408455.1 uncultured Planctomycetaceae bacterium
GGGCGAGTTCTACTCGGTCGCCCTGACGAACCTGCGCCAGCAGGCCGACACCGGCACCAAGATGATCCACATCGGCAAGAATACGCGCAGCTATATCGTGTCCAAGGGCATATCGGCCGGGCAGGGACAGAACACGTATCGCGGCATGGTCAAGATCAACAAGGGTGCGCGCAACGCCCGCAACTTTACGCAGTGCGACTCGATGCTGATCGGCGACAAGTGCGGGGCTCACACTTTCCCCTACATCGAGGTGAAGAACAGCACCGCCCAGATGGAACACGAGGCGACGACGAGCAAGATCGGCGAAGATCAGCTCTTCTACTGCAACTCGCGAGGCATCCCGACGGAGGACGCGGTGAGCATGATCGTGAATGGCTTTTGCCGCGAGGTCTTCCGCGAACTGCCCATGGAGTTTGCGGTGGAGGCACAAAAATTGTTAGAAGTCAGCCTGGAAGGTAGCGTTGGATGAGATTTGGACGAAGCAGTGGCTCCCGAACGAGAAAAATCACCAAATCGCCAAGTCACCAAATCTCAAATTGAGTAGGAACGGAATTAAGAATGCTGGAAATCAAGAACCTGCACGTATCGATCGACGATCACGAAATCCTGAAGGGTCTCACGCTAACCGTGAAGCCCGGCGAAGTGCACTCGATCATGGGCCCAAACGGCTCCGGCAAGAGCACGCTCGCCTCGGTCCTCGCGGGAAATGAGAACTACGAAATCACCGACGGGGAAGTAATCTACAACGGCAAGAACCTGCTTGAGCTCTCGCCCGAGGAGCGCGCCTGGGAAGGCATCTTCCTCGCCTTCCAATACCCCGTGGAGATTCCCGGCGTCAGCACCAGCTACTTCCTCAAGGCCGCCCTCAACGCCATGCGAAAGAGCAAGGGCCTGCCCGAGATCGAGGCCGAGGAATTCGCCAACATGGTCCACCAGAAGGCGAAAAGCGTCAGCCTCGACGAGAAGCTGATGGCTCGCGCCATTAATGACGGCTTTTCCGGCGGCGAGAAGAAACGCAACGAAGTCTTTCAGATGGCCATGATGGAGCCGAAACTCGCCATTCTCGACGAGACCGACTCCGGTCTGGACATCGACGCGCTCAAGATCGTCGCCAACGGTGTCAACCAGTTGCGCGGCCCCGACCGGTCCTTCATTGTCGTCACGCACTATCAGCGGCTGCTCAACTACATCGTGCCCGACTTCGTGCACGTGATGGTCGACGGCCGCATCATCAGGAGTGGCGGCAAGGAGCTGGCCCTCGAGCTGGAGCAGAAGGGCTATGCAGGCATTCAGAACAGCGTCGCGGAGACGGTGGCTTCCTGATCAGAACCCGTCGCGGAAGCGGCGGGTCGGCCCGCCCATCCGGGACGGGGTTTCGAGCGCGAGATATTCAGCTTTATGAGGAGTTCGCAAGCGTGACTGTCATCAAGGAAGCCAAAGCAATTGAAAGCCTCCTCGCGGCCTACGCCGAATTCGAGCGCACCGATGCCGCACGTTCGGCATGGCTGAACGCAGTGCGCAAGGACGCCATCGCCGCCTTTGAAGAGATGGGTTTCCCCACGCTTCAGGACGAGGAATGGCGGTTCACCAGCGTTGCGCCAATCGCCAACACTACCTTCGAAAGCGCCACTCCGGGCAAGGTGCAGCTTACCACCGCCGAGATCGAGCAATTTCTCTTTGGCGCGAAGGGCGCGCTGCTCGTGTTCGTGAATGGCCGGTTCGACGCCAACCTCTCGCAGCGCCGCAATCTGCCCGACAACATCATCGCGTGCAGCCTTGCCGACGCGATGGACAGGCATCGTGCGATCGTCGAGAAGCATCTCGCCCGAGTCGCCGACCACCGCGAGCACGGCTTAATCGCCCTCAATACCGCCATGATCCGCGACGGCGCATTCATCCACATCCCGCGCGAGGCCATCGTGCGCGAACCGATTCACGTGCTTTATCTCTCCACGCCCGGCGACCGTCCTTCGGCGTCGCATCCGCGCACCCTCATCGTCGCCGAGCCCTTCAGCCAGGCCACGCTGGTCGAGACCTACGCCGCCCCCGCGGAGAGCGTCTATTTGACGAACGCCGTCACTGAGATCGTCGCCGAGGAGAATGCCGTCATCGACCATTACAAGGTCGAGCGCGAGAGCGACAACGCCTTCCACGTGCACGTCCGCCAGCTTCGCCAGGCGCGCAGCAGCAGCGTCTCGTCCCACACGCTCTCCTTCGGCGGCGGACTCGTGCGCAATGACATCAACACCGTGCTCGATGGCGAAAATGCCAACTGCGTCTTCAACGGTCTCTACGTCCAGCACGGCGAACAGCACGTGGACAACCACCTGCGCGTCGACCACGCGAAGCCGCACTGCAACAGTTGGGAATATTTCAAAGGCATCCTCAGCGACAAGTCGAAGGCCGTCTTCACCGGCCGCATCATCGTGCGAAAGGATGCCCAGAAGACCGACGCCAAGCAGTCGAATGCCAACCTGCTGCTGTCCGAGGAGGCGTCCATCGACACCAAGCCCCAGCTCGAAATCCTCGCCGACGACGTAAAGTGCACCCACGGCGCGACCGTGGGACAGGTCGACGACGAGGCCGTGTTCTATCTGCGTTCGCGCGGCGTGCCGCTGGATGCAGCACGCAGCCTGCTGGTGTACGCCTTTGCCGGCGAGAGCATCGGGCAGGTGCGCATCCCGGCGCTGCGCGACAAGTTGCAGGACCTCTTGGCCGCCCGACTGGCACATGGCGAGAGCCTCACCTTCGGCCGGCCGTTCGAATACAGCGATGACTTCGGTGAAATTGTCAGAGCAGCCGACCAGCGCCGCCACACGTCTTGACGTGGAGCGCATCCGCGACGACTTCCCCATTCTCCACCAGCTGGCGAATGGCAAGCCGCTCGTCTATCTCGACAATGCCGCCACGGCCCAGAAGCCGCGCGCGGTCATTGAGGCCGTGCGCCGTTACTACGAGCAGGACAATTCAAACATCCACCGCGGTGCCCATGTCCTCGCCGGCCGGGCGACGGAGGCCTACGAACACGCCCGTGTCGTCGTGCAGCGCTTTCTCAATGCTGCCCGCGCGGAGGAGATCGTCTTCGTCCGCGGGACGACGGAGGCCGTCAACCTCGTGGCACAAAGCTATGGCCGCAAGGAAATCGGCCCCGGCGACGAGATTCTCATCTCGGCGATGGAGCATCATTCAAACATCGTCCCCTGGCAGCTCGTCTGCGAGCAGACCGGCGCGACGTTAAAGGTCATCCCCATCAACGACGACGGCGAAATCCTGCTCGATGAATACGAGCGGCTGCTCTCGCCGCAGACCAAGATCGTCGCCATCACGCAGATCTCCAACGCGCTGGGCACCATCAACCCGGTCCGCGAGATGGTCGAGATGGCCCATGCCCGCGACATTCCCGTGCTGGTCGATGGCGCCCAGAGCGCCCCGCACATCCCCGTCGACGTGCAGGAACTCGGCTGCGACTTCTTCTGCTTCAGCGGCCACAAAGTCTATGGCCCGACGGGCATCGGCGTGCTCTACGGTCGGCACGCGCTGCTCGAGCGCATGCCGCCATACCAGGGCGGCGGGTCGATGATCCGCAGCGTCAGCTTCGAGAAGACCACGTTCACCGATCCGCCGCTGCGCTTCGAGGCCGGCACACCCAACATGGCGGGTGCCGTGGGCCTGGCAACCGCGCTGGATTACATGTCTTCCCTCGGCCGCGAGGCGATCGCCCTTCACGGTCGCGAACTGCTCGATTACGCAACGCACCAGCTTAGATCGATCAAGGGCCTCCGCCTCATCGGCACCGCGAAGAACAAGGCCGCCATCCTCTCCTTCGTGGTCGATGGCGTGCACGCCGACGACATCGGCAAGCTGCTCGACCAGGAGGGCATCGCCATCCGCGTGGGTCACCACTGCTGCGAGCCGCTGATGAAGCGGTTTAATGTCACCGCGACGGCACGGGCCTCGCTGGGCATCTACAACACCGAGAAGGACGTGGACGCCCTGGCCGCCGGCATCCGCAAGGCGATTCACGTCGTCCAGCGCACCTGCCCCGTGGTGAAGGTCGAAGTCCGCCCGTCGGACGAGCCGATCGAGACGACGCAGGATCGCATCATCCGCGAATTCGCCGCCTGCCAGTCGTGGGAAGACAAGTACCAGAAGATCATCGACATCGGCAAGCGCCATCCGCCGATCCCGGACGAATTGCGGGTGGACAAGCTGCTGGTGCAGGGCTGCCAGTCGCGCGTGTGGATGCACGCCAGGCCGGAGGATGGCCGCGTGGTCTTCACGGCCGAGAGCGACGCGCTGATCGTGAATGGCCTCGTGGCCCTGCTGCTGCGCGTCTATTCCAACCGCAGCCCGGCCGAGATCGTGAACACCGAGCCGCGCTTCGCGCAGGAGATCGGCCTGATGGAACATCTTTCGCCGACGCGTGCCAACGGCCTGTCATCGATGCTGAAGCAGATCAAGCTGTACGCCCTGGTGCTCCAGTCGACGATGAAGAAAGCGTAGTGCGCCGGAGCGCCGGCCCTCTCGCGACGCGAGCCGGCCCGGCACGACGCGTGTCGCCCTGGTTGACTCGAGCCGGACACGAGACGATGCGAGCCGGACCGTGTCGGTCCGGCGCCCGTTCACGCGGAGCAGACCCTCCGACGCGCAGCACAGCACCGAACGCATCAGCGGAATGCCGCAGACGTCGCGCGATAGCTGGCGCGCTCTCCACTCAAGCCCGGAAAAATGCCACGAAAACGCCCATTCTGGAAGCGGTTCAGCAGACTGTGGCTGCTGATCGCGGTGCTTTTCGCCTGCACTGTCACGCTGGCCATCGTTTACCGGGAACGGCATCACGCCTGGCATGTGAATACAGGCGGTGACACCTGGTCGTGCATCATGCTGAGCGGCGGAAACTTTACCGCATGCTATTTTTCCAACGGGCAGCCGCCATTATTCGGTTTTCGTCCCCCTTTCAGTTACATGTTGGGCGTGGGTGCGTTTATCGGCGCCCACCACCAGATTGAGGGGGAGAAGCAGGCTTGGGACGATCCAGCGCCCGAGCATGTACTCGACGACTGGAGACAGCGGAAACGCACCATTCGTCAGGCGTTTTCCCGTTTCCTGTCGCGGGAAATACACAATAGAACGCGGTACGGGCTTTTTGGCCATTTTGAGAACTCAGCGCGAACGATGTCCGGCTCGCAGCGGGAATTGATCGTCAGCTTTCCCATCTGGATGGCCGCAACGCCCGCATTTCTACTATTCGCAGCCAGGGGCTTTCGCTCGCGTCTCCGCCGGCGCAGGCGCATGAAGGGCCTCTGCATGACATGCGGCTACGATATTCGCGGAAACGCCGGCGACATATGCCCGGAATGCGGCAACGTGAATTGAGGCCATGAAACACCGTCGATCTTACACACATTTCCTCAGAGCAGGCTGGATCATCCTGCTCTTCGGCTTGCTGATCGTCCCGGCGCTGGCGGCAGTCATCGGACGCGACCGGCACCTGTACCGGCCCATCGGCTCGAATGCCGATGCCTGGACATTCATCAATCTGCACGAGGGCATCATCACCGTCTGTCATTTTTCCGCCGGTGAACCTCCCGATCTCCGATCAACCCGCACTTATCCCGCCGCCCGCGATCAATTCCTTTCGTCGAAATCACTCATTAAAGACCTGCAGCGGCGGCTGGCCCTCGATTTGCAATCGATGGAGGCGTCGATCAACGACATGGAGCGCCAGGGTTCCTGCGATTTTCTTGATATTGTTCACGAACGGCAGAACTTCGACCGTCTTCGCATGTCGCATTCCAGGCTGGATGAGACGCTATCGGACGAACGACAACGACTCTCAACCGCCATTGTCAGAGCGTTGCAGAGCAGGTCGTTCGCAGGATTTCGCGTCGCCTACGACGATATTTATCAGCAGGAACTTTCCGTCTGCCTGCCGGCATGGCTTCCCTGCGTGCCCGCCTTTCTGCTGCTGGCCAGGATGGGCCTGCGCCGGCGGCGCGCACGCAGTCGCCTGCGGTCTGGCCTTTGCATCCAGTGCGGCTACGATCTGCGTGGCGGCGTAAGCAGCGTGTGTTCCGAATGTGGCGCCGCCGTGCCGGTGGTGTCCGCCGCGCCTGCACCGGACGTGGCGGCAGCCGTGAACGTGTTGAAGACATGACCCGCGAATTCGCTAACGACATGAACACCAATCAACCCTCACCCGACGCGATCAAGTCCGCCATCATCGCCGCCCTCAAGACCCTCAAAGACCCCGAGATCCCCGTCAGCATCTGGGAGCTCGGCCTCATCTACGAACTCACGGTCTCACCCGCCGGCGAGGCCTACATCCGCATGACGCTCACCACGCCCAACTGCCCCGTCGCCGGCGACCTGCTCAAGGAAGTCGAGCGCCGCACCCGCGACACCCCCGGCGTCACCGACGCCAAGGTCGATCTCGTCTGGGAGCCGGTCTGGACCAAAGACCGCATGTCCCCCGCCGCCCGCCTCATCCTCGACATGCAGGAGGACGAGGGCAGTCGCCGCAAGGAGCAGTTCTTCAAGCTGGGCCGACTAAAATAGCCTCGGCCAGAAGAATACAGTTCGGACATTGCAAACTGGCATCAGAATCGGCGGGTGGCATGCTCTCGCTGTACCCAGCGTGAGCATGCGGGCCTCCAGCGCCATTGCCTGGCGAACGTAACGTCTACCCACCGATCGATAAACGCCCGCTGTCATCCTAGATGTATCGCCGCGTTGACAAGGCCATGCGACGCCATGCCGGATAAAATCCTTCATGGAGATTCCTCATGCCAAATCAACACGATAACACCACGCAAGCGGCGCCCCCAGGCACCATCCGCCTTCAACGCGTATTCAAAGCCCCGCCCGAGCGCATCTACAAGGCCATCCTCGATCCCGCCGCGAATTGCAAGTGGCTCCCGCCGCACGGCTTCACCTGCACCGTCCACCACCTCGACGCCTGTGTGGGCGGCACGTACAAGATGTCCTTCACGAATTTCTCAACCGGCAAGAGCCATTCCTTCGGCGGCAAGTACGTCGAGTTGGTCCCCGGAGAGCGGATCGTCGCGACCGACGTGTTCGACGATCCCAATCTGCCCGGCCAGATGCGGACGACGTACACGTTCCGGAAGGTCTCCGTCGGCACAGAAGTGAACATTGTGCAGGACAACATCCCGTCGGTCATCCCGCCGGAGGCGTGCTATCTCGGCTGGCAGGAGTCGCTGGAGCAACTGGCGAAGCTGGTCGGGGCGGAAATTCCGGATGAGGGGGCGTGAGCCGGCGAGCGGGCGAAGTGATCAGGCGAGTGGGTTGATCAACTCGATGCCGTCGATCGTGCGCGGAGAACCCATGTCTTCTGTGTATAGTTGAGTTATCCCCGCGGCACGGCAGGCGCCCAGGATCATGCCGTCCCAATGCGAAAGGCTGAATCGCTCGCACAGGTCGATCGCTGCGTCGAACGCTTCCGGCGTCGGGATCACCATGGGAAAAAGGTGGCGAAATGCCTGGACATGTTGCGAGAACTCAGTGGAAGTCATGCGTCCGTTCTCGCGCCAGCGTCGAAGCTGCTGAGTCAATTCACCAAGGACCTGCCATAGCAAAACAGTAGGCACATCGGCGGAGCGAATGTGTTGCAAAAACTGCCGCGCCTTGAGCTGCTTATGTGGCTCGTTGCGATCCACCGAATACAGCAGGACGTTGGTGTCAACGGCGTTCATGCAATTGGTCGCGGTTCAGTCGGTCGCCGCCAGAATCAAAGCCGGAGGTCGTCCAAAGTTGTTGAAGCATTCTCCAAGAATCGTCCGCCTGGTTTGAACCATTGGCGTCAAGTGCTTCCACCACCAGGCGGACTCGCGCATTGTCCGACAGGGCGGGGCGCTGATCGGGCTTGAAGACGCCGTCTTCAAATGTCGCTGCGAGTATTTGAACCATGGCTTTGCTGCCTTGCCGTAAGAGTCTCACCCAGCATACACCATTCATGTAGCGCGGTCGAGCATTGTTGCGAGCATAGATTACTTTAGCCTCTCCAGCCGCCCCTTCCGCTTCACGATGTTCTTATAGTCCCACTGAATCTCCACCGACTTCCCCAGCCACCGCTTCAAATCCTTCGCCGAAATCTGATCCTCAGCCGTGTACCGCGCACCCGCCGTCTGGAAGCCGCCCTCGGGCGCAAGACCCGGCTCATCGAACGACCGCCCGCTCCAGAACAGCAGGCGGACGCAGTCCTTGAGCTTGTGATAGCCCACGATCGGGTTGCCATCGAGAAACCACACCGGATGAGCGTGCCAGATCTTGTTCTCCGCCCCCGGCAGGTGACGGTCGATCAGTGTCGCCAGCGTGTCGCAGATCCGCCGGTCGCCTGCGGCCTGTGCCGCGTTGTACGCAAGGATGTCGGCATGGATCGCCCCGCGCGAAGTCGCTCTTACGCTACTTAATTTTTTCTTCGCAGCACGTGGACCCTTCGCGCCCGCGCTGGAACTTTTTGTTCGCTTCTTTGCGCCACCTGGCTTGCGCGCCGTGGCGGCCTTACGCGCAGGGCCTTTCGTTCCACGCTTTACAGCCTTCTTCACCATCTTCTCCTCGCAACGCCGAAAAATCCGCAGATTGCGCGGCTTTCACAAATCAAAAATGAAACCGCAGATTTCACAGAT
>CAYOZN010000038.1:8748-36073 GCA_964408455.1 uncultured Planctomycetaceae bacterium
TCCGCAGATTGCGCGGCTTTCACAAATCAAAAATGAAACCGCAGATTTCACAGATTACACAGATTAGACCTTCGCGAGTCACAGGTCTCTAGACTTTTTCGCGACCGCGGAAACTGGGGTTCAGATAATCTGCGCAATCGGCGAAATCTGCGGATTCAAACAGCTGCGGATCACTCCCCGGCCCGCACCCGTTCTCCGTTGTGACCGCCTGCTTCGTCCGAGGCCAGCCACACGAACGTCTTCACCCAGCCATTGCCATTCCCCGCCGGCCGTATCTCCGACGTCATGGTGCCGATGTCCACGCAGTTCACCCGCACCCCCGTCCCCTTCAACTCTGCCGCCAGCAGCCGCGTCAGTCCCTCGATCGCGCAGTTGCTGATGAAGTATGCCCCGCTCTGCGCCTTCAGGTTCGTCGTCAGCGACGTGGTCACGTTAATGATCGAGCCCGACTTCTGCCGCACCATCCACGGCAGGGCCTCGCGGCATACCAGGTACACGCCGGTCACGTTCGTCGCCACGACGTCGCGCCACGGGTCCATGGGGTAGTCCATCATCGGCAGCTTCGGCCCCAGGATACACGCCGCGTTGACGATGACGTCCAGCCTTCCGAAGCGATGCACCACGCGGTGGATCATGCGCACCACGTTTTCCTCGTAGCGCAAGTCGCATGGCACGATCATCGTGCGCGACACGTAGTCGGCCAGGTGTTGCTCCAGCTCCGGCAGGTGCGCCATTCGCCGCACGCAAAGCGCCAGCTTGCATCCGGCGCCGAGAAAGGCGTCGATCAGCTCCCGGCCCATCGGCGCGGTCGCTCCGGTAATGAGCACGACCCGGCCATCGAGCGTTCCCGTCAATTCGGCCATGTGAAAAACCCTCTTCCTCATCGCGAGCGCGAGTCGGACTCGATGCCGGCATGATAACGATTCGTCGCTGCGTCACCAACGGGCGGAGGCGGTCGCGGACGCGCAGGTTCAGCTTTTCGGCACGTCGGTGCGAAAAAGGGCGTGCAATAATCTGCCCGCGCGACCCGGATTCCGCGATGCAGGGGCCCGTGAAGGAACGTCCCGTCGCTGCAACGCACAACGCCGGACCGATTGCCCTCGCCGGCGGCATTGTGGTCGGAGTGCAGGCGCGCTTATACTGCCCGCGATCAGATCGAAGGGGCGCGAGGGAGAAACCACTATGCCGAGCGTGAAAATGCTGGAAGCTGACCTGGCGGTCCTCGTGGTCATCGACGTGCAGGAGAAGATGCTCCGTGCGACCGGCACCAGCTCGCCCGACGCGATCATTGACCGCATGCGCCGCCTGATCGACGCCGCCAAGATACTCAACCTGCCCATTCTCTACACCGAGCAATATCCCCAGGGCCTGGGCCACATCGACGAGCGGCTGCGCTCGGTCCTGCCGCCCCAGACCGTGCCCATCGTCAAGACGACGTGCAGTTGCTGGCGCGATCCTGCTTTCCGCCGGGCCCTTCAGGAGACCGAGCGCGAGCATGTCATCCTCTGCGGGCTCGAGACGCATGTGTGCATCCAGCAGACGGCCCTCGATCTGATCCGGGTGGACTACGTGCCGTTCATCGCGGTCGATGCGGTGGGCTCCCGCCGCGAGAGCGACATGCGCGTGGCGCTCGACCGCATGAAGCATAACGGCGCCGAACTCTCCACCGCCGAGGCCATCATCTTCGAACTGGTCGAGCGCTGCGATCATCCGCGCTTCAAGGATATCCTCCAGCTCGTGAAGTGATGCCCGGTGCCTTTGGTTCGCAGCCGCCGGGCCCGCCCGTGACGAGCGGCAACTACGCCTCATCCGATTCGACGATGCCAGGGAATTACGCCGACGACTGGGACGACGATCCAAACTCGCCGCAGGCGCGCGACTTGGACGAATCGGACTCCTGGGACGCGAACGATGAGAGCGACGCGGATATGGCTTGTCCTCAGTGTCACGGTCGCGTCGCGGAGGATGCTAACAAATGCCCGCACTGCGGCGAGTGGATGACGCCGGTAGAGCCTTCCGGCGCGTTCTCCAGGAAGTGGTGGATCGCCGTCGCCGTCCTGCTCATGCTGTTTGCGATTCTGCGCTACGTATTCTGAGCCGCGCCGCTCCGAAGTCGGTCCCGCTTCCATCGCCGCACCGGATCATGCATCGGTGCCGGGCGGATGGCCCACCGAGAGCGGGCTGCCCAGGATGGAGCGAAGTGACTGATCGATGTCGAAGGGCGGCGACCCACCGCCTTGCGGCGGCGGCGTCTCTGGCGAAGGCTTCGGCCGGATCGGATCGGTGTGCGAGGCAATCCTGCCGTACCGGTCCTTTGCGCAGTCCACGACATCCGCCGGATATCCTTCCGCTTCCAGCACGCGCAGGGCATTGCGGCTTTGTGCCGGCCCCGGCCGCAGCGTGTAGTCGAAGACCAGCTCGTCGCGCTCGAAGTGCTCCTGAAAGTGCTTGTTCTCGACGCCCGCCAGTTCGCCCAGCTCCGTCAGCGATGCGTCGTGCGTGGCGATCAGGTGCAACCCGTTGCCCTCGATCAGCGCGTTTGAGACGGCCCATGCAGCCGCGATGCGCTCGGCCGAGTTCGTCCCGCGGAACGGCTCGTCGATGAGCGCCAGCAGCGGTCGGCTGCTCCGCGAGGCCTCGACCATCCGCTTCACCTGCCGCACCTCGGCCAGGAAGTAGCTCTCCTTGCGCGATAGATCGTCGCGAATCCGCAGATCGGTCATGATCCGCAGCGGGCAGAGCCGCACGCCCAGGGCCGTCGTTCGCGATCCCGTCATCGCCAGCAGCACGTTTACTGCGGTCATCCGCAGGAAAGTCGACTTTCCCGACATGTTGGAGCCGGTGATCAGCCACGTACGCGCCTCGCCGCCGAGCGAGAGCTCGTTGGCAACCGCCTCGCCCGGATCGATCAGCGGATGCATGCCGCTGCGGATCTGAAGGCGGCATTCGTCGGAGAACTGCGGCAGGCAGGCCACCGGCTGCTCCCAGCCGAAGCCGCCCAGCGACGCAAGCATTTCGCACTCGGCCGTCGCGGCGATGGCCCCCAGCAGCTCGCGCCGCCGGCCGATATAACAGCGCTCCAGCAGGCAGAGCACCTGGATATCCCAGAACACCAGAACATCGATGATGACGTGCAGGATGCCCGCGAGCCCCAAAAACAGCAGCGGTATACGCCGCTCCAGGGCCGGTAGGCCGTCTTTGGCCAGTGCCGCCGCCAGCCGCTCGCGCTGTTCGTCGAGCAGGCCCTGGTTGGGCAGTACGTCCGCCGCCGTCTGTGCAAAAAAGCGGAGCCGTGTCACGACGTCGTCCAGGTGCAGCCACGGCTTCACGCCCGCCTTCATTTCCTTGAGCACGAACTGGAGCAGCACCAGGTTGACGATGACCACGCCGGCCAGTGCCGACCAGCCGACATAAATCGTGTCCCAGCCCGCCTGATTGGCGATGCCCAGGGCCAGGGCAATCGGCCCTGCCAGTCCCCACACGCGCAGGGCGTTGACCAGCCGCCGCCTGGGCAGCGGTTCGGCATCGCGGATCGTCTCGTAGAGCGAAAGACACTCCTTGGCCTGCGGGCGCAGCCCATGGCTGGCCGCCAGGAGCCGCATCCGGTCGGCCGGGTGGTGCAGCATCCACTCCGTGGCCTCCTGACGGATGCCGATGCGCGACACGTCCATCATCGGATGCGTCAGCACGTGTGCCAGCCGCGCTGCACCCATCGGCGACGAGGTGCGATTGATCGTGCCGAATACGCTCAGCCCCTCCCCGAAGATGTCGAGATCGCCGATCTCCTGCGGGCTCAGCGCATGCGTCAGCCCGTCGTTGCCAGCGGCCACCAGCGGCTTCCAACGGTCAGACTCGGCCGGCGGTTGCCCGCCGCGGAGGATGACCGGAGCGCCGCCGAGTCGCTGCTTCGTTTCGTCGATCACCTTCAGCAGCGCGTCGTAGGTAGCGGCCTGAAACTGCACTCGTCCGTGGCGCCGCACGGCCGACACAAACAGCACCAGCCCGCCGCCGGCCAGGGCCAGGCCGGGCCAGTGGTTCTGGCTGACGTACTGGTAGATGCCCAGCGGGATGAGCAGGAAGATCAGGAACCGAGCCCATGCATAGACGCGGCTGGTGGCACGAACCGAGCGAAATCGTTCCTGGACGAGATTCTCGGTCGTCGCCAGCCAGGCGGCGCGCTGTTCATGCGACTCAGGACATGGCGGTAGAAACGACAGGTCCAACATGGCGGAGCCTCGGTTGACGCGGTTGCTTCAGCATAACGCTACATTCTGATCGGCGGAGTTACATTTAATTTTCTGGACTGAATTCGTGCCGATGGCAGGCGGGCGGATTTCCCGGACACCCCGGATCGGAGCCGGTTTTCAGCCGATGCGGGCCCATTTTTGCGGGCAGGCGCCAAAGGCCGGGGGGCCACATCGGCACTGCGCCACTTCAGTCCGTGGCCTCACCCAGCAGCAGGTCCGACAGGGCGACGTCGAGTTCCATGGCGCCGATGCTGACGGCGGCTCGCTGGCGCTCGTGCCGAACGCGGACGATGCGGCCGGGATCGTCAAAATTCCGTACGCGGACCACGTCGCCGGGCTGGAGCGTCATGATACGGGCGACCCACGCCTCGTAGGCCTTCTGCTTTTCTTCGAGGGCCCGTGCACGATCCATCGCCGCCAGCGTCTCTCGGGCTGCATCCTGCCTGGCGCGCTCGGCATCCAGCCGCGCCCGCTCGGCGTCGCGCCTGGCCGACAGGGTGCCGGCAATGGCCCGCTGCAATGCCCGCTGCCGCTGCGCCAGGTGTCGCCGCGACGCCATGACCAGCTTTTTCGGCATGCCGAGCCGTGATGCAATGGCGATGGCATTGCTGTTGCCCGGCTCGCCGATGCGAAGCTCGTACGTCGGCCGCAGCGTGTCGATGTCGAACTGGACGGAGGCGTTGTCCACCCGGTTGCCCTCGTAGCCCATCGCCTTGAGCGCGCCGAGGTGCGTCGTGACCATGGCGGTGCAGCCGCTGGTCCGCAGGTGTTCGATGATCGCCCGGCCGATGGCGGCCCCTTCGTCGGGATCGGTCCCCGCGCCGATCTCGTCGATGAGCGCCAGCGTGCCGCGCCGCGCACGCTTGAGAAAGTCGAGTATCCGCGCCAGGTGCGCGCTGAAGGTCGACAACGACTGCTCCAGGCTCTGCTCGTCGCCGACGTCGATCCACACATCCTGATAGACCGGCGTCGTCGATCCCGCTTCGGCGGGTATGGCCAGCCCCGACTGTGCCATCAGCACCAGCAGGCCGACGGTCTTCAGTGTCGCCGTCTTGCCGCCGGTATTCGGGCCGGTGATCAGCATGATGTCAAAATCGTCGCCCAGCCGCACGTCGATCGGCACCACGCCGCGTGCCGGCCGGTTGGCATTCTCCGGCGCGGCGTTCTCTCGCTCGAACATCTCCAGCAGGATTGGATTACGCGCCTGGATGAGCCGTAATACGCCGCCCTCGTTCAGCGCCGGCAGGTTCATCTGGTAACGCCGGGCGAAGCATAACTTCGCAGACAACAGATCGAGCACGGCCGCCGCCTCCAGCGTGCTCAGAATCTCCTTCTGGTTCAGATGCACCAGATGCGTCAGCTCCCACAGGATGCGGTTGATCTCCTCCTGCTCCGCCGTCATCAGGCTGATGCGCCGGTTGTTCAGTTCGACCGCCTGCGCCGGCTCGACGAAGACGGTTTGACCGCTGTCGCTGCTGCGATGAATGATGCCGGCGATGCGGCCGCGTTGATCGGCCCGCAGGGGAAGAACCATGCGATCGGCATGGAACGTGGCGTTGGGATATTGCAGCAGCTTAAGCGTCTGCGGTTGCTTGAGCAGCTTGTCGAAGACGTCGCGCGTCTCCTGCCGCACGGCCGCGATCTCCTCGCGAATGCGGCCCAGCCGATCGCTCGCGTCGTCGCGCACCCGGCCGCGCTGGTCGATGACGCGTCCGATGCGCTCGGCGATCGCCCTCAGATCGCCGATTCGCGAGGCCAGCCGTTGCAGGTGCGAAAACTCCTCCGTGAGCGGCTCGAAATATTGCCGGATGAGCGCCAGGCCATTGAGCGTCGCCGCCAGTTCGGCGAATTCCTCGGGCTCGAGCTTGTTGGGCGGTACTGCGCGGCGGACCATGTCGCGCACGTCGCGCACGCCGCCGAAGGGCGGCAGGCCGTGCGCATCGGTCCAGCGCATGAACTGCTGTAACTGATCCAGCCACTGCTGCACCTGCGTGGGACGCTTCGCCGGAGCGATCCTCATGGCAAGGCCCTTGCCCAGGGCGCACCGCGCGTGGTCGGCCAGCAGCTGGCGAACGCGGTCAAAATTCAGCTTTTCCAGCGTGTGCGCGTCCATTCGGCAACATCATATCCGCCGCCGCGCATGCGACAAAACCCGCCGCATCGCGTGTCCCATACCAACCCGAAGCGCCAGCGAGGGCGTGATGGGGCGGTGGTCAACCGGAGTGATGGCCGCGGCAACTAAACACACTGGAGCGTAGAATCGATGGCGATGCCGAGATACCAAGTGTTGAATAGCGGCGACGACGTGAACTCTTGCTGCCTTAACCTCGCGGGCGCTTCGAGCAGGTATCATTCGCCGTTCCACTCGCGCCAGTCCGGCACGTAGTGCGGCCCATTCCCGGTGCCGATCGAGCCGATCGAGAATCGCGGCGACTTGAGCCAGTTTCGCTGCGCCTTGTAACGGGCGACGTGTCCGTCGACGTGCACCGCATCGGCCGAGCCTCGGTGCCGGAATGATGTCGTCGGGCTGAAATTCGGCGACCAGTCCGTACCGCTGTACAGCATCGGCGGATCGAGCAGGGCGTTGTTCATCGGCTGGGGTCCGCCGAAGTCGATGGCCGTATCGGCGAATGCGAATACGCGGGCGGCGTCGCGCACGCGCGACAGGCTCTGCCACGGCCGCTGCGCGATCTGCATGCCCCAGCCCGGCGTGTGCGCCGGTGACAGGTAGTATCCGTTGTAGCCGTAGGTGCTGGTGATGCCCGAGGCCGCCCCCTGGGGGAGATAGCTGCCCCAGGGCTGCTCCGGGCATTCGAACACGCTTCCCGCCTGGAGGGCGCTTTGCAGGTATGGCCAGACAAAACCGCGCATGTGATCGACGCCCTCCGGCGTGCCGGCATTCGTGCCCCACCAATAGACCACCGGGCCACTGCCGATCGTCTCCGCCATCCAGTATGCCAGCGGCATGGCACGGCCGTCGTAGTCGTTGGCATACATGTGCAGCGCGCTGCCCAATTCGCGGAGCCGTGCCCCACAGGCCGCCGACATGCCTTCCCGCCGCGCCGCCGACAGCGCCGGCAGCAGCACCGCCAGCAGAATCGCGACGAGGGCCACGACGACCAGCAGCTCGATCAGCGTAAATGCGCCGCCCAACGCGCGGCGCGCGACGCCTGCGGGCGTGCGGTTCTGCACGACTCCCGACCTGCGGCCGCTGACGGCCGGCGCGGCGGAAGGTAAGCGCCCATGCTTGTCGTTTCGTATGCCCCGCACGATCACATCCCAATCAGCGCCGAAACAAAACCGGGCACATCGGCAGGCGTCAGGTCGCCATCGTCGTCAAAATCGCCCAGCAGAATGTACGCGCTGTTCGGCTCCTCCGACAACAACGCATCGACAAAACACTGAATATCCACGCCATCCAACACGCCATCGGCCTCCTCGGCCGCTCCGCAGAAATCCCCGCGCGTGCCGATGGCGGACAGTCCATCCGCCCCGATCGTGTACAGCCGGCCGCCCGCAAGCGCCGGACTGCTGCCCGTGCCACCGCGTTGATCGGTCATGAACAACGGCGCGCCCGGCGTCTCGCCGAGGTCCAGCACATACAGATCGGTCCCGGCGGCGAACGAATTCGTTCCGCCCGCCGATGCACCCACATAGAGCCGGTCATTAGACAGGGCGGGCTGCATGGTCCAGCCGCCGATGCGCAGTGTCCCACCAGTGGCAGTGAAGCTGTCCCAGATCTTCGCGGCGCTCGTGCCAAGATCTTCAAAGATTTGCAGCTTCGCCGCGCTGCCGAATCCCTCCAGCCCCGCGGCCAGGTAGATTCGCGTGCCCGACACCACGGGGATCGAGTCCGTCCGTTCACAGGCCGTTCGCCAGATTTCCGCGCCGCTTGCCGCATCCAGCTTGACCAGGTGCGAGTTGTCGCCGCTGCCGGAGAAATTGTACGTGGCCGCGTACACCGCCCCGTCGTGGACCGAGACACCCCCAAAGAACCCGCCGCCCAACGGCAATGCGTACTGCCACAGTTCCCGCGAGCCGTCCGGCGCCTGCGGATCGAACGCATGGACGCGGCCCGGCGAGCCGAAGGCAGGTCCGGAATTCGATGCCACATACACGACACTTTCGGCAAGTGCCGGCGTGTTGCCGCTGGTCGCCCCCAGCGTCTCCATCCAGACGACGTCGCCCGGCTGGTAGGGATTGGCGTCGGGATCAAAGTCATCCAGGTTGACGCAGATCAGCCGGCCCGTTCCGAACGGGACATAGTCAGTGATGAATGCGCGGGCGTATGGCAGATCGTCCGCCACCAGCGGCGATGCGTTGACCACCGGGGCCGGAAGCGGTGTCTGCCACAACAGCTCCCCGTCCGCTGCATCGACGGCATGCAGCGTTGATCCCGTCGCCACCAGCACTTGTCCGCGGGCGATATCCACCGCCGGCGAAGACCACGAGTTTACAGCCGATGGCGCCAACGGCGTTTGGAACAGCACGCTGCCGGTCGCACTTTCGAGCGCCGCCAACTGATCGGCAACGTGCACCTGGTCTTCGATGATGCGACCGATGGCATAGACCCGTCCGCCGTGCACGACCGGGGACGACGGTCCGTTGAATCGCAGCGGACCGCCATCCAGACCGACCGACGCCGTCCAGAGAACCACCGACAGGTCGGCCGGCGCCGCATGGCCATGCGAGCGGCGGGCGGCGTCGGCGGCAAAGTGCGGCCAGTCCGCGAGCGCATCTGCGGCGCTGACAAACGCCAGTGTCAGCGCGGCGGCGAGCGCCATGCGGGTATGTGCGCAGACGGTTGACCCACTTGTGGTGAGGCAGTGCATCGTTCAGCGGCTCCAATGTGGGCGGCCGGGGCCTTCCCCTCCGAATGTATCTGCCCCGGCGCCCGGGTTTTCAGCTTCGTGCCCGCGACAAAGGCGTGACACTGACAGCGCGCCTGCGCATCGCAATTCTTCAGTGAGCCGACCGCGAGATTCGCCGCCGCCACGCGCCCGCCAGAAGCACGACGGCACAAAACAGCCCGCTCGTCCCGGGCTCCGGCACGGCCACAAAGGCATCGATTTCTGCGCTGTGCTGCGCGCCCTCCGGCACGCGGATGCGCACGTAGGACGCCTCCAACAGGCCGGTGGGACCGATGTCGATGGGTGTGCCGCCGCCGCTGCCGTCATAAAGTGCCAGCGCTTCGGCATAGGTCAACCCGAGAAAGTCGTTGATGGTCAGCGACGGATTGACCGGCCTCAGGAAATCCGCCGGGATCGTTCCGGATGGCTGAAAATTTTCGTCGGTGCCGAAGATGAGCGCGTCGGTGAAACCCTGCGTCGGGAACAGCGAATCGGCCGCCGGCGTGACGTCGAACCAGTTCGTTCCATCCGACGACACCTCCACCGTGGCCGGTTCGCGGTTGTCGCCCACGATGTTGCCCACGACAAAGTCGCTCGTGGCGAAAAACGTGTTGCCGAAGACGATGAGGTCCACGCCGAACGCATGGTGTGGCGCATTGACGATCGGCTGATCGAACCGCACGACCAGTTCGCCGCCCGCGCCGATGCTTACGATCTCGTCAAAGCCGTAGGGCGTGTTGAACATCGTTACATCGGATGGAAACGGAAAGGTGTGGTTTTCCCCGGTTACGCGCTCAGGAGCGCCCAGGGCGGCAGTCCCGGGGGAGACATAACCCGGCTCCGGGTTGATGCCGGCGTTGTAATTCACGACATAATCGGCCCACGGATCGAAAGACCCGTCGGCCAGTGTCGGAAACGTGGCACTCAAAGTCAACAAAAGCAGAACCAGAACCAGAACCGGGCGGGGCATCGTCGTGCGCACGATCGCGCTCCTTTCCATGGCGATCTCTCGTCGCCACAAAAAAACCTCCGCCGGCGCCAAGTGGCCGAACGGAGGTGGAAAGGCGGGCACGGCGTGCACCCGTCGCGCACGCGCGACGATGCAGGCGTGTGGCCGGCTTCGCCCAAAATAACCCCGAGGCGACGCGGCGGAACACGTCGGCATCGGTAGGTCTTCTGGCTCACGGATCGTTCTACTGACCGCGCCTTCTCTTCGCCCTCGGGCGAAAATGGCTCTTGCGGCGTTCGTCCCCGTTTACAGCGGCGGGACCGCGGTGGATTTGCACCACTCTTCCCTGTTGTCTCTCCGACGCGGAGAGACCGATGCCGGTCAATATGCACTTGTCATGGCCGCGGCTTTCGCGGCGGCAGCGGGAAACTTAGCGGAGCGTTTGTCGGCGTGTCAATCAAATTCGTCGCCGTAATATGCGTTGCGACACCATTGACGTAAAAAAACGAAGAGGCCGTGCCGTCTCCCCTGCGGCACGGCCTCCCGTTTATTGCCCCGCCGGCCAATCGCCGGGCAAAGCCCTGAGCCGCACAACACCTCTCCCAAGGCTGTGCAGCGTGCCGGGCTCTGCCCGCCGACTGGCTGTCGGGCTCGGGTAGTAAACATGCGGCGTGCCACTCGCGACGGCGCTCGACCTGCGCAATGGGCAAATGTCTCGTAAGCTCAAGGACTGGAGCGGATTAGAATTTCGCTGGCGGTCCAGCGGCCCGAATTCCGACGGTGAACGTGAGGAATCTTGGGAGATAATACCCAGGTGGGGGAGTCGACACAGGGACCAGAAATCCCAATTCTGGACACGGGGTCACTGCCCAGTGGGAGGTCGTGCAGCGTTCCCCGTCAGCTTCGGCTGCACGCGCACCGCGTCCCCGTGGGCGCTGCATCGCCCGGCGGCCGTACGCTGCTGCGAGAGGTTGATGAGGGCGTTTGCCCCGCGGCGACCGGCCTCGGCCTTGAGCGCGACCGACGCCTCCTGCGGGGAACGATAGCCCTCGACGAACACTGCCTCGATCTGCTGCACGATCTCGTAGCCGGCGACCGCGCCGGTGGTGCTGGTCGCAATGACGCGTGATGCCATGCGGCCCTCTTCTTCAATGTCTGCCGCTGAGCGGCCGGCATAGGCCTGGAGCTTCGGGTGCAGCGCCTTTGCTGGTCGGCGCAACCGAATGGCACGGAACAGCCGCTGAAGCGCGAGCAGTACCAGCAACACGACGGTGATGCCGATCAGCAGAGTCGTGTTGTCCTGAAGCCATTGCAGCAGCACGTCCATATTCGCTTCATTCTACGGCGTCGGTCGGAATTCAGCGACCGCCGAAGACCCGTCGCGTGCGTGTCGTACGCCAATAATAAAGCGGAATTCACCGCTCATCCCGATAATGCAATGGCGGCCGCGGCAGGCGGGCCGGGAGCGTTCTTTCCGCGGCCGGCGATCAATTGATTCACGCCAATACCCGGCATATGAAAGGTGTCGCGCGGCAATCGGGCCGTGCGGCTGCCGCAGGAATCAGGACGAAGGCCGGTTCAGGACCTCATGACTGACCGAGTCTCCCCGGCTGCCGGCGCACCCGCGCCGGCAGCCAGTCCGTATTTGGCGACGCCCCATTGAGCGCCGTTCCCGGCGGGAGACCACCATCTCTTCCATCGAAACCGTACCGCTATAGTCTCACACGACGGCGCCATTCAACGCCCTTGCCCGGGGCGGTGCGACAGCCGCGCCGGTCTTGCGAATCCGGCGGAGCGCCGGTCTAATACCCGTCCCCCTTAAGTCTGCCTGCCCCGATATTCGAGGCGGTCAGGTGCACCAGGCCCCCATCGTCTAGAGGCCTAGGACACCGGCTTTTCATGTCGGCGACAGGGGTTCGAATCCCCTTGGGGGTGCATATGCGGCCCTTCGCCGGCGATCCAGAAGCCGGCGAGGGCCGATTTTTTTTTGTGGACAGTCTGCGGCCGGTCTCTCTAAAATCGCCCCCCGCTTCGGGCATGAAGCTGATGTGAAATACCGTTCTGGAGGTCGCAGCGATGGCACCACCTCGACAGGCGTGGATGAGGAATCCGTGGACATTCTGCCTATGCATGCCGGCGATGGCCTGCATCCTGTGGCTACCGCTTGTCATGGGGGCGGGGCCGGGCGGGTCGGACGATCGCATCGACGTGGATGCCGTATTCTCGCCGGGCGACGAATGCTCGCAGCGCATCATTGACGAGATCCGCGGCGCGCAGGATCGCATCCGGGTGCAGGTGTATATCTTCACGTCCAAGAAGATCGCCAACGCCCTGGTCGATGCGAAGAAGCGCGGCGTCAAGGTGGAGGTCATCCTGGACAAGAGCCAGGAGAAGCAGCGGTACGGCGTCTGGCGGGTGCTGCGGCGCGACGGCGTCGGCGTCTTCTTCGACGGGGAACACGCGACCGCCAACAACAAGGTGCTTCTCATCGACGATCACACGGTGATCACGGGATCGTTCAACTTCACCAAGGCGGCCGAGGAGAAGAACGCCGAGAACATGTTGATCGTCCGCGGGCATCGCGAGGTCTTCGAGAAGTATCTGCAGAATTTCGAGAAACACCGGGAGCACGCCCAGCGGCCCGGGTAGTGACACGTCGCTGACACCATCGTGCGGCGAAAATCGCCCTTGGGATTGCGACACAACCCCTTCGGGGTTGAATGGTCGCGCCGCCTCTACCCAGGGTAGTCCGCTTCGCGGACAACCCTGGGCTGGAGGACTCGACCCCTTCGGAGTCGCGGGCCCGCAGGAATGCGGACTGCCGGGCCGGTGGGTCTCTGCGCGCGTGTCGCCATCGTGCATGAAACCGGAATGAATCAGGCTGCGATAGAGGCGGGCCGAGTGCCGGGGCACGAGCGGGGCGCCGCCGGGGGGCACGGTGAACAGGCCGAAGCGGGCGGCGTAGCCGTGGCCCCATTCGTAGTTGTCCATGAGCGTCCAGTGAAAGTAGCCGCGGATGTCGTAGCCGGCGCGGCGGACGCGGCGGATGGCGGCGAGATGGCGGAAGAGGTAGATCGGGCGCCGGTCGTCATCGGCGTCGGCGATGCCATTCTCGGTGATGACCAGGGGTTTGCCGTAGCGGCGGGCGAGCGCGACCAGCTCGCGCTCGAGGCCCTCGGGGTCGATGGTCCAGCCCAGATCGGAGACGCCGGGGCCGCGGCGGAGGGCCTGGAGGCGGGCGACGGCGATGGAGGCGACTTCGCTCATGTAATAGTTGATGCCGACGAGGTCCACCACGTCGATGATGCCATCGAGATGGCAGTAGTTGTAGGCGAGGGCCTTGCGATACCAGAGACCGAGCGGATCGAAGATGTCCTGCCGCCAGTGACCGATGTTCTGGATGCTGAGGATGGTCGCATCGGGGCGCACTTCGCGGATGATGGCGGCGGCCTCGCGGAAGCGCTCGACCTGCACGGCGATGAGGCGGTCGAAGTGGCCGGCGCCGGTGATCTGCATGGGCGGGAAGAGGCCGAGGGAGACGGCGAGGGCGTAGGCGTTGGGCTCGTTCATGGGGGCGTAGAGCTGGACGTGGGGAGAAAGGGCCCGGACGGCGCGGCGGACGAAGCGCTGCCAGGCGGCAGGGGCATCGGGATGGCACCAGCCGTGGCGGCGGGGATCGTCGAGATCGGCGAGCCAGGCAGGGAAGGTGAAGTGCCAGAGGCAGACGACGGGGACGATGCCGGCCTCGCGGAGGCGGCGGGCGAGATCGACGTAATGGGCGAGGGCGGACTCGTCGAAGTGACCGGGGCGGGGCTCGATGCGTGCCCAGGAGATGCCGAAGCGATAGTGCGTGAGGCCGAGCCACCGGAGGGCGGCGATGTCGCGGCCGGCGTGTTCGATGCTGGCGACGGCGCCGGTGCGGACGTGCTGGAGGGTGCCGGCGGCGTGGCACTTGTCCCAGTCGGTGACGACGTCGCCGGGCTCCTCGATCTGGTAGGGGCTGGTGGAGACGCCGAACCAGAAAAGACCCCCCCCGGCCCCCCCTTGTGAAGGGGGGGAGTGCGGTGCGGCCCACCCATGTGAAGGGGGGGAGTGCGGTGCGGCCCCCCCCTTGCGAAGGGGGGGAGTGCGGAGGGGCGGGTGGGATGTCGTAGGGCGCGAGGCGGGGGAGGGCGCAGGCGAGGGGGGCGAGGAGGGGGAGTATCGCGAGGATGGATACGGGGCGGGCCATAAAACGTCGAAAGTCGAAAGTCGAGAATCGAAAATCGAAACGTCGAAAGGGGAGAGCGAAACGTCGAGAGGGTGAAAAGTCAAAAAAGTGAGGGATTGAGGGATTTGGGGATCGAGGGATTGAGGGTGGGGGCGGGGCGGGGGCAAAAAAAAGAAAAATGTTTTCGTCGGGCGTCGGGGCGGCATGGGGGAGACCTCGCCATGGAAGCTGTCGCGGCGCGCTCCGGGGGAAAAACACCCGATGCAAAGCGATGCAAAGCGGAGCGCGCCGGGGCGCGCGGCGGCGACCCGCACACCAGTACCCGCGGGCGAGGCGGGGCGTGCGGATATTCAATAGAATAGCTCGCCGTTCCGCGGGATGGGGGCTGGCAAGGCGTTCGGTGTTGAGTTCAGGGGAGAAAGTGCCGTGGGGGTTGGCACGCTGAGCGCCGCGGTGCGTGGACCCGCGCGGGCAGGCGGGGCCGTGGATCGCGAGAGCGGCGGGGATGGTGGTAGGGTGAGAACTTGGCCGTCGAGTAACCGGCAAGATTGTAAGCGCTCGATGGACCGTAATCAGAACTTGCGTTGCAGAGGAGTGGCCGATTCAGGGGCGCTTTAACGCCGCTAGGGCGATCAAGTCCTCAGCAGCCGCTCGCACGTCATAGTGAATCTTTTCCAGATCCGCGGCTCGTGCGGTGAACCTGCGCTCATGTGCAGACCTGTCACCCAAAGCCTTCACCGCCTGCAGCGCCCGTTTAGTATTCCTGCCGATACTTAGAGCGGGCGTGCCTGATCCAGCTCGGTTACCCGTAGCCCGATCTACCAAATCGCCGAACATGTAGAAGTTGCCAGAACCGTCCTGAATCTCGGCAGCTCTTCGCAAATGCTCATACGCTTCAATGATTAGAGTTTCAAACAGCCTTCGGATCATTACGAGGGCAGCGTCGTTGTATGAGAAGTTGACGCAACCATTGATTTGCAGGCACACCGATTCGATCCATGGACGTGTACCCGTCCAAACGGGTTCTGGAAGAAACCCCGCCGAATGATCTATTTGAGGCTGGAGGTCGGCCAGCGAAGCAGGCAGCCAGGCTCGGATTAGCGGTCGCGAGCCCGGGCGAAGCGAGAACCCTCGCTTTGATTCACTTGCGAGCTTGGTGCTTCTGATATCGTTGGCAAGCCGAGTCGAGTTGGGCGCCCCCACGTGGTGATCAACCATGATCCTAGCAAGTTCGCCAGCACTCTTTGCAACATCAGCCTGCTTGCTGTCAAGGTACCAGAGTATTGCCAGCGCTTTCTCGGCGTTGGGTCTTCGCAGGGCCCGAACTAGTTGGCAGAACCTATCGATCGCAACGGCCATCGCTAGATTGAATTATCGCCGCAAGTCGGCTGGGCTGCTGGCAGGTCATGTTCAAAATGGTTAGTTCCAATGGTAGTGCACTTGAGGTCGTTCATATCCCGGGTGTCTATCCACGCCTTATCGCCGCCCGCGTCCCTGACGGTTCGACCGAAATCCTTCGGAATACGCCACCCAAGGTGCCTGAAGCAGGTGAAAATGTGATTCAAGCCGATATTTGGTGCTTCAAGCACGTGCTCCAGGAAATACACGCTTACCAGCACCTGCTCAACTTGGGTCGAGAGCTTTTTCGAAGTAGCGAGTTCCTTGAGCGACTGCTTCCCCTTCGGAATGAAATCCAAGCTGCCTACCGGCGTGAGGGCGGCGTTCCGCTCTCTCGGCTTTCCGGTCCCACGCTTCTGGCGGGCTGGTGATGCCGCTGGTTCTTCTAGTGGCGCTTCGAATCCCAAATCGAATGAATCGGTTTCCTCTGTTTGCGTGCTCGAACCAGTATTTGCATCCGCCGCTACAGTTGAGGATCCCGCCTGAACTAGTTTCGGTTGCGGAGCCAGCGGCGCGCGCGCCATTGCGCCGGTCAATGCCCGCATCAAGTCTTGAAGGCTCTCGTTATTGCCCTCGGCTTCCGCAAAAAAGACCCGAACCCTACTTCGATCCCCGCCCGATCCTTGATCAGCATTTCGACGTGCCATTGCATCCTCCTTGAATTGGTCAGGTAAATGTTAGCCCGACTTTGGCGCCAGTCAACTTCGCAGCATTTCCTATTCGCGGATTTGTGGCTAAGGCAAAACAATTCACAGGGTACGGGACGTCCGTCAAGCAATCCCTTTTAGGTGATCGTACGCCGCCAATATCCCCGCCCCCGTGCCGCCGGCCGTCCACGCCCGCCCGTCCGGGCCGCGGTCTTCGGGTTTGATGTATCCAGTGTTGGTGAAGGTGCTCAGGATGTACTCGGCATCCTCGCGGTCCACTCCGTAGAGCAGGAAGAAGGCCGCGTCGAGGTCGTCGCGGAGCTGGGCCCGCTCCTGTTCCCGCCAGATATGGACGCCGTCGCCCCGCGAGCCCTTGAAGCCGCAGGCGTTCGCGAGCGGGATCATGTCCTCGGCCGTGCATGAAAGCCTTAGAACCCGTTCGCTGATCCAGTGTTCGAGGGTCTCGCGGCGGGACCAGGGGCACTTGTCGGCAAAAGTGACCGGCGGTAATACCGGTAGCTGTTCCAGAATGAAGAATGTTAATGTCGTGCCGCCTAGCTTCTGCCGAACAACATAGTCAAGCACATACGAGTTCAGGCAGCCGAGCAAACATAGCTCTAGCCTGAGCCCCTGATCGGTCTCGATGAGTGCCAGGTGATGCGTGGGGCCACACCACGGGATTCGAGAGGCTATGAGAGTCCTGGTGTTGGTTGGACTGGTAATGTCCTTGTACGCTAGGAATCCTGTCTCGCGTGGACCCCGCACTGCTTTGATCACATCGTCTTCTCGAACCCACCACCTGGGCTCGGCCAGGAATTCGGGGTTCTGATGCTGCACGGCAACGGTTTCCGTTTTCTGCCCCTTCCTGGCCCAGTTCGATCCTTCGATCCTGACACTTGCTGCTCGGTGGTCGTACGCCTGTACCATCTTGGCTTCATAGACGCGCAGTAGCCTCTTAGCGGCTTTCCCGCCCTTCTTGGCGATTGAGTTTCCTTTGGAAGCCTCAACGAACAGGCCTGCGTCGGCGGATTGGTGAAGCGCGGTCGAAAGCCGGACACCCCAGGAGCTTCCGCCGGTTCTGCGCGTGCGGTCCACGAGGACCGGGATGCGTTCGTAGATGCCGATTGTTAGATCTGCGTCCCTGCGTGTGCGGAAGATTGGGCACGTCTTGCTGTTCGGGTTGACCCTTGTGATTGCCGCTGCGGTCAGCGGGATATGGCGGTGCTTGTTGGCCTGATACGTGTCCTCTACAGTCCGGGCGAAGAACACAAAGTCCGCTGTGCTCTGTTTGCGCTTGCTCCCGCCAAAAACAAGGGCGGTGAACTTGAAAGCACGGTGGACGTCTTGAAAATGCCCCAGCTTGTTCTCAAAGTCGTGCAATGAGACCAGCCGCCGGGATTCCATCAAGTCATTGAAGAAATCCTTGGTTGGCTCGTCGGTCGCTATTCCGGAAGGCACCAGCAGGCCTACGAGACCATCGGGCTCGACAAGCGAGTGGGCCAGCTCTGCGAAGAGCATGTACAGGTTAATATCGCCCTTACCGGTGAGCGGGTAACGACCGCCCTGGCGCGCATAATCGGAGAGTTGGTCGGCATTGATAAGAGCTTCGTTGTAGCTGGCGTAGAGTTCGGGGTTCGTCCGCTCCAGCGCCGCTATTCCCTTACGCATCGTTGCGGCATTGTGCGTGTCTATCACGTTTGGCGCGGTTATCGAAAAGAACTCTCGATTCTGAAGCTTCACCCGCTCCCATGGCGGATTTCCGATCACGCACGAAAACCCGCCCGGCCCGCCCTTGCCGAAGATGTGCGCGAAGGCCTTATTCCAGTCGAGGGCGTCGGGATCGACGGCGGGATCGGAGACGAGGCTGTTGCCGTGGATGATGTGCCTGGACAGGTCCTGAAGCGTCCTGTTCTTGCGGGCCGAGCGAATCCAGAGGGCAAGCTGCGTGATTTCGACGGCCTCTTTCGACAGGTCCACGCCGTGGAGATTGTGGTTGAGGATGAGATCGGGGATGGCGTCTTCCAGTTCGTCCACTTCGGCCTTGGGCGCACCGGCGCCGCCGAGCCCGTTGGCGACCGATTTGTAGTGGGCATCGAGGGAGTCGTAAGCGCGAACGAGAAAGGCCCCGGAGCCGCAGGCGGGGTCGCAGACGGTGAGTGCTTTCAGATCGGCCAGGCAGGCCCGCCAGTATTTTGCAAGCTTTGCGTTGTTTCCATTTTCGCGGGCGTCGGGGTTGACGTTGTGCTTTGCCGCGAGGGCGGCGAAGCGCTCGGCCACAAGGGCGTCGATGGTGCGGTTGACAATCAGCTCCGTGAACTTCGGCGGCGTGTAATAAATTCCGAAGCGCTTGCGCTGGGCGCTCTTGGGCATTCGCGATTCCGGCGGCTCCTCGGCGGCTTGGGCGCGTTTGGCCGGGACGCGGCGACGGCTTGAGGGGCGCGTCGAGGGAGCGCCATTGCCGTTGGCCTCCTCGACGGCCGAGCGCAGGGCAAAGAGCCCGCCGACTCGGAGTTTTTCCAATTCGGTGATGGAACGCTCGAAGAGATGCCCGAGGACTTCGACGTTGACTTCTTCGGAAAAGTCGAACTTGCCGATGGTGTTGAAACCCTCTGTCCACGGGATGTCTGTCAGGTCGAGTCCGTCGATGGCAGGATCGGGGGCGAAGAGGCCACCATTGTAGCCCCGGTCAACGCCCGCCAGTTCACCGCCCGCGTCCACTTCGCGAAAAAGACCGAGGAACTGTCTCCATCGAGGGTTCTTCTGGCCGAATGCGGATTCGGGCATCGTGGCGGCCCGATTGATGCACTTTGGCCGCAGGAGTTCGCGATCCTCGCAGAAGGCGATGAATATGATTCGGTCCAGTAGCTTCTGGGCTGTCGCGATGGCGTGATCTAGTTCCATGCCGCGTTCGGCCTTGAGGAATTGAATCAGTTCGAGCCTTTGGTGCTGGTACGAGTTGTAGAGATCGTCGCCAACCTCTTTCTGTCGGTCGAGCGTTCTTTTGTAGAGTTCGACGGCCCGCGAAACCTGGCCGAGCCTTGATGGCATGAGCCCGCCACGCTCGAAGACGTAAAAGAATTCACGGAAGCGGTCGGGGTCTTGCTTCAACTCCTGAAGGGTGAAGACTTCGTAGGAAAGCCGGCCAGCGTCGCGGTGATAGAGCCTGATCTGAGTGAAGTTTGAAACGATGCCCCATGGGCATCCGGGGATTGCGTTGAGATAGTCCCAGCATTGCTGGACGGCGGTGCGGCCGTTGAACTTGTCGCGATCGAGGTTGACGGAGGAGCCCTTGAGCTCGATGACGGCAGTCGGGACGGGCGACCTTGGAAAATCGCCCAGAGCGCCGTCGGCAATCCCGACCTCGAGCACGGAATATTTGTGCGCCAGTTGCCAGGCCTCCGGGCTGCGGGTCACCACCTGGTAGCCCAGCCCGTCAGCGAATATCTGTTCGAGAAACTGCGTGTCGATGGCGGTTTCTTTGTGCCGCAGATGGCCGTTTGCCTCCAAGTCAGCCCAGCGTTTGATGGCTCCGTAGGTGGCCTTGTGCGCCGCCTCGTCCAGCATGGCCGCTGCGGCGGCGTTTGTAAGGAAGCGAGGAATGAAAAGCGCCCGCTGGCGCTGATGACGCCGTTCCGCGGCGATTTCCTGCTCCACAAAGAGTCTCGGCCCGTCATCCTGCCTGCGCCGCTTGCCCATCGCTCCTCCGCGTCGCCATCGTGAGTCGCCGAGAATAATAACTTGGCGGCAAGAGTTGGCGAAGGGCCAACTTGGTTTCGGCGAAGTTATGGACGCAACTTTGCTCACCTTTGTCGATATTTGACCGGTTGAGCGGGGGGGCTCTACACTTCGGCCATGTTAAAGACTCCCTTGTATGACCTGCATGAGCGGCTGGGGGCGCGGTTGATTGATTTTGGCGGCTGGATGATGCCGGTGATGTACCGGTCGATCCAGGAGGAGCACGTCCACACGCGGACGGCGGCGAGCATCTTCGATGTGTCGCACATGGGGCGGCTGAAGTTCGGCGGGCGCGATGCCGAGCGGCTGCTGGAGCGGGTGTGCACGCGGAACATCGGGAAGCTGGCGGTCGGGCGGTCGGGGTACAGCCATTTGTGCGACGAGCGCGGGGGCGTGATCGACGACGTGATCGTGTCGCGGTTCGAGGATCATCTGTACATGGTGTGCAACGCGGGCAACCGCGAGAAGGTGCTGGGGCATCTGCGGGGGCAGATGGCGTCGATGGGCGCGAAGGGTGGCGCGACCGGCGGGGCGGATGTGAAGATCGAGGATACGACGCAGGCGACGGTGATGCTGGCGATCCAGGGGCCGGCGACGATGCCGATGCTGGCGGCGGCGAAGGAGAAGCTGCCGATCAAGGTCGACGAGGTGAAGCGGTACGGGTTCGTGACGGGCTCGTACATGGGGATGCGGTACATTGTTTTTCGGAGCGGGTATACGGGTGAGGATGGGGTGGAGATCGTGCTGCCGGCGATGACGGGGGTGCTGGTGTGGGAGTATCTGACGAAGGAGCGGGGCACTGGTGACACGGCAGTGGCACCCGGAGAGGGCACTGCTCACAGAGCAGTGGCACCCGGAGAGGGCACTGCTCACAGAGCAGTGGCACCCGGCGCAGTGGCACCTGGAGAGGGCACTGCTCACAGAGCAGTGGCACCCGGAGAGGGCACTGCTCACAGAGCAGTGGCACCCGGGGTGGTGACGGTGAAGCCGGCGGGGCTGGGGGCGCGGGATACGCTGCGGCTGGAGGCGGGGATGTGCCTTTATGGGCACGAGTTGAATGAGGGGGTTGACCCGTTGTCGGCGGGTTGCGGTTGGTGCGTCGATCTGGAGAAGGATTTTGTCGGGGCGGAGGCGCTGCGGCGGATCGCGGCGGAGGGACCGCGGCGGCGGCTGGTGGGGCTGGTGCTGGAGGGGCGGCGGATTGCGCGGCAGGGGACGAAGGTTTTTGCGGCGGGGGGCGAGGTGGTGGGCGAGGTGACGAGCGGGACGCTGAGCCCGACGCTGGGGAAGTCGATCGCGATGGCGTATGTGGCGTCGGAGAAGACCGGTTTGCAAGCCGGTGTTACCGGGGGGCAGGCGGGTGCGGGAGCGGGCGCCACGCTTGAGGTCGAGATCGGCGGGGGCCGCGTGGGGGCGGTGGTCCAGGGGTTGCCGTTTTACAGGCGTGGGGTTTAATCGCGGCGAGCGAGTGATGGTGATTGGCAAGCGCACTGCTTGAAACAGTGGCACACGCAAGACGTGGAGGCGGCATGGACGTTCCAGCGGATCGACGATATTTGAAGTCGCACGAATGGCACAAGCTTGAGGGCGAGGTGTGTACGATCGGCATCACGCAGTTTGCCGCGGACGAGCTGACGGATGTGACGTACGTGTCGCTGCCGGCGGTGGGGAAGGAGCTGTCGGCGGGGAAGACGTTCGGCGAGGTGGAGAGCGTCAAGGCGACGAGCGATCTGTACTGCGGGGTGTCGGGGGTGGTGGTGGAGGTGAACACGGCGCTGGGGGAGAAGCCGGAGCTGGTGAATCAGGACCCCACGGGCGCGGGGTGGATGATCAGGGTGAAGGTCCGGGATGGGTCGGAGCTTGAGAAGCTGCTGACGGCGGAGCAGTACAAGGGGCAACTGGGGGGGCATTGAGTCTGGGCGGGCAGGAAGACGGGGCTGGCATTTCACAGATTCGAACGCGCGGCATGCCTGCACTTCGTTCAGGGATGGCACCCTGGAGGGACGGCGCCGGGGATCAGATGGGCGTGCAGGGGATGGGGGAACTCCCTAGAATACCGGATTCGGCGGGGCGGGCGGCCGGCGCGGCTGCACGGGAGGTTTCCGTTCGCGGAGATTTGCCGCACCCGCCTTACGTGCCGACTTTTTTCACAATACGCATATGCCTGACGCGATGAACGCCCACGAGATTCTTTCCCCCTCCGACACCTTTATCCATCGCCACATCGGTCCCGGCGAGAACGACATCCGCGACATGCTGGCGGCACTGGGCTACGCGTCGCTGGACGAGCTGACGGATGCGACGCTGCCGGCGGGCATTCGGCTGCGCGAGCCGCTGGCACTGGGCCCGGCGCGGGGCGAGCACGAGATGTTGCGCGAGCTGAAGGCGATGGCGTCGCGGAACCAGGTGTGGCGCAGCCTGATCGGCATGGGCTATTACGAGACGATCACGCCGCCGGTGATATTGCGGAACGTGATGGAGAACCCCGGCTGGTATACGCAGTACACGCCGTACCAGGCGGAGATCGCGCAGGGGCGGCTTGAGGCGCTGATAAACTTTCAGACGATGGTGGCGGACATGACGGGGCTGCCGCTGGCGAATGCCTCGTTGCTGGATGAGGCGACGGCGGCCGCGGAGGCGATGACGATGTGTCATCGGCTTGCCGGCGGGGAGCGGAACACGTTCTTCGTGGCGGAGGACTGTCATCCGCAGACGATCGCGGTGGTGAAGACGCGGGCCCAGCCGCTGGGCATCGAGGTGTGCGTGGGGAGGGCCGAGGCGACGGCACTGCCGCGCGAGGGACTGTTCGGTGTGCTGGTGCAGTATCCGGCGACGGACGGGCGGATCGGGGACCATCGCGGGCTGGCGAAGCGGGCGCACGAGGCGGGTGCGCTGGTGGTGGCGGCGACGGACCTGCTGGCGCTGGCGCTGATCGCGCCGCCGGGGGAGTGGGGGGCGGACATTGCCATCGGTTCGGCACAGCGTTTCGGGGTGCCGATGGGCTTCGGCGGGCCGCACGCGGCATTCATGTCGACGAAGGAGGCCTATGCGCGGCAGATGCCGGGGCGGCTGGTGGGCGTGTCGAAGGATGCGCAGGGTCGAGCAGCCTACCGGCTGGCGATCCAGACGCGGGAGCAGCACATCCGGCGCGAGAAGGCGACGAGCAACATCTGCACGGCGCAGGTGCTGCTGGCGATCATGGCGGGGATGTACGCGGTGTATCACGGGCCGTCGGGGCTGCGGCGGATCGCGGCACGGGTGCACGCATATGCCACGCTGATGGCATCGGGGCTGCGGAAGCTGGGCCACGAAGTCGTGCACGAGGCGTTTTTTGACACTCTGCGGGTGAAGCCGAAGGGCGGGGCGGCGGCGGTGCTGGCGGCGGCGCGGGGGCGGCAGATCAACCTGCGGGACTACGGCGACGGGACGATCGGATTTTCGCTGGACGAGAAGACGGATCGCGAGGAGGCGGCGGCGCTACTGAGTGCGTTCGGATGGAAGGGGGCGGCGGGGCAACTGGACGAGTTGTATTCGCCGGACGAGGCGAAGATTGCCCTTGCGCGCGGCGGCGATTACCTGAGGCATCCGGTGTTCAACTCGTATCACTGCGAGACCGAAATGCTGCGGTATCTGTACCGGCTCCAGCAGCGCGATCTGTCGCTGGCGACGTCGATGATTTCGCTGGGCTCGTGCACGATGAAGCTGAACGCGACGAGCGAGATGATCCCGGTGACGTGGCCGGAGTTTGCCAACCTGCATCCATATGCGCCGGCGGAACAAACGGCGGGCTATGCGGAGCTTTTCACGCGGCTGGAGCAGGCGCTGGCGGAGATCACGGGATTTGCGGCGGTGTCCCTCCAGCCGAATGCCGGCTCGCAGGGCGAGTATGCCGGGCTACTGGCGATCCGGGCGTACCATCAGCATCGCGGCGAGCGGCATCGAAACGTGTGCCTGATTCCGGTTTCGGCGCACGGCACGAATGCGGCCAGCGCGGTGATGGCGGGGATGCGGGTGGTGCCGGTGGCGATCGACAAGCAGGGCGCGGTCGATATGGCGGACCTGCGTGCGCGGGCGAAGGAGCATGCGGGCGAGCTGGCGGCGATCATGGTGACGTATCCGTCGACGGCGGGGGTGTTCGAGGAAACGATCCGCGAGATCTGCGACGTGGTGCATTCGCACGGCGGGCAGGTCTATATGGACGGGGCGAACATGAACGCGCAGGTGGGGCTGTGCCGCCCCGGCGACATCGGCGCGGACGTTTGCCATCTGAACCTGCACAAGACGTTCTGCATTCCGCACGGCGGCGGCGGGCCGGGGATGGGGCCGATCTGCGTGGCGGCGCACCTGGCGCCGTTCGTGCCGGGGCATCCGCTGGCGGAGGCGTCGCTGCGCGGGAGTCGCGGTGGAAGCCCTGCGCATCAGGGGCCGGTGTCGGCGGCGCCGTACGGAAGTCCGAGCATCCTGCCGATTTCGTACGTCTATATCGCGCTGATGGGCAGTGCGGGTCTGAAGCGGGCGACGCAGGTTGCCATCCTCAATGCCAATTACATGGCGAAGCGGCTGGAGGAGCACTACCCGGTTCTGTTCACCGGTCGAAACGGCCGCGTTGCCCACGAGTTCATCATTGACTGCCGCAGTTTCGAGAAGACGGCCGGCGTTCGCATCGAGGATATCGCCAAGCGGCTGATCGACTTCGGGTTTCACGCACCGACGATGTCGTGGCCGGTGGCCGGCACGCTGATGGTCGAGCCGACGGAAAGCGAGTCGCGCGAGGAACTGGATCGGTTCTGCGAGGCGTTGATCGCGATTCGCGAGGAGATCCGGGCCATCGAGGCCGGCCGGATGGATCGTGAGGATAATCCCCTAAGGAATGCCCCGCACACGGCAGTGACGGTGATGTCGGACGACTGGTCGCGGAGCTATACCCGCCGGCAGGCGGCATTCCCGCTGCCGTGGGTGGCGGAGCACAAGTTCTGGCCGGCGGTCGGCCGCGTGGACAATGTCTGGGGCGATCGAAACCTTGCCTGTCAATGCCCACCCATAGAGACGTATTCGTCCTGAGTTTTGGGGCGATTTTGCGGGTTGGGCGGACGTAAGGCCAGATTCGCCAGATCCTTGCGGACGGCTGAATTCTTCGAAATCTCGTGAAACGCGGGCTTCTGCGCGCAACCCTTCTGGAACGCAGCCGCCGGGTAAATCGGGGCCCGGCGGAAAACTGCTGACTGGTTCTAACCTTGGTCGAAGGGCGCATGTCTACCAGGAAAGTGATGCCGGAAGGCGGTCGCTCATGGTCCGAGAAGTTTGAGCGACGTCGCCCGGGTTTCCGCCGACGGCGTTCGAATTTTGTTATCGCGCTCTTTACGTCGGCGTCCTTCGCAGTAATGCTTCTACAGCAGCCTCAGGAGGGGCTGACGCGATAGAAACGCATACCTGACAGAGCCAAGTCGCATCCACCTAACTTACCCGAACTCGAAATGTCTAATGATCGAATGCAGGGATTCAAGGGGTCCCGACCGCGCATTTGAAGATCACCGCTCTACTGGTGGGTTGTGAAGACGCGAATCGCGAGTAACGCGCACGCGGGCCAGCACACGGTGCATGTAAGGGAGAAAAATATACATGTCCGTCATTCCAAACACGTCGCGCATCTCGAGCCTCGTCGAGTCTGCGCGACCCCCCCGCCTGCGACTGGCCCCGATCGATCGCTCGGATCTGCTGACCAAGGCGATCATCGTTTTCGTCAGCGGGCTTTCCCTGTGGCTGGCCTGGGAATACCGGGCGTACCAGATCACGCTGGGCGAACTCTGGCGGGATCCGTTTTCGCGGGCAGTCCTGATCGGCGGCGTCGCCTATGGCGGAATGTCGATGTTCTGGTCGATCTGGCGGCTGATTCTTGCAGTGAGATACCGGCCGGTTGCGACGGTGACAGATGATGCGCAGCTGCCAAGCCTGACGGTGGTGGTTCCGGCCTTTAACGAAGGCGCGCTGGTGTATCAGACGCTGCGGCGGCTCGCCGACGCGGACTATCCGCGCGACAAGATGCAGATCATCGTGGTCGATGATGGCAGCGATGATGACACGTGGTCGCACATCAGCGCCGCGGCGGCCGAGATCGGGCCGGTCGTGACGCCGATTCACTGTTCGGAGAATCGCGGTAAGCGCTGGGCGTTGTGGGAGGGCTTTCGCCGCGGCACGGGCGAGGTGTTCGTGACGGTGGACAGCGACTCGCTGATCGAGCGCAACGCGCTTCGCGAAGTGGTCAGCCCGATGGTGCGGGACGAGCAGGTGGGCGGCGTGGCCGGCAACGTGCGGGTCTTGAACCGGACGGATGCGTTGATCCCGCGCATGCTGGCGGTGCGCTACGTGATGACGTTCGACTATAAGCGTGCGGCGCAGAGCATGATGGCGGGCGGCACGGTGCTGTGCGTGGCCGGGGCCCTGGCGGCGTACCGGCGGACGGCGCTGATGCCGGTGCTGGACGAGTGGCTGCACCAGACGTACCTGGGCGGTCCGGCCCGCGCGGGTGAAGACCATGCGATGACGAACTTCATCAACCGGCAGGGCTTCAAGGTGGTGTATCAGCAGACGGCGCACGTGCACACCAAGAGCCCGGCGACGTATCCCGCCGTGTGCAAGATGTTTCTCCGCTGGGCGCGCAGCAATATCCGCGAAACCGTGCATTCGGCAGGATTCATGTTCACGCCGTTCAAGCAGCGCGGCCTGTGGGGCGTTCGGTTCAACTTTCTGATGATCGCGCTGAACTTCGTGCTGCCGTACCTATTCATGGCGGCCCTGCTGATGTTGTCGATCATGCACCCGCTTGCCTTCGGCCTGAAGTTCATGGCGGCGTTCGTGACGGGCTCGATGTTCACGATGCTGTTCTATCTGTGGCGCGAGCGCGATCTTCAGGCGATGTACGCGATCCCCTATGCGTTCTACTCCGGCGTTCCGCTGTTGTGGATCGGGCCGTATGCGCTGATGACGTCGCACAAGAGCGTCTGGCTGACGAGAAATCGCAAGGCGGCGGCGGCCGGGCCCGAAACGAGTGCCGGAGGTGAGGCACCGGTTGAAGCTGCGGCCGTCACGCTGCCGCTGGCGCCGGCACTGGCTCGAGCGGTCAGCGGGGCGGATCAGGACCGGTCGCTGCACCGGCGGAAGTCGCCTGCGGGTCGACGGCGGAGTTGGCGGAGGATCAGCGCGTAGGGCAGGATGGGTGTTGGTGACTGGGCACTACTCTCGGAGCAGTGGCAGCCGGCACAGATTGACGACGGCTGGTCTTCGCACTGCTC
>CAYOZN010000038.1:36173-38495 GCA_964408455.1 uncultured Planctomycetaceae bacterium
GCACTGCTCACAGAGCAGTGGCACCGACAAAACTCGATTAAATTTATGGATTCCCGGCCTGCCTCGCAGCGTGCGACGGCAGGCCGGTGTTTTTTTGTGCGTGCCCGCCGGAATCAGCCGGCATTGCATCGGCGGTCAGCCGGCGCACGCGTTCGGCGGCGCCGGAGCGCCAGGGGGGCCGCGGTAGCGAACAGACCGAAGGGGCCGAAGCCGCCGCAGGAACTTGCGGGCGGATTGGTGGTGAGCATGTCTTCGCGCGTCTGCTCGTCGGTCTGAGGATGCTGCAATCCGCTTGGCACCCAGCCGTTCTGTGCGCCCATGAACATCAGGTCCAAGTCGTAGGTCAGGTCCCGTTCGTTCAAATCGAAGGTGTCGGTGGTCGAATCCGGGCGAAGGGTGACAAAGTCCGGATCGTGCAGGCCGTTCTCGATGAAGTCGACGAGGGCGTCAATATCGTCGGCGGAGATATCGAGACCGGCCGAGAACAGGGGCGACAGGTTTCCGGCGGCGGCGGCGTCTTCGGAGCGCGGCACACCGTCGCGAAAATAGCGGACGAACTCGCGGATGGACTCGAATTCGCCGGAGTGGGTGTAGGCTCCTGCGTCGCGCTGCTGGCGAAGGCTGGGCGTCTTGAACTTGAAGAGATCGTCCAGGCTGCCGGTTGCTTCCAGCCGACCGATGTCGCGAATGGAATCGTCGCCGATGGTATCTCGGGCAAGCTGCATGAGCGGATGGTCGCCGATGCCGATGTTGTGGAAGTTTTCGTGAACGAGCTGACCGTCCTCGTCGCCGAGCACCTTGTTCAAGGCAAAGCCGCTGTGGCAGGCAACGCAGTTGGCGCCGCCCTGGTCGGCGGGAGTGAAGTAAAGCGCGGCACCGCGGAGTTGCGCGGCGGTGAGGGCGCTATCGTCTCCGGCGAGGAAGCGATCCCAGGGCGAGTTTCGCGTTACGACGGTTCGCAAAAAAGTGGCGATTGCGCGGGCGATGGTCCGGTCGTTGATGAGATCGTCGAGGTTCCGAGACTGGTCGGCGGCGGCCGCCTCCTCGGGGAAGGCGCGGCGGAAGAGTTCGACGTACACGGGGATGGCCCGCAATGCGTACTGCTGGGTGCCAATCATGCGGTGGGCGAAGAAGGTGAATTCGACGGCATTTTCCGCGGCGGGCAAGTCGCGCGGGTTGAGGTTGGCCTTGGCGTTGTTGTTCGGATCGTAGGGTTCTCCGGCGGGGCCGCTCCAGAACAGGCGCCGGTTCGAGGCAAAGCCGACCAGGGTGGGCGAGAGCCGGGCGGGGGCATCCACGGCATCCAGGGCGCCGCTGGACATCAGATTGCCGACGCCATCGAATCGCTGGAGGGGCGTGGGCAGGACGTCGGTGAGGCCGGGCATGATCTCGCGCGTGCCGTGAAAACGCCCGGTGACGGCGTCGAAGCGGCCGCGTCCCTGCCCGCCGATGGCGATGGCCTGCTGCTGACCGGCCTTGCTGCCGGCCTCGCCGAGATGGCAACTGCCGCAGGAGGCGGTTTGTGCCAGATGTGTGGCACTTCCCATGTCGGGATCGACGCGATTGGAGCGCACAGGGTCGAAGAAGAGCAGCTTGCCGAGTCTTTTCTTTTCGGGGGTGATCCGAAAGGCCTCATCGTCGGGTTGTGGCATGAATTCGTCGGCGGGCGGCACCATCAGGGCTTCGAGGCTGCCGACGCGATCGATGATGAGCTGGCGGACCTGGTCGGGCGTCTGGGCCACCGCGCGGCCGAGCGGCATCGAGCCGAACAGCAGGGCGATGACCCAGGCGGGTGTTTGTCGGGACATGCTGGAGGTCTCCTCAAAGCAAAGGCGCTTCTCAGTATCGGAATGGACTCTACTCCCACTCTGGGCTGGTCGCGCGGGCTGCGAACCGGCTGGTGCAGCCGCCGATCAGTCACTGCGTTGTAGAATCGCTCGAACAACAAAGTATAGACCAAAGTTGATTGCCATCCCCAGCGCGGGCGCAAGTGCAGTAAGCCCGGCGATTAAAGCCGACAAGGCGGGGGGTGGCGCGCGAGTGGCGGGGATGATCGGACCGGCGGAGACGAGACTGGCGAAAGGCCGCGGCCGAGCGGGATTACTGCGAGCGGGTGCGTCGGCAATGGAGGGGCGTGGCCATCGCGCCAGGGTATGGGCACTGCGACCGTGGCGGATATTCGGGGGCTGGCCGGGACCGGGGACTTGACGTTGGCCGCGTCCGGCTCTACAAAATCTGGTTCGCGGCTGCGCGTCCGCAGAGGGCACGCGGGTGTAGCTCAGTGGTAGAGCGTCACGTTGCCAACGTGAATGTCGTGGGTTC
>CAYOZN010000039.1:0-35420 GCA_964408455.1 uncultured Planctomycetaceae bacterium
CGGGATCATGGACGTGTTCATATGCCGGGCGATTTCCTCACATGCTGCGAAAACTCCCGCAGGCGTGAGGCGTCCGGCGGCGGCAACTGCTGCCGCCCTCGGCCGGGTGGATCAGTCGGGCCGCGTCAATCGGGCAAGCAGGCCCTGATCCCTGGGGTAGTCGTAGCCGACGGCGTAGAAGTCATCGCCGACTGTGGCAATGGCGTCCCAGTACACGAATTCGACGGGCAGGACGTAGGTTTCGACGGCCTTCAGGGTTTCGCCATCGAGTTTCGCGAGGAGGTTGTTGGCGAGATAGGACTGGACGTAGAGATGTTTGCCATCCCAAGCCATGGACTCGACATACATGTTGAACGGGACCGATTTGATCAGCACGTCGGGCTCGGCATCGGTGTTGACGGCGATCAGCTTCTGAGAATCTGAATCGGCGGCCTCGACGTAGAACCACGTCAGCGGCGAACCGGTGGTCGCGGCGATTGCCTCGACGTAACAGTCCTCGCCGGTCAGGTCCTTGAGATCGACCTCGTCGACGAGGACGTCGGCGCGGGTCCGTCTCTGTGCCTTGAAGTGGTTGTTGCTGCGCGAGCTGAGCCAGAAATCATCGGCCTGAGCGGCGTGCACGTACTTCCATTCGGAGGCGAAGGTGATCGGCGTGCCGAGGTTGCCATTGGCCGGATCGAGCGGATGGGTCTTGTCGTCGTCGTCGTCCTTGAACCAGAGCATGGCTCCGTCGTAGGCGAGTCCCGCGTTTGAATCGGGCTCGCGCATGGGGACGGCGAACGACTGTGCGAGTGCCAGCGGCTTCGGCTCGCGGTCGGGAGCGATGGCTTCCTGACGCGTGAAGTGGATTTTGCGGCCGTCGGTCGTGGCGATCTCGAGTTCGTCGTCGCCGATGAGTTCGTAGCGCATGAGCTGGAGGCGGCTGGCGTTGATGTTCGCTTCGTCGTCGATCACGAAGGAACCGTCGCCGATCCGGGCGAACGCCGTGTGCATCTCGTCGACGATGTTCAATTCGGGATCGCGGAATGTAATGCGGGCAGAGCCATCCTCGTCGAGGACGAGGTACTCGGTGTGAACCGTCCGGCCCGAGTAGTACTCCAACTGGAGGAAGTAGCCCAGCAGGTCGCGGTCGTCGCCGTCGCAATGCCATACGCCGGCGAGGCGCTTCTCGTCGTCGCGGTCGGCATCGCCGCCGCCGCCGGGACCGGGATTCTGCGTCGGCGGATCGTTGGTTGGATCGGGGTTGAACATGGATGGATCGCAGCCGGCGGCGGCGGCCATCGCCAGGCCGATTGCACTCAGCAATGCGGCGCAACGTGTCACGAGCAGTTTTTCCTTTGCCATGGGTGTAACTCCTTCAAGGGGGCAGGCGCGACCGAGGCCGATTCCTCGCGTCGCGCGGTCACAATGGCGGGTCCCGGACTTGCCGGGCGGTCCGAACGCATGCCCCGGCGGATGGGGCCTCTGGGGCGATCCGGCGGGGTACAGGAGCTATGCGCCGCCGGGGGCGGGGGATTCACGCCACAGTCCGATTTTTCTTAACGGGTGACATTGCTGCCCCGTGACGGAACGGGGAGCAAATCTATTGGGTGTCGTGTCAGACCAGGCGCCACCCAACCTGACCGCCCCACCGCTGCCGCCCGCAGAGAAGGCGCGCGCGGCAGGCGGCGCTTGCCCCGGCGCCGAACGGAAGCGGAAGCGCCGATCGCGGCGCGGCAGCACGCCGGCGGTGGCCGAGGCGATGGTGGGCCTGCTGCCCTACCAGCGCAGTGCCGTGCTCAACCCGGCCCGCTTCAGCTGGAACTGCTGGGCGCGGCAGACGGGCAAGAGCTTTACCTTCAGCCTGCGGCGGCTGGTGCGCGGGCTGGCGCGGCGGCGGAGCCAGATTCTGCTGTCGGCGGGCGAGCGTCAGAGCCGCGAGATCATGCACAAGGTGCGGCAGCACTGCGCAGCGCTGCGCATCTGGTGCGACTTTCGCGAGATCGAGGGCTTTGACGGCGCGCCGGGGGCCATTCTGGAGGCGCGGCTGTCGCGCGGGGTGCGCATCATCGCCCTGCCGGCCAACCCACAGACGGCGCGGGGCTTTTCGGGCGACGTGTTCCTGGACGAATTCGCGATGCACGGCGACGACGCGGCGGTGTGGGCGGCGCTGTTTCCATCGCTGTTGCGCGGGCACGGGGAACTGGACGTGGCCAGCACGCCGCGGGGCTGTTCGAACCTGTTCTACCGGCTGGCGACGAACGAGCGCTTCTGCCACAGCACGGTGACGCTGGCGGCGGCGGCGGCGCAGGGGCTGGAGACGGACATGGCGGCGCTGCGCGAGGCGGTGGATTCGGAGGAGATCTGGCGGCAGGAGTTCTGCTGCGAGTTCGTGGACGAGGCGGGCAGCTTCATGCCGTACGAGCTGATCCGCTCGTGCCAGGATGCCGGCATCGACACGGACATCGACTGGGCGGCGCTGGGGCGGCGCGATCTGGACGTCTATGCCGGCGTGGACATCGGGCGGCGGCACGATCTGACGGCGCTATGGCTGTGGCGGCGGGACGGGCGGGCGCTGGTCACGTGCGGGGTGGCGGTGATGGCGAATGCGCCGTTTCGCGAGCAGGCGGCGCTACTGGAGCGGGTGCTGGTGCAGCCGTCGGTGCGGCGGCTGGCGATCGATGCGACGGGGATGGGGCTGATGCTGGCGGAGGAGCTGGAGCGGGCACACGGCGGGCACCGGGTGGAGGCGGTGAACATGAGCGCGGGGCGGAAGAGCCAACTGGCCGGGGGGCTGCGGGTCATGGCGGAGCGGGGGCTCCTGCGGATACCGGCGGATGCCGCCATCGGGACGGACTGGCATTCGATCGCGCGCACGGCGACGGCGACCGGGCAGGTTCGCTTTGACGCGGCGCGGACGGCGGCGGGGCACGGGGATCGCTTCTGGGCGGCGGCGCTGGGCGTGAGTGCCGCGTCGGAGGCACCGGGGCGGGCGGAATATGCAGGGGGAGAGAGGCTGGCGTTTGCGCGGGAGGGGATATGGTAGGAAAACGCGGAATTCAAAGTGTGAAATTAAAAATTATGAATGATGAATGCTGAATGGAGAATGGTGAATTCTAAATGATGAATGGTGAATTATCGTTGTCATTGAGTGTTGTCGATGCCGAGAAATTTGTGTTGCTCATTTTGAATTTTGCATTTTGAGTTTCGAATCTTTAATTTTGCATTTTGCATTTTTCATTCGCCATTCCTCATTCAGCATTAAGCATTCCTCATTCAACATTCACCAGGAGCCTGACATGAATCCGATTCTGACGATCGTCAATGCCATCCGCCGTCGTAGAAACGACAGGCCGCCGCGGCCGGGGGTGATGATCCATCCGCGGCGGGAGGACAGCATGCGCGACTATCCGGCCGACGGGCTGACGCCGCAGCGGCTGACCGCCATCTTTCGCGAGGCGGACGGCGGATCGCCTGCCGCGCAGATGGCACTGTTCGAGCAGATGGAGGAGAAGGATGCGCACCTGTACAGCGTGGCGAACACGCGGCGGCTGGCGGTCACGGGGCTGCCGTGGACCATCGTGCCGGCAGACCCGCCGGGCGGGGAATCGGGAGACGGGGCCGGAACGCGGAGCGGAGACGGTGGCGAGCGCGACGGGGGTGAGCGGCGCGGGAGTGCGGAACTGGCGCGGGAGGCGGCGCAGTACTGCGAGGGCGTGCTGCGCGATCTGGAGGGCTTCGAGGAGGCGCTGGCGCACCTGTCGCTGGCGGTCGGCCGGAACGTGGCCGTGGCGGAGCTGATCTGGGAGGCGGGGCCGGGCGGGGTGCGGCTGGCGGCGGTGGCGCCGGTGCCCTTTGCGCGGCTGTCCTTCGACGAGTTCGACGGCCTGCGGATATTGACCGAGGCGGAGCCGATCGACGGCATCGCCCTGCCGCGGGACAAGTTCATCGTGCATGCGCCGCACGCGGCCAGCGGACACGCGGCGCGGGGCGGGCTGCTTCGAGCCACGGCGATGGCATTCATCGCCAAGCACTTCGCCATCAAGGACTGGCTGATCTTCGCGGAGGTCTTCGGGATGCCGGTGCGCATCGCGCGCTATGAGCCCGGGGCGGCGCCGGAGGAGAAGCGCGAGCTATTGGACATGCTTCGGCGGCTGGGGGCCGACGCGACGGGCATCTTTTCCAAGGCGGTCGACATCGACATCAAGCAGACGCGGGTGCCGGGCGAGACCAACCTGTACGAGGGGCTGTGCCACTACTTCGATCGCGAGATCAGCAAGGCGTGGCTGGGGCAGACGCTGACGACGGACACGATCCGGAACCGTGCGAGCGCGGGCGCGGCATCGGTGCACGATCGCGTGCGGCGAGATCTGCGCGAGGACGATCTGCGCAAGGAGGCGCACACGCTGCGGCGCGATCTGCTGGCGCCGCTGGTGCGGCTGCGGTTCGGGCCTGGGGCGCCGGTGCCGCAGTTTCGGCGGGTGCTGGATCAGACGCTGGCGCCGGAGCGGCTGGCGGCGGTGCTGTCGACGGCGGCGAACGAGCTGGGCCTGCGCATCTCGGCGGACTGGGCGCACCGGGCGCTGGGCATTCCGGCGGCGGCGGCCGGGGCGGCGGCGCTGGCGGGCCGGACGGAGGGCGGGCGACGAGGGGAATGAGGCCGCGGCGGGCGGTGGCGGAACGGGGAGCAACTCTAATGGGTATCTGGTGACGAGATGATCGCGAGGCATTTTCAAGCGAGAGGAGAACGAGACATGCCGCCGTCGAAGGAGACCGATTGCGAACGCGTGGTACTGGAGGCCGCGGCCGTTTCAACGGGAGACGAGGGGCCGGCCGATGTGCCGGCGCAGATCCTGGTGGCGCCGTGGGGCGAGGTGAAGACGACGGCCGGGGCGTTCGTCGTCGACGAGACGGCGGGCGAGGCAACGGTCGCGGCCTTCACGCGGCATGGCACCGATCTGCCGATCGACTACGAGCACCAGACGCTGGGGGGAACGTACAGCTCGCCGAGCGGGCTGGCCCCGGCGGCGGGCTGGATCAAGTGTCTTCGACTTGTCACTCCCGAGGCGGCGGCGCTGGCGGGCGTGGAACCGGGCCTGTGGGCAGACGTGTCGTGGACCGGCGATGCGCGGGCACGGCTGGCGGCCCGCGAGTACCGGTACCTGTCGCCGGTGGCCCTGGTGCGTCGCGGCGACCGTCGGCTGATGGCGCTGCACTCGGTGGCACTGACGAACAAGCCTGCGATCATTGGGATGCGGCCGGTGGTCAGCCGCAGCGAGGCGGTCGCGATTGCGGCATCGGCGGCCGGGATGGATAGGCCGGCAGGGACCGAGGGCGATTTGGCCCCGCCAGCGGTGCCGGCGGGTGAGGCGGGCGAGACCTTCATTTTTGACGGGGCGGCGGCGGCGGCAAACAACCTGGCGCTGATCACGCTGCGCGAGGTGCTCTCGCTGGCGCCGGACGCGGGGGCGGGGACGGTGCTGCTGGCGGCGCTGTCGCGTATCCGCTCGCTGGAGAACCTGGCGCGGGAACGTGCGGCGGAGGACCGGGTGGCACGGGCGTCGGGGGCGGGGAAGTTGTCGCCGGCGCAGCGTGACTGGGCGCTGGCACTGGCGCGGCGCGACCCGGAAGAGTTCGACCGCTGGGAGGCGCTGGCGCCCTGCGTGGTGCTGGTGGGGCGCATTGCGCCGCCGGCGGGCGCGGGTCCGGGGGCGGCGGGCGGGCGCCATGCCGCGGGCGACGTGAAGAATCGGGCGGCGATTGAAGCGGCGCGCCGCGAGTGGCGGGCGAACCGGGCGATTCTGGAGAAGCTCTGCACGGAAGACGCCTATGCCGCGCACGCGGCACGGTAGGCGGGGCGACGTGGGCAATCAACGGACCATCGGCGAAAACTGGAAAGGAACAAGACATGGCACTTGCAGCCAATCGCGAACTCAATCGATTCGTGGATCAGGAACTTCGCAGCTACCCGGTGGCGGCGTCCAGCCACATCCACAAGGGGGCGCTGGTCGGCATCGCGCGGGCGTCGGGCGGCGTGCGCCCGCTGGAGGCGCAGGACGTCTTTGCGGGGATCGCCTACGAAGAGGCGGACAATTCGAGCGGGGAAAGCGGCGACATCGCGGTGCGCGTCTATACGCAGGGGGACTTCCTCCTGCCGGTGACCGGGGTGGCGGCGGCGCTGGCGGGGGCGCCGGTGTATGCGGCCGACGACGAGCAGGGATTGATGTCGACGGAGGCGGGCGGCAGCCTGTGCGGCGTGCTGCTGGCGGCGGCGGGCGGCGAGCTGGGGGTGGTCCGGCTGATTGCGGCGGGCTCGCAACTGGTGGAGCAGGCGCTCAACATTCCGCTGGTCAGTTCGGCGGCGGGTGCGACGACGGCGACGGTGATGGTGGTGCAGCGCGCGATCCGCATCATCAGCGCCCAGGTGACATTCGTGACGGTCCCCAACTCGGGAGCGCTGGACGTGGGGACGACGCTGGCCGACCCGGACGAGGTGATTGACGCTTTCGATCTGTCATCGCTTACGCCGAACGAGCCGGCGACGCCGACGCTGGTCGGCCTGGTGGTGCCCGGCGGCACGACGCTGCTGGCGAAGGTGGGCCAGGCGACGGTCACGGCGGGCACGGGCGGATTGCTGTCGATGCGGTACGTGGAGCTTCCGTAAAGAACAATGATGAATGCAAAATGCTGAATTAAAAATGAAGAATGATCGCGAGACGCCCATCGCGTCATCCACTTCGGATCATCATTTGGCAGTCAACATTCCACATTCAGCATTCAGCACAAGATTTTGGATTTTGGATTCTGGATTTTGAATCTTGAATTTTGAATTTTGCATTTCCCGAAAGGACCAATCATGGCCGTCATCAATACGGGACTGATTACGAAGGGTCTGCGCAGCGAGTTTTTCAACAGGTTCGAAAACACACGTACGCATTACCAGGACCTGGCCACGCGGGTGGCCTCGACCACGGACCGGGAGAACTACCGCTGGCTGGGGACGGTGCCACAGGTGCGCGAGTGGGGACAGGGCCGGCTGGCGCAGGGCATGCGGAGCGAGAGCTACTCGATCGAGAACCTGAAGTATGAGTCGACGCTGGAGGTGGATCGCGACGAGATCAGCGATGACCAGACGGGTCAGATCCGGCTGCGGATCGCGGAACTGGCGCAGCGGGCGGCGACGCACAAGGACTTTCTGATCGCCGAGCTGCTGGGCGGCGGAGAGACGGCGGGGAACAACAGTTACGACGGGGTGAGCTACTTCAACGCGGCCCACGAGAGCGGGGCCTCGGGCGAGCAGAGCAACGTCGTGGCCGAGGACATCGTGACGCCGGCGGTGCCGACGGTGGCGGAATTCAAGGCGTCGCTCAAGTCGGCGATCGGGCGAATGCTGGGGTTCGTCGATGACCGGGCCGAGCCGATGGTGCTGTCGGCGACGGGCCTGGTGTGCGTGGTGCCGACGACGATGTTGTTCACGGCGCTGGAGGCGATCAACGCGACGGTGATCGGGAGCGATACGAACGTGCTGGCCGGCATTGCCCGGGTGGTGTCGCTGCCGTGGCTCGCGGATGCGGACGCATGGTACCTGCTGAAGACGGACGGCGTGGTGCGGCCCTTCATCTTTCAGGATCGCGAGCCCATCGAGTTCGGGGCGATGGCGGAGGATTCGGACGAGGGCTTTCGCCGCGAGAAGTTCCTCTTCGGCGTGCGGGCGCGGTATCGGATGGCGTATGGGTACTGGCAGTACGCGGTGAAGGTGCAGTTTTCGTGATGATTGGTCGTGGGGATTGGTCACTTGTGATTTGGTGATTGAGATTCAGACGGGCAGATTCTGGAATTCGGATTTGAGATTTGAGATCTGAAATCGGAGACCTGAACTGAGATCCGATGCGAAATTCGAGATCTGAGATGTTCTGAGGCGGGAGGCGTGATGTCTTACGTGAGCAATGCGGACATTCAGCAGCGGCTGGGGACGGCGGCGTACATCCAACTGACGGACGATGACGGGACGGGTTCGGCGGACGAGAGTGTCGTCGATGAGGCACGCATTTCCGCCGAGGCCGAGATCGACAGCCACCTGGCCGGGCGATATGCCACGCCGGTGGATGCGACGGGCGAGCCGGCGGTGGCGGCGGTGCTGGCGTCGATGGCGCTGGACCTGGCGAGCTATCGGCTGCATCTGCGGCGAGTGCCGGTGCCGGCGGATGTGATCCGGCGGCGGGAGGAGAGCATGGCCTGGCTGCGGGCGGTGGCCGCGGGACAGGCGCATCTGCCGGCCCTGACACCGCCAACGGCGGCGCGGGCACAGGGGATCGTGGCCCAGATCGCCGGGCCTCAGCGGCGGATGACCCGGGAGGCGCTGGAGGGCCTGTAAAGGGCGGCGCGCGGGCGAACCAGTGGCACTTCGACCAGCACGGGCTGGCGGCATTGTTGAACCAGCGTGCGAATGCGATCTGCATGAAAGGAATGCAGCACGATGTCACGACTCGGGGAACTTGAGAATGCCATCGTCAACCGGCTGGCCGGCGCGCAGATCGGCGGCGAGGATGCCTTCGCCGTGGTTCGCGGCGAGTCGGGCGGCTTTCGGGCCGCGCTGCGGGACACGCTGGCGCGGGAGCGGCTGCCGATGGCCGCCGTCGCCTTCGTCGACGAGCCGCATGCGCCGGAGGTGAAGGCGACGGTGCGCGGCCCGCGCTTCGTGGTGCTGATCGCCGCGCGTTCGCTGCGGACGACGTCCGATCCGCGACATGGCGACGACGACGCCACCGGGGCGTTCGCACTGCTGGACGCGGCGCGGGCGCGGCTGGACGATCACGAAATCGAGACGGGGCGGCGGCTGGTCTGCATTCACGAGCGCTTCGTGGAGGCGGATGAGCGAATGGCGGTGTACGAACTGCTCTATCGCGGGACGCCGGCGGTCGAGGAGGCGTCGCAGCCGGTGCTGACATTTGACGGGAATGAGATTGCCGGCAGCGACAGCGTCATGACGCTGGAGGCGGGGGCGCTCGGGGCGGAGGAGATCGATGTCGCCTTTCACGACGGGGCCGCGATTCACCGCCGCAAGCTGACGGGCGTCAACACGCTGGTCTGGCGGGGGAGCCTGCGGGCGGAAACGCACGACGATCTGAACGGCATCGAGGACGACCTGGCCGACCTGATTTCCAGCGCCGCGGTCGGCGACGTCGAGGAAGCGAACGTGCGAACCTTCGCCGATTGCACGCCGACGGCGCTCTTCCGGCGGGGTCCGAGGGCGATCGATGGTGACGGACTGGTGACACAGGCGGCGGAACTGTGGTTTACGTATTCGCCCTGAAAGGGACCAGCAGGCGGGCGCAACGGGTCAGCCGGAGGCGATCTCCACGTCGCCGGTGGGCGAATGGCCGCCCGGGCGGCGCAACTGGGCCTCGCGGCTCGTGGCGGCCTCGAGGGTGGCCTGGGCCTGGGCCTTCAGCAGGACGGACTCGCGGTCGACGGCGGCCAGGCGGAGGAACGCCAGGGCGGCGAAAAGCAGGCTTGCCAGGTTGATCCAGAGATCGATGGGATGCATCACGTCAGGCCCCGCGGCGCGGCGGCATGCCCGCCGCCGGGTCCATTACTCCTCGCCATAGCCGGCATCGCCGGTGGCCTGCATGAGGATGACATTCTGCTGGAGGAAGTCGCTCTCGGGCAGGATGAGGGTTTCGTAGCCCTGCTTGCGGAGGCGGACGTTGCCACCGCCGGTGATCTGATGCTTGAGGATGTCCCACCGTCCCTTGCCGTCGGACTTGCCAAGGACCTTCCAATCGCCATCGGGCTGCTGCTGGGAGATCTCGACGGCGTTGATGCCGAAGGAGCCTTCGCGGTCGCTGACGTGACCCCAGTGATTGAACTCGGTGCAGCCGCCGAGGGCGGTGGTGAAGAGGAGGGCGAGGGCCGCGAGGCGAAGGTGGCTGGCGGTGGACAGGGGCGCGGTGCACTGCTTGAAGCCGTGGCACACGGGTGTCGCGCACTGCTTGAAGCAGTGGCACACAATCATCGCGCAGTGCTTGAAGCAGCGGTACACGGAATCGCGGCGCGCGGGCGGTGTGGAAACGGGGGTCATCGACATGTCATGTTCCGATGTATCTGGCATAGACGGCTCGTCCCTCCTCCGCCGTGTCGGCATGCTTGATGATGGCGCGACCATCGGCGAAAAGCGTGATCTGATAGCGTTCGACGTCGAAGCGTAATAGATATCGGTTGAGGACGGGGGCATTACTGGCGACGGACTGTACGCGGCGTGCGACATCGGCCAGATCGACGCGGATATCGGACCCGCCGGGGCGGATCTGGACGGCATCGCGGCCGCAGAGGGCGACGGTTCGGCTGGTCGTCGCGTCGGCGAGGTAATCGAAGCGGCGGTGTTTGCAGCATGGGCAGTCGCCCTCATCGAAGGCGCGCTGCATGTCGAAGGCATGGAATTCGCCGGTCCAGGCGTCGATCTGCACGAGGCGGCGGACGAGGGCGTCGAGACTGCCGGTGAGGATTTTGATGGCCTCGACGGACTGGAGGCTGGCGACGATCTGCACTGCCGGAGCGATGACACCGGCGGTGTCGCAGGTGGGGCTGGCGCCGGGCGGCGGCGGGGCCTCGAAGATGCAGCGCAGGCAGGGCGTGACGCCGGGGAGGATGGGCATGACCAGTCCGTCGGCGGCGACGCAGGCGCCGTAGATCCAGGGCATATTGTGTTTGACGGCGACGTCGTTGATGAGATAGCGCGTCTCGAAGTTGTCCGTGCCGTCGAGCAGGAGCTGCGCGCCGGCGGCGAATGATTCGATGTTGCCGGCGTGGGCATCGGCGACGACGGGCTCGATGGTCACGTCGGCGTTGATGCGGGCGAGCTTGTCGGCGGCGGCGGCGGCCTTGGGGGCGCCGTCACGGGCATCGGCCTCGTCGAAGAGGACCTGCCGCTGAAGATTGGAGAATTCGACGTAGTCGCGGTCGACGATGCGCAGGCGGCCGATGCCGGCGCGGGTGAGCGTCTCAGCGAGGACGGTGCCGAGGGCGCCGCAGCCGATGAGTGTCACGCTGGCGGCACGGAGCTTCGCCTGACCCGCCGGGCCGATCCGGTCGAAGAGGACCTGCCGGGAGTAGCGGGCGTCGGCGGCGCTGGTTTTCGGCGAATTGCTCATGCTGCGGTGCAGAAAACAGTGAACGGCAATCGGTCGGAATTCTTCGTGCGGTTTTTTCCAATCCTAGCGTGGCATCGCCGGTTCCGCATGCTGCGCTGGCGCGCCGGGCGTCTGTTCAAAATTGCAGCAGCCGCCTATTCGTAGGAGGCATTCGGCGGCTCCTGTTTCTCCCGGGCCAGGGCGGCGAGATAGCCCTCGTCGGGCGGGGGTTCGCCGTCCTTCGGCAATGCGCTGGAGGCGAGCGATGCGGGATGCGGGGCCGGCGGCGCGGCAGGCTCCACCCGCTCGGCGCGGGGGGCGGCGCTGGTGGCGGGACGCGCCCTGGGAACGACGCCCTGCTTTTCGGCGCGGCGCCATGCGGCGAAGGACGCGGCGGCATTACGCATGAGGAAGATGCTGACCACGGGCACAAGGATGTTGTTCAGGTAGGCGATGGAGCGTTCCATCACGATCCACGTTATGCCGCAAAAAAACAGCGTCAGACCGCAGAGGCCGCTGACGATGGCGTCGGCGAGGATGGACAGGGATTGACCGGTGTACTGCCAGGCGCCGACGGCGAGCATGACCGCGCCGCCGTATTTCAGGATGATGCTGAAAAGGACGAAGGATGCATCGTAAACCGGGCCGCGATCATGGACGCCCTGCAGGCCGCCGCCAAGCCAGCCGTAGGCAAGGAGAACCAGGCCGGCGACTGCCGTGAAGAAGGCATTTTCTTTCGCGTAGGCGTTCATGCCCGGCCTCCGGACCTGGATTGGATGGGGCGACACCCGTTGGGCGCAAGATTGTAACCGCAAATGGGCGGCGTGGGCGGACCTCGAGGTGAGAACCGCGGGCGGCTGGGAGCCTGTCTCGATGACCCAATCCGCACCGGCTATTAGCCGGTGCCACACCGCCAGCGGACGGGGCATCACGCTTCGGAGGTGGCAGGGCCACCGCCCAGGGCGCTGGCGACGGCGGCGAGCCATTGGGAGGCCTGTTCGCGCTGGTTGGGATCGGTCATGTTGCTGGCGCAGTCGCGGAAGAGCTTTTCGGCGGGCTCATTCTGCTGGAGGTACTTGGCGTAGATGACGCCGAGCAGAAACTTGATCTGGAGGCGGTCGTCGGCGGCGGGATAGGCGGCGAGGTGCTTTTCGTAGGCGGCGGCGGCCTGGGGGTATCGGCCCATGGCCATGAGCTGATTGGCGACGGCAAGCATGTTCTTGCGGGAGAGAACCTGTCGGGGGTCCCTGGCGACGAGGCGTTCGTATTCGTTGACGGCGGCGGCATAGTCGCCGCGGGCGATGGCATTGGAGATGTCGGTGCGCATGCGGACGATTTCCTCATCCGCTGCCATGGCGGTGGCATCGACCGGGCGGCCGGTGAAGACGGAGACGGGGCTTGCGACGCGGCCGAAGCGCGCCTGGGCCTGGGCGTTGGGATCGGCCATCATGGCCTTGTACTGCTGGCGCTGGTAGGAGCGGCGGGCGAGGGCAAGGATGTCGTACTGGTCGCGCGGCAGGGCGCGGATGAGCAGGAGCAGGAAGCACAAAACGAATCCGAATACGTAGCCGGCGATATGGGCGCTGTAGGCGACGTTGTTGACGCCCTGGTGCTGGACGAGGTTGGGCGCGAGGACGTTGTCCCAGATGATGATCTTGATCACGATCAGCAGCATGGCGCGGACGTGGGTGGAGCCGATGTAGAACCAGATCCAGTAGAACAGGTTGACTTCGCTGTGGGGGAAGAGGACGAGGTAGGCGGTAGTGACACCGGCGATGGCACCGCTGGCGCCGATGAGCGGGGCGTCGCCATTGACGACGAAGCCGAGGCCGGCGAAGACGCCCGCCGCCATGTAAAAGCAGAGGTATGCCCAGTGGCCCATCTTGGAATTGACGCTGTTGCCGAAGACCCAGAGGAAGAGCATGTTGCCGAGCAGGTGGAGCAGATCGGCGTGGAGGAACTGGTAGCCGACGAACTGATAGAGGGCCATGTCGGCGGGCCGCAGCATGAGCCGGAACTTGAGATCCTGCCCGACTGATCCGCCGAACAGGTCGGTGACCAGGTAGGCGAGGACGTTCAGGCCGATGAGGGCGTAGTTGACGTACGGGACGCGACGGACGGGGGCGTTGGTCTGAATCGGGATGAAGAGGAGCAACGAAGCGGTCCTTAGCACTACGGCTGGGGCGCCGTGCCGGGCATCGCGTGCGGCGGCGGGCGGCAGCGTGATTCTAGCCGGATCGGGCGGGTCGGTAACCCGCCGGCCGGGACGGCGACGAGCGCGAGGGGCCGGCAGCATGTGGCCCTGGCCCTGCGCGTCGCCGAACGTGGACGATGCGCGCAAGATATTGGTTGTGGCCCAGTTATGCAACCGTGCGGCGGGCGACGAACGATCGAGCGGCGCAGTGGCCGCCGGCGATGCAACGAGAAGCGGAGGCTGGCAGGTGGCTTGCCAAGCCGGCGGAATGCGCCCATACTAGCTGGTTTCCGCCAAACTGCCGGGCGACGGCAAACAGGCGGCGGAACACGACTGGTTTTCCGCCGGCCCGGCGGCATCCGAGGAGTTCAACATCATGTACGCCATCATCGAGGACGGCGGAAAGCAGTATCGCGTCACCAAGGGAGACACGCTCTACATCGAGCAGCGCGAGATGGAGACCGGCGCGAGGACGATCGCCTTTGACCGCATTCTGATGCTGGGGGACGGCAAGGTCAGCCAGGTCGGGACGCCGGTGATTTCGGGCGCGAAGGTGACGGCGAAGCTGGAGTCGGAAGTGCGCGGCCCGAAGCTGGACATCGTCAAGTTTCGCCGGCGCAAGGGCTACAAGCTGAAGAAGGGACACCGGCAGAACCTGCTCAAGGTCGTCATCGACGACATTCAGCCGTGAGGATGCGACGGCGGCCCCCCACCGCCGGCGCCGGTGCGAACTGATTGTTCATTGGCGGCCCGCCCGCGTTGGCCTGACGCGGACGGGCTGTTCTACTGTTGGGCATGCGACGCGGAAAGGCCATTCGATGAAAACGCTGCGATGGCGAGGCCCTGCCGGGGCCACGTCGCTCATACTCGCGTGCCTGGCCGGCGGATGCGGCGGGACGCCGGGCGCTGGTGCCGACACGATGGCACCCAGGCCGGTCGCGGCCGGCGAGAAGGCGCAGGCTCCGCCTGGGCCGGCGATGAAAGATGCCGGCGAGACTGGACCGGCCGGGGACGCGAAGGAGCGCCGTCCGGTGCGGCCCGCTGCGGCCGTGAACGGCGACAACGCGGGGCCGGGCGCGGAGGGCGCGGCGGAAGAAGAACTCGAGAACGGGCAGTACGCCATTCGTTATCGCCTGGAGGCGGGCGACTACACCTACTACGTGATCGAGAACGAATTCGTGGACCACGGCGGCGTTCCGTCGTTCGGGCTGACGTTTACCACGACGGTGCGGGATCGCACGTCGCTGGCCCAGTACGTGGTGGCCGGTCCGCCGGCGGAAAGCCGGTCGGGGCAACGGACGTTCGCCAGCGTGGAGTGGTACATCGACCGGTACGAAGTGCACGAAAAGGCGATGAAGGACGATCACAAGTTCGATTCGCTGCGCGACCTGTATCCCAAGGCGCAACTGCGGCCGCTGGGGACGATTCCCGGGGCGCGGGTCGGCTTTTCGATGGACCCGGTAACGGGTTATACGACGGCATGGCGGATTTCGCCGGGGACGGACGCGGGGCCGCGGTCGACGCGCAAGGTGAGCCGCACGGTCGAGCGGTGTCTGCTGACAAACGAGAACCTGCAGCGCACGCTGGACGATCTGGGGCCGCTGTTTCTGCCGGGCAAGCCGGTGGCGGTGGGCGACTGCTGGATGAGCACGCGCAGCGAGGAGATGCGCAACGCGGGAACCGCGGTCACGGATTACACGTTTACGCTGCTGGACGTGCGTCACGAGAACAACCAGCGCATCGCGGTCATCGACATCAGCGGGGAAATCTCGCTGGAGCCAGCAAAGGCGGGCAAAGTCGCGGCCCATCAGCGGAGGAAGCCGGAGACGCAGCGGGACTTCAGAATCGTTCGCGCCCTGTGCCAGGGGCTGATCGAATTCGACGTGGATGCCGGGCGGCTGTTGAAGCTCGAAATGCGGCGGGGGCTGGAGCTGTCGGCGGAGGTCGAGGGCAAAGACAAGCTGATGACGATGGAACTGGTGACCGGCCAGGCTCACATGCTTCGGGTGGAGGGCAGCGACAAGGAACCGGTGAAGCCGGTGTTCGTGGGCGAGCGAAAGCCGCCGGTTGAAGATCCCGAGCCCGTACGGCCGAACCGACCACCGCCGCGCCGGTCTCCGCCACGAACGACTACCCAACCGGGGACGCCGGGCGAGCGACCGGGCACGCGTTTTCCAACCAGCCGTCCGGCGGCGGTGCGGCCCGGGCCGCGGGAGGTGACATCGCGACCGGCACCGCGGCCGGTGACGTCGCAGCCGCCATCGCGGGCGAAGGGGCGGGCGAGTGTGCCATCGCGGGTGCAGCGAGATGCGCGTTCGCGGGAAGGGGTCGGACAACCGCCCCGCCGGGTGAGGCCTTCGCCGGCTAAGCGCGTGCCAACCAGCCAGCCCGCGTCGCGACCGGCCTCGGGCGAGTAGGCGCGACGGGCGCGAGGCGGCCGGCGCGGCCACCGTGCTGCAAGTTAATTTGCCTCCGAAGGTTGCGATTATCGCGGCATGGAGAGGGCGGCTTCGGACACGTGCGGTATTGATTTCAATTCCTTGACAGCCCGATAACGCGAGCTTATGAAATGGCCGAACTTTGCGCAGCTTGGATGCCGCGCAGCGAACTGGGAAGGCGGCGATGCCGGTCACTCGCGGAGAGAGGCTTATCTTCGGGCAAATCCCTGTCTTCATTCGGGACGCATGGGCCGCGCTGCGTTACTGAAGTTGCATCAACACCAGTCCGGAACGGCGGTTAATTGAACGTTTGCAGACGAGGAGCACCACAATGAAGAGACTGTTGAAGGGAATGGTTGTGTGTCTGGCGGCAGCAGCGGTGGCGGGATGCGGCGGGAAGAGCAAGACCGCAACAGTAACGATCCGCTACACGAGCGAGCCAACGAGCAAGCTCAGCGAGCAGCACATGCACATTGCGGTGTACAACACGGATGTGATTGCGGCCGAGGGAAGCGACTCCTTTGATGAAAAGAAGTGGCGCGAGATGACGGCGGACTTCGTGCAGTCGGAGCTTCAGAACGCGGCCGACAAGCATGGGCTTCCGATCAAGCTCGTCGATCGGGAACACATCAAGGCCACGCTCGGCGAAAAGGACATGGCGTCGGCGGGGCTGACCGACAGTGGCGACGCCATGGCATCGTCGGCCCTTCAGGGGGCGACGGCGATCCTGACCAGCCGGGTGACGATCAAGGTCGATAAGCAGAGCAAGACGGAATACAAGCAGGGCACGTCGTTCCGCGGCTTCAACTTCGGCGGGGGCGAGAAGACGGAAGAGCGCCGCACGATCACGGTGACGAGCCAGTTCCAGCTCAAGGATGCGGGCACCAACGAGGTCATTTTTGCGTATTCGGGGCGGCCCCAGAGCCTGAGCGAGGGTGGCCGCAACAAGAACCCGTTCTTCGGGAAGTCGAAGACCGAGGTGGAAATGACGCCCCGGGACGAGGTGATCGGCACGCTGGTGGAACAACACCTGCGAAGCTTCATGTCGAAGTTCGCGCCGGTGACGTTCGAGGCGACGATGGACGTGGAATCGGGCAAGACGGAGGCAAGCACACAGGGTGTGAACATTCTGGTGACGGCCACGACGGACGAGGAATTCCAGAGCGCGCTGGACAAGTTCAAGGTGTCGCTGTCGGAAAAGCCCGAGGATGACAAGACGCTGTTTGCGGCCGGCGTGTGCTGCGAGCGGCTCCAGCAGCCCGATGAGGCGCTGCGCTACTACAAGCAGGCCCGGGCGATTGAAGAAAAGGAAGAGAAGTACATCGAGGCGGTTCAGCGGCTTGAAAACCGCGTGGGCTGATCGACTACCGGCCATTTGAGTTGAGACACGAAAAAACCGGCGGCAGGAGGCCTATCCGGCCGCCGGTTTCGCGTGTCATGTTTGGAATTCATCGCCTCCTTCGAGAGGCGCCTCGCGCGGGGCGTCCGCGCGGAAGTTCGGGTTTTCTCAGCAACCGGGTTCAGTTTCCAAGGAGACGACATGTACCGACGATTGATGATCGCGTGCAGCCTGGCGGCCGTGTTGGCGCCGGCGAATGCATTGATGGCGCAGTCGGTGAGCGACGCGCAGAACAAGCTGCTGGCCAAGCGGGCGGCCGAGGCGGATGCCTATCGCAAGCTGGCGGAGACGGTGAACGGGCTTCAGCTCACGTCCGAGACATTCGTGAAGGACTTCGTGACGGAGTCGGACACGATCCGAACGGAGATGGACACGTTCGTGCGGGGCGTTCGGCTGGGACAGCCGTCGTGGGATTCGGACCTGGTGTGCACCATTGATGCCGAAGTGACGGTCGCCAAGCTGATCGAGGAGCTGACGGCGATTCACAAGCGGTGCTACAAGGGTAACACCATCAAGGCGACGGACTTCACGCAGATCAAGACGTATTACAAGAAGGACGTGATCCAGGCGATCGGCATGGGCGCGCCGCGACCGGACCTTCCTCCGGATGTGCCGGGCGGCGACATTCCGTTCGAGGGCAAGCTGCCTGATCCGGTGGTGCCGGATATCTGGAAGCAGCTTCCGCCGCAGGCCCGACTGATGGCCAAGCGGGCGGCAGAGCTTGATGCGATGCGCAAGCTGGTGGAGCGGATCAAGGGTCTGCGTCTGACGAGCGACACGCTGGTTCGCGACTTCGTTGCCGAGTCGGACGTCATCACGACCGAGGCGCGCAGCACGCTGACGGGTGCGCACGAAGTGGGCCGGCCGTACTATCACCACGACGAGTTCATCGTTGAAGTGACGTACGAAGTGCCGGTGGAGTCTGTCATCACGACGATCAAGGAGCTTCACAAGCGGCACTACAAGGGCGATCGCGTGACGGCGATGGACATCGAGCAGGTGACCAAGACGCTGAAGACGCAGACGTTCCAGGCGGTGGGCATGGGCATTCCGCCGCCGTCGATGGTGAAGCCGGTCGCGACGAAGCTGGAGATCCCGACGTGGACGACCGAGACGATCACGGCGTCGGGCCAGGGCGTAGCGCGTCCGGACCTGGAGGGCACGCCGCAGGGCAAGCTGATGGCGGCGCGGGCGGCGGAACTGGATGCGAAGCGGCGGCTGGCCGAGGAGATCATGGGCTTCCAGATCGACTCGAGCACGACGGTTCGCGACTTCGTGACCGAGCGTGACGAGATCAACGCGCAGCTCAACACGCACATCCAGGGGGCCTACGTGAAGTCGACCGACTACGATTCGGAAGGCACGGCGACGGTGGTGGTCGAGATTCCGGCCATGCAGATCTGGGACGTGGTTCACACCTACGTGGTGGTGAAGCGCGGCTAATGCGGCGATGTTTGTCCCGACTGGCGGCCGACGGACCGGCGGCTCAGGGCGGGTGAACGATGGCCGCACGGCGGCCGGGAGATACTGATGATTCGCAAGCTCTGTACGCTGATGCTCGTGATTGCCTTTGCGGCCGCCATTTCCGGCTGCCAGGAAAACGAACACGAAGTGACGCACAAGAAAGAGAGCACCACGGAAACGACGCCGCGGGATTCTTCGCCGGGCGGCATGATCGTGGAGTAACGCTGACGCTGTCGATTTTCGCGGGGTCGGTCGGCCTGACGGCCGATCGGCCCCTTTTTTTTCTTTTTCGCAAATGCGCGGAAACGGGAGGACTGACGTGCGACGAATTACGCTGCTGTTGACGTTGATTGCCCTGTGCATGGCGGGCGGGCTGGCCTGCAAGGACAACAACCAGGAAATTCGCGACAAGCACCGGGAAGCGCTGACTGATGAGGGGCAGCCCGCCGAGGAGCCTGCCGAGACTCAGCCCTGAAGCAGGGCATTGAGATCGAGATCCGCGTAGCCGTTGATGACGCGGTGGGCGATGTGCCGGGCCGCGGCGTTGTATGGCTGGCGCATGGCGAAGACCAGCATGCCTGCCGCGCGTGCGGCGGTCATGCCGTGTGCCGTGTCCTCGATGACGGCGACGTGGGCGGGCCGCAGGGAGGGATCGCGGCGGCGGAGTAATTCGAGGGCCTTGAGATATCCCTCGGGGTCAGGCTTGGCGCGATCGACGTCTTCTACGGCGACGATGCCGCAGAATTTGTCGAGCAAGTCTGCCGCCCGAAGGGTATGCTCGATCTCGACGCGCCGGGCGCCGCTGCAGACGGCGAGCGGCATGCGGCGGGCGGCGGCGCTGACAAAGGCGCTGGCGCCACTCATCAACGGAAAGCCGTCTCGGGCGAGGTGTTCAAAGGCGGAATTCTTGGCGGCGCGGATTTCGTCGATCGCATCGGGCGTGGCGGGCCTGCCGGCCTGTGCGAGCAGTCGCACGACGATGTCGGCGTCGGCAAGGCCGACATCATTCGTCCAGAACTCCTGCGTGTCGAGGGCGAGGCCGAATCGCGGCGCGACGCGGATAAAGGCTTCGAGGTGCAGCGGCTCGGATTCGACGAGCACGCCATCGTAGTCGAGGATCATCGCTCGAATCATCGGGCGGATGTTAATCGCGCGGCGGATGCGTCGCGAGGCGGGGATGTCCGGCGGCGGCGTTCGCGCGCCGGTGTTTGGTGAGCGGCACGGTTGACAGGTCGAAGCCGGCATCGGGAAGATATGGGGGAGGCTGCCTGCGCGCGGGGCCGGCGCAAAGGCCTGAATTCTGCGGCGGCGTGGCGTGCGGCGACGCACGAGACGCAACCGGCCGCGCGCGAAGGGGCACGACCATGCAGGTGATCGAACTGGGCGACACGCGCGTGGTGCAGGTCCGGCCTGAAGACAGCATCGATCATGCCATCGAGCTGATGGAGCAGAACGGATTTCGTCATCTGCCGGTGGTGGAGCGCGGTCACATCCGCGGGATGGTGAGCGATCGCGACATCCTGAAGGCGGTGGGGATGCTGCCGAGTGTCGAGCGGACGGCATCGACGGTGGGTCCGGCGCAGATCGGCGCCAAGCGGGTGAGCGAGGTGATGACGACGCCGGCAATCACGGCGCCGGCCGAATCGCCGCTGCACGTGGCGGCGGAGCTGATGCTGCGGGAGAACATCCGGGCGGTGCCGCTGGTGTACAAGGACCACCTGTCGGGCATCGTGACGCAGACGGACTATCTGACGTGCTATCTGGATTCGCGGCCGATGGGCCGAAAGCCGGGCTGGCGGCACGAGCGGGTGGAGCAGCACATGACGTCGCCGGTCGTGTCGATGCGGGAGCACGACACGTTTCTGCATGCGCTGCGGACGATGCAGACGCACCGCATCCGGCACCTGCCGGTGGTGGAGGGCGACCGGCTGATCGGCATCGTTTCCGATCGTGACATGCGGCGGGTATTGGGGGCGTGGCCGGTGGAGGCGGAGGCGCGGGTGTCGGACGGGGTGCGCGGCGGTCACGAGCAGGTGGTGATGCGGGACATCATGCAGCGCGACGTGATCACGACGGGTCCGTCGGCGACGCTGGCGGAGGCGGCGGACGTGCTGGTGCGGAACAAGATCAGCTGCCTGCCGGTGTCGGAGGACGGGCTGCCGTCGGGCATCATCACGGACACCGATCTACTCGAGGCGTTCGTGGCGGCGTTCCGCTGACGGGCCGTCTGGCTGGATGGCGCAGTCCGGCGGCGAATCGCTTCAAAATGGCCCATATTTTGCGGATTTTTGCGGAGATTCCTCCTGAAGCGGGGTCCGTGGTGGCAAACTGGACCGGCGTTACAATGTGCGGCCCCGCGGGCTAAGCGCCTATCTCAATAACGCAAGCCGCACGGGCTGTTAGCCGGTGCCACACCGTCATTGAGATAGGCTCTAAGCCGAAGCACGGCCGCCGGTTATCGCCCCGTCGGCTACGGGGAAATTCGTGCGCGTTAGCGACGAGCGGCGGGTCCGTTGGACTTCTGTATCGCCCCGTGGGATCGCGTCAGCGGCGCGGGTGGGAGCGCCGCCAAATGCCCCGTTGAAATAATCACGATTGAGGAAAGTCTCGCCCGTTTGCGGAGATCGTTCATGCTGAAGCAAAAGGTGGTATGCGTCGGGATTGTCGTTCTGGGTCTGGTGCCGGTGGCCGCGCGCGGCGAGACGGATCTGTCGAAGTTTGGGCTTTTGAAGGCGGTGCCGGCGGATGCATTCATCACGGCGGCGGGCCGCGGTAACGCGGAGCGCGAATTCGTGGACCGCTACTGGGAGGATGTGATCAAGGCGGTAGACGAGAGCGAAGTGCTGCTGGACGTGTGGGACATGCTCAGCGAGAACATCCCCGACGAGCAGCTGGATGAGTTTGAAGACACGAAGGACCGGCTGATCGAGCTCTGCGACAAGGTGGCGTGGGGCGAATGGATGTCGCGGGAGATGGTGCACGCCGGTCGGTTCATGCCGGTGGGCCAGGCGCACGTGCTCCTGTACGAGGGGCTATTGGCGGGGCGGCTTCCGAAGGACGAAGTGGAGAAGAACTACGAGGCGATGAGGGCGGTCTTTGCCGAGACGGTGCGCTTCATCAACGCGATGGCGGGCGAAGGCGAGGCGGCGAAGATCGTGGAGACGGAGGCGCACGGGGCGACGATCTCGAGCGTGCTGTTCGTGCAGTTCGAGGGGTTCGGTCTGCGGCTGGCGCGGCGCGGCGATGTCATTCTTGTGACATTTGGCGGCACGAAGCTGATGGACGAGTCGCTGTCGCTGCTGGAAAAAGGCGGCGAGGGCGGCATGGCGGATACGGCGCGATTCAAGCAGGCGATCGCGAAGCTGCCGCCGGCGGAGGATGCGATCGTCTTCTTCGATACCGAGCGGATGATGTCGAGCATTCGCCGGGTGTTTCCGGATCGAGACCCGGCGACGACGCAGCCGGGCGGGTCGTCGGCGGGGGACGAATTTATCTCGCTGATGAACCGGGCGCTGAAGGACGTATCGATCGTCGATTATGTTGCCAGCGTGAACTGGACGGATGGATATCGCACGTTTGAGGACAACTATACGCGGCAGCGGGACAATGCGAAGGAATCGCTCTTCTACCAGGCGCTGGCGTACGACCGGCCGATCGAGAACTTCGCGAAGTACGTGCCGAAGGAGGCGGATTCTTTCGCGGTTGATTCGGGCATCCGTCTGCCGGTGCTGTACGACTGGGCGGTGGACGTGGTGAAGGACAGCCTGACGGACGGTGGGCAGTACGTCGAGCAGTTCAACGACTTTCAGCACAACGTGCTGAACCTGGACATCAAGCGGGACGTGCTGGACCTGATCGACGGCCAGAGCGTGTCGGTGACGATGGGCGAGGACTGGGTGCAGATCATCAAGGTAACGGATGTCGAGAAGCTGCACATGCAGATCGAACGGCTGGTGAAGGTCATCAACAGGCACGCGGGGCAGTTCCTGGGGCCGGATGCGATCCAGCTCCAGCCGATGCGGATCGGCAAACACGATCAGTTCTACCAGGTGTCGGTGCCGATGATGGCGGCGATGATGATGGGGCCGGGTGGCGGCCTGCCGATCATCGGATATTCGGAGGGGCAGTTCTTCATGGGCTCGTCGAAGGCGGCGCTGCGGAAGTGCCTGAACACGGCGGCGGGCGAGCATCCGAACATCACGGAAAGCGAGCGATGGAAGGAAGAAGCGCTGGCGCCGAAGGGTGAGGTGGTGTACATCCATTTCACCGATGAGATGGAATTCGGCGAAGAGCTGAAGGCGATGTTCAGCGAGCTGACGATGGGTGTGAACATGATGCAACTGATGCCGGTGCAGCTGCCGCCGCCGGTGCAGAAGTTCATCGGCAAGGTGTCGCCATTCCTGCCGAAGCTGGCGAAGATTGCCGAGAAGTTCGACTTCTACCGGTCCAGCGCCGGGTACACGGTGAAGACGGCCGACGGCTGGATGGACCGGACGGTGCAGACATATAAGACGCCGGCCGAGGTGAAGAAGCTTCGGGATCGGAAGAAGGCGGTGGAGGAGAACGGCGTGGAGGGACCAGACGGGGCGGCCGAGGACGGACCCGACGGGGAGTGAGGCCGGCGGCGTTCCGCGAGTCATCAAAGTGTCATACGGGCGGCATTGCCGGGGGCTGTGCCGCCCGTTTTCTGCGCTGAGTTGGGTTCTCACAAAACGGTGACACACCGCTGCACTGCTCACAGAGCAGTGGCACCCTGCTTGAAGCAGTGGCACACGGATCACTGCTCACAGAGCAGTGGCACCCGGTGTCATTTCTGTGGATTGGAAGGATAGGCCTGGCGGTACCAGTCGAAGGTGGCGCGCATGCCGTCGGCGAAGCGGGTGCGGGGGGACCAGCCGAGCAGCTTCTGCGTGCGCGCGCAATCGACGCGCTGCGGCAGGCCGGTGAGGGCGATGGCGGCGCGGCGGAGGGTGGCCTGGCGCGGGCCGCTGCGGATGACGAGTTCGCCGAGCCAGCCGAAGAACCAGGCGACGGCGTAGGGGATGTGCCGGCGGCAGCGGGGAATGCCGAAGCCATCGGCAAGCGAATCAAAGTACTGTTTCTGCGTGACGCGTTCGGTGCCGGCGGCGATGAGCACCTGGCCGGCGGCCGCGGGCACGCGTCCGGCGAGGGCGATGGCCTCGGCGACGTCCTTGACGTATGTAAATGCCATTTCGTTGTCACCGCGGCCGACGATGCGCATGGTGCTGTCGGTCAACGCGGGGAGCACCTGGCTGCGGAGGGTGCGATTGCGGGGGCCATAGAGATAGCCGAGGCGGACGATGACCCACTCGATGCCGGGCGGGCATCGCTCGCGGACGACGGCTTCGGCTTCGAGCTTGGCGCAGCCGTAGGGAAACCAGCGCGGGGCCGAGGGCGTTGGGGTGGATTCGTCGATGGTCTGGCCGGCGGCGAAGAGGCGCGGGTGATAGACGCCGCAGGAGCTGATCTGAACGAAGCGTTTGACGCGGGCGGCGATGGCGGCATCGAGGACGTTTGCGGTGCCATGGACGGTGGTGCGTTCGAACTCGGCCTCAGGGCCATGTATCTCGACGCGGGCGGCGGCGTGATAGACGACGTCGCAGCCGTCGCAGGCGCTGCGAAGCGATGCCGGGTCTTCCAGGGAGCCGGGGAACGGGTCTGCACCGAGTGACTCGAGAAAGGCACGATCTCCGCCGGGGCGGACGAGGGCACGGACGCGATCGCCGCGGGCGCGGAGATCCTCGATGAGATGGCTGCCGACGAATCCGGTACCGCCGGTGACGAATGCGAGCATGGGCGGACTTTATGAGGGTGATGGCGGGCGATCAATCCTGCGGGGGCCGGGGAATCCAGCGGTGGACCCTTGCGCAGTAGTCGACGTACGGCTGGCCGTGGCGTTCGCGGAGGCGGGGCTCTTCGATGCGGGTGACCTGGTAGTGGGCGGCCACCATGCCGACGGCGACGAGGAGCAGGATGCCCCAGGAGTTGAGGTAGACGGCGATGCCGAGGACGGTGGTGATGAGGGTGATGACGACGGGGTTTCTGACCCAGCGGAAGGGCCCGCCGGTGACGAGCTGCTTCGGCGGATCAAACTCCACGTGGGGACCGCGACCGTAGAACATGAGCCAGGCGGAGCAGGCAAGGTAGGCGAGGAGGCCGGCGGCGAAGATGGCGATGCCGACCAATTGCCGCAGGCTGTGCCAGTAGTACGCGGCCTCGAACCGGAAGCCATCCCAGTCGCCGACTTCGCCGAGCAGGTAGAACAAGGATGGCACGACGCCGAGGATGAATACGAGGAACCCGGCAGTGAAGAGGACGGCGCGCAGCGCGAACGGCTTCTCTCCGGGCACCGGTGGGGGCGAAGTGTCGTTTACCATCGCACGGCGAAACCGGCGGTCATCCACTTGCTGGACTCGACGGCATGCACGACGACGAGTTCGCCCGGCTTGATCTCTCCATCGCGGATCATGTGGTCGAGGTGGAGGAGCGTGGCCGAGCCGCCGCAGTAACCGATCTTGTCGCTGCGGAATTTGATCTTTTCGCGGGTGATGCCGAGCTTGTCGAGGAAGGCGGGGATGTGATCCTCGTACAGCTGGGTGGTTGGGATGGAGACGACGTAGTGGTCGACGGTGCTGGGGTCGATCTTGAGCCGCCTGGTGAAGTTGAGCAGGCCCTGGAGCAGGAGCGGGGCCGCGTTGTCGTTGACGGCGGTGAAGTCCTGCCAGAGGTGGTGATTGCCGCAGTTGTACAGCTCGGGAATCTGCTTGTTTGACTTCATGAGGTCGGCCACGGCGCCGCCGGCGGTCATGCCCGCGGGGCGACCGGCACCGACAGACTCGACGAAGGTGTCGACGATGACCTGGTTGTTGTTTCCATCGGCGGCGCGGAGGACGACAGCGCCGGAACCATCGGCCAGAATCCAGCGCAAAGCAGCGTGGACCTTGTCGATCTTGGGCTGGTTGAAGTAGCAGCTGCGCAGGTAGACGCTGGAGAGCTGGCTATAGGCGACCAGGGCCGTTTTGTAGCGGCCGCAGCGAATGGCATCGAAAGCGATCTGCATGCTCTTGCCGACGCCGCTGCAATTGGAGTGGACTTCGATTTCCGCGCAGGCCTGAACGCCGAGGCGCTCTTGAAGCAAGGCGCTGGTGGGCGGCGTGCTGTGGTCGTAGGAGGGGCAGGAGATGAGGATGAAATCGAGCTCCTGCGGCTCCATCTTTGCGGCTTCGAGGGCGCGGCGCGAGGCCTGCTCGGCGAGGGTGCTGAAATTGTGGGTCATATCGCCGGTTTCTGGATCCACGGCGAAGTGACGCGACTGGACGCCGCCTCGATCGAGCATTTTTTGTCCAAGGTTGCCGATGAAGCTCTTGACCTTGGCGGGCGCATTATCGAGCGGGCCCAGAACCGCTTCTACGCGGTCATTGGGAATGGGCGGCCCAGGAAGAAAGCTGCCCGTGCCTGCGATGCGAACAGGTATCAACGACATTAGTACTCCCAGTCATCAGTGCAAGCTTTCAACTATTCGACTCACCTTGGGGGGACGAAACGATCGTTGAACGCTGCGAACGCGAAGCCGAATATGATAGCATGCGATCGGCACCCGGGAAAGCTGTTATGCACCAAGGCAGCATGGCGCTTCGCGCGTGAAACATCGCGCCATGCGCGGGAGAATGATACCTGCGATTGGCCGGTCCGCAACTGGAGGCGGGGCGACTTTCGTAGCAGGGATGTAAGTATCGAAGCAGCATCGGGTTGGACGCCACTATGGGGCGGCGGCCGGGCGCTTCGAAATGTTAGGTGGACATTCGGGCGGGCAACAGCGATGAACATCGAACTGCATTGGGACCGCATGGCCATACGTCCTGCCGATCCGTTTCGCACGGCGAAGGCAACACGGGGCGAACGCGAGACGCTGTGGGTGCGCTTACGGTTCGACGGCGTCGAAGGTTGGGGCGAGGCAGTTCCCATGGACACCTACGGCCAGACGCTGGCGACGGCGGAGGCAGCGCTGGGAGAGATGCGCTCGGAGCTGGGCGACGATCCGTTCCTGGTGGAGCCGATCACGGACCGGCTGCTGGCGCGGTTCGACGATCAGCGGGCGGCGGTGGCGGCGGTCGATGCGGCGCTGCACGATTGGATCGGCAAGCGGCTGAGGATCCCGGTGTGCCGTTACCTTGGGCTGGATGGATCGCGGACGCCGCTGACGTCATTCACCATCGGGATCGACACGCCGGAAGTGATCGCCGAGAAGGCCCGCCGGGCGGCGGAATACCCGATTCTAAAGGTCAAAGTGGGCACGGAGACCGACGCAGAGAACCTGGCGGCCATCCGCAGCGTGTCTCCGGAGAAGACACTGCGCGTGGATGCCAACGCGGCATGGAGCGCGGAGACGGCGATTGAGAGGCTCGGCGTGCTGAGCGAATTCGGTATTGAATTCGTTGAGCAGCCGGTGGCAGCGGGCGATCTGGACGGGCTGCGACGCGTGCGGGTAGCGGGACTGATGCCGGTGGTGGCGGACGAGAGCTGCGTGCGACCGGCGGATGTGATCCGACTGGCTGGGTGCGTGGATGGCATCAACATCAAGATTGCGAAGTGCGGCGGCATCCGGGAGGCGCTGCGAATCATTCATCTTGCGCGCGGTTTCGGCATGAAGATCATGCTGGGGTGCATGCTGGAGACGTCGCTGGGTATTGCGGCGGCTGCGCAGCTGGCGCCGCTGGTGGACTGGCTGGACCTGGATGGGCATCTGCTGCTGGCGGCAGACCGCTTTCAAGGGCTGGGCGGGCGCGGTGGACCGCTGACGATCGGCACGGGGGAGGGTCTGGGGGTTTTGCCGGCCGGGACCGGTTTGTAGGCGCGCCCGACTGAAAAAAGGCGCGGCGATTTTCGGATTGCCATGGATTGTGGCTCCGCAATTGCAACGCATGGGTGGTGGGCGCAGCCGCGGGGCGGCGGCGCTGGCAGAATGGGGTTTTCAGGGGTTGTGGCAGGCTATGGGCGTTAAATATTGCCCCAATTTGGATACGCAGGCGGGAACAATTACCCAGTTTTTCCCGCGCAAGGGAGTTGACTGCAACCTGGTGCGGGTAAGAATGGAACAAGTTACGGCGACCCGGCGGGCGGGAGAAATGGGCCCGTCCGCCGCGTTTCCACGTGACACACACCGCACGCGCAGGCCGCGGCGCGCCAGGATAGCAGCAGTCCACCGCCTTGTGGCACACACCCACAAGGACTGCCGTGAAGACGGGCGACGCCAATAGCCGCGCCTCTCACGAAACCACCTCGCTTATTTGTGTGAAGGAGCGTTTCTTATGATAGAGCGTGGTGTTCCGCGCGACAACGGAGCGACGGGCGGTCGACCCGTTCGGTTGAGTTACAAGTTTCAGCGATTGCGTGAGGCAATCAGGGAAGCCATTGTCAACGGCAGCCTGCCCGACCGGCTGCCGGGCGAGCGCGAGCTTGGGCGGCGTTTCGGGGCCAATGCGAAGACGATCAACAAGGCACTGAGCGATCTGACGGCGGAGGGTCTACTTGTCCGCCGGATCGGACGCGGTACGTACCGGGCGGGGACGTCGGCGGCGCAATCGAGCCCTGCGCAGCGCCTCGCGTACGCCTTCACGGGGGCGTCCGCGGCGACTCAAGCGCTTGCCATTGCGCTGAATCGATGCGCGGCGGCATCCGGATGGTCGCTGGAGATGCTGTCGACCGGCAGCCGGCCCGGCGGCGACCAGGCGGCGCTGGCGGACTGGCCGGCCTCGGCGCGTAAGGACACGGGGGCGCTGATGCTGGTGTGCGAGGATGCGCTGAGCCGGAATGGCGGCGGCGCATCGGCAGCGCTGCTGATGGAGGCGCAGCGGCGGCACGTGCCGGTGGTATCGGTCGGCACGACGGGGTCGCATACCAAGCTGAATAGCGTGGTTCCAGATTTCAGCGACGCAGGGTATCGCTCGGCGGAGCATCTCTATCGGCTCGGTTGCGAGTCGGTGCTGGTGTTTCACACGGCGATGCACCGCGACGTGGAGAGCGCGCTGAACGGATGCCGCACGGCTGCGACGCGGTTTGGCGGCCGCTGCACGATCACATGTTTGTCGTCGGTATCGCTGGTGGATTCCGCGGAGCAGATCGCCGGGGTGTGGAGCGAGGAAAAGCGTCGCGGCACACGATCGGACAACGGCGCCGCCGTCGGGGTGGTGCTGGTCGGCGCCGCGGCACGGAACGCGGCGTGGCAACACGGGGGCCTGGCGGCGCTCTGGTCGGCGGGGAAAGCGGCGGTCGTGTGTATACGGGATCTTGGCGAAGGGAGCGTCGACGAGGCGTCGCTAACGACGTACGAGTTCGACGCGGTCACGGCGGCACGGCGGGCGGTGGAGCTTTGCGACGATGTCCGGACAGGGCAGCGCCCGGTCGAAATTATCGTGCCCGGACGGCTGGCGATTCGCGAGACGATTGCGCCGGCCTCATCGCGAGGTGATTCGACGCGCCCTGAATCGCCGGCGTCGAGCCACGTGATGCGCTCCGCGTCGGCCGAAGTGTCTATTTAAGAGGGCGGCGCGCGACAGGGCGCGACAGACATCAATGGCAGGCGGGCGGCTGCGCTCTGAAAGGGCGCCGCAGCCCGCCGCTTTTCGTTTTTACAGCCGCTTGCGACCGGCCTTTTGCGTTGGGTCCCACGGGGGCCGTCTGCCTATCGGCCGCCTGAACGTATATCAAGGGAGGCGGATAAGCGTTGGGCGGTCCAGCATCGCCGGCAGGCAGGCGCCGTTCAGGGGCAGCCCCCCCTGCTTCATATAACATCGCGGCGGAGGTGAATGGCTCAGTTGATCGATGGGCGGGCGTCGTGCATAATAGCGGGTCTCGACTGATGCGCCGAAGGCTAGAATGCTTCGGTATTGAAAAGAAGGGACCGCAGCCCATGGGAGCGACTCTCGACGCCCTGCACACACTCCAGGAAATCGAGTTACAAATCGCCGAATTGCAGCGAACGATCGATCGCAAGAAGACGGCCTGCCATCGACAGCAGAAGAAGATCGATGAGATCGAGGCACGTATCAAAACGCACCGCGATCAGCGCAAGATGCTGCAAATGGACTATGACCGCAACGATCTGACGGTCAAATCCAACGAAGCCGAGATCACCAAATACCGCCAGGCGCTGAATCTCGCCAAGACGAACAAGGAATACTCGGCGGTTCTCACTCAGCTTAACACCTTCAAGGCCGACACCGGCAAGCTCGAAGAGAAGGGCTTGGAACTGCTCGGCCAGATCGACGTCAAGGAAAAAGAAATCGCCGCGCTGGAGGCGGAGAAGCAGACGGAGCAGGCGCGGCTGAAGGAACTTTACGCGGCGGTGGAGGATGCCGAGCATCGTGCCTCCGACCGGATGAACCGTCTGAAGAAGGAACGGGAGGCAGCGGCGGCGGCGGTTCCGGACCAGGTGCGGGACATGTTCAACCGGGTGGCGCGCAAGAACGAAGGCGAGGCGATGGCGAGCATCGTCCGCACGCATCCGAAGCGACAGGAATATGCCTGCGAGGGGTGCAACATGAGCATCACCATCGAGCAGGTGAACTCGGTTCTTTCGCGGGACGAGGCGGTGCTGTGCAATGTGTGCGGGCGGATACTGTATGCGGGTTCGGGCATGACGTCGGCGCGGTAGGTGCGGGCGGCCGGCGCGAGACGCCGGCACGGACGTATTTTTCAGACGGAATCGGGCAGCATTTCAGACCGCCGTCAGGCGGCACCACATGCGATTAACCATTCACATCGATGGCGGGGCGCGCGGCAATCCCGGTCCGGCGGCGGCGGGGGTTTCGATTTGCGACGAGGATGGAACGGCGCTGTACGAGGGCGGTTTTTTCCTGGGCCGGGCGACGAACAACGTGGCGGAGTACACGGGGTTATTGAAGGCGGTGGAGATTGCGCGGTCGATTGGCGGCGCGGAGGTGAACGTCTTCTCGGACAGCGAACTACTGGTGCGGCAGATCAACGGGGAGTACCGGGTGCGCAACGAGACGCTGAAGGACTACTTCGACCAGGCGATGAAGGGGCTGCGATCGTTCAAGAAATGGAAAGTGTCACACGTGCGTCGCGAGGCGAACCGGCGTGCGGACGAGCTGGCGAACATGGCGATGGACGCGGGGCGGGACGTGGTGGAGTATGATTGGCAGGGATTAAAGGATTGAGGGATCAAGGGGGCGGGCGCCGTTCCGGGCGAGCCGTCAGCGTTTGCAGGCTTCGTTGAGGATCATTTCGAGGACGGGGGCGCCGGTTTTCTTCCAGCGGGGGACGACTTTGTCGTTGACATAGACGGTTGGCGTGCCGCGATAGAGCATGGCCTTGCCGGCCTGGGCATCCTGGCGGATGGCATTCGCGACTTCCGGGCTGTTCATCTGTGCGAAGAGGGCATCGGCGTCGAGGCCCATTTGCTGCGCGGCGGCGCGGAGCGTGTCTTCGCTCAGCGTTTTCTGATTGGCCAGCAGCCATTCGTGCATTTTCCAGTACATGTCGCGACCTGCGAGCATGCCGGCGGCTTCGACGGCGCGGGCGGCGAGGCAGCCATTCTGGAAAACGGTCTTCGGGGCGACGGGGTTGCACTCCTGGTTGAAGGGATAGTGGCGGACGGTGTAGTGGACGCCTTCCTTGTCCTTCATCCAATTGCGGATGATGCCGTCCAGCTCGGCGGAGAGGTCCTGCTGGTAATCGATCCAGATGGTGATCTTTGTGCGGGCGGCATCCGGCCCGATCTGGAACATGTTTACATCGAGCGGCATCTTGCGCGGGTATTGCTCCTTCCAGTCGCTGACGTACTTGGCGACGCCGGGCTGGGGCTGATCGAGATCGGCATTCATGGGCGTGGGGTTGGTGGCGAGCACCTTTTTGGCGGCGTTGACAACGGCAAAACGCGGTGCGAAGACGCCGACGAGTTCGACGCCGTTGATGAAGACCATGGGGGTGTAGTGCAGGCCGAGCCAGTCGGCCTGGGTAATGTCGGCCTTCACGTTTTCCTCGGTTTCGGGACCCGTCATGACTGCGATGAACTCGTTGGGCTCGAAGCCGAGCTGGAGCAGACCTTCCGTCAATTCAGGGTGGGTGAAGGCGCCGCCGCGGGCGAAGAGCCATTCGTGCATTTTCCAGAAGCCCTCGTTGCCGTAGAGGATGCCGGCGGCCTCGGCGGCGCGGGCGGCCCAGCAGGCGTTGGCGTGGAGGCTCGCCGTCATGTACTGGTTGCAGAGCTTGTCCATCGGGAAGTGTTTGACGGACAGGGAGACCGTGGGCGTGGCCTTTACGAATTCCATGACTTCGCCCTCGATGCGCTTGCAGTCGGGGCACTGGTAGTCAGTCAGCATGACGATGCGCACGGCGGCCTCTTCGGGGCCGAGGCGCCAGCGGCCGGTGAAGCCGCCCTGCCAGGGGCGATCGCCGACGTCGATGGCGATGCCGCCGAGTGTCACCGTTGTGTCACTCTGCGGATCGGAATCCGGTGAATTGGCGTTAGTGGCCTGTGTCGCGTCGCCGGCGGAATTGCCGGTCCCTTCCTGCCCAGCCTTGTTATCGTTTGTGCCGCCCTGCCCATGAGCCGCACTCGCGTCGGCGTTGCCGGACTGCGCGTTGCCGGCCGCCGCACGGGCGAGCTGCTCGGCCTTGATGCGGTTCTGCTCGATGACCTGGTCGACGGATTCGGCCATCTGCTTTTCCTGGTCGGCGGTGAACTCGGCGCTGCGGTCGCGCTCGACGGCGAAGAGGACGCCGGATGCCGCCAGAAAGACACCGGCGACGGCGGCCAGCGGTGCCAGCCGCGGGGCGGCAGCGCGGCGCGAGGTCTCGAGAATGAGCCAGAAGGCGATGTTGGCGGCGTGGACGCCGAGGCAGTATTGGCAGAGGTGGCCCTCCTTGAAAAGGATGATGATGAAGAAGAGCGAGACGGCGACGCCAAGGCGGACGAGCCATTTGAACAAGGCGGGCACGCCATCTTTCGAGAGCGACCAGGCGATGAGGAGACCGCTGAAATAGGCGAGGCCGAGGAAGGAGACGGGCCAGACGCGATCGCCCAGCGGGATTTTGCCCCACTTGCTGGCGGCGGCCTGGGCGCAGGGGCTGCCTTCGCCGCAGCCGGGCATGGCCATGGCACCGAAGTGGTCGAGGACGAGGACGACCGAGAGCGTGACGGCGACGGCGAGGAGGACGAGACCGAGGGCGTATTGCGCCGGACTGAAGGCAGGCGGGGCGGCGGACGAAGCTGTTGCATATCCCACGGCGGATGGCTGTCGGGCGCCCGCGGGCGAAGATTTTTGCGGTCGAGGGTTGCTGGTGGACATCGGTGCGAATGAACTCCGTATCGATGGTTCGAGTGGTCGGCCGGGCCGGTGCTTTCACGGGGCGAAACGCTCAATATAGCTGGGGGTTGGACGCGGGAAAAGCGGTGGCGTTCCGCGGGATCAAAGAAGGGGCGGGAATTGTCGTATTCTGGGGCATTGGCGGCGGGAGGGTGGGCGAAGGCGTTACACAGTAGTTGCGCCCAAACCGCCGGAACGTAGCTTCGGAGCATGACAGCCGCATTCAAGGCGGTCGGTTGAAAACCTGCGGCGATCGGGCGGTGCGTCAAAATTATCCAACTTCGATGAGCGCACCCGGGCGGATCCTGATTACATCCATAAGAGGCTTTACCGCGCGGGCGGAACGAAGCTTCGGATAGACGGGCTTCAGCCGATAGGGAGGTGTACGTCATGTTCAGCTTGCTACACGTTCAAAAACCAAGTTTACAGTTGAAAACGGGAGCATGGCGTCGCCACGCACGTCGGTCCGTGGGCGCGTCGATGCCGCTGATTGGCCTTGTGTTGTTTGTTGGCGCAGGGTGCGCACCGCCATGTCCACTCGATGGCGATGCCAACGGCACCATTACGGAAGACGAGCTGACTTCGTTCAGCGCGGGCACCGTCAGTCTGGACCAACTGGTGCGGGTTGAGTGGGTCGGTTGCCTGTCGCAGATGGATCAGATCAGTGCACTGCTGGGCCCGTCAGCGGTGAATTCGCAGCCGACTGGTCCGAACGCAACGTCCATGCCGACGGACCAGAGTCCAGTCGGGCCAGAGGATCCGCCCGAACCGCTGTCCGGCGTATGGCGGTTCAATCCCAACAACGGTGGAACGGGATACAGCCCATTTGAGACCGGTTTGGTATGGCATCCGACAACGCACTCGTTTCACTTTGACGCTTCCGGCGACTTGATTGACGTCGTTCCGCCCGGACCGCAGTCCAACGATCCGCTTGAAGCGCAACTTGAGTGGCATGATGTGTCCTTCTCCGGACATATCAGCGAAACCGGCGCGTCGATTCAGTTCAGCGGCCGCTGTTTTCAACCGAGATGGTCGAACATATCGCAATTGGAGTCCGACGAGTCTTACTTCAATCCGGCGGAAACGGCGAGCGCCATGACGAATGACGACAAGGCGCAATTGGTGGCGAACGTGGGATGGAGATGGTCTTACGAGATGCACTTTGAGACAAGCACAGAGCCGGCGTACCCGCGCGAAGGACCGGCGGAGACGGTAAGGAATATCGTGGAGATCAAACCACTCATCATCTGCACGAATGGTGGATGCGCGCTGGCAAATTTTTATGAAGAGGCGTGGCCGGAGCAGGACGCCAGGTTGTGGACAAGCTTGTATCGGTCTTCGAACTAAGACGCGTTACTGAACTTCCTGCTGACTGTGCAACCGATGCTAACCACAAATCCCCGAATTCTGAGCATAAGGGCGCTGCTGGCAACGCCGGACGAAGTCGGGCTGAGGACGGCCCGGCTCCGGAGCGTGCCGCGACGGCCTTTCGCGTATAGAATATTGACCGAAAGCAGAGCGGGTCGGGCGACCGCCCGGGAGGCGGGGCTGGAGACGGCAACGGAATCCCGGGAGGAAAGTCCGAACTGGTCAGGGCGCGGTGGTGGCTAACGGCCACCGGTTCCGGCATGCCGGGACCAGGGACAGTGCCACAGAGAACAGACCGCCGATGGATGTCGACTCTCGAGACGGCATCACAGGCAAGGGTGAAACGGTGCGGTAAGAGCGCACCGCGCGACTGGCGACAGTCGCGGCACGGTAAACCCCACCGCCAGCAAGCCCATGTAGGCGACGAACGGATCGTGGGGTGTCGCGCAAGCGGCACCACCGTGGTCCGGCGAGGCGGCCCGTCTCGCTATCCAGTCGCGGGTAGGGCGCAAGAGCCGACGGGCAACCGGTCGGCCCAGAGAAATGGTCGCCACTCCGTCGTGCGAGAGCTCGATGGGGGACAGAATTCGGCTTATAGACCCGCCCTGCTTTCGCTTTTTCGCGGGCTCGCATTACGCGGGTTGCATATCAGTCGTCCCTGACGGGACTCAGCGCGTTACGTGTGTGAAAAACCCAGCGTTGAAACGCTGGGCTATTTTCAGGAGTCCCTCCGGGACAAGTTGGGTGGCGGTGTCTGCGTGGGCAAGTTGGCGGGGGATTCTCCGGGGCGAGTTGGGCGGCGGTGTCTCCGGGGCATTCGTTGCATATCAGTCGTCCCTGACGGGACTCAGCGCGTTACGCGTATGAAAACCCAGCGTTGAAACGCTGGGCTATTTTCGAGTGTCCCTCCGGGACAGGTTGGTGCGGTTTCTCGGGGACAAGTTGGCGGGGGATTCTCCGGGGCGAGTTGGGCGGCGGTGTCTCCGGGGCATTCGTTGCATATCAGTCGTCCCTGACGGGACTCAGCGCGTTACGCGTATGAAAACCCAGCGTTGAAACGCTGGGCTATTTTCGAGTGTCCCTCCGGGACAGGTTGGT
>CAYOZN010000040.1:0-34182 GCA_964408455.1 uncultured Planctomycetaceae bacterium
GGCCGCCATTAGCCACCAGCATCTGCACCGGTTTCCGCCGAACGCCTCGTCCCGCCGGCTCGCTCGCCCATATGGCTTCCACATAGCGCCCCCCGTATACAAAAAGACATCTGCGCGCGAGGCGCTCAAAAAAATTTGGCACATTTTCGTGAGGTTTTTTCCGCGGCTGACCGGCGCAGCGAAGAATCTGAAAATTCCCCGACGTCTTCCCCGGCAATTATTCGCGAATGCGAAATTCGCAGGCCATCGGCCGGAACTATCGCGTCTGCAATTCGCTCTGGCACCGACCGCTCCGGCCCGACAGTCAATTACCCGTCGCATTCCCGCGGAACAGCGAGCAAATCTAATGAGTGACATCACAGAGTGGCCGCCGCGTGCGCGGCACTCGCGTCAGCCCCCGCGCCGTCCGGCCTGCGCCGCTTTGCGCCGGGTTGCGCCGCCCGTTTTAGTGCGCCGCGCGGCAATGCGCGCCCGCAATTGGAGGTCCCGCCCATGAGTTCCAAAAGTAAATTCAAGATTCGCCGGAAAAATCGCCCCGACCGCTCCCCGCGCCCCCAGCCCCTCGCCCCCACACCGCCCGCGCCCGCCGCCTCGCAATCCCTTAATCCCTCAATCCCCGATCCCTTACCCCTTACCCCTGATCCCTTACCCCTTCCCCCGCTCGACCCCCTCGAGCGCGACATCACCAGCTCCCTGCAATCCCGCCTCCCCGCGGACCTCCGCGCCCGCCTCGACCGCGCCATTCTCGATCGCCGCCTCGGCAGCCTGCGCAAGCTCTTCCGCCACTTCGCCCTCGACGCCCACGGCATCAGCCTCTCCAGCCTCTTCCGCTACGCCCGCCGCCTGCGACAGCGCGCCGCGCGGCTCGATGCCGCCGACCTGACACCGACCGAGGCCGACCGCGTCCCCGCCCGGACGGCGCTCCTTCTCCAGCAGCGCCTCCTCGAAGCCCTCGTCCTCGAGAACCCCTCGCCGTCGACCCTTGATAAGCTCACCCTCGCCTGCCATCGCGCCGCACGCACCGAGGCCTTCATCCGCCAGCAGGACAATCGCATCTATCACGACGGCCCCGACCCGAAGAATGAGGCCCTCCGCCGGCAGGCCCTCGCCACCATCGAAGCCATCCGCGCCGACATGAACAAGACCAGCCAGCTCCGCGACGCCGTCTTGCAGGAAGCCGAGACCTTCAACCGCCGCGCCCGCGAAGAAGCGATGACGGAGCCCGTTGCTGTGCACGCGGAATCGGAGCGGGCAGTCGAAGCGCCGAAGAGTCAAGTCGCGGAGGGAGGTCACAGGCATCAGGGAACGGGGAACAGCGAGGAAACTCAAACTAAGCAGACCTTGAAATGTCAGAACATCAACGTGTCAAAGCCCCGATCCTCTGCTCTCAGCGCCTCCGCGCCCCCGCGCACGGAATGCCACTCCGACTGCGGCCTTTCCCTTGCGCCGGCCGGCATAATTGACCCCGCCCGCCGCACTCAGCTAGAATTTCCGCGGATTGACGTTACTTCAGGGGAGCAGCGGCTGACCGCCGCGACGTGTCCGCTTTGGCCAACACCGATCGTTCCAACACCAGCGTCGCCTCCGAAAACGCCGTCCTCGTCGGCGTCATCCTGCCGAATCAGGACACCGGCGGCAATCGTTACGATCCCCTCGCCGAACTGGCCGGCCTGGCCAAAGCCGCCGGCGCCCTCATCGCCGGCCGCCTCATTCAGCGCCGCACGAAGGTCTCATCCGGCACCTATCTCGGTTCCGGCAAGCTCGAAGAACTGGCCGCCTACGTCAAAGACAAGAACGCCGACCTCATCATCTTCGACAACGAACTCACCCCCTCGCAGATTCGCGAAATCGAGAAAGTCGCCGAGTGCCGCGTCATTGACCGCACCGAGCTCATCCTCGACATCTTCGCCAGCCGCGCCCGCACCCATGCCGCCCGATTGCAGGTCGAGCTCGCCCAGTTGGAATACACGGCCCCGCGACTCCGCGGCATGTGGACCCACCTCGAGCGCATCGCCGGCGCCGGCGGCGCCACCGGCGTTGGCGCCGTCGGCGGCATCGGCACCCGCGGTCCCGGCGAGCGGCAGATCGAGATCGACCGCCGCCTGGTGCAGAAGCGCGTCAACGCCCTCAAGGACGAACTCTCGCGCATCGACGCCCGCAAGCTGCGCGAAGTCAAGTCGCGCCGCGACTACTTCACCGTCAGCCTCGTCGGCTACACCAACGCCGGTAAAAGCACGTTGATGAACGCCCTCACCGACGCCGGCACCCTGGTCGAGGACAAGCTCTTCGCCACCCTCGACACCAAGACACGCCGCTGGCACCTCGGCGAGGGCCAGACCGCGCTGCTCTCCGACACCGTCGGATTCGTGCGCAACCTGCCGCACAATCTCGTCGCCTCGTTTCGCGCCACCCTCGAGGAGACGATTCACTCCGATCTCTTGCTCCACGTCATCGACGCCAGCAGCCCCGATGCGCCGGGCCAGATTCGCGCCGTGCAGCAGGTCCTGGCCGAACTCGGCTGCGAGGACATTCCCGTCGTCAATGTCCTCAACAAGATCGACGCCGTCGCCGAGGAGGCCGACCTGCCGCTGTTGCGAAATTCGCTCGACAACGTCGTCGAAATCTCCGCCGCCCGCGGATCCGGCCTCGACGATTTGACCAACACGGTCCTCGCCCACATGCGCGACCGATATGTGCGCCTGCGCGTCGAGGCCGACAGCGCCAACGGCCGGCTATTGGCCTATATCAGCCGCCACGGTCACATCCTCGACCGCGAGTATTCGGACGGTCAGGTCCGCCTCGAGATCCGCGTCCCCACGCAGGAGGTGCCGCGTGTGGTGAATCTCGGCGCCCGCATCCTCGAGACCTTCGAAGCACCCGTCTTCCGCCAGCCTCAAGTCGATTGAACATCGGTCCGACACTGGGTTGGAGCGCATGCGTTGCGCCCGGCTGCGCCGGCGACTGCTGCGCCCGCATCGCCGATCAAGGGGGCTGATGATGTCCGCCACCGTCAAGCTGTCGCCCGATGACACGCGCCGCCTCATCGACGCGGCGGTCTCGTCCCGCGCCCCCATCATTCTCGAATCCGACGCGTTCAGCGGCACGACGATGAACGGCTCGCTGATCGCGGCCGACGCCGAGGCGATGTTGATGGAAGTCACCGGCCGACCGGCCGTGTCCTATGATGCCATTGTGGGAGCCACGGTGAACGTACAGATTTACGATGAACGACGCCTGACATTCTCGACCCGTGTCGTCGGCGCTCCGCACTGGGGCCAGAGCCGCGCGGTCGCGCTCGAGCGGCCCCGCCAGGTGCAGGTGCTCGAACGGCGACGCTTCCTGCGGGCCAAGCTGGCCCCCTCGTCGCACGTCACGCTCGAGTGGCAGGCCAACGGCACGACCCATCGCCACGCCGCCACGCTGCTGAACATCTCGGCCGAGGGCATCGCCTGCCGCGTTGAGCGGGCCGCCGCCGACGCCATCGAAAAGCGCACCGCGCTCGTCACCATTTTTGAACTGCCGGGGCACGAAAACCCGTTCAGCTTTCGCGCCGTCGTTTCCAACAAGACGCCGGCAAGCGAGGGCTGCTCGATCCTGGGAATACAGTTCCTGCGCAGCGATCGCGACGCGCGGACCCTGGCCCAGCTCCGCCACGCCCTGGAGGATCGCACCCATACGACGGAGGCACCGGCACACGCATGACCAACGCCACCGATCTGGAACCGGCATCGCAATCGGCCGTGCTGCAATGGGCGGCAGAGCGCCGGACGGACCTGATGGTTTCGCAGCCGCTGGAAAACGGCTGGTCGAACCTGCGCTCCACCTTCATGCGGTTCGATCCGCAAACCGGCGTTATACAAATCACCTTTCCCTATTCGCCCGGCGGGCAGGAGCCCGAGATTCTGCCCGGCGACGAACTGGGCCTCTCGTTCCGCCGCGGACACAAGAAGTGCCTGTTCGTCAGCATCGTGGTGCTGCGCCAGGCGGACACCGATGCCGCCGGCAACTCGGTGGACACGCTGGTTCTGCGGGCCCCGCGCGAAATCCGCGCATTGCAGCGGCGGGCCTATCAGCGGGTCATCGTCCCGCCGCACCGCTTTATCGGGGCGAGGCTATGGGAGGGCGGGGCGCCAAAGGACACGACGACCGTCGGACCGATCTGCTCGGGCCGCGTCGCGAACATCTCGGTCGGCGGGGTGCTGGTCGAGCTGCGCGTCGAGCAGAATCCGCGCCTGGCCAGCGGCGATCTGGTCGGCATCGAGATCACGCCGGACCGGAGCCGCCAGCCGCTGATGCTGGAAGGGCAGTACAAGCACTGCCTGATGCAGGGGGGCGACCGCCTTGGCCTGGGCTTTCAGTTCATGGGCCTCGAGCATGTGATGCCCGGCCAGGCGACGCTGACGCAGATCGCCGACATGGTCAACCAGCTTCGGCGGGAACAGTAAACACGATCGGCGTCGGAAGGAGGGGACCGACGCCCGATTTTTTTCTTTTGCCGCGTGCCACTGCTTCAAGCAGTGTGTCCCGGTGTGCCACTGCTTCAAGCAGTGCGTCCCGGTGTGCCACTGCTTCAGGCAGTGTGTCCCGGTGTGCCACTGCTTCAAGCAGTGCGTCCCGGTGTGCCACTGCTTCAGGCAGTGGCACGCGACGCGCGCAAAAAAAGAGGGTCCGAGCTCGCCGTTACTCGGACCCTCCAAGCCAGGCTGGTCCGCCATCGGCGGAAGACCCACAGCCTCGCAAGTAACTATCGGCAGCGCCCATTCGTTGCTTGAGTTCCGGACGTTGCGAGTGGGTGCGAATTTTTCGGGCGAATGCGCACTTATCGGATCGTGCAGAATTCGCCGATCGGACCCGCTGGCGGCGGCAGGCCGGGAGCCTCCGCCGCGGCCGTAATCAGTGTCATAGTCATGTCACTTCCGCAAAAGACGCCTCGACCGCTCCGGGCCGCGGCGCTCGCGAAACTGGTGCCGTTGATATGACATTCACCTCCCGCGAAACTGAGGTGCCGCCGGCGTCAGGCGCCAGCCGTACCCTCGAGCCACGGGCGCAGGAGGCGCGTCATCTGCTCGGACGATAGCCCCGTCAGCCGCTGAATGAGGATGGTGAGGTCCTCGCTGAGCTCCGGGTGTCGCAGGTGTGGCAGGAAGGCATCATCCGGCATCAAGTCGAGCATGGCGGGATCGACGCCCTCGTCGAGTTCGACGCGAAGCCGGGCGCCATCCAGCTCGCGGCGCAGAAAGGGCGGGGCGTGGATGCGGAGCCGCTCGCGTGACACCACGATCTCGAGCCGGCCGCGCCACAGCGCAAGCAGCAGCCATCGCACGCCCGACACCACTAGGGCCACGCCCAGGACCGCGAGCATCAACCAGAGGAAGCCGAAGGCGACGAAGACGCTCTTCTGCGTGCGCCAGAGCAGTTCCCAGCGCGGGTCCCACGCCCACGCCACCGCGACAGGGGCGGCCGCCAGCGCCAGCCGCCAGATGGCCCGCGCCAGCGCCCGGGATCGGTCCACCATAAAGACAAGCGGCGGTGGCGCGCCTTGCTCCGCGGGTGCGGGCTCAATATCGCGATCGTGCATGGTGCTCGGGCCTCGCTTCGTTTCGCCGCGACGCCGGGATGGTAGTCGTGCGGCGCCCCGGGCTCCAGCAGGGCAGGGCGGCAGCCCGCACAGCCATTCGCCACGACGCGGCGCCATTCCATGCACCGGCACTAATCGACGCGCCGTGTATGGTTATAATGCCGCAGACATGAACCGCGCCGATGCCTGGCAAATCGTCTGCGAATTCGTCGCCTCCGACGCGCTGCGGCGGCACATGCTGGCCGTCGAGGCTGCCATGCGCTACCACGCCGCGCGGCTCGGCGGCGACGTCGAGCTGTGGGGGGCCGTCGGGCTGCTGCACGATTTCGATTACGAACGCTGGCCCGATCCACCGGCCCACACGCGAGAAGGCGCCCGCATTCTTCGCGAACGCGGCGTCGATGAAGAAATCGTCGGCGCCATCCTCTCCCACGCCGAGTGGAACCACGATCAGTACCCGCTCGATCGGCCGCTGCGAAAGACGCTCTTCGCGGTGGACGAGCTCTGCGGCTTCATCTACGCCTGCGCCCTGGTGCGGCCGCAGCGGCTCGAAGACATGACCGCCTCATCGGTCAAGAAAAAGCTCAAGACTGCCGCCTTCGCCGCGAACGTCAGTCGCGATCATATCCACCGGGGCGCCGCGCTGTTGGACATGTCGCTGGACGACCACATCACCCACGGCATCGCGGCCCTGCACGCGGCGCGCGAGACCCTGGGCCTCATGCCGGCCGGCTGATCGCCGGGGTGATGATGGCTCTGCGGCTGGCTCGCCAGCCCGCCGGGGTTCTCGCAAAGCCGCGCCGATTCCTGCTATAGTAAGGCCGTGGCCCGACAGGTCGGTGTCCTGGTACCGGCCAGTTAATGGGGGGCAAGTGACGTTTTCCGCCGCCGGCGTCGGTTCCGCAGGCCGTCGGCGAGATGCGTCTCGCGGCCCGACTGCCGTCACTTTCACGCGAAAGGCGTCGATTCATGCCTCATCGTTCCTTCCGAACGGTCTTCCCCGCGCTCGTCATCATTGTTCTCACGGTTCGGCCGGGTGCCGGCGCCGATGCACCGCCGCGCCATTTCCCGCGCGAGCGACCCTTCGACGTCCACAATATCCGCCTCGATCTGTACGTGGAGATCGAGCAGAAATTCGTCCGCGGCCGGGCGACCATCGACGGTCAGGCGCTGCGCACCCTCGAGAGCATCCGGCTCGACGCGGTCGACTTTCGCGAAGTAAGCGTCAAGGCGCGGGTCGGCGAGAAGCCGTTTCAGGATTGCACTTTTGAGAACGACGAAAAGACCCTCAACATCCAGTTGCCGCAGAAGCTGGAGCCCGGCGATGAAGCCGTGCTCATGATCGAATATACGTTGAACGAGCCGAAGGCCGGGCTGTCGTTCTTTGCGCCGTCGGATGACGATCCCGAGGCGCCGCATCTCATGTGGTCGCAAGGCCAGTCGATCACGAACCGTTACTGGGTACCGTGTTTCGATCACCCCAACGAGATGCAGACCACCGAGATTGTCTGCACCGTGGCCCGGCCCTACATCGCCATCAGCAACGGCACGCTGGTCGAGACGAAGGACAACCCGGACCAGACGCGCACCTTTCACTGGAAGCAGAACCAGCCGCACGTGTCCTACCTGATGACGCTGGTGCTGGGCGAATTCGTATCGAAGACGGAGGAATGGCTGGGCAAACCCGTGACCTACTATGTCCGGCCGGAGCACAAGGACAAGATCGACAACTCGTTCTCCAATACCGTTCCGATGCTTGAACACTTCAGCAAGCTCATCGGCGTACCCTATCCCTGGGACAAGTATGCACAGGTCTGCTGCTACGGCTTCGGCGGCGGCATGGAAAACACCAGCGCGACGACGCTGGGCGAGGGCACGCTGCACGACGATCGCGCCCATCTCGACACCTCCAGCGACGGCCTGGTCGCCCACGAGCTGGCGCACCAGTGGTTCGGCGATCTGCTCACCTGCAAGGACTGGGCGCACCTCTGGCTCAACGAGGGGTTCGCCTCCTATTTCGAGAGCATCTGGGAGGAGAAGGACCTCGGCTACGAGCACTTCGAGTACGACGTGTATCAGAAGGGCCGACGGGCCATCGACGGCGGTCGCGACAAGCCGGTCGTCTATCGGGGCTACGGCGATCCCGACGAGCAGTTCGACTCGCGGGCCTATCCGAAGGGGGCTTACATCCTGCACATGGTCCGCCGCCGGCTGGGCGACGATCTCTTCTGGAAAGTCATGAAGACCTACACGACGAACTTTGCCCACAAGAGTGTCGAGACCAGCGATTTCCGCAAGGTCATCGAGGAGGTATCCGGCTACAGCTTCGAGCGGTTCTTCTACGACTGGACCGAGCGGCCGGGCAGCCCCGATGTCACGGTGTCATACGAATGGCTCGCCGACGAAAAACAGGCGAAGGTCCGCGTCCGGCAGACGCAGGCGGCCGATGCCTTCCACTTTCCGCTGACCGTGGCCTTCAGCGTCGTGCGGGGCGAACCGGACGTGGAGATCACGCGCAACGTCGGCTCCAGGGACGTGACGTTCCACGTGCCGCTGCCGGCGGCGCCGACGCGCTTCCGTATCGATCCGCATAATGCCGTGCTGATGACACTGACGCGCGAGCAGCCGCGGCAGCTGTGGGAGGCGCAGCTCACCGGCGATCCCAATCCATCGGCGCGACTGGCCGCCGTGCGCTGGTTTGAAAAAAGCACCGCCGAGGCGGACGTGCGCCTGTTGGCCAGCCGCCTCAGCGAAGACACGTTCTACGCCGTTCAGGCCGAAATCGCCCGGGTGCTGGGCCGGTCGCAGTCGACCGATGCGCGGGACACGCTGCTGGCGGCCGTCGAGATCGAGTGCCCGCGGGTTCGCGCCGCCGTCGTCGAGGCGCTTGGACAGCTGGAGGGCGAGGAAGAGGCGGTGGCCGTGCTGGAAAAAATCGTGCGCAAGGGCGATCCGAGCTATCGCGTCGAGGCCCGGGCCATCGAGAGCTACGCCGAGGCCGCCGACGCGCCGGACGTCGAGCTGATCGAATCGTGCCTGTCGCGCGACTCTCACCGCGAGATCATTCGCTCGGCCGCGTTCCGCGCCCTCGCGCTGCACGGCGGCGAGGACACGCTGCAACTGTTGCTGGCCTGGACGGCGCCGGAAAAGCCGGCCGCATGTCGGTCGGCGGCCCTCAGTGCCGTCGGTTCCCTGATGGGCCGCATCGAGGTGGAGGAAAGCGTGCGCGAGCGAGCCTTCGACGGCATTCGCAAAATGCTGCGTTCGAAATCCTCGCGGATGCAGTCGTCGGCCCTGCGGACAGTGGGGGAACTCGGCGTGCGCGCGGCCAGCCTGCGGAAGGACGTGGAGAATCTGACGACCGCCGGCCGCGGCCGCGTCCGCCGCTTCGCAAAGTCCACGCTGGAGAAGCTGAAGGAGCCGGAGGCAAAGCCCGACGCGTCGAACGATCTGCGCGAGATGATCGAAGACTTCGGGAACAAGCTCAAGGAACTCGAGCGGCGGCTGGAACAGATTGAAGGCCGGCGGCAGGCCGCGTGAATTGGGTCTTTGGCGAGCTTGCAGATGCCCACGGGCGTCTGCTGAGACATCCTGCGCCGCTGCGGTGCCTTTCGCTCATTCGACGCGAATGGTGTACGGGAAGCCGTCGAACGTAACCGGCGAACGCGGGGGGTCAGTGTCAGCGCCATGGCCCTGTCGGGACACGACGTCGGAAGGCGCGCCCTTGATGGTGCCGGCGACGGTGCACTCGGTGGGAAAGACGCCCCAGGTGACAGGCGTGGGAGACTCTTCGCCCCATTTTTGCCCGAGACGGGCCAGGCAGAGGAGCAGGCCGTGGGCGTCGCCCATGGCCCAGGGATCGGCGCCGCGAGGGTATTCGTGGAGACCGAGTTTGTCGCTCAACAGGCGGGTGGCGTGGGCTTGGCGCGGCTGGTCGACGACGAAGCCGATCTCGCTCACATAGAGGATGTCGGCGGCGGAGAAGGGAACGGCGCGTGAACCGGGGATCGCGCGTGGGCCGGCGATGGCGCCGGCGGCGGTGGCGATGTCAGGTCCGGGGGCGTCGGGCAGTTCGTGGCGGGCAATGTATTCGACGATGTTATAAGCGGGATCGAAGTAAAAGATCGAGCGGGCATTCCAATGGCGGAAATGCCAGATGTCCTTGGGCCATCCATCTTCGCAAAGGCCCGGGCGCGGCGGAACGAGCGAGGTTCGCTCGAGCTGCCAGGCGCGAGCGGCGCGGATGCGGTTTCGCGGGATGTTGAAGGCGAAGTGGTACATGGGTTCGCCATGGCCGCGACCGCCATCGCCGGCAATCTGGTCGGGCCGGGCCTTGACGAATGTCAAATGGGTGGCACCAGCGGCGAGCGTCACTTCGGTTTCGCGCTCTTCCAGCAGGCGAAAGCCGATCGTGTCTCGATAAAAGTCGCGCATCTTCGCGAGCGGGACGGCGGTGAGCAGGCGCAGGGCTCGAATGCGGGGACGGTGGCTTGGTTGCGCCTTGTCGGACGGCCGGTCGGCGGCGTATTTGGGCACAGGCGTCGCCGCGCGGGGCGAATGCGCCTGCGCGAATGATTCGTGGGCCAGCAGCCAGGCAGCCGCAGCGGGCACGCTGGCGAGCAGGTCGCGGCGTGTGAAGTGATCCGACGGCTGATGTCGCGGCCGGGACATCAATGCTCTCCGGTTCGGCTCGGCTGCATTGTACGCCGCGTGGCATGCGCCTGCACGGCGTAGGGCCGTCGGCAGGTGGTCATCGGCTGAGAAGCTTTTGCACCTCTCCGCGCACAGTTTCGGGGTCGGCCCGATCCTGCACGCTGCCGGCAATCCACGACCAGGCGATGCGGCCGTCGCGGTCGATCAGGAAGTTTGCCGGCAGTGACACGTCCTTGTCGTGGAATGGCTCGTGGTGAAACAGGCCGTATTGCCGGATGACCTTCGCCTCCGGATCGCACAAGAGATCGAAGGGCAGCGTCTGCTTTTCCACGACGCGCCGGCTTTCCTCGACGGTGTCGGTCGAAATGCCGAGGACGGTTCCGCCGGCCGACGCCAGTTCGCGTTGAACGTCTCCGAGACCTCGGAGCTCTGCGACGCAGAACGGTCACCAGAACCCGCGATAGAACACGAGCAGGACGGGCCCGCGGCCGCGCCAGGACGAGAGCGTGACCTGCTGGCCACGGTGGTTGGGCAGGGTGAAATCGGGCGCGGTTGCCGCGGGCGACAGGGTGGTCGTCGGCGCCGGGAGTTTCATCAGAACGAAGTACGACAGCAGAAACACGACGCCAATCAGGCCGCCCACTGCTGACGCCGCGATGACACCCTTCGAGCGCCGCTGCACGAGGGCATAGCCGCAAAGACCCAGCCCCAGCAGGACGGCTGCTATGTTGGGAATCGCCCGCGAGCGAATCCACGGCACGTCGAGCAGCAGGTAGTACGATGCGCCGCCGGCCACGGTGATGAGCATGCCGACGAGCGCAATCTTCCCGGCAGAAAGGCGCCGCTGCGGGGCGGCGGTCGGTGGTGTGTCGCTCATTTCAGACCTCCGGCGATCGGGCGGCCGCTTCAAATGCTGCCGGCAGCTGTGCGGATCAGCGCTCGGGAATCGGCAGATTGTGCAGCCGCAGAAACGTCAGCTTGTCCCAGTATCCGCGCTGGAAGCGTATCTTGCCATCCTGAACGTGAAAGAACCCGCAGCCGCGCAGGCCAAGCGGATCCCGCCATTCCAGAATCGCCCACTCGCCATCCTCGAAGATGTTTTCCACGATGCACACCATCTCGGCGGCGGCGAAGCCATCGGCGAACAACCGGCGAATCGCATCCCGGCCTTCGACCGGATGCTCGGCGACCTGGTGGTTGACGGCATCTTCGTGGTAGAACGCTGCAAGCGCTGCGACGTCCCTGCGATTGAACGCATCGACCCAGGATCGAACCAGCTCGCGCGGCGCCATGTGCATACCCGATGCTCGCTGAATCGCGCGCTTAGAGCGCTTCGCGCAGGGCCTCGACGGCCTTTTCTTCCAGTGCGCGGGCCCGCAGCAGCACGTGAATCTGGCGGTCGCGCAGTTCCGGCGGCGGCATGGTGTCGGGAAACTGCTTTTCCGCCGGGACGTATTTATAGCCTTCGCGCAGGACCGTCAGTTCCTGTTCGTAATAATCGGCGGCGGCGAGGACATGATGTCCGCGGCTGCCCAGTTCTCCGGCGATGCCGCGCAGAAAGCGCACGGCGGAGGCCCGCGCATCCATGAGGCACACATAGGTCCATGCGTTGGCGTGCAGATAATTGCGATCGCGTACGCTGCGCAGCGCCTGGCACCAGAAGTCGAAGGCCTTCGCGCCCATGGCATACTTGCCGGTGCTTCGCTTGTCGAAAAGCTCAACCGCGCGGCGAAGGGCGCGATTCAGCGATTCGGCACGAGTCGGTCGCGGCAGCCGCTTTTCCAGCAGCACGATGGCCGATGGCCAGCCGGTCGCGGGCCGGTCGGCCGCATTTGCGCCGCCGTTGTAGGAACGGCACAGCCAGTTATAGCCGGGGGCGAAGCCGGTGATGATGCCCCAGTCCTCCGGCGGGATCACGTTGGAGGCCAGGACGGGCGTCTGCTTCTGCTCGATGCTGGCGGCGACGTCGCGACGCATGGCATCGACCTGGGCCAGTTCGTCGCGCCGGACGACCCAGATGTCGTAGGTCATGCCCACTTCGCGAAAGGCGGCGTCGACGAGGTTTTCACCGACGAGGGGGTCCGAGTTGCCGACATCCCATCGGTCGATTCGGAACTGCGTACGAAAGGCCATTCCCGACAGGCCCATCAGTTCGTCATAGCTCACCGGGCGGCCGATGGCCTCGAGGACGACTTCGAAGCAATGAATGAAGGTGCAGTCGCGGCCCTTGGCAAAGCCGCGAATCGGGCCGACGCCGTCGATGCGGATCACGCCCGGCCGATCGGCGATCAGCGAAAGACGCGAGCGCTCGGCGGTCGAGACGGTCGCCGGGCGGGATGAAGGACAACCGCACAACAGGATGGCAAGGCACGCGACGGCAAGCGCCTTGGGGCGATTTCCAATTGCGCGTCGCGTCGATGTTGATGTGCCGTTCCGTTGCGGTTGGGTCATGTCAGTGGCACCGCGCGAGGAGGGCTTGCGCTTGGAACAGCCAGCGAGTGCACGCGGCGGCTCAGGTCCAGCCAGAACCAGGTGGGCGCCGCGCGGCCGAGGATCAATATGGCCATCATGGTAATCCGGCCGGCCGGCGTCAAATGGGGCGGCAGGCCGGTCGAGAGGCCGACGCTGTTCAGGGAGGCGATGGCGTCGAAGGCGGTCTCGTAGGCCGTCGCGCTGGTCGATGCCGCCAGCGCAACGAAAGCGAGGAGGTTGAAGACCGCCCACAGCGCGACGAACAGCGCGGTGCGTCGCAACAGCATTAAGCGAATCGCCGGCCCGCCGGAATGGACCGACCAGCCCGAGCGAACCACCAGGCAGAAGACCAGAACCAGGATCGCGGTGGTCCGCACGCCACCGGCGGTCGAGGCGGCCGATCCGCCGACGACCATGCATCCGCCGAACAGACCGTAGGTCGGCCAGGTGATCGCACCGGAGACGAGCGGAATGCTCTGAAGCCCCGCGGAGCGCAGGGTGGTGGACAGGAGGACGCTCATCCGCCAGCGCTCGCTGTTGGACAGTTCGCGCATGACGACGCTGCCGTGCAGTTCGAAGGGCCGCGGCGGGGAAAACCGGGCGATGCGCGATTGCGGATGCTCGAACACGTACAGCATGGGGACACAGAGACACATCAGGGCGACGGCAAGCGGTGCTTCCCAGTATGCGAGGCGCCGCCAGGGCGGTGGGTCGGCAGGCGGCGTCGTCATCTTCCGGGCAACGGCGGGGTGCGGCGGGCCGGCGGCGTCATTCGCTTGCGAGCCCGCCGTCTTGTACCCGTGCGACGCGTTGGCGCTGCGTGGCACGGATGGAGCGGCGGCTGGTTTGGGCGGGCCGAGGATCAGCTCGAGCGTGACCGGCAGACCGAGCGAGCCGATGACACACAGGGTCGCGATGACGGAGAAGATCACGGGGTCCTGGAAGTATTCGGCGAGGCCGTCGTTGCGAAGCGTGAGGCTGCTGTTCCACAAGGCCGACGTGGCATGCACGATGCTCCACCACGAACGCTCGACCAGTCCGTCGGCATCGCGGCGGTCCCAGCGGCCGAACATGAGCAGCGCGCCGGCGAGTTGCAGCCCGATGGCGATCAGCAGGACGTGAATCAGACGCGGGCGACGCGTCATGAACGGGCGCATGATGGCCAGCCCTGCGGCGCAGAAGCCGGCCCCGGACAGCATGGTGAGCAGCCAGATGACGACCTGGCCAAACCGGCTGTGGTCCTCGCCGAGACTGTACGCAAATGCGCCCACCAGGCAGCAGGCGCTGGCGGCGTCGAATGTGCTGGTCAAGACGTGCGTGGCCATGTTGTACTGATAGTCCGGCAGGCCGGGGCGGGTGGACATCGGTAACGCGAGGACGGCACCGCCAATCAGAAGTAGCGCCAGCCAGCGGCGAAGGAGGGGTTTGACCGATGGCGAGGCGCTTTCGCAGCAGCGATCGAGCTCGGCGTAGGTATCGACCAGCCATTCTGCGGCCATCCGGGCCAGGGCATAGACGCCGCAGGCGTGAACGGCCAGCCAGGGTTGGCCGGTCCACAAGGCCAGCACGATCGCCGCCGCGACCATGAGCAGCAGCCAGCGGCGTTCGGTGGAAGGTGCGAGGCCGCCCGGTATGGCCGGCACTTCACTGCGGCCGCAACGCATGCGGCACCAGTATACGAACGGAATGAGTTCGAGAGCGGCCGCGAGGTAGATGGGTACAAGCAGTGCGCCGTGGGCGTCGCGGGCCAGCAGGCCCGCCGCGCCGAGCAGTGCGGCAATGGGCATGAGCCATGTTGTTGCCGGCGCGCGGCGCGAGCGTGGCCGTTCCTCGAGGTTGGGCATGGCGGAAACGTATACGGCGGCGGGGGGAGTGACAACTAACCCGCCAGCAGGCAGCCAACGAATGGCGGGATGTCGAGCCCGTCGATGCTTCCGTCGCCGTTTACGTCACACGTGGCGCCGACGTTCACCGGCTTCAGGTTACGGACGCTCAAGATGCCAATTGAGTCCAGAAGAGCGGGCCGCGCATGCGCTGCGGGCACTGCGCTTCGCAAGGCATGGCGCGGTCGCGTGTTGCCGGCGGGTTGAGTGTTGCTGAATGCATCACTCCCCTCTCCCGCGATGCAAAGAAATGCCCCGCGGGCGGGATGCACATTCAATGAACCCAATGATCGGAGGCCCACCCGCGGGCAGCGGATATATATCGACGGGACTTCATCGGCCCGGGTGACGCGTGGGCCAGACTGGATGCCGCGCGGAACAGGATTCCCGCGCCGATGGAGTGTTGTTCCATTTCAAACATACACCCGAAATGCGGAGCGGGCAAATGAGGCAGGCAATTGAATTCTGCATCGTTGACTTTGAATCGGAGGCGCCAGTCCATTGATGAAATTGTCGCGATTGACTGAGCAGGATGACACACTCACGGAGTTGAGTGCTGAAGCGCGTGAGGTTTCTGCGGCAAAATTCGCATGCTGTTTGCCACATGGCTAGCGCCGTTTGCACTGCTTGAAGCAGTGGCACACGGGGCACACGGGGAGGCTGTCTGGCAATGCACTGCTTGAAGCAGTGGCACACATTGCCTGTCTTGCCTCGCACTGCTTGAAGCTGGCACGCGTTGAACTTTGCACTGCTTGAAGCAGTGGCACACGTTGCCTGTCTTGCCTCGCACTGCTTGAAGCAGTGGCACACGGACTTTCCATGCCCCCTCGCTCCTCACTGCTCACAGAGCAGTGGCACCCCGTTGGCTTTTGCACTGCTTGAAGCAGTGGCACACGGTTTTAGCGCTCAAACGGGCGCCGGCATTACCCGTCCGCAAGGCGGCGGCGGTGAGCGCCGAGGATGTCACTGCGCGTAAGGATACCCACGAGGGCGCCGGTGGCGCGCTGGATGACCGGCAGGCGGCCGATGCCGTGGCGGACCATGTGGTCGGTCGCCTCGCGGAGGGTGTTGTCGTCGTAGACGACGACGGGCGGCCTCTTTCGAAGGCTGGCGAGGATGGTGGTGCCGGGCAGTGCAAGATCGAGCAGATTGCGCCGTGTGACGATGCCGTGGAGATTGCCCGCTTCGTCGAGCACGGGGAATCCCTGGTGCGATGTCTGGTCGGTGACACTGGCGAGCCAGGTCCGTACCTCGGCGAGCGTCTGGCTGCTGCGCAGCGTCACCAGCGCGGTCGAGGCGATGTCGCGCACGAGAAGCTGATCGAGAAAGTCGGCCTCGTATTCGGCCGGGATGCGCACGCCCCGGCGTGCGATCTTCTCGGTCATGATCGTGTTGCGCATGAGCAGCGACGACAGGAGATAGGCCGATGCGCAGCCGCCGAGCAGCGGCAGCAGGCCCAGTGGCTGAAGCGTCGTCTCGAAGGCGAAGACAACGCTGGCCAGCATCGCCCGCGAGGCGCCGGCGAAGATGGCCGCCATGCCGACCAGCGCCGCCACGCGCGGATCGATCGCCGCGGCGGGAAAGATCGACTGCGAGGCGACACCGCACAGGCCGCCGAGCGAGCCGCCGATGGTGAACAGGGGAGCGAGCGTTCCGCCGGATGTGCCGCTGCCCAGGGATATGGACCACGAGACGAACTTCCATAGGGCCAGGCTCGCCATCGCGGCAACTGCCAGTTTGCCGGAGATGATGTCGGAGATGTTGTAGTAGCCGACGCCCAGCGTGCGCGGATGGAAGTAACCGACGATACCGACGACAAGGCCGCCGATGGCCGGCCACCACATCCAGTGGATGGGCAACAGGCCGAAGCCGTCCTCAACGGCGTACACGATGCGCGTGACGGCGACGCTGGCGATGCCGATGATCGCGCCGATGCAGATATAGAGGGCAAGCGCGGCGCAAGTGGGCTGGTGAAGATCGGGCATATGGAAGACGGCCTCGGAGCCCTCGAAGGCGAGGCGCACGCCGGCCGCCGTGGCCGCCGCCAGCGCGACGGGGATGAACGAACGCGGGCGAAACTCGAAGAGCAGCAGCTCGATGGCGAGCAGCACCGCCGACACCGGGGAACCGAAGGTCGCCGCCATGCCGGCCGCGGCGCCCGATGCGAGGAGGGTCTTTCGTTCGACGGCAGTGGTGCGGATGAGTTGTCCTACGAGGGAGCCCAGCGCGCCGCCGGTGGCGATGATCGGTCCCTCGGCGCCGAACGGGCCGCCGGTGCCGATGGCGAGGGCGGCACTGAGCGGCTTGAGGAATGTCATTCTCGGCGGGATGCGGCTCTGGTTGAGGATGACCTGCTCCATGGCCTCGGGGATGCCGTGACCGCGGATGGCGCGAGAGCCGTAGCGTGCCATGAGACCGACGATGATGCCGCCGATGACGGGAATGAAGACGACCCAGGCGCCGAGGGAATGTCCCAACGGCGACTGAGGCTGGATGCTGGCCACGCCGTGGAACGCCAGGCCGGTGATGAGCCAGATGAGCCTCGTCAGGAGTTGGGCGATGAGTGCCGCGATGATGGCCAGGACAATGGCCATGCCGGCAACGAACACCACGCGGCGGCCGACGGGGCGCACCTGGACGGGCACTTCGGCTGCCGTCAGGGTGTCGGCGATGGACGGCGCGACGGGCAGCCCCTGATCGGATGTGAGAGCCTGCTCAATGTTGGGTGGCAATGGTCGTCAGTCTCCCGGGCGGCCGGATCATACACAGGTGTGACACGGCCGCATTGACACGCAGGTTGTGGATGAAGGGGGCCGATTCTACGGCGGTTCGCCCGGCGATGCGAGCGAAGGCCGGCCCACTGCGTCATTCCAACTCGTCCACGGTTCGCGGCCAGTCCTCCCGCAGCAGCCGGGAGAGGGAGCGGTCGGCCAGCACGCGCCCTTCGTTCTGACAAGTCGGGCAGTAATTGGTCTCGTTTTCGGCATAGCGGATGCGCTGCACGGGGGTGCCGCACGCGGGGCACGGCAGGTTGTAGCGGCCGTGGACGGCGAAGCCGGGGCGGAAGGCGGTGATCTCGCCGGGGCCGGGAAAGCGGTCGTGAAATTCCGCCCGGAGCTCGTCGATCCATCGGGTGAGCGTCGTCACGGTGGCACCGTGCAGCCGGGCGATCTCGGCGTCGGTCAGGCGGCTGGTGAGTTTCACCGGCGAAAGGCGGGCAGCGTGGAGGATTTCGTCGCTGTATGCGTTACCGATGCCGGAGAACAGGCGCGGATCGGTCAGGCTGCGCTTGAGGGTGTGGTTCTCGCGACGGAGGGCTGCGGCGAAGGCGCTGGTTTCGCAGTCGAGCGGCTCGATGCCACCGTGGTCCAGCCGCCGCAGTTCGTCCGCGCCCGCGATGATATGCAGCGACGCGCGTCTCTTCGTGCCGGCCTCGGTCAGTGCCAGCGTACCGGCATCGAAGGCGAACGCCGCGAGCGAGATCTTCGCGGGCGGCCGGGCCAGCGGCGCCAGCCAGCGGAATCGACCCGCGATCATCAGGTGAAACACGAGGTGCACATCGCCTTCCATCGAAAGGACGATCCGCTTGCCCGCGCGGCCGACGGACTCGACGCGCCGACCGACGGCCGCCTCCACGGGCGGCTCAAACGTGCGGAGGAGAAAGGGTCCGATGATGTCGGCCCGTCGAAGGGCCGCGCCCGCGACACGCTCGCGCAGCTTTTCAACGTAGATCGTGACATCGGGCAGTTCGGGCATGGGTGTCATCCTACCGCGCGGCGATGGACGATGGCTGCAAATGGCCGCAGTCCCCGCGGCCCCTGAAGCGCTCGCGAATGCGGCGGGCTGCGGCTAGAATGGCATGCGAAGAGGAGCCAGCCAGCACGAAGTGTCCAGCACCGGCAATCTACAGCACGTCTTATGCATGGCATTGGTCGCAGCCGTCGCGTCCTGCTCGCACAGTTCGCGCGAAGCCCGGCCGCCGGCAATCCATCCAGCCGAGACTGCGACCGACGCCCAAACGACGCCAAACGTAAACGCCGGCGCGGCGCCGACCGATTCCCCACCGGTCCTCGTGCTGACGCGGCGCGATCTGCCGGGACTGCACAATGTCATCGAGCTGCCGGGCGGGCTGATCAGCGGGTCCGACCCGCACGGGCAGGAGGGATTCGAGTCGCTGAAGAAGCTCGGCGTGCAGACGATCATCTCGGTCGATGGGGCGGCGCCGGACGTCGAGTCGGCCCGGGCACACGGAATGCGCTACGTACATCTGCCAATCGGCTACGATGGCATCCAGCCCGAGCGCTGCATCGCGCTGGCCAAGGCGGTGCGCGAGTTGCCATCGCCGGTGTACGTACACTGTCATCATGGCATTCACCGCGGGCCGGCGGCGGCCGCATACGTGCTGGTGGGATTGCGGCGGATGACGACGGACGCGGCGCTGGCGTTCATGAAGACGGCCGGGACGTCCGACAAGTATGCGCATCTGTATGAAGCGGTCGCAGACGCGCGGCCGATCGCCGACGAGCGGCTCGCCGCGGAGACGCCGGAGTTGCCGGAGCGCGCAGTCGTCTCCCGGCTTACGGACCACATGGCGGCGCTGGGGAGGGTGTGGGATCACATCGCCGAGATCAAAGCGGCAGGCTGGAAGGCGCCGGAGTCGAACCCCGATCTCGATCCGCGGAATGAGGCGGTCATTCTGGCTGAGCATTTCCGCGAAATGGCGAGGCTGGACGAAGTGAAGGACCGCCCGGCGGACTTCCTCAACTGGCTGCACGAGTCGGAAGCTGCTGCGTGGCGAATGGCGGAGGGGGCGCAGGGCGGCGCGCAAGATGCGGCCTATGCAGCTTTGAAGGAGCGATGCAGTGCATGCCACCGGGCATATCGCGACGACTAGGGGCAAGGGGCGGCGGCGGCAATGCCATCAATATGGCACGCGCGGTATTGCGAGAAACCGCTCGGGCCAGGCGGCGTCATCTCGATGGCGGGGGCAGCCGGTTTGAGTCGAGCAGATATTGCGCAATTGCCCCGGCGGCGAGCCGGTTGCCGGCTGCGTTGTAGTGGGCATCCTCCTCGAAGCAGAGCGGGTACTCGGTCGTGGCCTGAAATGCATCGAGCAGGTTAATGACGGTCATGTCGGCCTTTTCGCCGGCCTCTTCAAAGAATTCGAAGAAAGTAAACCGGTGCGGCTCGTTCCCGGTGTACTGACCGGCAAGCCGTCCCACGTCCTGCGGCGACTCGCGATTATTCCAGTGAAAGTTGAATGGCATCAGGACGAGGGCAAAATCGGAGCCGGCGTCGCGGCAGGCGTCGCGGGTGCGACGAATGTGCGCGAAGGTTCGCTCATAGTGGGGCCGCATGGCCTCCATCGGGTGCCGCAACGGAAAGAACAGGTCGTTCTCGACGACGTCGCCGATTTTGATCTCGAAACGATAGTAGTCGTAGCGCCGCCCGGGCTCGGCGGGCTTTGCCGGCGCGTCTCCGAGCAGCCGCTGAACCGGCTCGCCGATCCGCGTCAGGCGCAGCAACTGCCGTGTGGGCGACTCTTCCCAGGGCCGTGATGCCGGCACCAGGTATTCATCGGGGAAGGGAAAGTGCAGGTCCGGGCCGGTGGACGTATTCTCCATGCCGTGCTTGTAATCGTCGCCGATGTCGGAGAGGTTCAGCGTCATCAGCGTGAGGTGTGGCCGATAGTGGCGCACGATGTCGTCGAACACCTGCCGCTCGATCAGCGGCGACCAGCTGATGTGACCGGCATTGAGCACGCGAACGTCGAGGTCCATGCGGCGGGCGCGCAGCTTCTGTTCGAGCACCGCGGGGATGGATTGTTCGTAGGGCACGAAGAACCCAAAGGCGTAAGAATCGCCGAGCACGGCCACGCGATAACCGGCCTTCAGGAACTGGGGCCGGGACCAGGGTGTGCGCAGGGCATCCTCGTTGGTCTCGACGAAGATCTGACTTTCAGCGGCTGCGCCGGGCTGCCACACCATGCGGCTGTCGGGCAGGAGAACGTGGTGCAATCGGCGATGGGCGACGCTGCACTCGGACATGGATGGCATGCGCCTTTCGCCGACGATGAATTGCCCGATCAACTCCAGCCCGCCGACGAGCAGTACGAGCCCAAGTGCGATCGCGAAAAGCGTTTTTTTCCACAGGCGGCGGGCGTCGAGGGCGAAGCGCACGATCGGCACGAGCGCAAGCCAGTAGAGCATGTACACAATGGCAAGGTGCCAGTCGAGCGAAGGGCCGCGGCCCAACACAACAAACGCGGTTGCCACGCCGGCGGCGGTGAACGCTGCATACGCGACGAGAAAACGCCGAAAACGGCGACGAACAGTTTCGTCGCGCTGCTTGTCGGGCGAGACCGTCACGGCTTTACGTCCGAACCTCGATTGCCGATGACGCCGCGCACGAGGGCGCGAGCCTGGTCCTTGAACAGCTTGAGGAGCTTGCGCGCCCAGAGGAACTCGCTGCCGAGTACGGCAAGGCCGACGGGGATCACGAGCGTCGCCGGGCCCGGCAGCACGATCAGTGCCAGGCCGATGAGGACGACGGTGGAGCCAATCAAAAAGATGAAGACACGGCGAATCTGCTTCCACGTGGCTTCGAGCGAAAGCGTCGCCGGCGGTCCGCCGACCGGCGGCTCGGGCGCCGCTTCACCGCCACCGCGCCTGCTGAAAATCGATCCCAGCACGCCGGTGACCAGGATGCCGCCAATGATGGCGAGGGAAACCAGCGGCGGGAATTTGAACTGGTGGTGTATAAGCATTTTGACTCCGACAAAGGCCAGCACGAACACGAGGCTGATCTTGAGATAACGAAACTTGTCCAGCACGCCGGCGAGGGCAAAGTACAGGGAGCGCAGGCCGAGGATGGCGAACACGTTGGACGTAAACACGATGAAGGGATCGGCCGTAATGGCGAAGATCGCGGGAATGGAATCGACGGCGAAGAGCACATCGGTGCTTTCGACGACCAGCAGCACCAGAAAGAGGGGCGTGATGGCGCGGGCACCGTCCAGCCTGGTGAAGAAATGCTCGCCCTGGTAGTCGCGAGTGACCGGGAAGATGCGCCGGGCGATGCGGACGAGGATGTTGCGGTCGGGGTCGACCTTTTCGTCTCCGGCCAGCAGCATTTTCACGGCGGTGATGATGAGGATGCCGCCAAAGACATAGTTGATCCAGGCAAAGCGTGCGATCAGCGCGGCGCCGAGCGCGATCATCACGCCACGCAGCACGAGGGCCCCGAGGATGCCCCAGAAGAGCACCCGGTGCTGATACATGGCGGGCACGTTGAAGTAGGAAAAGATGATGGCGATGACGAAGATGTTGTCGAGGCTCAGCGATTTTTCGACGACGTAGCCGGTGAAGAACTCGATGGCGGCGATCTTGCCGGGCTTCATGTGGTCGCCGGTGCCGATGCCGAACACGTGGTGCTCGTACAGCCAGTACACGCCGACGTTGAAGGCGAGGGCGAGAACGACCCAGACGGCCGTCCAGAGCATGGCCTCGTTGACGCCGATGACGTGGGCCTTGCGATTGAACACCCCCAGATCGAGGGCGAGCAGGACGAGGACAAATAAGATGAAGCCGATCCACAGCCAGATGAGCATGGGGGCGAGGCACTCCTGAAGTTTGTCGCGGTATGCAATCCCTAACGCGGCGTCGCGTCAAGCTACGTACGAACGACCGGGGATCTTAGCCAGGCTGCCGGTGCGCTATTACCCGCAAAGGAATATTCGCCTGCATCGGGTGGGCGGCGTACAATTCGGCGGGCACCCGCGGCACATGTCGCGGGTCGCCACGGGGCCGAACATGGACAGCGCCACACGTGCAGGAGCGGGCGAAAAGGGGGGTTCTCCGCCTTCCACCGGAGTTCTGCCGGGACCGAATCGAATCGAGCTTGAGCCGGTGGTCGTGGTCACCGGTTCCGCCTATTCGAGCAGCCCTGCCTCGAGCATGCCGGCGGCGTTCGTTCCGCGCGTGCCGACCGTGACGCAAAGCGCTCCGGACGAACTGGAAGTGGAGGGGGAGGGCATCTACTGCCCGGTCTGCAATTATAACCTGAGCGGTGTGCATTCGGGCCGGTGTCCGGAATGTGGCGCCCTCTTCAGCCGTACGGCGCTGCTCGATTCTCAGGCATCACAGAAGATCGTGCTGATGCCGTGGGACCGTCCGGACCACGCGCCTTTTTTCCGGCGCTTTCGTGAGACGTTGTCGGTGTGTCTGCTGAAGGCGGAGCGGTTCGCGTTTGCGTTCAGCGTTCAGCCGCAGCGGTCAAACGTGTGGACGTTTTATGCATGGGTGCTTTTCGCGTGCATGGCCATGGCCGTCATGCAGGTGGCGATTTCCCTGGCCTTCACGCGCAATACGATTTTCATGCCCTCAAATATCGTGGCGATTTTCGCCGGATACGTTGCCTTTACTTTCATGCTGGTGACGAGCCTGACGTTCGTGCCGGCGTTGCTGCTGTGGACACAATGCCGTCATTTTGACGGCCGGCGGCATTTCGCGCCGTGGCTGTCGATCTGCGCGTACGCATCGGCGCACTTTCTGTTGCTGGGCGTGTGCGTGCCGCTGGGGCTGGTGCCCGCGGCGATGAACCACGAGGCGATGACCATTGTGTCGGTGCTATGCGTCGTGGGCGTCGTTGCTCTGTGGGGCTGCACGATGAGGGCCGTGATCGACATGCGGCGATCGCGATGGGAGACGGGTCCTTTTCTGATGGTGGCCCTCACACTGACTGCGGCGGGATGCATGCTGGTGTCGTTCGTGCTGGCCGGGATGGTGTCCGAACTGGCGGCGTCGATTTGACGCCGCGGCGGCGGCGACCCATGTGTGCGATAAGTCCATTCCTGGCAGTTGGTTATGGGCGGATTCCGGGCCGTGTTGTTCGCCGCATCGTCGTTTTCGGATGAACATCAGTTGATTTCGAGGTTCTGCCGAACGTAGAGTACCGACACCATGCACGCCGAGCCTGCACCATCCGAGTCCGTCCGCCGCACTGCCGTGTCCGGCGCCGTCGTGGCGTTCGTGGCCCTGGTGGGGCTGGACGCCGCCTCGCCGATGCACCGGGCCGGCGACGAGTTGGGCACGGGCAGCTCGGTCGTCGCGCGGCTGGTGTCGCCGCCAAGCGGCGCCCGATCGAGCGGGGACATGGCGATCGGACTGACGGCGCTGGCATTTCTGCTGGTGCTGATCCTCCGGCGCTGGCCGACGCTGGAAATGGTCGGCTCGATCTGCCCGATCCTGGCGCGACGCGTCGCGACCACGGTGCCGACACTTCTAGGCCGGCGCCTGTCGATCTCCTATCGCATCGGCGGCCGGCACGGCGGCTGATTTTCATCACTGTCACATCGATTGCACCAGCACACGGCCGGCGCATGCCGGCGGTCTTGCGTATGTTCCTGGTCCAGAAGCGCCTTTTTCCGGGCCTGCCGCGCGTGCGGCGGGCGAGAATCCCCTGGTGATGACATGGCAGTGATGAATCTCGTCGGCAGCGCGTTTCGCAAGGTCTTCGGCTCGCGAAACGAACGCATGGTGAAGCGTTATATGCAGATGGCGGCGGAGATCGGCCGCTACGAGCCGGAACTGCGCGGCGACTTCGACGCGCGGTTTGCCGATCGTGCGAAGTCGGTGCCCGAGGAGATGGACCCGGCCGAGCGGGCGACGGCGCTACAGGCCATTCGCGTGGAACTCAGCACCGATCTGCTGGCCCGCGCGGAAAAGCTGCGCCAGCGACTTGCCGAGGGCGAGATGCCGGCGGCGGTTCTGCCCGAGGCGTTCGCCGTTTTGCGAGAGGCGTCGCGCCGGGCGCGCAACCACCGCCACTTCGATTGCCAGCTCGTCGGCGGACAGGTGCTCTATGAAGGCAAGATCGCGGAAATGAAGACCGGCGAGGGCAAGACGATCGTCTGCCACCTGCCGGCGTTTCTGAAGGCACTTGAGGGCAAGCACGTCCACATCATCACGGTGAACGACTACCTGGTGAAGCGCGATGCCGAATTCGCGATGCCCATCTTCGAACTGGTCGGCATGAGCGTGGGCTTCATACAGTCGCAGGTCGACCCCGGCGGTCACGAGGGCATTCGGGCGAAGGCGTACGCCTGCAATCTGACGTACGGCACGAACAACGAATTCGGTTTCGACTATCTGCGCGACAACATGAAGACGTCGCTGGAAGCGCAGGTGCAGGGTCCGCTGGACTTCGCGATCGTCGACGAGGTGGACTCGATCCTGATCGACGAGGCCCGCACGCCGCTCATCATCAGCGGCCCGGCCGAGGACGACGTGACGCGTTATCGCACGGCAGACCAGGTGGCGCGCACGCTGATTGCCAAGCAGAAGGCGGCCCAGGACGAGACGCTGCGGCGCATCAGGGAATGGGGCGACAAGCCGCCGGCCGCCTTTGCCGAGCATCCCAAGTTCAAGGGGGCGGTTGCCAAGTTCAAGACCGATGCGAACTGGATCACCGAGGAAGAGGCCGAGTCGATCGGTCACAAGATTTACTACGTGGTGGCGAAGGAGCGCAAGAGCGTCGCCCTCACGCACGATGGCATCTCGGTGGCACAGGAGCAGCTCGGCGTCGGTTCGCTCTATGTCGGGCAGAACATGGAGTGGCCGCATCTGATTGAGAACTCGGTGCGGGCACACGTGGTGTACGAGCGGGACGTGGACTACGTGTCCAAGGATGGCGAGATCATCATCGTCGACCAGTTCACCGGCCGATTGATGCACGGGCGGCAGTGGTCGGATGGGCTGCACCAGGCGGTGGAGGCGAAGGAGGCCGTGCGCGTCAAGGAAGAGACGCAGACGCTGGCGACGATCACGTTGCAGAATTTCTTCAAGCTCTACAAGAACCTGGCGGGCATGACCGGCACGGCAATGACCGAGGCCGACGAGTTCATGAAGATCTACAAGCTGGACGTGGTCGCGATTCCGACGAACCGGCCGGTGAATCGCATGGACCATCACGACCGCATCTACAAGACGGTGGACGACAAGTACAACGCCATCGTGGAAGAGATTCACGACGTGCACACCAAGGGGCGGCCTTCCGATCCGTTTGTGCTCGAGCCGATCCTGAAGAATCTGAAGCAGATCGTGTCGCGCGGCGGCGGATCGACCGAGCGCATCGACACGGCACTGGCAGCATTCAAGGATGGCAAGGCAGACAACATCGCCGAGACGATGACGGAGGCCTACGACGAGGCCATGGGCGATCTGGCCCGGGGCCGGCCGGTGCTGGTGGGCACCATCTCCATCGAGAATTCCGAGAAGCTGTCAAATCTGCTGACGCGAAAGTACGGCATTCAGCACGAAGTACTCAACGCGAAGCAGCACGCCCGCGAGGCGGACATCGTGGCCAAGGCCGGCGAGACGTATCTGCCGCAGCGCGGCAAGGACAAGACACCGCTGGGCAACGTGACAATCGCGACCAACATGGCCGGCCGTGGCACGGACATCAAGCTGGCCAAAGGTGTCGTGTACGAGAAGTGCATCGGCGATCTGGGTCCGCCCGAGAACGGCGACGGCCGCAAGTATGCCTGGAACGAGAAGGGCGTCATCGGCACCAAGTGCTGCATCAACTGCCCGGATTATGATCCGAAGACCAATTGCGCGCACTGCTGGAAGCCGAAGATTGATCCGCGATTTCCGGAGATGGGCCGCAAGGTGTGTTCCCTGAATGCGCCATGCGGGCTGCACATCGTGGGCACCGAGCGGCATGAATCGCGGCGCATCGACAACCAGTTGCGTGGCCGCTCGGGGCGGCAGGGCGATCCGGGCTCAAGCCGGTTTTTCCTGTCGCTGGGCGATGATCTGCTGCGGATGTTCATGGGCGACTGGATGCTGCGCATGCTGGAGCGCATGGGCTTCGAAGAGGGCATGGCGATCGAGGCCAAGAGCGTCAACAAGGGCATCGAGCGGGCGCAGCGCAAGGTGGAAGAAAAGAACTTCGGCATCCGCAAGCACCTGCTGGAATACGACGAGGTGATGGATCACCAGCGCAAGATTTTCTATACCGAGCGGCAGGAGATTTTGACGGCCAGCAAACCGGGCCGGGCCGAGCGGCTGGTGGAACGCATCTGGGAGATGATCGACAGCACGATCGAGAACGCGTCCGAGAAGTTCCTCGATGCGGACTACAGCGCCCAGTGCATCTGCGACTGGGTTCGCGGTGCGCTCGAGACGCCGATCGAACCGAAGGACGTGGACATTCACGATTTCGCCGGCACGGAAAAGACGATCCGCGCGACGGCACAGGCCGAGGCGCGCAGTCTCATCGGCAATCAGGTCGGCGAATACATGGATCCCGATGTGGAGCGGTCGCAGTGGGACATTCGCGGTCTGGCCCGCTGGAGTGAGACGCGATTCGGCTGCAAGCTGTCGCAGAACCAATTGAAGGACATGGAGCCGGAAGAGGTTCAGCAGGCGCTGGTCGACGCGGCGGAGAAGAAGGTCGAGGAATTCGACCTGCGACCGATCGAGCGGTTCATGGATGAAAATTATGGTCGCAAGACGCTATTGGCCTGGGCCCAGCACAAGTTCGGCATCGAGGTGAAGATTACCGGCTGGGAGGAGATGCTGTCGAAGGACCTGGTCGATGCGCTGGAGGAGCAGATCAAGCAGGCGTATCGCGAGCGCGAGGCGCGGTATCCGGTCGAGTGGACTCTGGATCGATTCGCGCCAGGCGGAGAATTCCGGGATGTCTATGCCGTCGAAGCGCTGGCCAAGTGGGCCAACCTCAAGTTCGGCCTGAGCTGGGATGTGGACAAGGTCCGTGCCCGGCCGCTCGACCAGGTGGCGGAGGAATTGTTCACGCTGAACCGCGAATACATGCACGGCGATCGCATGTCGCGGGAGGTGGAAACGGCGGTCAATCACGCGAGCGGCGATCGCGAGCGGCTGGTGAAGTGGGCGAAGGAGCGAATGGGGCCCGCCTTTGACGAGGAGACCTTCAATGCCAGCGATGACGCGACGGAGACACTGATGGTCTTTGGTCGCGATCTGATTCGTCGCGAGCTGACGGTTCTGGAGCGTTACGTGCTGCTTCAGATTTACGATCAGGCGTGGAAGGAGCACATGCACGCGATCGACATCCTGAAGGAGGCGATCGGCTATCGCGGCTATGCGGAGCAGGATCCGAAGATCGCCTACAAGAAGGAAGGCTTCGCCATGTTCCAGGAGATGCGGGCCGGCATCGAGGACAAGGTGACCGGCATCATCTTCCGGGCGCGGCTGCGCGAAGAGTCGGCGGTTCCGGGCCGCTACCGGATTGGCGCCGCCCGTCACGCCGAGGCGACGAACCAGGGCTTTGCGGGCCAGGCCGATCGCGACCGGGCCGCGGCGATGCAGGCCCAGAACCAGGAGCAGAAGGTGGAGACGATCCGCCGCGAGCAGCCGAAGGTGGGGCGCAATGAGCCGTGCCCGTGCGGCAGCGGGAAGAAATATAAGGTATGCCATGGGAAGTAGGGATTAAGGGATTAAGGGATTTAGGGATTAAGGGAGAAAGGGGTAAGGGGTAAGGGATAAGGCTATCCAATGATGGAACATGTCATCCTGGTCAATGAGCGGGATGAGGAGATCGGTACGTGCGAGAAGCTGGCGGCGCATCGGGAGGGGGGCCGGCTGCACCGGGCATTCTCCATCCTCGTGTTCAACGCGCGGGGCGAGATCCTGCTTCAGCGCCGTGCGGCGGGGAAATACCACTTCGCGGGTTTGTGGTCCAACACCTGCTGCGGACATCCGCGGCCGGGCGAAGAAACGGTGGCCGCTGCGCAGCGCCGGCTGGCGGAGGAATTCGGGATCGACGCGCTGCCGCTACGCGAAAAGGCGTCGCTATTGTACAACGCCCTGGACGCGGCCAGCGGGCTGATGGAGCGGGAATATCTTCACGTTCTGGTGGGCCAATTCGATGGCACACCGCGGCCGGACGCCGCCGAGATCGGCGAATGGTCGTGGCGCGAGCGAGCGGTTGTGCTGCGCGAACTCGCCGCCATGCCGGGGCAGTTCACGCCCTGGTTCCGGCTGGTGTTGGAGGCGGCGGGATGCGATGAGCGGACTTAATGGGCCGCAAGCGGTTCATCGCGATTCGCGAGCCGCAGGCATTTGCGAGTCGCGGCGGGCCGCGAGTCGCCGCGATTCTATCTCACGGTTTCTTCATATTCATACTCATACTGGTCTTGCGCGGGTTGCTCCCAATCCTCCAGCGCGCGGAGTAGTTCGTGCCGTTCGCGCTCGATTTCCTGCGGCGTGCGAATACCAAGTCGGCGAAATACCGGCAGCGGCGGGCACCAGCCCTGGAGCGCGTGCTGAAGGAAAAATGACTGCACGGCGAAGGGCAGGATCAGCCATCGCCGGTGGTGCAGCGTGGCCATGGTGAGGCCGAAGAGCGACAGAATGGATGAACCGGTCTCCAGGGTGCGCTCGATGTCCCACTCGTGGTCAAGTTCATCCAGCCGCCGGGGAATCAGTTCCGGATGCTGGCTGTAATACTCAATGCTGGCATCGGTCGTGCGTTCGATGGCGTCGTTGACGTCCGGGTCAGTATGGGCCGGAACCCGCTCGGAGCTTGCGTAAATCATGACCGTCTCCTGTTGATGGGACGGTAGCAATTGCATTCTGAAGAGCGCGTTATTACCGGCTGAAAATGCGGTTGTGACGCGTGCGGGCAAGCGGCGGCGGCGAATTGACAGTCGCCCGTAACCCCCATAGATTGCCGAAGTTATCGGAAATAGGCGGCCCCGACATTCCCAAGGCCGCTCACGGGAGCAACTCCAGAATGGCCACCAAGTTCGTGTATTTCTTCGGCAGTGGAAAGGCCGAGGGCAAAGGCGATCAAAAGCAGCTGCTCGGCGGCAAGGGCGCGGGCCTCGCCGAGATGACCAACATCGGCCTGCCGGTACCCGGCGGATTCACCATCACGACTGAGGCATGCCGGCAGTATTACGAGAATCGCAAGCGCTGGCCGGACGGCCTCGACAAGCAGATCCGCCAGAACCTTGCGAGGCTCGAGAAGATCTGCCGCAAAAAGCTGGGCGATGCGAAGAATCCGCTGCTGGTCTCGGTGCGATCGGGCTCGGCGGTGTCGATGCCCGGCATGATGGAGACCGTGCTGAACCTCGGCCTCAACGACGAGTCGGTCGAGGGGCTGGCGAAGGCGACCGGCAATGCGCGGTTCGCGTGGGACTCGTACCGCCGATTCATCCAGATGTATTCGACGGTCGTGGTCGGCCTGTCGAAGGAGGTGCTGGAGGAGAAGCTGGCCCACAAGAAGGCGCAGGCCGGCTTCGAGACGGATGCGGAGCTGGGACCGGAACAACTGAAGGACATCTGCGACGAGTTCAAGCAGTTCTTCCAGCAGCAGACCGGCCGCACGTTTCCGCAGGATCCGTGGGAACAACTCTGCGGTGCGATCGACGCGGTCTTCAATTCGTGGATGGCGGAGAAGGCGGTCACGTACCGGCGGGTGGAAAAGATTCACGGATTGCCGGGCACGGCGGTCAACATCTGCCAGATGGTGTTCGGCAACATGGGGGAAGACAGCGGCACCGGCGTGTGCTTCACGCGGAATCCCAGCACGGGCGAGAACGAGTTCTACGGCGATCTGCTGATGAACGCGCAGGGGGAGGACGTGGTGGCGGGTATCCGCACGCCGCTCCAGCTGGTGGAACTGGCGAAGACGCACCAGGACGTGTACGACCAGCTCTGCGGCGTACGTGTCATGCTGGAGGCACACTACAAGGAGATGCAGGACCTGGAGTTCACGGTGGAGCGCGGCAAGCTCTACATGCTCCAGTGCCGCACCGGCAAGCGCACGCCGACGGCGACGTTCAAGATCGCGGTGGAGATGGCGACACAGCCACTGGCGGCGAAGCCGGAGATCGCGCGCCTGCTCAAGAAGAAGTACCTGCCCAAGCGCTATGCCGACGCGGCGGCACGGCCGGTGATCACGCGCGAAGAGGCGATCGGCCGCATCAAGGGCGCCGACATCGAGCGACTGTTTCATCCCATCATCGATCCCAACTTCGACGCCAGGAAACTCTCGACGCGGCAGCTGGGCATCGGCATCAACGCGGTGCCGGGGGCGGCATCGGGCCAGGTGGTGTTCACGGCGCCGCAGGCGGAGCAGTGGCACTCGGAGGGCAAGAAGGTCATCCTGGTGCGCAAGGAGACGAGCCCGGAGGACGTGGGCGGCATGCACGCGGCCGAGGGCATCCTGACGGCAACGGGCGGGAAGACCAGCCATGCCGCCGTGGTGGCACGGGGCTGGGGCAAGTGCTGCGTCGTCGGGCTGGGGGCGCTCAAGATTGACGAGCGCAGCGGCAAGATGTCCATCAACGGGCGGACGCTGTCGCAGGGGGACTATCTCACGCTGGATGGCTCGGAAGGCGCAGTCTACGAAGGGGAAATTCCGCTGGTCACGCCGAAGCTGCCCGAGGAGTACTACACGCTGATGGGCTGGTGCGACGAGCGTCGGCGGCTGAAGGTGCGCACGAATGCCGACACGCCGTACGACGCCGAGAATGCCGTGAACATGGGGGCCGAAGGCATCGGCCTGTGCCGCACCGAGCACATGTTCTTCGATACCGAGGAGCGGCGTCTCGCCATACAGGAGATGATCGTCGCCGATACGGTCGAGGATCGCCGGGCGGCATTGCAGAAGCTGCTGCCCTTTCAGCGGCAGGACTTCATCGGCATCTTCGAGGCCATGGACGGCCGGCCGGTGACGATCCGCCTGGTCGATCCGCCGCTGCACGAATTCGTGCCGCACACGGAGGACAAGCAGCGGGAGCTGGCACGGGCGCTGGGCGTCTCGCTGGAGAAGATTCGCGATCGCGTGGATGCCCTGCACGAGGCGAACCCGATGCTGGGGCATCGCGGCTGCCGGCTGTGCATCACGTATCCCGAGATTCTGGACATGCAGGTTCGTGCCATCGCCGAGGCAGCGGTCGAGTGCCGCCGTCGCGACATCGACGTCGCCCCGGAGATCATGATCCCGCTGTGCATCGACGCGAAGGAGCTGAAAATCCTGGTCGATCGCACGCGGAAGACGGCCGACGAGGTGATGGCCAGCACCGGCATCCGGGTGAAGTACCTGGTCGGCACCATGATCGAGACGCCGCGGGCGGCGATCACGGCCGGCAAGGTGGCGGAAGTGGCGGAGTTCTTCTCCTTCGGCACCAACGATCTGACGCAGACGGTCATGGCGCTGTCGCGGGACGATGCCGGCCGGTTTCTGCCGGAGTACATCGACCAGAACAAGGCGGCGGTCTTTGAGAGCGATCCGTTCCAGACGATCGACCGCGAGGGCGTCGGCATGCTGATTGAACACGCTATTCAGCACGGCCGCGCCGCGAAGAAGGATTTGAAGATCGGCATCTGCGGAGAGCACGGTGGCGATCCAGCGTCGGTGAAGCTGTGCCACGCCGCCGGCATGGACTACGTGAGCTGCTCGCCGTACCGCGTGCCGGTCGCGCGGCTGGCGGCGGCCCAGGCGGCCATCGCAGACGGATCGGCGATGAAGTTGATGGCCCGCAAACGCCCGATTGAACACAAGGCGGAGGCGAAGGCGAAGTCGGCGCGTCCGGCACGGCAGGCGCGGCGCGCGGCACCGGCGAGGGCGAAGGCGAAGCCGGCTGCCCGGACGTCGCGGGTGAAGACGGCCGTGAAGCGGGTGGCGACAAAGGTGAAATCGGCCGCCCGGCGCGCCGTGAAACCGGCAAAGGCCGCGAAGCGAAAGACTCGCCGCTAGTCCGCCGGCTGCTCGACATATTCAGAATGGCAACGCTCAACCCCGGCCCGCCGGGGTTGTTGCTTTAGAGCCTATCTTAATAGCCAGGCCGCACCGGCTATTAGCCGGTGCCACACTGTAACTTGAGACAGGCTCTTAACGGTGGCGGCGAGCTTCTTGATTGGTCGCAAAGTCGATGACGGAATTACGTCAGATCAGGAGGCGCCGACGGGCAGCTCGAGTTCGTTCCGCTTGTCGGCGATGGCCTTGAAGCGATCGAAGCCGCTCAATTCTGACCAGTCCTGCTCGAAGTACCACTCGTAGAATTCGCTCCACGCTTCGGCGTCGATTTCCTCCTCGCCGCTGCCGAAGCCGCCCATCATCATCATCTGTTGCTCGCACTCGTCGGGGATGCCGTTTTCGTTTGTGTCCTCCGACAGTTCCGCCGCGATGTCGCAACTGTCGGGCACGCCGTTCTCGTTGCAATCGGCGCAGGCCGGATCATTGTCGCACGCGGCGATGTCGCACTCGTCGGGAATGTCGTTGTCGTTGCAGTCGAAGCTGCCGAATGGCGGCGGCAGTTCCAGATCGCACGCATCCAGGTAGCCATTCTCGTTGCAATCATTCTCTTCAAGCTCGCAATCGTCCGGTACCTCGTTGCCGTCGCAGTCATCTTCGCACGCGTCGGGAATCAGGTCCTCATCGCAGTCGTCGATCTCCTCGCAGTCGTCCAGCACGTCGTTGCCGTCGCAGTCGCCAAATTCCATCTCGCATTCGTCGGGAATATCGTTGACGTTGCAGTCCTCGCTGGTCTCGTCGGCAATATCCTTATCATCGGGAATGTCGTTTGCGTTGCAGTCTTATTCGCAGCCATCGGGAATTCCGTTCTCATTCACATCGCCGCAGTCGGGATCGCTCGCGCAGTCTGCGATATCGCACTCATCCGGAACTCCATTACGGTCGCAATCGGAGCAGTCCGGATCGCCGGAACACAGCGCAATGTCGCTGGAGTCCGGCAGGTCGTTGTCGTTGCAATCCAGCCACTGGCCGGGAGCATCACAACTCTCCGGCTCACACTCATCGCCAAGGCTCAACAGACAATTGACGAACGGACCTACGTCATTCAACTGCACGCCGTCGCGGCCGACGAAGTCGCCGCACAGACACTCGCATCCATCCGATTGCTCCAGAAAGCAGTCCACGAACGGCTGAATGTCGAGACCGTTCACCAGGCCATCGCCGCTCAGATCGCCAAAGGGCTCGCAGCCGGGGCAGCCCAGGCGAAACTCGAATGCCCCCATGTCGACGATTCCCTCGCAGTTGTCCAGCTCGTCGGGCAGTCCGGTCGGGTCGGCGAAGCGATTGAGAAAGTCGAGATCGAGCGGCACTGGCTCGGCCGTGTCATTGGCCTCATTCACGTCGCCGATGTCGGCTGGCACCGATGGATTATCGCCCTCGTCAATGCACGGCGAGCCAACGTCCAGCCGGAAGTTGTCATTCGCAGGGTCGCTGAACGTTGGATCAGAGTTGATGTTTGAGTTTAAGGTACTCGGCCACGTCGGCGTTCCCTGAAGACAAAAAAATTCAATGTCCGGCTGGGTGCTGTTCGGGCTGTTGAGGTGCAACTGGGCATTCGTGTCGACCACGCTGTTCGCGGAATTGTTCCACACGATCGTGTTTCTCAGAATTGGTGCGAGTGAACTATTCGATGAATATATTCCGCCTCCGGCGACATCCGCGGCGTTCTCCGTAATGGTACAATTTACCACAATCGGTGCAACATTGCTGGCATAGATCCCGGCGCCTAAACTCGCCGTTTGATCGAAAAACAGGCAGTTTGCCATTTCGACGGCGTCGTTGACCTCA
>CAYOZN010000041.1:0-32464 GCA_964408455.1 uncultured Planctomycetaceae bacterium
CCGAAGTCGTCGTCGAAGGCAAGGTCTCCAAGAAACGCAGCGATAAGCTGTTCATCGTTGATGCGAGCCACGTATATGTGAAGTCTGAATGAACCATGAATCCATTTAGCCGGCCGCGACTGGCGCCGGCAATGCAACTCAATCCGGGCGGCCGTCATCGGTCGATGCCCGCAAAACTGCGGAGCGGCCTCCGCTTGCCTCGCCGGGCACCCGGGTTACAATGCCTCTTCGACATTACAGGAAGTCCCCGTAGCTCAACTGGACAGAGTGTCGGCCTCCGAAGCCGAAGGTTGCAGGTTCGACTCCTGCCGGGGACGTGACACTTCCGATGCAACCCCCTGCAAACCGCGGAGTTCCGTCAACTCGCGGCGCGCGTCTGGTTTCGTGCATTCCGGTGGTTTCCGCTCATTTTCTGCAGTTTCCGCAGCGCATATGCAGCGCTTGTCCGTGCCAACACCGCGATCGTCGAGACCGGCCGCAGCCTTGAACACCGAATCGGGAATGCGCGCGTAGTGCTTCGCAATCACCTCGGGAGAATTGCCACACCACTCGGCGACCGCGGTGATCGGCGAACCGCGCGTCAGGTAATCGGTGATGGCCATGCCGCGCATCGCGTGCCACAGCGGCGACCAGGGCTTGAAGCCGGCCCGCTGGAGGATGACTTCGAACTTGCGGTGAAGATTGTGCGGCGAGAGCTGCACCACGCGCACCTCGCCGACGGGTGTCGCATCGAAGGCATCCTGCAGCAGCGGCGCCAGCGCCGGCGGGATAGGGCAGGTCCGTATCGCCTTGCCATGACGCTCGGTCTTGGGGGATGGGATGCGCAGGCTGCGTGTTTCAAAGTCGACGTGATTCCAGCGCAGGAGGAAGGCCTCGCCCGTGCGGAGGCCGGCGATGCGCGTGAGCCCGATGAGCACCCGCCAGGCCGGCGTCGCCGCCTTGTCGAGAATCGCATCAAACTGAGGGAGTGGCACGTAAGCATCCTTCGATGCGGCAACGGCCGCTGAGGGCAGTTCTTCGAATGCGATCGAATCGACCATGCCGCGCTTCAACGCATCGCGGAAGAAGGTTTTTGCGATGCTGGCCATCTTCTGCGCTGTCGCGCGCGACAGCGCATTGGCCGAAATCTTGAGCCGTTGTGCGTCGTGCTCCTCCTTCGGCGTCGCCAGCCAGTCGAACCAGTCGGCGGCATCGATGGGGCGGATGTCGCGCAGCTGCTTGTCGTCGCCGAAGTAGGCCACGAGATAGGATTCGACGTAGATCAGGATGACGCCGCCGACCCGCTTGTGTGGAATCAGCCCCTTCTTGATCCAGGTGCGCATGGTTCGTTCGCACACCCGGCAGATTTTGGCGGCTTCGGCGACTCGGACGACAGATGGTTGATGGGGTCATCGTTCACGATTTTCCAACTCCTTAACCATGGTTCTTGAGTCAAGCGTTTCGCTTTGACGTTCGATCGACGAAAGTTGGTGTGCCGACATATGTGATGTTTGGGAACGCGCTTACCGTCCAACTTGTAGGCGAGCGTGGGCGCGCTGGCCGATTCGAGCGAGGAGTTTCTCAGCATCCAACCATCAACGACCCCGTGCATATTGTCACCGAGGATGATCTTCGAGCGATCTACGGTCCTGGAGATCCGGTGGACTTTGTGCCGGTGGGGCACCTGGCAAGTGCCGAATCAATCCCATCGCTCATCAACATCAATAAGCTCATAACGCGACATGCCGCCGTTGTTGGCACTACCGGCGCAGGAAAATCAACGACCGTCGCGGGATTGCTGACCGCGCTTATCCATCCAGCTAGATATCCCTCCGCTCGAATTGTTGTCCTCGACATTCACGGCGAGTACGCGCGAGCTTTGAAGGATAGAGCGGTCGTATTTCGAATCGCCGCCGACGTCACGCGCGGCGAACGCGAGCTCAGCATTCCATTTTGGGCTTTGAGTTTTGACGAACTCTTAAGACTCGCGCTTGGCGACCCGAAGGATCAGCCACGCGCGGTAGTTGCTGAAGCGATTGTGGCGCTTAGGCGCGAGTCACTACAGCATCAACCTCGTGCCGGCGTCACGGCGACAACGCTCACGATCGAATCGCCAGTGCCGTTCTGTATTCACAAGTTCTGGTTTGAATTTCATCAGCGCGAGCACCGGACCGTCGTGCCGCAGCCGGGGGCCGCCACCGACGAGGTTGAGTCAGCATATGTACTGGATGGCAACAACCAACCAGTGCAACTGGGCGACGCTAAGTCTGTGACGGCGCCGCTGTACCGAACTGTAAAGACGACAGGACCAGCGAATCAGCGCGTGCAATGGGGACCGGACCCATTGGGCATTCATGGAAGTCGCACGGACTGAGCTGTCAACTCAACGCGACCAGCGGCAATTGATAGCCGCAGCCCCATCGCAGCCAGCTTGCGAATCGTCGGCCCGCAGCGCTGGAAGCCCAGCAGCCGTGCCGTCTCGCTGACCCACACATCGAATGGCATGCTGATCTGCTGCCGCAGCACGTGCATGCCGGCCGCGGCGATCTCCTCCGGTGGGATTTCGTTCATGTTCCGCTGATCATCCGCCGAGTCGCCGGGCAGGCGGAAGCGGTCATAGGTGGCGGGGTCGACGTCGGACGGCCAGAGGAAGGCAGATTCGCCGTGCTGAACCCATTTGGCCGACGTGGCGCGTGCAATGGCAGTGACACGATCGCGGATGGTCGTGCCGCAGCGGCCGAGGCGCCAGTGGGCGGCGATGCGCCGGATCACCACGTCGAGCAGAACCGGGCCCTCCTGTCGGACGATTTTCTCCACGAGTTGTCGAATGGTGCGGTCGGAGCTCGGCTGGTAGAACGACTGCGGATCGCCGTAAACCTTCGAGATGCGCAGCGCCTTGTAAACCGGAAGCTCGTGTGTCTCTGCCTCGCTTTCGTTACGGGCCAGTGGGGCGTCGACGGCGTCGGCTTCGTCGCCAGCATTTGCGGAGTCTGGCACCGCAGCAGCTGTTATTCCCGCCAGTTTCGCTGATTCTCCCGCTACGCCTGGTACCGCCGATCGCGATGATTCTGCAGAGGCTGCTGACGCCGCCGCCTCCGATGCCGCTGACGCCGCCGGCGCCGATGCAGCGTTCATGCCCAAGCTCGCCGGGGGAGAGGCGATCCCTTGCGAGGGTCGGGGGCGGCTCTTTGCCTTTTCAATGCTTGCTTCAATCTTCGCCAGGCATTCGTCGGCATTCGTCCACCAATCGGACGACCACACGCGATGAAGCTGCCATCCGAGGCCCCTGAGAACTTCGTTGCGAAGCCGATCTCGATCGCGCGCCGTCTTGGCACTGTGGTAGTTCGCGCCGTCGCATTCAATTCCCAGTAGATATCGGCCCGGTGTTTCAGGATCGACCACCGCGAGATCAATGCGATAGCCGGAGCAGCCGACCTGGGCGTGAACACCGTAACCGCGCTCGCGAAGTCGTTCGCAGACTTGTTGCTCAAATGGAGAATCGAAATCCGTGTCTCCGCGCAATGTCATCGCCTGCGAAATGGCAACGGGGCCACGCTCGGCGTAATCCAAAAACGACTTCAGGTGATTCACGCCGACCGAGCGCGTGCGCGAGAGCTCGATCTGTTCCGCCCGCAGCGTGGCAAAGACCAGGACCTCGTGCCGGGCACGGGTGACCGCGACATTTAGGCGGCGCTCTCCGCCGTCGCGATTGATCGGGCCAAAGTTCATCGACACGCGGCCGCCAGCGTCAGGCCCGTAGCAGATCGAAAACAGAATGACGTCGCGCTCGTCTCCCTGTACATTTTCCAGGTTCTTGATGAACACGGGCTCGCGTGCGTCGTCGCTGAAGTATGGTTCGATCTGCGGATGGGTTCGCCGCAGTTCGTCGAGCAGGTCTTCGATCAGCACCTGCTGGGCCATGCTGAAGGTGACGACGCCGATACTCCGTTGCGAAAGCGCCGGGTCCTTCAATCGACGCGCAATCTCCGCGACCACGGCGTCGGCCTCCGCCCTGTTTGTTCGCGACTTGCCCTTGTCATAGACGCCGGCGACGTGGCGATAGACAACGCCGCGTTCGATGGCCGGCGACGGGAAGGTGAGCAGCTCGCCGTTGTAGTAGTGATGGTTGCTGAATGCGATCAGGCTTTCATGCCGCGAGCGATAGTGCCATCGCAGCCGCATCTGCGGCAGCCGCGCCGTCAGGCACTCATCAAGAATGCTCTCCATCTCCTCCACCACATCATCGTCGTCGAAATCCTGTTCATCGGCCCGTTGAAAGAAGTTGGTGGGCGGAAGCTGCTTGGGATCGCCCACGATCACCACTTCGCTGCCGCGTGCAATCGCCCCGGCGGCATCCCAGACGGGTATCTGCGAAGCCTCGTCGAAGACCACGAGGTCAAACGGCGGATGCGATGCATCGAGGTACTGTGCGACTGAAATCGGGCTCATCAGCAGGCATGGTTTTAACCGCGGCAGCAGGTGTGGAATCTTCTGGAATAGCTGGCGTACAGGCAGGTGACTGCGGCGCAGCTTGCGCTGGCGTTGCAGGATGCCGGCCTCCGAGGCATCGCTGACGCGATCAGAGCTGAGTGGCCGGCGCGACGCGACTCGCGCCTGCACTTCGTCGCGCGTCAACTTTAAATATCGTTCGTCAGTATCGCGAAATTGTTGAATCTTGTGTTCGTGGTCCGGACTGAAGAATCGCTGCAATGCGGCATCCTGCTCGGTGATGCGCTCCATCCAGTTCTGATAGAAGCTCCGATCGAATGTCGGCCGAATACAATCGATCGCAAGTTCGCCGGCCTCAACCGATTGAATGAGTGCAGAAAGTCCCGCCTCGATCGCCTCCTGTCGAACCTCCTGCCAGTTGCACCAGGCCCGCAGCAACTTCATGCTGGCCTGCCATGTTTGAACCCGCTTTGTGATGCACGCCAGCGTCGCCTGCTTCGCTGGAACACCCCAAACCGATGCCGCATCGGCAATCAGCTTTGCTTCCAGGCCGGTGCGAACCTGATTCATGTCGGCGCAGGCCTTTGAGAACGCAGCGATGAGCTTGCCGAGCGCGCCCTCCGGCTGCAATGCGTCATGCCCTTCCACGACCAGTCTGCCCCAGAGCTTGCGAAATTCCGCGGCCTTGTCCACGCTCGCGCCGGCCGCCGTTGATGCAAACCTGCGGAACTGTGCGACCCACTCGCGCGTCGCCTGCACCTCGTTCCAATCGGCGTTGCCATCCTTCCATTTTGCCCCGAGGAACAGCCCGGCCGCCGTACTTTCACCCTTCATTAGCTTTTCGAGTTTTCCCAGCGTACGTGCATCCAGCAAGTCGCGACCGATCTCCTCTGCACCCAGAGCTTCGCGCTGATTCGCGACGCCGGCGAGTGTCCTGCGAATGGCGCGCATGCCGAAGAACCGGGGCAGGAACCATGCGCTGCGGGCACGGGTGTACCGATCGACGAGGCCATCCAGGTCGAGTTCGAGCAGGCGGTCGGCATATCGCGCAAACAGGCGCTGCCGGAGCCCGTCACGCTTTCTTCCATTCTCAATCCAGCCATTGAGCCGTGACGCCGCCGTGTCCCAGTCCGTTTCGAGGAGCAATGCAAGCGGCACACGTGGCGCGGTGGCCAGAAACTGAAGGAGCTTTTCCGCAAATTCGAGGTGTACCAGGCTCCAGGTCGACCCCAGGCCCAGGAATGGCACCAGCTTTGCCACGATGGAATCGAGCTTGGCGCAGGCTTCGAGTATCGCGGACAGGTCCGACTCAATGCCCCGCTGCCCCGCGGGTGACCAGTTGCGCAACATGCAACCAGACCACACGTGGTTGGCAGGATGCCCGCATGCCTGGGCGGCGATCGTCATCCGGTCGATCAGGCCGTGCCAAGCCTCCAGACAATCGCGGGCAACCGAGTCGACGTCCTTCATGCCCAGCTCGATCGGCGGCACCTCTCTTAAACCGATCAGCCGAGACGTTGCCTGGAATACGCTTTCCCCGAGCGCCCTCCGTTGATGCAGGGCACCCACGTAGGTATTGAGTTCTCCTCGCAGCGTTCCCATTCGCGATGCTTCGCGGTCCCAGTCTTCGGGCGATCGCACCTGCCGGTGATCGAGGGCCTCGCCCAGTTGTTCGATGACGTGGCGCTTGTGCGTCTTGTTGGAATGCAGCTCGAGGCAGAACGGGCCGAGCCCGCAGCTGGTAAGGCGGTTGAAGACAACATTCAGCGCCGCCATCTTCTCCGACACGAACAGCACGCTCTTGCCATTCGCCAGCGAGTGCGCAATGAGATTGGTGATCGTCTGCGATTTTCCGGTGCCCGGCGGGCCGAAGAGCACGTAGCTTCTGCCCTCGGCCGCGGCGTACACGGCCGCCAGTTGCGACGAGTCCGACGGCATTGGGCAGAAGGTGGCATTCGGCGCGTGCGTCTCGTCGAGCTTTTCTTCATTCGGGAATTCGCGGTCATCGGGGTAGGGCTCGGTGGGGCGGTTGATGAGATGATCGACCACCTTGTTGCGCAACAAGTCGCCCGAGCGTTCCTCCAGATCGCGCCACATGAGGAACTTGGTAAACGAGAAGAAGCCGATTTGCGCATCCTCCACCACATCCCAGCGCGGTGTATCCTTCACCGCCTGCCGAAATGTGGTGAGAATCCGCCGCACGTTGATCCCCTTCTCATCCTGCGGAATCGGATCCATGCCCGGAACGGCAAGTCCAAAGTCTTTCTTCAGCAGTTCGAGCAGCGTGATGTTGATGCGCGGCTCTTCATCCGACTGGCTGAATCGAAAGCCTTCCTGAACGGAATGGCGGGATAATTCAACCGGGACGAGGATCAATGGCGCAAGCCTGGGCTGCTCGCTGGCGTCCGATTGATACCACTGCAGGAAGCCGAGTGCCAGATAGAGTGCGCTGGCGCCGCCTTCCTCCATGGAGGTCCGTGCGGCACGATATGTTTCAGTCAGGCTGCGCTTCAGGTTTTCGTCATTGAGATTTGCGTACAGCCGGCGTTCCGCGAATTCTTCGCGCAATAGCTCGTCAAACGCGTCTTTGCCCGTTCTGGCAAGGTGCAACTCGCTGCTGCGTGGGTTCTCCGGTTCCAGGTCGGCGGGTCGGGGAAGTATCTTGAATTCAAGGCCGTCGGCCAGGGCATCCTCCAGCGAATGGAGTTCGGGACACAGCAGCTGCACCGTTTTCTTTGTCTGCCGGAAGTTCAGCAGCCGGTTGTGCATCGTCAGATCGAGCAACTTCCGCTTCCATCGATCGAGCCGCGTCGCGGCCGTCTCCTTCTGCACGGCCGCTTCGTTGACCAATGCCGGCCCGGTGTCCAGATCGAAAACCACGTCCGGTCCGATCGATACCTGGCCCGATGTCAGCTCGGCCGCTGCCGTTTCGCCGGCACGCCGCACCGGCAGCGGGCGGATGCGGCTCTTGCGACAGCGATGGATGTCCAGCGCGCAATGAAACTGCGAGACGTCGGCCAGGTGCCGCTTTGCCGCGGCGATCGCCACCTGAAAGTCATTCGGCGGCGGGGCGGTCACCAGCGTCGTTTCGAAAACGAGGATTTCGTTGAGATCGACGCGCTTGCGTATCCGCAGGGCCTCGTCGGTGGCACCATCGGCAAAGCACTCGTCGCTGGTCCACACGCCGGCGAAAGCATGTCCCTCGGTAATGATCACGAGCGGGTTGAGCCCGGCCTGCTCCAGGCACGCGGCGAACAGCACCGCCAGGTCCAGACACGTCGCCAGCCTGCTCTCAAAGATGCGGTGTGGCAGGCGAATCTTCTGACCGCCCTGTTCAAAGCTGGCCGGCGGGTTGCAGTAGCTCAGCGACCGCGCCTGAACGGCAGCGTAAATGGCCTGTGCAATCTGACCGACGCGCCTGGGGCTCTTCAATTGATAGCCGGACAGCGACGAGTCGCCGGTCTTGTCCTTCAGCCACGCGGCCGCGTCGCTCAGCAGGCCCTCTATCGCGGGATGATTGGGCAGCACGAAGGCAGCGAGAATTTCCGGCAGCGCGCGCGACAGACCGCTCCATTCGTCGAAAGCGAGGATGTCAATCGGGTGCGAAGCGCGTGCCAGTACTGCTGAACCAGAAGAGACTGCGGCATCGGCCGAGGTGACAGAGGTATGTGATTTCGAGTCTGGCCGAGCCGATTCGGAGGGTGCGGCGTTTGCACTTGCCCTGGTGTCGGCAGCGGGTTCCGCGGGTGTAATGGGTGTGGCGGGCGGCGATGGATGTACCGGTGATGGCGGTGACTCCGCGCTGTTCGTCACGCCAGATGCGTCCATCGCGTCAGGCGTCACAGCCTCGCCTTGTCGCGCCGGTTCGGTGAGCGCCGCCTCGACGCAGAGCGTGCCGCGCAGCCGCTCGGTAATGCCCATCAGGTATTCCGCCGATGGACGGAGGTCGATCGGTCCCAGCGTATGCGTCGCGCCCGCCGGGATCGCGGCAATTCGCGTCTCCCAGGCGGGAAAAAATGGCGGCTCGCCCAACACGCGGACCCGCACGCCTTCAATCGCCGCGCTGCCGGGATTCGTGACGCGGATCTGCTTGACGATGGGCACGTCGTTCTGCTGGGTGGCAAAATTGACCGTGGGGTCGCAATCGACCTCGACGCGAAGCACAAGAGTTGGCGCAGCAGTACTTTCCACGGCTCGACTCTCCACTCGATGCGTCGGTCACACGGCCATCAGCTGGGCGGCATCTTAAGCGAAGATGGCCAGATACTCCCGCGCGGGCCCCGGCTGGCGTGCGGCTCGTCATGCCGGTTCGATTCCGGCTGCCGTTTAATTGCAAGAGCCGGAAGGACACAGGAGAATGCTGGAAGCAATGACTGACGTGATTTATTCAAGCTTCGCAGGTCGCGAAGAGGCCTGAGATATCGGCTCGCCGCACGGAGGATGCAACTCGGTCCAGTCGAGGAGTTCAAGATCATAAGGCTTCGGCGCGTCGTGATTTTCGCGCAGATAGTCGCGACTCATATCAGGAGGTGGTAGTCTTTTCACAATCTTCCCACTGTGATCCAGGATAAAGCCGAGGCCATAGAGTTGGTCTGCTTTGGCACGGCGAGTAATGAAGTGGAATGAAAGTTGAAGGTAGGCCGACGTTGGATACTCACCAAACAAGGACTCGCTAAGAAAAATCCAGGTGACTTCATCATCGGCCCAGGTCTGCGGGCATGGCACCTTGTACCACTCTGGCTTGTACCAATCGGCTTTCCACGAATCTCCGTCGGATCGAGGCGGATCGCCGGGTTGATGCGGATGAACCCATTTGTGCGTAACCATGCCCGGCTCAGGATGAATTGCAAAAATGACCGAAGGATGGTTGGCACCGATCTTGAGGCCATACTCACTGGCGTCCATGTCGGCCTTTCTGCCTTTAAGAACAAGCAGTTGTTTCCGGGTGCTCGGCATCGAGCTCTGCCAGCGCCTCATTGACCGCCAGCAGGTCAGTCGGGTCGGAGTCAAAGGTCGCAGTCTCGGCAATGTCCTCGAAGCGTGCGTGTACGCCCGCCCTGCCGGAAAAACCTGCCCGACCGGGCGTACTCTGATCCAGTGCCGCCTCCCTGGCGCCCGGTTCTTGTGCACTGTGCGAAAGTGCAACAGCGGTGTCAGCATCAGCCGTGCCGGACGCATCCGCCACATCCGCATGGGTATCAGCCGTCTCCGTAGCATATTGCCGCTCGCCGCGCAAATTTCCGCGCCCGCCGCGCTTCAGGGCCCCACGTCTACGTGCGTCATCCACGAGTATGCGGCGCATCGCCTCCGCCGCCGCCGCGAAAAAATGCCGCCGCGACTCGAAGCAGCCGTCTGCTCCGGACATGAGCCGCAGGTAGGCCTCGTGGACGAGGGCGGTGGGCTAAAGGACATGGCCGGGCCTTTCATGGGCGAGTTGAGTGCGCGTAAGTGCCTGTAATTCCAAATAGATACAGTCCATGAGCAGTGGAAACGCGTTGCCATTGCCCGCGCGAAGCGCATTTATGAACTGAGTGACGTTGGCTTGCCCGGTGGACGCCATAAGGCCCGCTTGTAAAAGCCAATTCACAGACAGGAGGATTTCGACGACGACGCCATCGGCGATCTGTGCGATCCCGATTTTGACGGCGACGGCATCAACGAGGCCGGCTTCCCCGGTCCTTGCGTCGGCGGCAGCACCGCCAATTGCAACGACAACTGCCCCGGCGTGGCCAATCCCACCCAGGCCGATGTCGATTCGGACGCCGTGGCCGATGCCTGTGACAACTGCCCGAACAACGCCAACGCCAGTCAGGCCGATTCCGACGGCGATGGCGACGGCAATGCCTGCGACAATTGCCCCAGCGTCTTCAACCCCGAACAAGCAGATACCGACGCCGACGGCGTCGGCGATGCGTGCGACAACTGCCCGAACGCGCCGAATCTGGACCAAGCGAACTGCGATGGGGACGGCCAGGGCGACGCCTGCGACAGCAATGACGATAACGACCCGGTGCCTGACAATATGGACTGCGCTGATTGTGATCCCAGCCGTTACCCTTGGGCGACGGAGCTTTGTAACGGAATCGACGACGATTGCGACGGTGAGATTGACGAGAGTGGTGGTGCGACATGGTATCTCGACCAGGATGGAGATGGATACGGCGACCCGAGCCATACGACTGCGTCCTGCAGCCAACCAGTAGGCTACGTATCGAACGATGACGACTGCGACGATTCGAGTTCGAGCGTGAACCCCCTCGCACCCGAATTTTGCGACGACGGGATTGACAACGATTGCGATGGTAATACGGACGACAGAGATGGCGCTACTGGCGTCCCTTGTCCTACGATAGAACAACCGGTTCCAACTGGTGCTTGCTGCAACCTTGGTGACAAAACTTGCTTGCTCATGACGCGGTTGGCGTGCGACGCTGAGGGGCTACTGTATCAGGGCGACAACGTTGAGTGTGACAGTGGTCGCTGTGCAATGCGTTCGGATCCACCGGTATGCAACCCGCCCGAGATTGAATGCACGTGGGGCATGTACTCTTGTGATGACGGTCCCTGCCGGGACATTCCATGTGGCACTACCGTCTTGCTTCAAGTCGCGCCTCCGCCATGCTATCGTTTCACCGGTTGGAGCGGAGGTATAGCCGGTACACAGAACCCCGTCTCAGTAGTTTGGGAATGTGATCTTGACTTTCAAGCAAATTTCGAAATAGACCCCGACTTGGTGGTGGACCCTGACGGTTGCTGCGGTCCGGGAGTACCTTGTCTGCTGCCAATCTTGCTGGTTGGCTGCAAATGGAAGCGAAGACTGCGGCGCAGATGATGCGTGTCCTTCGGTTCTCTTCGACATGCAAGCCTCATCCGGGACGCTGGTCATCACCGACGCGCCAAGTGACGGGTACCCGAAATCGGTCCCGACCCTGGTGGCAACGAAATTATCTAAATGCAACATTGTGCCGCTACCGCACGACTCGGTGCCGTGGAATTCTCGAACCCACCGGCTCCCAATACCAAGCGCCCGCGGGGACTCCGTCTGGATTCTGTGGCGGTTGATAGGTAACCGCATCTTTCTTGGCCTTCATCTGCTTAAGCAATTCCGCAGCCGGTCCCGCCCAAAGTAGCCCGGCCTTTTCGGCCTCAACGGCGTGCTTTGCGTCTCGTAGGGCATCAGCTTGTTGGTTCATGTGTGCCTTGGCAACTGCCCGGAACGCGAAATAACTTCGATCGCACGGGCTTTCATGCGACTCGGCTGCGGCCTGCCATCGATCGCAGAGTGTGACGATCTGGCTGTATTGTTGTCTGAACAGGAAATCCCAGCACTGGTTGTAGGCACCGAATTCGCCCAGGAGAAATTCGGTTTCGTCTACGGCGAACGGCATGTCCTGCGCAAGGCTTTGTGCGGCAACCTGGTGATTGAACAGGCTCGCAATCGCGAAGGACCCGGGTTGATGTCGTCGAGCATCGAGTCGACCGTATCGAGAAACGCCGAATCGATAATACCTCTCAATCTCTACGAGCGCCTGTCGGGCAATCGTTGATCGCGGGAAAGCCGCGCACCATTCGACGGCGGACTCGTGCATCAAATCGGCGGCTCCATTCCACAGCAGATACGAAGTCTTCGCCCGATGATGATCTTCGTTCTCCGGATCGGACGCGATGCGTTGATTGAACTCAGCAATAACGTTCTGCAGCAAGTTTGCCGGTAACGCGTCGTTGGGGATAACTGACATACCTTGGACCTGTATCTCCTGAATACGGTCTCCTCGAAAGCCGTACCAACCCTGCTCGCTGCCGCCAAACTTGTAGGCTATCTTCTCGAAGGGCTTCGGAACGGATCCTGACGTCATCCTGACCTCAGCTCCACAGTCGTAGCAAGCACGTAACTCGAAAGCCTCAAGCGCAGTTTTCTTGACCGACTGGAGTGACAAGTCGCTCAAGTGGCGTGGCCACAAATCATTAGTTTGCTGATAGGCGTGAACAGCTTCCACCACTTGGACGAGGTCACGTAAATCGCTTGCATCGATTGGCGGATACGGCGCATCCACATTCAACACTCTCGGCATTTCGTTGGCGGCTGGAACGCTCACCAGTCCGACTTCGCCTGGCTCACTCAGGAACAGCAGGCCAAAGTGAGCGGATGTCGCGAGCGTGCTAAAGCTGGGTTCCACTCCTGTCCCTAAGCCATAGCCAATGTTCTCGGGTGAAAGTGTGCCACCATCCAGTCGTATCCACTCACTACCGGGCACATAGAGGTGCTCTCCGTGCTCGAAGACAAAACTGTCGAGGGTCTGATCCGAGTCCTGGTGCTTATACAGCAACTGGATTGCGGCCTGGCCTGGGGAACGATTGCGCGGGTGGATCCACTGAGTGATCTCCGATCCGCCTGCGGCCAGCCAGTCGCCATTCGATCGAAAGTGGTACCGATTGTGTCCGTAGCTATTGCCAACCCACGGGCGAAGCGGCAGCTCCATCAAGTCAACTTGCAACAACTCGGGGTTGATTCGAAGTGCATACTCTTCCTTGATGCCACGCATGACCAGGGCATAATATCCGCCGGCTGCGTCTGGGTCCGGCACGCGCGCAATCGAAAAAGGAACGAACGCTATGTCATCGTCGGCCGGCAGACTTCGGCCCTTGTGCTCGGAATGCGATTCCTTCGCCTCGTGGATGACCTTGCAATCGATCGCATTGCCCTGAATCGTAAGAAGGCCCACCCAGGTCCGCAGCTTGGGGCCCATTGCTGCCGCAAGGACAACCTTGCCCGGTTCGATCGCAAGGGCCTTTGCTCCCTTATTAATTGCCGGCGTCGCACCCTTGATTGAGGTTGCTACAACGCGGCCATCTCGATCACGAACCTTGATCGTACTTCTGCCCGAAAAGCACCACACGTTTTGCCCATCCCATGTCACCTCGTGAATCGTGTCTGCCTTGAGCGTCATAATGACATCGAGCACGCCGGGCGTGCGGTGGAAGAGGAGATGGTGCTTCGTCCAGACTGCGTCAAACTTGTCGCATGGGATCAGGCCCTGCCATTGTTCTTTGCTGGGAAACCAGCCACGAAGATTATACCAGCGATTACACTGCAGCCTCTGAACCTTTCCCTTCTTTGTTCGCACGAACATGCGAATCGGCTCGATTCGCAGTACGCGATTCGATTCAGATGGCGCCTTCGACATGGTCTGTTGTGCCGCCGAGGCCTCGCGAATTGGCCCAAGTGTCCGTTCCATTTGAGGAATGAGACTCGAGCGCCAGTGAGAATGACCGCAATAATCTTCGAGTCGCTTGGCCCAGCCTTCGAAGCTATCAATTAACGCAGCGCGGCGCATCGCTGCAGACCCTGAACCCCTGGCGTAGGCGCGGAACATAAAACCAAGTTCGCCATAATACTGATTGACTTGACGTGGCGACGCCTTCAAGCGGCTCAGAAACGCCTCGAACTCCGAATCCGAATACTGCGCGATATGATCGGGGTCGAGTGAGGCCATGCACAGGAATACGAGCATTTCCGTTGAAACGAGTGGCACGTCGGGGACGGCACTTAATAAAATGTACTCCATGTGTGCCAGGTCCTCGGGTCCGGGACCCTTGTCCATGACTGTCGTCGGAGGACCCCACGGACGGGGGTCTGCAGTCGGTTGCCGCGGCAACGCGATTGCAAGCTGGAGCCACCAATGCATGCATCTGCCATCCCATTCAGGCTCAGGTGGCGAAGCGTGTCCTTTGATGGGTCTTGGCGCCAAGGCCGGAATGCGGGGCACGTCTTCGCGCGTGAAGCGTCTCATGGCCTCATAGACGCGCGCACTGCCATCGCGGGCACAAATCCAAACTGATTCGTCCAGATTCCTGTATTGGACGTCCTGATGTTGTGGCAATCGAAAGCAAAGTCGCTCATAGGCCCCATTGAGCTTTCTGCCAAGCGAGACGGCCTCGCATGCATCCAGCAGACGCTGGTCGATGGAGCGTCGCGCTAGCTCAACAGCGCGCTCAGCGGCGCGAAATCGCGCAAGTAGGTCGTTCTTTGCCTTAACAGGTTCGAGGCGTTCCCAGGCAATCATGACTTGGAGATCAAACGGGAAGATTTCGAGATAGTCTTCGATTGCTGCCTGGCAAAAGACGAAATCGCGCGGGGAAATCAGGAGGCCGGCCTCTCTCAAAGAGGCCGCCTCCCAGTAACTCCCGAGGCCCGTGAGTACATCTGCTCGGTGTTTCAGCGTCTGTAGTTGCTCTTTTTCCGACGAGGCGGGGGCGATTCCGTTCCTGCCGATAAGCTTCGTATGCGACGAGGTGAGGTACTGCACAAGACCCGTGAGATTTTCAAAGCGCTCTTCATGTACGCCGGACCCATTGGATTCCTGCACTTTGATCTTGAGATCAAAAGGCCCGTCTTCACCTCGTTCGGTCGCCTTAAACTCGGCCTCGATAATCAGGGGCGCTGGTCCTCGGCGGGTGCGAGTTCCTTGCACGTCGTATTCCCGCAGAATTGAATGGGCCTCTTCGAATTCCAATGTGGCCACGCCCTCGCGCGATCGGAAACTATGTTCCAATAGCCGCGCTAACCCGACCTGCAGGTCGTCCAAATCGGAGGACAAGCTGCGGTTGACAAAAGGCGCCACCGCAATAATTGTCTCCACGCCGCGCGGAAAGCGCGACACGACAGTACTTACCAGAGTGCCTATCTCGCGCGTGGCTTGGTCCGAGTACTTTTGGGGGTCTGGCACGAGCGCCTCTTCGAGCCGCGTCCCAGTGACGCAGTCGCATGCGACCGCATAGAGCTTTGGAGTGTCCTTGATCGTGCGCACGGTTAAGATCAAGAGGCGATCGGCACCTGCGATCCTTCCCAACTCTAGTCGATGTTCCACACCCGAAGACGCCAGCGCATTCGCGATTCTCAGTTCGTCAACGAGGCGGTTCAGGTCCTGGCGTTCAACCAGCTCAATGTCCGTTCGCCGCGAAAGTTCGGTGACCGCCAAATCAAGCAGGCCTGCGCGATCGATCTCACGAGTTCCAATGACAGCCCATGACGTGCGAGACGACTGACTATCAGAAACCGGCTGCCACGAACCGAGGGACAGGGCTTGGGCTGCAATGATGGCTTTCAGCAAGAACATTGGTTTTCCTTTGTGTGTTAGTCGGCGATAGACGTAGCCGCTCAGTCAGAGTTGGGTTTCGCTGGCTGCGACGCTGGCGCATTTGCAGGTGCTGTCCGCGCGAAGAAACTCAGAACACCAAGGCCGCAGATTCGCCCGGCGCTCTGTAAGGCATTCTTGGCGGCAATGTTCTCCGACAGGTCGATGCCGCGCTGAGTCGTGCGCTCTACGTGCAGAATCTCGGCGTTACCACGGTCTATGACCTGTAGTTCCATACGTGCACTGCAACTCACCAAGCGACCAATTCGCACACCGAACTCGCTGATGGCCTCTCCCACGATAACGACGTCAACACCCTCCAGCGTTGAGGGCCAGGACTTGAATTTAGAGCTGGTGAGCTCCTTGTATATTCTCGACGTTGATCCGGGCGCGATAGTGCGAATTGCAAACCCGCACTCTTTCAGCATCAACCTAAGCTCGGTTTCCGCAGCAGGATCCGGCGCGGGCACCTGATTCAGGTGTTGTTCTGGAATCAGCACACAAACTACTGGGAGCTTTCGGCGCTTTAGTGACGCCTTCAATGGAATCAATGGATCCTGAACCGGCGCGCGATTCTCCAGCACCATGGTCGCGGATTGCGGCAGGCGCTGCGCCAGCCTTTCAGACAACTGCACCGCGAGTTCGGCAAGATCCGCTCCCGCGTCACCTTTGATCATGTCACCATCAAGTCGACTGGTTTCCGTTCCAATGATCTTAGCCGTCAGAAAGAGGTTTTTTCCCATGGTGAAGGCCTTTCCGACAACGATGATCTCGGCACCTACCAATCGTCCAGCCTTCACCGCGTGATCCGTATTCACAAGTCCGGTGAGAGTGAGCTCCTGCTCCTTCAGCGTTTCAGCTAACGTCGACCTGTCTACGATCTCGAATTGTCCTCCAGAAAGGCTGATTGTGATAACCTCGGCGATCTGTTGACCAATCTCATTTCCGTTTGGCGCATCCACGGCAAAGTCGAGAACGGCCAGCGTGATAGGCCGAGTGCTTGATACTGTGGGTTGACTTGCTGGCGCCGGCTCAGGCTGGCCAAAGACGAAAGCAAGGAGTGTAAGAACTGGACACATGTCATTTTCCCTCACGCCGGTTATGTGGCTGGTAGTCAAATCGAGTCAACGCTGCAGGCATACTCGCGGGTACCTGCTGAATGGCGCTGCTTAGAGATTCGCTAAGGGAATAGAAAACTGCATTACGAAGGAAGAGTTGCGCGCGAGGATCTTCAGCAATAGGTCCGAACGGTAACTGGCTCGCGATTACCGCACCGCGGCCAACTGGAAAAACGTCCAGCAGACACTTCAGCGCATTGTCGGGACCCTCGGAGCCGTCGATGGGAAACCAAATTATCGGCTGGTCACCTTCGTGGACTTCGGCAAGAATGATCGGCCGTGCGTCCGCATGTAGGGCCGCTGCCCTAATGGCAGAGTCGTTCAGATCTGCCAGCAGGGGGTGATCGCATACATGCTCTATAAACGGTGGCGGAACCTCGAACGAAAACGTGCGTCCACCAATGTCCCGGCAACGTTCTTGTACAAGGATGATAATAACCGCGCCGCGCTCGGCTTGACGCAGGTAGCCCATTTCTGGCAGCGTAGTTCGACCGAGGAAGTCTGGCCCAACAACCACGATGTCGGGCTTCAGGATCGCCAAATCTGGATCATTTTGAACGCGAATGACAGTGCCCGGCACGTTCCCCAGGGCACTGGTGAGTTCAGCACTCGTCTCGCATGTAATGATGTTTACGTCCGGCGAAAGCGACGCCAACGAATCCAGGATGCAATCAGGGTAAACCCATATCGATAGTTCCAATCGCTGGGTCAACGGCAGCTCGTCCAAATCGCGAATCACAAAAGCTATCTGCATGGAAACAGCGGTACGAACTGACGGGGCAGTCAAACTAATGCAGTGCTCACGCGCTTCGCTTTTCATTACCAATTGACCGATGTCGATGGCGATGCCGTCGTATGCGATGCACCACTCCACATGGACGCGGTCCTCGATCGGAATTGCCACGCGCTCGAGGCGTATCTCGACCTGCCGCCCGGAGATCCAGTGGCCCTCGTTGGGTAGCGTTACTAGCAGCAGACCGGCGATTTCCCTTATCACAGTCTCTCCTCGGCTTGAGACTCACTCGCAAGAAGAAAGCGCATTAGGCCGGCCGGTGATCGAATGGAGCCCAGTTCAATCGGCCTGTCGAACCGAGTGCCGAGCTCGACGGAAAGCGAGCCAATATCCGTCGCCTCGCCACTTCGCAGCTGGGTGATCATTGCGACGACACGGCCGCCTTTTCCCTGGTCGTCCGAAGCAGTGATTCTGTAATGAACCCGACACTGGTTTGCCAAGGGAAGCGAGATCTCGGCGGCCTCGCCGCCAACGATGGCGAGATTGGCATCCGACAAGACTTGATTTCCCTCGCCCGCGATGGTCAGACGCATGATCTGCAGATTGCTGCTGGATGGCGCGGCCGCGGACATAAGACCGACGCACGCATCGTCGGCATTGAAAAGGACCCAGCCAGCCTTGCGATCGAACACGTCCGACACGCGGTGAAAAAGCTCGGTGCCTTGCTGCACCTGTAAATGCGCTAGGACAAACGGGCTTTCCGCATCAATGGAGAATCGATCAATAACGCTTGGTGCCCAATAGCCACCCAAGGCGCTGAGGAGAACGACCGCTGCGATGGCACCTATTCGTCGAACAATGAAATTCCAGCGGCGCGGATGGCGTAATGATGCGAAGTCGAGGGCCTGCCAGCCGGCCGGCGGAGTCGACTCCGCGAATTCCCCCTGCATGAACTCACGCACGTCGTCGAGGTCTTCCAGCTCGCGGCGAAGTGGCTCGCTTGCGTGAAGGCAAGAGAACATGTCTGCAATGCGCGCTCTTTCATTGCGATCCCAACCGCGTTCCACAAAGAATTGCCTGGCTTCCTCAAGATTCATGCTGTCACCGCTCCTCCACCAACCCACGCATAGACTCTCGGAGCTTACTGATGCCGGCGTGCAACCGTCGCGATACCTCGGCTGCGCTGCAGCCAAGGATGTCTTTTACATCGTTGCCGGACATGCCTTCGGCGATCCGGAGTAACAGGACAATCCGCGTCTTGTCGGGTAGCGACGCAAGATGCGTGGCGAATGCCTGGTGATTCTCGAAGCTCTCCGGCTCATCGTCGGCTTGCACACCCAAACAAGAGCTCGCGTCCATCACCTTTCGTCTTTCTCGTTGCGTTCGGCGCAAGACCTGAAGGCATTCGTTTACAACTACTCTGAACAGCCAGGACTTGAGGAATTCCGGTTCCCTCGGCAGTGACGCGTGCGACCATGCTTTCAACATGGCCTGCTGGCAGGCATCCTCGGCAAGGTGCAAATCACGCGTGATTCCGCACGCCGTTCGATAAAGTCGCGAGCGATGCGCCTGCCATGTAGCGACGAGAAGTTGCTGTTTCAGGTCTTGTGGAGTCATTCGCCCACCAGGGTGAAGGCGCCACGTCTGGCGAGCACCCATCATATGATGCCGACCGCGCGAAATTTTTCATATTCGCGGACAAAAAGGTCGCTCGCGAGCAGGAGCGCCGCCAGAATGCGTTCTTAGGCCGCGCTCCAGAAGGGCGTGGTTCGAACCCGCGCCGGAAGGGTATTGTTACTGATGAACTCCTCGGGCATGTCGGCGCTACAGATGCCCAGCATCCACCTCGCACTGCTCAAATGGCGCGACGATTCGCAGGACCGCCTCCCGAATCTCCGCCGGCAGGCGAGCCCACGTTTGCACCACCACAATTAGGCCCATTTTCGGGTCAAAACCCCCTGTGAAATCACGTCCATTTGCAGCGCATGACCCGGTGTGCGATTCACCTTCGCTTTGATCAATACTTATCGCGCCGGTATTTGCGGCCTCCGAAGCCGAAGGTTGCAGGTTCGACGCCTGCCGGGGACGTGACACTTCTGGTGAAACTGCTTCAAACCGGCCGCGATTTTTCGGCCCCTCCCTGGTCAGTTTGCTCGGGTGTTGGCGATATGCTGATTACCACGTCGACAGTGGCCTGCGCCACCGCTTAAGGGGGCGCGGCTTTGACGGGGCTGCTATTAATTTCCGACTAGAAACTCAAAACTCGCACCACGGCTGCCCGGTCTCCTGGTAGCTGAGCAGCGACACGACGCCGGTCGCGCTGGTGCGGAAAGTGTACAGCCGGTGGCAGTCGCAGCCGTCGAAGCAGTCGAGGAATCCGTCGTCGACATCCCACCGCCACGCGCCGTTGGCGAGCGGGGTCGGCGTCCAGAACTTGGCACCGCCGATCATGAAGTCGGGTTCGGCAAATTCCACCTCGGGCAGCGCCTGGTAGACGGACGCCAGGGCCGCGATATTCAACTGCCCGGCCAGCGTGAGCACATACCACACCCCGTTGCCGGACGGAAACAGCACATCTTCGTCGATGACCTGGTAATAGGCGTTGAGGCATTGGTAATCGTCGAGCGGCAGGCCGTTGATCACCTTGACGATCAGCCTGTTCGCGGGCCAGGCGGGCGAGTGGATCGCCGCTGCCAGTGCCGGCGTGTGGGCACGAATTGCGTCCAGATCGGCGTCGATCCTCGCATAGATGTCCGCCGGCACGAGCAGCGGACCGGCGGCGCCCAGCATCTCGAAACCGATCTGGGCCGCCTCAACATCGGGCAATGCCGGGCCGTAATCGAACAGGGCGATCGCCGGGTCAAGCAAGATGGCGACAAAGCCGGGCACGTCGGCGCCATTCACTTCGCCGTCGGCATTGGCATCGGCGGCACACATCGCCCGCGGCAGCGCCGAAGCGGGATCGAGCAGCGTTTGAACGAACGCCGCCACATCATCGATGTCCGGGCTGAAATCGACATTCACGTCCCCCCGGATGCAACAGGTCTGGGCATTGGCGGCTTGCGCCGCGAAGAGCACGGTGAAAGTCAGCAACGCGCGAACGATCGACATGAGTATTCCTCCTCTTGTATTAGGTCGTAGGCGCGCTCGGCCCTGCACGCCGCACCATTCTATCGCGCCTGCAGGCCAATCCCCAGGCTTCATCCGCCCATCCGTTGAATCCGGATGCCGGCGATCAACAGCGCTTCACGAACAGCGCGGGCATTGAGCACCGCGTTCGGCGTGTCGCTGTGCAGGCTGATCATCTGTACATCGAGGACAAGGCCGGCGCCGCCGATGGTCCGAACCTCGCCCTGTGTCGCAATGAGCACGGCCTGCTCTGCCGTTGATGGCGCGCATGACGGCGCGTTCGACGCAGCGACGCAAAGATACGCCGTACGCCTGCTGAAAGCAGTCCAATCTCCAGCCGTTCACCCGCGTCGATCCGAAACGGCGCCCACGAGTCGATCGGGTGGACACCGCGCGGGCCGCTGGCGCGAGCCTCGGCCTTGGCGCCGGTGAGAACCGCAACGGCGGCGGCGCAGAACTCGAATGTGCCGCCGGTCAGTGTCATCTCGATGGCCGGCGCGCCGTCCGCATTGCCGACGAGGCGATTGCCGGCCCGCAGCGAGAGCGAATCCGCCGCGCCGCCGCGTCCCACGCCGATCGATGCCCAGCCCGAGCGGCCCAGGTCCTGCACGGTGCTCATCATGCCGGGCTCAAGAATGCGGATGGCGAAGCTGGCGTCCATCGGCGGGCATGCTACTCGCAGGCGATTGTGAAAGCGCGTCGAATTGCGCCGCGTCGATCGCGACGAACCGCACGCGATCGCCGGCGACGAGCAGTGACGGCCGCGGGCGGGCGGCGTCAAACATGACCAGGGGCGTGCGGCCGATCAGTCGCCAGCCGCCGGGCTTAGCGCTGGGATAGACGCCGGTGCGATCTCCGGCGATGCCGACGCTGCCGGCCGGCACGCGCGGCCGCGGCGAGGCGAGTCGCGGCGTGGCCAGCTGCGCCGGGAGGCCTTCCAGATAAGCAAAACCCGGCGAGAAGCCAATAAACTGCACAGTGTAGAGGGGCTGGGTGTGGAGCCGGATCATCGTCGGCACGTCAATGCCATGAGTCTGTGCCACCGCCGCGGCATCCGGCGCGTGCGGCGGCTCGTAACAGACGGGAATACTGACCACGTCGACCTGCCGATCGCCGTCGGCTTGCCGCGCCGCATCGATGGATCGCCTTACCGCACGCTCGGCCTGCTGCTCATCGAGACCGTCCAGCGCGAACTCGATGACCAGTGTCGCGTATGCCGGCGTCACATCGAGCACGCCCGGCAGTGCGGCGGTGCGAAGGGCGGCATGAGCGCCATGCACCCGTGCGTGAACATCCGTCACGCTCTGCGAATCAAAGCTGATGCGGAGGTGGCGGTCGGAGACCCAGTCGAGACGCATGACGTTGTCACCCGGCACCATCGGACTGCGGCATCCGCCCGGCAGCGACCGTTCCTTACTCCGACGGCCCCGCGTTCCGCACCGCCGACGAGACGCCTTCGGCATACTTCCTGAAGTTTTCACGGAACAGGCCTGCGAGCCTGCTTGCCGTCGCATCGTAAGCGCCCTTGTCGGCCCACGTATTGCGAGGCAGCAGAATTTCGCCCGGCACGCCGGGGCATGCCGTCACCACGTTGAATCCGAAGACCGGGTCCTTCTGCGTCGAGGCACTCGCGAGCGTGCCGGCGTGGATGCCGTCCACGATCGCCCGAGTGTAGGACAGCTTCATCCGCTTGCCGGTGCCGTAGGCCCCGCCGCTCCAGCCGGTGTTGACCAGCCAGACATTCGCCTTGTGCTGCTGCATCTTGGCCGCAAGCAGCTCGGCATACTTGGCGGGATGCCACACCAGGAAAGGCCCGCCGAAGCACGGGGAGAACGTCGCCGTTGGCTCGGTCACGCCCACTTCCGTGCCGGCCACCTTGGCGGTGTAGCCGCTGATGAAATGATACATGGCCTGCTCGGCCGACAGGCGGGCCACCGGCGGCAGCACGCCAAAGGCATCGCACGTCAGGAAGATAATGTCAGTCGGATGACCCGCCACGCAGGGGATGCGGGCGTTGCGGATAAACTCGATCGGATAGGCGCCGCGGGTGTTCTCGGTGATGCTCGCGTCGGAAAAGTCCACGTGGCGGCCTTCGTCTTCGAACACCACGTTCTCGAGCACTGCCCCGAACCGCAGCGCCTGGAAGATGTCCGGCTCGCTCTCCGGCGTCAGGTTGATCGCCTTGGCATAGCATCCGCCCTCGATGTTAAAGATGCCCGACTCCGTCCAGCAGTGCTCATCGTCGCCGACGAGCTGGCGCTTGGGATCGGCCGACAGCGTCGTCTTGCCGGTGCCCGATAGCCCGAACAGCAGCGACGATCGCCCGGTCTTCGGATCGGCCGTCGCGGAACAATGCATGGACAGCACCCCGCGCTTGGGCATGAGGTAGTTCATCACCGTGAACACGCCCTTTTTCATTTCGCCCGCATATTCGGTGCCGAGGATCACCATCTCGCAATCCTCGATCGAAAGATCGACGCTGGTCTTCGACGTCATGCCGGTCGTATAGCGATTGGCGGGGAACTGGCCGGCGTTGTAGATCACGTAGTCGGGCTCGTCATAGGCCGCCAGTTCGTCCGGCGTCGGTCGGATGAGCATGGTGCGCATGAACAGTGCGTGATAGGGCCTTGCGCAGATCACGCGGACCTTTATACGATGCGCCGGGTCCCAGCCGGCAAAGCCATCGACGCAGTAGAGCGTGTCCCGGGTGTTGAGATAGTCCTTGGCCCGTTCGCGGTTGACGCAGAAACTCGCCTCCGGCAGCGGCAGGTTGACCGGTCCCCACCAGACGTCGGCCTCCGATGCTTCCCGCCGCACGATGTGCTTATCCCTGGGCGAGCGTCCTGTCTTGGAGCCCGAATAGGCGGCGAGGGCGCCCGAATCCGCGATGCTGGAGCCCGGCTCCTTGCGGATGGCTTCTTCGTACAAAATCGAGGCCGGCGCGTTTCGCAGCACGCGGCTGACGTGAATTCCATGCGGTTCGAGATTAAACACTGTCATCGGGCGCCTCCAGCGCGAACTCCTGGCCGTCGCGCAGACGAGCGCGCGGTCGCATGCAGTTGGATGCAGGGGATTATTTGTAAACCGGCGCCGCCTCAGCAACAAGAAGCGGGCATGACGGCCTTTGCCAGCCGGCGCGTTCGGTGCCTGTCGGTGGGGATCAAATCTGGATCGAAGGTCTTTGCCGCACGGTACTTGCGCAGGCCGTTGAGCCGGACCCGGCTTTATGGCATATCCGGCTGGTAGCTCCAGCGCCACCACGGCTCGGCGAGGGGATGAAGCGAGGAAAGAACGTGGCCGCCGATGAAGGCCACGTTAATGCGATTGCGATGGCGCATGGCGGGGAACCACTGGGTTCCGCTTTCGTAGATATCCGCCGTTTTGTCGTCGAGAATCGGCGGGGCCGAGTAGAACGGCGTTTGATCCACGGCGGCAGCGGCGGTCCCATTCACGTCAAAAACGAGGGGCACGTCGGGTTCAAGCAGGATTCGATCGCTCAGGTAAACCGGACCTGGATAAGCCTCGTCGTTGATGTAGCGCGTCCGCGTTTCGAGTCGCTTGTTGAAGCCGGTACTGACGTTTGCGATCGGCCCGACGGCTCCGGAACTGCAAGGCATGCCTGCCCGCCGCTCGAGCCGGCCGGGCGAGGCCGGGCACATCAAGGGGTGTTCGCGCGTCTGCAAAGGCTCGCGCTCCGACAGACCGCCATCCCAGAACTCGTCCACTTTGTAGATCGACTCCTGGAAATCTTCGAGCAGAAACACCTTGGCATCGACGTCCGCCAGCGGGCCTCGCTGTGCAGAAGCAGGATCGCAAAAGAGGACGAACTGCTGGGAGACAGTCCGGAACTTCGCGCGGCACTCGAGGTCCATGGCCGCGTGCCGGCCTGCGCTCATCGCCGGCAGCAGGATCGACAGCAGGAGCGCAATGATAGCGATCACAAGCAACAGCTCTAGAAGAGTGAACGCAGAAATAGACGATCGTCGATTTTTCATGATGATCCGAACACAGCTGGCGGCTCGATGCCAGCGGCCCCATTATACACGCCGGCAACCCATTTCATGACCATCGGGCATGAGAACTTTTCCTAGGAAAAATTCCGCACTACGGGTCCATTCAGCCGCCCGCTGAAGTCCGCAGTGCCGCCCGGCATAACGAAAATGTGCAACTATGCACTGTCAGAACTGCCGGCACAGTCGCTCGCCAAAAATTCGCGCGGTGGCGAGCTTTAGATCGCCAGAATGGCGTCTACAAACGCCTGGAGATCGGCCCCGTCCATGGCGCCGTCCTGATTCATATCGCCTCTGAGCAGCGGGTCGGCGCCGCCATGTGTGTCCTGATACACGCCGGGCTCAAACAGACCCTGCAGCCAGTCGTCCACGTCCTCGGCGTCAACGACCAGGTTGATGTCCATGTCGCCAAGCAGCAGCAAGCCGGCCTCGACCAGGCCAACGTAATCCACGTCGTACACGCAAAAGCCTCGCGCGAAATTCGGCCAGACCAGCTGGCCATTCCCCGCCGTTGCGTCGGCGTCGTATGCGGGATCGCCGTCGTGTTCGGCCACGAACAGGCCCTTCGCGACGTCGTCCGCCTCATCGACGATGCCGTCGCCGGTGAAATCGCCGGGCACGACATTCGGATATACGTCCGTATAAATGGCGTTGGTGGAGAACGACTGGAACGAGTCGTAAGCGGTGGCGACGAGGGCCGTGACACGCCACTGCGCAGGATCGAGATGTTCAGAGGGCGTCTTGGATGCCCAGCCGGCAAGGAACTGAAACTGGGGCTGCTGTTGATGCCAGGGATCCGCGAATGAAGCGCTGAAGTTGAGATCGGTCAGGCATTCGAGGAACGATACCTGGTTGTCGTCACAGCCGTCGTTTGGCTGCGGCTGTGTCAACGGGCTGATGAGTGCCGCCGCACCGACATTCGTTCGTGGAAAAACCAGCGAAACGGTCGTCTGGTCGGTGGCCTCGCTGTGGGCGTAGCGAAGGTACACGTCGGGCTCGTAGTCGTCGGGATCGTCGCTGCACGAGATCGTGAAATCGTCGAAGGCGTGTGCCCGGTGAAAGAACTCGCCGCGGATCCACCAGATTTCGCCGGCTTCAAACAACCAGGGGTCACCGCCAGGCCGTTCCAGCATGACGATGACGTAGTCGATCTCTTCCTCGAAGGTAATGTGGAACTCCTCTCCGCTGAATTCGCAGAATGGACCGACGGCCAGCGGGCTCGACAGATCCCGATCGCACAGGGCCGCGCGGCCCGCGAAACGCGCTTCGGCGGGCACTCCGCCGAATCGCGCGACGTTGCCCAGGTATCGATAGCGCTGGTCTTCATAATCGCCGCCGGTGTTCTCGTCGGCATCCACGTCGAACTCGACGTAGCCGTGGAGTGGATTGGGTCCGAAACGGAATGGCTCATAAATAAAGTCATCGTCGTCGTGGCCGTCGTGCGGGTTGATCAAGCCGTCCAGCACCATGTCGAAGCGCACGAACTCGCCTGTCTCGGTCCATATCCCCAGAAAGGGATCGATGTGCGGCTCTGCGGGCTCAAAACGCCCGAGGCGCATCTCCACGATGTCGGGAAGCCGGTGCAGCACGGGATCGAACGGCCCGTCGTTGCCCGGATCGGTGCGGCGGATGACGGCATCGCCCGCGCCATCGTTGAACACGACCGGCGAAGCGCCGGCGCCGCCAGCCGCGAGCGCAAACGCCACGAGTGTCGCGAATGCGTGCAGGGGGCCGGTCATCGCTCCACGGGTTCGACCGTTGCAACGGCTCATGATTCAATTTTCTCGGCGTTCTTGTTCAGGCGATAACGGAGCGCCTCGCGCGTAATTCCGAGGATGCGCGCGGCACGGCTGAGATTCTGGTCCGTGTAATCGAACGCCGCCGTCAAAATGCTGTGCTCGACTTCATCCAGCGTGGGGACACCGCTCTCGAAGTCCATGAAGATGACGCGGCCATTATTGGTTTCCACGCGCAGACTGCTGCCGTTGCCCAAGGACGGTTCCGCCCTGCGCATCGGCAAGTCCTCCGGTTCGATGACGTTGCCCTGCACCCTGAGAATGACGCTTTCGATGGTATGGCTCAACTCGCGGATGTTGCCGCGCCACGGCTGCTGTCTCATCAGGGCCATGGCCGCGTCACTGAACCGCATTTCGGCCAGACCGAACCGCCTGCAATGAATGCCGAGGAAATGATTGGCCAGCGTTTCCACGTCGGAGGCGCGCTCCCTGAGGGGCGGCAGGTGAATGCTGACCACGCGCAGCCGGTGATACAGATCGCGCCGGAATTCGCCGATCTCGACGGCCTCCTCCAGTTCGCGATTGGTCGCCGCGATGATATGCACGTTGATCGGGCGCATGTCGGTGCCGCCGACCGGACGAATCTCGCGGTGTTCAATCGCGTGCAGCAGCTTGGCCTGCATCTCCGCGTCGAGGTGCCCGATCTCGTCCAGGAAAATGGTGCCGCCTTCGGCCACTTCGAACAGGCCCTTTTTGGCCTGCGCTGCACTGGTGAACGCGCCCTTCGTATGGCCGAACAACTCCGACTCGAAGAGCGTGGCCGGCAGGGCCGTGCAGTTGACCTGAATAAACGGCTTTTTCGCACGCGGCCCGTCGTAGTGAATTGCCCGCGCCGCCAGATCCTTCCCGACGCCGGTCTCACCCGTGAGCAGTACGGTCGGAGGATCAGGCAGGGCGAGCACCTTCGTTCGCGTCAACCGTTGAATCGTCTCTTTCAGGGTTCGCACCGCCTCGGACTTTCCGATGATGCGATCCAGGCCGCTCTTCTGCTCCTCCTGGCTGCGGAGATAGCCGAGATTCTGGCTGACCTGCTGGTGATCGAGCGCCCGGCGCACGACGAGTTGCAGTTCTTCCAAATCAACCGGCTTGGTCAGGTACTCGTAGGCGCCCGCCTTCATCGCCTCCACGGCGATGCGCTCGTTGCCGTGGGCGGTCACGATGATGATGCTGGCCGTCGGGCAGTCGTGAGCCAGCTTCGGCAACAGCGACAGGCCGTCGCCATCCGGCAGGCGCAGATCGAGCACGACGACGTCCGGCAGAAAATCTGCGCAGCGGTGGATCGCGTCCTTGCAGGTATGGGCAATCTGGGCCTCGTGTCCCGCCGCCTTCAGCTTATCGCGGACGTTCTTTGCCAGTATGTGTTCGTCTTCTACTACGAGGATGCGCCCCATGGCGTCGTCTCCTTCAGGTTTCGGCCGCCAGCAATCGGCTGGAGGCTAATTCAATGCCGCGTTGGCACGCCGGCGAGAACCGTTGTGGCTGCCGGCCGCAAGCGGCAGTCGGATCGTGAATCTCGCGCCGCCACCGGGCGCGCCGTTCACCAGCGCATCGCCGCCGTGCAGCTTGGCGACGCGCTGCACCGTGGCCAGCCCGATGCCGGTTCCAGACGGCTTGGTCGTGAAGAACAAGTCAAATACGTGCTCCCGTATCTCCACCGGCACGCCCGGGCCCTGGTCGTCCACGTGCAGCACGGCGCAACAAGAGCGCAAATCCACATCGCATGCGACCACCACGCGGCCGCCCGCGGGTGTGTGTTCGATCGCGTTGGACAACAATTCGATGATTGACTGCTCCAGCTGATTGCGATCCCCGGAGATGACCGCGTGATAACGACTGAACACGGTCTTCAGCTCAATACCGCGGCGCTGGAATTCCGGCAGCAGGCTGTTTGCAGCCACCGAAGCCACTTCGCAGATGTTCAGATTGGCGAATCGATCGCTGTTGGTCCGGGCGATGCCCAGCAGGCCCGTCACGCGATCGCCGAGGCGCTGGCCCTCGTTGAGAATGTCGCGCAGGCGTTCGGCCGAATCGCCGTCTATCCTGCCGAGCTCCAGGGCGAGCTGGGCGCTGCTCCGAATCGCCGCCAGGGGATTGCGTATGCCGTGGGCGACGCTGGAGCACAATTCGCCGATCGCCGCCAGGCGCTCGCGCCGCTCCTCGCGGACGCGGTGGCGTTCCTCGTCCAGCGCGCGCTGCGTCTGGTGCGCCTTGCGGCCGAAGACCAGGATGCCGGCGAGTATGAGAATGATCGCGGCGATGACATAGCTCTGCCACTCATGTTGCGACACCAGCGATGCCTCGAAACGCTGCACCAGTTCGTGCCGTTCGTGCGTGTTCTTCTGTGCCAGTGTTCCCAGGTAGGCAAGGGCCTCGTGCTGGTGGCGATCCATCTCCGCCATCGTCGGCCCGGCGTCCAGCAGCAGCAATCGCCGTTCGTCATCGGGCAGCCTGTCGCGCGAAATGGCGCTGAACAGCGCAAAGAGGTTCTCCGCCTCGCGCGTCATCAATGCCAGGTATTCGTGAAGCAGATCGAGCGGACCTATGTCCGGGGGAGTGGCCGCGAGAACGCGTTCCATGTTCTGCCGTGCCTGGAGAAATCGGCGGTGTTCACGCTCGTATTCTTCGGGCGTCAAGACGTGGAACAGATCGTTGCCGGGGGAATTGAGATCCTGGGCGTACTGCTGTACGCGCTGGATCCAGCGAAGCTTGAGGCCCAGGGCCTGCTCCTGGCGCGTCAGCTCGGCGACGTTCTTCAGGTTCAGGTTGTGCATCTGCAGGCTGAAGAGGATCACCACCAGCACGACAAGCGCCAGGGCGATGTAGTAGTGATACCAGCGAATTCGCAACACGGTGTTATCTCTGCTCCTGCCGGACTCGAGTGGACCGCGGCTTTTCACACATTCAGATGTGTGCTATTGCACATTCCCCCTGCGAACAGCTCGTACGACGAGCGGCGCCACCATTATATAACCTTTTGCCATTCCAATGCTTGTGGCTGCCCGCAGCCGTTTGTCGCCCTGTAGTAGTGCAAGTCGTGTGCCGGTGGTGAGATACTCGGGCGCTAGCCGCAGGCGTGCCTGCATGGAGCCATGCCGGCGGTCGTGCTGCCTGCGCATATCGCCTTCATAACGCCTGGTTATCGGGCGAATGGCCTTCGCCGGGCGGGACCGGCCGCGACGATGGGTTGGCAGGCTCGACGTCCTCTGCCTCGGGACCTGCCGAATCGCCGGATTCCGAGGGCGCCGTGGTGGTACCCGCATCGCTGATGCGAAAGATCAGATAGGGCTCGTCCTTCAATTCGTCGTACCCGCCTTCCGGATAGACCAGTTGCGCCAGTGACTTCTGCCTTGCCAGCTTTTGCGCAATGGACTTGTGATCCCGATCGGTAACGACGTAGCGCGCCTGGAAGTGCTCACGAATATCTGAAATCTCGACGCGCAACTTCTCCATGTAGGATCGCCCCGCGGCATCGAACATCTTGACCTTCGAGGTGCGCGGAACCTGGCCGCGCGTGATGCGCACGTAACGCTCCCACAGGTCCGGCCGGCGTTCGTGCGTGAACTTTGGATCCAGCCCGACGACGTAGTAGTTGTGCGAATTGAGGTAGAAAAATACAGGAAAGTCGTCCCAATCGGTCGTGAAGACCACGTCGCCCGGATTGGAATTCTGGACAAGATAGGCCATGGCGGGGCGCAAGTTTTCGAGGTCGTGAACGTTTTCGGCCGAGCGGCGGACATCCAACCACATCTTTGATGAGGGAATCGCCAGCGCAATCACGGCGGCCGCGGCGACGAGGCCATCGCGCAGCCTGATCACGCGGCGCTGCCGGGCATTCGCCGCCGCGACGCGAACGCATGAACTCCGCCAGATCGCGTATACAACCAGTGCCATCGACAACGGCCAAGCCCGTGCCAACTCAATGGCATGACCGCCTTTCTGATACGCGGCGATCCAGACCAGCCCCGCCACCAGGGCCAATGCAAACGCCAGCCCCATCCAGTCGGTTGCGATGCTTGGTTGCGTCGCAACGGCGCCGGCCGGCGTCACTACCTGCGGCGGAATCGATGCACTCGACGGTTGGCCTTTTGGTTCGTCGAACAGCCAGGCCAACGCGCGATCGAGCCACGGCCCCGCCAGCACGGCGGCGCTGAGCAGGCAGAACGCGGGCCAGTATTCGATGAACCGCCGGGCCTTGAACGTCAACAGCAGGAAGGCGAAGTGGAGGATGAGCAGGGCGGTCTCGCCGGCGGTCAGCCTCGGTCCGCGCCGGGCGCGGATGATCACCGCGATCGTCCACACGCCCAGCACGACGCCCGCCTGGTGACGCACGAACCACCAGAGATTGCTGTAGGACTTCCATTCGCTGCCCACTTCGATGTTCGGATCGAGTCCGGTGGCGAATACTTGCAGCCGCAGAAAATCGATCATGCCGCCGGCGTAGGGATGCGTCACCGCACCAAGCGCCCAGCCGATGACGCCCGCCAGCACCGCGGCCACCGGGAACTGGCGAAACCCGCCGCGCCCCAGCACGCACGCCAGGGCGAATGACGCGACGATGACCGGGGAATACATGACCGCGCCCAGATACAGGTGCGTGTAACCGGCGACGGCAAGGGCCAGCAGCACGTGTCGCCGCGAAAACGCCAGCCAGCAGATGGCCAGCATGAAGGCCAGCGACGGGCTGATGGCACGGACGAATGCATGGCGCGAGTAGAACTGGCTGGGCAGCGCAAAAAACAGCAGCAGCCACACGCCCCGCCGCCGGATGCCGGCCTGCCGCAGCAGCAGGTTGTATATCGCCAGCACCACGCCGAAGAAGAACTCGGTGCTCCATCGGCCGCCGGCCAGATAGTCCCCCGTCAACGCCTTCGAGGCAAGGACAAACGGCACCATCGCCGCGTGATAGCCGTAGTGGTGGCTGACGAACTCGTCAGTCTTCTGCGTGAAATAGACGAATCGGAGCCAGTCGAACCGCTCGACCAGCCCCCATTCCGGCAGCATGGCCGCCATCTTGGTGTGATAGAACGAATCGTGGCCCGGCAGGCCGCGCTCCCCGTCGAGGAAGTGCGCGACTTGCGATGACACGTAGCCCGCCACCGCGGACATGACGGCGTCTTCATGCGACGGCCGCGTGGTGCCCCTTCGGCGTTCCCCGATGCCCTCGCCGTGAACGAACGCCATCACCAGCGCACCGATCACGATCAATGCGATGCTCTCCGGCCACGGATTGCACTCGCGTCGGGTCTGGGCGATTTGGGATGAATGGCTCGACATGTTCGACGTGACGCGGCGCGAATCTTGTCTCATCGGTTCCGTGGAAAGAGGCCTGCCAGTTCGCCGGCGACTTGAGTATAACCGCCGCCGGCGTTGTCTTCTGCCCGCCGCAGCTTCTGCGGCGACGAGTCGGCCGGCCTGCCCCGGTCTGGCCCGATGCCCCGGGCTCGCAAATCCGCCGACTAGGGCGACGTCGCTGAACAGACGGGGGCGGCCGGCGCCCGATCGGCATCCAGCCGCCCCAATCTGACATTCAGAGTCGTCTGCTGCGGCGGATCGGTCTACCCGTTCGAGTTCGACTGATCGCCTGTGTTGCCATTGGCGTTGTCGTCGGTATTCCCGTTTGAGTTGTCGTCGGTATTCCCGTTCGAGTTGTCGTCGGAGTTGTCGTTGCCGTTGTCGTTGCAGACGTGCATGTCCTCCGGACAATCCATCTCAAACTCGCCAAGCAGAGTCCCGCCGATCGTGCACGTGTCGCCGATCTCGACAGCGGGAAAATCGTCGGGCATGTTACCGTCGTCGGTTTCCAGCCGCAGTTCCCCGCGGCCATCGCCGCCAACGGTGATCTGTGCGACGACTTCATCGTTGATGGCGACGTCGTAGCTGCCGGGCATCAGCTCGCGCACCTTCACGCGGAAGCGCCGGCAATCGAAGTTCAGCTCGCGGTACTCTGCCTCCATTTCGATATCGTCATCTTCAAATTCCACGCTGACCGCGTGAATGCCGCCGGGGCAGGGACCGGGGGAATTGTCGTTCTGGTTGTCGTCGGTGTTGCCGTTCGAGTTATCGTCGGTGTTGCCGTTCGAGTTGTCGTCGGTGTTGCCGTTCGAGTTGTCGTCGG
>CAYOZN010000042.1:0-27171 GCA_964408455.1 uncultured Planctomycetaceae bacterium
GTGCCACTGCTTCAAGCAGTGCGAGGCAAGACAAGTAACGTGTGCCACTGCTTCAAGCAGTGCAAAGCCCAACGCGTGCCACTGCTCCGTGAGCAGTGCGGCGTGAGAAGGCAACGTGTACCACTGCTCCGTGAGCAGTGCAAAAAATGACGAAATGATCCAGTGGCTCTCAACATTCATGCTCAACCCGCTCATGGCCCTCGGGGCCGCGGCGGTGGCATCGCCCATCCTCATCCACATCCTCTCCCGGCGTCGCTTCCGCCGCGTCCGCTGGGCGGCCATGGATTTCCTCCTCGCCGCCCACAAGAAAAACCGCCGCCGCATCCGGCTCGAACAGTTGATCCTGCTCGCCCTCCGCTGCCTCGCGATCGTGCTGCTGGCCCTGATGATCGCCCGGCCCTTCGTGCGGCCCAGCGCCTTCGCCACGCTCGTCGGCGCTGCCCCGCGCACCGAGCGCATCATTCTCCTCGACGACTCCTTTTCCATGGCCTATCGCCCGCCCGCCGCGGCCGGTGAGGACGCCGCCGTGTTCGATCGTTCCAAAGCCGCCATTGAGCGCCTGGCCCGGCTCATCGGCAGCGAGTCGCCGGCCGACACGCTCTCTGTCTATCTGACGAGCCGCCCGTCCGAGCCGCTGGTGGCGATTCCATCCGTCAACGATACCGGCATTCAACAGCTTCGTGATCGCCTGGCGTCGCTGACGCCCTCGCAGAAGGCGGGGGCCATGCCGCAGGCACTCGATTCGCTTGCACAGACGCTCCTGCGCTCCGCCGCCCAGGTCAACGCGGCCGTCTATATCTTCAGCGACTTTCAGCGCCGCGACTGGATCCGCCCGCGCAACGCCGTCTCCGATGAACCTCCACCGAGTCCCCTGGCGCCGCTGGCTCGCGCCGCCCGCGGCGACAGCGCCGTCAAGATCGTGCTCGTTCACATGGGCGATCGCGACCCGGGCAACGTCGCCATCACCTCCGTCGAAGCGGTGCAGCCGCAGGCGGTGGCCGGCGTCCCCGCCCGCTTTGAAGTCGCCGTGGCCAATCTGTCGAACGCCGCCGTCGAAAACGTCGAATTCGGCGTGTCGGTCGCGCGGCACCGCCTTCCGCCGATCGTCGTGCCGCGCATTGCCCCGAACCAGACCATCCGCGAGCCGGTCGAAATCACCTTTCCCACCGACGGATCCGACTTCGTGCAGGTCGATCTGGCCGGGGCCGCCCTCGAAGCCGACGGTCTCCCGCTGGACAATCGGCGGGCCGCTGCCGTCGAGGTGCTGCCTGCCCTCCGCGTGCTGCTGGTCGATGGCGAACCGAGCAACGACGCCTATCGCGACGAGGTATACCTCTTCAGGACGGCCCTGCGCCCGGCCGGCCGGGTCGCCAGCGGCAACGAGATCACGGTCGTCGACGAGCAGGAGCTGAACGACATCGAGCTCGCGCCCTATCACCTGGTCGTCCTCGCCAACGTGCCGCGGCTCGAACGTGCCGCCCTCGCCAACGTCGAGGCCTTCGTTGCCGACGGCGGCGGGTTGCTGATGTTCGCCGGCGACCAGGTGGACATCTCGCATTACAACGACGCCCTCTTCCGCAAGGGACAGGGCATCCTGCCGGCCGCGCTGGTCGACTTCGTCACGCCGCCGCCCGGTGCCGAAGGATTCGCCATCGGCAGTTGGGATGCCGGCCATCCCGTCATGCGTTCGTTCGTCGCACCGCTCGATGAATTGCTCCGCCAGGTTCACATCTTCGCACTGGTCAGCGTGGACATGCCTTCGGGCAACGCGGCCGCCGACTCAACCGGCAGTGCCGACGGGGCGTCGCAGGACGACGGCCTCGACACCGCCGATATCGCCGCGCCCGCCCCCGTGCGCGTCGTGGTCTCGCTGAACGACGACGACGTGCAGCCTTTGATCCTCCAGAAACAGTTCGGACGCGGGCAGTGCCTGTTTGTCGCCACCAGCGTCGACCAGGAATGGAACGACTGGGCCTCGAACTTCAGCTTTCTGCCAATGATGCTCCAGCTCGTGCAGCATTCCGCCCGCCGGGCGGACACCGCCGCCCAGGCCGTCGCCGGTGGAGAGCTCTGGTGCCCGATCGACGTCGCCCGGTTCAAACCGCAGGCGGCCCTGCGAACGCCCGCCTATCCCATGGAGCCGGAGGTGCCGCTCGAGGCCAGGTCGTCGGAGTCCGGGAGCTCAAGTCTTCACTATGGAGATGCCGCCACGACCGGCATCTATCGGTTCGAGTTGACCGCCAACACCGGCGAGCGGGCGGAGCGGTACGCCGTCGTCAATCCGGATGCGAGTGAGAGCGACCTGGCGACGTGTACGCAGGAGCAGCTGGCCGCGGCCCTGGGAGATCAGCCCGCGTACGAATTCGTGGCCGACATCGGCGCCTTGACGGACGAAGCCGCCGAGGCCCGCAGGGAATTGTGGTGGCCGCTGCTGCTCGCGGCCGTCGGCGTCTTGATGACGGAGCAGTGGCTCGCGTGGTACTTCGGCTCGCGGGCACAGGTTTAGTGAAAGGCAGTGCACGGGACAAACCGGAACTGTGTCCCGCGGTCCGACGTTGAAAACGCTGATATGAACAATTGGCTAAGCACCATCATCGCGCAGCATGACTCGGCGATCCGCACCGAGGAGCGGTTCGAGTTCGCCCGCTGGTCGGCCGGCAACGAGTTGCTCATCGGCGGCGTACTGACGGCCGCGCTGCTGTACCTGATGGTCTGGCTCTACCGGCGAGAAGCCCGCGGGCGAATGGGCCGCGGCATGCGCTGGTCTCTCGTCGCCGTGCGCGGGCTCATCCTCCTCGTGCTCGGCTTCATCGGCCTCGAGCCGGTCATGACGACCTATCTCGAGCGCCGCATCGATGCCGCCACGCTGGTGCTGATCGATTCGTCCGCCAGCATGTCATTGGCCGATCACTATCGCCGGGCGGAGGATGCGGACCGCGTCAGCCGGCTCGTCGGAGAGCTCGGGGCCGACGGCGTGCGTCGGCAGGATATCTGCACGGAGCTTGTATCGGGCAGCCGCGCCGGCATGCTGCCGGCACTGGCCAGGCGCAATGACGTCCGCGTCTTCAGCTACGCCGACGGCCTGACGGCCCTGGGCGAATTCGAGCGGGCCGGCGATAACGGCGGCGAAGCGGGTGCGGCGGCGGCGTCCGGCGGTGGCCAGACTCGGCCGATCCGGATCGACGCCGACGGCGCCGCGACCGATCTGGCCCAGGCGGTCCGCTCCTCGCTGAATGCCATGGCGGAGGCACCGGTGGCCGGCGTGGTGCTGCTGTCCGATGGCGCCGTCAACAGCGGCGAGCCGCTGTCGGTCGTCGGCCGGGTGCTGCGGCGCAAGGGCATCCCGCTCTATGCCGTCGGCGTCGGCGATCCGGCAGAGCCGGTCAACGTCCGCGTCGTGCAGGTCTCCGGCCCGCGCGCGACATTCAAGAACGATCCTTTCAGCATCAGCGTACGCGTCGAGGCTCAGGGCCTCCCCGACGGCCAGACCGTCAAGGTGGAGCTCCTGCGGCGCAGCGGCGAAGGCGGCGCGGCCGAGCTGGTCGCCACCGAGACGATCCGCCCCGGCCCCGGCGGAGCGCTGCCGCCCGTCGATTTCGAGCAGAAGGTGGAGACGCCCGGCGAATTCACCTTCGTGGCCAGAGCCGCGCCGCTCGATGTCGAATCGGTCCTGACAGACAACGAAAAGGAGACGCTGCCCGGCATTCGCGTGCTCGATGACCGCATGCGGGTGCTGCTGGTGGCGGGCTCGCCCAGCTACGACTATCGCTTCCTGATGCGCATGCTGGAGCGCGACGAGACGGTGGACCTGTCGACGTGGCTGCAATCGGCCGACGTCAATTCCGTCCGCGATGGCGACGTCATCATCAAGGAGCTGCCCGTCGCCCCCGAAGAAATCAACAAGTACGACGCCATCGTGCTGATGGATGTCGATCCGCAGGAACTCGATCCGACGTGGGCCAGCCTGATCGCCAGCTACGTCGGCGACTATGGCGGCGGCGTGATCGTCGCCGCCGGCAACAAGTACACCGGCCGCTTCCTGCGCTCGCCCAAGGTGCAGCCGATTCTCGAAATCCTGCCCGTCGTCCCCGATCCGGAGGCCGAGATCGTCATCAACGAGCTGGGCCACTACCAGACGCGCGGCTGGCCGATCCTCGTGCCCGAGGAGTCCTCGGGCGACGCCATCCTCCAGCAGGGCGGCACCCCCGAGGGCACGCGTGCCATATGGGCGGCACTCGGCGGCGTTCACTGGCACTATCCCGTTCGCCGCGAAAAGCCGGTCGCCCGCGCATTGATGCGGCATACGAATCCGCGCATGTCCAATCCCCAGTTCGGCCCCCACGTGCTGTTGGCCACGCAGTACGTCGGCGCCGGGCGAACCGCCTGGCTCGGCATCAACTCCACCTGGCGCTGGCGCCGCCACGACGAAAAATACTTCAACCGCTTCTGGATTCAGATGCTGCGCTTCCTGGTCGAAGGCAAGCTGCTCGGCGGCCGCTCCCGCGGGCAGATCCTCACGCAGCGCGATGCATACGACAGCGGCGAAGTCGTCGTCGTCAGCCTCCGTGCCCTCGACGAGCGCTTCAGCCCGCTGCTGCTGCCGTCCATCGATCTGAACATCGCTCGGGCCGGCGACTCGGACGGCGGCGCCGACAGGGCGCAGACAATCGCCCTCACGCCGGTGCTCGGCCGCGAGGGTTACTACGAAGGCCGCTTTGCCGCCAACGAGATCGGCACCCTGCGCCTGTCGGTCGAGCTGCCCGGCGCCAGTCAACCCGGCGAATCCGATGCCGCGCGGCGGATCGAGCGCGACATCGTCGTTTCCCGGCCCGACATCGAAATGCGAAACATCGCCATGGATCGCGCGGCCCTTGAGGAACTCGTCGAAACCGCCGGCGATCGCAGCCGCTACTTCGATGTCGACCAGGCCGGCGAAATTCCGTCGCTGATCGAGGACATGAGCCGCACCTCGCGCACCGCCGGCCGTTCGCGGGCCCTCTGGGACAATCCCGCGGTGCTGTCGCTCCTGATCGGCCTGCTGACGATCGAATGGATCATGCGCCGCGTGGCCCGGCTGTTGTGACATGTGAATGGTCTTTTTGTCGCGCCGATGGCACCGGCCGACGAATCGCGCGAAGGATGTGCCGCGCAGAATGGAATGATGCACGACGCTCGCACCAGCTTTGAACAACGCGTCGTTCGCCCGCTGTCGGCGACCGGGCGCTCCCTGCGCCGGCAGATCGCCGTCGAAGGCATTCTCTGGTGCGTCGCCATCGGTGTCGCCGCCTGTGCCGTTCAGTTTGCCGCCGATCGCCTGCTTGTGCTCGGCCTCGGCCCGCGCATCCTGCTGCTCGCACTCGTCGTCGGCCTGCTCGTATGGCATGCCTTCCGTCGCGTCGTCCGGCCGGCACTGGTGCGCGTGAGCGCCACCGACGTCGCAGCCCTGCTCGAGCGACGCGACGCAACGCTTGGCGACCAGCTCGTCTCCGCCGTGGCCTTCGCGCAGGCCACCGCGATCAACCCGCTGCGCGATTCGCCGGCCATGGTCGAGCGCCTGTTCGCCCGCGCCGCCGCCCGCTACGAGCAGCTCGGCTCCATCGACCTGCTCCGCCGCGATCGCCACTGGCGATTCGTCGCCGGCGGGCTGGCGGCGGCGATGCTGTCCGTCGCGGCGGGGGCCTTCGCGCCGGACCTGATGAGCGCCTACGTCGAACGCAACTGGCTCCTGCGCGATCGCCCCTGGCCGACGCGCACCCAGATCGAGCTGCGCGGCTTCGTCGATGGACGCATGGCCTGGCCGCTGGGCGATGACTTGACCCTTTCCGCCATCGCCCACGATCGCGTGCCCGACAGTCTTCGCGCCGAGATCGAAACGCAATCCGGCCGGCGCGAGTCGCGGCCGATGGACCGGCAGGGCGAGCGCGGCTTCGTGCTCGCCTACGGCCCGCTGCCGCAGAGCCTCAAGGTGCGCTTCCTGATCGGCCGCTTCGGCGTCGACGAGCACACGGCCTGGTATCACGTCGACGCCATCGAGCGCCCGATGGTCAAGGCCGCCACCATCCAGGTCGCGCCGCCGGCATATACCGGACAGCAGCCATACGCCCTCGCCTCCGGCCAGGTCAGCAGCGATCTCCTTCGCGGCTCCGCCATTCGTATCGCCGCCGACATGAACAAGCCCGTGGTGTCGGCCCTGTTGCGCTCGCGGACCGATCATCGCGAGGCCGCCGCCGCCTCCGTCGAAAATGGCACGCAGATCATCAGCCGCTTTACGCCCGCGCGCAGCGGCACCTATTTCTTCGACGTCCGCGACGAGGCCGGCCTCGAAGACACCCACCCGGTGACCTACAGCTTCAACCTGACGTCCGATCCGCCGCCGCGCGTGCGGCTCTCGCTTCCGGGCTCCGGCGAGCTGATGGTGCCGGCCGCCGTGCCGACGATCCAGATCGAGAGCGACGACAATCTCGGCATGTCCTCCATTCATCTCGCGTGGCGCGTCGTGCAGCCGGGCGAATCGGCCACGACTCAGCCCGCCATGCAGGAGGAGCCGCTGCCCGATTTCGTCGATGGCCAGACGCGCTACAGCCTGGAACGCGAGTGGCCGCTCCAGCGTCTGACGTTGCAGCCGGGACAGCAGCTTTCCCTGGTCGTCCGGGCTGCCGACCACCAGCCGATCGCTGCGCCCGCCTCGCAGCCGGCCGATGCCGATGCCGTCGAGCCGGCGTTGCCGGTGAATGTCGGCGAATCGCAGACGTTCACGCTCCGCGTCGTCACGCCCGAGGAATTCCTCACCGAGCTTGGCCGGCGCGAGCACGAATGGCGGCGCGAGTTTGAACAGATCATCAAGGCACAGGAACAGCTACAACAGCGCATCACCATCCTCCGCGACGACGATCCCGCCGCCGCCGCCAGCGCCGATCGCGCCATCCGCTATGCGCAGGAAGCCCGCGCACAGCGCCAGCAGATCAACCGCATGAAGACCGTGCTGCGACAGTTCGAACAGGTCTACGCCGAGCTGAGAGTCAACCAGCTTGCGACGCCCACCGTGCGCCGCCGGCTGGATGGCGGCGTGATACGCCCGCTTGGCGCCCTGATTTCTGACGGCGTGCCGCAGATCGCCGATCAGATCGATCGACTGCGATTGCAATACGATCCCGCCCTCGCGGCCGGTCTCGACGAAGAGATGACCAGGCTCATCCGGAGCATGTACGCCATCCTGGCCGAAATGCTAAAATGGGAAGGCTACAATGAAGCCGTCGGTCTGTTGCGGGAGATCGTTCGTTTGCAGGACGACGTGACCGACGACACCCGTGCCCGAATGGAAAAAGAGATCGAGCGCCTGTTCGGCGGCGAATCGGAAGGCGAGCCGCCCCAACCGACGGAGCCGAAGCCGTGATCATCGCAGATGAATACGCCGGGCGTCTGAAGGCATCGCGGACGGCGCTCCTCCATCGGGCACGCCGCGGCCTGGCCATCGGCATGGCGGCATTGTGCCTGGCCTCGAATAGTGCCTTTTCGATGTCACTATCGCAGGACGACGTGCCCGATGCCCCGCGCGGCGTCGCCGAAGACAAGTCCGAACTCTCCCAGCGGCAGCTGGCCGTCAGCGAGCAGATCGCCCGCCTCGAGGATCGTCTGTTCCAGCTTGCCCAGGCTTTGAAGAAGACCGAGCCCGAAAAGGCCGACCGCCTGATGGAGGGGCTGACCGCCCTGCGCGGAAAACAGGTCCGCGAGCGGATGAGCGGCATCGTCAAGCTGCTCGGCGACGCAAAGTTTTCCGACGCCCTCGATCAGCAGGAGGCCGTCGGCTCCGACTTGCAGAACATCCTCAAGCTGCTTCTCCAGGAGCCGGACAACCTGGAGGAACGCAAGCGCGAGCTCGAGCGCCTCGAAGCCATGAAGAAGACGCTGGAGGACGTGCTTCGCGAACAGGAAGAAGAAAAGCGCCGCGCCGAAGAGGCCGCCCGCGCCCAGGAGCGGGCCGAACTGCTCGAATCCGCCGCCCGCCACATCAAGGAACTCATCGAACGGCAGAAGGCCCTCGCCCAGCGCTCCAAGCAGGGCGGGGACGATGGCAAGGGTGCCGCCGACCAGGCCGAACTGCGCGGCGAAACCGAAGGCGTCGCCCGCGATGTCAAGTCGGTGGCAGAGGCCGAGGAGCAGGCCGCCCAGGCCGATGCCCAGTCACCTGGTGACCAATCACAGGGTGACCAGCCGCAAAACGGCGAACCGAAATCCCCGGACGCTGGCGGCGCAGCCGGACAGGGTCAGTGCAAGGCCGGCAAGGCCGCCGGCAAGCTCGGTCAGGCGACAAAGCGCATGCAGCAGGCCGAGCAGGACCTGCGGCAGGGCGATCGGAACGATGCCGCGGAGGACCAGCAGCAGGCAGCCGAAGACCTGGAAGACGCCCTTGAGAATATTGAGGAACAGGCGAAGGAAATTCGCAACCGCCTCAAGCTCGAGGAGCAGGCCGCCGAGCAGCGCAAGACCGCCCGCAAGACAGAGAGGCTTTCCAAGGACATGAAGGGTGCGAGCGGCGAATCCGGCTCGCCGCAGGATGGCCAGTCACAGCAGGGCGATTCCCAGTCGGGCGAGGATGGTCAGCAACAGAAGCAGGATACGCCGGGATCAGATCAGGTGCAGGAGGCCGTGCCGCTCCAGGACGAAGCGGCCGAAAAGCTCGACGACGGCGATCCCGACCAGGCCGCAAAAAAGCAGCAGGAGGCGCTCGACAAGCTCAAGCAGGCCCAGGAAGAAGTGGAGGATCGCCTCGACCAGCTTCGCAAGGAGCAGCAGGAAGAACTCCTCGCCGCCCTCGAATCGCGCTTCCGCGCCATGCTCGGCCGTCAGCTCGAGTGCAACAAGGCCACCGCGCGACTGTCGGAACTTGGCGCCGACAAGTGGAAGCGCTCCGACCAGCTCGAACTCGCCGAAATCGCGCAGAAGCAGCGCTGGGTTGGCGACGAGGCCGACCAGGCGCTCTTCATCCTCACCGAGGAGGGCTCGACCGTCGTGCTGCCGCAGCTCATCGAGCAGGTCCGCGATGATGCCCGCCTCGCCGCCGATCGCCTCGCCGCCGCCGATGCCGGCCACACCGTGCGGATGATCCAGGACGAGTTGGAACAGGTGCTCCGCGACATCATCGAGGCCGTCAAGAAAAAGCAGGAAGAGCTCGAGAACAGCGGCGGTGGCGGCGCCAGTGGAGGCGCTCAGCCGCTGTTGCCCGGCTCGGCCGAGTTGAAGCTGCTCCGCGCCTGCCAGCAGCGGGTCAACAAAATGACGACCGCCCTCGAGGAGTTTCGTGCCGGGCCGGATGCCGATCAGAAAGAAGTGCAGTCCTCGCTTGACCAGTTGCACAAGCGGCAGGACGACGTCGCCAACATGGCCCGCACGATGCACGAGGCCCTCCAGCGGGCGCAGTGATGAATGCGAAATGCAGAATGCTGAATGCAGAATGCGGAATGCAAAATGGTGAATGCAAAATGCGAAATGCGAAATGCGGAATGTAGAATGGTGCTCCTGAATTCATTCACCATTCAGCATTGAACATTCAACATTCTCTTTGGGAATAGTCCCATGATCGTCTCATTATCAATCAGCCTGTCGCTGGCCTGCCTGGCCCTGCCGCCCAAAAACATGCCCGCGCCCTTGCCCGGCTACGACTGGATGGCCCCGCCCAAGCGTGCCCGCGGCGAACCGGCCCCGCCGCCGCTGCCCGCCGATCAGGTCGTCGCCGCCTTCATCAAGCACGTCGCCGACTCGCCGTACGACGCCCAGGCCCGTGATTTCGTCGCCAGGCAGCGCGAGCAGACGCCCGACGACGAGCTGTCCGACTTCATCAATCTTTCCTACGCCGTGCTTTCGCCCGACTTCAAGCGCGGCCTGGACCTTCTGGACGGCGACGACCCGCTCCAGGCCGCCGACGTATTCGAATCGCTCGCCAAATCGGAAGATCCCTTTCTCGCCGTCGCCGCCGCCAACCTCGCCGCCGGCCCCCTCGTCGAGATCGAAGACGTCGAAAGCTGCTACGACGTCCTCCACGGCGTCCTCGAACGCCACAAGCCCATCGAACAATACACCACGTCCTCCGATCAGTTCCGCTTCATGCTCGGCTACTGCCAGGTGCATCGCCTGCTCTACGAAGACGCCTACGCCACCTTCGAAGACTTCCTCAAGAACCATCCCGCCGCCCCCGAGCGCTTCCGCGTGACCGCCCGGCAGATCCTTACGGAGCTCTCCCGACGCGCCCCCGGTCGCATCGGCGACGTGCGCGACCTGTTGGCCTATGCCCGTCGCCGCATCGGCCTCAAGGCCACCGGCGACGACGTGCAGGAGCGGCAGGAAGAGGCCGTCGCCCTCCTCGACGCCCTCATCGAAGAGGCCGAGCAGCAGGAGAACCAGGGCGGCGGCGGCGAAGGCCAGGGCGGCGGACAGGGTGGCGGCGGCGCCGGCGGCCAGAACCCCGGCGGCGGTGCCGGCCGCTCGACACTCCCGGGCGGCGAGCAGCGCATGGGCGAACTGCGAAAGACCCGCGCGGCGCCGGGCGAGGCCTGGGGCAAGATGCCGCCCCGCGAGCGCGAGCAGATCCTCCAGACCCTCCAGAAACAGTTCCCCAGCCAGTACCGCGAACTGCTCGAACAGTACTACAAACAGCTGGCCAAGGATGCGCCCTCGCCGTGATCTTTCTCGCCGCCATGCTGGGCCTGTTGTCGCCGGCGCAGGCCGATGCGCCGCCGGCTTCGCCGCCGCTGCGGATCGGCACCGTCGCCATGCAGACGCACGAGTGGACCGCCGTCGTGCTCGACGAGAGCGGCGACCTGCGCGGCACGGTCGATGGCGCGCCGATGTCCGTGCCGCTGTCGGACGTGCTTCATATCGCGCCCGTGCATCCGGACAACCATGCCATTCCGTCGGCACCGCGCGAACCCTCGGTCACCGTCTTCCTCGGCGGCGGCGGAACCCTCGCCGGCGATCTGGTCGAAGCCGAGAAATCGGCAAAGCCGCGCCTGTCCGTCGCGCTCTCCGCCGAACTGACGATCGACGTCCCGTTCCAGGCGATTGCCGCCATCCGCACCGGCGCCAGAGATGCCGATGCCGAGGCCGATTTCCAGCGCCGAATCGCCGAACGCAAACCCGGCCGCGATATCATGCTGCTGGTCCGCGAAGGCCGTTCCGTTGCCATCCCCGGCTCGCTCGAGCAACTCACGCCGCGCCAGTGGGAGTTTGGCTACGAATCCAATTCCCGCACCGGCGCGCTGACGCAGGCATACGGCTTCATCCTCGGTGCACCGGGCGCGCAGGGCGTCGCGCCCGCCGGCCGCGTCACGCTCTTCGGCGGCAACCGCCTGCAGGCCGACGTGCGTTCGATCGCCGCCGATGGCGTGCGCGTCGATGCCGGTCCCCTCGGCAGCGTGCATCTCCCCTGGTCGCACGTCCGCTCCATCGAACTTCAGAGCGATCGGCTCGTGCACTTGTCCGATTTGAAACCGCAACACGTGGAAACGCAGTCCTTCACCGAAGCCCCATGGCCGCCGCGCATGAACGAAAACGTGACCGGCGGGCCCCTCCGCATCGCGCGCCGCACGTATGCCAGCGGCGTCGGCGTTCACGCACACAACCGGTTGACTTACAGGCTGGGCAGGTCCTTCGAGCGCTTTCACGCCCAGGCGGGCATCGACGATTCGGTTGCCCCGGCCGGCTCGGTCATCTTTCGTGTGCTCGGCGACGGCCGCACGCTCTTCGAATCGCCGCTGGTCCGCGGCGGCGATGCGCCAGCCGCCATTACCCTCGACGTGACCGGCGTCGAGTCCCTCGTTCTGGAATGCGACCCGGCCGACGATCTGGACCTGTCCGATCACGGCAACTGGGTCGACGCCGTCCTGATCCGCGCGGCAGGGGGGAGCCGGTCGTGATGCCCCCGCGTTGCCTGCGGCAAATGGCACTCCTGGCCGCCGTGAGTGTCTCAATCGCGACACTGCCGGCCGCCGGCGAGCCCGCCGGGGCCGATCTGGCCCGCGTCCGCGCATACGAGCAGGCCCGCGTAAACCTCATCGAGCGCATCCGCCCGGCCGTCGCCTGCCTCTTCGGCAAGGGCAACCGCGCCGGCGGCGGCTCCGGCGTCATCATCGATGCCGAAGGCTACGGCCTGACCAACTTCCACGTCGTCGCCATGATGCTTCAGGACAGGCTCGGCGAGTGCGGCCTCGACGACGGCAAAATGTACGACATCGAAGTCCTCGGCATCGATCCCACCGGCGATGTCGCCATGTTCCGGGCCACCGGCCGCGAAGACTTCCCGCATGCGCGGCTCGGCGACTCCGATGCCCTTCGTATCGGCGACTACACCCTCGCCATCGGCAATCCCTTCCTCCTGGCCGAGGACTACGTGCCCACCGTCACCCTCGGCATCGTCTCCGGCCTTCATCGCTACCAGCAGGGCGCCGGCAAGGGCGGACGCGCCCTCCGTTACACCGACTGCATCCAGGTCGATACCTCGATCAATCCGGGCAACTCCGGCGGGCCGTTGTTCGACTTGTCGGGCGACGTCGTCGGCATCAACGGGCGCGTCTCCATCGAGGAACGCGGCCGCGTCAATGTCGGCGTCGGTTACGCGATCTCGATCAACCAGATCAAGCGGTTCATTCCCATGCTCCGCGCCGGCCTGACGACGCGGCACGCCAGCGCCGGCTTCACCGTGCGCGATCGCGGCGACGCCGTCATCGTCGACGAGATTCTCGAAGATTCCCCGGCATACAAGGCCGGTCTGCGCCTGGGCGACAGCCTCCTCCGCTTCGCCGGACGCGAAGTCGCCAGCGCCAACCAGTTCCTGTCGCACCTGGGCGTGTTCCCGGCCCACTGGCCGGTGATTGTCGAGATAGAGCGGGAAGCCGGCCCGCAGAAGTTCCGCTTCCGGCTCGAAGATCTGCCCCTGCCCGAATCTGAGGGCCCGCCCGGCACGAATCCATACGGCCCCCATGCCGTGAGCGAGCGCGCCAATCGGCGTGCCGTCGAACGGGCACTGGCGCTCCACCACGCCTCCCTCGGCGGCGCCGCCGCGGTCAAACAGGTCACCGCCCTCGAAGCCACGCTGCGCCGCTCACTCGCCTCCCGCCCCCAGGAGCAGACGAACATCGACGTACAGGAATCCCGCGAGGAAGCAGCGTCGCTGCAAAACCGCGTGACGCCGATCGACCTGGAGCGTGCCATTCGCTGGACGCTGATGGGCCAGCACGACGCCTCCTTCATCAAGGCCCTCCGCGTCGTCGACGCCGACGAGATCGACGGGCGCATTGCCGTGGTGCTTCGCCACCGCGCCGAGGGCAGGCCGGAATTCACCATCGCCTTCGACGACGAAAACGGCCGCCTGCTGCGGATCGCGTTTACCGATCCCGCCACCGGCAGGGCCGCGCGTTACGAATATGCAGACCATCGCCGGTTCGACGCCCTTCGGCTGCCGGGCGTGCGGCGGCTCTACATCGACGACGAGATCTATGCCGCGGACGAATTCGAAGACATCTTGCTCAAGGGCTGAGCGCGCCTGCCTTCGGCCCCCGACCATGAGCCGCACCGTCTGCGCAGGCGCGCTGGCCGCGGCCGTCCTGGTCGCCGGCCTTGCGGCCGCCGGGGCGACGGCCAGTGCGCCGACCATCGCGCCCAACACAATCGAGCGCGCATGGGAACGCGCTCATCGCTGCGTCGTCAAGCTCTACGGCCCCGGCATCGGCCGCGAACACGGCTATGCCACCGGTTTCCTCGTCTCCGCGGATGGGCAGATCATCACGGCCCTGTCGCTCCTGACCAGCACCGGCCGCCCGCGCGCCGTCCTCTCCGATGGCCGCGCCTTCGAGGCGAGCGTCGAGCGAACCGACGAAGTGCGCCAGCTCGTTCTCCTCAAGATCGACGCCACAGACCTGCCTTTTCTGGAACTCGTCGCCACCGATGCCCTTGCCCCCGGCGATGCCGTCATTGCCCTGGGCAACTGGTTCAAAATCGCCGAGGGCGAGGAGGCCGTCAGCGTCAATCGCGGCGTCCTCAGCATGAAGGGCGATCTCGATGCCAATCGACTGACACGGGAATTCGGCTACAAGGGGCCGGCCCTGTATTACGACGCCATGACCTCCAACCCCGGCGCCCCCGGCGGCCCGCTGCTCGATGTCGAGGGCCGCTGCATCGGCATGGTCGGCCGCATCGTTGAGGCCGCCAGCACCAACACCCGCATCAACTATGCCCTCCCGTCCGAGGAACTGCTCGCCTTTCTCGGCGGCGAACCGGCCCGGTCGGCCACGTCGCAGCCGGCCCCGCGCGACGCGCGCCAGCCTTATCTGGGCATCAAGCTCTCCCGCCTCGGCTTCCGCCACGTCTCCGCCTACGTCGAGCGCGTCGCACGCGGCAGCCCCGCCGCGGACGCCGGCCTGAAGGCCGACGATCTCATCATCTCGCTCGACGGCCGCCGCATCAACGACGCCCGCGACTACGAGACCGCCCTCGCCGATCTCCAGCCCGGACAGATCACCACCCTCATCGTCAAACGCGGCGCCAAGCTGATCAAGATCACCATCAAGGTGGCCGCAAAGGAGGATGCGCGGTGATCGCAATGGGTGCCATAATGGTGGCATGGCTGGCCGCCGCCCAGTCCGGCGGCGCCGTCGATCCCTACGACTTTGAGCGCGCACGGGCCCGCGTCGTGCGCGGCGCCGTCGCCGCCGTCGAGCCTTCCCTCGTCACCATCGACACCATCGGCGGCGCCCAGCCCGTACGCGAGCAGGGGCCTCACGGCGTCGTCGAAGAGTCCTTCCGCATCGCCGAAGGCCCGACCACCGGCCTGGTCCTCTCCGCCGACGGCTACATCGTCACCAGCAGCTTCAACTTCGCCCGCGAGCCATCCATCATCACCGTGGCCATTGCCGACGGCCGACAGCTGGTGGCCAGGCTGGTCGCACGCGACCACATCCGGCGGCTCGCCCTGGTCAAGGTCGATGCCACCGATCTGACGCCGCCTCAGTGGGTCCCGGCGGAAGAATTGCGCGTGGGCCAGTATGCCATCGCCTGCGGCCGCGGCCTTGGCGGCAGCCAGACCTTCGTCTCCCTGGGCATCCTCAGCGCCCTCGACCGCCGCAATGGCAACGCCGTCCAGACCGATGCCAAGATTTCCCCCGTCAACTATGGCGGCCCGCTGATCGACGTCGAGGGTCGCGTCATCGGCATCCTCGTGCCCATGGCCGGCTCCGGCGGCGCCCTCGCCGGGGCCGAGTGGTACGACGGTGGCATCGGCTTTGCAATTTACAAACACCGCTTCGACGAGGTCCACGAGCGTCTCGTCGCCGGCGAGGACATCGAGCAGGGAAAGATCGGCGTCATCCTCGAGCCCGACGAGGAGAGCCTGATCCCCATGCTCGACAAGATTCTGCCGCCCACGCCCGGCGTGCGCATCCGCGAAGTCGCGCGCCATTCGCCCGCCGAGCGCGCCAAGTTGAACGATGGCGACAAGATCACCGCCATCGACGGCAAGCCCACCGGCGATCTGATGGAGATTCAGCGCCGCCTCAGCGACCGCGCCGCCGGCGAGGACATCACGCTGACGATCCGCCGCCGCTGGCGCACCTTCGACGTCACGCTCACCCTCGCCCGCGCCGCCGACATCGGCCGCAAGCCGCAGGACGAGGGCGCCCCGGAGTCTCAACCCGCGCCCGGCGCCGATCTGCCGCCTGCCACCCAGCCCTCCGAAGATGCAGCGCCCCGCCCGGTCGCGGACTGACGCCGCGTGCGCCTTGGATGCACGAACTGAAAAACCTCCTCGATGAACCCCCGCGAGCCGGCCCGTGTCGGGCCGGCGCCCGCCCACATTCGAGCGCACACCACTTCGCGCGATTGCATTTACCGGAAATCCCCCGCGAGCCGGCCCGTGTCGGGCCGGCGCCCGCCCACCATTGAGCGCCCGTCCACGAACGTAATTCATCGCGCCTTCATGAACGCCGCCGGCAAAAACTTTACCACATCGCTCGCCACCAGCCCAACCTGTCCGCGCACCTTCGCCGCCAGATCACCCGCAACGCCGTGAACGTGCGTGCCCAGCGCCGCCGCGTCGAAGCGGCTCAACCCCTGCCCGGCCAGTGCCGCGATCACGCCCGTCAGCACGTCGCCCGTCCCGCCCGTCGCCATCCCCGGATTGCCGCTCCGGTTCACATATACGCGATGACCGTCGCTCACCACCGTCGCCGCGCCCTTCAACACGACCACCGCGCGTTTGTCTTCGGCGGTGCCGGCCTGCGTAGCCGACAGCCGTCGCGCCGTTTCGATCGCGATCCGCTCGCGGTTTTCCTGCACCTTGGCGGCCGTGGTGCCGTGCAGCCGCGCCATCTCGCCCGGATGCGGCGTGAGAATGGCACGATGAAGGCCCGCCGCTGCTAGTGTCGCAGCCGCTGCACCATGCGGCCCACCGATTGCCGGAAGGGCGTTCAGCCCGTCCGCATCGAGCACCAGCGGCCGCTGCGCCTCCGCGCAGATCAGCCGAACCAGGTTCAGCCACGCATCGGCAAAGGCGTCGTCCCCCGATCCCAGCCCCGGCCCCGCGGCGACCGCGTCGAAGCGCGCCCTTGCGTCGCCGTTTCCTTTCAGCACCCGCGCCGCTTCCATCGGCCGAAGCCGACCGCCGCGGTCCTCCGGCAGCGGAATCGTCGTCCCGCACGGGCAGAGCGTTGCAACCGCAAGCTGGATCGACTCGGGGCACGCCACCGTCACCAGCCCCGCGCCGGAACGCAGCGCCGCGTTTGCCGCCAGCGCCGGCGCGCCGATCATCCCGCGCGAACCGCCGATGATCAGCACCCGCCCGTAGTCGCCCTTGTGCGAATCCGCCCGGCGGCGGGCCAGCCGCGTAGGGCGCGTGATGCGTTGAACGAACATCAGCGATCGCGATCTGCCCGGCCTGCCGGGCCTCGGTCTGGTTCGAGCGCTGTTGCGTCTTGGGGATTGGCTCATAGTGGTGAAGAGGCACGAATGTGCGCACGGCCTTCGCGTTGCAATCGGGTGCCAGGGCGATTGCGCTGAGCGGGATCGGCCTCATCCCCGAACGGAGAATCCCGGCCTACTCGACCTCGCCCAGCCGGTTGATCATGGCGGCAAGGTAACCCGCGCCGAAGCCGTTGTCGATGTTCACCACGCATACGCCGGCCACGCAGCTGTTGAGCATCGTGAGTAGCGGCGTGATGCCGCCGAAGCTTGCCCCGTAGCCGATGCTGGTCGGCACCGCGATGACCGGGGCCGACACCAGCCCGCCCACCACCGACGGCAGCGCGCCTTCCATCCCTGCCGCAACCACCACCACCCGAGCCTTGCGCAGCTCGTCCAGCCGGGCCAGCAGCCGGTGCAGCCCGGCCACGCCCACGTCGTTGATCACGAAGACCCGGCTGTCCATGATTTCGCACGTCACCCGCGCCTCTTCAAGAACCGCGCCGTCCGAAGTGCCCGCTGCAACCAGGGCGATCGTGCCGGCACTCACCCGCGCTGGCCGCTGCCGCAGCGTCACGCACCGCGCCGCCGCATGATGCTCCGCCCGCGCGCACGCCGCCCGGATCGCCTCCACGTGCCCAGCATCCGCCCGCGTCGCCAGCACGTTGCCGCCGCCCGCCGCCAGGCGGCTGAAGATCGTCGCCGCCTGCTCGGGCGACTTCCCATGGCAGTACACCACTTCCGCGAAGCCGCAGCGCAGCGCCCGATGGTGGTCGATCGTGGCGTAGTCCAGCGTCTCGAAAGGCATGCGCGACAGCCGCGCCATGGCCTCGTCCACCGGGACTTCCCCGCGTCTGACTGCCTCAAGCATGGCACGAATCGCCGTCGAATCCACCGCTATCTCCAGTTGAGAGGTGCTGCTTCGCCAAACGTCCTGCGCCGTACGGCTCCCGATCGCGCGCTGCGTGGGCTCGCCGTCCAGTCGACCTCCGGCGCACGACACCCGCCCATTTTCACGTCGAAAGCGCCGGGCTCGCGGGATCGATCAGCCGCAGATACCGGAAATCATAGATGCCCGTCCGGTGCCCATCCGCCCAGATAATGTTGATGGCGTAATTCCCCACCACGCTGGCATTCGCAAACTCCGCCGCCCGGCCGGCCCCGGCCGGCAGAACCGTCAGCGACCGGGACTTGACCGGCGCCGCCGGCTTCTCGCGCTCCGTGCGACAACTCGCGCACGGGCAGTTCTTGCGCAAATATACAAGGGGAAAGTGGCTCTCGTGTCCGTCCGCCCACTTGATGTGCAGACCCGTCGTGCGATCGAGCCGCAGATCGACCGGCCGAAACGTGTCGGCGGCAAGCGGCTGGTTCAGCGCCAGGTCGATCAGTTCGTTCGGTGTGCGTTCGCTCATGCCTGCATCGCGTCCGGCCGGTGCATCAGGGCCGAGAGCCGCTCAAGGCCCTCGAGCAGACGCGGGTCATCATCATCCCCCATGTCGCAGGCTGCAAACCACGCCAGGCGATTGAGCCGCAGCCGAAGCGTTTCGAGCAGCGCCGTGATGCGCTCGACGCAGGCCGCGGCAGACTTTCGATCGATGGGGGGCGCCGCGTTGAGCAGCACCAGATCGCTATCCATGAGAGAATGGTATTCGGGGCGCAGCTGAAACCGCAATGCCAGATCGGCCGCGACATCCGGACGCCACGGCATTTCGTCGCATTCCGGCCGCGGCAGCTCCGCGGTATTCGCCTCCGCGGACCGCGGCGCCTTGTTTTCCGAAGAGTCGTGCGGGCCGGGCCCAAGTCCGAAGATTTCCGCCGCAAAAACCCCCGTGTCGTGCATCGCCAGCTCCATCGCCCGCTCCGCCTCCTCGGGAGATCGAAAGATGGCCTCCGGCCGCGGCGGCGGACGCAGTACGAACACCCGCACGTCGTATGGAAACGCGTGGCGATAGCACGGCGTCGTATCGGTCTCCATGATCACCGCACCGCGCCACTCGCGCCCGGCCAGTTGAATCAGATCGGCGACATCCTCGAAGATCGTCGGCCCATTCACCCGGCAGTTCCGGCTGAACAGCCCGCCGCCCAGCGCATCACCCAGAACACTGATGCGCGGCGAGGGCGACTTTGCATGCAACTCCAGCCGCAGGTGCTGCACGTGCGACACGCCGACCAGGCCGGCGATGCGGCGACAGAAGAGCGTCTTGCCGGCAGCCCTCGGCCCGCAAACATGTACCACAGACGTGTGCATGCAAGGCATTCCGACAATAAAACTGGACGAGCGGATACGGACTTGGGACGGCCCCGCGTCATCCGCGACGCCGATACTGAAGTCTACCCCCGGCCACCGGCCCAATTCCACCTTGAGCACCGCATAACAAGCGATAACATTCACCCGCCGCGTCGATTATTGCGCGTCTTTCCGCCGCAGAACCGTCGCACGGCCGATATGAGCCGGCAATGAACGCATCCGGATATTCCCCTACACCCCGGCCCGCCATCCTCGACGTCCGCCCCCGGAAGAACTTTCTTGCGAGCCACGCCGCCGGCGCGGCCAACATCCCCCTGGAAGAGCTTGCCCGCCGCATCCACGAACTTCCTCCGCCCGACGAGCCGCTGATCGTCTTCGACACCAACCCCACCCGCGCCCGCTGGGCCTGTTCGCGGCTGCGGGCCCGCAACCGCCGCCGGCTCACCTGCGCCGCCGGCGAGAAGTTCCTCGCCGAGGGCCCGACGGAGTCCGGCGAATCAACCGCGCGCCTCTGGCGCCCGCACCGCCTGCTCGTGGAGGCACTCGATCTGGCCCGGCAGCAGTGGGGCACCCTGCAAAGCCGCACGGCCATCGACCTGGCATGCGGCACCGGCAGAGATGCCGTGTTCATGGCACTATCCGGGCTGCGCGTCACCGCATGCGACGTCCTGCCCGATGCCCTCGACAGGGCCACCGATCTCGCCGCCCGCCACGGCGTGCAGCTATCCACCCGTATTCAGGACTTGGAGTCGGATTCCGCGCTGCCCGAAGCCGCGTTTGACGTCGTGACCTGCTTCCGATTCCTGCATCGCCCGCTTTTGCCCCGCATCGCCCGCGCCGTCCGCCCCGGCGGTCTCGTCGTCTACGAAACCTTCCTGCGCGAGCATCGCGAGCGCTACGGCAAGCCGCGCAGCGATGCCCACCTGCTTCTGCCCGGCGAACTACGCGCCTGTTTCCCCGGCTGGGACGTCCGAATCGTCCGCGAAGGGGAGACCGACCCCGGTCGCATCGTCGCCTCCCTCGCCGCCTTCAAGCCGGCGTAAGCCGACCGCCCGCGCGGGCTAGCCGCGCTCGCGGAGATGGACGCCTGCGGAACCCTCTGGCACCGCTGCGGAAAATTCCGCCGCATTATGCGCGAGCCTGCCCCATCCACGCCGCTTATCGCTCCTAAATGCCCTTCAATCCTCATCTTGAGCCGTGGAACGCCACTTGCCCAACGCCTCCCGGCGAGCCACCGCTTAGCGCTCGCGGAGGATTGCATCCATGGCAGTACGCCAGTACGTCACCATCGACGGCAACGAGGCCGCAGCCCGCGTTGCCCACGCCGTCAGCGAAGTCATTGCGATCTACCCCATCACCCCTTCGTCGCCCATGGGCGAATGGGCCGATCAGTGGTCGGCCGAAAACCGGCCCAATATCTGGGGCACCATCCCCAGCGTCATCGAAATGCAGAGCGAGGGCGGCGCCGCCGGCGCCGTGCACGGCGCCCTCCAGACCGGTGCCCTGACGACGACATTCACGGCCTCCCAGGGCCTGCTGCTCATGATTCCCAACATGTACAAGATCGCCGGCGAATTGACGCCCGCGGTCTTTCATGTGACCGCCCGAACCCTGGCCGCCCATGCCTTAAGCATCTTCGGCGATCACAGCGACGTCATGGCCTGCCGCGCAGCCGGCTGGGGCATGCTCGCGTCCGGCTCGGTGCAGGAAGTCATGGACATGGCACTCATCAGCACCGCCGCCTCCCTCGAAGCGCGCGTGCCGTTCCTGCACTTTTTTGATGGCTTCCGCACCTCCCACGAGATCTCCAAGATCGAAGACCTCACCGACGACGACATCCGCGCCATGATCGACGAGGAGGCGATCGAGCGGCACCGCGATCGCGCCCTCAACCCCGACAGGCCCGTCCTGCGCGGTACCGCCCAGAATCCGGACGTATTTTTTCAGGCCCGCGAAGCAGCAAACCCCTTCTACGCCGCCTGCCCCGATATCGTCGCCCGCGCCATGAAGAAGTTCGCCGCCCTGACCGGGCGCTCGTATCATCTCTTCGACTACATCGGCGCCCCGGATGCCGAGCGCGTGCTGATGCTCATGGGCTCCGGCGCGGAGGCCGTCCATGAACTGGTCGACCATCTCGTGGGCCGCGGCGAAAAAGTCGGCCTGGTCAAGGTCCGGCTCTATCGGCCCTTCTCGGCGAAACACCTGCTCGACGCGTTGCCCGCCTCCGTCAAATCCATCGCCATCCTCGACCGCACCAAGGAGCCCGGATCCCAGGGCGAGCCGCTCTACAAGGACGTCCAGACGGCGCTCATCGAAGCCTACAGCGAAGGCCGTCTGAATGGCCGACCGTTGCCCCGCGTCATCGGCGGTCGCTACGGCCTCTCCTCAAAGGAATTCACCCCCGCCATGGCCAGGGCCGTCTTCGACGAACTGGCCAGAACCGCGCCGAAGAACCACTTCACCATCGGCATCACCGACGACGTGTCCAACTCGAGCCTCGAAGTGGACGCATCGTTCACGACCGAGCCCGACGAAGTGGTGCGCGCCGTGTTCTACGGACTCGGCTCCGACGGCACCGTGGGCGCCAACAAGAACTCGATCAAGATCATCGCCGAGAACACCCCGAACTTTGGCCAGGGATACTTCGTCTACGATTCCAAGAAGGCCGGCTCGATGACCGTCTCGCACCTGCGATTCGGACCGCGGCCAATCCGCTCGACCTACCAGATCAGCCTCGCCAACTTCGTCGCCTGTCACCAGTGGGTCTTCCTCGAACGCTACGACATGCTGGCCGCCGCCGCGCCGGGCGCCGTCTTCCTGGTGAACAGCCCATACGGACGCGACGGCACCTGGAAACGCCTGCCCCGCTCCGTGCAGCAGCAGATCATCGACCGCCGCGTTCGCCTCTTCGTCATCGACGCCTACGGGGTCGCGCGCGAAACCGGCATGGGCGCTCGCATCAACACCATCATGCAGACCTGCTTCTTCGCCATCTCCAACGTGCTGCCGCGCGAGCAGGCCATTGCCGCCATCAAGGGGGCCATCGCAAAGACCTACGAATCCAAGGGCGAAGACGTCGTCGCCAAAAACTGCGCCGCCGTCGATCAGACCCTGGCCAACCTCCACGAAGTCAGCGTGCCGAAAGAGGTCGACAGCCAGTTGACCGTGCCGCTGCCGGTCTCGGCATCGGCGCCGGCCTTCGTCCGCGAAGTGCTCGGCGAGATCATCGCCGGACGCGGCGATGCCCTGCCGACCAGCGCCATTCCCTGCGACGGCACCTTCCCCACCAACACCGCCCGCTGGGAAAAGCGAAACATCGCCCAGGAAATCCCCGTCTGGGATCCCGACGTCTGCATCCAGTGCGGCAAGTGCGCCCTGGTCTGCCCCCATGCCTCGATTCGCATGAAGGCCTATGACCCGGCACTCGTCGCCGATGCACCGCCCACCTTCAAGTCCGCCAACGGCAAGGGCAAGGAGCTCGACGGTCTGCTCGTCACGATTCAGGTCGCCCCCGAAGACTGCACCGGCTGCGGCGTCTGCGTCGAAGTCTGCCCCGCCAAAAACCGCAAGGTCGCCCGGCTGAAGGCCATTAACATGGCACCGCAGGCGCCGCTGCGCGAGCCCGAAAGCCACAACTACGACTTCTTCCTCGATCTGCCCGAGATCCAGCGCGACCGCGTCAAGGCCAATTCGGTCAAGGGCTCACAGTTTCTCCAGCCCCTCTTCGAATATTCCGGCGCCTGTGCCGGCTGCGGCGAAACGCCGTATCTCAAGCTCATGTCGCAGCTCTTCGGCGATCGCGCCATCATCGCCAATGCCACCGGCTGTTCGTCCATCTACGGCGGAAACCTGCCGACCACGCCCTACGCCGTCAATGCCGATGGCCGCGGCCCCGCCTGGTCCAATTCGCTGTTCGAGGACAATGCAGAGTTTGGCCTCGGCTTCCGCCTGTCGATCGATAAGCAGGCCGAGTATGCCCGCGAACTGGTCGCCCGATTGCGCAACGACGTCGGCCCCGGATTGGCCGACGCGATCCTGGCCGCCGATCAATCCGATGAGGTTGCCATCTTCGAACAACGCGATCGCGTCGCGGTTCTCAAGGACCGGCTATCGGCGCTGACGTCGCCCGAGGCCCGCCGCCTCCGCGGTGTGGCAGACATGCTCGTCAAGCGAAGCGTCTGGATCGTCGGCGGCGACGGCTGGGCCTACGACATCGGCTTTGGCGGCCTCGACCACGTCCTGGCCTCCGGCCGCAACGTCAACATCCTCGTGCTCGATACCGAGGTCTACTCCAACACCGGCGGTCAATGCTCCAAGTCCACGCCCTGCGGCGCCGTCGCCAAGTTCGCCGCCGGCGGCAAGCCCACCGGCAAGAAGGACCTGCCCCTGATCGCCATGACCTATGGAAACGTCTATGTCGCCACCGTCGCCATGGGCGCATCCGATCTCCAGACCGTCAAGGCATTCATCGAGGCCGAGAGTTACGATGGCCCCTCGCTGATCATCGCCTACAGCCACTGCATTGCCCACGGCATCAACATGCGTCACGGCTTTGACATTCAGAAGGCCGGCGTCGAGTCCGGCCACTTTCCGCTGCTTCGGTTCGACCCGCGCCGCGCCGAGGCGGGGGCAAACCCGCTCCAGATCGACTCAAAGCGGCCCAGCGTGCCCTTCAGCGAATTCACCGGCCGGCAGAACCGCTTCAAGATGCTGTCGCACGCCAATCCAACACACGCCGCGCAGTTGCAGCAGCAGGGACAACGCGACGCGGCACTGCGATATCGGCGCTACGAACAGCTTGCCGGGCTGGCCGTGACCACCCCGGAAAAACACGACAAGAACAATGGCCACAGTCAGCAGGGCGGAGACCATCTCGATGAACCTGTCAACACGCTACATGGGGCTCGATCTTAAGAACCCGCTGATCTCGTCGGCCGGCCCGCTCGCGCGCGACGCTGACCTCGTCCGCCGCCTGGAGGATGCCGGCATCGGCGCCGTCGTCATGCACTCCCTCTTCGAGGAGCAGATCACGCACGAATCGATGGAGCTCGAACATCACCTCTCCTTCGGCGTCGACAGCTTCCCCGAAGCCCTGAACTATTTTCCCAAGGGCTACGGCGATACGCCCGGCCCCGATGAATATCTCCGGCACATCGAGCGCCTCAAGGCCGCCGCCGGCGTGCCCATCATCGCCAGCCTCAACGGCTCGACCCTCGGCGGCTGGACGGATTTCGCCCGGCGGTTTGAATCCGCCGGCGCCGATGCCATCGAGCTGAACATCTACCACGTCGCCGCCGAGCCCGACGTCGACGGCCGCGAAGTCGAATCCCGCTGCCTCGATATCGTCAACGCCGTGCAATCGGCCATCAGCATTCCCATCGCCGTCAAGCTCGGCCCATTCTTCAGCTCCTTCGCCAACATGGCCTGCAGGCTCGATGCAGCCGGCGCCGACGCACTCGTGCTGTTCAACCGCTTCTACCAGCCCGATATCGACTTGGAGACCCTCGACGTTGCGCCCGACTTGCAACTCTCCCGCCCCTACGACATGCGCCTGCCCCTGCGCTGGATCGCCATCCTGCACGGTCGCGTCTCCGCCAGCCTCGCCGCCACCAGTGGCGTCCACTCGGCCGCCGACGTGCTCAAGCTGATCATGGCCGGCGCCGACGCCACGCAGATGTGCTCGACCCTGCTCAAGCGCGGCCCGCAGGAAGTCGGCGTCATCCTCCGCCAGATGCAGGCCTGGATGGAAGAAAAGGGCTACGAATCCCTCGACGAAATGAAAGGCTGCCTCAGCCAGCGCGCCTGCCCCAACCCCGCCGCCTTCGAACGCGTCAATTACATGAAGACCCTGCACAGCTACATCTGACGCGCCACCAATCAGAGCCGGGCTATGACCAGTTCAGAGCCGGGCTGCCCCCAGCCCGGATCCCGCTCACGGAAACGAGCCTCCCCACGACCTCGTTACCCCACTCGTAGACGGTGCCATGCCAACGCCACACCCAGCGCAGCAAGCAACAAGTCCCGCCCGAACGCCAGGAATTTGTTTACCCGGTATGAACTGTGCAGGTGTTCGCACGGCACGTGCCGCGTCATCCAGACTTACCGGCGGAACTGGTTCAGAATGTTGCGCCTGGGGCGAAACACAACCATCCAAAGCGACGTGACAGCAGCCAGAATTCCCGTTGATGGCTCGGGAATGACGAGCGAAAACGAGAATGTGGATGCTCCATCAATTAAGGAAACATCAGGGCTTGCAAACGCCCTCATCAGATCTTCAAAACTCAGGTTCAAATGATAGCTTCCGGGCACCAACTCCCCGAAGTGAGCGAAATTGATCGGCACGCCGGTAAATCCCGGAGCCGGCATCGTCTCGTTTACGATTTCGCCCGAAGGCCCGAAGAGCTGGACCACTACCTCTCCCTGGCTTGCCGTGTTCCCCGACGTGGCCCAGCTGCCTGTCGCGCTCGCCTGCAGTGCGTAGCTTGTCGCCTCGTTGAGCGAGAACGACATGGAAAGATACGTTCCAGCAGCAAAACCCCCTTGTTCAAATTCTTCTTGAAAAACCAAATTGCCGGCCGTTGAACCATTGAGCGTAATCGCCTGCGGCCCGTATGAGGACGAATGCGATGCGTTCGACGTTCCCACACCCGGAATGCCGGTGTAATCACATCCCACCGAGCTGTTGAAATCCGCAAGGTCATACGATTCGTTGAACGATGAGTCTGAATCGTCCCAGCTGCCGACCTCGCATGACACTGCCCGATTAGCGCTGATAGGATCGGGATTGTACTGGAACATCGGACTGGCCGAAGCAGATCCGACGATTGCGATCAAAGTGGCAAATGAAATTCCGGCGCAAATAGCCCGAGCCATAATATCTCCCTCCTTCTCTCGCAGTGTCGCCCTCGCGCGAAGGTATCCAGATCGAGCGTGCAGGTCAACCCATTTCAAAGGAATTCTGGCAGATGTACCGACACTGCCCGCGGTCCGCTTCGCTAAATACTGCGAAATCAGCACTTAGCATTGCCGGTTTGTGACGTTCCCACGCAAATCCGTAATCTCCCCGATGAATCCGCGCCGACCCCAATCAGAGCCGGGCTGTCCTCAGCCCGGACTGCGCGCATCTCCACGAGCCTCGCAACAAGCGCGTTTTTTCATAGCTGTCTCGTCCCGTTCAGAGCCGGGCGGTCCCCAGCCCGGCCCGCGCACGGCGTCAGGAGCCTCGTAATGCCCTCGTGGACTTTCCTCGTCAAACAAGTGCCATGCCGACGCCACACCCTTGAGCGGAAACCGGTAGCTGTCCCTGGATACGCCGTTTGATCGAAAAACAGGCAGTTTGCCATTTCGACGGCGTCGTTGACCTCAATATAGAAACCGCCGCCCAGGCTCTGCTGTGATGGAACAGGTATGGCCCGATTGCCCTGAAACAGACAATTGAAGAACCGGCCCACGTTACCATTGGCATTGTTATAGAAGACGACCGCGCCGCCGACCCCTCCAAACCCGCCCTCGTCCATCTCGGCGGTATTGTCGATCCACTGGCAGTCGGTGGCGAAATTCACATTGCTGAATTCGCTGATGACCATACCGCCGCCTCTGGAAGAAAGGCTTCTATTTGACTCGAAGCGGACGCGCCGCATGGAGAGCGTACACACCTTGAATGCCAACAGGCCTCCGCCGCCCTGTGGGCTGCCGCCGCCGTAGGTGAACGTGTTGTCGTAGACGACGCAATCTGTGAGGTCAGCCACCGAACTCTCGTAGACCAAGAGACCGCCGCCGCCGAGGCCATGTGCCGCATTGGAGTCGAACTCACAGAACTCGAAATCCGCCCTGGCGTAAAGGGCAAGAGCGACGCCGCCACCCTGGCCGGCCTTGTTATCGACGAAGCGACAGTTTGACACGGTCAATGCCGGAACGAGGCTTCCGAATTCGCTGCGGACAAGCAGCCCACCGCCGAACTCGCCATTGGAAACGCGGTTTCG
>CAYOZN010000043.1:0-25807 GCA_964408455.1 uncultured Planctomycetaceae bacterium
TTGCTGCCGCAGGTGCCCTTGCCTTCGCTCGAGGCCAGCTCGGTCTTCTTGCTGCTGCACGTGGCGCCGGCGCCCTTCGACGAGGAGCAGGTCGCCTTGGCCGTCGCAACCTTGCTGCTGCACGAGGAATTGCACTTGGCGGCGCCCGTGGTCATGCAGCAGTCATCGGCGGTCTTGACGGCGGCGAGGACGACGGGATGGCACGGCTTATCTTTTGAGCAGTCTTCGGCGCAGGCGTAGGCCTTGCCGTCGGCAACGAGAACGATTCGGGCGTAATTCCGGTTGAACTCTTCGGCTGCATCGGCCAGGGCGCCGTATGCGGACTCCTCGCATTCAAACTTGCGGTCGCCCAGCATATAGACGACCTTGGCGTTCTGTTCCTTGGCGAGTCGTTCGGCGGTCTTGGGGCATTCAACGGCCTTGTCGCCGACCATGCGCACGAGCTGGGGGAATTCGCCCGTGCATTCCGACTTCGACGCGCAGCGGGCGCTGACGCTGGCGCAGGCGGCCTTCGCCTTCGCCGTCATTTCGCCCTTGCCATCCTTCTTGCTGGCGCAGCAGCCGGGGCCGGCGTAAGAAGCCGCGATGCCCATGCTACATGCCGCCACGAGAGCCAGAGCCAGACAGAGTTTTCGCATACCGGTTTCTCCTTGTTTCAAGTGATCGAATGTCAATAAGCGTACATGAAACTCTGCAACAACGGGCTACGCCCGCGTTGCAGAATCACTCAGGCCAAATATGCCGCGAAGGTTAGCGATGGATTGTACAATCCAGCCGCCTCCCGGTTTAACGATGTCGCCAAGCCGGGAGTTCCCTGCGATTATACGATCTTTGCAATATGAGACCGAATCTTGTGCATGGCGTTAGCCGAACAATTGCGCTCCCGGGTCTGGGGCGAATGGGTCCGCAACGCAATATTATGTAAATGCTGATGTTACGTCCTCAAATCGGGCGCGGCAAGCGCCCGATTCCAGTGTTCTGATGCAGCCGGGCATCAAAACGTTACGAAGCCGTTACGGCGCGTCCGCGGTCGGAATCGGAACCGGCTCCCCGGCCCGGGATCATGGAACGTGCGTCCACCACCTGAAGCGACAGACAAAACCGACCTGGCCCGGCTGACGCTGTTGCTCGGCGTGACCGGCAGCGGGAAGACCGCGGTCTCGCTGCGCCTGGCTGAGTCCCTGGGCGCCGAGATCATCAGCGTGGATTCGATGCAGGTCTATCGCGGCATGGATATCGGCACGGCCAAGGCGAGCCCCGCGGAGCGTTCTCGCGTGCCGCATCATTTGATCGACGTACTGGATCCATGGGAATCGTGCAGTGTGGCCCGGTTCGTCGAGATGGCCGACGCCGCCATCGCGGACGTCACTTCGCGTGGCAGGCCAGCCCTGGTGGTCGCCGGCACGCCGCTGTACCTGATGGGGCTGATGTTCGGCATGTTCGAGGGCCCGTCGGCCGATGCCGGCTTCCGGGAGCGGCTGCGGGCACGGGCTGCGGGTGAAGGCACGGGCGCGCTTCATCGTGAACTGGCGGCGGTCGATGCCGAGGCGGCGGCACGCATACATCCCAACGACTACAAGCGCATAGAACGGGCCCTGGAGGTGTATCACGCCACCGGCCGCACGCTGTCGTCGCAGCAGACGCAATGGGCGGCCGCCCGGCTGCGCTATCCTGCCACCGTGGTCGGCATTCGCCGCGACAAGGAAGATGCTTCGCACCGGATCAACGCGCGCGTAAAGCAAATGATGGAAGCGGGCCTGCTGGCGGAAGTGACGCGGCTGTTGAGATCGCCGCGCGGATTGAGCAGGCAGGCCGCGCAGGCGGTGGGCTATGCCCAGATCATCGACCACCTGGAGGGCAGGTGCAGCCTGCACGAGGCGGTGGAACAGATCAAGGTGCAGTCGAGGCAGCTTGCGAAGCACCAGCGGACATGGTTTCGAAAGTTTGAGACGTGCAAGTGGGTCGATGTCGCACCGTCGGAACCCGAGGAGTGCATCGCGGCTCGGCTGCTAAGTGTCATTCGGCCGGGTTGAGGAGGCATTTTGTGTCGCTGGGCAGCTTGGCCATACCGGCCCGCGAAGCCGCCGATGTCCCTGGTCACAACAGCGTCCCGCGCAACAGCGCCGCCGCGACCGAGAAATAGATCACGATGCCGAAGACGTCGACCAGCGTGGCCACGAACGGCGTGGAGGACACGGCGGGGTCCAGCCCAACGCGTCGCAGCAGCATCGGCAGCATCGAACCGATCATCGTGCCGTACATCACCACGCCCAGCAGGCTGGTCGCCACGGCCAGGCCAATCAGCAGGTAATGCTCGCCGAATACCTCCTCGCGCCAGGGCCAGAGGGCGACCCGCGCCAGGGCGATCAGACCCAGTACCAGGCCGAGGGCAAGACCCGAGCCGATTTCGCGATAGAGCACGCGCCACCAGTCGCCCAGCGAGATCTCCTGGATGGCCATCGCGCGAATCACCAGCGTCGACGCCTGCGATCCGCTGTTGCCGCCACTGCTGATGATCAGCGGGATGAAGAATGCCAGGACAGCGGCATGCTCCAGCTCAGCCTCGAAATGGCCCAGGGCCGTCATGGTCAGCATCTCGCCGATGAGCAGGATCGTCAGCCAGAACGCGCGCTTGCGGAACATCGTCGCAAAGCTGACCGCCAGGTAGGGCGCCTCCAGCGCCTGAACCGCGCCCATCTGCTGCATGTCTTCGGTGACTTCCTCCTCGGCCACGTCGAGGATGTCGTCGACCGTCACCATGCCTACCAGCAGGCCGGTGCTGTCGACGACCGGCAGGGCGACGCGATCGAGCCGCTGAAACTCGCGCACGGCCTCTTCCTGGTCCTGGTCGGCTCGCAACGTCGCGAGCTGCCGGTCCATGATGTCCGCCAGCCGCGAGCTGGGATCGGCGAGGATCAATTCCCGCAGGCGGATGTCGTCCACCAGGTGGCCGCGATCGTCCACGACGTAGATGACGTTGAACGTCTCCTTGTCGCGGCCCACGCGGCGGATGTGTTCGAGTACCTCGGAGACCGACATGTCCTCGCGCACGGCCACGTAGTCCGGCGTCATGATGCGGCCGATGGACTCTGACGGATATCCGAGCAGTGTCGTGGCGATCTTGCGTTCTTCGGGCGACAGGAGCGACAGCAGCCGCTGCGTCATGGGACCGGGCAATTCTTCAAGCAATGCGGTGCGATCGTCCGGCGCCATCTCGTTCAGCACCGCCGCGACCTGCTCCTGCCCGAGGGCGCGAAGGATCTCCTCCTGCCGTTCCAGCGGCAGATATTCGAAGATGTCGGCGGCAAACTCGCGCGGCAGGATGCGGAAGATGACGGCTACGTCCTGGGCCGACAGGTCCTCGCAGACTTCCGAAACCGTCTCCGGCGATAGCGCGGTGATCGCCTTGCGCAGGGCGGCAAACTGCCGCTGTTCGATCATCTCGGCGATGTCCGGACCGATGAGCTTTCCAAACACGGCGTCGCCTCCCGACACGAGCCCGCCGGAAACCGGGCAAAGTCCCGCATCCTACCCAGCATTCAAGGTCGTCGGCCAGCCCGGAAATCAATCACGTTGCCTGTTCCGGCGCGACCGCGAAGCCGCGGCGACGGAGACGATTCGGGGCCGATCATCTTGCGGTTGGTGCCGGTTCGAGATAATGCCTTGTCAGAACTCGACCAACCCCGGCCGCGTGGGCGGGCAGGCACGGATCATTGTCGCAACAGTCGTGAACTCAGGCGCCGGAGCACACACGGTGAGCGAACCGCCGACCCGCGACTATCGAACCGACGAGCAGCTATTCTCCGCCATCAATCGCGGCGATCTGTCGGCGTTCGAGACGTTGTACGAGCGGCATCGCGACTTCGCCTATCGCGTCGCCTGGCGCTTTACCGCGAACGAGGCCGACGCCCTGGACATCCTCCAGTCGGTCTTCCAGCACCTGCTTCAGAAGGCCCCCGGCCTGGTGCTCACAGCCAGCATCAACACGTATCTTTACACCATCGTGCGAAGCCTTGCCGTGTCGCGTCTGCGCGAACGCGATCGGGCATCGGGCCTCGCAGATTTCGAAGCCGCGTTGACGGCGCCGCCGCCCGCGGCGCCGGCCGGCCTGGGCGATCTGGCCGTCGTGCTGCGCAGCCTGCCCGAGCCTCACCGCGAAGTCGTGCTCATGCGATTTGTGGATGACCTGTCTCTTGGCGAGATCGCTGCGGCACTCGAGATACCCGTCGGCACGGTCAAATCGCGGCTGCACCACGCCCTGGCTGCCATGCGTGCGGACGAGCGCACCCGGCGCTACTTCGAGCGCTGAGACGCACAAATCCGAAAAATCGCGAAATCGAGTGAACCCGGAGCCCCTTCTCCGCGCTGAATGGGGAGAGAAAGGAAACGCATATGTCCAGACACGATCGCGAACCAGTTGACGGCGGACAAAGCGTGCCGCCCGGCCTGCGTGCCGACCTGCAGGCGCTATATCGGCCGCCGGCGGTGCCGGCCGCGGTCGATGAGCAGATTCACTTTCGTGCGGCGCAGCGGCTGAGCGATTTCCGCCGCACGCGTCGCTGGGGCGGGATGGCCATCGCCGCTGCCGTGGTGTTGATGGTCTTCGGACTGGAGCGGGCCCTTCAGACCCCGCCAGCCCCGCCGCCGTCAGATGTTTTCATTCCGGGCGTGCCGCAGCCGACGCCGCTTGTGCAATCCGCATCGCCGGGGCCTGGCGACATCGACGGGAGCGGCCAAATCGACATTCTCGATGCCCTCGTGCTGGCGCGGCGGGTCGAAGCCGGTTCCGCGGCGGAATCGCGGTGGGATCTGAACGCCGACGGCCGCGTCGACCGGCACGATGCCGAAGTCGTGGCACGGCAGGCCGTCCGGCTGATCGGAGGCGACTCATGATTCTTCGCAGGCTGTTCGCAAGCGCGTGCCACTGCCTGAAGAAGTGCCACGCGGCGCAAGAACGAGTTCACTGCTTGAAACAGAGGCACACTGGGCGGTCTCAAATCCACTGTTTGAAGCAGTGGCACACGGATCGGAGGCGCCAGCTGGCGGGTTTTCTGCTCGTCGCTCTGATGGCGCCTGCCTTCGCAATCGTTGCCCGCGGCCAGACTACGCCCACCGTCGGTCAGGATCGCCCCGCGGCCACGACGGCGCCTTCCCATTTTGCCGCCGTCGACATCTTCGTGGACAGCGGTCTCAATCCGATGGGCGCTTATCAGTTTGAGTTGACCTTCGCCGGCGGCGATGCCCGAATCGTCGGCGTCGAGGGCGGCGAGCTCGCGGCCTATGCCGGGCCGCCCTTCTACGATCCCGCCGCCCTGCACGGCGATGGCCGCATCATCATCGCCGCTTTCAGCACCGACGAGGTCCTGCCCACGCGTCGCAACCGCGTCGCTCGCGTGCACGTGCAGATCGTCTCGGAACAACTGCCTGAACCTGGCGTCCAACTCATCGTGGCCGGCGCGGCGGATGGTTCGCCGATTACTGCGTCCATCGCCGCGGAATACGCAGAGGAAAACTGAAAATGAAAAAACACAATGTCGTGATGATTGCGGCGGCCGCGCTGTCAATCAGTGGAATGGCGCTCGTGGTCAACTGCTCTTCACCCGTGCAGCGCGCCGAGACGGCCTATCCGCGCAATTCCCCCGGTGCCGCCGCCCGCATTCCGGGCTCAAGCGGTGGATGGATTGCCAACGGTCTGGCGTCTCCTGCCCCCGCCGACGCATACGAGAGTGAGCTTGGGCGTCTTGACATGCCCGGCGCGCTGCCATCTCCCGACGAAGAGCTCTGGATCATCCAGCGCCCCCAGCCCGATGCCGTGCCCGATCCCGACGCCCCCGGCTGCGGCGCCCTCATGGCCCGCCTCCCGACTGCGCCCGATGTGGAAGTGCCCGTGCCGCTCAAGCACACCGACGTGCAGGCCACGATCGCCGCCTACATCGCCACCGTCGAAGTCACGCAGCAGTTCCACAATCCGTACGACGAGAAGATCGAGGCCGTCTATGTCTTCCCGCTGCCCGAGAATGCCGCGATCAACGAGTTCATCATGACCGTCGGCGAACGGAAAATCCGCGGCATCATCCGCGAGCGCCAGGAAGCCGAGCAGATCTACCACGAAGCCCGCGCAGCCGGCCACGTTGCCTCGCTGCTCACCCAGGAGCGCGCCAACGTATTTACGCAGAAGGTGGCGAACATCGAGCCGGGCAAGGCCATCGACATTCACATCCGGTATTTTCACACGCTCGCCTACGACGACGGCTGGTACGAATACGTCTTCCCCATGGTCGTCGGCCCCCGATTCAACCCTCCGGCGACAGCCAGTGTGGCGTCGACGTCCTCAACTGCCGATCCTTTGGCACCGGCGTCCCATGTGGCACCGTCGTCCCCGCCGGTGAACGAACCTGGTGAAGTGGGGCGGGCGTCCCTGGCCGCCAGCGAACAGGGCGACGGCATCGGCGTCGTCGCCCGCGGAAATCGCGGCGCTTCCGGACAGAAGACGGAGGTCCAGTACCTCGCGCCCGGCGAGCGCAGCGGCCACGACATCGCCCTCGTGCTCACGATCGATGCCGGCGTCGAAATCGAGGACGTCCGCAGCGTCAACCACGTCATCGAGACGCGGCGCGATGCCGAGGATCTGGCACAAGTGCGGCTCTCCGATCGCGACGCGATTCCAAACAAGGACTTCGTTCTCCGGTACAAAGTCGCCGGCGATCGCATCAAGAGCGCGCTGCTGACGCAGCACGCCGACGACGGCGGCTATTTCACGCTCATGCTCTACCCTCCGGATTCACTGAATGAACTGGAGCGGGCCCCGGTCGAACTCATCTTCGTTCTCGATTCCAGCGGCAGTATGAATGGCCGGCCCATCGAACAGGCAAAGGCCGCCATTCAGCGCGGCCTCGCCCGCCTGCGCCCGGACGACACGTTTCAGCTCATCAACTTCGCCGACGACTCGTCGCAGCTCGGTCGCGCGCCGCTGGCCGCCACACCCACCAACATCCGCCGCGGCATGCGCTACCTCTCGAGGATCGACGGCGACGGCGGCACGATGATGATCGAGGGCATCAGGGCGGCGCTCGACTTTCCGCACGACCCCAGGCGGCTGCGGTTTGTCTGCTTCCTGACCGACGGCTACATCGGCAACGAGGTTGAGATTCTCGGCGCGGTGCACCGGCGGCTCGGGGCTTCCCGCGTCTTCAGCTTCGGCGTCGGCTCGGCGCCCAATCGCTTCCTCATGGACCGCATGGCCAAGCTCGGTCGCGGCGCCGTCGCCTATCTGTCGCTCAACGACGACGGGGCCGACGTGATGGACCGCTTCTTCGATCGCATCAGCCATCCGGCACTGACGGACGTGCAGATCGACTGGGGCGGCCTGACCGCGAGTGACGTGTTTCCGGCACCCATGCCCGATCTCTTCGTCGGCCGCCCCGTGGTATTGACCGGCCGCTTCTCCGGCACGCCGACCGGCCCCATTCGCGTGACCGGCCGCGCGGGCGACCAGCGCCGCGAGATCGTGATCGATGCGGCGCCGATGTCCGTCTCGTCATTAACGGCGCGGGGCGACGGCATGATGGTGGCATCCACCGGCGGAGATCATGGGACGAACGGGAGTCATGGGATTGATACCAGCGCAGGCGCAGGCGGGGCGGCATCAGACGGGGACGGCCCTGATGGAACGGCAGCCCAGCAAAACGGTCTGCGCGCTGTTTGGGCCCGCGCGAAAATCGCCGATCTCATGGATCGTGCCACGTACGACGCCGCGGCACAAAACGAACTTGCCGGTCAGGTGCGCCAGATCGCGCTGAACTACGGTCTGATGTCGCAGTTCACCGCCTTTGTCGCCGTCGATTCGCTGACGCGCACGGCTGGTGCGCACGGCACGACCGTCGCCGTCCCTGTCCCCGTGCCCGACGGCGTGAAATATGAAACGACGGTGCATGAGTGAAGCGAATACAGAGCCCCGTGCTGTGCACGGGGTCGCGCAGGAGACGTCCAATTCGCACGTCAAGTCTCTTCGCACGAAATGAGTTCGCCGCGCCCGCAACAACAGAGCCCCATGCTGTGTACGGGGTTGCCGATGAATCGTTCAATGTACACGTCAACCAATCGCGAACGCCGCCAAAGGACGCCGTCGTGCTTCATGAACGCCGGTCTCGCCATCCCGGCCGCAGGCCGGGGCTCTGTTGGCGCATCTCCTCACCACCATCGCCATCTTCTTGCGCTGCGCCGCCTGCGCGACGCCCTGCGCCCCGTCATCGTCGCCGCCCTTGTGTTGCTTGCCGGCTGCGGCCCGCTCTCGCCGCTGCCCGCGGTCATCCGCGTCTCGCCCGCACAACAGAAAAACATCGACTATGCCTGGCACAGCATGACAACAACGCCCGGCGTCGATCGCCTGCTGCTGCTCGACTGCATCATTGTGCAACAGCTCCACCAATTCGGCGTCGATTCACTCACAATGACCGCCCGCAAACGCGTGGAGGATGGCGAAGTCGAAATGATCATCCGCTTCGATCGCGACGATCCGGATGTCGATGAATTCGTCGTGTCCTTCGTCGATTTGCACGGCCAACCTGTCTGGCAGGAGTTCTACGCCGGCGACGAAGTCCGCGGACGGGCCGAATTCCTGCTCGGCGTGCAAATCAACCATCCGCGTGCGTCGGAGCCAGACGCCCCGGCGGCGGCATCGACACCCGTGGAGACTGACCCTGACGCGAACGATGCCATCAACGCCGCGCGGGAGGCACGTCTGGAGGAAATCGCCCTGCTGACTGCACCGCCCGCTTCAGGGGACGAATCAGAGGAGTGAATTCAGGAGTTCGGCGCCGTTCGATCCTTGCGCACCCGGGCGAACCGCGTCACGCGTTCGCGACCGAGCAAGTTCCCGGAAATTCGCGCGACACGTGCATGACGAACCTCGCACCGCATCACAGCCCCACCAGCGCACCAACGAACCGGGAAAGATCCTCAACATCCAGCACCTGGTCAGGCTCCATGTTCGCGGCGCAGTATGCCGCCGTCGCCGGACCCTGCGGATGGTTCAGCATCAGCTCTGTAAAGACCGCGACGTCCATGCCATCCAGCCGGCCATCGAGGTTCACGTCGCCGTCGCCGGCCAGCGGGCAGTTTGGAACCGCGATCTCCGCCGATTCCATCAAATAGCCGTAGTGCGGCGGCTGAATGTCGCCCAGCGGATTGCCGTGGCCGTCCTGTGTCCACTGCTTGGCATCGACCAGCGCCCGCCACGCCCGGCGATAGAGCAGCCGCGCCCGCACGCGAAAGTCGCCCATGCCCTGCGGAATGGTGAAGGTGTAGCTTGTCGCGTCGCTCTCCAAAGCGGCCAGCCGGTTGTCGAAAACGACGCCCGTCGCATCGGTATAAAACGTCGGGCTGTTGCCCGACGCGTCGTGATTCACCTTGGCGTACAGCTTGCCCGGCCGCCCGGCGTAATAACCCTGCGCCGGATCGCCCACGCCGCCCAAATCATGCACCACCTGCGTTCCGGTGTGCGGCAGCGGATTCACCAGCGGATCCTCTCCTTCGATCCACGCCTCCACCAGCAGGATCATGTTCCGCGTCGTGACGCCCGTCGGAACGTGATGGCCCGTCAGGTCGTTCAGCAGCGTCACGTTGACCTGCAATGTCGAATCCGCCACGGCGGTCTCCACTGTCATGGTGACGGCATTCTCAAGGAACTGAGGCGTCGTGCCGCGAATATCGTGCGAGCGGATCAGGCTCTCGTCGCGAAACAACGCCGGGAACTGCACCGTGCAGAATTGCTTCTGCCCCGTCGGTGGCATGTGGCACGTCACGCAGCTTGCATATTGCGGCGACTGCGGATCGCTGTAGGGCGAATCAAGCCATTCAGTGTACGTCGGCTCGGAGAGCGGCCCGGTGAAAGTGTGGTTCTCCTCTGGATCGCTGCGATCCTGATGGCAAGTTCCGCATACCTCCGCAGCCAGTTGCGGCTGATACGACGCCTGCATCATGCCCGGAAAGTTGACGGTCGTATCGCCCAACAGGCCGTACTGCACCTGGTGCGGCGGCTCGCCCATCGGGCGCGTGAACGTCACTGCGCCCGGGAAGATTCCGGGATAGTTGATCTTGCTGACGTCGACGTCGGCGACCTTGTGACACACGTCGCACGACACGCCGTGCGTCGTGGCGATGGAAGGATATCCGGCGTCCAGCGGCCCCTGCATGCGGCCGAACGGCGCCGGTATCCACGACTCCGGTTGATGACAGGAGGCGCACTCCGAATTCGGCGTGGTGCCGGCGTAGATCGAATCGCGGGTATAGACGAAGCCGCCCATGCCGCCGGGCGTACCCGAACCGTCGTAGATATCGTGCACCCAGGTATTCATGCCGGCCTGCGCCATCGGTGAGCCCATCCACTGGCTGTACTGATCGGGATGACACACGCCGCAGGTGTCCGGCGGCACGAGCATATAGTCGGGATTGTCGCCCTGCGGCACCGGCGCCAGCACGATCTGCACGGCCGCCGCGGGTGCCGTCACGGTGACGCCGGCGTTGTAGAAGCCCTTGGCGGCCCCGACGACCACGCGCCCCGGCCCGGCCGGCACATCCAGCACGAATGAACCGTCGGCCGCGGTAAAGGTCCAGCTCAGCGATGCCTGAAGCGTGACCTTGGCGTTGGCGACCGGCGACAGATCGCCCTGCCGCACGACGAAGCCGGCGACCGGTGCGGCCTGTGCCGCAGTGGCGATGGAGCAAGTGGCGGCGGCGAGGCAGACGCAGTGGTTCAAGCTCAGGCGCATGGCAGCCTCCAGATCAGTTGGGACTGATTGCATATTTCCCGATCAACTTATCAGGAATATACCGATTCTGCGCCGCGCATGTCAATTCGTGGCCCGGCCGCAAAGCGAGCCGCAACGGATGCGGTCTATTGACCACCGCCGCCGGCGTTTCGTACCGCGGCCAATAGCTCCGCCACGTGCGGCCGGTACGCCGGATCGAGCCGGGCCGCCGTTTCGAGGCTGAGCGTGGCATCGCTCCACCGGCCCAGCGTGAGCCCGACTCGACCCAGATTGAAATGCGCGGCGGCAAAGTCGGGCCTGAGGCGAATGGCTTCGGCCAGGTGTTTTTCGGCAGCCGCCATGTCGCCATCGTGGGCCAGCAGCAGGCCCAGATTGTTGTGAACGTCGGCATCCTCCGGCGACAGGCGGACCGCCTTCTGATACTGCTCCATCGCCTCGTCGCGCCGGCCGAGGGCCGCCAGGATGACACCCAGGTTGTAGCGCGTCGGACCATGATGGGGATAGACGGCGGTTGATCGTGCGAGGTGCCGGGCCGCCGATGGTAATTCGCCGCGATCCGCCAGCAGCAGGCCCAGATCGGTGTGGAGCTGCGCCAGCTGCTGACGCTGTCCGAGAGGCTGGTAGAGCCCCCACTTCTCGCTGAACTCCAGGTGAGAGATCGCCGCCAGCATGTTCTCGCCTCGAGCCGACGCGCCGCCGTCATCGTGCCGGGCCAGGGCCGCCAGCAGCCGATCGCTATTGATCTCATGATAACGGATGACGGCTGAGTGGCCCGAAAATGCCAGCATTGCGACACTCGCGGCCACGAAAGCTCTCCCGGCCCACGTCAGACGGCCGTCGTGCCTGAGCCGCAGGTTGTTGAGCCGCAGCCGGGCCGTTCGCGGTAGCCGGCACAACAGCACCGTCAGGTAAGCGAATCCACCGCCCAGCGCCAGCGTCAACAGGAACGGCACCGTGTGATACAGCCCGCGAAAGATGATTAGCGTGGCGAGGAAGACGACCGCCATCAGCACGTCCTCGCGCCAACTGAAGTCATACGGCGGCCGGGCGATCCGTTGGCCGCCGCCGATCGTGAGAATCGCCGGCCGGGCCACGCCGTAGCGGATGCTCCCCTCGGGGCAGGCTGCCACGCAATCCAGGTCCTTCAAACATGCCGGGTCCATCACGCGGCCATATGCCATCAACTCGCGATGCACCAGCACCCGCGACTGGCAGACCGCAGTGCACTTGCCGCACTGCGAACAATCGCCGGCGGCCACGATCCGCCCTGCCGCAAAGCGATCGGCGATGCGAAAGATCGCCCCGTACGGACAGGCATAGGTGCAGAAGGCCCGCGTCCCCAGCAGGTACACGACAACGAACCCGCAGATCAGGAATGTCAGAATGGCGACGCCCGGCCCCGGCAGGTTGCGCCAGAAATCGTTCGTCGTGAACGATGCCCAGCCCTCGGCGTCGGTCTGGAGGTGCAGCACCGGCATCGGCCGGCCCTGCCACAGGCGCGACACCTGCGGCCAGACGAACATGTAGAGCATGGCGCCAAGCGGAACCCATTTCAGCACGCGCGACCGCACCGGCTTGGGATGAATTCCCAGCCGGCCGAGCAGCCACGCGGCGAGATCCTCCAGAGCGAGAATATGACATCCCCACGAGCAGAAGAACCGCCCGAAAATCAGCGTGGCCAGGACCGCCACGGCCATGAAGATGAAACCGGCGGTGACGATGCCCAGCTCGAGGGTATACATGACCTCGTTGAGTTCGAGCGGCGCCAGGGTCCGGCCGCTGAGCTTCCAGTGCACGACATGGAGGACCATGAGCACATAGACGCCGGCCAGCGTGGCCACGCGCCAGCGGGCATAATTGACGCGGCGGCGTGGCGGAGCCCGCTCTTCCCTCGCCTTCGGCATAGGCGATTTGTGGATCATCAACTCAATTATACCGGATGCGCGCCGCCCCATGGAAGCAGCCCGTCCCGTCCATCCTGCGTCCGCCCTAAAACCCTATTTGTCAGTCATTAACAATCGTGGGCAAGGGCCATCAATGGAAGTGAATGCCGGCACTGCAGCGTGATTCGCCCACCGCCGACACCGTGATGCCTTCAACCAGCACGCCGCCGCCAGCACAGCGCCGCCCGCCCCACGTTCGCGGCAAAGAAAATTGCCATCAGCCCGGTGGCAATGAAAAAGACCCAGATCGGCGCGACAACGGCCATCCTCGCTGCATTCGCGAGCCACAGCCCGGCCCAGGCGGTCAGCGCCAATAAACCCAGACGGCGGAGCCCGTCCTGTCGCTGCAGGCTCAAAGCCGCCGCAGCCAGGACCACCGCGACCTCGCCCAATCGCAGCCAGTGGCCGGCCCTTCCCTCAAAGGAAAGACCGTACGACGTGTACTTGCGGCCATCGACCGTCGCGAGAAAGACGTACGTCGGTTCGGGCGTGGCCGCCTCTCGCCAGATGGGCCAACCCAGGCCATACACCAGCGGATACAGGCTTCCAAAGATGAACAGGAATGCCAGCAGGGACATCAGCCGCCATCGAAATTTGGTTCTCATGTTTGACCAGACGTACGTGCCGCACGTTGCCGAACGAAGCGCAGAACGCCTCCCGACAGGGTTTCGACAGATAGCTCAAATTATTTTGCCGCAAGGATTCACGGCACTTCCAGCAGCGGGGCGTCCTGCGCCGGCGCCTTTGATTCAAAGCTTAAAAAGGTGCTGGAAAGGCCTTCGCATGCCCCCGTGGCGGAGAGTCGCTCATGCGGGGCGCCCTCGCCATGCCATTCACGTTTTGCGTCTCGCCGGCAGGCGCAGACCAAGAGCGGGCGCGCCGGCCGCAAGGCCGCTGCAATGCCGCTGCCAAGAGCGAACATAAATGGTGGAGCCGGCGTATGAGGGGGGTGTGTCGCTCCGGCCGGGCACCCGCTGCCTTGTCGCGGAGCACCTGCCTATGATCGATTGGCGGCAACAGAAAGCCGCCATCCCGCCTCGGGGCATTGAGCCCCGTTGCTTTGAAAACTGCCCTACTTCCCTTCCCTACACGTCTTGCACGCAGGCCCACCGCCTGCGTGCAAGACGGCTTTTTTTCGGACTAATCATTAGCGTAGCGTTCCGGTTGTTGTTGCACGTTTTGGCTCCGTTTCGTTGGCGTGCAGTTATACTGGACTCGGCCGCCGAGCCATCGACCGCGCGCACGTCGGCCAGGAGGGACTCGGCGCATGACCAGATTCTGCAACGCCGCGGCCATCATGGCCCTACTCGCTGCCCGCGCTGCCCCTGCGGCGCCTATCGAGATCAGCGTCAACCCGGCGGCATCCAGTGTCAGCGTCGAGTTCTGCACCAGCGGCGCCTGTGACAGTGACGTGTCACCCACCGCCGGCTTCATCGAGCTCAAGCTCGACGCCCTCGACGCGCCAACGGAAGTGGCGGTGCACGACTTTTCGCTCTCGCTCACTCAGACCATCGACCTGTTCATCAACTTCGGCATCACCGGCAGCATCACGGCAACCGGCCAGAATGTCCGTCTCGACGACGGCGCGCCCGGCATTCCGCTGCCCGCCGCCGTGCTCGACGCCGGCGGGGCGTTCGGCTACGTGGGCGTACCGGCCATTTCCACCGGCATCGTCAACTACACGGCCGCCGGTCTGCCCTGCCTTCTGCTTTCCGGCGCCGGCCTGCCCTGCACCGACACCATCGTTCTCGCCGACCAGGGCGTGCAGAGCGGCAATTTCGACGGTGTCGTCGCCGTGTTGCCCGGTCGCGTCGTGCAACTGACGATGATGCCGGACGTCTCGGGGCCGATCAATCCGGACAATCCGTCCCTGGGCACACTGACGATCGCCGGAACCCTCGTCGGCGAGGCGACGGTGCCGCTGCCCGGCGACGCGAATCTCGATGACGAAGTGAACGGCGCGGACGTGCAGGCGTTCGTCGATATCCTGCTGGAGCCCGCCGCCTACGGCTGGCGGGAGCGCTACGCCGCGGACATGGATGACGATGACCAGTTTACTGCCGAGGATGCGGCACTAATGGTCGACTGTCTCGTAAGCGGCGCCTGCCCGGATTAAGCCCGATGGCGACCTGATACGGCGCGCGGCACGCCGTTACCCGCGAGGCTGCGTTCATTCTTCCTTGACGCCCATCGCCAGCGATTTGGCCGCAATTTTTTTGTTGATCGCCGGCTTGCAGTCCATGACCTGCCACGCCGGGAAGCCCAGGGCAAGCCCCAGCGTCTCGCAACGGCGGATCAGGCTCGTCTTCCGGTCGATCCACAACTGGGCAGGACGATTGTCGCCGTCGACGCCCTGGATCACGTGGCATTCAACGCCTTCGATCTTCTGCGTGCCCAGCAGGGCCGCCCCCTTAAGCCGCGTGAGGGGCGAAACCAGTCCGGGATCTTCGAAAAACAGCCCGTGTACCGTGCGGATGTCGAACCCGTGCGATGAATGCAGTTCGTCGAGAATTGACGCGAGATTGTCGCGAGGATGGATGCCGACCAGCTCCGACGTCCAGCTGCGGACGTCATTGCCGCCGCGCCACGCAACGAAGTCGATCCACTCGTCCTCCTGCCCCTTGCGGTGCATCTCAAATCGATACGCGTCCGGCCGTTTGAAGGCCGTCTTGAATTCGACGTGCCCGGCGTGCCGATCCTGCATGCGATCGATGGCCTTCCATTCGATTACACCGGTGTCGCGATACGATTTGCAGTTGGCGTAGGCCTTGAGTGCCGCCGCCAATATCTTGCGCCCCTCCTTCCGGGCAGCGCCGCGACTCTTGCGGGTTCGCTTGATGTCGGCCTGGATGTACCCCTCCGGCGCCTTGGCGCCGTCCTCGAGGACGTGCGGATTGGTGAATACCAGCTCCCGCCAGCATACCTCGGGGTTGGCTTCCGGCGACAGGTCGTTCGTGACCTCGATCACCAGGTCGGGCACGAGAATGCCCAATCCGCTCCCCACGCGCGCCCCCAGTTCGCCGATATCCTCCAGCAACACTGACTGCTTGAGCCGCCGCAGCAGCAGCGTGTTGCAATCGATCCAGAACGTCACGTCGATCCTCATGCGAGCCTGCTCCGACACGTCGGCATACTGCCCGGCCTGGAGCTCTTTGACCTTTTTCTCCGAGACGCGCGCCGTGATCCGGTGCACCGGCACGCCGTCGATGTTTTCGTCGGCGCCCAGCTCGAAGTCCGTCAGCGCTTCCAGAAAGGACATCGCCTCCCGGACATTGCCGGTCAGCCGGTCCCCCATCAGCCAGCAAACCCCCGGAGACACGCCGGCAGCCCCCGTCACGACGCGATCCCATGCGGCCTCCAGGTCGACGCCGCTTTCCTCGAACATCCGCGAATCCATGGGATTCTCGCCGAGTTCGGCCGCATCATTCCCGCTCGCCCACAGAATGGCCGTCTCGTAATTCTTGTTAAACGGGTACTGGGCGTGAATCTCGGTGTGCAGATGATCCGGCCGGGCGAACGTCACCCACGAACGCATCGTGATTTCGAAGAAAGGATGCTCCAGCTTGGCGCGTCGCATGCCGGTCTTCGTCTGGCCGCGCTCGCGGAAAGTCTTCAGCGAGGCATAAGCCTGCTTCATCTCGGCGAACAGGGCGCGGGCCCGTACCTCCCCAGCGGAACTTGGCGCAGAGCCATCGACGGCCGGCGCGGCCGTGTCACTCGCCACTGTTGGTGTCTCAGTAGCGGCACTGTCGCCGGCCGGTGACGCCGGTTTCTTCGAACAACCCGAAAGGCCCCACGCCAGCATCAGCGCGACGATCACCCGCATGGACATGGCATCATCTCCCCGGCGATGATTTGCCGAAGCGCATGTGTCGGACGTGAGGCTCCGGCCTTCAGCAGCCGATGACATCTTCCATTGTCCGCCGGCCTTTTTCAATCGGGGCGCGCGACAATTTACCCGCACCGGGAGGACCATCCCGGCGGCGTAACGCGTCCGGCCCCGGCGCGTCGGCGCTCATCAGGCCCTGGGCGGATGCTTGCTACCGGCGCGGCTTCAGGGCGAACTGCCGGTTTTTTGAAGGATCGCGATGGATGATGAGATGGCTCTCCAGCGGCACGTCCGACGTCTGCCACGTCTGACCGTCGGGCCACGTGATGCGAAGCGTCCGCGGCCCCTCCGCAGCGCCGGCGGGCACGCCGAAATAGGCATGCGGGGCGTCGGCCGACTGGTAACTGCCGCCGCCGGTGATCCAGCGCCGCTGAATGCCCTCCGGCGTTTCCAGTTCCACGCGCGCGCCATAGGCCCGCCCATTCGGGCCTTCCTGCCGCAGTTCGACAACCAGCGCCTTGTTGGCCGCCGACGTATTGCGAAGAACGTGCACCGGGCCGTTCAGTGTCGTCATGACGACATCGGCGTCGCCGTCGCCGTCGATGTCGCCGCAGGCAATCGAGCGAGCAGCATACTTCCGACGGAAGGCCGCATCGTCGGGCGCCGCCCGTCGGAAGCGGCGCCCGTCGCGCTCCATCAGCACAATGGGCTGCTCGTACGCCGAGTCGATGTTGTGGGTGGCCGCCTCCGGATAGACGTGACCGCTGGCGATGAACAGGTCCTCGTCCCCATCGCAGTCGAAGTCGTACAGGCCGCAGCCCCACGACAGGAAAGGTCGGCTGATCGAGGCGAGGCCGAATTGACTGGTCCGATCGTCGAAGAAGCCGTCGCCCAGGTTCAGATGGAGCGTGTTGGTGTCGCTGGAAAAATTGGTGGAGAACAGATCGGCCGCCCCGTTGCCATCCACGTCGCCCAATGCAATGCCCATGGTGGCCTGCGTCGTGCCTTCGTAATTGGCCGCGACGCCCGCGACGACGCCGACTTCTTCAAACTTGCGATCACCAGCGTTGCGGAAGAGATAGTTTTCAGTCGAGTCATTCCCGACAAAGATGTCCAAACGGCCATCCCGATCGTAATCGAACATGCGTACGCCCAGGCCGTATCCCTGTGTCTTTTCAACGATGCCGGCCTTACGCGTGATGTCGCGGAACTTGCCGCCGCCGGTGTTCTCGTAGAGCACGTCGTGCTCCGACGTCAGTCCCGAGGGCCCCGCCATGACAGGCACGCCCTTAAACATCTTGCCGGTGCGATCGGGCGGGTTCGCAGTGTCGAACACCAGGTAATTGACGACGTACAGGTCCAGATCGCCATCGCCATCAATATCACCGAATGCGGCGCTCGTGCTCCATCGCGGATCGCCAAGCCCCGCAGGCGTCGTGGCATCGACAAACCGCCGTCCGCCGCCGTCCGCCGCCGCGTTGAGCAGCAGCACATCCGGGCCATAGCAGCTGACGTACAGATCATCCCAGCCGTCGCCGTCGGCGTCGCCGACCGCGACGCCCGTGGCCCAGCCGCCCACGGCCCCGATGCCGGCCGGGGCGCTCACATCCTCGAACGTGCCATCCCCTCGATTGGCGTACAGCCGGCAACCGGCGCCTTTCCCCGGCGTCTCCCACGTGGCACCGTTGGCGAAGAACAGGTCCAGATCGCCGTCGCGATCGTAGTCGATCATCGCCACGCCGCCGCCGTTCACTTCCAGGATCTCGCGCGACGGCGTGCGGCCGCAGGTCATGCGAAAAGAAATGCCGCTCGCCGCCGTCGCATCGGTGAAGCTCAGTGGCGTCTCCTCGCCCGCGAGGACGGGCACAGCGCACCACGCACAGAGCACCGCGCAGCCGGCGGCAACTCGCGCGACCCGCGAGTCTGCATGCCTGCCGCCGCCCATTGCAAACGACGCCGGATTCGTCAAAGTCGCCATCGTGCCGTGTGTATGCATGTAAAAATCGCTTCCGGAGATGGGGCGTCTCAGTCGCCGTCGTAGCGCCGCGGCCCCATCGTGCCCGACTGGCCGCTGGGCCGCACGCGCTCGCGCACCACTTCGTGCATCCGCCGGGCCTCTTCGGCGCCGGCCGCATCGCCGAGCCGCTGACGCACGCGTGAAAGCTTGAACCATGCCGCATAGGCGTCGGGCCGAAGCTGAAGCGCCTTTTCGAGTTCCTCGCGCGCCTGCGGCAGTTCCCCCGTGCGCACCAGCACGTCCGCCAGCCGGGCGCGGGCCTTGCCTTCCACCTGGGCGTCCTTTTCGGCGGCCGCGATGCGTATGGCGGTTTCAAAGCGCGTGCGTGCCGCGTCGATGGCATCGCGGTCATACGCGATCAGGCCCAGGGCAAAGTGTGCGTCGGAATAGTTCGGATTGACGGTGCGAAGATAGGCGTCGAATCGCTGGTGTGATTCGTCCAACTCGCCCAGGTAATAGAGGCACCAGCCCAGAAACGGCAGCACCGCGGTCTCGCCGGGATCCAGCCGAAGCGCTTTCTCGAAATAGGGCCTCGCTTCGCTGTAGCGGCCATCCTTGTGGAAGGCCACGGCATATATCAGGTTGGCACGCGGCCAGTCGTCATATGTCTTGAGGATCGGCTCCAGCCGGGCGCGCGCCTCGTCATAGCGCTTCGTCTCGATCAGGCGAAGGCAGACCGTCAATTCGCCGGCGGGCGGCGGGGGTCGAACGGCGGGTGAAGTCGTTGACAAGGCCGTCGTGACGCCACCAGCCGGTGGCGATTTGGCCGTCGCGGCCACTGGCGCCACCGGTGCAGGTGTGCCCGATTGTCCACCGGGCTGACCGGATGAAGGAGATCGGTCGCATGCGCCAAGCGCGTGCAGAAACGCGCCCAACAGGCATGGCATCATTCGTCCAAAGCGGTGTATTGAGCGGGATGATTGCGTCTGCCGATGGCGCATCGCCCCATGATAGCGCCGCGCGCCGCACATGCAAAATCGGGCGGCATGGACGCGCCGGCCCGCGCGTGTGCCGGACGACAGGGCGCGGCGATGCGGGTGATTCCGTGCCGAACTCAGTTGCGGCTTAACAGCTCAAGGATGTACGCGTTACCGGCGCCCGTCGGTTGACCGTCCAGTGTCAGAGCGACGAACGCCGCGACGTCCGCCAGGTCCACCGCGCAATCGGCGTTGACATCGGCCGACAGGATGTCCGAATCCGGATAGGCCAGTGCGAATGCCGCGGGATCGAGCAAGGCCAGCGTGAACCCGTCAATATCGCGGCCGTCGCGCAGGCCGTCGCCGTTCATGTCGCCGCGAGCGGCCGATGCGGTCAGAACCGTCACCCGGACCTTCATGGAAGATGGCGAACCGGGCGGGTCAAACTGCACGGCTTCCTCGACGCAGGCGCCGCCGCGATTGATCGAACCGCCTGCATAGACCGTATCCGACGTATCCAGGATCTCCAGCAGGTAGTCATCCGGTCCGTTCAACACGACGGACAGGAATGCGTTCACCGCGAAGCCGGAGATGGTGTAGACATCGGCCTCGCCCTCCGCCGCCGCGCCCAGCACGGCGTGGGCGCCGCTGCCGTACACGCCGGGGATGTTCCCGCCGGTCAGTGCTTCTTCGTGATGCTGGATGGACGGCACGTTTTCGAACAGGTGATCGTTGGCATTGCCGCCCAGAAAGATGTCGACGTCGCCGTCGCCGTTGGTGTCGAACAGGCCCGCGTGCCAGCCGGCGTGTGTAAACCCGGTGGGGAACGCGCTTGCCGGCGTCCAGTCAACGAATGAGACGACGCCGTTGACCGAGGTATTCCGGAAGATACCGGGGCGATTCGTCGTGCCGACGACAACATCCACTCGTCCATCGTCGTTCAAATCTTCCACTGCGATCTTGCGGCCGGTGCTGGTCAATCCGTAGGGCGGCGGCGGCACCTCGGTGAACTGGGCGATGCCGGCGGCGGTGTTGCCGGCGTTGACCATGATCGCATCGCCCGTCGTTCCGTTCTTGTTGGTCCAGTAGAAGTCGTTGCGTCCGTCGTTGTTGAAGTCGCCCGCTTCCATCGCGCCGTCGCTGCTGGGGTCGCTGAGCGTCTGTACACCGGCCATGCCGGTAGGCCCATAGCGGTAATCGGCCATGCCATCGTCGCCTTCGCCGTTCTTGTCGTTGTAATAGACAAGGTGAGCCGTATGGTTGCTGATCAGTAGATCGAGCTTCCCATCGCCGTTCATGTCGCCAGTGCCCACGTCGATCGTATAGGTGCTGTCGGTCGGCAGGCGCGTGCCGGGCGTGAAGATCGAAAACGTACCGCTGCCGTTGTTTATAAACAGCGTATCCTGCGAGGGGCTGGGATAGTTGCCCGAGTAAATGTCGTAGTCGCCATCGTTATCCAGGTCGGCCGAAATGCCGCCGCACGAAGCCTGGAACGACAGATCGAATTGCTGGAAGTGGCTGAAGACCCCGTTGGGGTGCTGGTTCCAGTAAATCTTGATGGGACCGCCCCCGGCCAGGTCATCGTTGACGACGCACAAGTCCAGCCAGTTGTCGCCGTTGTAATCGCGAAAGAACAGGTGGCGCGACAAATCGAGGGTGCTGAAGCCGGCGATGACGGGCGAGCCGCTGACCTCCTGCATGACGCCGTTGTCATTGCGGTACAGTTTGTTTCGGCGCATGCCAAAAACACCGCCGGCCGCCGCCATGGCCGCATCCAGATCACCGTCCTTGTCGAAGTCGCCGAACTCCACCTCCTTGACGTTGGTCGCCTGTTCCGCCACCGTCTGGACGACGCGCGTCGACGTCTGGTTCTGGAAATTGAGTGTATTCCGAAAGGCATCGGCCTGTGCAACCGACGCTGCCGCGGCAATAACGACATTTGATACGATTAATGCGCGCAACATGCTCATCGAAATGTTCCCTCTTTCAGCTTCCCTGTCGGACAATCGCGTACCGGCATGTCGGCCCGGCGAAAGGGCCGACCGGAGAGTAAGACGAGAAATGCGCACGCGCTGACGCAATACTCTCCGTTGATGGCTCGCTGGGGGCTATTTAACGCTGCCGCGGCAGTCGTTTCAAGAAGATATTCACCGATTGAAGGACCGGGAGAAACCCATGTCTCAGAGTAAGCGAATTGCGGTCATCGGCGCCTCAGCGGCGCGCAACAAGTTCAGCAACAAGTGCATACGTGCCTATCGGCACCGCGGCTGGGAGGTCTTTCCGGTCAATCCCAAAGGGGGTGAAATCGAAGGCCTGCGGGCCTATCCCGACGTCGCGGAAGTACCCGAATGGCTGGATCGCGTCACCATTTACTTGCCGCCCGAGCTGGGCATCAAGACGTTGCCCTCGATCGCCAGGGTGCAACCGGGCGATTTCATGATCAATCCCGGCGCCGAAAGCGAAGAGCTGGTCACCGAAGCGAAACGGCTCGGGCTCAACACCGTGCTGGCGTGCAGCATCGTGGACATCGGTCTCTCGCCGTCGATGTTTCCCGACACATGATACATGGCGGCGAAGCAATAAAGACGGGCCTGCGTCAGGAGGGACTCGCGCGAAACCACTGCGACTGGGCAGCAGCGCTAAATACAAGCTCGCGACATCCGCCGCGACGTGCTAAGTCTTGCGCTGCCGGTACAGATTCCTGTCGATCACCTCAATCATCGCGGCGGTATTCAGCTTGCCGCCCAGGAATTCATTGATGGCGGGCACGATGGTTGCGTCGCCCGTGACCATCGCGTTGTAATCCACTTCGAGCAGGTCGACCTCCGGCCGCGCGGCCATTTTCTTCAGTACGCCGTCCACGTGGATGGCCAGCATGCGACCCATCTCCGCGTCGCTGGGGCCGGCGTCGCTGTGGGTGCCGCGGCGGATCATCATCTGCCGCTGCGATGCGAGTATCTCATCCATGTTGCGGCGCATGAATAGAATGCGATAGCGAAAGCCCGGCGGAAGATCGAGCAGCAGTTGCGAAATCATCTTGACGGCCCGCCCGCGCCCTTCGGCGAGCCAGCTCGTGTCCTCCTTGACCTTCTTCACGCGCTCGAACTCGTAGTATCCCTTCGGATTGTCCTCGTCGGCGGTGCGGATCCCATCCGCCAGCGGGGGAATCCCACCGGCCTCCAGCATGGCCATCATCATGGATGTTCCACTGCGGGGCAGGCCCGATACGATTGTGACGGTCTCGCCGATGTTCATACGTCTCCAGGGTGTCTCTCGCAATCGTCCCGGACCAAAGCACGCGTCTTGCGCACATCAGGCTTGTTAGCCATCCATCTGGCAAACATGTTACGTCGGGATGTGGGCTCGTGCAAAAACACCGCGTCAGGCTCTATCCCGGCGGCGCGCGTGCGAAGAATTCCCCACCCGTTGCGAAGTAGTCTGCAAACGCGTGTGTCATTCCCCCATTTCGCCGGCGCGGTCACGGCCCTTCCGCGCTGGCCGACTGGCCCACAAATTGCACTGAGTATTTCATCGAGAAGCAAAACGATGACGCGCCGCCCTTGATGCCGGCGGAAAGGCGTGTGCCTGTGCCGCCGCTGCGCCAGGCTGCGGCGGCGATGGAGGCACCCGCCATGCATCACCACATTGAACTTCGCCAATCCATCCGCATGCTCAAGCTGATTTTTTACGCTCTCATCGCACTGGTCTTGCTGTGGGCGACAAACTGCCAGTCACCCGAAAGGCCCATAAATGGCGGGCAACCGGCCGGCGACGCCCAGCCCACCGTCGCAGCCCGACCGGCGGAGCCGATGGCCCGGACGGTCGCCGCCCCGCCGATCGACGAGCACGGGCTGCACGTGCTCAATCACTCGCGGCTCGCCGACATCATGCGCGATCTGAAGGCGATGGACTTCGCCGCCATCAGCGAAGAGATCTCGGCAACCAGCGAACTCAGCCGCGACATCTGCGACGTCTCCCGGCACGCGGCGGCCCTGGCGGCGGACGCCCACATCATCCCTATTCTCTTCGAGGATCACGACATGTCGCCCGAATCCCGCCGCGTGCTCAACATGATGGCGGCCAGGATGCACCTTCAGGCACTCGAACTCCAGGATGCCGCCGATCGCGGCAACGTGTCGCTTGTGCGCGACCGCCTCGATCGCATGATTCAGACGTGCAACGACTGCCATCACTCGTTTCGCGCTCCGCCGGTGGCATCGCTGGATAATGGGCGCGTTCAGTACGCCATGGGAGAATCGCGGTAGAATCGAACGCATCCGGCGGCAATCAAAACTCGGATTCGAGCCGCTCGTTGTCGTCGCCCGCGGTATCGACTTCGTCGACGATCATCGTCGCGCTCAGCGCCTTCTGATCCATGAAGGCCAGCAGAATGTCGCAGATCTCGGAAAAGGGCACGGCAAAACCGTGCTGCACGCGCCCGTCCTCGCCTGCCTGCGGCTCGTCGCCGAGATACCGGATCAGTTCGGCCAGGTACAAGGGCGCCTGAAGCACCGGAGACGTCGTGCCATTGCGTTTGTTGCGATAGATGAATGACAGGTGCTTGTCGCCCGCGTTCGCGCTGAGCTGGCTTATCAACGTGCGCCCGTCCTTGCGCTGGCCCGGAAAGATGATCGGCGGATTGACCTTCAGATCGCGGCCGAACAGGGCGACACAGGGATAGCCGGTCCGCTGAACATGGACCAGGTACGGCCCCTCGCTCTCCACGATATGCAGCACCAGGTTGTCGCGATCGAGCACCAGCTCCTGGATGGCCGGATGCGGCGGCCGCCGCGTGCGCAGCGCCTTGTAGGCGGCGATTCGAATGTCGTCGTCCTTGTCGCTCAGCAGCCGCTTCAGTGCCTCGCCCGCGGCATACATGCGCTCGGCACGCCCCAGTTCCGAGATGGCCCCCAGCCGGAACTCGCTCGACGCGTCGTTGGCATGGCCGATGATGACTTCCATGCCGGCGCGATCTTCCAGCCGCAGACCCGTCCGCCCCGCGAAATATTGCACCGCCGGATTGGCGTGGCCGTACAGCTTGTGGAGATCCGGCAGGGCCGACTTCCCGATCCCCTCCAGCACCAGGGCCAGCCCGCTGAAATCGGCGCCCTTCTCGTCGAATTCCAGCACGCAGTCGCGGATGCGCGTCTGAAGAAACTGCGGGTTGTCGTTGATCGTCAGGTGCAGCACCAGCGCCAGAAAGTCCGCCCGGCGGTTGTGGTACTCGGGCGGAACATCGATCTTGATGAACGACGCGCTTTCGCCCTCCGCCAGCTTTCGACCGCCGCCGAACCGGCCGTTGATCCGCCGCTCGATCTGCTTGGCGATGCTGTGCCGCGGCTCATTGAGTACCAGGCGAATCCGCCGGTCCTCGGTCACAAACCCGCCGCCCAGCACCACGCCGCGTGTCAGGTCCGGCGCATCCAGCGACTCACCGCGCCGGTCGAACGGCGTCACGAACACCGGCCCGGCCGACGTGGCCAGCGTCTTGCCCGCAATCACGCCCGACGGCGTGTCCGCGTACAGCGCGAGTTGTCCCAGCAGCAAGCGGCCGCCGGCGATCGAAGACGTTTCCGATCCCAGCGCCTTGAGCTGAATGTCGAACCGATCCCCCTTCTTTGCGCCCACCGGTATCGAGCCGACGATCTCGACCATCGCCGTATCGCGGCTGTTGAGCAGATCGACCGCGTTCATATCCGCGCCGCCGATCTCCGAGCGGCGGCGGATTTCCTTGATGAGATGGGTCCGCACGACCTCGGGCCCGTCGCTGCCCCCCGTCGTCACCAGGTCCATGACGATGCCGAAGCCGCGCACGCGGTTGAGCCGCATGCCCTGAAGTGTGACCAGCGGCGCGATCGTATCGCGAACCGCGGCGCTGTTGCCCACCTCGCGCGGGGCAGCCGTCGGCTGAGTTCGCTTGTCGGCATCGGTGTCCCAGGCCCGGCGCCACTCTTCCTCGGTCATGCAGCCCGGCAGGGTGGCCAGCGCCAGGGCAGTCGCGCAGGCGGCCTGGCGCGCGAAGGCGCGCGATCCTCGCGTCGCTGAATTAAGCAGATATCGTGTCATGGCAAAGGCGATCGACTATGGCAGGTCCATCTCGAAGCGGCACATAACTCAGGCGTGCAATTCTACCCCCCTCGATCGCCGATGGCGAATCGGCGTCCGATAGCCCGCCCTCGACGGGAATGCCACCTAGATGTTGAAGTCGTGCGCCGGCCCGCCGGAATGCGCCTTCGGCGGACGCACCTTCAGCTCCGGTGGCGTACAGATGACGGTACAGCCCGGCGGAATGCTGCTGGTGATGAACGTGGAGCCGCCCACCGTCGATCCCT
>CAYOZN010000044.1:0-25688 GCA_964408455.1 uncultured Planctomycetaceae bacterium
GGCGGGCCTGTAGCTCAATTGGTTAGAGCAGGGGACTCATAATCTCCTGGTTCCCGGTTCGAGTCCGGGCGGGCCCATTTCTCAATACCCCTCCCAGGCACTTTCTCAACAGAAATCCAGCAAGGCCCCCGTTCGATCCGCCGGCGCAAAACCTCGTCCGTGCCCCTGCTACATCTTCACCTTGCGGATTCGGCCGTTGAACGTATCCGACACGTACAAGTCGCCATTCTCGTCGAAGGCAATTCCGAACGGACGATTGAGTTCGGCATCCAGTGCCGATCCGCCGTCGCCGCTGTAACCCTTATTGCCGTTGCCGACGACCGTCTCAATGATTCCCGTCTGCAAGTCGATCACGCGCACGCGATTGTTGTTTGTGTCCGCAAAATACAGACGCCCATCCGGCCCCAGTTCCATGTCCTGCGGGAAGTCGATCTGTGCGTCGCCCGCCGGTCCGCCGTCGCCTCCGTATCCCGGCTCTCCCGTGCCGCAGAGCGTCGACACCATGCCGGTCTGGTAGTCATCATCGAAGAACTCGACTTTCCGTATGCGATGATTGTCGCTGTCGGCGAAATACAGAATTCCCTGCGAATCCAGCACCAAGCCCCCGTTCGGCTCGGGATTGGGGCCCGTCGGAAATGCAACCTGCGTCTCGCGCGGCGCAAGTCCGTCGCCGTTGAATCCGTATTCCCCGGTCCCGACGATGGTCTCGATGATCCCGTCGCCGCGCTTGTTCACAAAATCGCGGACGATGCGGATGCTCCAGTTCTTCTGCACGAGTGTCAGAAGGTTGCCCTTCGGATCAAGAATGGAATGCGCAGGCAGATCGATGCGGGCGTCCTTAAACAGGCCGCCATCTCCCGAATTGCCCGGCTCGCGCCCGGATGTGACCGTCACCAGCCCCGTCTTGGGATCGACCATGCGATACTTGTGGTTGTGCCACACCGTGACAAGCAGATCGCCGTTCGGCATTTCGAGCAAGTCCGTGGCATGATTCAGATTCGTCTCGATGGCCGGCGCCCCGGGCGGTATCAAATCGCTGAAGTCCGGCGGCCCGTCGCCGATGTCTGCCCCGAGCACGATTTCGAACGTGTCGTCGCTCCTGATCCTGCGAATCTTGTGATTGTTCCAGTCGACGACGTAGATACGGCCCGACGGCGTGAACTCGATGTCGAAGGGCCAGTACAGCGCGGTCTGTCGCCGATCCAGTCCATCGCCGTTGAAACCCCGTTCGCCGGTACCCGCATACGTGCAGATGGAGCCGACCTCGTCCGTGCAGGGGATGACTTCGACTTCGCTGAAGCCGCTGCCGTGATCGCCGGGGTCAACAACAATGGTGTCCTGCGTAATCTTCCGAATGCGATGGTTGTAGGTATCGGCGACGTACAGATCGCCCGTAAGCGAAAGACAGATGCCGTAGGGCCGGTCGAGCTGCGCTTCATCGGCGGCGCCGCCGTCCCCTGCAAAGCCACGCTCGCCCGTGCCCGCAAACGTGGATATCAGCTTGCGGTCCGCACTGACCATGCGAATCACGTGGTTCATCGTGTCGGCGATGTACATCGTGCCGTCCGGCCCGATTTCCACATCGCTTGGCGTGTTCAGGCTTGCCGCCAGGGGATCGCCGCCGTCGCCCGAATACCCCGCCGCCCCGTTGCCGACAACGGTGCGAATATAGCCGGCCGAATCGATCATGCGAATGCGATGGTTGAACGTATCGGCGATATACAACTCGTCCGTACGCGGATCGATGGCGAGGCGGCCTCCCGGCTGTGCCGCCTGCCCGACCGGCGAGTTGATCTGCGCCTGAGACGCCGGCCCGCCATCGCCGGAAAATCCGCCCTCGCCGTTGCCGCACATCGTGTCAATGATGCCGTTCGTATGAATGATGCGGATGCGCTGATTGGCCTGATCGGAGAATATGATCTCGTCGATGGAATTCACCACGACCGAGCTGGGCAGATTCAGGTTCGCTTCACTCGCCGGCCCGCCGTCGCCTCCGAACGTGCGGCCGCCCACGCCTGCAAAGTTCTCGATGTACTCAGTCGAAAAATCCAGACGCTTGAGGGCGCTGTTGTGCCAGGCCGCAATCACAAGTCGCCCTTGCCGGTCGAAACACACATTCGTCGGGTGATTGAGCTTCACGCTCGTACCCGGCGAGCCGCTTTCCTGATCGTCGCCCGTCAATTCGCCGGTGCCGGCGATGGTCTCGACCGCCCCATCCGCCTTCTGCCGCCGGATGCGGTGGTTGTTCCAGTCGACCACGTACAGCAATCCGTCCGGGCTGAACGCGATGTCCTGTGGGAGGTAAAGCTGTGTCTCCAGAGCGGGCAGATTCTCGCCGTTATTACCGGCGAAACCGGTCCCCATGACAGTCGTGATCAGTGGACGGCTCGGCAGGCCGGCCGGTGCGAAAAGATCGCAGCTGGACCCGAGGCAGACGCTGCAAAGCACCGCCACTAGCGCGCAACTACGCGCAGATTTAAGAGTTGTGGCTGAATTCATTTCGCCTTCCCCTAGTCGCCCCTCACCCTGAATTCGTAAGACATGTCGTCAGGGCGCAGAAAATGGCCCTGGAGAACCAGCGTACCCTTCGTGCGGTGCCGTAGCAAGAGTCCGGACGCCGCGAATTTCCTTGACCTTTTTGTCTCCGCGTGGGTAAGCTGATTCCATCTCCTCGTATATGTGGATAGTGGGAAGGGCACCGTGAAAAATTCAGCATACTTGAGGTGCGCCGCTGTCGTTCTATTGACAGCCGGTTGCGACCCGACGAACCCGGGCATTCCAGGCTCCAAAACCTGGCAGCAGGTATTAGTGGACTTGCCGTCCGGACTTTTGTCCGTGTCCGGGACCGCTGCCGACGACGTGATCGTCGTGGGAACCGATGCCGGCGATGGCAAGGGATCGTTCGTTGCCCGCTACGACGGCACCGGCTGGCGGCGGCTGAACTCCGGCTCCACCGGCGATCTGTGGTGGATCAGCGTCCAACCCATCGGCGGCAAGTTCTACCTGACCGGCGAAAACGGGATGATTCTCGAATTCGATCCGGCGACCGAGGCCTTCGAGTCCCACACAACGCCGGGCACGCAGACCATTTTCGGCATCTGGGGCCCGGCTCCCGACGACATATGGGCGGTCGGGGGCCTGCTGAGCAATCAGCAGTTTGGCGGCACGATCTGGCACTATGACGGCACTGACTGGACCATCGAAGATCTCAGCGTCCTCTTTCCCAATGGACATCCGACCATGCTGAAGGTGTGGGGCCGCGGCGCGGATGAGATCTACGCCGTGGGGGCCGCCGGTCTGATCCTTCGCTACAACGGAACCGAGTGGGAACAGGTCGATAACGGAACCGCCACCAACCCGCCATTGTTCTCAGTCTACGGCGATTCGGAAACGGTCGTTGCGGTCGGCGGATTCAACAATGGCTTCATACTTGAATCCGCGAATGGCTCTTTCACCGATCGCAGCTCCCCGGGAACCATTCAGATGAACGGCGTTTTCCTCGGCACAAACGGCTCGGCCGTCGTGGTCGGTCGCGAACTGAATGTCGCATTCCGCACAGATGCCGGTTGGGAAGTGCAGGACACCGGCCTGCCAATCGAGCACGATTTTCACGCGTGCTGGATTGATCCGGAGGGCGGCGTGTGGGCGGTCGGGGGCAACCTGATCTCCGAACCTATCGATGAGGGAACCCTGGTCTACTACGGCACGCAGGCGGTTTCGTCGGAATTCTCCGGGCCATAGACCAGTACGACGCGTGTTGACGCCAAATGCTTTGGATGCACGGGCTGCGGTCATTCGCGCCGAGCCGTGCTTGCTACTTTCGGGCAATCTGGAGGCCGAACGTGGACCGACCATCCATGGCCGCCTTTCTCGCTCTGCTCCTGTGTTCGGTGCGCGCCTCGGCAGGGGCCATCCCCTTTACCGACGAGGCAACCGCGCGGGGAATTAATTACTCCGCCCAGTACCTCCCGCCAATTGAAGTGGGGCATGCCGGCGGCAGTCAGGGCGCCTGCTTCGCCGACCTCGACCTCGATGGCGATCCCGACCTGATCCTCGTGGGCAGCCCGGACGGCAGCGTCGGCGTCTTTGAGAACGACGGCGCGGGCTACTTTACACAGAGGCAGGATACAGGCATGCCCCTGCTCCAGAAGGCGTCGTCCGCGACAGCGGCCGATTACGACGCCGATGGCGATCTCGACGTGTTCCTTGCGCAGATGATCTATCCGGCCACGCAGGGCATCTCCCATTACCTGATGCGCAATGACGGTGATTTCCAGTTTACAAACGTGACGTTCAGCGCCGGTATTCTTGGCGGCGGATCGACCACCGGCACAACCTGGGGCGATTTCAACGGCGACGGCTATCTTGACCTGTACGTTGGTAATTATTCCTGGAGCGGAGCGCCCACCAACAACCGCCTCTATCGCAACCTCGGTAACCGGCGCTTTGTCGAAGTCGCCGCCGCCCTGGGCGTTCAGAACCCCGGCGGTTTGGCGTTTCAGCCCTCATTCGTCGATTTTGATCTGGATGGCGACGTCGATCTGCACGTCGTCAACGATCGCGGTCCCGTTGCCGGCATTCCGGATAATTGCCTGTGGGAGAATGTCGGCGGGGTTTCGCCTTTGGTAGACATTTCAGCCAGCTCCGGCGCAGAACTCGCCATGTTCTCGATGGGCCTGACGACCGGCGATCTCGATCGAAACGGCTGGCCGGACTTCTACATCTCCAACATCCTGCCCAACCGCCTCCTCATGAACAACGGCGATCAGACGTTTACCGAGTCCGCCAGCGTCTATGGCGTTGAGATGAACAGCGTCAGTTGGGGCGTCATGTTCTTCGACATGGACAACGACGGCTGGCTGGATATCTGGGTATGCAACACGCCACTCGGCGGAGTTGGCAGCCCCGCCATGGGACTCTTCGAATTCGATGGTACGCCTCCGGCTCAGAATGTCGCGGCAACCATGGGGCTGGACATGGAAAACAGCTCCTACGGCGTCACGTCGGCCGACATTGACGACGACGGCGATCTCGATGTCGCCGTCGTTCGACCGTTTGATCCGGTCATGCTGTACATCAACCATTCCGACGAGGCCTTCCCCGCACGGACCTGGCTCAAGGTGCGGCTCGTCGGAGCCGCGCCCAATATCCATGCCGTCGGCGCCACCGTCTTCGTCGACGACGAAATCGGCCGCCAGCAGCGCTCTGTCATTGTCGGGGACGGATACAAATCGCAGCGCGAAATGGTGCTGCATTTTGGCACGGCCTCGGCCTCGACGGTCGATGTGGAAGTGCGGTGGCCCGGCGGCAAGTCGACCATCCTCCAGGATGTCAGCACCAACCAGACGCTCGTTGTCAATCAAATCGACGAGCCGCCCTGCCAGCCCCCCGCCCCGGCCAGCTCACCCATGCCCGCGGCCGGTGCCGTGGCCATTGCAGCCGACACGTCGCTCGGCTGGACCGGTGTTCCCGATGCCACGTACGAGCTGTATTTCGGCGACGCCAATCCGCCGCCATTTCTTGCCGCCACAACGGCGACAAACCACGCCCTGCCACTCCTCGAAGTCGAAACTACTTACTTCTGGCGCGTGGATACCGTCGGCTGTGCAACGACCGTCGGTCCAACGTGGAGCTTTACGACCATCCCGGACATCCAGCCGCAGATTCTGATCACCTCGCCGACGTCCAATCCCAGCTACACAACCATTGCGGCAAGCATCATTCTGGCCGGCACCGCCGTCGATGACGAGCTCATCACTGGCATCGTGTGGGCGAGCGAGCGCGGCGCATCAGGTCCGTGCACCACGTCGGACAACTGGGCAACCTGGCTGAGCGGTGACATACCGCTTGAACCGGGCCTCAATGTCATTACGGTGACGCTGACCAACACCCTGGATGAAACCGCCAGCACCGGCCTGGTCGTCGACTATCAGACCGATATCCCCGCACCGCAGATGTCGTTCGTCGAGGTAACCCAGCAGGCGGGATTGCAGCAGCTCATCAGCCACCCGCCCAATCCCTCTGCCTCGAATAGTTGGATCGGCACCGGCGCCGCCGTCGCCGACTTTGACGGCGACGGTGATTTGGACATTTACTTTGTGGACGCGCTCGGCTGGCCCAACAAGCTGATGCGCAACAATCTGATCCCCAACGGCACGAAGACCTTCTCCCAGGTGGCCGAAAACGCCGGGCTCGGCGATACGGGCGGCGGCCGAATGGCCCTCTGGCTCGATCTCGACAACGACGGCGATCCGGATCTCGTACTGCTGAACGACACACACGGCGGCGCGACGACCGCTCCCGCCAGGATATTCCGCAACGACGCCGCAACATTCACCGATGTCACCGCCGGTTCCGGCTTCACGCCGACCGGTACCTATGCCGGCGGCATTGCCGCCACCGACTACAACGCCGACGGTCTCCCCGATATTTACGTGACCTATTGGAACAATGCGACTACTCCGCTGCCCTACAACTACTTCTACCGCAACACCGGCAACTTCACTTTCATCGAGGAGTCTCAGGCCCTCGGCCTCAGGCTTGCCAATACCCAGAAACAGACGTGGTCGCCGGTCTTTTTCGACTTTGATGGCGATGGCGATCAGGACCTCTATGGCGCCGTCGACTTTGCCCTGGATTATCTGTTCTTCCTCGGCCCCACAGGCTATGTCGACATGTCCGCCCCGGCGAAAGTCTTTCATGAGGGCGCCTGCCCCTCATGCCCCGAGGCCAACGACATGGGCGTCGCCGTCGGCGATGTGGACGGCGATGGTGATTCCGATGTCTTCACCACCAACATCGCCCAGCCCCTCGACGGAACCGGGAAGCGCAATGCCCTCTTCATGAACCACTGGCCGCAGCCCTGCACCGATGAAGCTGAAGCAGCCGAGCGCAACGTGTGGCAGTCCTACTGGGGATGGGGCGCCGTCCTGGCAGACCTGGATTTTGATCGCGATCTCGACCTGGTCACGGTCGGCGGCCGCACGGCCGGCGCGGGCACCGGCGATTACGCCGACAAGCCCAAGCAGATCTACAAGAACGATGGCACCGGCCATTTCCAGGATGTCGCCGCGCAGGTCGGTTTCAACCATACCGGCAACTCGCGCGCCCTGATCGCCTTCGACTACGACAACGACGGCGACGAAGACCTCCTCATCACCAATGCCAACACGCAGGCATCCCATGTCCCCCTGCAGACAACCGCATTGTTTGAAAACATCACGCCGCAGACGTTGCACTACCTGAAGCTCCGCCTCGTCGGCACCGCCCGCACGCGCGAGGCCATCGGCGCAAAAGTTCGCATCACCGCCGGCGGCCAGACCCAGTACCGCGAACTGATGGCCGGCGGCAGCTTTCTCTCCAGCCTGCCGCGCGAGATGATCTTTGGCCTCGGAAGTGCGTCTCTCATCGACACAATTGAAGTGACCTGGCCCTGCGGCGCCTTGACCACGGTGAACGGCGTCCCCGCGGATCAGACGCTCGTGATCGTGGAAGACAGCCTCGAGCAGGTCACGTCGCTCATCGTGGCGGGGCCGGCCAGCGTGGCGGAAAACACCACCGCGCTCTTCTCCGCCATCGGCGATTTCGCCTGCGGACCGACGGGGCCCGTCACCGATGTCACGTGGTCGGTCCAGCCCGAGGGCCTCGCCACCATCGACGCCCAGGGCATGCTGACCGTCGGCGAAATCCCGGCCATGCAGTTCATTGACGTCATCGCCACCAGGGGTGCCGTCACGGCGACACAACAGGTACAGCTCAACGACGTGGTCGTGCCCGACGAAACGCCGCCCGTCGTCGTCATCCTCTTGCCGACCACCGAACCCAGCCTGACGACCGAGCAGCCGATCCTTCAGGTCGCCGGCGTCGCCGGCGATGATGTGGGGCTCGTCTCCGTCAACATTTTGCTCAACGGCGCAACACCCATTGCATGCAGCGGGCTCGCCGAATGGTCCAGCGGAATCATCACGCTGAACGAGGGGTCTAACGAAATCGCCGTGACCGCGTCCGATGCCGCCGGCAACACCGCCAGCGCCGCATTAAACGTCACCTACTCGCCCCCGCCCCCGCCCCCGCCGATCGTCGATGTGCTGATATTGGCCTCATCCAACCATCAGGTCGATTTCGGAGCCGGCGAGATTGACGAGAAGATCTTCGTCTGGAACGCCGGAGTCGGCACTTTCGATTATGTCATCGAGCCGACGGAAGATTGGTGCAGCGTCTCGCCTGCAGACGGCAAAGTCCAACCCCTCCCGACGTCAAACATGCATACCATTCACGTCGACCGGAGCTCATTCGCGCCCGGCCAGCAGCGTGAAGCGGTCCTGCGCATCCGCGCCAGCAACGTTGACGCCGCGGAACTGCTCGTGGCCGTCTATGCATCAGTCCCGCCATCAGAGCCATCTACTCCGGAGCCGGAGCTGACGCCGCCGGCAATCGATGATGATCAAAATAAACTGGCGGCATGCGGCGCCGGCAATGGTTGCGGCGCCGTGGGCACAGCCTCTATTCTGTGCGGAACGATGACGCTGTTCGGCCTGTCGCGACGGCGGAGAAGGGAAACCGGAAAATAATGCAATCAGAAAGATATACGGCGCGCCTCGCTATGCGGCTGCTGCTGACGCTCGTGCTCGCCCTGATGCTCAGCGGCGCCGATTGTCAGGACGGGGCGACGTTGCCGGATGTCCCCACTCCCAATTCGAACTCGCCGGACGAACTCCCGAAGACTTGCGAACCCGCCTGCGGATTTGGCCTGGTCTGCGTCGAAGGTGATTGCACGCCGGTGACGGATCCAATGGGCGAAATCGGCTACACAGATGACCAGACGAACGACTACGCCCCCACCCCCGATGGCAGCATCATGCCCATATTTACCTTCGGACAGGGCGGCAGCCACATGTTCGTGACGCTGCGCGTGGCCGGTCTGGATGTCCCGCCGGACGGCACGCTCGAAGTCAGCTACGAGATCACCCACACCGACGACGACTCCGAGTTGAGCGCCTTCTCCCAGTTGACGCAGTTCTCAGCCCTTGGCGAAGGCGCCTTCGAAGCCAGCCGGCGCGTGATCTTCTTGAGCGCCTTTCCCGAAGTGCTCCACGGCGACATCGTCCGTTGCTCGTTCGTCGTGACGTCACCGGACGACGTCACGCAGTCGGTGACGATCGAGCAGGAACTGGAATTCGACTTCCAGCAGTAAGGCCCCCGCTCCCGCATGCCCAAATAACCGCCGGTTTTGGGGCGCACGACCGCCATTTGCCGGCGCGAGGGCCCTGCCCCCCAGCGGCAATGCCGCAATAATGACACTTAACAAGGCTGCCGGGCGATATCAGTTGCCGATAAGCTCGGTCACCAGCGCCGCGGCGTCATCCTCATCCAGCACGCCGAACGGCGCCGCCAGGTCCGCACACGCGTCGAAGAACGGCGGCTGCACCATGGCATCCACAAATCCCTGTAGATCGAGCGCATCCACGGTCCCATCACCGTTGAAGTCGCCGACTGACAGTGACGATCCCGCGTCGCCGGCGCTGAATGGACTGCAACCTCCGTCGTTGCACGCCTTCACCCAGTAGAAATAATTCGTCTGGGAGGCAGCCGTTGCATCGTCGTAGTTCGTCTGCGTCAGCCCAAGGGCGATCTGTGTTGCCGTCCCGCTGTTGTTGACCGTGTTGCGCCACACTTCGTAGGTGTCTGCCCCCGCCGCGGCCGACCAGCTCAGCGCGATCGCCCCGCAGCTCTGACCATCCTCCGCGGCGAGCCCGGTCGGGGCCGGTGGCGGCTGCGTCCCATCCTCGCAGACGATGGATTCGATCCGCACCGCATCGACCGCCGCCTCCACGACCGATCCGCTGAGAAGATCCGATGCACGGAAGCGGATGCGGAACTGCGCCGTCAGCGGCACGAAGTCCGAAATCGTATACGACACGTGGTGCCATCCCCCCGCCACGTTCGGAATTGGCGACGTCGTCGTCGGCCCGATGATCTCCAGGTTCGTCCACGACAGCCCCGAGTTCGACGACACCTGTACGATCATCGTATCCTCGAACGGCGCGCTTCCGAACGAATTGTGATACCAGCGGGCATAACTGATCTGCGTGGCGTCGCCCACGCTGCTCAGGTCGATGACGGGAGACGTCAGGATCGTCTCGCCGTTGTCAACGTCCGTGTCCCCGTCGGCGATTTGCGTGGCGTAGCACTGTCCCGAGCCATCGAAATCCGCCGGCGGATCGCCGCGATCGCCGTTCCCGGCCGGGATGCCGCGCTGCCAGACGCCGTTTACCGCCGCTGCCCCGCTCGGTACATTGACGACCGACCATCCCAGGTTGGTCTCAAAGTTGTCGTGCAGCGGCACCTCCATCACGCCCACCGCCGCCGACAACAGATTGCCCGGGGCGTCGGCCGGATGGACGACCAGCGTGCCGCCGTCGCCCATGGCGCTGATATAGAACTCGGGCGTATCGCTGCACGCCGCCGCCGGCAGCGTCGCCTGGTATTGGTCCCCACCCATGGCCGCCAGCGGTGCCGTCGAGAATGCACCCGGCGCAAATCGATAGTGCAGCGTCGGCGAGCCGGGGACGAGTGCCTCCGCGACCGACAGAATCTGCACGGCGATGTTCGTCGGCACAGCCGGCTCAACGAGGTCCGGCGAGCCCGCCGGCAGCGAAATGGCCAGCGCTGGCAGTTCCTGTTCCACGTCGCCCGTGGCAATGAGTGCATAGCCCTGCACGCCCTGGTTGACGGCCGCACCCAGCACGCGCACTGTCCACGTGCCTTCCTGCGGAGAATTCAGATGAACCTGCTCGCAGTTGTTCAGCGAATCAGCCGTGCCGCCGGCGATCGACGCCCCCCCGGAAAATACGTTTCCGCGATAGAGCGTGCCGCCCGGCGCGACCACTTCCAAATTCAGATTGTTGATCACCGGCTGGGAAGCATTGACCGCCGCCGGCGGCTCCGTCCACACCAGCGTCACCCGAAGCTGGGCCGACCCGCTGATGACACCCAGTGAGTAGGCCGAGTTCTGCCCCGTCGACAGCCCCTGCGCGTTGCGCACGTCATCCAGCACGACGAGCTTGCGCGCATCGCCCGGGAAATAGAGCCCCTCATCCAGCAACAGCCGCCCCCAGCCCTCGAGATTGCTGGGATAGCCGCTGATGCCCGTCATGTCGACCGAGCTGTTCATCAGCAACGCGCGGATCAGCGCGCCGCTCGGATTGGTGAAATCGCCGGACCCGCTCGCAACCCCGGTTGGATAATAGCCGTTCACGAAATACTGCCGCGCCAGCATCGCCGCTCCGGCCACCGCAGGACACGCCATCGACGTCCCCGTCAGCGACGCCGTGCTGCACGAAGTGCCGTCATTCGACGAAGTCGTCAAACAGCCGGGCGCATACACCTCCGGCTTGCGGCGGCCATCCGCCGTCGGCCCCGCCCCGCCCGAACAGTGGTTCGCCTGGCTGGGCGTGTCTGCACTTGCCCCCACCGCCAGCACGTTCTTCGCGTTCTCCGGCGTCTTCAGCGAGCCTCCGTTGGTGATGGCGAAGGCAACCACGTCGTCTTCATTGTTGTACGTGAACAGATCGATGTTGCGGCACCAATTCGTGTAGGCGGTGGTGAAATCGTCGCCCCAGCTGTTCGTGTGCACCCTGGCGCCATTGTCATGGGCGAACTGGAAGCCGTCGTTCAGCGCCGTCCCGGTGTTCATGTTGCTGTAGTGTCCGGTATAGACCATCTTGCCGTCGTAGGCGATGCCCGTGTTGTCGGTGAAGCTGCCCGTCGTCGGCAACGCATTCCCGACCGCGGTGCCGGCCACGTGCGTGCCGTGCGATCCAAGCCCCGGCGTCCCCGTGAACGCCTGCACCTTGCGATGCGCGGCTCCAAACGGCACGCCGCTATGCACGAACGAGCAATGATTCGTATCGATGTTGCTGTCGATGATGCCGACGATCTGACCGGTGCCGGTGATCCCGTTCGAATAGACCGGCGTCACATTCGTGGTGTTGCTCTGGATGATCCACCGCGTCGTGCCGTTGCGCGGCGTCGCCTCGGACGCCTCCTCCACGAATTGAACATCGCGCAGTCCTCCGAAGTGCGGAACATCCTCAAGCGCAAGTGACGCGGTAATCACCACCTGGTCGCCCAGGACGCCGAGATGTTCTACTTCCAGGCTCTTGATGCCATCCAGCTCGCGCAACGTGGCATCCGCCGTCTTGCGGCTGAATAGCGTCACGTGGACCAGCACCCGACCTGCCGCGGCCAGTGCCTGCCGCTCTTCCGTGTCGAATGCCACGCCATCCTGAAAGAACCGCCGGCCGATCTCCGGGCTCAGCCGCCACTCGTCCCGATACTCTCCCACCCAGCGCACCGCCGGAATCGCCGCCAGCCCCGCCGCATCCGCCCCCTTCAGATCGGCCAGATACGCAAAGGCCGGAAGATAGTCCCCCAGCACCACGCCGGCATTCTCGATCTGAGCGCGCACGTCGGGCGTAATCGGCGCATTCAGTTGCAGCACGTACACGGCTTCCGGCTCAAACGCGGGAGCAGTCGCTTCCAGCAGATTGGGTAGCGCGTCCGTCTCGATCGTGGACCCGCTCAAGTACAGGCGGCCCGCCGTCACCGGATCCGCCGCCACTTGCGGCGCAGGCCCCTGTGCCGCGACAACCGAGGTAAAAATCAAGGAAAGACAGGTGTAGGTCCCGCTCCGAATTGCCATCACACTACCCTTAGATTGAAGCCGCGCACGCCGCGCAAGAATGAGTACGAGCCTCCACTTAATCGATGTGCGCTACCCCACTCGTTTCACTCGCGCCCGGGCTGGGGAAGCCCGCGCGACTTGGCTCGCAGGCAGCCATTATAAGCCCGTCGGCCCGCCGGTCATACTCCCGGGGCCGGATCGCGGCCGCTCGCGTGCCGATTTTTCGCGAAGTTTTACGCGCGGCCGCTTCCGGTCCTAAAATGATCCGTCGGCGAACCTGTCCGTTGCATGTTTCCAGGGAGCGATGAGCGATGTCGAGACCCGGCCGCATTCTCACAGCAGGCCTCCTGGCCGCGACAATTCTACTGCCCGCCGGATGCCAGAAATCCGAGGATTGGGTCAAGCGTGAGGAATTCTACGCAGACGGCACGCTCAAATCGTCCGTCCACGTCAAGATGCTCAACGGACGCGAGGTCCCCGTTGGAGAATTCAAAACCTTCTATTCCAGCGGCAAACCGGAAAGCGTGACCGAATTCGTCAACGGCAGGCGGCAGGGAAAGCACGTGCTGTACTTTGAAGACGGCCGCGTCAAGGCATCGGGCGAATACCACGACGGCGCCCCGCACGGCACCTGGACCGAAACGGATGAAAACGGAAAGACCACGACCACGAAGTACGAATATGGCAAACGCGTGGGATGATGCGCACTAGCCGATGATCGTTCTCCGCCGCCGGATGTAATCCCAGACGACGTATCGATCCAGGTCTCTCCCGCCCACAAAGAACACCCGCCCCGTCGTGCTCTCCGCCAGCCGATGGGCAAATCGCACATCCTCTTCCGACTGGCCCCAGCTCGACAGCAGAAAAATGTTGATCGTGATGCCCTGCTCCTTGCAGAGCAGGCCCTCCCGCAGCGTAAACGCCTCGGTCCGCTCGTCCGGCGGATAGAGCAGGTACAGCCAGTTGCCCTCGAAGTGCGCCGTCGGCAGGCCGTCCGTAATCAGGATGATGCTGCGATTCGGCGTATCCTGCACCTGAAGCATCTGCCGGGCGATGCCCAGCGACCGCTGGATGTTGGTGAAGTGCGGCGGGATGTCGCGCTCCCCGATGCGTTCGTCGCTCATGTCTGCCTTCAGCCGCACCCAGGGATCGTGAATCGTGACCGGCTTGGGCAACAGGGCGGGCACCTCGCTGATGTGCCGCCGCCGCGGCAGCGTCGCCAGTTCGACGAAATCGACGTAATCGCCGGGGTATTGCGAGCGGATGAGCCCGTGTAGCGCCAGTGCCATTCGTTTGACGTTAATGTAGAGCCCCCCGTACCGCATCGACCCGCTCATGTCCATGCACACCACGGTCGCGCACTTGGGCGTGTTCCGCGTCACGTGGATTTCGATGTCCTCCGGCAGCATGCGCAAGCGCCGCCCTGCCCCCATGCCGCGTGTGGGAACGCCGGGCGCCGTCCGACCCTCGCGGATCATCGCGTTCGTCACGCTCGCCACCACGTCCATGTTGGCCAGCGAATCGCCGAACTCGTACGCCTTCGTCCGCTGCATCTCCACCGCCCCGTCCCCGGTGATCTCCTGCGCATGCCGGCCGCTCTTGGCCGCCTGAAGATCTGCAAAAATGCGATCGAGCAGTTTCGACTGGAAGATCCGCATCGCCTTCGGCGTCAGCGAGTAGCCGCGGCCATCCTGCTGAATCCCCTGCTCGGCCGCCAGCGCCTCCAGAAGCTGGCGCACCTGCTCCTGCATCTGCTGCAAGTCGCCCATCTGCTCCTCATCCGCGAACTGCGCCAGCGCGTCCATGTCAATGAGGTACAGCTTGGCATTTTTCGCCGCCTCTTCGAGCTGCTTGATCAGCCGGTCGATCGTCTCCAGCTCCTCCTTGATCTCGATCGCCTTCGGCACATCCATCGCCTGCCTGCCGGTGAACGCGTACTTCGCCGCCAGCTCCTCGACTTCGTACCGTTCGCCGATGCGCTCCATCAGCGCCAGCACGCGCTTCGCAAACTCGCTCTGCTCCCCCGCCCGATACCACAGCCGCTCCAGCCCCGGCAGATGCTCCTGCTTTACCGCCTTTTGGAACGCAACTTCCATCCCCTTCGGCGGCGTGCATCGCTTCACCGCCTGCTGCACGTTTTCGATCGCCTCCTTGCGCGGCGGCGCCACGTCATACGTCGAGAGAATCTTCCGCTTGCGTTCCTCCAGCATCGCCAGCAAAGACGCAATGCTGGGTCCCAGCCCGCGAATCTGCGACGGATCGATCTCCACCGCCTCCGCCAGCTGCTCCGGCGTGAGGCCCCGCATCGTGCCGTAGGTCATCAAATGATCAAACGCGGGCGTCACCAGGTCGGCTCGCTCCGCGGCGGGCATCGGGAACCGCTGTGGGTCGTACCCGCGATAGGTGTGAATCAGCCCGCCCGCCGCGCGGCGGCCCACCGGCAATTCACCGGTGTCACGATCTGGAGGGTTGTTTTCCATGAATAAATTCGAGGGCTTCGGGATCGGTGGGTTCGATCCAAATGACTCGGCCATTCCTCCAGACTGCAATAGCCTGCCCGAGCATGAAGTGACGCCTTACCGCGCCAGCGGTTGCGCGGCGCACCGCTTCGTCTATGTCGCGCTTGTTGCCTCCCGGCGGCGATACGCTTTCTTCATGCATATTGCAACTCCAGATTATGCCAAAGCGGGGCATCAACAACTTTCGGCTCAGCACCGCCACTCGCTATCAACCGGGCGCCGTCGCTTCCAGAGTTATCATAAAAGCGCCAGTCGTGACAAACCTGTCGGTACAACCGGAAGAAATTTTCCAGCCCTCGATTATAGCGGCGGCGCACAATGTCTTCGGGAACATGGTGTCCCCCGGATCTCACGCGCTCCTGCACGCGTGAAATCGCCAGCTCCGCAGAAGCAAGCCACAAAATCACAATCGTGACTTCGTAGCAGGATTGCCGCAGTGCCGTGAGCCGCGAAACGAAGCTTCGACTAGCCAGGGTCGTTTCGAAGGCGAAGCTCAGCCGTTGTTCGGCAAGCACATCGAGTCGCCTGAGCATGATCTCGCCGGCGGCAAGCGCGACGGTTTCGGGCCTGAATCCCGAGATTCCACTCGCAATCGTGTCGGCGTTGACATACTCGTTGACCGCAAGTGCACCTTGGAGAAGCACCGGGGCAACCGTCGATTTGCCTGCGCCGTTCGGACCGCCAATTACGACGACTGCGGGGTTCGCAGGCGGTTCTGCTGGTCCGAAATTCTCCAAACTGCTCATTGCGTCCGATTATAACGAGTGCCTGGCGACTCGGCGTTAAGACGATCATCGCAGCAACTGTGATCTGATGAGCGGCCGCAAGACTCTGCCGAAAGCACATTTGGAAAACAGCCGACGAATGTCGCGGATTCTGTTATTTCTCTTGGACAAGAGCAGGAGCTTCGCCATGCGCATCACCATCGTCGGCTCCGGCTACGTCGGCCTCGTCACCGGCACCTGTCTTGCCGACTGCGGCAATCACGTCTGCTGTCTCGACATCGACGACGCCAAGATCGCACAGCTCCGCGCCGGCAAATGCACCATCTACGAACCCGGCCTCGGCGAACTCATTGCCCAGAACGCCGCCGCCGGACGCCTCACCTTCACCACCGACGCCGCCCAGGCCGTGCGCCATGGAAAGGTGATCTTCCTCTGCGTCGGCACGCCCCCCAGGGCCGACGGCAGCGCCGACCTTTCCGGCATCGAATCCGCCGCCCGCCGAATCGCCGAGTTGATGACCGAGGCAAAGATCGTCGCCATCAAGAGCACCGTCCCCGTCGGCACCGGCGATCGCATCGAGGCCATGATGCGCAAGCTCACCAAGCACCCCGTCGACCTCGTCAGCAACCCCGAATTCCTCAAGGAAGGCGCCGCCATCGGCGACTTCCGCGATCCCGATCGCGTCGTCATCGGCGCACAGAACGCCGACGCCGCCGACGCCGTGAAGCAGCTCTACGTGCCCTTCATGAAGCACCAGTCCCCGATCCACTGCATCAGCCGCCGCGCCGCCGAAATGTGCAAGTACGCCGCCAACAGCTATCTGGCCCTGCGCATCAGCTTCATCAACGAGATCGCCGCCATCTGCGAACGCGTCGGCGTCGACGTCGACGAAGTCAAGCTCGGCATGGCCTCCGACGCCCGCATCGGCGGCCACTTTCTTTATCCCGGCGTGGGCTACGGCGGCAGTTGCTTCCCCAAGGACGTGCAGGCCCTGGCCGCCGTGGCCGAGCATGCATCGCTCGATCCGCGTATTCTGCGAAGCGTCCACGCGACCAACGAGCATCAGAAGCGCGTGCTGCTCGCCCGCATCCGCGAGGAATTCGGCCAGGACATCAGCGGCTATCGCTTCGCCGTCTGGGGCGTCACCTTTAAAGCCCGCACCGATGACATCCGTGAGGCACCGGCCCTGACGATCATCGACGGCCTGCTCTCGGCCGGCGCCGAAGTGCGGGCCTACGATCCCCAGGGCCTGAACAACCTGCGTGGCGTTTTCGGCGATCGCATCGAATACGCCGCAAACGCCTACGACGGGCTGGCCGACTGCGATGCGCTTCTGGTGCTCACCGACTGGGATGAATTCAAGAGCCCCGACTTCGACCGCATCCGCGAGGCCCTGAATCGCGCCGTCATCTTCGACGGCCGCAATCTCTACAAGGCCGCCTGGATGAAGAAGAGCCGCTTCACCTACTACTCCATCGGCCGCCCCTGCATCCGCGCGACGGAATGTGTGCCCGACGCAGTTCCTGCAGGACTCGCATAGGAACGCGTCCATGCATCGGCCCAACGATTGATTTCAAGTTTGCCAACACTCTGAAACCACCGCTAGACTCCCGGCAAACCAACGCAAGGAAGCGCGAGGTCCACTGTATGCCGCACACCTACGAACAGTTCATCCGATCCGTCCGGGAAATCGGCCAGCTCGAAAGCGCCGCCGCCCTGCTCGACTGGGATGCCGAAGTCAACATGCCGCCCAACGGCCTCTCCATCCGGGCCGAACAGCTCTCGCTCCTCTCCCGCCTTGTCCACGAGCGCCGCACCGATCCGCGCCTCGGCGACATGATCGCAAAGCTCGAAGGCCATGCGGAAGACGAGGTCCAGGCCACCAACCTTCGCGAGACCCGCCGCGCCTACGATCGCGCCGTCAAGATCCCGGCCGTCCTCGTCGAGCGCATCGCCCGCGTCACGACCGTTGCCAAGGATGCCTGGGCCCGCGCCCGGAAGAACAACGACTTCCCAGCCTTCGCCCCCCATCTCGCCGAGATCGTAGACCTCAAGCGACAGATCGCCGACGCCGTCGGCTACACGTCCGAACGCTACGACGCCCTGCTCGACGAGTTCGAACCCGGCATGACCTCGGCCGAAGTCAGCCGCCTCTTCGCCGAACTGCGCACGCCGCTGGCGCAGTTCGTGCAACTACTGGCCGCCGCCCCCCACCAGCCCGATTCGAGCATTCTCTCGCGTCGCTATCCAGTAGAGATGCAGAAACTCTGGTCCCGGCAGGCCGCCGAACGCATCGGCTTCAGCTTTGATAGCGGGCGCATCGACACCTCGACGCACCCGTTCTGCTCCGGCACCGGCCCGGGCGATGTCCGCCTTACCACCCGCTACTACGAAGACTACTTCCCCGCCGCCGTCTTTGGCACCCTTCACGAGGCCGGCCACGGCATGTACGAACAGGGATTGCCCACCGAGCACGTCTTCACGCCACGCGGTCAGGCCGCCAGCCTCGGCATCCACGAATCCCAGTCCCGCCTGTGGGAGAACTTCGTCGGTCGCAGCCTGCCCTACTGGCGCCGCTTCTATCCCCAGTGCCGTGTCGCCTTCGCCGAGGCCCTTGGCGACGTCAGCCTCGATCAGTTCTACGCCGCCATCAATGCCGTCCGCCCGTCACTCATCCGCGTCGAGGCCGACGAAGTCACCTACAACCTGCACATCATCGTCCGCTTCGAGCTCGAGCGCGATCTGATCGACGGCCGGGTCGCGATCGACGACGTACCCCAGGCCTGGAATGCGAAGATGAAGGACCTGCTCGGCGTCGAGCCGTCCTCCGACGCCGAAGGCTGCCTCCAGGACATCCACTGGTCGATGGGCGCCATCGGCTATTTTCCCACCTATGCCCTCGGCAATCTCTACGCCGCCCAGTTTCACGAGGCCATCCGCCGGACAATGCCCGATTTCGATGCCCAGATCGAAAACGGCGAATTTTCCAGCCTGCTCGGCTGGCTCCGGAAGAACATTCACGCCCATGGCCAGCGATATCGCCCGGCCGAACTCGTGCAGCATGCCACCGGGGCGCCGCCCTCGGTGCAGCCCTTCATTCGCTACATCCAGCAAAAATTCCGGCCCATCTACGGCCTGACGTGATGGCCGCGAAAACAACCGACTCACCCGGGGTGAGTCCTGCTTTTGCTCTGATCTTGCTCGTCATCCTTTTCCCGAATCTTAGAACCATCCCAATGCCAGTGTGGCACCGGCTGATAGCCGGTGAAGCAAAGGAATTTGCGATAGACTCTTACTCTCAACTTCCTGGTCGTGAGCGCCAATCGGAGCGCTGACCACGAGCCGTAAGTCCAGGATAATGAGTAGAACCATGATCAAGAACGCGAGCAGAACAAAACCTCGCACCAGTAAGGCCCCGGCCGCGCCCGTCCAGCGCTTCGGCGCCCACATGTCTATTGCCGGCGGTCTCCACAACGCCTTTGCCGAGGGTCTCCGCGTCGGCTGCGATTGCCTTCAGATCTTTGTCAAAAACCAGCGGCAATGGGCGGCCAAACCCCTCACCGCTGAACAGGTGCGGCTCTACCGCGAGGCGCAGAAGGCCACCGGTTTGACACCGGTCGTCGCCCATGCGACTTACCTGATCAATCTCGCGTCACCCGACGACGTCATCCGCCACAAGAGCGTCGCAGCCCTCACCGATGAGCTGGTGCGCTGCGAGGCCCTCGGCGTGATCGGTCTCGTGGTCCATCCGGGCGCACACCTCGGCGCCGGCGTCGACGCCGGCCTCGCCATCATCAGCCGCTCCCTCGACGAAGTGCACGCCGCCACGCCGGGCTTCGCGGCACAGGTTCTGCTCGAATCGACCGCCGGCCAGGGCTCGGCCCTCGGCCACGAATTCGCCCATCTCGAACGCATCATCGCCGCCACGCGCGACCCGCAGCGGCTGGGCGTCTGCCTCGACACGTGCCACCTCTTCGCCGCCGGCTTCGACTTTCGCAAACCCGCCATTTGCGACGCAATGATCGACGAGCTCTCGCGCCGCGTCGGCCTCGATCGCGTCAGGTGCATCCACGTCAACGACTCCAAGACTGCCTGCAACAGCCGCGTCGACCGCCACGAACACATCGGCAAGGGCAGGATCGGCCGCGCCGGCTTCGCAAATATCCTCAACGACCGCCGCCTCGCGCACGTCCCCCGCATCCTCGAAACGCCCAAGGGCAAGGACGGTCGCGGCGTCGACCTCGACGCCCGCAACCTCGCGGTCCTGCGCCGCCTCGTAACTTAAGCCCGCCGCCCATTCTCACGGAACGGGGACCTATTCTATTGGTTAGAAAAATCGGCGGACGAAGCCCCCAAGCCTAACGCGCGCTTTGTCGGTTTGATTCACTTGCGACCCCGAATCACCCGGCAGTGTGACGGGCTGTGACGGGCTGTGACACTTGGACGACCCGTCATTTCTCAAATTTTTTTTTCCCGCCGCCGAGTTCCGCCGGTCGAGTGACGATGCCTTCACCCCCGCTGCTGTACCGCTTTCAGAAAAAGGTAGGGATAGGCATCAACCTGGTGTTTCATCCCGGAACCATCCGCCGTGCAACGCTCGAAATAGGCCTCGACCGCCCCCATCCAGTGTCGCAGGCCCAGTCCCATGAACTCGTCCTGCCCCGCCTTGACGAGTGCCGTCTCAAGATGCCCGCGGCTCGTCTCACGCAGCCTCCCCACCCCCTGCTCGCTCGCCTGGAAGAGTTGCAGGTGCGCCGCCCCCACCTGAATAATCCCCTGGAGAAAATGCCGCTGCGCCGATCCTTCCGGCGTTGTCTTCCACAGCCCCTCCCACGCCTCGTGCGCCTCCCACCAATACCCGTGGTTGTACAGATCGCACCCGTACAGATAGTCCGGACTGTTGAACCATGCCTCCGGCGGGTAAAACGTCACCACCGGCTCCGGATCGTCCGGCCCTCGGTAGCTGTGACCGCGCGGGCTGGCCGTCGGGTGCGGATGTCGCCCCGGCACAAAGCGATACGGAGGAAACGGAAAATCGGTATAGCGCTGCGCCGCGATGTTCAGCGAATTGACGTGTACGCCGTCCAACGACGATGCCTCCAACGGATGCCAGCCTGACGCATGTTACCTGAGCAGCCCACTCTCGGCGTGATCGCCGGCGAAGGCGAATTTCCGTGCCTCGTCGTGGCCGGTGCGCGCAGCGCCGGAATGCGCATCGTCGTCGTGGGTCTCCGCGGCAGCCACGATCCATCGCTGCGCGACGCGGCCGACGCCTACTACCAGTCGGGCCTCCTTCGACTTGGCCGCTGGATTCGGCTCTTCCGCCGCGAACATGCCCACCGCGTCATCATGGCCGGCCGCGTCCGAAAGGCGCAGATGCTCGAACTGCCCCGCTGGCGACAGTGGTTGGCGTACCTGCCCGACTGGACTAGCATCCGCGTGTGGTTCTCCGTGCCCGACCGGCGAAACGACACGCTGCTTACGGCCGTCGCCGATGCCATGGCGCAAAAAGGAATCCAGTTGATCGACAGCACCACCTACTGTCCCGATGCCATGGCCGCCGAAGGACTGCTGTGCGGCCGTCCCCTTTCTCCGGATCAACAGGCCGATGCCGACCTGGGCTGGCACCTCGCCCGCGAGATGGGTCGCCTCGACGTCGGCCAGTCCGTCGCCATCAAGGATAAAGACGTCGTCGCCGTCGAGGCGATTGAGGGCACCGATGCCATGATTCAGCGCGCCGGCGCCCTCTGCAAGGGCGGCGGCTGGGTCCTCGTCAAAGTCGCCAAACCCCGGCAGGACATGCGCTTCGATGTGCCCACCGTCGGGCCTGACACCATCGAAATGCTGGCGAAACACCGCGGTAAGGTGTTGGTGATCGAGTCCGGAAAGACGCTCATCGTAAATCGGGAGCGCACACTGAACCTCGCCCGCCAGCACGAGATTACAATTATCGGTCGGCAGGCGCCGGTGAGCAGGGCCGAATCATCGTGAGCGTTGCCGGCCGTATGCAATGCACGTCAAGGGACGCCGCATTCGCTTTGAATCAATGCTGTCGGCCGCGGCGGGAAAGCAGATGCGACCCGCCGCCGGGGCCGGTTTAAGCAGAACTCGGCGCGGCATCAGCCGACATGTGTGATGGGTGCCGCCGCGTCACTGGACGAGCCGCATCAAGAGGAGCAGGTTCGGCATGGATTTTCTGGTCACCGGCGGCGCCGGTTTTATCGGTTCTCATCTGGTCGAAGCCCTGCTGGCGCGCGGCGCCAGCGTTCGCGTCGTAGACAGTTTCGTCACCGGCAGGCGGGCCAACCTCGCTCCCTTTGAGGGGAAGATCGAGCTCATCGAGGGAAGCCTGGCCGACCCCGCCGTCTGCCGCCGCGCCGTCGATGGCGTGCGCGTGGTCCTGCACGAGGCCGCGATTCCGTCGGTGCCCAAGTCCATTGCCGACCCGGTTGAGACCCACCGTGCCAACGTCGATGGCACCTTTCAACTCCTGCTTGCCGCCCGCGATGCCGGCGTGCGCCGCGTCGTGTACGCCGCCAGCAGCTCGGCCTACGGCGAATTGGCTGGCGTTCCCAAGGTCGAGACCATGGCATCCAGCCCGCTCAGCCCCTACGCCGCCCAGAAGCTCGCCGGCGAGAACTACTGCCGCGTCTTCTCCGCCTGCTATGGACTTCAAACCATCTCCATGCGCTATTTCAACGTGTTCGGCCCACGGCAGGACCCCAAGAGCCAGTATGCCGCCGCCATTCCTGCCTTCATCACCGCCATCCTGCGCGGCGAACCGCCGACCATCTACGGCGATGGCGAGCAGACGCGCGACTTCACCTACATCGACAACATCGCCGCCGCCAACTTGATCGCCGCCCAGGCCGAAACCACCGCCGGCGAAGTGATCAACGTCGCCTGCGGCGCCCGCCAGACGCTCAACGAAGTTATCGCGCAAATCAATGCACATTTGAAGACGAACATCAAGCCAAGATACGTGGACGCCCGCCCCGGCGACATCCGGCACTCCTACGCCGACGTCGAGCTGGCCCGCCGCGTCATCGGTTTTCGGCCGACGGTCCCCTTCGAGGAGGGCCTCCGGCGAACCATCGACTGGTATCGCAAAAACCCCATGTAAACCCGCCCGCGTGCCACAACCGCGGCCCTATAAACAACAGGCATTCCCACATGTACCGACTGAGGACATTCACCATCGTGCCCGCCCTGCCGCGTCCGCTCGCGAGGCTGCGCGATCTGGCCTACAACTTCTGGTGGAGCTGGAACGGCGACGCCCGCGATCTCTTCCGCCGGCTCGATGCCGACCTGTGGGACGAAGTGCAGGGCAATCCCGTCCAGATGCTCGCCCACGTCTCCCAGAAACGCCTTGACCAGATGGCCCTCGATGAGGCCTACGTCGCCGAAATGGGCCGCGTCCTCGAGAGCTTCGATCGCTACATGACGCGCGATGCCTGGTTCCAGAAGGAGTTCGCCGAATACCGCGACGCCTGCATTGCCTACTTCTCCATGGAATTCGGCATCCATGAGAGCCTGCCCATCTATTCCGGCGGCCTGGGCATTCTCGCCGGCGATCATCTGAAAAGCGCAACCGATCTGGGAATTCCCCTCGTCGGTGTCGGTCTGCTCTATCGCCAGGGCTATTTTCAGCAGCGACTTTCGGTCGACGGCTGGCAGCTCGAGGAATACCCATCCCTCGACTTCTACCAGGTGCCCATCACCCCGGTCACCGGCGCCGACGGCAATCGCGTCGCCGTGCGCATCCCCATCGGCCCCCGCGAAGTCACCGTCCACGCTTGGAAGGCCCAGGTCGGACGCGTCCCGCTCTACCTGCTCGATACCGACCTGTTCGAGAACGCCCCCGAAGACCGCGAGATCACCATGCGGCTCTACGGCGGCAACGAGGAGATGCGCATCCGCCAGGAAGTGCTGCTCGGCATCGGCGGTCTGCGGATGCTGGAGGCGATCGGCCTGGTGCCGGACGCGTGTCACATGAACGAGGGGCACGCCGCCTTTCTGGCCCTCGAGCGTATCCGCCAGGTCATGTCGTCGCAGAAGCTCACGTTCGCCGAGGCGCGCGAGGCCGTCGCCCCAAGCCAGATCTTCACCACCCACACGCCCATCCCGGCAGGCATCGATCACTTTTCCAACGCCCTGCTGGAGACCTATATCGCCCCCTATCTGCCACCGCTGCACCTCACGCTGCCGGAGCTCATCGCCATGGGCAAGATTAACCCCGGCGACGGCAAGGAACTGTTCTGCATGGCCGTGCTGGCCCTGCGGCTGGCCGGCATTGCCAACGGCGTCAGCGCCCTGCACGGTCACGTCTCGCGGGAAATGTGGGCCGGCGTCTGGCCGGGCGCCCCGCGCGACGAAGTGCCGATCACGTCCATCACCAACGGCGTCCACACCAAGTCCTGGATATCGCAGGAGATTGCGCACCTGCTCGATCAATACGTCGGCCCGCAGCGCATCCTGGGCACCGAAAACCCCGAGCTCTGGCACCGCGTCGACGAAATTCCCGATCTCGAACTCTGGCGCGTGCATGAGCGCCGCCGCGTCGCCCTCATCGCCTTTGCCCGCCGCAAGGCCCGCGAACAGCTTCGCAGGCGCGGCGCGCCACCCTCCGAGGTGAAGTCCGCCGACGAAATCCTCGATCCCGAGGCCCTGACCATCGGCTTCGCCCGCCGCTTCGCCCCCTACAAGCGCGGCTCCCTCATCTTCCGCGATCCTCAGCGACTGCTCCGCATCCTCGCCAATCCCGACCGCCCCGTGCAGATCATCTTCGCCGGCAAGGCCCATCCCCGCGACGACAAGGGCAAGGAAGTCATCAAGGAGATCATCGAGCAGGTCAACAGGCGCGAATTCCGCCGCCACATTCTCTTTCTGGAAAACTATGACATCTCGGTGGCACGACCACTGGTCCAGGGCGTGGACCTCTGGCTCAACAACCCCATCAAGCCGCGCGAAGCCTCCGGCACCAGCGGCATGAAGGTCGGCCCCAACGGCGGGCTCAACTTCTCGATTCTCGATGGCTGGTGGCCCGAGGCCTACGACGGCGAAAACGGCTGGGCCATCGACGAGGGTCGCATCTACGACGATTCGCAATACCGCGATCATCTCGAGAGCGAAGCCATCTACGAACTGCTCGAAAAAGAGATCGTGCCCCTCTTCTACGATCGCGGCGCCGACGGACTGCCGCGCGGCTGGATCGCGCGCATGAAGTCGTCCATGCGCACCGTGTCGCCCATGTTCAGCACCACGCGCATGCTCAAGGAATATGGCAGCCTGCTTTATGCCCCCGCCATCAAGCGCTGGCGCCATTTCAGCAGCGATGGCTTCCGCCCGGCCCGCGGCCTCTCGCAGTGGAAGGACAAACTTGGCGACCAGTGGAGCGCCGTCTCGGTCGAAGAAGTCCAGTCCGACGGCGGCAACGAACTTCCCGTGGGCGGGCAGATGGGCGTGCGGGCCAGGGTGCACCTGGGCGCCGTCTCACCCGACGATGTCGCCGTCGAACTTTATCACGGCCGCGTCGACACCTATGGCCGGCTCGTCGAGGGCTACAGCCAGATCATGCAGTGCGAACAGCACCTCGAAAACGGCAGCTATTGGTTCCGCGGCGAGATTCCCTGCCGCCGCAGCGGCCAGCACGGCTACGCCGTCCGCGTGCTTCCGCGACATGCCGACCTGGCCCACCGCTTCGATACCGGGCTGATTCAGTGGGGATGACTGGCCCAGCCTTTCGGGCCGATGGCGCCC
>CAYOZN010000045.1:0-20757 GCA_964408455.1 uncultured Planctomycetaceae bacterium
CCCCGGTCTCCAGGATGAGAACCTGATATCCTAGGCCACTAGACGATGGGGGCCTCGGCGCCATCCGGCGGGCGAGCCGCCGTTGGACTTCAGACTTAAGGGGGACTTCCTATTAAATAGTAGCCCGCGGTTTTGGCAAGAGGCAATCGCCGGCAGCGGCGCCGACCGCCCGGCATGCAGCAGGTCCGATGATGTGCGTCGTCGCTCAATGGCGATTCCCCGTGGCGAAAGCTGCAAGGCCCGGCGGCGTTGGGATTGATCGTACCCCGACTTCCCGGGTGGCGGCGGCTTTGTCAGCCCGGCACGCCCGAGCTATACTTCGGCTCGAATACAACCCGTTGGCGCCGGATGATTTAACGGAGCGTCGCGTGCCCCTGATCGAGTACCAGTGCACCAGATGCGGTAAGGCATTCGAAGAGCTCATCCGATCCGACGAGGATCGAGAGCGCGTCGTCTGCCCCGCGTGTTCTTCATCGCAGGTGCAGCGACAGTTGAGCGTCTTTTCGGCGCGCTCGGCGGCGCCGGCCCCGGCGTCCACGCCGGGCGGTTGCGGCCGGTGTGGCGATCCAGCGGGACCCTGTGGTCTTTCATAGGCTTATGCATGACGTGCGGGCCAGGTGCCGCGCGAGGGGCACTTTCCCGCCGCGTCGCGGCCGGCAGCCAGGTGCTGACAGGTAATGGCAGAACGCAGAGAGTCAAAATCCAACGCCTCCGCCCCGCTGGCGGCCCTGTTTGCGTGGATGTTGCCGGGTCTTGGGCACTGGTGGATCGGCGAACGCAAGCGCGCCATCATCTTCTTCGTCGTCACTTCCGTCACCTTCTGGGGCGGCGTTGCCGTCGGCGGTGTGCGCTCCAGCGTCACGCTGCGCGACAACGGCCCCTGGATCGCCGCCCAGCTATGCATGGGTCCGCAGGCACTGATCGCGCTCCAATGGAGTAACCGCCTGGCGAGCATCGAGGCCCGGCAGGGCGTCAATTTCAAGGCGCCCTGGCCTGCATCCGATATCGGCGTTGTCTATGCGGGCGTCGCCGGTCTGCTCAACCTGCTGATCATCCTGGATGCCCTGGCACGCGTCGATCGTACCGCGCCATCGACGTCCAGCCGTGCCCCACCCATGCGCAAGGGGGGCGATCGATGAGCGAGTTCCTCCACACCGAAATCTTGGCGCTCCTGGTCAAACCGGTGCCGATTGAAGGCGCCTGGCGGCTGATCATGCTGCTGCCGCTCTCGCTGGCTGTGAGCATCGTCTACAAGACGATCCGCTGCGAGAAGCTCTCGAGCGTTCCGCTGGCCAGCCTGGTACTCTGCGGCATGATCGTCGCCGGCATGCTGTTAATCGGCATCGCGCTGCTATTGATATTCATGCTTCTGGCCTAGGGGCTGCTGCTTTCCTTGCCGCTTCGGCAGCGTTGCCCGTCGATACTCGCGCTTTCGGCCTTTCCCGATTCAGAGGTCCGACGGTCTCGGCGCCGTCCGGCTCGCCGCACGTGCTGGCGAGCCGTACCTGCCCGCAGGCGCCGCTCGCCATTTCTTCCTTTTTTGCTTAAACTGATCCGCTGAGCCCGGCCCCCATACGACGCGGATTTGCCCGGCGGCGACTTGATCTCCGCCGACATCCGACGCTTTCCGCCGGAAGGAGACGACCGATGTCGATTCAGGTCAAACGCGCGCAAGTCTGGAAGATCGACACGCCCAACACGCCGGGCACGCTTGCCAACACGCTTTCTCCCCTCGCCGAATCCAGGGTCGACCTCGATCTGGTTATGGGCTACAGCACGCCCGATCGCACCGCCGCGACGGTCGAGGTCTTCCCGCTGGACAACCAGCGCGCACAGCGCGCCGCGCGATCGGCCGGCTTCCGCAAGTCGGATATCCCCTGCGTCACCGTGACCGGCAAGAACGAGGCCGGCCTGGCCCGCAGGATTACCTCCGCCCTTGCCGAAGTCGGCATTAACCTGAACTTCTTCATCGCCCAGACCGTCGATTCGCGTTTCGCCGGCATCTTCGGATTCGAAGCCCAGTCGGAGGCCGACCTCGCGGTGAAAATCCTGCGAAAATCGCTGCGCTCCGGGGCGACGTCCCGCCGCAAGCGAACGACCACGCCGTCAACGTCGCGTGGCCGCAGCCGAATGGCCAGTTGAGTGTGCACTTTTTTCCGGCCGGAGTTGTACGGGAGCATCCAGACATGAAGCCGCTTGGCGTGACAACAGGTTTCGCGGTATTGCTCGCAATGTTCGCGGGCTGCGACTCCGCCTCGACCGAAGGCAGCTCCAGGACCGATTCGGACAGCCGGACCGCTTCGGCCGGCGCGACGAAAACAAACGTTTCAGCTCCGCCGGCAGCCGCCCTTCAGCCGGCGGCCCAGCCCGCAAAAACGTCGCCGGCAAATCCGCCGGGCGCGGCCAACGCAGCGGGTCCCCGATGGGCGATCGACGCCCCGCGGCACGACTTCGGCGCCGTCTGGGCCGGTGAGACGGTCCAACACACCTTCGAGTTCAAGAACGTCGGAAGCCAGGTCCTGCGCATCCTTGAGGCCAAGCCGCGTTGCAGTTGCTCCGTCGCCGACAACTACACGCGCGAAGTTCCACCCGGTGGCACCGGCCGCATTCCATTCGTGCTTAAGACCAACAACAAGCCCAACGGCCCCGTCGAAGAATACCTCACCATCAAGACCAACGATGCCTCCCAGCCCGACATGCAGATCTATCTCGTGGGCACCATCAAGACCGTCTGCCACACCCAGGTCGTTCAGGACTGGCAGGCTACGACCCCGGCCGAGCTGGACAAGATCAAGAGCTCGCAGGGGTTCTTCAACCGCGTGAGCACCAACGACCGGCCATTCCGGGTCGTGCGGCTGACGAACACCACCGGCTCGCCGCTCGAACTGCAAATGCTCCAGGTCGGGCTGTCCCGGCTGGATACCGACGGCGGCGCGTCAATGGTTGAAACGCCGTTCGAGTTTTCAGTTAATGAGATCACGCCCAACCAGGTGTGGGAACTGATCATCACCGGCAAACCCCCCTTTCCGGTCGGGCGCGTGACCAGCAACGTGACTTTCCACACCGGCATTCCCGATCAACCACGGTTCGTGGTGCACGCCTCGGCATACAATCCGCCGCGCATCGAGATCGTCCCGCAGAAGATCGTTCACATGGCGGGCGCCAAGCCCAAGGGCAATGCCCGGACCATCGCCATCACCAACAACGGCACGACGCCCTTCGCAATCACCGCCGTCGCCGCCAGCACGCCCGAATATACGGTACGCGTGCTTCCGCGCGATCCGGCCAAGCCGACGCAGACAACCGTCGAAGTCAAGTTCCCCTTCGAGGGATACGTGCCGCCGCCCTACGGCGAGTTGATTCGCATCGAAACCAACGATCCCGAGCATCCCGTGATCGAGCGCATGGTGTTGCCGACGTTCAACGCGGCGACGCCGCGCCCGGCCGACAAGCCTGTTCAATGGCACGCCGGATCGGTGAGCGGCTGACGCGCCAGCCGGCACGGTAAACAGTGTTCGACGTGCAAAGGGCCCTTCCGTCCGCATTACGCGAGGACGGAGACGCCATCGATGTTCCTTTTCCGGAGAGAACCCATGTTCGATCTACAAAGACCGATGCGCGCAGGGTCCCACTTTGCGCTTGCCGCGGCGGGTGGAATTCTCCTTCTCGGCGGGCTGCCTGCCCGTGCCGACGAACCACTTCTGCTCAAGCCTGCTGCAACCGAGCCGCATCATGCCTATATCGAGCTCGAAGCCGAGCTCGACCAGAAAATGACCGGCCCGGACGGCAATCCAATGAACATGAAGTCGCGCTCGATCTACGGCGTCATGCAGAAGACGACGCCGCGCGACGGCGGCTGGCTGATCGAATTGACCTTCGATCGAATGTTGGGCTACATGGTCTTTAACGAGACCATGCAGAGCCTCTACGACAGCGACGATCCCGGCTACGTTGATGCCTCACCGATGCACAGGGATGCCTTCGACGTTGTGCTCAACACGCAACTCAAAATCACGCTCGACGCGAACGGCCTCGCGACCAGCATCGAAGGCGCCGACGCCATACGCCAGAAGCTCAAGGCACTCGGCGATCAGAACTTCGTCTCGAAGACGCTGCTGGAAGGCGACTTTACCGATCGGCAGCTCATGTCGCAGTTTGGCGATTTGCCCATGATTCTCCTGCCCAACAAACAGGTCAACATAGGAGAGAAATGGGAAAAGGTTCATCGCGACGAGTACCCGCAGGTCGGCAAGGTGATTGTCAAATACGGCTGTTCGCTCACCAGCATCGAGACACTGAGCCTTGAAGTGTTGGGGCTTCCCGCCGTTCGTCGCGAGGTGGCAACGGTCAACTTTGAAGGCAGCGTCACAAATGATGAAGAGGAGAAAGCGCCGGAAGGAAAGCGACTGGGTAAAATCAATGGCAGCTTCAAGGGCAGGGCGCACTTTGATCCGAAAGACCGCCGCTTTGTTCAGATCCAGCGCGACACGCAGGCCACGATAGAAGTACCGCCCTGGTGGACACCTGATCCGGAGGCTCCGCTTTTTAAAATCGAATCGTCGATGAAGCAGCGATACACCGTCAATAGTGCCGCCGAGCGGGAAAAACGCAGAAGGGAAATCGCCCGGCTCGTGGCGGAGGCGGCGAAGCGCAAGGCCGCGGAAGAAGCAGCGGCCATGGCCGGGCCGGTCGATCCCGTCACGCCGGCGAACGAGCCCGTGCCCTGGCTTCAGTGGGGCGGGCCGGACCGCAACTTCAGCAGCAGCGCAACCGGCCTCGCCAATCGCTGGCCGGAAGGCGGCCCGCCCCGCTTGTGGGAGCACGAACTGGGCGACGGCTTTTCGGCAATCCTGTGCGACGGCGACACGCTGTACACGATGTATTCAGTTCGCGACAAGGAAGACGCCTTCAAGGGCGATGAAATCGTCGTGGCACTAGACGCCCGCACCGGCAAAACGCGGTGGGAGCATCGATACGCAGCCCCCTGGCCCAAGGGCATGCAGATGGAGTTCGGCCCCGGCCCGCACAGCACGCCGATCGTCGTGGGCGACAAAATCTACACCGTCGGCTGCACGGCGAAACTGAACTGCCTCGACAAAAATACGGGCAGCCCCGTCTGGTCGCGTGACCTCCACGAAGAATACCAGGCGGAGCTGCTCGAGCGCGGCTACGGTGCCAGCCCGCTGTCATACGAAAATAAAATCTGGTTGACCGTCAGCAAGGAAAAGGGAAAAGCCGTAATGGCCTTTGATCCTGCCGACGGTAAGACGCTCTGGCAGGGAGGCGACTTCCAGCCCGGCTATGCGTCGCTGCTCGCCATCGCCGTCGATGGTGTCGAGCAATTGATCGCGTTCTCGGGCAAGGCGGTCCTGGGCCTCGACCCGTCCGACGGCCGCGCGATGTGGAGCGTCGACCATCCCACGCAGTGGGGCGCAAACATCACCACGCCGCTGTGGTCTGCACAGGACAAGCATCTGTTCGTTTCGTCGGCCTACGGCATGGGTTCGCGCGGCATCCGGCTCGAAAAGGCCGGCAGCCAGATCGTCGCAAAGGAACTCTGGTTCAATCCCAAAATGAAGATTCAGCACGGCGACGCCGTTCGCGTCGGCGATCACATCTACGGCAGCAGCGGCGATTTCGGGCCGTCTTTTCTGGACTGCATCGACGTGAAGACCGGCGAATTTGCCTGGCGCCAGCGGCTGGATGCCCGCGCCAACGTGCTGCACGCCGACGGCAAGCTGCTCGTGCTGGATGAAAACGGCGGACTGTTCCTGGTGAAGGCCGACCCGGAAAAGTACCGTCTGCTGGCCAAGGCGCCATCCGTGCTCGACAAAACTTCCTGGACCACGCCGACGCTCGTCGGCCGCACGCTGTACCTTCGCGACCGCAGGAAAATCATGGCGCTGAATCTCGGCCCCCAGGAGGCGCGGACCGTCAGCCAACCATAGAGCCTGTCTCAATTACAGTGTGGCACCGGCTGATAGCCGGTGCGGCTTGGGTCATTGAGAATGGCTCTTAGCAAAGTCGCGTCGCGATGCACGACCACTCGGCGCGCGTCATTCGCACGGGGCGTGGCCGTGCGACGGCTCGCGCGCCCTCCGCGCGGCCCCATCAGGGCTCGGGCACTGAACAGTTGCCGACGCTTTCCCGAAAAACGTCGAACGGCTCGTCCACATCGTCCACCGAATTGTACCAGGTGCCCGATAGCGTCTTGCCGTCGGCACTCACCGTCAGCATCATCGGCGCATCGAACAGCCCGTTGTCCGCAGCGTCGTCAAAGCCGAATTTGCACGTGACGACGGTCCCCGTGATGGCGTCGCCGGCGAGTTCGCCCTCGAAGTCTGCAAAATAGACGCTGGTATTTCCATCCCCATGATCGCATTCGCGAATTTCGGTGTACGCGGCAAACACGCCCGAGCCCGTATGCTGAATGCAGATCTCGTGGCCGCCGTCGGTCCAGCGTCCGTTCAAGCCATAAATGTCCAGATCGACGGCGTCCGGATCGTGGTTCACATCCGGCTGCGTCGTCGGCGTGTTCGGTTCGGTCGGCAGGCCCCCGCTACCGAAGACCGGCGGCCCGAGCGTACCCCCGGCCGGCTGCGTGCATAAGCCGGTGACGGGATCATAATCCGGACTTTCCGGCGTGCAGTCAGGATCGCAGCTCGTCGCGCCGGCCAAAGGCTGAATCGCAATCAACAGCAGCAGGCCGAGCCATGCACGTCCGCCATTACCGCGGCGCTGGTCGTTGGGGTCTGCAGATCTGGTCCTGGGCCTCATCATGTCAGCTCCTAAAATCCGCAACACGTTGAGCATTTCACTTGTGCATCGATTCGCCTGCCGCACCGGAAACCGCCTCGCGCTTGCCGAAGCTGCTACTTAGCCAGGCGGCTGACAGTCTCCGACGCTCTCGCGGGTCAGCATGATTTCGATGTCGGCATCATCCACTTCGCTGTACCAGGTTCCCGATAGCGTCTTGCCGTCTTCACTGACGGTGAGCGTCAGGGGCGAACTGATCAGGCCATTCTCACCCGCATCAAACCCGAATTTGCACGTCACGGTGGTGCCGGTAATGGTATCGCCGACGAGTTCGCCTTCAAAGTCGGCGTCATAGAGGCTGACGGTTCCGGTGCCATCGGCGTGATCGCATTCTCGCAGTTCCGTGTAGATGGCACTTACCGCGGAGCCGTTGTGTTCAATGCACGCCTCATACGCGCCGTCCATCCATCGCCCGTTCAATCCATAAATCCCCAGGTCCACCGCGTCGGGATCGTGGTCCGGCGCCGGCTGCGTCGTTGGCGTGTTCGGTTCGGTCGGTAGGCCTCCGCTGCCGGGGACCGGCGGGCCTTGCTGCCCTTCCGCCGGCTGGCTGCACAGGCCGGTGACCGGATCATAGTCCGGGTTTTCCGGCGTGCAGTCAGGATCACAGCTCGTCGCCCCCGCCAGCGGCTGGAGTCCGATCAGTAGAATCACCGCCAGCCAGGCCCCTCCGCCGCCCCTTGCCGAATAGCATATGCCGGTATCACAAGAGTTTGTTTGCATTACAGAATTCTCCCCGTCGATTGCCGACAGCTCTCCATGAATTTTACTTGCATCACGCTTGCTGGCGCTGAATTCGCTTACGTCTTCGCGCCGCCTGCATCGAGACCATCAGCGCCGCCAGCGGCATGGCCGATGCACCACCGCACGCGCCGTCATCTCCGCACGCGTTGACCGCGGCGCTGTCGCCGGACCCGTTGTTCTGCGAGCCGTCGGAATTGTCGTTCCCGCCTGCACTCCCATTGTCATTCCCGTTTGCATTGCCGCCGCTCTCGTCGTCGTTGCAATCCGCGATTCCGTTCCCGTTCGCGTCTTCGTCCGGATGACCGCAGCCGCACGCACCCGGAGCTGTCTTGGCAGCATCCAGCGGGCAGGCATCCTCGCAGTCGGGCGTGCCGTCCTCATCTGCATCGAGCGTATCATCGGCACAGGGCACAACCGAGGCTCCCCGGGAATCCGGGCTTTCGCCCGAGGCATCGACCGCCGACACGACAAAGTGCCACGTCGAGTCGGCACTCAGCCCGGCGATCGTGGTCTGGTTCGCATCGCCATCCACCGACTGCATCTGTCCACCCGCCAGATCGGCGAAGTTTTCCTGCGTGACGCCCGCCTCGCTGGCGTAATACACGTGATACGACGTCGCGCCCAGGATCGGCTCCCAATTCAGCGTCGCCTCGCCGTTTGCTGTCGCCTCGGCCGTGACAAACCACGGGGCGTAGGGCCGCGACGGATCCGCCGGCTCGCCGATGGACTTAAGGTAAACCTCGGTGTCCGCACCGGTGTCATCGCTATTGCGCGACACCACGAAGGATCCGTCCCGCAGCCAGCCCTCCCCGCACACCGTCTGGAGAACGGCCCCGTCAAAGACGAAAAACGTCTCGCCCTCCGCCTCCCAGCAGAGCAGACCGCGATCGATCTGAAGCGGCACCGCGGCAGATGGCACATCTGCCGGCCGCGCGTTCCCATCCGTCAAGGGGAATCCGCCCAGTGTCATCAGCTCGCGATTCAGTCCATTGACATCGCCCCGGAGAATAACCACGTGCCGCCCGTCCGACACCACCCGGACGACGCGCGATTCAACAACCGTGAACTGCGTCAGTTGCTCAATCGACGGGTTCTGCAGGTTCGCGTCAAACAAGAAAACCTGCGTCACGCCGCCGACGTCCTTGAGATAGATGAGCCGGCCCTGCTCGAAGCTCATGGGCCGTGCATTTGTATCCAGCACCTGCACTTCTGTGCCGTCGAAATAGTGCAGTTCGTCGCGCTGGCAGTCGAAGTTGTTGTCCAATTCGCCACACCACTGCCAGGCGGCGCTGCAACCGCTGGTCACAAAGCCGATTGGCGACGCGCCCGTGCCGGCGGTGTTGCCATCGTCGAGAAAATCCCCCGTCAACAACGTGGCATCGCCGCTGAACGGGTCCACCTGGTACACGTGCTTGATGCCCACGGCCAGCGGCGAATCCGGATCAAACGATTGCAGCGTGACGAAGGCACATCCGTCGGCGATGGCGGCGGCCTCCGGGTTGACGGCCTGCGATGCGTCGTAGGGATTCTCAGCGTTTATGAGCTGCGGCGGCCCGCCGTCGGACACAAATACCCACGCAAAGTCCGTCCCGCGCCGCCAGAGGCCGATCACTTCGCCGGGATTGTCGCCGCCGCCCAGGTGGAACACAAAATCAGCGACGTCGTTCAGCGCAGGATCATTGATATCGCCCGCCTGAAACAACGATGTTGCCGTTCCATCATGAAAGTACACGTCGTCCGAATCGCTGATCCAGATCAGCCGGCCGCGGCTGGTGGAATTCTGACGTCTCCCCCAGCCATCCTGGTCGTCGTCGCTCGACAGTTGCTGGCCGCAGTCGTCGCAGCCGTCGATCACCGAGTCTCCGTCGAAATCACCTTCACACTCGTCCGGAACGCCGTTGAGATTGCAGTCGTCGCTCGTCGCATTCGCAATGTCGACGAGATCGTCCACTCCGTTCGCATTGCAGTCGGTCGCCGCCATGCTCGCCGGTCCTCCCATCAACGCCACGGCCGCCGCCACCGCAGCCAGATGCCATACTTTCATGCCGTGCCCATTCATCCAGTGACTCCTGTAATGCCGCGAGGACAAGTTCGCTTGCCACCAGGCTTAATAAAGGCAGGATTGGCGCGGCGCGCTCCACGAATTGCCGCCAACTCGCCTTGAACCCAGCACTAAGCGGCCGCGCCGGCAGGACTTACAATTGCCCGTCCGCGAGCTCGCCGCCGCGGAGGAGGCCGACGGCGTGATATAATTGGCGGGTCCCACATCGACGGACGCCATGGGTGAACGCATGGATGAGACCGACCGCGCAAGTTCGCTGATCAGCCGTGCCGCATCCGGCGACGAAGCGGCCCTGACCATCCTGCTGGCCGAGTCGGCCGCAGGTCTGCGAGGGTGGATCGTTGGCAAGATTCCGCCGGACCTGCGCGGCTCGATCGACGCGGAGGATGTCGCCCAGGAGGCCCACGTAGAAGTCTTCCGTCACGTGCGCGATTTCCAGGACCGCGGGCCCGGCTCCTTCGAACGCTGGGTGCGCACCATCGCCCTCCGCGAATTGCGTGACATCATTCGTTCCCGCCGCGCCGGGCGGCGCGGCGGCGGAAAGGTGGCCGTGCGCGCCCACAACCCCCGGCAGGAGGATTCGATGGTCGGCCTCCTGGACCTGCTGGGCGGACCAGACCACACGCCCAGTCGCTCGGTCGCGCGCCACGAGGCGGTGGCCGCGATCCAGTCGGCCATCGACGGCCTCCCCGAGGACTATCGCCGGGCCGTGTGGCTGGTGTACATCGAGGGACATCCGGTCGCGGCTTCCGCCCTGGCCATGGGCCGGACGGAACGCGCCGTCCACAATCTCTGTTACAAAGCCAAGGACCGCTTGCGCGAGCTGCTCGGCAGCCAGTCGCGGTTCTTCAGCGGCAGTTGAGTATCTCGGCCCGGAATCGGGAGCGCGCGGCGCGCAGTTCGCGTTTAATAGCCGGGACAGGGACATATCAATGTTGCCTCCGCCACAATCCTCCGCGCCCAACGACGCCTTTGCCCAACGCGTCTCGCGCATCCTGGAAGATGTGGTCGTGCGGCGGCTGGCGGGCGAACCGCTGTCCGACGAGCAGATCATTCAACGCAATAGCGATCTGATGCCGCAGCTTGCCGAGCGGCTGGGAGAGCTTCGACGCGTGGAACAGGCCCGCCTCCGCGCGGTGCAATCCAGCGACACGGCCTGTGGCAGCGACGCACTGCGGATGATCCGCGATCGCCGCCTGCCCGCCGCGTTGCCGGCGGATGCCATACCGGGCTATCACATCGAACGCGAGCTGCACCGCGGGGGACAGGGCGTCGTGTACCTCGCCGAGCAGTTGTCGACCCGGCGGCGCGTCGCGATCAAACTGGTGCGCGACGGTCCCTTTGCCGGCCCGCGCGAGCTGGCCCGGCAGCAGCGCGAAGTGCAGATTCTGGCCCAGCTCCGCCATCCCGGCATCGTCACCATCCATGACAGCGGTACGGCACCCGGCGGGCAGTTCTACTTCGTCATGGACTACATCGCCGGGCCGGCGCTGGATGAATACCTGGCGGATGCGGCCGGCACGCAAACGACTGGCGGCGCAGCCGTTGAAGGCGCGGCCGCGGCGCCACCGATGCGCAAGCTCGGCGAGCGACTGCGGCTCTTCGAGTCGGTCTGCCAGGCCGTTCACGCGGCGCATCTGCGCGGCATCATCCACCGCGATCTCAAGCCCTCCAACATTCGCGTGGATGCGGAGGGCAACCCGCACGTTCTCGACTTCGGCCTGGCGCGGCTGACCGGCGCCGATGTGGACCACGATGCCAGCATTGAGGCACTCACGGTCACCGGCCAGTTCGTGGGCTCGCTGCCCTGGGCCAGCCCGGAACAGGTGGAGGGCTCCCCCGCCGCCATCGACGTACGAACCGACGTCTATTCATTGGGCGTCATGCTGTACCAGATGATCACCGCACAGTTCCCCTATCCGGTCACCGGCCCCTTGCGCGGCGTGCAGGAGCATATTCTGCACACGCAGCCCGTCCCGCCGCGCAGCGTCAACCCCGCCGTTGCGGCGGACCTCCAGACGATCGTGCTCAAATGCCTCGCCAAGGAGCCGGGGCGACGTTACCAGAGTGCCGGCGAGATTGCACTGGAGCTGGCGCGGTTGCGCCGCGGCGAACCGATCGAAGCGCGGCGCGACAGCGCTGCCTACGTGCTGCGAAAGACGCTCCGCCGCCACTGGGCGGTCGCCGGCGTCGCGGCTGCGTTTCTGCTGATGATCGCGGCGTCCTCGGTCGCCCTGTGGTGGATGTACGATCGCGAAGCCGAGGCACGCCGGCAGGCTCAGGCCGAATCGCAGACATCCCGGCGCGTGGTTCAGTTCCTTCAGGACATGCTTGCCGCCGCCGATCCACACCAGGCCCGCGGCGGGGACGTCAGCGTGTTGCAGGTGCTGGACCAGGCCGCGGCACACATCGAGACCGGCCTCGACGCCGAACCGGCCGCCGAGGCAGCCATCCATCGCACCATCGGCCGAACGTACCTCTCCCTCGGCCGGCACGAAACGGCGGAGCATCACTATCGCCGCGCCTGGCAACTGTCGCGCGAATCGGTCGGCGACGAACACCTCGACACGTTTGCCGCGCTGGACGGAGTGGCAAGCGCGTTGGAGGCGATGAGCCGCTATGACGAGGCCGAGCCGCTCTTTCGTCAGGCCCTCGAAGGTGTTCAACGACTGGCCGGACCCGAGTCGGTCGAGGTGATCGACGCGCGGCACAACCTGGCCAACCTGTTGCGCAACCAGGGCCGCTTTACCGAGGCGGAGCCGATGCTGGTCGAGGCCCTGGCCGGCTCCGAGCGCGTCCTCGGCGTCGATCATCCCGACACGCTGATCACCCGTCGGGTGCTCGCATCACTCTGGCAGGAACTCGGCCGCTTGGAAGACGCCGAGCAGGGCCTGCGCGAAACTCTCGCAGCACAGCGCAGGACGCAGGGTAGCGATGCACCCACCACGATGGGCACGGCCCAGCAGCTCGCAATGCTGTTGCGCAACATGGGGCGCATCGACGAGGCCGAACCCCCCTTCGTCGAAGTCGTCGAAACCGGCCGGCGCGTGCTGGGAGAACGGCACCCGGATACACTGCGCTCCTTCAACAGCTACGCCAGGCTGTTGCACGCGATGGGCCGGCACGAAGAGGCCGAAGGGCTGTTTCGCGAAACGCTTGAGTTGCAGCGCGAGGTCCTTGGCGAAGAACACAAAGACACGTTGATCACCACCAACAACCTGGCATTGCTGCTGGTTGATATGAACCGGACGGCTGAGGCGGAGTCGCTGGCGCGCAGGGTGGAGCAGGCAGGCCGCGAAGCATTTGGCGACGAGCACCCCGACGTGCTCATCTGGTCCAACAATCTGGGCAACCTGCTCTTTCGCACCGGGCGATTTGACGAGGCGCTTGCGTGTTATCGCCGCGTCGTGGAAGGCCGCCGGCGTGTCCTCGGCGAAGAGCACCCCGCGACACTGCGGGCTCAGGACAGCCTGACAAAGTGCCTTGCCGAGTTAGAGCGCATTGAATCAACCACGCAATCTCAACCGTAGACGCAGCCAAGCCGCGCGAGCACCAGCCACGCGCCCAAAGCTCCGGGGCAGACGCCTGCCAACACTCGTGCGTTCGCTGCGATGGCTACTGGACGCGCCGAATAACCCCGATCACCACGCCTTGAATCTGCACATTGGAGACAAAGATCGGCTCATAGGCCGGGTTTGCCGGCTGGAGACGCACCCGGTTCTTCTCGCGGTAGAAACGCTTCAACGTCACCTCGTCATCCTCCGGCAGTCGCGCGACGACCATCTCGCCGTTGGACGGTGATTTGCGATTTTCGACCACGACGAAATCGCCATCCTCGATGTGGTCGTCGATCATGCTGTCGCCCACCACCTGGAGGCAATACACGCCGTGCGGCGACTGAAAGATCGTCTCCAGATCAAGTACCTCCCGATCCTGCACGGCCTCGATCGGCCGGCCGGCCGCGATGCGACCCTCCAGCGGCAGGCAACTCGGACGCTCATCCGGCAGTTCGAGATGGTCCGCTAGCAGCAAAGAGCGAGCCTTGTGCTTCTCCCGCCGCAGCAGCCCCCTTTCTTCGAGGATGGTGAGGTGTTCGAACACCGTCACCTTGGAGATGCCGAATTGTTCGGCGATCTCGTCGTACGTCGGGGAATAGCCATTCTTGTGCTGGTAGTCGCGAATGAAGGTCAGGATCTCGGCCTGGCGCGGCGTTGCGGGCTTGGTCGCCTTCGGCGTGCGCGAGGCGCGGCGAACCGATGCGCTTCGACCGGCGGATGACAAACTCTTGCGGCGACTCGGGGGCATAAACAGTCTCCTCCGTGGGCGACGGCCAGGGCGAACCACGAAGCCCCTCGGGCCCCAGCAGCAGTAGCGGGGCACGGTTCCTTCGTGCCGCCCTGGCCATCGCTTCGACCAGGGCGCGCTCGGACGCGGCAGTGTCCGAGCGCGACGGGTGAATTTCACACCCTTGCGGCTCTGCATCCAGCAGGGCCACCCACCCGCTCAGCACGCGCCACATCGTGCCGAACAAGCGACGCCACGGCAAGCAATTCCAACGCGAGACATGCCTGCCGCAACCCGCGTCACGACTCGGGCGGGCCGGCATCTTTCTCGACGAATCGTTCAGCGAAAGCCCCCGGCGATACTCCGCCCCAGGGCCCATCCAGCAAAGCGGCAGCGCCGCGACACGTTCCGCCATCGAACCAAGCCCCTGTTGCCAGATCCCCGAATGCTGCCGGAAGACACTCCGACAACCGACAGGGATGATCACATCGTGCCCCGCCAGCATGCACGGGGCGTCTGCGAACCGGGCCGGCGATACGGAAGCGGCGGTACCGATGCCGCATCCACACCGACAAGCCTATCCTAACATCGTCCGAACGTCAAGCGGAAAACGAGGAAAGTTCTGTTGATTTTAGGGTAGGGTAGCTGCACGGTGAACTTCGCACATCCGGCCGCATCGATGTCAACCGCTGTCAGACCGCTCGATCCGAGGTGTCATCTCTAACCAGTATCGCCGCGAAGCCACCATCCCGATCGTCCCCCGGCAGCGTGAATTGCTCCTGCGCGATCCGCCAGCCAGGGACGCCCTCACAAAATGCACGAACCTGGCCTTCGTTCTCCTCCAGCTCCAGCGAACACGTCGAATAGACAATCCGCGTCACAGGCCCCGCCAGCGCCGCCGCCCGCCGCAGCAGTGCCGCCTGAATCTCACACACCTCCATCAGCGACTTCTGCCCCGCGCGATACCTTGCCTCCGGACGGCGGGCAAGCACGCCCGAATTGAGGCACGGCGCGTCGAGCAGAATAACATCCGGCCGGCGCCCATCCGCCGCGATCCGCTCTTCGAGTTCTTCCAGCCGACAAGTCCGCACGATGCTCAACCCCAGCCGCCGGGCACTCTCATCCGCATGCTCCAGTTTCTCCGCGCGCAGGTCCGTCGCCAGCACCAGCCCTCGATCCGACATCAGCTCCGCCGCCTGCGTCGACTTCGTGCCCACGCCGGCGCACAGGTCCAGCACGAACTGGCCCGGCACCAGACCGGCAATCTGAAGCGCCACGCGTGCCGTCGCATCCTGAGGCTGGCAGCGCCCCTCCCGCACCGCCGCAAGCGACGCCGCCGGCGGCGAATCACGCAGGACGACCGTCGCCTGGTCCCGATCGTCGCCCCTGCCGGCATCTCCCGGAGGATGCACCAGCTGAGGCTCGAGCCCATCGGCCGCAAGTTGTTTGGCAAGCATTGTCGCCGTTATGCGCAGCCGGTTCGGCCGCAGCGCCAGCACCGGCCGCCGCCAGCCTGCATCGCAGACCTGCCGCGCCAGCTTCGGCTTGAACCGCCGGTGCCAACGCTCCACCAGCCACGATGGCGTGCCCGTCGCCGCAATCAGAAACTCAAGGGGCCGGCGGGATGGATCGGGAAAAATGTCCTCGGAAAAATGGCGGACCTTCGCGCCATCCAGCGCGAGCATTCGTCGCGGATAGGCTTCGTGCTGCAAAGCCCCCTGCGTCACTTCGCCCCGACAGGCGATGATCTTCCGCAGTATGGCATTGGCCGTGTCGCCAAATCCGCGCCCGAAGCGCTTGGCCTGCCGCACCGTCTGATCGACCGCGGCGTGATCGGGCACGCGATCGAGCATGCACAGTTGATACGCCCCCAGTGCCAGCACCACGCGCTGGGCCTCGCGCAGGCCGGCCCAGCGGCCGCGATAAAATCGGCTGGCGATGTGCTCGCACGTCAGGCGCCGGCGCAGAACGCCGATCACCAGCTCGGCCGTCAGGCGCTCGTCGGCAGGCGACAGCGGCGCCGCCTGCTGCATCTCCTGCAGCAGATCGTGCGCAATGTGCTCGCCATGATAGGTCCGCGTGAGAACGTCGGCCGCGCGATCGCGCGCCGACTGCGCCCGCGATGGACGATCTGCCATCACGCCGCCTCGACCGGCACGAACCGGTCCCCGGCCCGGACGTGCCGCCCATTGACGTAGTCCTGCCAGCTCATGACCGAGCCGCCCGACGGCTTGATCTCCAGCGGCATCATTGCCCCGTCGATCGTCTGCACGCTCATCATCTCGGTGATCGTCCCGCAATCGGCCGCCGAGGCCGCCGGCGACGTGTGCCCCTCGTACGGCACGGCCCGCGCGAGCGTCACCTGTTCGTTGCGCCGCCCGTCGGCCGAAACGAATCGGCACGCGGCCCCGGGCCACGACCACAGGCCGCAGACCCGGCGCGCCAGCTCCGTCGCGGGCACGTCGAAACGGATAAAACCGTCTGATTTCTTCAGCTTTCTCGCAAAAGTCACCCGCCCGGCATCCTGCTCGCATCCCGCCGCCTTCGGATCGGACGACAGCAGCTTCAGTGCCTCCCGAACGGCATCACACCCGACGCGCGCCAGCCGGTCGTGCAGCTCGTCCGCCGTCTCGTCGACGCCGATCGCCGTCCGGCGCTGCACCAGGATCGGCCCGGCGTCCATCTTTTCCACCAGGCGAAAGATGGTGACGCCGGTCTCCTCGTTGCCGTTGATCACGGCCCATTGGATCGGCGCCGCCCCGCGCAGTGCCGGCAGGAGCGAAGCGTGCAGATTCACCATGCCGGCGGGAAACGCGCTCAGCAGCGCCGGTCCGATCTTCTGCCCGAAGGCCGCCACGTAACCCAGATCGGCATTGAGCGACTTCAACCGTGCCACGACATCCGGCGCATTGACATCCTGCGGCGAGATCGTCTCGATTCCCTCGCTGATCGCCGCGGCCTTCAGCGGCGTGGGCTTGAGCTCCGTTCCGCGGCCGCGCGGCTTGTCCGGCTGCGTGATGACCAGCGGCACCTCGTGCCCGTCGTGGCGAATCGAATCGAACGTGGGAATGGAAAACTCGCCCGAGCCGAAGAACAAAATCCGCATCAATGAATCCCCGGCGCGTTGCAGTTGCCCGTCGACCATGGGCGACCCGCGCTTATCGCGGGCGTCTCCCGCGCCAACTCCCTGTCGCCAGCTTCCTCGGGCTCGCGATTGTCGCAGCGTCGTCGGTCACATCGCCCGCGACAACCGCTTGAAATCAGATTCCAGCCGTTTCAGGTGTTTGCGATTCGCCAGCTTGTCGCCTTCCGACATGAGATCGATGATCAGGCGGCCATCGAGATGATCGCACTCGTGCTGCCAGCACCGGGCCAGCAGCTCCTGGCCGGCCATCTCGATCGCTTCTCCGTCGAGATCCTTCGCCCGGATTCTGCACGACACCGCCCGCTGCACGTTCACCGTGACGTCCGGTATCGACAGGCAGCCCTCTTCCGCCTCCGCCCGCCCCTCAAGGTCCGTTAATGTCGGATTGACGAATACCATATCCTTCCCCGGTTCGCCGGTCACATTGCACACGAACAGCCGAACGGGCACGCCCACCTGCGGCGCCGCGAGGCCGATGCCATTCGCCGCCCGCATGATCTCCAGCATGCGCGTCGCCAGTGTTGCCAGCCCCTCGTCAAACTTCTCCACCGAGGCGCACCGCTTGCGCAGACGAGGATCGGGGTGTTTGACCAGGCTGACGGCGTCCGGGTATTTCACGCTGTACGCCCCTTCGCGGCCGCGTTACATGGCGGCCAGCTTTGGCTAAGATAATCGTAGTCCGAGACATGCGGCTTGAAAACGGGAGCGGGCGGTTCGGCACTTCACGGCCCATCGGCGGCCTCGGCCGCCATGCGCCGTTCGCGGTTCACAGACGGGGCGTTCTCTTGATGCAGGGCGATCACACAGGCGCCGGTCGGAGTGACGGGGACGTCACGCCGCCCGAGAGGCTCGTTGCCGACGATAGTGGCCGCGAGCGCGCGCGAAAGCTTTTTGCCCACGCAAAGAAAGCCGAGGAATCCCGCAATTACGACTACGCCATCGAGCTCTACGTTCAGGGCCTGGCCCACTGGCCGGACGCCCTCGATGAAGGATTGAAGAAACTCCGCGTCGTGGCCACCGCACGAAAGCAGATCGGCGGCAAGCCACCCGGCTTCATGCTGCGGCGCAAGTACCCGACCAACACAAAGGATGCCGCAACCAATCTCAACAACGCCCTCCACCTGTTCGGCCTCAATCCAACCGACGTCGCCACCCTGGAGCACATCCTCCAGCTCGCCCAGGCCGCCCGCTGCGACGTCGCCGGTCAGTGGATCGCGCCGGTGCTGGCCGACGCCTACAACAACGCGAAAAAGCTGCCAGCCAATCACTACCACGTTGCCGCCGACGCCATGGATGTGCTGGCCGACCTTGCCGCGCGGTTCGACAACGCCACCGGCGCGATGGAGATCAGGCGGGCCGAGCAATCAACGGCACAGACCTGGTCGCGGCACTATCCTGACTCGCCCGACTCTGGCCGCGTGCAGGGTCGCGCCACCAGCAATCTCACGATCATAAAGGGCAAGTTCGATAAGGCCGACGGCTTCGTCGAGTCCCTGCGAGATGCCGATTCGCAACGCGAAATCCACGATCGAGATCGCCGCACCCATACCCAGGATCGCATGCAGCAGCTCATCCAGAATGCCCGGCGCGACTGGGAGGCCAATCGCCATATCGCAAACAAGCTGCTGAACTACGTCGACTATCTCACCCGCAATGAGAACGATGCCACCGAAGACGAGGCCGTGGCAGAGCTCGAGGCGGAGTTCGCCCGGTCGAATAATTATGTCTTCAAGCAGAAGGCCGACGAATTGCGCAAGCGCCAGCTTCGCCGCAAGGTGCGCGAGGCTGCCGATGCCGTCGCCGCACAGCCGAACGATCCCGACGCCCGGCAGCGTCACCTTGCCGCGTGGAAGGCACAGCTCGAATTTGAGACCGCCGTCTACGAGGACCGCCAGCGCCAGTATCCGACCGACTTGAGGGTGAAGAATGAACTGGGCAAGCGATACTTTCTGGCCCGGCGCATCGACGATGCCATCCCGCTGTTTCAGATTGCCAGCGCCGATCCGCGGATCAGGTCCGAGACGCTGCTCGCCCTGGGACGCTGCTTCTTCGAAAAGCAGTTCTTCGACCAGGCCGTCGAGACGCTCCGCCGGGCCATCGACGAGACCGACAGCCGCACCAGCCCCGTCGCCCTGGAACTTAACTACTGGCTGGGCAGGTCGTTAGAGGCCGCCGGCGACGCGGCCGGCGCCCGCAAGGTGTACGGATCGCTGATCCAGATTGACTACAACTTCAAGGATTCCCGCCAGCGGATGGAGGCCCTCGTCAAGCGCGGCGATTCGCCCTCCGGCGTCGCGTGATGCCATTTCCCGCCCGACGGGCCGGTCCTTGTCAAAACCGCTCTTTTGCAGTCTAATTCCCGGGATCGGCGTTTGGTGATCGCGTCCGGATGCGATCGCGCCGCGCCAATACGCGAGTGACACGGCGCCACCCTGGTGGCGCCCCCTTTCAGCCTTTGAACGTCAGGAGTGACTGAGTGGCCCGTTCCCTTTCCTCTTCCAAGCGCCTTCGGCAGAACCAGGTCCGCGCCGCCCGCAACCGGGCACGCAAAAGCCAGATAAAGACGGCCGTCCGCAAGGTGAACGATCTGATGCTGCAGAAGGACGCGGCAGCCGCCGAAAAGGCCCTGCGCGAGGCCAGCAAGCTGCTCGATCGCAACGGCGATCGCAACACGATCCACCGCAATGCCGCTGCCCGCCGCAAGAGTCGCCTCGCCCGCAAGCTCAACGCCCTCAAGGCCGCCGCCAGATCCTGAGTGCCGGATGGCCGGCATCTCGCCGACCGGCCCCACCCGCCTGCATCCCAGCGGCCGCCTTCAGCCTTGCCGCGCCCGCTCGCAACGATCCCCGCCTGCCGCGATACAATACCCATCGTATGCCGCAGGACCGCACCTACGTCTCGCGCGCCGGACTCAAGCTCGCCCATGCCCTTGATACCTGGGCAATTCATCCCGATGGCTGGAACTGCGCCGACTTCGGCAGCCATGCCGGCGGCTTCGTCGATTGCCTCCTGCGGGCCGGGGCAGCACGCGTATATGCCGTCGAACGCGGCTATGGCGTGCTCGATGCGCGGCTGCGCGGCGATCCGCGCGTCATCGTGATGGAGCGCACCGATGCTCGCGGCGTGTTCCTGCCGCAGCCCGTGCGGCTGATCACCATCGACACCGGCTGGACGCAGCAGAAACATATCCTCCCCGCCGCCGCCGGCGCGCTCGCAGGCGACGGCGAAGTCATCACCCTGATCAAGCCCCATTACGAAGCCGATGCGTCAATGCTGAACAAGGGTCTGCTTCGCGAAGAGCACCTCGAGCGCGTGCTCGGGTCCACCAGGAGCACCATTCGCGATCTTGGCTGGCAGATCCTCGCCGAAACCGAAAGCCCCCTCCGCGGTCACGGCGGCAATCGCGAATTCCTCTGGCGATTGGAGCGTCCGGCCGCGGAATCCGTTGACGAAAGCGCGCGCGATCCGGCGTGAGGACTTGCCGGCTCAAGCAGAGCCGGGCCGTCCTCGTCACGTACGCGCTTCAAGCACGGGCAGGGTTCAACCCTCCGGCGGTCCGCGGCATTCGTGCAGTTGGAGCCGGATGTGCCGGCACGTTGGCCGTGATAAGATATCCCGCCGATCGAATTCCGAAGATCCCGTCCGGATCCCGGCGGGCCTGTAGCTCAATTGGTTAGAGCAGGGGACTCATAATCTCCTGGTTCCC
>CAYOZN010000046.1:0-18487 GCA_964408455.1 uncultured Planctomycetaceae bacterium
GTCGGTGCGGAGGACGACGCGGAGGACGCCGTGGGTGGCCGGGTGCTGCGGGCCCATGTTGACGAGCATTTCCTCGGTGGGAAAGTCGACGGCGGCGGGCTCGCCGTTGCCCTCGGCGGTGTCGAAGAGGATGTCGGGACGGGATTCGAGGATGACGTCGTGCATTGGTCTGTTTCAGGTCTTTAGTTGGTGAACTTGAATTTCAGGCCGGGGAGCGCGCGCGCTTTGTAAGTCGCACCCCACGGGATAATGTGCTCCACCCAGGTTTTTGCGCGCGGGCGCCGCACAAGAGCATAGAACACCGGTTCTTCCGGCTCTTCGCGTGGATCAATGATCCAGTATTCGGCGATGGAGCGAACCGCCCAGTATAGATTGCGGTTGCGGATGATATCCTTCATTGCGTGTCGCGGGGAGACGACTTCGAGAACGACCATGGGTGAGATTTTTGTCCAGTCTTTCAGAACAGTGCGAGGAAAGTTCCGGTACGCAGAGACATCGGGACACGGCCGGGTCACGCCCTTGCGACCGGGAACAGCGACCTCGGCATTCTGCGAAACGAAGTTAATGGTCTTCGGATTTTGCTTGGCGTAGGTATTCAGCAGTTCAAATCCCCAGTAAACCCAGCCGTCGTGATAAGGGGTTGCGCGGGGAGACACATTCAGCACTCCGTCGATGATCTCGTACACGTAGCCGGGCTCTTCGCGCGCGATCTCCAACTCCTGGAGGGAGATGATGCGACCATGATCGGTGGGGCCGATGGTGATTCGGGCCGGGCGTCGCGAAGAATGTGTTGCTGTCTGAGCCATGTTTTCTCGGCTACGCACGGGCCGGAGGCCCATGCTCCCCCAATTTAATGCACCGGCCGCGTCTGGCCGAACTCGGTGACGGCGGGGATGCCGTGGTATTCCATCGGGAACTTGTAGTCCTTTCGCAAGGGATGAGACTCCCAATCGTCGGGGCAGAGGATACGCCGCGGGTGGGTGCCGTCGTGATCGGTGACGCTGTCGGGATGCCCGTCGAAGACGATGCCCATGAGATCGTAGGCCTCACGCTCGTGCCAGTCGGCGGCGCGCCAGACATCGGCGACGCTGGGGATGACCGGCTGGTCGCGCGGGACGCGGACATGGACGGCAAACGCATTCTCGAGCCTGGGGGCCGCGCTGCCGCGGGAAATCACCGGTTGGACACCGGTGCCACAGGCGCACAAATCGTAGACGGCGGCGAGCTGGTCGTCTTCGAGCAGGTCGAGCGCGGTGATGCAGCGGAGGAAGTTCATCCGCAGCCTGGGGTGGTCTCGAAGAAAGCGGGCGACGTCGCGCCAGGCCGATGCCTCGACGACGGCATGGGGATGGGCCGATTCGAGGTTGAAGTCGACGATGCTGTCGCCGAAGGATTCTTTCAGGATGTCAACGATCTGTTCGGGAGCCAAGGTAGACCTCAAGTGTTGAATGATGAATGCTCAATGCAGAATGCTCAATTGCCTTCAGGAATTGCATTTCGCATTCAACAGTTTGCATGTTGCATTCCTCAGCCCGCCAGCGCCTCGTCCTTGACGCTGAGCCAGCGATCGCGGGCGAGGGACTGGTTCTTGATCTTGTCCTGGAGGCGCATGAGACCCTCGATCAGCGTCTCGGGCCGGGGCGGGCAGCCGGGGACGTATATATCGACCGGGACGACGAGGTCGACGCCCTTCACCACGTGATAACCGTTTTTGAAGTAGGGTCCGCCGCCGATGGTGCAGGCGCCCATGGCCATGACGTACTTCGGCTCGGGCATCTGGTTGTAGAGGCGCTTGACGCGGCTGGCCATCTTGTAGGTCACGGTGCCGGCGACGATCATCAGATCTGCCTGGCGCGGTGTGGCGCGGAAGGCGCCGGCGCCGAAGCGGTCGACGTCGAAGCGGCTGGCGCCGATGGCCATCATCTCGATGGCGCAGCAGGCAAGGCCGAAGGTCATGGGCCAGATGCTGCTCTTTCGGCCCCAGTTGATGGCCCAGTCGAGGCTGGTGATGATCAGGCCTTCTTCAAATCTGTTTTCGATCCAACTCATGAATCACCTGCCGTTCGTCACGGCTTAACTGCTTTCCACAAATCGGCCAGCTTCAGGCTGAAGGCCTTGAGGACGCGGCTCCGGATGTACTTTTCCCGGGCGTCCATCAGGCCGCCACGATACTTGCCGCGGTTCAGCCACCACTGGTAGACCTTGTTTCTTGCTTCGACGATGTCGAAGACCCAGTATTCGCGAACGCCGAAACGCTCGTATTCATGGCGCTTTGCGAAGACATCCATCTGCCAGTTGCCGGGGGATGTAATCTCGATCACCAGATCGGGAGGCCCGTAGAGGTAACCGCGGATGATGGAGGCGTTTCGGTTGGAGACATAGACGATATCCGGACGACAGACGAGGTCCTTTCCCATGATCATGTCGGTCTCAATGCCGACATAACCACAGCGGCGGGCGCGCACAAAACTGTGAAGCTCCCCGACTATGAACGCAACCAGCATTCCATGTTGAAAGAATGATGATGGACTCATCATCATTTCTCCATGTATGAGTTCATAGTGGTTCCCGTCATCGGGCAGGTCCATGTACTCGTCGGCCGAAAGCAGTTTCGGGCGAGTGGTCGATTTTGATGGGGCCGTTGCCACTTTCTGCAAACCTCATACATGCGGACCAGCGTGAGAACACGCCGGCTTTGAGTTCATTATGCCCATTTTCTTGCGGCGCGGCCGAGGGCGTCGTCGGGCCGGACCGGCGTCGTGCGGCGGGACTGAGCCTGCCCCTGCGTCGCGCGGATCCAGTCGAGATAGCCGAACTTCCACAGGTAGAGAAAGCCGACGACCAGGACAAAGAAGAAAAACAGCATGTCCCACAGGGCGGCAATACCGGCCTGCTTGTAGACCACCGCCCAGGGATAGAACAACGCAATCTCGATATCGAAAATCAAGAAGACCAGAGCGACTACGTAGAATCGCAGGTCAAACTGCACCCAGCTGGAGCCGATTGCGGGCTCACCGCACTCGTAGGCTACGTCCTTTTCCGGATGCGGCAGGCTGGTGCGGAGAAACTTGCCGATGACCAGCGCCGCGAAGGCCATGAGAAAGCCGGCGACGACGAAGATCAGCAGGCCGATGACGAGGTTGTTTCCCTGAGGCATGGATTGACTCCAAAGGGGTAAGGGCTAAGGGGCAAGGGGACAGGGTTTGCCAATCAATCCTTATCCTATACTTTCCAATTCCGTTAGCCTTAACCCTTCTTCGCGGGCTGCGAGGGTTCCAGCGCCTTGAGCATTTCCTCTCGGACCGGTCGGGCGCGCTCTTCCCAGCGCTGCTGCATCTCGACGACCCACTGCGGCTTTTTCTCTTTCTGCATCCAGTAGGGCTCGGGCGTCTGCTTGCCTTGCTTTGCGAGTTCGGTGAACTCGACGATCATGTCTTCGCGGGTGTAGGCGCTGAGGTCGTGATTGTCGCCCATGTGGATGCAGTCGGTCGGACAGGGCGCTGTGCAGAGGGCACAGAACATGCACTTGGCGTAGTCGATGGCGTAGCGATTGAGTGCGCCGCCGACCGCGACGCCGCTATCCTTGTCGATCTTGCGCGGGCCGGACTTCTCGATGTAGATGCAGTCGACCGGACAGGCCTTGGCGCACTGGTCGCAGGCGATGCACTTTTCGGCCTCGAACCAGTGGAAGCCGCGGTAGCGCGGCTGAATAACGGGCGCGACATCCGGATACTGCACGGTGACGGTGCGGGCGAAGCAGTACTTGAGCGTGATCCGCATGCCGATGGCGATGGTACGCACGGTGTCGTAGATGTTCGAGAAATACTGGCGATAAGTGGACATAGGCTGCCTTGAAGTCTCCGCCGGCAGGCGGGGCGCGCCGAGCCGGACGGGTTGGCATCTCCGGCGCGGGTGTTCCCCACATTCCGTGTCGCGTTTTCGAGAGTATAGCTGGTTTCGGGCAGGTGCTCCAGACGGGCGGTAACAGGCGCCTGCTGCGAGAGCAGCGGGTAATTCTGGCAGAAATCCGCCCGACTTTCCATGGTTCAGCAAGTGGCCGCCGCGCGAAAGCTTGCCGCCGGACGGCCGCGGCAAGTAGAGTTGAGATAAAGCGTGGGCGATTTGCACGTTTCCGCCCCCGAGTGAATACCGTGACTGTCCAGCAGATGAGACGACCGCGCATTGCCATCGTGACGATCGTCCTTGCGTGTATCGCGAGCGCGAGGACTGCCGATGCACGGGCACCGGCCGTGCCGCTGGGATCGCAGTATCCGGGGCTGGTGCTGCCGGCGATGTCCGATGGGGCGATGAATGCGCTGGACGGGCTGGCGGGCAGAAAAGTGATCCTGCTGCATTTCTCGCCGGCCAGCGAGGATGGCCGACGGCTGCTGACCACGTGGAATCGAAGGGCGGCCGGCTGGAGGGACCGCGACGATCTCTCGGTCGTCGCCGTAGCGCACGAGCAGCATGCCGAGCGAGTGCGGCTCCTGGTGCAGTGGAAACGGGTGACGATACCGGTGTGGCTCGACCCCTTGAACCAGAGCATGGAAACGGCGTCAGCAAGGGTGTACTGCCTGGATGGGCAAGGGTTCGTGCGGGCGATCGATCCCGATTCCAAGGCGCTCAAATCGTTCTTGAAGAAAAAGTACAAGAAGAAAGACAAGGGGCTGCGGGCGGTGGTCACGTCGCCGCCCAGCCTGAAGGTCGTTCAGCGCAGGGCCGGCGAGTCGCGCGGGGCAGCGGAATGGCGGCTATATGGCGACGTGCTGTATCACAGCGGCGAGGGGCCGGTGCTGAACGAGGCGATCCGCACGTACGAGACGGCGATCACGTTTGATGCGGACGATGCGTGGTCGCACTTTCGACTCGCGGTCGCGCTGCGACGGCGCTACGACGGCGGTGAGCGGCAGGAAGGCGATCTGGCGGCTGCGATTGCGGGATGGCGGAAGGCGGCAAAACTGGTGCCTGAAAACGAACTGTTCGCGCTTCGGGCCGCCCAGTTCGACGAAAGCGTGGCACCGCTGGAAAACATGTATGGCTGGGTGGCGGAGGCGCGGAAGGAGATTGAGTCGCGCGGTGAAACGCCGGTGGCACTGGCGGTGGAGCCGACGCCGAGGGAAATGATGGGGCCGGAGGGCGGAAATAAAAGGAAAAAACCGGGCAAACGGCCTTAAGAAAGCGGCGGATTTGCACGACCACTGCGGGGCCCGCGTTTTGCCATCAGGCGATCAGTGTGCGGGACCGCACCGGAGGCGCCGCTGAACGCCATCGGCAGGACGCCGGGTGTGACACTGTATTGGCAGTCAATCAGGGATTAACGAGCAGGCGGCCCTCGGCTTCGACGGTGACGATGTCGTTGGCGTTGTCGTCGATGACCGCGAAGACGATGTATTCGCCGTCGGGCACGGTGGCGCCGTTTTCATCTTCAAAGAAGAAGGTGAACAGGCCGTTTGACCCGCTTTCGCTGAGCGGCTGGTTGGAGACAAGCGTAATCTCGTTGCCGTTTTCGTGATCCTCATCGGGATCGAGGGCGAGCCGGAGCAGGGCGTCGGCGTTGTCGTCGCCGTTGTCGGTCCAGGTGATGTCGACGGTGTTGCCGGTGGTGACGCTCAGGTCGGCAGCGGCGGGAGACGTGAAATCCAGCTCGGGGACGGGCAGGGCCGTGGTGACATTGATGACGCCGGTGGTGCCACGATCGGGATCACGCGAGAGGACCTCGATCGACTGACCGCCGGGTGTTTCGATCGTCGCAAAGACGACGTAGGTGCCGACGCGTACGCCGGTGATGTCCCACTCGACGATGTCGTTGTCGCCGTCGGCCAGCGCATCGCGGCCGGAGCCAGCGGTGCCATCGCCGACCAAGTGGATCGGATCGTCAATGAACTCGTCGGTGTCGTTCTGCCGTTGAACGCGGATGCGCACGCTGGTGCCGGCCGTCTCGGCGATGTCGGCCCACTGGATGATGGTGGCGACGCCGGGTGCCGCAGTGGTGGCGGCGGCGGGCTGGACGATGGCAATACCGAGCCTGGGTTCGTCGGGCGTCGTGTCGAAGAGATCGTTCAATAAATCGCATCCGGCAGCGCTGGCGGCGGATGCAAGTATCACCGCAAGCAGCAGCCGGCAGCGCCATCCGGCGCCGAGTCGCGGGGAGTTTGTTTGTCGCCGTCCTGTCGTCATCCGTTGTCTCCGCGAGGCCGAAGCGCATCTGTGTTCATTGTTCGCGAGTCGCCCGTCGCCGGTCAATGTCTTCGACTTATAACATCGTCGAAGGGGATGCCACCGCTGGATAGGAAGGCACCGCAGGCAGTACCGGCATCCGGTGCGGCCCGGTTTTTTGCATGCGGAGGCGAAGTTCACCGCCGGGCCGGCGGGACCCGCGAATTGACCCCCGGGCGGGCGATCCATAAGATTTTCAGCCGTGCCGGGGCGTGGCTGACTGACACAGGCCTCGTCCCGGAACGGCACTATCAAGTGCCCTCGCGGGCACATTTATTCACCTCGCTAGTCCCGAAGACGGTCTCGCGGCCGCGGCGGGCTGACCGCACGGCAGAGTGAGCCTGCATGCCGACGCCGGACATTAAAGACAGGAGTACAACGAAGATGGCAACGCAAGGGGCGCGGAGACTTTCGGCGGCCACGCGACGCGGCTTGAGCCTGATGGTTCTGACCGGGCTGTTCTTCGCATCCGGCATGGATGGCGCCAACTGCGGCGGCCCGCCGGGGAACAATAACGGCAACAACAATAACAACAACAATGGCAGCGGCGGGCCGCAGCTTCTGGCGGACGATCACACCCTGGGCGATCCGAATGCGCCGGTCAAAGTGTTTGAGTACTCGGACCTGGAGTGCCCATTCTGCGGGGCCTTTTCCCGCAACCAGTTCCAGACGCTGAAGACGGACTACATCGACACGGGCGACGTGCTGTTCGTGTACCGGCATTTTCCGCTGAATAACATCCATCCCGACGCGCAGGGGGCGGCGGAGGCGTCGGAGTGCGTGGCCGAGCAGGACATGTTCTTCGAATTCATCGAGATGGTGTTCGAGAACCAGCCGGATGAGTCGGCGGAGACGCTTCGCGATCATGCCGAGGCGCTGGGGCTGGACCTGGCGGCATACGATGCATGCATCGCCGAGGGCCGGGCGCAGCGCGTGCAGCGCGATGTGAACTCCGGCACGGCGCTGGGGGTGAGTTCGACACCCACGTTTTACGTCAACGGGACGGCTGCAAATACCGGAAACCTGTTCGACGTGATCGATCAGAAGCTCGGTGGATGAGAGATGAGCAGGGCCAAGCCAAACCGGCGTGCCGCCGGGCCACACTGCCTGTTCGTGGGTTTCGCTTCCCGAGGGGGTGCGGCTCTGTGCGGTCTCATCGCTGGTACGCGCGATTCGCTCGTTGATGGGTGGCGCAAAAACCGCCGGTAGCGTCGATGGTGTGAACGCTGGTTTTGTGCTGGGGAGGCGGCCCGTTCGGAGCCGATGCAGACTGGTGACGGCACCGCGTGGACTGCGTTTGCCGCTACTCCATAAATCGGCCGGCCGTGCAGGGCAGGATGCCCGGCGTGCCATCGGGAATGAACCCCATGCGGCGAATGTTCATCCGAATATGCGTGCTCGTTCTGGCGGGGCTCGGGCTCGCTTCCACCGCATCCTGCAATGCGATCAGCCTTGGGGGTCTCACGTCGCCGACGAGCGACTTCGGCATCCTGGGACAGCCCACCGAGCGCACGATCCGCGTGGGCTTTGTCAACAACACGCCGTTCCGGGCCATCTTCACCTTCGGCGCCTACAACCAGCTCGACGAGGATTCGTTTCCGACGGGCGCTCAACAGCTGCGGGTCGAGGGCAACACCAGCAGCGCGCAGTTCAATCAGCCCTGCCGGCGGACGTTTTCCGTGGGCGGCGCCGAGCTGGTCCGGTTGATTAAGGAAAATCGCAACAGCCCGCTGATCAATATCACCGACGAACTCGCCCTGGTCGATGGCGTCAACTTCTCAGCCGCGCCGGCAAACGATCCTCTGGCGGCGGAGCCCACGGAAGGAACGGCCCTGGGTCGAGAAGTGCTGGTCGGCGTCGATTTCACCTGTGCGCGCAACGACATCCGCCAGACGACGGGCACGGGGCTGCTTGTCTTTACGTTTGAGCAGGATGCGGCCGCGCCGGGCGGATTTCGCATCGACTACCAGTTCTTTGAGCCATAAGACGCCGCCGATTCGGGAAAAACCGCCCGATCCCTCAAGCCGCGAATCTCAATTGCCAGGGCTCACGACTGAGTCTGCTTGCCCCCCTTTTTTCACGGACGCGGACTCGGCGGTGCACGACCGCTGTTGACTTTTTCACCACGATAGGCAGACTCCAGTGCCTTCGGACTGACATAGCCGGCCATCTTCGCGAGAACGGCGGCCGATACCGGCTGCGCGTTTTCGGCAGCGTCATCTGATCTGGCGGCATCGGCAAGGGCTTCGAGCAGTCGGGGGAGGCCCATTTTCTCTTCCAGCACGTTTAGCAGGCGGGCGGACTCTGCGTAAAACGCCGGTTCCGGCGGGTGCAGCTCGTCCACGGCGAGAAGGCTGCGCAGTGGGCGCGGCCGCTCCAGGCCGGCGAACACGCGAGCGAACTGTCGCCTGCGGCAGGCGGGCTCGGTGCCGAGGGCAAAGCCCTCCCGCAGTGCCGGCGGGATGGCGTTGGCAGCTTCAGGACCGAGGCGGGCCGCGAAAACCAGATGTGCCAGTTCGTGCGGCAGAGAGGCTGAGAGCAGCAGCAGATCGGCCTGGTGGACGTGAATGGCCAGGGATACGAGCCGGTCGCCGCGCTGGCGGATTCTGCTCACGGCACGGACATCAGCAGACTGACCGGTCGCGGCGGCAAAGGCCTCGCCGTCGGCATGGAGGTATATGTCGCATGGGACATCAAAGCGGACTTCGGCAGCGTCGAGACCGCACAGGCGGGCCACGCGGGCCAGTTGAAAGCGGGCGGCGCGTTCGAGGCGTCGCGCCGCCTTGTGGTTTCGGTGATGGACGCGAAAGGGCGCGCGCTCGAGAAGCTGCCAGTCGCCCGCCTCGTGTTGCGACCAGAATGATTCGCGTCGCCCGGTCAGCTCGGGATCGTACAGGGCACGAACTCTCGCGACGGCCTGCGAGCGTGCGCGTGCCACGGCTGCTGCACCGGCGGCGGCTCGCGCGCCGGTGATGCGGGCATACTGGCTGGCGGCCTCGTCGAGCTCGCCCAGGTTTTCGCTGGCCATGCCGCGGAGCATGGCCCGGATGATGTCGGTCTGTGGACCTTCGAGGGCGATGTTGTCGGCGCGGCGGAGGACCATGGTCCAGTAGCCGGGCGGGTAACGTGCCACGTCCACGTCGCGGGACAGGGCGTGGGCCATGCTCTGCATCCATCGGGACAGCAGATCATCCGGCGAACTGCGGCCGCGTTCATCGTCGAGGCGGACGGCGGCGTCGTAAAAGTAGAATGCCTCGTGGAAGTTCTTGGTGAGATACTCGTCGTCGCCGGCGCCGAGGGCGGCCTTCCGAAGGGATGCGAGATACTCGTCTCGCCTGTCGGGGCGAAGGGCGATGGCCTGGCGCAGGGTATTGAAGGCGGGCTCAAACCACTCGAGATCGATCCAGTCCCGGGCGCGGGCCACGGCGACCGGCGCCTCACTACGTGCCTTATCGATGGCACTTCGCCAGCGACGGACCAGCGGGTGATCGGGATCGACGCGCTCGATGGCCGCCAGGGCCTGAAGCACCACGTCGAAGCGCTCCTCGGCCAGCATGGTGCGGGCCAGGGCAAGGTGCAGATCGATGAACTCGTCGCGAACTTCGGCATCCCGCGGGAAGCGGTCCAGGGCGTCCTGGGCGGCCTTGAGCGCCGCCTCGATCCGGTTGTCGCGCAGATGACGCTGTACGGTTTTTCGCAGCGCGGCGGCGGCGTCGCGGGCGGTGGCACCGACGGGCGCGTCGTCGTCGGCAGAGACGGGGCGCTGCCCGGTGGGTGCCTTTGGCTCTCCCGCGGGCCGGAACCAGCCCGCCCCGGACACGGCGGCGGCCGGGACCAGCAGTAGCGTCAGCAGCGTCAGGCGGGTATGCATGCGTACTCTTTTCGTTGAGTGTGCGACAGGTCGTTTGGCCGTATACTTCAAAAGAGGAAATACATTCGGCGGACGGCGCCTCGACCGGGCAATTATCTGCAACGATCGTTATTCATGCGGCTGCCCACCGCCAATTATCGCAGGGGCGGCTGTCGGCCGACGGCTCAATCATTCTAATCATCATCTCGCGGAGCCAGCACATGTTGCAACACTTTCTCCGGCTGTTTCTGGTCCTGGCCGTGATGGCCGTGGCGATGAGCTACGTCGAGCAGGGCAAGCTGCTGCCGGATTACCGGTGGGTGCTGCTGATCGGCTCGCTGATCGTGGCCGTCGTGGTTCTGGCGGTGGACCTGCTCATTCCCCGCAAGAGCCTTCAGGCGCTGGCCGGCGTCTTCTTCGGGCTGGTGGCGGGGCTGCTGATCTCCTTCGGGCTCAGCATCGTGCTGGACCTGCTGGTGACCGCCTTCCTGCCGGACTACCGTCCGCTCGCGCCGAACCAGGACCATCCGGCGGTGGCGATTTCGAAGGTGCTGATGGGCATCATCGTCTGCTACTACTGCGTGAGCTTCATCCTGCAGACCAAGGACGACATCCGCTTCGTGATTCCGTACGTCGAATTCGCCCGGCAGGTGAAGGGCACGCGACCGATCATCCTCGATACCTCGGTCATCATCGACGGGCGGATCGCCGAGGTGTGCAAGACCGGCTTCATCGACCAGAAGCTGATCATTCCACGGTTCGTGCTGAACGAGCTTCAGACGGTGGCCGACTCGAACGATAAGCTGAAGCGGGTGCGCGGCCGGCGCGGGCTGGATGTGCTGAACGAGCTTCAGTCGCAGGACAATCTGGACGTGGAGATCATCGATCCGCGGATGACGAAGGCCGAAATGGCCGAGCCGGTGGATCTGAAGCTGCTCACGCTGGCGGCGCAGCTCAACGGCCGCGTGGCGACCAACGATTACAATTTGAACAAGGTGGGCCAGCTTCGCGGCGTGGAAATCCTCAACATCAACGATCTGGCCAACGCGCTGAAGCCTGTGGCGCTGCCCGGCGAGGCGATGAGCGTGAAGCTGATCAAGCCTGGCGAAGAGGCGGGCCAGGGCGTTGGCTATCTCGACGACGGCACGATGGTGGTGGTCGAAGGCGGCAAGAGCCGGCTGGGCGAGACCGTGAACATCGCTGTCACCAGCGTGCTTCAGACGTCGGCTGGGCGGATGATCTTCGGGCGGATCGACGGGCTGCCATCGAGTCCGCCGCCGCGGCGGCGCGGTCCGGAGAGGCAGGGGACAATGCGGCCGGGAGCGGCGGAGCGCAAGGACCCGGCGTCGTCGACGGGGGCGTCGGACGGTGGGTGATTGAGTTCGGGCATGCGTGTCGAACAGGCTTGCAACTGAATAGCTCCGTTGATGCGTTCGTGCGCCGCGGCGGGGCGCCAAAAGCGGCGGTATAATGCATGCGGTGTGCGCACGTTGGCGTGGGCGATTTCGGGATTTTTGACTCGGGGCAAGGAGGCAGCGGTGCGATGGCGGACTTTACTCCGCACCAGCGGAAGATCATCGACCGGTACTACGACAATCGCGACACCATCATGCTGACGAAGCTGTCGGAGCTGGTGAGCGAACTGTACCTGGCCGACGGCGACAAGCAGCGCGACAAGCTGTGGGCGCGCGTCGAACTGGCGATGAAGAATTTGAAGGTTAACGAGCGTACGCAGGCGCACATCATGGGCCAGCGCAAGCCGGAGGTGCTGGCGAAGCATCTGAAAGACTGGATGAACGGGAAATAGCTGTGTGGCGGGGTTGACCGGGGGATCTAAAGATGTGTGCCGCTGCTTAAAGCAGTGTCACTACTCACACCGGGCAATTCGCACGGAAACGGTGAATCGCACTGCTCACAGAGCAGTGGCACCCAATGTCGGTTTGGGGCACTTTTTTCTTCGGCACTGCTTGAAGTAGTGGCACACGGGGGCGGCTTTTTGACTTCGGCACTGCTTGAAGCAGTGGCACACGGGGGCGGCTGCTTGACTTCGGCACTGCTTGAAGCAGTGGCACACGATCGGGGGGGAGTTCAGTATTTGGTGCCTGACGCAGAGGGTGTCGCATTGGTGACATCGACGGAGGCGGTGAGGCCCTGGGCCGCCTTCACGATGGCGACGCCCGCCGAGGCGCCGATACGCGTTGCCCCGGCCTGCACCATTTCCTTGAGATCCTCGTAACTGCGGATTCCGCCGGCGGCCTTGACGCCCATGCGGGTGCCGGTGACTGCCGCGGCCATGAGCGACACGTCGCGGGCAGTCGCCCCGCCGGTGGAGAAGCCGGTGGACGTCTTGACGAAGTCCGCCCGGGCACGGCGGGCGGCAAGGCAGGCCCGCACCTTCTCATCATCCGTGAGCAGGGCGCATTCGATGATCACCTTGCAGATCGCGCCACCATCCATGCAGGCCTCGACGACGGCGCGGATGTCGCGGAAGACCAGCTCGTCGTCGCCGCTCTTGAGCGCACCGATGTTGATGACCATGTCGATCTCGGTGGCGCCGTCGCGGACGGCGCGGCGGGTCTCGAGCGCCTTGATCTCGGGCACGTGCGTCCCGAGGGGGAAACCCACGACGGTGCAGACGCGCACGGGGGACCTGGCCAGCAGGGATGCCGCCTGTTTGACGTACGTGGGGTTGATGCAGACGGATGCGAAGCCGTGTTCGCGGGCCTCGCGGCAGAGCTGGTCGATCTGAGCGCTGGTCGCCTCGGGCTTGAGCAGCGTGTGGTCGATGAAGCGGGCGACGTCGCGTTCGATGGGGCCGCCACCGGGGGCGTGGCCGATGCGGCTGGCGCCAGCGCCGAGGATGTCCCGCACCACGCCGGGGTTTATCGCCGCGCACTGGCCGTGACAGCCGGGACCGCAGCACTCGCATGCGGCGAGTCCGGCGAGGCCCGCGCCGCCGAGTTCGACGATGCGCCGGGCAAGGCGCTCGAGGTCATCGGGCGAGAGGTCGGCAAGGGCGGGGCTGGTCTTGAGCGGGTCCATGTTGGTCGTACGGTCCTTCTTCTGCGGTTCGGGTGGATGGTGACATCCACATGTCGCCGCCGCACCGCGCTCCGACGAATGCCGACAGTTGCATTCCGTCGCGCCGCCGTCCACACGCCCCGCGCCTGTGGCAGTGACCGGGCTGAGGACAGCCCGGCTCTGACTGCTTCGTTCGGCGAGGGAGCGTTCGACCTCTTCGATCATGGCCACGCGGCGGCGGTGGCGGTCGACGGTGCAGCTCTTTTCCAGCCAGAGGTCGACGATCTGCGTCGCCAGGCCGCCGCCGATCAGCGATGCCCCGAGCGTAAGCACGTTGGCATCGTTGTGCTCGCGGCTGTTGGCGGCACTGGACAGATCATAACACAACGCGGCTCGCACGCCGGGGAACTTGTTGGCGACGATGGCCGAGCCGATGCCAGCTCCGTCGATCAGGATTCCGCGTGCGGCGGCTCCGTCCGATATCTTCCGGGCGACATCGGCGGCGATGAGCGGATAGTCGGCAGTGGCCCCGTCGAAGGTGCCGACGTCGATCAGCGTGAAGCCGCGATCGGCGAGGTGCTTCTTGAGTTGCTCCTTGAGCGCGAAGCCACCGTGGTCGGCGCCGATGGCGAGGGTATTGGCGGGTGTCGGTTCGGACATGCGATTGGTCCCGGCGCTGACATTGCATTGACCGGAACATTAGCATCGCGTGATGCCCGGATGTCAAGATTTGCCGAACGGCTCCGGCGCGCAAAAAACCCCCTGCTTCTGCAGGGGGTTCTGATTATGCATCCGGATGGGAAAAGCGCGACATTGCCACCGATCGGCGATGCCAGCATACTGACATCCCGTGCCGGACGACAAATCCGCCCGCCGATCGCGCTCTAGAACAAATCGTTGATCTCGGCGCCATCCCGCGACAGCGCATTATCCGACGTCGCGCAGTCGTCATTCGCCTCGTTGCCGTCAATGAAGATGTCGGGATCGTACGAAATCACCACCCGATACGTCGGCGGAAACTCGTTCGAGGTGCTCCAATCCACCTCGGCCGAGACACTCACGGTTTCGCCGGGGGCCAGATCCTCGAAGTCGGTCTGGGCAAGCAACGTTGTTCCCTCGTAGAGCAAGACGGACTGCTGGCCGGGGTTCGAGTCGAAGTCGCCGCTGCCCTTGTTCTCAACCACGCCGGTAATGAGGACCGTCCCGGTGGTGGACGACGTCATCTCGAGTAGCTCGTAGTCAATGCGATCCGCGGCGGGATTTGGCTGCCCTTCCTCGCAATCGGCCGGACAGGTGAGTCCGGTCGTGGGAATCAATGACGCGGTCAACGTGAGTGCCACCAGCTTGACTTTCATGCAGACGTACCTCCCGGTTATGCGAGCGAGGCCAGGCCACGAAACTACGGGTTCAGCCGCCTGCCAACGCGGGCCGCCGCCCCGTTCTCTGGCCTGCAAACCGGGTGCCACGCCGGTGGAACCAGCCCTCATCGCCCGGCAGCGGCGACGGGAGATGTCGCGTGCGGCCGAGTTGGGCGATACTGCCCGGTCGCACTGCGATGTTCCGGTGTAGTTGATGCGGATGAATTACGGCGATCCGGCGGATCAGCCGTCGAACAGCGCCTCGGCAAACATGGGCAGGTCGCGGCCGTTGGCCGCGCCGTCGTCGTTCATGTCGGCGCGCGCGGCGTGCGCGGGGTCGGCGGGCGAACCGAGCAGCACCTGAGTGAACAGGTCGGCGTCGGTGAAGTCGATGTCGCCGTCGGCGTCGAGATCGCCGAGGCGATCGACGGGGTACGTGGCGAGATAGATGCCGCGGGAGTTGTCGGTAAAGGAGACGAGCATCGCGATGGCGTCACCATCGATCTGTTCGTAGCCGATACCCACGCTTTGCACCGTTTTGCCGTCCAGCGCGTCGTTTCGCGCGATGACTTTGGTCAATTCGCCGGTCAAATCGGTGTAGAGGCCGGGATTGTTCAGTGAATCAACGCCGACGATGGAGACACGGCGGCCGTCGAACGAGGGCTCGAAGAAGTTGTCGAAGACATCGGCCGAACCGGGCAGCGGGTCGCCGGTGCAGACGACCTCTTCCAGACCGGTGCGCGTCTCCTTGTACAGACACTGAACCGTTGGATTGGACGGCGTGTCGGCGCCGCCAAAGCATACGCGCCCTCCGACGGCGTGCCGAAAGCGGAGAAGTTGACCGCGCTTCCTGGAATCGCGGTGTTCGTGTCGACCAGTTGCCGAGGGGACCGCTTCCCCGGAAGACGACGTTTCGTCCGCGGAGCGCCGATCGGACGGCGCATTTTTCCCGCAGGCCGCCGGCGCTCGCTTCTGACCGGCGTGTTGTTATTGATGGCGAGGGCGCCCGTGGCGCCGAACAGGCCGGAGCCGAAGACCAGGGCATACCAGCCGGGCGGCAGCGTGAGCACGAGATTGGCCGAGACGTTGGCCGAGGGAGATATTGGCGTCAACAGTGTGACACCAACGACATCCGGCGTCGAAAGGTCCGTCGAGTCGGGAATGTCGAATTGACCGGCGAGCGCTACGACGCCGGCATAGACCTGGCCGGGAATGCCGGCCATGAGTGTCCGCCAATGCTTCCGATGTCGGTCGTTTGGGTCAATTGAAAATTGCAGGCGGTGATGAAATCGTCCCCGACGCCCACGCCGCCGCCGGATGCCTGACCGGTGGGACCGGAGGTGGCGGTTTCGTAAACAACGGACGCTCTCGCCGTGTCGGATGTGATGCCCGGCGCAGCGAACATGCAGAATAACAACGCGTGTCGGATCGGCTTCATTCCAAAACTCCTTGCTCGTTGCCGCTACGCGATGACCATTCGCGATGGGACCAGTCGAGCCACGCCCGAACGAATAGCTGGGACTTGCAGGGATGCAGCGATTCTACCAGATCGGTTCGAGATACTGGAAGGCACGGCTACTGAAAATGGCTCGATTTCGCCTGGAGCGGTGCAGTCAGTCCCAGGAGCGCCCGACGGGACATGACTCGCTGCAACCCTGCGGCCAGATTGAATCCATCAGGCGGACCGGTTATGACTTCGTGCTCAGGGAGGCAGAGGGCCATGACTGCGACCCTTCGACGCTTGTCTGCTGCGGCGCTATTACTCGTCTTTTCATCCGCAAATGCCGGAGCGCTGGAGCGCGTGAAGCTTCATCGCCGCGTCGATGTGAAACGCGACTGCGTCAGCGGCGTGTGGTCGCGCGCGGGCGGCGGCGTGCTTTCAAACGACGCGAGCCCGGCGCGGCTGCGTCTGCCCATGGGCCGCGTCGATGGCAGTTATAACCTGCGAGTCGAGTTCCGGCGCATCGAAGGGGCCGGGCCAGTGGCAATCGTGCTGGTGCGAGGGAATACCAGTTTTTCATTGGTGCTGGGCACGAATGGCGACGTGGCCGAAGGCTTAGTGTCGGCGGAGGGAAAGTCGATCAACGGTGCCCTCGTCGGTCTGAGTGCCGCAGCAGCGGCACGGCGGAGCGACGGCAACGACGATGCAAAACCGGCCGGCGGCGCTGCGGGCGCAGACTCTACGGACGAAGATCCGGGAGGCGGTGCCCCGGCGGTGGACGATCGCGTGCGGCTCGTCGTCAAAGTGAAACCGGACACGGTTGAGGCGATCGTAAACGGGGAGCCATTTGCGCGGCACCGGTTTGCGGACGGGGAACTGGGCGTCGCTCGCGGCTGCAATGTCGGCCGCGGGGCGTGGGGCCTGGCGACGTGGGGCTCGCCGACGATGTTCTCGCGCGTGGAACTGAGCACCGCCGGCGCGGCCGCAGGCAATGGGCGGGCCGATCGCGAGTCAGGGCCGCGCACGCCTGCGGGAAATCGAGTAGCGCCAGAGCGGCAGAAGCGTCGCGGTGAGACCGAAGCGCGCCGCGCCGACGCCGATGCGGGCGGCGGTGAGGCCGGACGGCGACACGCGGACCCGCTGCCGGTGGGAAGCAAGTGGCAGGGCGCACGTTCGCGCATCAACCAGGGCGACAGCCTTCGCTGCACGATGAAGGTGGTCTCGCGGCGCGGCAGCCTGGCGGTGCTGGAATTCAGCGAAGGCGGCGCAAAGTACCGCTTCGCCCTGCGACTGCGGCCGAACGGCGCGCTGGGATTCGCCGACTACCTGGAAATGGGCACGGGCGCGGGGCGCCGCGCGGGCGGCGTGGCGTCGGGTGCGACGAACGGGAACCAGCTGATTCTGGATTATCGATGGATGTACTCGGATCGGCGGGTGAAGAACCGCCTTGAACAGGGCGTGATTCAAGCGGTACGAACTAAGTAAGCGATCAATGCTTACTTGCCAACAAAGCTTCAAAACCAGCCCGAGCCGCGGGTCAGCATCCGCGAATGAGGACGAACAGCAGAACCAGCGGGAGGGGGACGCCGATGGCCCAGAGGAGCACGGCCCAGCGGACCTTGGCCGAGCGCCACCTTGATGAAAGCGGGCGCGGCGCCGCATTGGAATTCGGATGTTCGGGGGAAGGGATTTGTTCGTGCATGACAGCCCTTTCATTACTGGAATGCGGCACGTGAAAATAGTTCGCCGACTTCCATGATGCCGGTCCACTGCCGTCAGTGTAGTGGCGCAGGCTGACAGGCGATTATGCGCGGGATGGCAAAGCGGCCATGCGCACGGGGAAAATGCGTCAAACGCGAAGGCAGGATGGGTAAAAACAAGGAAGCCCGCCATGCATCAGGCATGGCGGGCTTCCTGTTGAATATAAAAGAAAACAGAGATCGTCGGCGGTCGGATTGCTCCGACCGGCAAGCAGGCCAATCACGGGTTAACGTGATTCGCCGCTCGAGAATGTGCTGACCTCGTCGAGCCGGGGCCGTCTTGCGACAGCGTAAGCTCGTCTAGGTATCCCCTAGAAAGGAGGTGATCCAGCCGCAGGTTCCCCTACGGCTACCTTGTTACGACTTAGTCCCAGTCACCGGGCTTACCGTCGGCCGCCGCCTCCTTGCGGTTGGCTAGCGGACTTCGGGTACTCCCAGCTTCCATGACTTGACGGGCGGTGTGTACAAGGCTCAGGAACATATTCACCGCGCCATTGCTGATGCGCGATTACTAGCGATTCCAGCTTCATGCAGGCGAGTTGCAGCCTGCAATCCGAACTGAGGGATGTTTTGTGCGATTTGCTCCACCTCGCGGTCTCGCATCGCTCTGTGCCATCCCATTGTAGGACGTGTGCAACCCCGGACATAAAGGCCATGAGGACTTGACGTCGTCCCCACCTTCCTCCGGTTTAACACCGGCAGTCTCGCTAAAGTGCCCGGCATTACCCGCTGGCAACTAACGATAAGGGTTTCGCTCGTTCAAGGACTTAACCTAACATCTCACGACACGAGCTGACGACAGCCATGCAGCACCTGTGCTAGTTCCACGGCAAGCCGCGTC
>CAYOZN010000047.1:0-16139 GCA_964408455.1 uncultured Planctomycetaceae bacterium
GATGCCCCGCGCGAATTGCGCGATATGATCGACTCCCGCGAAACGAACGGCCCGCGAAAATGAATGGAGCGTCCGCGCAGGCCCAACCACACCACGCGCCAATCCGGCCTCATCCCTCGCCATTCTCGGCCTTGATCCCCCGTGCCGCGCGAGATTGCCGCATGCCGTCGTGCAGTCGCAGTGTCACTGCCTCGTGCAGGCGTTCGAGCGGCCACTCCCGCACCTGTTCGATCGAGAGCGGCTCCGCAAACGTCACGCGAATGCGTGCGGGCCTGGGGAATTTTGCCGTACGCGGATAGCTGTCAAACGCGCCGTCGATGATCACCGGCACGATCACGACGCCGGCCTTTTTTGCAATCGATATTGAATTTGCGTTGATCTCGCCGATCGACCCGTCGCGCGTGCGCGTCGCCTCGGGAAAGACGACGACAGCCGCCCCGTTGCGGAGCCGCCGCAGAATCTCCTTGACCGCCCCCAGATCGGCGGCTCCCCGGCGCACCGGAAACGCGTTGAGGTGCACGATCAACCGGCGGAACCAGCGGTTCTTGAACAGGCTGTCCCGAGCCATGTAGTGACACTCCCGTGGCAGCGGCAGTCCCACCAGCACCGGATCGAGAAAGCTCTGGTGATTGGCCGCCAGCAGCACGCCGCCCGTCCGCGGAACGCCCTCGACGCCGGCCCACCGTCCGCGAAAGTAAGTCCGAAAGATGGTGCGCGACACGATGCGAAGAAACGCATAGAAAGGGCGAGTCCGGGGCGCCTTGCCCTCAACGCCCGCCCCGGTGGCCGTGCCCGCTGCCGAGCCGGCGCTCAAGGCTGAAGCCCCCGGCGGCGCACTTCCTCAAGCATGCGCTCGACGACGTCGTGGATCGTCATCTGCGAGGTGTCGATGTGAATGGCCGTCTTGGGCTCCAGGAGCGGCGCCCACTGACGCCGATCGTTCCCGTCGCGTTCCTGAAGGTTCTCAAGGATCAACTCGTACGAAGCCTCTTCGCCGTCCGCCGTCAACTCCTGATAGCGGCGCATCGCGCGCCGCTCGATCGCCGCATCGAGGAAGAACTTCAGATCGGCATCGGGAAATACCACGCTGCCCTGATCCCGGCCCTCCGTCACCAGCGAGCCCAGCCGTTGGCCGATCTCGCGCTGCTTGTCGACGAGGATGTCCCGGATGGCCTGGATGCGCGCCACGTAGCTCGTCGCCTGGTTGACCGCCATCGATCGGATGGCCTCGCTGACATCGTGCCCATCCAGCGTCACGCGCGTGTGCGTGGGGCCGCAGTCAAGCTCGATGTGGGCCCCTCGGGCAACGCCGATCAGCTCGTCTTCCGATTTGAGCCGCACCCCGGCCCGAATCGCCGCGAGGGCGATCGTTCGATACATGGCGCCGGTATCGAGATAGGCAATGCCGAGCTTTGCCGCCAGCTTGCGAGCCGCGGTGCTCTTCCCTGATCCGGCCGGGCCATCGATGGAAATGATCATGTTGTTCGCACGTCTCCTGGCGAAGGACGCGCCTGGATTATAAAACGCCGCTGCCGTCGGTCAAAAGCCCGACCCTGAACAGCCTGTGAATATCACCGATATGGTCGTTGATTTCACGGGGCGAGCATCGCGTCGACAAATAGCGGCAGGTCCAGCCCGTTGTTGCTGTCGTCGCCGTTCATGTCGCCGATGGACCGGTGCATGCTGCCGGCCCCGTCGGGATCGAGCAGCACCGCGATCATCGCGTCCACGTCGTCGAGGTCCACGACGCCGTCCTGATCGAAATCGCCGGGCACCTGGCCGGGGTTGATGACGGTCGCGCTCAGCGAATAGCTGATGGTGGCCAGGTCGGTCGCGCCGTTGAGCGCGGTGTCGTCCCGCGTGAGCAGGTTGAGCACCGCCGAATACGTGCCGGGTGTCGCCAGCTCGTCATCGAACTGCACGTCAAAATCCGCGAAGGACGTGATGCCCGGCGTCGGCGAAAAACCCACGAGCACGAAACGGCTGGCGTCGTCGCCGGTGAAATTGGCGTCGTACACGTCGAGCGGAACCGAAGAGTTGGCCACGTAGTTGGCATTGTACACGCGGGCAGCCATGTCGATGAACTGTCCGGCTTCATGTTCGCCGAAGTCGATGGCCGACGACGTCACCTGCGAATCGGCAACCGTCGAGGGAATGGCGTGATTGCGGACCTCGCAGGCGACGAGCACGTTGCGGACCGGGGCGTTGTCCGAGTTGTTGTTGATGACGAGCGTGCCCGACTGAATGGGAACGCTGACGCCGGTGGCGCTGATGGTATGCTGCGCGCTGTCGCCCGGGGCCAGGATGAACTGTCCCGCGGGGGCCTCAAAATTCACCGGCGCAGAAAACGTGTACTCAAGGTCCTGCCCCTGCGGCAGGGCGGTGTTCTGCACCGTGAGCGGGGCGGACGTGGTCCCGCCCACCATCACCAGGCCCAGATTGAGGAAACCCGGCGCCGAGATTGTCGGCGGCACGTTGATGTTCAATTCGACGTCGAAGTACACCGGCAGATGATCCGAAGCGGCGTGCAGCGCGTTGGCCACGGCCGCCCCCTCCGGAATCGTCGGCGGATCGTTGATGTCGTCGTTGAAGTGCTGGCCGTCGTTGCCGAACGCACGGTAGCTGCCGGGGACGTACTCCGCCCCCGCGCCGTCAATCAGCGAATAGGAAAACAACAGAAGGTCGAAGCGATCGTCCATGCCGCCGCCGACGCCGCCGGAGGGAGAGCCGTTGTTGTCCTGATGCGGACTCTGCGTGTGCATGGATGCAAACGAGCCGTTGCCGCTCCAGCTCTGAAGCACGTTGTTGGGATTGAGCGGATCGAAGGCGCGGCCGTCGTTGTCGGCCTGCGAGCCGACGAACTGCTGATAGGCCGCCTCGCTCGAGGATTGCAGGTTCATGTCTCCGAGAAAAACGAAGTGCGTTCCGGCGGCAAGCCCGTTGGCATTGCTGCGAATGGCCGTCGCCTGGTTTTCCCGCTCGCCCGCATTGCCCGCGGAAAGGTGCATGCCATACAGGTAGATGTCGTTTGCGCCACTGTCGTCTTCAACCGGCCTCAGCCGCCATCGAAAGCTGTCGCGCGGCGACGCCGAGGGAATCACCAGATAGCCAGCGGGAATCTCGGAGAATCGGCTCGGGCGATAGTACAGCGCCACGTCGAGATTCTGGGCCGAATCGGTAAACGACGCTGCGACGAACGGGTCGCCATCGCCGGGGCCCCCCGGCGCATTCAGCACGCCGGAGAGAAATTGGTTCACCGCGTTGAGATTGGCAATCTCCTGAACGCAGATGATGTCCGGATTCAGCATCGACGTGACGACGACATAGCTCGGATGCCGGCTGCTGGAGGAGCTGTCATAAAACAGCAGGTTGTAAATGGCGATCCGGACATCGGCCCAGGCGCTGCTCGCCGCAATGAGAGTGAGGCAAAATGCCATGCAACAGTGTCGATGGGCATGGCGCCGTCGTGCAGGTCCGCGAGCGGCCTTCGTGTTTACGAGCATGGACATCTGTCGATTCACGATCAATTGATTCTAACAAAAACCGCCCCCGGCCGGTAATCGACCGGGGGCGATGTTGACGCGATTCAATTCTGCCAGCCTTCCGCAATCGGATCAGGACCGGCTGAGAACCCCGATTAGGGGACGTCGTCGTACCACTGTGAGCCGAACTCCGTCCCGGCAGGTGCACACGCGCCGCCATCCGGGAAGCCGAGCGACTCGGTGACCACGTAGCAGTCGCCCTGACCGTCGATCACGCGCTTGAACACCTGTTGCGCGCCCGCGGGCAGACAGGGGCCGCCATTGCAGGGCACGTTGATGATGGTGTTCGGGAAGATGAAGCAACTCGGACAGTCCGGATCGCTCACATTTCCGATGACGATGAACATGCACCAGCCGTCCGGCGGCGAGACCATGCTCGCGTCGCAATCCGGCGGCGTGCATGGCGTAATCGCCCGGGCCGTGCCGGCGGCACTGCACGGATCGACCTCGCACACGACCGCGCAGAGGGCGCCTTCGGTCCACACGGCGCTCGGGTTGAAGCCGGTGCACTGTGCCTCGGTCACGTCGTCGAAACAGCCGGCCCCGTTCGGCAGGCAGCAGGCGCCGGTGACGCCGCAGGGATCCGGCGAGCATGCCACGCCCACGCCGCGGAAGCTGCCGTTCATCGCCGCGCACTCGTCGGCAGTGACCACGGTGCAGCCGCCGCCGCAGACGCCCTGGCTTAGCACAAGCTCGACAAAGTCGTCCACATCCAGACCGTCGGCATTGCCCAGGCCGTCCACGTTGGCACAGGCCAGCGCTGCCGGGTTGTTCAGCGGATCGCCGACCAGGGCGTTGACGAAGTCCGCAATGTCATCGAGGTCAATCGCGCCGCTGCCGTCCATGTCGCCGGCACACGTCGGGCACGGCCCGCCGCCGCCGCCTTCGACGCAGCAGGCGCCGGGTTCTTCGCACGAGACGATGTCGCTCAACGAGCGCATCAGCAGCTGATAGCCGCAGCCCGGTTGCCCCGTCGGATTGCACGGGCTCCCGTTGAACTGACCAACGACGCCGGTGATGGCGACGGGCCCGCTCGGAATCGTGGTACCGATCAGATCAAGACCGGGTGCCGGCACGCGAACCACGGCGGTCATGCCGCCCTGGGCGGTCACCGTGTAATTCGTCGAGGCGGCGAATGTGCCGCCCGCCGCCTCAAACGTCACGCACTCGAGCGTCGCCACCACGCTTTCGAGATCTTCGGCGGTCGGGCTGTCGTTTTGCAGGTCCACCACCGTGATAGGCACCGGTGCGGGAACCGGACCGTTTCCGCAATTCTGCACGAGCGAAATCGGGGCAACGAGCTGTTGCAGACCATTAAAGGCGCCGGTCACGCCGGAAAGCACAATCCGATCGCCGAGCTGAGCCTGCGCGAGAAGGCCATCGATCACGGCATTCGACCCGAAGACGGTATAACCGCGGGTTTCACCGTTCGGACCGGAAAAGTCCTGAACGATGAATGACTTGCTGCCAGTGCTGTTAATCAGATCGGTCGTGTCGGTGATGATGACCTGACGCGTCTGTACCTGCGTGCCGACCGAAACGTCATGAATGGCATCCAGCGACAGGAGCGTATTGCAGTCTCCGGTCATGCAGTTCGTGTTCTGACCGAGGAAGGCGCCGCCCAGATCGCAGCACGCCGCCGGCAGCACGCCGTCCACGCACGTCTCATCGGGCAGGCAACAGGCGCCGGTCAGGATGAGCGGGCACGTCACGTTTGCACAAAGCGTGTTGTTACCCTGGAAGGTGCCATCCCGCTGGCTGCAAACAGGCTGCGTCACTTCGCCGCAGCTGGTATCGGCCAGGCAGCACGCGCCGATTGGCGTCGCACCGCACGTCGCGGGCAGAATGTCGCCTTCGTCCAGCAGCAGCAGTTGATAGCCGCCGTCCTGCGGAGCGGAGCTATCAAACTGGCTCAGAATGCCAACGATGTCCACCATGCCGGTGGGAATCGGATCGCCCACCACGCTGAGCAGGTTCGTCGGCACGCGAACCGTCGCCAGGTTCGTGCCGTCCGTGACGGTATAGTTCTGGCCGCCGGCAAACGTCCCGCTCTCGATGAATGCCACGCAGTTGAACCGGATGCGGACGCTCTCCAGCGCCTCTGCCACCGGATTGCCCTCCTGTACCGATGTGAGCGACGTCACCACCGGTGCGGGGACGAGCGGCGCATCCGGGAACAGCTGCACCACGCGCAGCGGCAGGCTGCCGTTGACATGCTGCCGCAGGCCGTTGAATTCGCCCACGACGCCCTCGATGTCCACCCGCCGGCCAAGCGCCAGCCCGGGGTTCACCAGCGTGCCGCCGGCATCGAGGATCATCTGCTCGATGATTGCATTCGTCCCGAAGATCGTCAGGCCGCGGCCGCTGACCGGATCCTGCACCTGAATGGCCGCATCGTTGGCGCTGCTGATCGAATCGATCACGTTCGTGATGCGGACGTTGCACACGCGCATCTCGGTTCCCAGTGCTGCGGCCTTGGCATCGACGATGGTGTTGCAGGCGATATCGCACGGGTTCGGCGTACACGTCGTGCCGGTACCGCGATAAGAACCATCGTTTGCCTCGCAGACGCTGCGCAGCTCGATGGTGCATGCGATGCCGACGCAGCAGGCGCCAGAGCCTTCGCCATTCACGCCGCCCGGCGTATCGTCGCCAAAGGCCGGATCGAACGGGCCGATGGCCCACCCGTTCGGAAGGCCGTCCGGATTACGCCAGACGTGGCCGGGCACGAGCGTCCCCTCCGGACCCACCGTCGTGCCGCTGTAATAGCAGTCGGTAACCGGCGGTGCCGGCGACAGTTCTTCGACGAGCGCGACCTGATCGAGAATCAGATTCCACGGTGTGGAATCGAGTATGCAGTCGTCGCCGCCGTCCAGATCGTCGCCGTTGTTGCCGGTGAACCCGCCGACCAGCAGGTGCGTCACGTTGTCGCTGTTCTCGAACACGTTGACGCCGACCGCCTGGTCGATTTCGGCAGGCGAAACGATCGTGATCGTCGCCGGGTTCGCAATCAGATAATGCCCGTCGGCCGGAATCGTTCCCGATAGTTCGATGACGGTCTCGATGACGCCGCTGTTAGTATCCGGCTGGTCGCCGATGACCACATACGTCAGGCCGCCAAGGTTGAAGCCAACCGGCCCGACAATCTCGACGTATTCGTCATTATCGTTGCCCGGCTGGTCGATGCGAATTTCGTTGATCCCGATATTGTTGAAATTGCACGAAATGGGGCAGCCGCTGCCGTCGCCGCGCCAGATCCCGCCGCCGCTCTCGCAATCGGCTTCGCTGACGTTGGGCGTGCACACGCCGCCGTTGCAGCATGCGCCGAATTGCGGCGGCTCGCAGATGCCGGGTTCACAGGCGGTGTTATCGCCAAGGTACGTGCCACTGGCGGCCAGGCAATCGGCCTCCGTGGCCAATGTGCAATCGAATTCGGCATCGCAGCAGGCGCCGACGGTTTCGCCACAGCCACCGGGCGTGCAGGGGACGTTATCGCCCAGATAGGTGCCGCTCGCGGCAAGGCAGTCTGCCTGCGTCTGCTGCGTGCAATCGAGCTGAGCGTCGCAGCAGCCGCCGGTGGGATCGCCGCCCCCCAGGCAGTTCAGCGCCTCGTCGAACGTGGTTGCCACGCACACGTTGTCGATCTGCTGCGTCGAATTACCGGCAGGGCTCGGACTCGCCTGCCGAAGTGCAAACGCGGAAACGGCGTTGGACGTTGCTCCGGTGTGGCTGATGGACGTGCTGTTGATATCGACGGGATCAATCCAGAGCTCACTCAGGCCCGAGTCGAAGTGATACGAAATTACGACGCGGTAGGTGACGCCGAATGTCAGCCCCGTCGCCCACGTCGCGCCCACCGTGCCGGAGCTGCCGGCCAGACCGATCGCATAATCTCCGCCGCCGGAAGTGACAAAGACTCGGCTGTTGAAACTGGTTCCCGTATTCTTGAAATGTGCGAAATAGACCGTTCCGTTGCCCCCGGTGACCGACACATCAAACGCCGCATAAACAACGCCGCTCGTCCCCAGCGTGAATCCGCCCAGATCGTGGTTCACATCTTCGGCACCCACACCCTGCTGAAGAACTGCCTGCCCGCTTGAGACCTGCACCGGACCGCTCGTTCCGCTGTGAACCAGCCAGCCGCCATTCGGCACCAGGTTTCCGTCCGCGTACGTAAACGTCTCATTGAGTAGCAGCGATGCCGATGCGCTTTGCGATGCCAGCGCAGCGGCCACGCATGCAACGAGACACCAACAGCTCTTCAGGTTCCGTCCTCCAGTGCTTCCTGTCATCTTCCTGCTCCTGTCGTGATGATTGTCACACAATTAATGTTTTTTATGCTTGGCTTTTCCGGCAAACCCTCGCCCCCCGGGATCCGCGACGACGATGATCCGCCGCGCGCTTGCGTGCGCAATGCCGGGCGATTGGTTGCCCGGTCAGGACGCAACGAGGTCTTTTGCCTGCGCGTTTGCGCCAACGACGATACGCCGGTCTTGTTCAGATTCGCTGCAGGGTAGGGTTGCGATTGCGCTAAGAACGCGCCGATCACGGCGTCGAAACCGGGACATCGCACGCGATGGCGGATCCCCAATCCGCCTTTTCCGCCAATCTCTCAATCGCCCCTCCTCGTTTGCGGTCTATTCTAACGCCCGGCGGCATGAAACGGAACCGTCCGGCAGGCCATCAGGGATTTTCTGAGCCTCGTGGCGCAACCTCTTCGCTGCATTGGCTTTGGCGATCTCGACGCGTAGCCGGCTAATAGCCCCAGATCAGTGGAATAAGCACCAACGCCAGAACCGTCCAGATTGCCACCATCGGCAGCCCGACCCGCAGGAAATCGCCGACGCGATATCCCCCCGGCCCGAACACCATCAAGTGCGTCTGATAGCCCGCGGGCAGGATGAACCCGCACGAAGCACCCACCGCCACTGCCACCGCAAAACCTCGCGGATCGGCGTCGGCCCCGGCCGCCGCCGCCATCGCCACCGGGAACATCAGCGCAGCGGCCGCGTTGTTGCTCATCAGCTCGGTCAATAACCACGTCAGCAGGAAGACGCCCGCGAGTACCGGCATCGCTCCAAGTCCGCCGAACAGTCCGTGCGATCCGTCCGCGATGGTTCTTGCAAGCCCGCTCGTCTCGATGGCTTCGCCGACCCCAAACGACGAGGCGATGATGATGATCACGTGCCAGTCGATGCTGCGCCGCGCGTCGGTGGCCGAGACGCAGCGCGTCACGACCATCAGCCCCGCGGCCAGCAGGGCAAATGCCACGCGCTGGGCGACAAACCACTCCGCAAAGCGCCCGTCCAGCGACGTCCAGCGCAGGAACTCCGGCATCGACAACAGCATCACCAGCAGGACCGTAACGCTCGCCGCCACCCAGGCGCGCTCGTGCCGAACCTGCCATGCCTCGCCAATGTCACTCACCAGGTAAAAATCGGGATTGTTCCGGTGCCCCTGCACGAAGCGCGAGCCGGTCTCCAGGAGCAGCGTGTCGCCCGCCTCCAGCCGGATATCGCCGATCTTCTGGCGGAGGCGCCGGCCGTTGCGATGAACCGCCACAACGGCCGCGTTGTACACCGAGCGGAAGTTTGCCTGGCGTATGCCCTTGCCCACCAGCGGGCTGCTGATGCTGATCACCGCTTCGCACAGCCGCCGGTCGCGCCGCATGTCGGGGGCGATTTCATAAACGGCATCGGACGCCGGCACCAGTCCCGGCGTCTGCTGAAGGTCGACGATCGTGCTCACCACGCCGGTGAAGATCAGTCGATCGCCCAGGTGCAGACGTTCATCCGGAGACACGGGCGATATCAGTTCATCGCCCCGGTTGATTTCGATCAGGAACAGGCCCGGAAGATTGCGCATTCCAGCCTCCTGGATCGTCTTACCGATGAGCGGACACGATTTTTCGACCATCAACTCCGTCAGATATTCGCGCCGGCTTTCTCCCAGCTGTTCGATGAACTCCTTGCGATCCGGCAGTTGCCGCGTCCCGACCGTCAGCATGTAGAACAGCCCCGCGATGGCGATCGGGACGCCCACGGCGCCGATCTCCCACATGCCCATGCCCTCGCGCAGAGAAGGATGATCCGATTCGCGCATCAGCCCGTGTACTACCAGGTTGGTGCTCGTGCCGATCAACGTGCACACGCCGCCGAGCACGGCCGCGAAACTCAGGGGCAAGAGCACGCGCGACGGAGAGACGCGGTGTTTTCGCGCCCATTGCAGCACGACCGGCATGGACATGGCCACAATGGTCGTGTTGTTGAGAAAGGCCGATCCGAGCGTGGCCAGCGGCAGGATGCGCCGCAAGGCGCGCCGATCGTCGGAGATTTGCCCGAAGAGGCGCTCCACCACGAATGCCAGCGCGCCGGTGCGCACCAGGCCGGCGGCAACCACGAACAGCGCCGCGATCGTGATGACGCCCTCGTTCTGAAATCCTCGCAGCGCCCGTCGCGGGCCGACGACGCCCGTGACCACCAGCAGCGCCAGCGCGCCCAGCATCACGATATCCGCGGCGTTCGCATGGCGAACCAGCCCGTATATGACGGCCGCAAGAACGAGAAGCGTTATGATGCTGTCGGCGTTCAATTCCGCTTAACCGCTTCGTACTCAAGCCGGCGAAAATCCTGCCCCGCTCCGCCCGGCGGGCTGGCATCTTATCGTCCCGCCGCACGCCGTGCGCGGTGCGACTGGACAGGGCTGCCTTGCGCTTCGAGACTACCGCAAATGCCCAGCCTCCCCACGTCGCATCACCTGAAGTCCACGTCAGATGTCGGCTCCGGCGCAGAGCCGGTCCCCAGCCGTTCACGACCTGAAGGCCGCCGATCGCGCTTCAGCCGCTGGAAATTTCCGACGCTCCTGCAGCTGACAGCCGGCCTCGTCCTGCTCGGGATGGCGGCACGCGCCTTCCGTTACGCGTTGAATTTTCCCCTGTGGGGCGACGAGGCCTTCGTCGCGGTCAATTTCCTTGCCCGCGACTTTGGCAGCATGTGGCAGCCACTCCTCTATCACCAGATCGTACCCCTTGGATTCATGTGGGCCGATCTCGCAATGGTGAAGATGATCGGCGTCTCAGAGTGGACGCTGCGCCTCCTGCCCTTTGTCAGCGGCATTGCCGGCCTGCTCCTCTTCTGGCGGTTCGTGCGAATGCACTTCGGCCAGCCCACGGCACTGGCCGCGGTCGGAATGCTCGCCGTGGCCTATTACCCGATTCGCCATGCCGCCGAGGTAAAGCCCTACGCGACCGATCTGCTGATCAGTCTCGTCATCAGCATGCTGGCCTGGCGGGTGTATCAGGCTCCGCATCGCCCATTGCGATGGGCGGTTCTCGCCGTGTTCGCGGCGCTGGCCATCTGGCTCTCCTATCCCGCGGCGTTTGTCGCCGGCGGCGCCGGCCTGTTGCTGGCGTACACGACGTGGAAGCGGCGATCAACCGGTCGTATCGCGGGTTGCGTCGCCTACGGCGCCCTGGTGCTCGGCAGCTTCGTGGCAATGTACATCACCTATGCGCGGCCCCACGCCGAAGCCGTGCCACAGTTGATGCGGATTGAAATGTGGGAAAGCACTTTCCCGCCAATTCTCGAGCCCTGGAAGCTGCCGCTTTACCTGTTGGATACGCACACCGGCAACATGTTTGCCTACCCCATGGGCGGCAAGAATGGCGGCAGCACCGCGACGACCATCCTCGTTGTCGCGGGCGTCATCGCGCTATGGCGAAACTATCGGGCGCTGTTGCTGTTGCTGCTTTCGCCGTTGGCGCTGAACTTCATCGCCGCGTGTTTCGAGGCCTATCCCTACGGTGGAACGGCGCGAACGATGTTGTATGCGGCCCCGGCGATCTGCCTGCTGGCCGGCGTCGGGCTCGTGGGCATCCTCGGCCGTTTTGTGCCGCCGCCGCATCGGATCAATGCGCTGCGCATCGCAGCAGGCGTCTTCGGCGTCATTGCCATCGGCTGCATGATTCGCGATGCTCGCGAGCCATACAAGAAGCCCGAGTATCAGGAAAGGCGCAAGGCAGTCCACTGGCTTGCGGAACAGGTCGGCCCGCGCGACCAGGTCGTGCTCTTCCTTGCAAAGGAACGCGTCGATCACGCCCCGTATCTCGGGTATGCGAAGGGGGCCGGTGCCCAGCTTGTTTTCTATCTGCATTGGCTGATTCCGCAGGAGGTTGCGCTCGCCCCGCAGGCTGAAAAGGTCGATCCTCGCCCCGATGGCGATACCTGGCTCGTCGTTCTCGACCGCAAGAAGGATGGCAATACGCTCACGCCCGTGACGCAGTTGAATGAGTACCTCGGAAAGCTGGAACAACGGCTCGGACCGGTGGCCGAGATCAAGACATTCACGCTGCTCGACACCCGGAAGGACTACCAGGTGATGCAACTCCGCCGCTTTGCGGCGGCGCCCGAATGAGGCGACCGTAATCATTCAGCGCTGCCCGATTCCCGCCGTAAAATCCGGATTGACACGGATTAAGGGTTACCTATAATTCCGGGTTTAATGCGGTGCTGCGCAATCCGATCGTAAGTCCATGGCCAGCGTAACGTTACACGACGTCGCCAAGATTTACCCGGGCGGCGTCAGGGCCGTTGACGGTGTCACTCTGGATATCGCCGACCGGGAGTTTATCGTCCTGGTCGGCCCTTCCGGCTGCGGCAAGAGTACGACACTGCGGATGATCGCCGGCCTCGAAGACATCACCGCCGGCACGATTCGCATCGCAGACCGCATCGTCAACGATGTCGCTCCAAAGGACCGCGACATCGCGATGGTATTTCAGAATTACGCCCTGTACCCGCACATGTCGGTGTACAAGAATATGGCGTTCGGCCTCAGGCTCCGCCGGCGGGAACTCGGACTGAGCAAGGCCGACATTGACAAGAAGGTGCGTGAAACGGCGGTCGTCCTCGGCATCGTCGATCTGCTCGATCGCAAGCCCAGGGCCCTGTCCGGTGGCCAGCGGCAGCGCGTCGCAGTCGGTCGCGCGATCGTCCGCAACCCGAAGGTGTTCCTGTTCGACGAGCCGCTGTCGAATCTCGATGCCAAGCTCCGAATGGAGATGCGTTCCGAGATCAAGCGGCTGCAACGGCGCTTTCAGACGACCACCGTCTACGTCACGCACGATCAGGAAGAGGCCATGACGCTGGGAGACCGCGTCGTGGTTATGAAGGACGGTCGGGTTCATCAGGTAGCGCCGCCGCTCGAGATTTACGAGCGGCCTGCGAATCGGTTTGTGGCCGGTTTCATTGGCACGCCGACGATGAATTTCGTGGACGGCCGAGTGGTTCAGGATGCGAGCGGCCTGATGTTCGAGGATGGCGGCACGCGGCTGCCATTGCCGGACAGTCTGCCTGCCACCCTGAAGGACCGCATCGGCGAGACGATGGTCCTTGGCATCCGGCCCGATGCCGTTTTGGGTGAGCCCGGCGCCGGCGCGGTGCGAGTCAAGGTCCATGTGGACCTGGTCGAGCCGCTGGGCGACCGCAAGGATGTCTATTTCCGTCTGCCATCGCAGAAAGCGATGGTGGGGCGATTGGATGCACGCATTCCGGCCCGGGAGGGCCGGGAAATCGACGTGTTTATCGACATGAGCCGAGCCCATGTCTTTGAGCGCGGCGAAGCGGGGGCAAACGTGTCCGCCGCGGCGGGTGCCGCGGTGTTGAGCGGCGCGGCATGACCCCCTTGGCGATCCCGCACGGACGGGAACGCGGGAGATGGCTTATGCGCTAGGAGCCGGGTCCAGCCCGCGTGCGCGGTGCGGTCGGCGGCGGCCGCCAGTAGAAAATCGCCGCCCAGGGTGGGCTCGGATTTTGCCCACTTTTTTTGTTTCCTGTGGGCGGTGCCGCCGTGGCGGCATTGAAATTCAGGCGAGCACGGGCGCCGGACACCCGCGCAAGACGAAGCAACAGAGAACGACATGAGCGCTGAACTACTACGAATCGTCGACGGTCTGGCCCGCGACAAGAATATCGAGAAGGAACTCGTCCTTCAGGATATCGAGCTGGCCATGGAGACCGCCGTACGCAAGAAATACCTGGAAGCCGAAGTGGTCCACGTCGAGATCGATCGCATGACCGGCGATGTGTCGGCATCAGTCGATGAGACGCCCATCACCATGGGCGAACTCGGCCGCATCGCCGCGCAGACGGCCAAGCAGGTCATCATTCAGCGCATTCGCGAGGCCGAACGCGGCAGCATCTATGAGGAGTTTTCCGAGCGCAAGCAGCAGATCGTCACCGGCACCGTCGCCCGGTTCGAGGGCGGCGCCATCATCGTCAGCCTCGGCCGCACAGAGGGCTTTCTGCCCCGCAGCGAGCAGATCCCCGGCGAAACGCATCAGCCCGGCGAGCGCATCCGCTGCCTGATCCACGAAGTCCGCGAGGCCCCGCACCAGGTCAAGATCATCCTCAGCCGCAGCCATCCCGAGTTCATCCGCCGCCTCTTCGAGCTCGAAGTGCCCGAAGTCGCCGAACGCATCATCGAGATAAAGGCCCTCGCCCGCGAGGCCGGCTATCGCACAAAGGTTGCCGTCTCCTCGATCGACACCAAGGTCGATGCCGTCGGCGCCTGCGTCGGCGTTCGCGGCAGCCGCATCAAGAACATCGTCGAGGAACTCGGCGGCGAAAAGATCGACATCGTCCGCTGGAATGAGTCCTCGCAGATTCTCATCGCCAATGCGCTCAAGCCCGCCGAAATTCAGGACACCGCCTTGTGCTTCGAGCTCAGCCGCGCCACCGTCGTCGTCCCCGACGACCAGCTCTCGCTCGCCATCGGCAAGCGCGGCCAGAACGTGCGGCTCGCCGCGCGGCTCACCGGCTGGGACATCGATATTCTGACGCCCAAGGAATACAACAGGGGCCTCGATCGCCTCGCATCCACGCTCAAACGCGTGACCGGCATGGAAGACGTCATGGTCGAGCGCATCACGCTCATGGGACTCATCAGCGTTCTCGACGTCGAGGAAGTCGGCATCGAACCGCTCATGCGCGAACTTCAGATCGAGCAGGAACTGGCCGAGCGGATCGTTGCCGAGTGCTCGACCGAGGCCAAGCTGGTCCAGGCCGAAATGGAAGCCGAAAAGGCCGCCAAGGAACAGGAAAAGGCCGCCGCCGCTGCCGAGGCAGCCAGGGCTGCGGCCCAGGCGGCCGAAGGCGAAGCCGTCTCCGGCGCAGAAGCGACAGGCTCCGAGCAGGCAGCCGAACTGCCTGCGGGTGATGCCACCGAATCGTCGGAAGCGCCTCCGGAAGAGTCGGAGGCCCTCGCGTCAGAGGAGAAGGCTGCTGCGACAAACGATGTGGGTTAACTGCCGCCCCGCTCGGCGTCGGGGCAAGGCACGATTGCGTCTGAAACATGGATTGCAGGAGATATCTGCGGAGGTTGCTTCTTGGCTGAGAAAAAACGGCGAATTCATGACCTTGCCAAGGACCTTGAGGTCGAAAGCAAGACGATCATCGCCAAGTGCAATGCCGAGGGCATTTCGGTCAAGAACCACATGCACGTCCTCTCGGCCGGGCTCGAGGCGACGATTCGTGAGTGGTTCACCACCGGCGAGCAACATTCCGCGCTCGAAGAGGCGGCCACCGTCGACCTCGAAAAGGTACGCGTCAGGCGCAAGCGCGCCGCAAAGAAGGTAGCCGCCGAGATGGCGGCCGATGTCCCGGCCGGCGATCAGTCGTCCGTCGCCACTGCCACCGAAGAACCGCCCGCCGAGCCCGACCACGTCGCGCCGCCCGAGTTTACTTCGCCCGAACAGCCGCCGCCTCAGCTGCCCGAAGAACCATCAGAGCCACTCGCGCCCGCCGCGGAGGTTCCGCTCGAACCGGCGGCCGAGGCGCCGGCCGCGCCTCAGCCCCCGGCCCCTTTGCAGGAACAGACGGCAGTTGCCGGCCCGCAGAACGTGCCCCGGCCGGCGCAGCTGTCCGGCCCCAAAGTCGTGCGCATGGATAAGCCGGAGTACGTGGACAGGCCCCGGCCTGCGGCCCGCCCGGGACCGCGCGCGCCCATCTCCCGTATTCCGTTCGCCCCCTCGCGCGACGAATCGGCAAACAAGGATGCCCCCCGCCCCGTTGGCCGCGGTCCCAAGCGCGAAGGCGAGCCCGAAACGCCTGCCGCAAAGCGGCATCCGCGGCGCACCACGCGCGACACCGTCCAGTCCGTCGAAGAGCGGCTCAAGGAATGGCGCGAGCAGGATATCCTCGAATACAAGGAGCGGATGATCGCCGCCTCCGGCACCGGCATCACCCGCCTCCGCGCCATCGAGAAGAAGGGCGGCCCGCGCGGATCACAGCCTCAACTGCGTGCCAAGAAGACGCGCGTCGAGCTGGCCGAGCCCATCCGCGCCGGCGATTTCGCCCGCGAAACCGGCATCAACATGAAGATCATCGGCCGGCACCTCGACACCTTCGCCGTTACCGTCAACCAGGTCATTCCGACCGACAAGGCCGAGATGATCGCCGCCGAATACGGCATCGAACTCGTCGCCGTCAAACCGAAAACGGGGCTCGACTTGCTCAGCGAAGAATTCAACGCCCGCGAAAAGAAGCGCCTCGGGCCGCGCCCGCCGGTCGTCACCGTTCTCGGCCACGTGGACCACGGCAA
>CAYOZN010000048.1:0-15171 GCA_964408455.1 uncultured Planctomycetaceae bacterium
TTAAGCAAAGCCTGCTGCACGCCCTCGCCCGCTACATCGCGCGTGATGCTCACGTTCCCCGCGCTGCGGCCGATCTTGTCGATCTCGTCGATATAGACGATGCCGCGCTGGGCCACTTCCAGATCGAAATCCGCCACCTGCAGGAGCCGCAGCAGGATGTTCTCGACGTCCTCGCCGACGTAGCCCGCCTCGGTCAGCGTCGTTGCGTCGCCGATGGCCAGCGGCACATCCAGCACCCGGGCCAGGCTGCGCGCCAGCAGCGTCTTGCCACAGCCGGTCGGGCCGACGAGCAGGATGTTTGCCTTTTCGATCTCGACGTCGTCGGAATCGGCCCGGTCGCTGTGCGTGAGCCGCTGATAGTGGTTGTACACCGCGACCGAGAGAATCTTCTTGGCGTAATCCTGACCGATCACGTAGCGATCGAGGAATTCCTTGATCTCGCGGGGCGAGGGAATCTTGGTGAACAGGGGCTTGAGGCCGCTGGCCTTGCGTTTTTCCTGCTGGATGATGTTGTGGCACAGGTCGACGCAATTCGAGCAGATGAACGCATCGCGCGGGCCTTCGACCATGGGGCCCACTTCGCGGTGAGTCTTGCCGCAGAAGCTGCACGTGCTTGGCTTGCGACGCTTGGATGCCTCGCCGAATGGATCGCTGTCGCGCGGTCCGCCGCCCTTGGGTCCGTTGCCGCCGCCTTTATTTCCCTGTTTCAAGTGTCAGTGCCTCTTGGTTGGAATGTCGTTGTCCTTGCCGGCGGCCGGGCCGCCGCGCCCCGAGTGACTTGCCGCCTCGACACGCCGGGCGCATCCCGGCGAACCACGCTGGCTCATACTGCATTCACGGAGCCTGCCCGCTGGTAGATCGCCCGGCCTCGGATGCGCCGCGGTCGCTGCGCAGGGCCGAGAACCACCGGGGATTGTATCTTCGCGCACGCAAATTATCGACGCCGTGAAATAGGCGTCTTTATCTCATTCCCGCGACGTGACATCGCCCGGTTCCGCGTCAGCCGGCGATTCGGCCGATCCTGCGCTGAATTGTGAAATGAAGCGCGCCCGGAGCATCTGAAATTCGGACTCGCTGATCTGGCCGGACTTTCGCATTTCGCGCAAGGTTTGCAAGGACCACTCGTCCTCGTCCGGCCCCGTTGCGGGATCGTCGGTGAGACGCCGCCGCAGCATGAATACCCCCGCGCCGAGGATCACGATGGCGATGATGAGAAGGGAGCCCCACAGCATCACTTCGCCGTAGGGCGACGACTTGGACGCAATGACGGCTGACTGTGCGAGCGTCATGGGCGGCGCATGCGAAACCGGCGAGATCTACGGCGGCGCACCAGCACCAGGCCCCCGCAGAACGATGCCAGGAGCATCTCAACGCCGGCAGCCCCGCAGAACGGCGGCAGCAGCATCGCAATGCCCCATGGATTGCCGTAAGCGGCGCCGGTCGTATCCACGTGGCTGTTGACGGCATCCGTAATCGCCACGCCCGCGTCATCCTGGCGGACGCGGGCAAAGACGCTTTCGAAGCTGGCCTGCGGCAGGCCGAAGACGGCCGATGCCCCGGTGCCGCCGGGAATGGCCCGGACCTGCGAAGACACGAGCAGGTCCAGGTTGAATGGCACGCCGGGCGTGTATTCGTATTCGTACGGCAGTTCGACGCCGGCAAAAACCACCACCCGCACGACGGGTATCTGCGGAATTATGCTGGCGCCAAGATCGAGCACCGGAAGCGTGATACCCGTGAAGGCGCCGCTCTGCTCGCTGATCGTGATCTGCCCCGCCGGACCGCCGGTCAGGGCAACGCGGCCCTCCAGCAGGTCCTGGGCTATCTGCCCGTCCTGCCGCTTTCGGATGGACACGGTCAGGTTCGCTTCCGTCCCGCTCAGATCGGCGGTGTTGTTATCCGAGGCGATGATGAGCACGCCCGAGATCAGGACGCGGCTGGTCGCGACCGTCTCGGTGATGGCATTCGTCAGTATCTCGGTGCCGATGTCGCTGCCGGCCGTTCCGATGACGATCGTTCGCGATTCGTTGGCCTGCCCCTCGACATACCACGTCGAATCGGAGTCGTCGCTGAAGGCGCCGAGGTCCAGGCCGACGTCATTGCGATTGCCCAGGCCCAGGAAGTTGGTCTGCTCAAAGACGGCCAGTGCCTGCGCGCTGGCAACCGTGGAGCCATCCTCCCGCAGCCGATCGAGCTGGGCACGCGAGATCGCAGGCGGCTCCGGCGTCGTGGTGGGGACGACGGCCTGGCTGAAGTCGGTCTGCACCGCAACGTCGCCGTTGAATTCGACCACGCGGGCGAAGGACGTACCGACAACCTCCGTGATCTCGGCGAGGGCCGGGGACACGAATAGACACGTAGTTGTGCAGAAAAACGCAGCAGAAGTTCGCAACGCGGCACGACGCATGTCGAGCGGCTCCTTTATGCGAGCGAGGCCGGATTGGCGTTAGAGCGCGGAGAGTTCCGCCAGCTCTGCCCGTGCTACCACAGCCTTACTGTATGCTCGACGTCCGCAATCTCCAAGCCTGAAGCCACCGGATTAACAGCGAATACGGCAATCTGCGCCGCCCCGAAGTTGCGAAGTCGGAGGGACGGGCGGTTTCTGCGGCACGATGGCAGCGATAATAACCGGCCTGCCGCCGGGAGGCTGCGGCCGCATCAAGCCGCGCAAGACATGCCGCCCGCTTGAGGCCCGTGCCGGACCGTCAGCGGGATCGACGCCGTCTATGCGTAGGAATGCAGACCGACGATGTAAAAGTTCACCACCCACCAGTTGAACTGCATCGCCGCGAAGCCGCACACGCTCAGCACGCTCGTCCACAGGGCACGCCGCTTCGAAACGAACGGCACGTGGATCAGGATGGCATAGACCAGCCACGTGTTGAGCGCGAAGACCTCCTTCGGGTCCCAGCCCCACGGCCTGCCCCACGAATAATCCGCCCACACCGCGCCCAGCACGATGCCGACGAAGAGCGCCACCGACGAGATGTACAGCAGCACGCGATGCGCGAAGTCAAACTCGTTGAGCAGTCCTGTTCGCGGCTCGGGGCTGTTGCCGGTGATCCGCGCCAGCGATGCCCGCCGGCCCGAGCCCGTCACCATCGGAAACAGGCCCAGCGACAGCAATGCCCCTCCACCCAGGGCCGCCGTCATCGACAGCACAAATCGCTCGGCCGTCGCCTCCTCGAACATCCCGCGATAGGCCATCGTCAGGCACAGTAGCGCGCCGACCTGCGCCCCCAGCGTCGCCCGGGCGAGTGCCGAGTTCGTGCGCCACGCCGTCACGATGAGATACGCGTTGGCCACCACGTACGCCAGCGTGATGACCGCATAGCTGGCGATGATGAGCACGGTGTGAATGCGCAGCATGGCGTCATCCAGAATGGGCATCATCGTCTGGAGGTTGTTGTTGATCTTGTCGGGAATGAGGATCGGCAACGTCAGGGCGAAAAAGCCGAGAAATCCCGCGGCCAGGTTGTAAATGCCGCGGCGATTGCGCGAGAACGCCTCCAGCAGCAGCGCAAGCACGGCGCCGCACCAGGTGGACGAAACGACGGCCTCGTACATGTTGGCCACGGGAATGCGATTGAGCACCTGCCAGCGCAGTGCCAAATCATAGCCGTGCAGCCCCAGGGCCCCGAGCAGCAGAATCGTCGCCAGCCACCACGCCGCCCGATATCGCGTTGCCACCGCGAATATGGACATGAAAAAGCAGAAGATGTAGGCAAGCCAGGCCCACCAGGTGTAGTCGCTGCGCCGGTACTTCAGCTCCAGCATGCGCTCCGTCGGCGATGGATAGATGCCATCCGGGGCGAGCCTCGGTAGCGACGTTTCCAAGGCAGCGACGGCCGTGTTGATGCCTTCGGCATCGCGCTTCAGCCAGGCCGACCGCAGGGCGTCGAATGCATCGCAGGCGGCAAGCACGTCATCGAGTTTTTCGTTCCGCAGCTCCGTGTGCGAGGCGGCATTCTGAATGATCTCGCGCCGAAGGTGCTTTCGCGCCGCGGCCTCGGTCTTGATGCCGGCGGCGTCGAGCTCGGCCAGCTTTGGCGCCTCGCCCGCCCCGGTGATGCCGGCGTCGCGCACGGCGGCCCGCACCAGCATCGGCTCCAGCTGCGCGTCGCGAAGCGCCGGATCGGCCGGCAGCTTCAGTTGCCGTGCGAACTGTTCTCGCACACGCTCCTCGGTGGGCCACGTTCGCCCCATGATGGCCTCGAACGAGAGCCAGGGCGTCTCCACTTCTCCCTGCGGGTGCGGCACCAGAAACAGCAGGCCGGGCAGCTCGCCATAGTTGCGGCTGGCCTGCCCCATGCGGCCCATGGCCCGGCTCTTCATCACTTCCCCGGACAGTTCCGAAATGCGGTTCTGCACGTCCTCCCGCCGGAAGAAGTCGTAGCTGATGTGCTTCGTCTTGAACATCCGCTCGATCTCTTCGTCCGAGATCTTGATCGGATGCTTCGCCAGATCACGCAGCAGTCCCCGGTCCTTCACGTACAGGATCGGCATGTCATCGTAGGACGTCCGGTTGAACACGATCTCCATCGCCGCCGCGACCGGGTCCAGTCCGAAGAGTGGCTTCGACCCGTACATCTCCATCATCACGCGCCGCGCCCACGAATCGACCGTGGTGTAGCGCCAGGCATTCTTGTCGAGCATGGCCAGCGAACCCAGCCGCGACAAGTCGATGTCACTCTGAACGGCCGCCAGCGACTCGGCAGGCGTCCCGGCCGCCGCCGACGTCCCGTCCGACTTGGAGCAGCCTGCCGAAACCGCGCCCAGGGACAGCAATGCCACCAGTATTGCGCGGACCGGCACGCCCGCCGGCTCGTTGCTTCGAACCATGCTCGCCTCCGTCGCCTTCGGGCTGCCGTTGGAGCCGGATGCCCCGGTGCTGTCGCCGGCCCCGGCCGATATTTTCGCCTTGTAGCGCCGCACCAGCACCGGCTTGACCGAGAAGGCATAGATCATTCCCAGCGAGATCAGCGTGCACCCCGCCAGCATTGTCATCACCCCGTGGCGGTTGCCCACGCCCAGCACCGTCCACGACTTGCCATCCTGCGGGGCCTGGCTCTGGAAAAAAGTCCAGTCCCCGATGGTGAAGGTGTTGTTCAGATGGGCACGCCCCTCCCGCGCCTGCTGCGTTTCCGGATCGCGATACCGGAAGAAGCTCGTCCACTCGCTCGCCTGCTCGCGGCCGGGATAGTACTTCGTCTCCAGTTGTTCCAGCGCCAGCGTCGTCGGCAGCGGGCGAGTCGTCCGCCCGTAAATGAACGAAAGTTGCCCGATGCGCGGAATCCCCGTCACCACGGTCGGCACCGTTCGCTCCAGAAAGTTGTCGGTGTTGTAGTGGCTGAAGGGAATCCAGACCCGCCTCGACCACTTGCCGTCCTCGGTCGCCAGATGAAGGCGAATGGCCGACATCTGCCGCCGCACGTCCATCAGACTGCGGCGACGCGCCTCCGGCACCACCAGCGGCACCTTCTCGAAAGTGGGGCGTTCGATCAGGTCCTTCAGTGCCAGCGTCACCCCCGGCCTGCGGCTGAAAGTCTCGCCGGCTTTCAGCACCTGCATCTCGCGCCGGCCGCCGGCCGCCGTGTAAATCAGCGTCGGCGAAAGATTCTGTCCGGCGACCAGCAGGTAACGGTCGCGTTCGGCGGCCACGTAGCGCAGCTCGATGTTGTCGTCCACGATGTCCCGCGTCGGATCGACCTTCTGCCCCTGCATGTCCCGGTCCTGGTTGAGCTGCGGAAAGCGGTCGAGCACGCTGCGCTCAAACTCGGCGGCCGGTGTCTTGATGATGACGCGGGCGATGGCCGTCCGCGCTCCCTCAAAACCCTTCGTCATCAATGGCCAGCTCGGTTGGATTTCGCGTACCGTCAGCGTGTAATCGGTGCCCTCGATGGGAATCACCTGCCCTGCCTTCACGTCGAGCGACAGGCGAATGTCCTTGTCCTTGACGTGAATGTCGAGCACGTGCCGCCCGGAAACCGAGCGCGTCCACTCGGGATTAATGCTGGTTTCATCTCCGATCCAGCGAAACTCCGCGATGCTCCCGTCGCCGAATTCGTGCAGGTTCTGGTCGGGCATACCGGCCACGAACCACTGCTCCTGGCTCGCCTGCGGAAACCTCATCTCCATCCGCGCGATCGGTCGCACCTCCTGCCCGCCGGGCGCCGGCTGGTTGATCAACTCCACGTACGGCAGATAGCCGTCGATCTCCAGCGTCACGCCCCAGTCTTTTGCATAGGCAGTGCCCGCCTCGATCAGCTTGATCGGCATCCGCCAGCGTTCAATCAGCGGAACCGGCATCGTCCGCCGGCTGGCAATCGGTTTGCCGTCGGAACCCGTCACCTGCGCAGGTGCGCCCTCGGCAGGCGCCGATTCCACGAAACGTTCGTTGTAGTACGGTAGCTGCGGCAGCTTGAAGCGCGGCCACTCGTCGCGGTTGGATCCCTCCGCCACGATCAGTGACGGCGTCGTGTCATCGTAGAAGTAGTCGACCTCGTTCGCCGGTGTCAGCATCAGCGCCAGCCGGTCGGACAGGCTGGCGATGTGCCCGTGCTGCGCCGAATCATTCTCGGAGACCAGCTCAATCGTGCTCTCCGGCGTGTTCGGCGAGCTGACGCGCAGCGTCACGCGGTCAGCCGTTCGCAGTCCGTTATGCTGCACCGCCACCACTTCGATCCGGTGTGCGCCGCCGATGCCGGGCATATCCCGCTCCCACACCTCGCCCTTGCGCGCGACCAGTTGATCGACCACCGGGTTGCCGTCGCCCGATCGAATCCGATCCAGAGACACCACGCGAATGGTCGGCGGATCGAGCCAGACATCGCCCTCGATCTTCTGGCCAAAATAGACCAGCGAACCGGCGCACATGATGAGCAGCCCGGCATGCACCGTCAGCACGCCCAGGTTCCGCATGTTGAACCGTATGCGGCGCAGCGTGACCACCGTCAGCGTCGTGCAGAACAGGATGATCAGAATGACGAAGACCGGATGGTTGAAGTACTGGAACTCGGTCAGCTCGAAGACCTGCCGGGCGCCGGGAATCGCCGAGCCCACAGTTGAGTAAACCAGGATCGCGGCAATCAGGCCCAGTCCCAGGTAGATGCTGTCAAAAAGATCGATGACCGCGCGCAGAGGGTGAAAGCCCCCGCAAGCCGATGGATTTGCTTTGGTGATCATGTTGTTGCGTATTCTATCACGGAAAACAGCGGAAAAAACCGCAGTTCGGTCCCGATTCGTCGGTTCCCGACCGGTTCGCGACGCCGGCGCTCAATGTGTGCAAGGAACGTGCCGCGGTCTTCCCACGCTGGCATTCCAGCGCAGCCGCAGTAGTCGAACCACGTCTCACGCCGCCTGCGCGAGACATGCAAATCGCCGGGCGCGGGCGAGTCGCGCTGACCGCCCGCACTCAGCGGGCATACTCTACCGCACGCACTTCGCGCAGCAGCGTCACCTTGATCTCCCCCGGATATGTCATATCCGATTCGATCTTCTTGGCCACGTCCCGGGCGATCTTCATGGCCCGGGCGTCGTCCACGCGGTTGGCATCGACGATCACGCGAATCTCGCGGCCGGCCTGGATGGCATAGGCCTGCTGCACGCCCTCGAAGCCGGTGGCGATTGCCTCCAGATCGCGCAGTCGCGTGATGTAGCGCTCCAGCGACTCCCGCCGGCTGCCCGGCCGGGCGGCGCTGATGGCATCGGCCGCCGCGACCAGCGGTGTATAGGGGCTGGTGGCCGGCACGTCCCCATGGTGACCCGCCACGGCGTTGAGCACCTCCGGCCGCTCGCTGAGCTTGCGACAGATTTCCTCGCCGATGGCCGGATGCGTGCCCTCGACATCCTGCGGCACGGCCTTGCCGATGTCGTGCAATAGCCCGCATCGCCGCGCCAGCGTGCCGTTGAGCCCGAGCTCATCCGCCATGATCTGGCACAGATAAGCCACTTCGATCGAGTGCCGCAGCACATTCTGACCATAGCTGGTTCGGAAGCTGAGCCGGCCCAGCAGATCGATCAGCTTCCGATTCAAACCCTGCACGTTCGCCTCGAGCGCCGCCTTCTTGCCCGTCTCAAAAATCTCCTTCTCGACGTTTGCCGTGATCTCCTGCAACACCTCCTCGATGCGCGTCGGATGGATGCGCCCGTCGGCGATCAGCTTGGCCAGCGCCTGCCGCGCAATTTCCTTGCGCACGGGATCGAAGCACGAGAGGATGATGACGCCCGGCGTATCGTCCACCGTGATATCGACGCCCGAGATCTTCTCGAACGCGCGGATATTGCGGCCCTCTCGCCCGATCACGCGGCCCTTGATCTCGTCGTTGGGAATGGGCACCGTGCTGACCGTCGCCTCCGACGTATGGCCGGTGGCGAAGCGCTGAATCGCCGTGATGATGATGGCGCGCGATTTCTGCTCCGCCTCGTCCTGCGCCTCGTTGATCTTATTGGCGACAAGCTCGGAGCATTCGTGCTCCAGCTCGTCCTCCAGCTTCTGAAACAGTTGCCGCCGCGCCTCGTCCATCGACAGGCTCGTGATGCGGAGCAGCTCGTTCCGCTGCCGGGCAAGCATTTCGTCGATCTCGGTCTGCTTCTTCTGGATCGCATCGGTCTGCTCGCGAATCTGCGTCTCGGATTTTTCGATGTTGCGCTCTTTGATGCTGAGCATGTCCAGCTTCTTGTCGAGCTGGTCTTCGCGCTTGTCCAGCCGCTTTTCCATCTCGCGAATCTCGTTGCGAGTGGCCGCGGCTTCACGTTCGAACTCTTCCTGCCGCTTCAGAAATGTCGCCTTGGTCTCGACTTCGGCGGCGCGGACAATCTCCTTCGCCCGGTTCTCGGCCGTGGAGGTGATGTTCTGCGCCTGCTGCTGTGCCGCACCCAACCGCTGTTTGCCAAGGAGCGTCTCTATTCCGAAGAGCGCCCCCGCTCCCAGCAACAGACCGAGGATGAGGTACAGCCAGAGCCCGCTCGAGACCTCTGCCAGTAACAGAGACCCCATCATTATTCCCGCCTTGCCTGACGGCAAAATCTCACGGTAAGCGTTGCCGGAGTGGTGGGCCCGCACGTTGCAGAAGCCGACGGCCAGTCCGGCGTCATCGGTCGCGCAAGGCACACACCCGGCGCGCCGAATGATTCAATCACCAGTTCTGTACGTCGGAATGACTCGAACAGACCAGAAGGGAATCGAGAGCCGCTGCCGCTCAGTCAACCGCGAACCCGGCCGGATCAGGATGCACGCACCTTGCCTGCTGCACCCCTGTGAGGTTCATCCGCCGCCGGTCTGATATTCGCAGGCTTCCTCTTCCTGCAATTCGATGGCACGCGAGTGAAACTCATGCGATCTCTGGCTATGCACTCGCCCGATGGCGTGTCGCCGGTTGAACGGTCGGCATCCCCGGTCGAAAAACCCATACTTCAAACCCGTGCGAAGAATCGCTCGGGCCTGCAAATCTGAAGGTCTCGGCCTCTCGGCTTTCCCTTTTTTCCCGCTCGGTCCCCGAATCGGGGAACGAGGCGAGCCGTTTCGACGTTTAGTGCCTCTGTGCCGGGGCATTTGCCCCCGCTGAGGCGTTTATATGAAATAAGCCGTTGCCGGCGGCGGTTTGTAAGCCGCGTCTTGCAACGCACTTAGTTGAAATTAGTATAAATGACACCGGCCGTGGGTCAAGGCAAATTCGGCCCCGGTTCTTGACGGAACTTCGCTGATCCGCGAAAGATACGTGCAGTCCCGATTCGACGGTAGGCCAGGCCTTCGCCCGGTATGCCACGGCCTCCGAGGCATCCAACTATCGGTGACCTGCCGCTACAATACTCGAGCGCCTGCAAGATGTCGGTATGTTCAGTCTTGCCGCAACCACTTGTGCGATAAAGAGATGCGGCGTACTTGCGTCCGGCGCAAGTCGCCGTTCAGGGGACCAGTTGCGATGAACCGATCGCGTCTCTCTTGCTTTCTGGCCGTCATCCTCCCGGCCCTGACCGCGCCGTCCCTCGCGTTCGCGGATCCCGATCCGCCAAAACCCGGCAAGCAGGACCCCGTGTCCGTCAAGCTGCTGGCGGATACCAGTGCCGCAGTCCCCGGTCAGACGCACGAACTCGCGGTCGTGATTAATACCCAGGACAACTGGCACGTGTACTGGGCCAATCCCGGCGGCTCGACCGGCCTCCCGACCAGCGTCACCTGGAAGTCCTCATTCCCGATCGAATTCGGGCAGACACAGTATCCCCCGCCCGAGGCCAAGTTCGACAAGGTGCTGAAGGAAACCTCGTGGGTGCTGCCCGGCGAATCAACCCTGCTGGCGAAGGTGCGAATCCCGACAGATCTGTCGGCCGAACAGATCGTCATTCAGGCATCCGTCCGCTGGTTGTCCTGCCGCGAGGGCATCTGCGTGCTCGGCAGCGCCACACCATCGATCACACTCCCGGTGGCGAAGGCGGGCACCACCGCCCAGCCGTCCAACGCCGAAGTCTTTGACGACGCCCGCAGCGCCATGCCCGTGCCCATGGCAAAGGCCGAGCAGTTGAAACTGGCCACGCGCATCGATGGCACCCCCAAAGCCGGCGCCAGCTTCGTGGCCGTGCTGACCGCCGACATCAAGCCACGGCACCACATGCAGTCTCACACGCCCAATCAGGACTTCCTGATTCCGGCCATCGTCTTCGTCGAGCAAACGCCCGGTTTCGAGATCGGCGAAGTGGTCTACCCCAGGGCCCATGAACGACGCGATCCGGCACTTGGCAATCTCAGCGAGTACTCAGGCAAAGTCGATTTTCGGATCCCGGTCAAGGTTGAGGAGCAGGATGCCGACGGCAAGCCGTTGACCGCTCCGCGGCGGATTCGCGGCATCCTCCAATACCAGATTTGCGACGACAAAACGTGCTTTCCACCGATGCACGTCTTCTTCGAGGTTCCCGTCCAGTTGGAAGGCGGCCCGGCCGCGTCGCCGGGCGAGCAATTCAGCACCGCCGCGGCCGACCCCGGAATCGCCAACCCGGTCCCGACCGGCGCCGCTGCCGCCGATGCCGGCACAAACGATGCCGCGCCCGTTGTCGCTCCGCCTTCAGCGCGCACCGGCTGGGCCGACAAGCTCGCCAACTTTGAGGCCCGCCTGAAGCGGCTCGGCTATCCCGGTGTCCTGATCTTGGCATTCCTCGGCGGCCTGGTGCTCAACCTGATGCCTTGCGTTCTGCCCGTCATTTCCCTCAAGGTGCTTTCCTTCGTGCGCCAGGCCGAAGAGGATCGCGGCCGTTTGCTCGGCCTGGGCCTCGCCTATTGTGCCGGCCTGATGACATTTTTCGTGCTGCTGGCCGCCCTCTACGTCGCCTTCAACCAGAGCTGGGGCGCCCTGTTCCAGAGTCCCTACTTCACGCTCGGCCTTGCCGCCCTGGTGACGGCGCTTTCGCTGAGTCTCTTCGGCGTTTTCGCCATCTTCCCGCCCGCCGCCGTCAACCGGCTCGGCGAGCGCGTGTCGGGCGAAGGCCCGGCCTCCGCCTTCTTGACCGGCGTGCTGGCCACCGTACTGGGCAGCGCCTGCACAGCACCCGGCCTCGGCGCGGCGCTGGGCGTCGCAAAAAACTATCCCGGCCTCCAGGGTGGTTTGATCTTCATCATTGCCGGCTTCGGTATGGCGTTTCCTTTTCTCATCCTCTCTTTCGTACCCGCCTGGGTCCGCTTTATCCCCCGCCCCGGAAACTGGATGCACGCCTTCGAAGTCGTCATGGGCTTCCTGCTCCTCGGCACGGTCATCTGGCTCCTCTTTCCCATTTCGGGCCAGCTTGGCGAGTGGGGCCTGATCCTCGCCCTCATGTTCCTGCTGTTTGTCGGCTTTGCCATGTGGATCAAGGGCCGCGCTCGTTTCGGCGATTCCCGCGCCCGCCGCTCCGGCTATAACCTCGCCGCCGCAGCACTCGTCGCAATCGGCTGGATTCTGCCGTTCCAGATCATCTCCCCGGTCGAAGAACTGCTCGCCGATCAGCGTGCCATGCGCGACAAGCTTGCCCAGGCCGATCTGATGTTGCTCACCGGCGGCTCAAACGACCGGTCCGGCGGCCCGATTCCTCCCGAATGGAGTGGCGAGCGCATTCCCTGGCTGCACTACAGCGAGTTGCTCGTCGAGAGCTATGTGAACGCCGGATATACCGTCTTCGTCGACTTCACCGCCGACTGGTGCGCAAGCTGCAAGGCAAACCTGAACACCTCCATCGACGTCGACTCCATCCGGCGCATCATGCGCGAGTTCAACGTCATTCCCGTCGAGGCCGATTACACCAACGAGGATCCCCACATTCGCGAGGCCCTCCAGCGCTACCAGCGCGATGGCGTCCCGCTCTACCTGGTCTTCAGCCCCTTCAATGCCGACGAACCGAAAGTGTTGCCCGAGCTGCTGACGCCCGGCATCGTCGAGGATGCCCTGCGCAGTGCCGGCTCCAGCCGTCCGGCGGAGCTGGGACTCGCCCGGCAGGAACCGGCCGGCGATCAGGTGCAGACCGGCTCTGTCATTTCCACCGCCGGACAGGTGCGTCCTTGAACTGGCCTGACTCTGCCCTCAGAATCCACCGTCATGGCCCTTGATACCATCCCCGATGCCGCCGCCGGCCGAGGTCCGGACAAACTCCTCGCCATCGGCGCATACGGCGAGACGGTCGCGGCCTATCGCTATCTCGTCCTCTCCGAAAAAGCCCCCGAGCGCTTCCGCCCGGACTTCGCCGACATGGCCGACGAAGAGCAGGACCACAAGCAGCGCCTCCAGAAGCTGGTCGAGACCATGTACCCCGGGCAGGATTTCGTCCTCACGCCCGAAGACAAGGAACTCGTCGTCACCGGCCCCCGATTGATCGACGTCCGCGATGACGGCGACTTTCAGGATGTGATGCGCATGGTCCTGCACACCGAGCGCAAGACAGCCCGGTTCTATGCCAGCTACGGCAAATTCATGCCCGACGAGAACGTCCGCGCCCTCTTCCACGAACTGGCCGAAGAAGGCGCCGAACACTACCAGCGCCTCAAGACCCTCGCACGCCAGGCCGGTGTCACTGTCTTTGACGAACCGTAATCCCGATCTCTCGAAAGTGAAGCGGGCCTGCCCGCTACCTCCAAAAAACCGGGCCCGCGTGCAAGTTTATCCGCCCACGTAAGTCCCTTGCCTTGCGTGGCGGCGCATCGCCGGGGGAAATCGGGGCCGGGCCGCTCTATATTGCCACATCGTTTCCACGCACCTACGCTGTCGTCCTTTTGAACGGATTTCTGCACCATGAGCGTCCCGACCCGCGAACAAATCGTCGATGCACTCCGCCGAGTGAACGATCCCGAACTGCATAAGGACCTCGTCTCCCTCAACATGATCAAGGACGTGACCGTCGAAGGCGGCCGCGTGCGTGTCGGTGTCGAACTCACGACACCCGGCTGCCCGCTCAAGGACCAGATTCGCGGCGACGTCGAACGCGAACTCGGTCGGCTGGCCGGCGTGACCGGCGTGGAGATCGACTTCACCGCCCGCGTCCGCGAAACGCCGCAACTGGCCGGCGCCCTGCCCGGCGTCAAGAACGCCATCGCCATCGGCGCCGGCAAGGGCGGCGTCGGCAAGAGCACCGTCTCCGTCCTGACCGCCCTCGGCCTCGCCCGCGAAGGCGCCAGCGTCGGCCTCATGGATGCCGACGTCTATGGCCCGTCGATTCCCAAGATGATGGGCGTCGAGGGCGAGCGCCCGCGCGCCGCCGGCGAAGACAGCATCCTCCCCATCGAGGCCCACGGCCTGAAAATCATGTCCATGGGTTTTCTCCTCGAGCCCGAACGCGCCGTCGTCTGGCGCGGGCCCATGGTCCACGGGGCCGTCCGCCAGTTCCTCACCCAGGTCCAGTGGGGCGAGCTCGACTATCTGATCATCGATCTGCCCCCCGGCACCGGTGACGTTCCGCTGACACTCGCGCAGACCGTCCCCCTCACCGGCGCCGTCGTCGTCTGCACCCCGCAGGATGTCGCCCTGCTCGATGCCATCCGCGCCCTGCGCATGTACCAGACCCTCAACGTGCCCATCCTTGGCATCGTCGAGAACATGAGCTACTTCCGCGCCCCCGATACCGGCGTCGAGTACGACCTGTTCGGCCGCGGCGGCGCCCGCCGCGCCGCCCAGCGCGTCGACGTCCCCTTCCTCGGCGAAATTCCCATCAACATCGGCATCCGCGTCGCCGGCGATGCCGGCAGCCCCGTCGACGCCTTCGACAAGACCGACGCCGCCACCCGCGACGCCATCCTCTCCTACGTCCGCACTCTTGCCGGTCAGGTCAGTGTGCGAAATCTGTCTGGCGGCCAGCCGCTCGAGCTGAAGATCACATAACGCGTCAGCGCATTGTTAGTATGTGGCACCGGCCACCAGCCGGTCCGGCTATGTAGCACCGGCTATCAGCCGGTATGACCGGCCGGTGTGACTGTGTGGCACCGGCTATCAGCCGGTGCGATTCCGGACATCCCACGGAACGGGGAGCAAATCTATTGGGTAGAAGAATGTACACGGGCATGGCGCGAGCCTAACGGGCGCTTTGTCAGTTTGATTCGGTTTGATTCACTTGCGCCCCCGATTCACCCGCCTGCTCGGCGACCCTGTGACGGGCTGTGACGGGCTGTGACACGTGGGCGCGTGACACAATTGCGGCCTGACCGAAATATGGCATGATACGTCCAGAGAGATTAACCATGCACCGCGATCATTTTCTTCACGTCCCCGCCGGCACCAACCTGCCCCTCGTCGTCAACGCCATCATCGAGATCCCCAAGGGTCGCCGCAGCAAGTTCGAGGTCGACAAGGCCACCGGCCTCTTCCGGCTCGATCGCTACCTGTACTCCTCCAGCCACTACCCCGGCGACTATGGCTTCATTCCCCGCACCCTCGCCGAGGATGGAGACGCCCTCGACGTCCTCGTCATGGTCAACGAGCCCACCTTCACCGGCTGCCTGATCGAGGCCCGCATCGTGGGCCTCTTCCGCATGCGCGATCGCGGCGCAAACGACTACAAGGTGCTCTCGGTCCCCAACACCGATCCCCTCTTCGAAAACATCCGCGATCTGGCCGACGTGCCGCGCCCGTTCCTGCGCGAAGTAGAGCACTTCTTCGCGACTTACAAACAGCTCGAAGGCGCAGAGACCACCGCCGAAGGTTGGGCCGACGCGAAGTCGGCCCT
>CAYOZN010000049.1:0-14978 GCA_964408455.1 uncultured Planctomycetaceae bacterium
CATCGCTTTGCATCGCCTGTTTTTCTGCGCCGCATGGGGTGTTTACCCGATGCCCGCATCATTTTGCTCTCCCGGCGCGCCGGGATTCCGCTTTGTTCCGCCCTTTTTTGCCTGAAGCGCCTCAAGCCGCCCCCACCGGAGCGGGAAACAGATGCAACGAGAGATTTCGGAAAAAAACTTCGAAGATTTTTTTCCGTCAGATTCGCCGCCCGTCGCGAACGACCAACCTCCGGATCCCCGAGTCCCCGGAATCCCCGCGTCCCCGCGTCCCCGAGTCCCCGAATCCCCGAGTCTCCGCGTCCCCGCGTCTCCAAACTACCTCACGACGGCGAACCGGCGTACGAAGCGCCCGCCCCGCCGCGATTGGGCTCCTCAAGGTACACCTCCGAGATGTCGGCGTAATCGACCTCGCGGCGCAGCAGCAGGAAGATGATCGTGGCGGCGCTGAAGAACAGGCTCATGACGAAGGCGGCGAAGGCCATGTAGAGCAGCAGGATCCAGAGCTTGATCAGGGCCCGGCCCAGCCAGCTGGCGTGGTGCAGCTCCAGCTCGGTCGGCACGCCATAAAACGGGCGATTGACGACGAAGCTCGGTGGCAGCCACATGGCATCGAGCTTGTTCTCGATCCGCGTCTTGTCCGTCCCGGCCGGCCGGCCGAAGGCGTCGCCGTGGTTCATCGACAATCCGAGGGACGTGCCGCCCGCCCACAGGGCCAGCGTCACCACCCACTTGGCGACCTGGATACAGAGGCCGCCGTAGGCGAGGGCCACGAGATAGTAAAACGCCAGCTTCCACGGACGGCGTGTGACGTAGCTGCCCGCCGTCGAGCAGGCATCGAGCGCGTCGCGGTCTTCGGCCACGACGGCCGGGGCGAGCAGGGGATAGGCCACGAAGGCGAAGATGATTGAAAGTCCGGCGGCGAAGCCGAGCAGGACGACGAAGATGAACAGGAGACCGACCAGGATTTCGCCGATCCAGGGGATCGCGCCGATCCACCCGCCGATGTAGAGCACGAGGGCGACGGCGACGATGATCAACACCGGCGTGATGGCGGCGCCGAAGAGGCTGCCGGCACGCCGCAGGGCAAACACGAAGGCCTCGGGCCGCGAGACGGATTCGTCGCGCGAGAACTGCATCAAGGCGGCGCGGCTGATGGCCCCGCCGCAGACGCCCCAGATGAAGAGGGTCGACACGCCGAAGAACAGGGCATACCACATGTGCATGGACAGGAGCCACAGCACACCGGCCAGGCCATAGCCCAGTGCGCCGACGAGCGCGGCGGGGCTGATGGCGAACACGGCCGCCGAGATGGCGGTGATCGTCCTGCTGGCGTGCTGCACCAGCAGGCGGGAAATGCCGATGCGCTGGACGTCCTTCGACTCCTTCAGCGGTTCGGCCCAGGCGCGTGTCGCCTCGACGGCATTGGTGCCGCCGGACCCATAGTTCGACAGATAAACGTCGAGTTCCGACTGCGTCCCGCCGGCCACCGACGCCGTCAGCGGCTTACTCGAACTGGGCCAGATCAGATCGAGGGCGCTGCCGACGGCCAGCGTCAACGCGACGCCCAGAAAGGCGGCGCTGAAGGCGGCCCAGCCGACGGAAAGCGGCAGGCTCTCAAAGATGCGGATGAACGGCACCGATTCGTGCCAGTCGATGCGGTAGGTGCGATCTGGTGTCTCCGACATGACGCTCCCTCGGCAGAAACACGGTTGCGGACCGTGCGAGCCAACCGGCTGCGACGGTTCGCCTCCTGCGGCCCCGCGGCGGCGGCGATTATAAAGCGAAACCGGCCTCTGCGGTCAAAGAGCCGCAAAGGCCGGCAGAAGGTAAGCCAGTGCCCGGGCTACGGCAACCCGATCGCGCCCGATGTGTGCGTCGGCGGGTGCCGCGCTGGTCCCAGGCACGCGGCGGCGGCCGGCGCGGGAGACGCTCCCTTACGGTCGCGGCCCTGTCCTGCGCGGCTCCATTTTACGCTGGCCGGTCATGACTTTGTCGAAGTGCTCTTGCCGCCCTTTTTCGAAGGCGGGCTGGCCTGACCGGCGTCCTTCGACGCGGGCTTCGCGTCGGCGCCGGCGCTGCCCTTGGCATCGGGCTTCGCATCGCCACCGGTGGATGAGCTTTTCTCCGCTTCGGCCTTTTTCTTGTAGCTGTCGCTGCGATAGTCGGTCTGGTAGAAGCCGGAGCCCTTGAAGATGACGGCGCCGCCGGTGCCGATCAGCCGCTTGACGGGGCGTACCGCGTCGCAGCTATCGCAATGGGCCTTCTTGAGCGGCGAGGCCTTGATCGACTGGAACACGTCAAAAACCGAGTTGCACTCTGAACACTGATACTCGTAGGTCGGCATGCAAACGACTCCCTGTCGACGACGCGATCAGCCGTTCTCCGGCGTCGGAGCCGCGTCATCGCCCGCCTGATGTGAGCCTTCATTGCCGGGCTGATCCGGCGGAGCCGGCTCGGGCTCCGACGAGACGACCACCTTTGCCGGGCGCAGGACGCGACCGTGCATGAGGTAGCCCCGTTGATATTCGGTGGTGATGGTGTTGGGCGGCAGATTCGAGGCGGGATCGCGCATGAGCGCCTCGTGCCGCGTCGGATCAAACGGGTGGCCGACCGACTCCATCGGCTCGACGCCGTGCTCGCCCAGGGCCTTGATGAACTCGTCGCGAATCATGGTCACGCCCTGGACAATCGGATCGCCGGAAGATTCCGTCGGCACGGCCTGCAACGAGCGCTCGAGGCTGTCGAGGACGTTGAGACACGAACGGGCAAGGCCCATGCCGGCGAGCTTGAGAGACTGCTCGTGCTGCTGGTGGAGGCGCTTTGAAATATTGGCGCACTCGGCCTGGGCGCGAAGGAGTTTGTCCTTCAGGTCGTCACGCTCGCGTTCCAGCGTGGCGGTGCGATCGTCGGCGGCGGGCTGCGGCGAAGCGTCCTGCGCATCTGCCGATGGCGCAGCGCCCTGCGGCGGCGCGGCCTCGCCCGGGGACTGGCGATCCTCGGCAGGCTTGTCGTGTTTTCGACCCATGATCCTCACGCGCGGTTCTCCGCGGGCCGGGGGCATCGATCCCGGCCGCTATTTCTTCGGCTCGAAGAATGCCTTCAGCTTTTCCAAAAAGCCCATACTCTCGGGCATGGCGCTTTTGTCCTCGGTCTCGGCAAACCAGCGCAACAGATCCCGCTGCTTGCCGGTGAGCTTCCGCGGGATCTCGATCAGCACGCGCACCACCTGGTCGCCCATGCGGCCGGTCCGCAAATCGGGCAGGCCCACGCGGTGGAGGCGGATGAGTTCGCCATGCTGGGTGCCGGCGGGGACGACCACTTCGGTGCGGCCGGCCAGTGTCGGCAGCTCGATCTTTGCACCAAGGGCTGCCTGCGTGAAGCTGATGGGCAGCTCACACAACAGGTCGTTGCCGTGCCGCACGAGGAACGGATGCGGTTTGACGCGGACGTAGCAATGCAGATCGCCGCGTGTCGTGCCGTCGTCACTGGGCTCTCCCTCGCCGCGCAGGCGCACGGCCTGGCCGTCGTGAATGCCGGCGGGAATCTTGACCGAAACGACGCGGCGCTTCGGCTCGCGACCGGTGCCCTTGCAGGTCTTGCAGCGCTGGGTGAACGTCTGTCCACGGCCGCGGCATGCCGGACAGGCGGATACCACGCGCGTGGCGAAGAAGCCGCCGCCGCTGGTGCGCTCCACCTGGCCGTATCCGCCGCACGTGTCGCACGTCTTTACCTTGCTGCCGGGCTCTGCCCCCTTTCCGGCGCAGCGGTCGCAGAAGTCGTTCCGCGTGAATTCGATCGATCGTTCGGTGTCGCGGGCCACTTCGGCGAGGTCAATGGCTACCTCGGTCTGAAGATCGACGCCGCGCGCCGCCCGATGCCCGCCGCCGAACACATCCCCGAAGATGTCTCCGAAGATGCTGAAGATGTCGTCGGGGCGCATGCGCGAGAAATCGTGCCCGGCGGTCCCGGACAGGCCGGCATGTCCAAAGCGATCATAGCGCGAACGCTTGTCGGCATCCGCCAGGACCTCGTACGCCTCGGCGGCCTGCTTGAATTTTGCGTCGGCTTCGGGATCGCCCCCGGCGCGATCGGGATGGAACTGCATGGCGGCCTTGCGATAGGCGCGCTTGATATCGTCCGCGGAGGCGTCGCGAGCCACGCCCAGCACGTCGTAATAGTCTCGCTTTTCAGCCACGGGCATCGTCTTTTCCCGGCGTCGACCGCGTCACTGGCCTCGTTCGGCGCTCGAACCGATGTTGAACAAACGGCATTGCGGCGGACATTCGGCCCGCCGCAATGCCGCTGAAGAACCCTGCATCAGTTCTATCGGACAGCGCCGGTGACGTAATTGTCAGACTCTTCCTTTTCTTTCAGTTCCGTAATCATCACGTTGGTCATCAGCAGCGTTCCCGCGGCGCTGGCCGCGTTCTGGAGCGCCGAGCGGACCACCTTGGCAGGGTCGATGATGCCGGCCTTGACCATGTCGCAGAACTCGTCGCGGCGGGCGTCGTAGCCCCAGGCGCCGCTCTTTTCGAGCACCTCCTCGACGACGACGGCGCCATCGCGGCCGCTGTTCTCGGCGATCTGGCGAGTCGGATATCGCAGGGCCTGGGCGATGATCATCATGCCGGTTCGCTCGTCGCCGTCGGCCTTCTTGTATGCCGCCTGGATCGGTTCGATGCAGCGGAGCAGAGCCACGCCGCCGCCGGGGACGATGCCCTCTTCGACGGCGGCACGGGTGGCGTGGAAGGCGTCGTCAACCAGGTCCTTGCGCTCCTTGACTTCCACTTCGGTCGGGGCGCCGACGCGAATGACCGCGACGCCGCCGGTCAGCTTGGCGAGGCGCTCCTGTAGTTTTTCGCGATCGTAGTCGGACGTGGTCTTCTCGATCTGGGCGCGGATCTGGTTGGCGCGTGCTTCGAGATCGCCCTTTTTGCCGGCGCCCTCAATCACCGTGGTGTGGTCCTTGGTGATGACGATCTTCTTGGCGCGGCCGAGCTGCGAAAGCTCGACGTTCTCGAGCTTGACACCGAGGTCTTCGCCGATGAACTCGCCGTTGGTCAATACCGCCAGGTCCTGCATCATGGCCTTGCGGCGATCGCCGAAGCCCGGGGCCTTGACGGCGCAGCACTTGAGAATGCCGCGGAGCCGGTTGACGACGAGGGCGGCCAGTGCCTCGCCCTCGACATCCTCGGCGATGAACAGGATCGGCTTGGCGGCCGAGACGATGCGCTCGAGCAGGGGAACCAGGTCGCGCACGCTGCTGATCTTCTTTTCGAATAGCAGGACGTATGCGTCTTCGAGAACGCATTCCATTTCGGTGGCGTTGGTGATGAAGTAGGGAGAGATGTAGCCCTTATCGAACTGCATTCCCTTGACCACTTCCTTTTCGGTTTGAAGGCCCTTGCCCTCCTCGACCGTGACCACGCCCTCGGTGCCGACTTCCTTCATGGCGTCGGCCAGCAGGCTGCCGATCTCCTCATCGCCATTGGCGCTGATCGTGCCAATCTTGGCGATGTCATCGGAGCCCTTCACCTTGACGGCCATCTTCTTGATCTGCTCGACGGCGATGTCGACCGCGCGATCAATGCCGCGCTTGAGCAGCATGGGATTTGCACCGGCGGCCACGTTGCGCAGGCCTTCGCGGTAAATCGCCTCGGCGAGGACGACCGCTGTCGTCGTGCCGTCGCCCGCGACGTCGTTGGTCTTACTCGCCGCCTCATTGACCATCTTGGCGCCCATGTTTTCGAAGGGCTGCGGCAATTCGATCTCCTTCGAGACCGTCACGCCGTCCTTGGTGATTCGGGGCGGACCCCAGGACTTCTGCAACAGGACGTTGCGGCCGGTGGGACCGAGCGTCACCTTTACCGCGGAGGCGAGTTTCGAGAGCCCGTCCTTCGCGCTCTCCGCGGCGTTCTTGTTGAACATCATCTGCTTGACTGCCATGTCGATTCCTCGATCTATTTCAAGTTCATTTTTTCGTTGCTACCGTGCTGCATGCGAAGTGTGGCACCGGCCATCAGCCGGTGGGCACAATTGCTATTCGATGATCGCAAGGACATCGGACTCGCGAAGCACGGTGTACTTCTTTCCGTTGACGTCGACCTCGGTGCCCGAGTATTTGCCGTAATAGACTTCGTCGCCGACGCGGACCGACAGGGGTCCGCGATTGCCGGTCTCCAGAAGCTTGCCGGGGCCGACGGCGAGCACCTTGCCGCGGGTGGGCTTTTCGCGCGCCTGGTCGGGCAGCAGGATGCCACCTGCCGTGCGCTCCTCGGCATCCGCCGGTTCCACCACGATGCGATCATCCAGGGGCTTGATGTTCAGACGTGCCATGACTGATTGTCTCCTCGCAAATTCTGTCGTTCGGATCGTCGTCCGTTTGTTTACCTGTTGTTCGACTCATCGCGGGCGCCTCGTTGCGCCGACGCGATTACATCATGTCGTCCATGCCTTCCATGTCGTGATCGTGACCGTGGCCGGGGCCTTCGTCGCCCTCCTTCTTGTCGGTCACGCAGCAGTCGGTCGTCAGGAGCACGCGTGCCACGCTGCTGGCATTCTGAAGGGCGGTGCGCACCACCTTGGCGGGATCGATCACGCCGGCCTTGACCAGGTCTTCATACTCGCCGGTGAGTGCGTTATAGCCGAAGGAGCCGGGCTTGCTCTCGACTTTGTGGACCACGACGCCGGCCTCGACGCCGGCATTCTCGGCAATCGTCCTGATGGGGGACAGTAGCGCGCTACGCACCACTTCGACGCCGGCCTCTTCGTCGTGGCCGGCGGTCTTCACCTTGTCGAGCGCCTGCCGGGCCCGCAGCAGGGCCACGCCGCCGCCGGGGACGATGCCCTCTTCGATGGCCGCCCGCGTCGCGTGCAGGGCATCCTCGTAGCGGGCCTTCTTTTCCTTCATTTCGGCCTCGGTGGCGGCGCCGACGAGAATCTGCGCCACGCCGCCGGCCAGCTTGGCCAGCCGTTCCTGGAGCTTCTCGCGATCGTAGTCGCTGGTCGTCGCGTCGATCTCACGGCGGATCATCTCGATGCGGCCCTGGATGTCCTTCGAGGAGCCGGCGCCTTCGACGATGGTGGTGTTGTCGGAATCGATCGTGATGCGCTTGGCCTGGCCCAGGTCCGTGATGGCGATGCTGTCGAGCTCGATGCCGAGGTCCTTGAAGATCGGCTTGGCGCCGGTGAGGACCGCGATGTCCTCGAGCATGGCCTTGCGGCGATCGCCGTAGCCGGGAGCCTTGACGGCCGCGACCGACAGAATGCCGCGGAGTTTGTTGACGACCAGTGTGGCGAGTGCTTCGCCGTCAATGTCCTCGGCGATGATGAGCAGCGGCCGCTTGGTCTTGGCCACTTTCTCAAGCAGCGGAATCAGCTTGGTGACGCTGGAGATTTTCTCCTCAAAGACGAGCACGAAGGCCTTATCGAGGCTGACTTCCATCGTGTCCGGATCGGTCACGAAGTGTGGCGAGAGATAGCCGCGGTCGAACTGCATGCCTTCGACCACTTCGACCGTGGTGTCGAGGCTCTTGCCCTCTTCGATGGTGATGACGCCGTCCTTGCCGACCTGCTTGAAGCACTCGGCGATGCGCTCGCCCACTTCGCGGTCGTTGTTGGCCGAGATGGTGGCGACGCGGATGATGTCCTCGACGTTCTTGGCATCGGCCTTGACGGGGCGCGACATGCCGCCGATTTCCTCGATGACGGCCTTGACCGCCTTCTCAATGCCACGGGCCAGGCCCATGGCGCTGGTGCCGGCGGCGACGTTGCGAAGGCCCTCCTTGAAGATGGCCTCGGCCAGCACGGTCGCCGTCGTGGTACCATCGCCGGCGGCATCGGAAGTCTTGCTGGACGCCTCCTTCACCAGCTGGGCGCCGAGGTTCTCGTACTTGTCGCCCAGCTCGATCTCCTCGGCGACGGTGACGCCATCCTTGGTGACGGTCGGGGCGCCCCAGCCCTTGTCGATAATGGCGGTTCGGCCGCGGGGTCCGAGGGTGGACTTGACGGCGGCGGACAGTTTCTGGACACCGGCGAGCAACGATGCCCGGGCGTCTGCTTCATACGAAATCTGCTTTGCACCCATCGATATCAGCCTCCTTCGTGAGTGAATCGTGTGCGAATCGGTCTGGCAGTTATCCTGTCGGTCTTGAGACGTACGTTCCCCCTGACGCCGATAAGCAAGCCCCGTGCCTTCGATTGGGCGGCGCGATGTTATCGCCATAAACATATTATTTGTAGTCACTTACATAATTTTGGCGGGGGCCGCATTACGGCAGAGTGGCTGCCACAACGGCAGAGGGTCGATGCTGCTCTGCCGTTGTGTCAGGCAATCAGGATTAAGCGCTTCAGGTCGAACTCGGAGGCGGTAAGCCTTCGGTCGAGTTTGCTGGGCGAGGTGCCATCCCGGTTCTTTCGGCCTGACGCGGTGCGGCGTGAACGCGATTGTTATTCCCTGGGCGTCGGCGAAGCCTTCCTCCTCTGTTCCGCCGTGAGCAGGCTTTCCAGTCTCGGCTTCAGTTGCCTTTCAAAGATCTTATCAAGCTGCGCAGACAACCTGGAGCTCGCGTCTGGTTGGCTGGTCGTCGAGTTCGTTTCCAACATGCGACGAATGTAGCCGTCGGCCTGGCCGGTGCAGTCCTTGAGTATCGACCATGCCGCGACCTGCTGTGACTCCGACAGCGTGTGCCGTCGAATGAATTCTCCCACGTGCCGCTCCCATGCGCTTTCCTGCCGCCTGAGCAGAAGCCTCCAGTCTTGGTCCTCCGACGGACGACCTTGTACTTCCCCGGCTGGAACCACTGGACTGTGCATCGCGGCAATCGCGCGCTGGGATTCACGCATTTCGCCATGTAGCCGAGTAACCCGCGGCCCCTTCTTTACTTCACCCTTTCTTCTTCGAGCCGCATACTCTTCGACTGGAATGAGCTCGCTCCCGGTCCAGCACTGTTGGCCCATGTCTGGTCCGTTGGACTCAACAGTTACAGTCAACCCCGATTCTATGCCAATGTCCTCCGGCACTAGATGCCTTGAATGAGCGCTGCTGTTGAACGATGCTGACTCTACGCTTACTACATGCACTGGGTCCGGTTGTGCAGCGGGATAATAATATGCCGTCGTCTCAGGAAACCAAGTCTTGCCAAACTGACGCAGAGTGCTGCGTGCTTCGAGGACCACTTCACCTTCGCTCAGGTGACTGACCTCTGTCACATTACATCCTCGCTCAAGATCGATCTTCCACCGAATCGATTGCCATTTGGTCAACTTTGCTATGACTACCGCCTTGTTTCCGTCAACTTGTTGTTGATAGTCCCGCGGCCCTAATTCATTGCCATATGTCCATAACACATCTGGAAACCGCAGACTCGAACGATACACCGGCAACAAGCCCATCAAGCGCACGTCCATTTCCATTAGGCGGATATCCTGGTCGGACATGCGAAGCTTAGCTGCCAAATCACCCTCCGTATAGGCCCAAAGCTCACCTTTTCTGAGCAACCATCTGCGCACGCGGGTTTCGACCGGCCGTCCCATTTCATCTCGCGCGACAATTCCTCTGTCGTCGCCCTTGTTTTCCAGTATGTATCCGTCCGGCGATATTCTCGCGCGGTAGAATTGTCTTGAGCGATCGTTCCCCAGTCGAAAAGTGACTGACCACGCCATCTCCGCTGTCAAGACGTTTCTTCTGGCCTCATCAACGGCGACGAGCACGGCCGGCCTTAATAGCTCATCGGCAATAACGGGATTATGCTGACAAGCTACTATCGCTACAACTGCTATTGCAAACCTCGGCATTGTTTGACAAACCTCCGGCGGCTTCCTGGACAGTCGTTTCGTGCCTTCAATGCGATATACTCTCATTTCACATCAGGCAATCCTCGCCCACCGCAATGTACTTTCTGGTAGCTGGACCATAAATAGTTGTCGTTCCCTCAAAGCATGGAAAGGTAAGCGGGTCGCAGCCCAAACCCATTACCGGATTACGGCAGTCTTTTGTTTCGTAACAATGATCGACGCACTCCCAGACTTCAGTCTTCGCGAATTCAGTCCACTGACGATGCTCGACTGTACAGGTTTTCCATGCAGTGCAAGTTCCACCGGTACAGTCACAAGTCGCGTCATTTTGGCAGTTGCTGCACGCAGCTAAGGCGTATACCTCACCGCATCCAACCTGCGTACAAGCCTGAATAACATGATCAGTAGTGATCGGAGAAAACGTCAGCGCGACGAGCGTGTTGAAGCCAAGCACCATATAACGGCTCTGACTCATACGATTACCTCCTATCAACATATACTTGAACTCAGTCCATCTTTAAGGGCGGAAAACATGCTACACGCACACGACCGCGCTGGCCTGCCTCCGCAACTACCTTCACGAGTACTTGGTCGCTAACAGGTGTGCCAAGTGGGTTTCGGACAAGCAGGTTGCCCTCGCTGGTAATGGTTGCGATCACGTTATCATGATGACATATTGCTTTGGTAATGCGAACCGGCTTGTGATCTAGATCAAGAAAAACAACTAATTGCGATTTACTGCCTCGCAAAAACACACTCGCAGGTTCGCTTATTAGCGAATGTGTCGCCCTTACGCGCACTGGAATCACGGCAGGCGGGACACGATTGTCGTTGGTGGGGAGATAGACGCTTGCAGTCGAAATGCCTGACGATAGCCGGTCAAGGCGAAGCGTGATGAGTATGTCTGTTTGGCCACTTAATCGATCTGCTGCTGTTACGTCGAGCCAGTCAACATCGGAAGTTGGATCGCCCGCGATGCGGTACGTCGACGACGTGAACGTCACTACATAGGACGGACTCTGCTGATCTTCAGCATCTATGCTGATTGGGCCAAAATCAACTGCCGCCGGCTGCACAGCAAACGTACCGATTACTTTAGCGGAAATCACCGCCGTGGCAGTTCCTCCCGTTTCCGATTCGACGGTCACAGTCCGTTGCTTGTGTCCTGGATGATACTCAGCGTCCAAGGTGCCGGATACGTACACTCGCTCTTTCGGCTGCAACCTCTTGCCAGCCAGCTCTTCCCCATTTAGCGTCGTACAGCCGCACGAGGTTCGTACATTTGCGATCCTTAGCTCTTTATCCAGCTCGTTTACTAACACCAGTTCGAAGGGAACTTGCGTGCCCCACTCGACTTCTCCCAAGTCCGTTTCCGGAGGATCGAACGACAGCTCGGTAATCCGGCTTGGAGACTTTGCAGCATGTGATTGAGATTGCGTGCTTAGCTTTCGAACTTCGCGCATCGCGGGGGGGGGGGGCGTACCGTCGATTAGAAGATCGGAGTCAGAGACACTTTTTCCGTGTCTAGCATGCGCGTTGAACTGCGAATGCATGACAGCACCGGCTGCAAGGCACACAGCCGCATCGACAATAATCTGTATGGCCGACCCGCGATTCTGCATTACCTGGCCCTTCCCAAAAAAGGCAATGCGGTGCCCGATGCCGCGCATGGTGCGCGTACGGTTACGCCGAGTCAACAATTTTCTATCCAGTTCTTTCTTCGCGATGGAACCGCGGCTGCATCGCCGGCATGAGATACGGCCGAAACTCGTTCAGCCGACAGGAGTTACGGCGGGCCGGTCGGTGGAATTTTCGTGGATGATGTAAGGTCTGGCTTCCGCCGCCCGCCCTTCGGCGTGCCTACCACGCGAAATGCGCGAATGCCTTGTTCGCATCGGCCATGCGGTGCACGTTCTCGCGGGTGGTGAATGCCGTGCCGGTGGCATTGTAGGCGTCGATGAACTCGGCCGAGAGCCGGTCGCGCATCGGGCGGCCCTTCTTGCCGCGGGCGGCCTCGATGATCCAGCGGATGGCGAGGGCCTGGCTGCGGCGGCTGCTGACGGCCATGGGGACCTGGTAGTTGCTGCCGCCGACGCGCTTGGAGCGAATCTGCACGGTCGGCCGCACGTTGTTGATGGCGCGTTCGAAGACCTCGATGGGCGGGACGTCCTTGATCTTGCGGGTGACCTGGTCCAATGCTTCGTAGAAGATCTTCTGGGCGACGGTCTTCTTGCCGCTCCACATCATGCAGTTGATGAACTTGGAGGCGAGGCGGCTGTTGAAGCGGGCGTCGGGCCGAAGCTGCGTCTCAGATGCTGTCCACTTTTTGAAACCCATCGCTATCCTCAAAATCGGAAGTCGAAAATCGAAAGTCGAAAATAACGGCTCTTACTTGCGCCGTTTGGTGCCGTACTTGCTGCGCCGGCGGTTTCGCCGCGTGCCGAACTTCTCCTGATCCTCAACGGCGGCACAGTCGAGCACGCCGCGGATGATGTGATAGCGGATGCCGGGCAGATCGCGAACGCGGCCGCCGCGCACCAGGACGATCGAGTGTTCCTGCAAATTGTGGCCGATGCCGGGGATATATGCCGTCACTTCGCGGCCGTTGGACAGGCGGACGCGGGCCACCTTGCGCAGGGCGGAGTTCGGCTTCTTGGGCGTCATCGTCTTGACGATGAGGCAGACGCCGCGGCGTTGCGGGCAATTGTCCAGGTCGCGGGACTTGCTCTTACGCGTCTCGATGATGCGCGGGCTACGGCAAAGCTGGTTGATCGTCGGCATGAAGTCCTCGTTACGCTGCCATCCGTCGGCGCGCCTTCGCGCGCGTCGCAAACGGGGGTGCGGCCGGCAGTTCGGCCGGCGCGCCCCGGGTAATGTCGAGCCGGGCAGTTTAGCCGCTGCCGGGCACCATCGTCAACGCTAGTCCTCGCTCTCGGCGTCGTCCCCCTGGGCCGCGGCACCATCGCCGGCCGTCGCGCCGGCGGGATTGGAATAGGTCGGGGCCGGGCCGAGCGGGGCACCGCTGTCCAGGGCCATGGTCGCCTCGGACATGACGCCCGAGGGGAAGCCGCCCAGGCGATCGGCGGACCTGCTCTCCTGCGGAACGGCCGCCCGATCGGCGACACGAACCTCCGAGACCGGCTCGGGGATGGGCTCGCCCAAATGGCGGACGTCCATATCCTGATAAGGCTTGAAGGCGGTGCCGGCCGGAATCAGGTGGCCGAGGATCACGTTTTCCTTCAGGCCGTTGAGCCGGTCGATGGCGCTGGACAGGGCGGCCTCGGTCAGGACCTTGGTCGTCTCCTGGAAGCTGGCGGCCGAGATGAAGCTCTCGCTCTGGAGGGCGGCCTTGGTGATGCCCAGCAGGAGCGTGGAGGCGGTGGCCGGCTTGGGCTTGCGGCCCTTGGCCGGTGCCTTGCCCTTGGCATCGAGGGCTTCGTTGGACGCGTTGAGCTCGTCCTTGCGGACGATCTGGCCGTCGCGGTAGTCGGAATCGCCGACGTCGGAAATCTTCACGCTGTGGGCCAGATCGGAGTTGATTGCCCGGAATTTGAAGCGGTCTGCCACTTCGCCCGGCAGGAGCGCTGAATCGCCCGGGTTGTCCACCTTCACCTTGCGCAGCATCTGGCTGAGGATCACCTCGATGTGCTTGTCGTTGATGGCGACGTTCTGCGAGCGATAGACGGCCTGCACCTCGTGAATGAGATAGGTGTGCAGCGACTCTTCGCCCTTGATGGCGAGGATGTCGTGCGGCACCAGCGGCCCGTCACACAACGGATCGCCGGCTTCGACGTGATCGCCGGCGTGGACCAGCAGGTGCTTATCCTGCGGCACGTGGTGTTCGCGGGGCTCGAGGTCCTTGCTGTCGGGCTGCACGATGATGGTCATCTTGCCGCGACGCTTGTCGCTGCGGATTTCGACGGTGCCCGAGATTTCGGACATGACCGCCGGCTCCTTGGGCTTGCGGGCCTCGAACAGCTCGGTCACGCGGGGCAGACCGCCGGTGATGTCCTGCGTACCCGACAGCTCGCGCGGACGACGTGCCAGCAGCCAGCCGGCCTTCACTTCCTGGCCCTCGGTCACTTCGATGCGGGCCTTGGCAGGCAGGTAGTGGTATTCGAGGATCTTGCCGTCCTTGTCTTCGATGATGACCTGCGGGTTCTTGTCGCCGCGGTGCTCGACGACGATCAACTTGGGGGTGGAGCCCTTGGCCTCGGGATCAAACCGCACAGTTTCGCCTTCGACCACGTCCTGGAAGCGGATGAAGCCGCCGGCCTCGGCCAGGATGGGCGTGAGGTGGGGATCCCACGTGGTCAGCACGGTGCGGCGCTGAATCTCCTGCCCTTCGCGCACGTGAATGCGGGCGCCATAGGGAGCCTTGTAGCGCTCGAGCTCGCGGCCCTTGTCGTCGTTGACGATCACTTCGCCATTTCGCTTGAGGACGACCAGGTACTCTTCGTTCGTCTCCGGATCGGAGAAGGCGACGGCGTTGAGGTTGTGGAAGGCGATGACGCCGGCATTCATGCTCTTGATGTCGCTTTCGATGACGGCGCGGCTGGCGACACCACCGGTGTGGAAGGTGCGCATGGTGAGCTGCGTGCCGGGTTCACCGATCGACTGGGCGGCGATGATGCCGACGGCCATGCCCTCTTCGACCAGTTGGCCGGTGGACATATCCATGCCGTAGCAACGGGCACAGATGCCGATCGGCGCTTCGCAGGTGAGCGGGCTGCGCACGCGGATCGTCTCCAGGCCGAGGCCATCCGGCGGCGCGGCTTCGATGCGCCGGGCAATTTCGTGGGTGATGATCTCGTGCTCGCGGACGATCACCTCGTCGGTCACGATGTGTCGGATGGTGTCGCGGGCGGAGCGGCCGACGATGGACTCGGCCAGGGAGATGTCCACCTCTTCGCCCTTGTAATGGACGCCCTTGGTCACGCCCTTGATGGTGCCGCAGTCCCTCGAGCTGATGATGACGTTCTGGGCCACGTCGGCCAGCTTGCGCGTCAGGTAACCCGAGTCGGCGGTTTTGAGCGCCGTATCGGCCAGACCCTTGCGGGCACCGTGCGTGGAGCTGAAGTACTCCAGCACCGAAAGGCCTTCGCGGAAGTTCGCCTTGATCGGCGTTTCGATGATCTCGCCGCTGGGCTTGGCCATCAGGGCGCGCATGCCGGCGAGCTGGC
>CAYOZN010000050.1:0-14220 GCA_964408455.1 uncultured Planctomycetaceae bacterium
AAGAAATTCGTCTATGGATATACTCTGCCCTTGACACGGGAGCGGCTAATGGGTGGGTGACACCTTTTCTTTGAGCTGGGGAAAAGGCTAGGGCACCCGTGCGTTGTCAAGATGCTTACTCCTTCCACAGACGAGGCGCGGGATCATGCTCTGCAGCGCTAACTGCATGCCCCTGAGATCGCAGCGCTGCAGCAACCTTGCGCGTTTGCGATCGCTCCACGCCCATAATGGGAATCAGTATATAGAGTTGCGGCCGATTAAATTGCTGATTGTCGCCAGGCTTAATTAGTTCGGCTATGGGGCGAGAGCATCTCAGCCAATCGTCAAATGAATCAAATAGTAGGGCGTCACTCTTGCGATTGCGATCGACTTGGGTGCGATCCTCGTTACCCCACTCGGAGGAATAATATCGTCCATCGTACAGAAAAACAACTATTAGTCGATCCTCAATTGATCTTCCAAATTCTTCGTCTGCAAGCGGGTTAGCGCAACCGCCTATGTAAAGTAAGCATAGAAGGACAATCCCATTTCGCTGATTGCGTACAAATGTCAAAGCATCCCTTGTTTTCTTCACGGAGTTGCCCTTTCACAACAGGTCTTCAGGATTATCCAGCCGCTCGTAATATTGCAATTTACCTCGACGGTGATAGTGAATCCCCTAATGCTGTGCTCAATTGTCTTGCTTTGATCGATCGGCCAGAGTATTAGAATCGGAAATGGCAAACACGACTCTTCACACCCATCGCATTCCTCAGTGTATGTCGGGTGAAGGTCCTCCAAGTCAAATCTAAGGGGAATATCTCCAATTGGCCACGGAAAATGTGCAGTTCCAGTACAAGTCGCATGATAATCTACTAAGTTCTTGCAAACTTTGCTAAATTCGAGATCAGGGTCGAAGCAGCAGCACAAGCCACTTGGGTCCTGATTCACGTTAGGATTCGCAAATGAGATCTCTGCTAGCGAAGTATGCAACCGGAAGTCCAACGTTGGAGGTGAGCGCAACTTGAATGAAGCGGCTGCCGTGAACAATGGGTGTGTGTATGGCGTAGAGAAAAGCAGCACATTGATCTGATTATACGCCAACGGATCCCTCGTCACCCACCTCCCGATCCCCGGATCGGCGAACCGCGCCCGGTGGTCGTTCAGCATCAGCTTGCCCGCCGTCGCATTCGCCGCTGTGTCGATGGCGAAGTGCGGGCGGCCCTGGAACATGTAGGGGTTGTCTACGTCGCTGAAGGCCTGCGAAACGGTCGGGCTCGATGCGAAGACCGTCTTCTTGGCGTTGTACTCGCTCGAATCCGTCGCATCGACATCCCCATCATCATCCAGGTCCGCTCGCGCATCCCAGATGGTGTTGCCGATCTCGGCCAGCAAGCGTGCCCGATCGCCGGCATCGGTGATGGTGCCGAAGTCCCACATGTCCCCGCGACCACCACTCTCCCGAATGAGCGGCCGGCCATACGGATCGTATGCGTAGCGCTCGACGATGGCCCGGCGCGGTCCACGATCGATCGCACGTTGTACATGCGATCCAGCGTGTAGTAATACGGCCGGTCATCGGTGGAGCTTCCCGCCGTGTACAGGTTCATCATCATCAGCCGCTCATCGATGTAGGACACGCCGTGGACGTACCAGCGCGCCGCATCCTCGCCCGAACCGGTGTAGCTGGTCGCAGAGACCTCGCTCATGCCACCGTGAAATTCATCCAGACGCCTTTTCCTTGCCCGCCAAGGTCTGCTACGGCGCAGACCACTGCAGCGCTCCTTTCGCGTCCCTAATCTGGATAAACGGTGACTCACTGACAATACCAAGACGCATTCGGTCAACCTGCTTGTCGCCAACCCAGATGAGAGGATCTCCAGCAGTGTCTAGACCAGCCCCGATGATTGTTCGACCCTCCGCGTCATTTAATCGCAAAACGGGACAGCCCTCGTGTTCAACGGTAATTGATACCGCAGCCGCGCCTTGCTTTCTGAGGATCGCAAGTGACGCGAGACCATTGTCAGCACAGATCAGTACAGAGGGTTCCTTTCTACCTTTATCATACAGCGTAATAGCCGCTGCGCCCTTTTCTAGGCCGAGCCTCATACGAGTGATGCCCTGAGAATCTACAACTACGAATTCGCTGGCAGTCACGGATTTGTAACTTGAAGTGGTAGATTGCGTGCCAATGAGGTAGCCACCACACGCTAGAATAGAAACAGCCAACGCCAAACCTGTTTTGCGCATAGCATATGCTCCAAACTGCATCTGCCGATGCCTTGGATGCTACTGACATTTCATCATGCAGCACTTCGACAAACACGCATTCACAGCAGAAATACAATTATTCCAAGGCTGCCACTTATTATTAATGTCATACTCGTTGAGGCATTCGATAATACACAATTCGCGATCGACATTATTGACCGATGAACACGGTGTGGAACCACCAAGAGTCTGCATTTGCCCGGTGCATACCATGCAAACGGGCTTTTCCTGCGAACAGGCAGTAACTGGTGTCGGATAGCTTGCTGGGAATCCGTAACAGTTGTATCCAGTCACGCCATATATGCATACGAACGAATGTCCGGCAGGAGGTTGGCAATAAAACTCATTGCGAACAGAGACAATCTCCTCAATCACCTCGCCGTCACAACAGTCTTCTCCGCCCATGCCGCTCGGGTCGTTGTATGCGAGGGAATTACTATGGTTGGCCTCATATAAAGCACGGGACTCGGGATGGCCTAATATCGCATTGAGCTGATGGAACGCTACGCCTGGCCTCGCGTGCATTGCATGTTTTTCTAACACAAGCCTCGTAACCTCGTGTGACTTCGGCTTGGACTGTAGTGTGTAGCCGGCTCTTGCATGCCACGATAGAAGGGGATCGCTGCCATAGAATAGCGGATCCCTCGTCACCCACCTGCCAATCACCGGATCGGCGAATCGCGCCCGGTGATCATTCAGCATCAGCTTGCCCGTCGTCGCGCTGGCCGCCGTGTCGATGGCAAAGTGCGGGCGGCCCTGGAACATGAAGGGGTTGTCCACGTCGCTGAAGGCCTGCGACACCGTCGGGCTCGATGCGAAGACCGTCTTCTTGGCGTTGTACGCGCTCGAATCCGTCGCATCGACATCACCGTCATCATCCAGGTCCGCCCGTGCATCCCAGATGGTGTTGCCGATCTCAGCCAGCAAGCGTGCCCGATCGCCGGCATCGGTGATGGTGCCGAAATCCCACATGTCCCCGCGACCACCACTCTCCCGAATGAGCGGCCGGCCATACGGATCGTATGCGTAGCGCTCGACGATGGCCCGGCGCGGTCCACGATCGATCGCACGTTGTACATGCGATCCAGCGTGTAGTAATACGGCCGGTCATCGGTGGAGCTTCCCGCCGTGTACAGGTTCATCATCATCAGCCGCTCATCGATGTAGGACACGCCGTGGACGTACCAGCGCGCCGCATCCTCGCCCGAACCGGTGTAGCTGGTCTCGAAGACCTCGTTGACGCCGTCGTAGTAGTATAACGTATCGGTGCCCACGACATCATTCACGGCGCGGATGCGGCGGCCGAGGGCGTCGTAGGTGAATGCGGCCTTCTGCGTCGAGCCTGACGAATCCTTGACCGTGATCAGGCGGTTGTGATGGTCATAATCGTACTTGTACGCAGTGGACCCACCGTAGATTGCGGCGGTTTGGGTGATATTGCCCGCAAGGTCGTAGGTCTGGCTGCTGGCCCCGACGGCGGCTCACTCCACAATACATGGCGACGCCGGGACAGTTCTTTCAAAGGCAACGCTGTCTGGAGCCGGCTGACATTCGCTCAAATGTGGTGTCACGCATTTGGCGTCGCAATGGCACCCGTTCGAAATCAAGCACCTAACCCACGCGGGCGCCAGGGGCGATGTCCGCCATGGGGCTCACCAGGATCACCTGCGAGCGGTCTTCGCTCGAGGCCGCCAGCAGCATGCCCTGGCTCTCCTCGCCGCGCATCGTCCGCGGCTTGAGGTTCTTCACCACCACGATCAGCCTGCCCACCAGCGTCTCCGGCTCGTAATACTGCTTGATGCCCGCGACGATCTGTCGCTCTTCGCCGCCCACGTCGATCTTCAGCACCAGCAGCTTGTCGGCATTGGGGTGCGGCCGCGCCTCCAGCACCTTCGCCACGCGCAAATCAATCTTTGAGAAATCGTCAAACGTAATCGAGTTGTCGAGCGTTTCGCTCATGGATGGCTCCCGCGGCGGCGCCGCCGGTTGATGGTTTTTTCGTGATCCGGCGCAGCGCGGGCAAGGCGCCGATGCACCGGCGCGCATCTGCCGCGCCGAAGCGCCCTTGCCGCGCCGGAGCGCGCCTGCCGGAGCAGTCGACCTGCGCCGGCCGCATCCGATCTGTCGAATAGTCTAACACATTGGCGGCAGCGTGCCGCGCACCATCGCCGAAGTGCGACGAGTGGCGACAATGTTCGGAGGGGCCCGTGGCGACGGCAATGGGATGTGCCAGCCGCGGCGGGATGTGGCGACCCTGCGGTGGGATGTGGCGACCCCGCGGTGGGACGCTGCGGCGACACCGCGATGGAAAGTGACAACAGCCGTGTGTTCAGCGCTGGCTGACCGAATCGCCGCGCTCGAGGACGTGGATCGTCGCCATGCCGCGGTATTCCACGTTGTTCTTCGTGACCATCAGCACGGTCAACCGATGCACGCCCGGCGTCTCCAGCAGCTTCGATCCCTTCGCCTCGTCGCCGATCCACTCGCCGTTGTCCTGCCAGAGGAAGTCTGCGCCGTCGGTCACATCCTTCGGGAGATCGATGGCGTAGGTGACGTAATGCGGCGCGGTGCCGACGGCGGCGCCCAGGATCTTGATGTTGACCGGTTTCGCGCGATCGGCGGAGAGCGGCGTGGCCACCGATGCGCGGCGGCCGGCACGTGGCGGCCGCGAGCTGTTGCCCGGCTTCGGCGCGTTTGAATCCGGGCTGGCGCTGTCGCCGGCGCCCGCGGTGCGCCTGCTGGCATCCCCTGCGAGCGGGGAATCGGGCGTCCGCGAGGAAGCGGCACGCCGGCTGCGGGGGGTCTCGCGTCCGCCGGCCTTGCCGTCCTCTGCATTTCGCGCGCGACGATTGCCGGTTTGGGCGGCTTCCGGATTTGGATCGAACATCGGCGTGGCGCCGAACGGATAGTTGCGCCCGGCGTTGAGATTCACGTAGTCGACGCCCGAGCGCCGATCGATCGTGGCGAGACTCATGTCATTCTGCGAAGTCGAAGCAGGCGCCGGCGCCCGAGATGAGACGGCCGGCGTCGACCCGGCCGGCGGCGAATAGCGCGCCAATAGTTCGGCGGGCGGGTAATACTCGGTCATGCGCACCTTCGACACCGTCTGCGACGCCTCGAACGGATAGAGCGGCTGGAGGCCGATCTGCTCGGCGAAGAAGGCGGCCGCCGTCTGCGGAATGCGCTGGTGGCCCATGTCGTCGATCATCTTTCCGCGCACGACGCGGAAGTTCCTCGCCAGGTACCATGCCACGGCCGCCTGAGACTCGGACTTGCACTTGGGCAGATCGCCGTCGCCGATGAAGACGGCCACCGACATGCGATCACGATAGCGCGGCACCGTGTCTTCAATCAGCAGCTTGTGCGAAAAGTTGGACAGGCGCGTGGCAATGCAACTAAAGCGTTCCGGATATCGATTTGGGAAGTAATGCGCGAGATAGCCGCCGCAGGACCAGCTCGTCGACAGCACGTGCTGCGAATCGGCCAGCGTGGTCTCGAAGATGTGATCCATGATGGCGACGACATTCTCGCGATCCTTCAGGACGTAGCTGTGCTCCCTGGTGAGCGGATATTCCATGAAGGAGTCGCTGGTGCGGAGCTGCGGCGCGCAGACGATGTAGCCGTAAATATCGGCTTCCTTCTCCCACTCCCGCTCCTGCGCCTTGGCATTGTCGTACGGCTTCATGCCGTGAAACGTCATGACCAGCGGCCAGCGCTTCACGACGGGGTAGTGCGGATGGCGGCCGTTGCCCGCGACGTAGTCCTTGGGCAGATACAGGTGATAGCCGGCGCCGGTGCGCGGCTCGGTGACGAAGCTGTACTTGCCTGCGCCGCGCGGCTGCGGAACGGCGCACCCCGTCGAAAGCGACATCAGCCAGCAGGCCGCGACGGCCAATAGACACTGGACGTGAAATGACTTCATGCGTGCATGCTCCAACGGCCCCGCCCCACCGGGCCTGCCGGCGACCAGATAGCATCGACGATTCAAAGCCGGGCCGTTCAATGGATCAACGTGAGTCCGGCCTCGTTCGGCCGGGCGATAACCGCGCACAGATCGGCAGCGCGCGCTACGATAAGCCTAAGATGCCGGGTGTTGCCAGTATTCTCCGATCCGCCAGCGGGGATGCGGCACGGTTTATCGGTCGTCGATTCATCAACGGAGATCGACCGCGCCATTAATCATCACACTCCGTCCGGTAAGCGGGGCAACTGCTCGTTCGGAAGGTTTAGACAGCGTACACGCTTTTCGGCAGTCCTGCACGCACGGCAGGACAGGCTATTCAGCCGACCAGGCCTGCCGGGTGCGAAACTGTTTCTTTTCACTCTGTCGGCGTTTGGCATCGAGGCGGCGCTTCTTTGACCCGGCCGACGGGCGCGTCGCCTTTCGGACACGTTTTATCCGTAGCGCATCGCCCATCAAGGCGGCAAAGCGGGCGATCGCCTCGCGGCGGTTCGCTGACTGCGTGCGGTGTTTTCCGCAGACGATCTGCAACATGCCGTCGCGTGAAATCCGAGTCGCAAGCGCGGCTCGGACGCGCGTCTTCTGTTCGGGTGTCAATGCGCCGGTGCCGGCCAGATCGAACAGGAGCTTGGCGCGCGTCGCGACTTTGTTGACATTCTGTCCGCCGGGACCTTCGCTGCGATCGAACTGGAAATGCAACTCGCGCTGGTCAATTCGGACGTTTGGATGGATGACAATCTGCGACACGCGCCCCGGCTTGTTCTGCGATCTCTGGATGCGCCTCGCCACGATGGCTGCGCCCTGCGAAATTATACACGGCAGGTTAAGATGAGGCCCCGGTCGCCAGACGAGGTGGAACGAAAAGTGCATAGCCCGTGCCCGCTGATCTTTGAGCCGATTGCCAAACCCAAGATCTGGGGCGGGCGACGGCTGGAAACGCTGCTGTCCAAGTCGCTGCCGCCCGGCGACGCGATCGGCGAAACATGGGAGTGTTTCGACCTGCCCGAGGCTTGCTCCATCGTGGCCCGCGGGCCTGCCCGCGGAAAATCACTGCGGGAGCTGATCGAGACCTGGGGTGAAAGCAGCCTGCTCGGCAGGGCCCGGCTTCTGCACGGGCATTTTCCACTGCTGATCAAGTTTTTGGATGCCGAGCTGGACCTGAGCGTCCAGGTGCATCCTGCCCCTGCCGACGCCGCCGGCGCGCCAGGCGGCAAGCATGAGGCCTGGCATATCCTCAATGCACGCCCCGATTCATGCATCTGGCGCGGCCTGAAGGACGGAGCCAGTGTCGAGGCACTCGCGGCGGCGGTTCGAACGCGGCCAGCCGCGGCACTGGAGTACGTGCAGCGCATACCCGTCAGACCGGGGCAGACATACTACATTCCCGCCGGAACGCCTCACGCCTTGGGCGCCGGCGTGGTCGTCGCCGAAGTCCAGACACCATCTACCACGACCTACCGCCTCTATGACTTCGACCGCGACCGGCCCGCCGACGATGCCGGGCTGCACGTCGAGGAGTCCATCGCCTGCCTGCGTACAAATGCGGACTTTGCCGCGTTCGAAAAGCGATCGCACGTGACCAGCCTCTTCACGACCGTGACTCGGCTGGTGACGTGCCCGAGCTTTGTCATCGAAAAGGTCCGCTTTCTGGGTGAGTTGGAACAGGAGATACCCTACGCCGAACTGGTCATGTGGATTGTGCTCGACGGCCGCGGCGAGGTGCTGTTCGGGGCCGGCGACAGCTTGTCCTTCGGCCGGGGCGACGTCGTCATCCTGCCCGCCAGACTTGAAAAGGGCGTGTTGAGGACCGTGACCGACTGTTCCTGGCTGGAAGTGACCGTTCCGGCGGGATCAGACCTGGCGGAGTACCCCCGGCCGGATCAAGGTTCACTTGCCGAGTCTCCGGATTCGGCAGAGCGGAGCCCCTTCGTTCCGCTGAACATTTCGCTTCCCCACACCCGTCCGGGCGAGTGAGCCTTCGCAGCCCTGCACTGCGGCCCGTGGGACCTTGTGAATTCTCTCTTCCGCAAATTAGGGAATATACCCTACTCGATTTCCCGTAGGCGGTTGGGTATTAAAGCATTTATTAATTCGTCCTATTCCCCCTCCGGAAAGAGCCGGGCCGGTCTTCCCAAATGACCTGCCCGGCCTTTCACTTTTTCGGGGGGACTTCCGTTCTGAATCCCGCCAGCAAGACGCCGTCCCAAGCCAGAAATGGACCGCAGCAGTTTGGCCCCCGACCCGGCTGATTACGCCGCTGCCAATCGCCCTCCCCCGCCCCGCCAGAACCGCCCTTTAAGAAGCTTTTGTGAAGAACGAAGCGGCTCACTTGTTCGCCTCACCGGGGCCACCGACAATACTGCTCGTCGCTGGTGTACGGCCCCAGGCCACGGCGGTCGTGCGGCGACCTGAAAGCACGAGGAGCAACTCGTCCATGGTGATGCAGGTTCCAACGCAGCGCCCCGAACGGTCAACGTCATCGGCCGTAAACCGAACGGTCCTGATCGTCGAAGACGAGCACGATCTGGCCGAGCTCATCGCGTTCAATCTTCAGCGCGAGGGTTACGGCATACGCCTCGTCGGCAGCGGAGATGCCGCCCTGGCCGAAGTTCGTCGCGACCCGCCCGACCTGATCCTTCTTGATCGCATGCTGCCGGGACTTTCCGGGGATGAAGTCGCGACCGAGGTGCGCCGCGATGCCGCCATCGCCTCCACGCCGATTCTGATGATCACCGCCAAGGCGGAAGAGTCCGACGTACTGGTGGGATTTGCCCTCGGCGCCGATGACTACGTGACGAAGCCGTTTTCGATGAAGGTGCTCCTCGCGCGCGTCAACGCCATGCTTCGCCGCGGCGAAGGCCCGCCAGCCGAGAGCGGCCACGTCATGCGCGAAGGCCCCTTCGTGCTCGATCGCGACCGGCACGAACTGCGCGTCAACAACCAGCCGATCGGCGTCACCGCGACGGAATTCCGGCTTCTCGGCGCGCTGATGGCGGCGAGCGGCCGCGTGCTCGACCGTTCCTGCCTGATCGACCGGGTGCTGGGCCAGGGCGCCGTCGTGCTCGATCGAACCATCGATGTTCACATCACCTCTCTGCGCAAAAAGCTCGGCGCGGCAGATTCCTCCGGCAGCGCCGCCGCCTGGATTCAAACGGTGCGCGGCGTGGGCTACAGTTTCCGCCCGCCGACGGGGGACTGACGTCTCATGCGGCCCGGCCGCTTCTTCTGGAAGCTGTTTCTCGGCAACGCCATTCTGATGGCGCTCATCATCGGCGTGTCGGCCTGGCTGATCATCGGCGAAGTCGAAGGCGCCTACCGCGAAGACCTCAACGAGTTCCTTCAAACAGAAGCCGGGCACGTTCGGCTGAATGCCGATGCGCTGGTACGCGCAGGCGAGTTTGAAAAGCTTCGCAACTACGTCAACTCGCTGCGAACGCTCGGCGACGCGAAACTCCGAGTGACCGTCGTGTCAATCGATGGCACCTTGCTGGCCGACTCGGCCGCCCCGCCGGAGCGTTGGACGCCCCACGGCGATCGCCCGGAGATCGTTCAGGCCATGCGCGATGGCATCGGCATCGCCGAACGGCACTCCGACACGGTTCAGAAGGACATGCGCTATTTCGCCCTGCGGATGGGAAGCGCCGAAGCGCCGCTGGGCACCGTGCGCGTGTCGATGCCGGTGCCCAGTATCATCGCCCGCACCGATCGGCTGAATAACCTCATCTATGGCACGGCGGCCCTGGTGCTCAGCGCGGCGGTGATTCTCGCGCTCGGGCTTGCCTACGTCTGGAGCAATCCCATCAAGAAGATCACCGAGATGGCCCGCAGCCTTTCGCGCGGCGAGCTGTCCGCCCGCATGGAGGTTCACGGCCGCGACGAAATCGCCGAGATGGCGGCTTCGTTGAACCAGATGCGCGATTCCCTCGCCAACCAGCTGCGCACCATCGACCGGCAGCGCCAGAACCTCGAGTATCTCATTCATGTGCTGACCGAAGGCGTCATCGTCGTGGACAGTCAGGGCCAGATCGTGCTGATCAACCACACCGCGTGCCGGCTGATTGATCCCGCCTCGCGCATCTTCACGCGTTCCAGCACCGGGCCCGGCGATTCCAGCAGCCCGAATCTGGACGAGTTTGTCGGCCGGCGGATCGAGGACTGCATCCCACACACCGGACTGCGTGATCTGCTGAAGGTCTACCCGTCCGGTGAGCGCAACGCCGCCGATGATCGCGCGAATCGCGGCGGCAACGGTCAGGCCGATTCGCGGGCAATCCAGGAGATTCCCCTTCAGGTGCGTCAACCGTCGGGTGTGATGCACCTGCTGGCGCGCGGCACAGACATCGAACTGGAAGCGAATACGCCGTCGGGCCGAGCGGGCGGCGGGCGGCTGGTCGTCCTCACCGATATCACCGAGCTCACCGAGACCATTCGCATGAAGACCGATTTCGTGGCGAATGCGTCGCACGAGCTGCGCACGCCGCTTTCGACGATTCGTGCCTCTGTCGAGACACTTCAGCAGATGGACATGAAGCGGGACGAGAATTCCGCGCGCAATTTCATGCAGGTGATTGACCGCCACACGTCGCGCCTGGAGGAACTGGTCAGCGACCTTTTGGATCTTTCGCGCCTCGAGGCTTCAACCACTTACTTCCCGCCCGAGCGGCTGCACCTGCCCGACTTCCTGCGGGACCTGGAGGCGAGGTTCGCCGCCGCCCTTCATGATCGGCGGCTGACATGGCGTGCGGCGTGCCCGGACGACTGTGCCGAAATCGTCATCAACGGCCGGCTGCTGCAACTCGTGCTGGACAACCTGGTGTCAAACGCAATCAAGTTCACCGAGGATCGTGGACAGGTGTCAGTCTTGTGCCAGCGGCTGGAAGGATCGTTTCGCCTGGAAGTGTCCGACACCGGGTGCGGCATCGCCACCGAGGATCAACCGCGCGTTTTTGAACGGTTCTACCAGGTCGAGCGGGCACGATCCGACAAGGGCCGGGCGCATGGCAAACGCGGCACGGGGCTGGGTCTGTCCATCGTGCGACACGCGGTGCTGGCAATGGGTGGGAGCATCCAGATGAGGAGCCAACCCGGACAGGGCACGTCCATTACCGTCGTGGTGCCGATGCCGGCGTGAGATTCCTCAGAAGCCACTCAAACAAACAGAATGCGAGCATACAGACACCCGTCCGGACTAGCGCTGCGCATGCATATCAGTATATTCCCCTATTCGAATCACGTGCCATTTACGCGCGCAAACCATTGCACCCGCCGTATACTTGTCGATAAGATCGAAGTCACGGCAGAGTGCCCCGCGCGTTTCACCGAAGGAGGCCGGCAATCATGCCATCCGGACGACATCGAGTGCATGTCGCCGGCGTATCGCCGGGCGAATGGGAGGTCCATGCAACATGAACAGACATCCATACATCGCAAGCGTCATTTCGCTGGCCAGCATTGCACTGGCGGGCTGCGGAAGCCTGCCAACGCTACCCGAGAACAACGTCGCCCGGCCGGCCGTGATCGTCGGGCAAATGGTCAACAGCGCCCAGGCGATCAACGCCGATGCGCCGGCTTCCTGCCCGGAAGCCGAGCTGTTGCTGAACGGCGCAGCGGTAGACCTCATCTTCGACGACGAATGCTCCTTCCTGGTCGATAACGTCGCGCCCGCCGAACTGGTCGAGATCGAAATCTCCATCGCGTCACTCGGCCTGTCAAACACGATCACGCTCGAGACCGTCACCGAAGATGAGTTGATCGAGATTATGGTCGTCGTCACGGACGATTCGTTGAGCATCACCGTCGTACGCCGTGCGGCGCCGGATCCGTCCGATCTTCTGCCGGACGTGATCTGCGACAACAACGTCAGCATCGAGTTGCCGGCGGAGATTTACCAGCAGAATCTCGTCGTCGTTGGAAACCGCTTCACGCTGACGGGGCAGGCGGCGGAGGCGTGCTCGGACGAGGGCTGGACCGTTATTGAAGGCGACGTGCTCGTCCTCGGCAACAAGGCCACATTCCGCAATGTGAAGTTCGTCGGCACGGTCGAAGTGCGCGGCAATCGGGCTGCCTTCATCAACTGCTGCTTCGACGACACGCTGGTGAACTTCGGCCACATGGGCAAGAAGAACGATGCGCAAGCGAACGACAACGGCTACGACGACGACAATGAAAATGACAACGGCGGCGGCAACGGCGATGACTTGGACGAGTACGGCTGCCCGACTGGCCGTCCAAACCACGGCCATGGTCCTGGCGGCGGGCCCGGCGGGGGTAAGGGTCATGACGATGATGACGACGACGACTAGTCGGTGAACTGCGGCTGCCCGCGCGTCCTCATTCCGGTGCCGCACATACGGCACGACCCTGACGCTATCGGTTTAATGGGCGCGAGCGCACTTGCGCGCAGGGGCTTCCCATCTGGCCTCATTTTTCCCGCACCCGGCGGCTGACGCGGCTCTGCGATAAGCCGACTCATCATATACAAGCCCGCCCGGGCGTGCATTCCGCGGCGGCACAGCGGGCACGATCATGCCGCGCAGGCGCAGTTAACTCGTTTTTTACCGACCGGCCGTCCGGCCGGGCGATATACTGAACTGATCCACCGCATCCATGACAATCGTTCGATGGTGTTCTGCGCTGCGCCGTTCCGGCAGCCGCGCATTTGCACCGGCCAGGACACGAGAACCCAAGGAGATGTTCCATGAGTATGCGCGCACTTTCTGCCGCGTTGTTGACAGGCGCCCTGACGATCTGCGGGTGCGGCGATGTCGGAAGTGTCAATCTTCCCGCCGGCGATCGGTCTGCATCGATCATCGGCCATATCGTCGCCGCCGGGCCTGCCGCGAAGACCTTCGCGGCCGCCCAGTCGAGCGGCTGTCCCGAGGCCGAGGTCAATCTCAACGGCAATGCCGTCGACATTTCATTCGACACGCAGTGCACCTTCGTCATCGACGAGGTGCAGCCGGCCGACAGCCTGACGATCGACGTGGAGATTGCCGAGCTGGGCATCATGGGCTCGGTCCAGCTTGAGGATGTGACCGAGGCGGAAGTCATCGAAATTGTCGTCGAAGTTTCGGACGAATCGATCAGCATCACGATCATGCGGCGGGCCACACCGCAATCCGGCAATCTTCCCACCGTGGTCGACGAAAACGACATGAGCATTCAGCTCGAGGCCGGCGTCTTCGCACAGGGCGTTACCGTCATGGGGAACAACTTCCTCCTCAGCGGCACCGCCGGCGAATCCTGCCAGGACGACGGCTGGTCGGTCATCGAGGGCGAAGTCATCATCGAAGGCAACAATGCCACCTTCCGCGACGTCAAGTTCGAAGGCAGAGTCCGGGTGATGGGCAATCATGCATCGTTCATCAACTGCTGCTTCATGGATGCGCTGACCGTCTTCGGCAACGGGGCGTACGTGGACGAGGGCGGCGGCAGCGGGAATGGTAGTGGCGGCGGTTATGGCTCCGGCGGATCGGGCGGTTATGGATCGGGCGGCTACGGCGGCGGCTACTCCGGTTACGGCAGTCCCAACAATAACAACAATGGTTACGACGACAACGACGATGACGACGCCTACGGCGACGATGACGACGACGATGACGATGACGATGGTGGTTACGGCAACACCAACGGCAACAATAATAAGAACGACAACGGATACGGGAACAACAATCAGAACGACAACAACGAAAACGACAACGGATACGGGAACAACAATCAGAACGACAACAACGAAAACGACAACGGATACGGGAACAACAATCAGAACGACAACAACGAAAACGACAACGGATACGGGAACAACAATCAGAACGACGACAACGACAACGACAACGGATACGACAACGACAACGACAACGGATACGACAACGACAACGAGAATGACAACAACGAGAACGACAACGGATACGACAACGACAACGACAACGAGAATGACAACAACGAGAACGACAACGGCTACGGGAATGACAACGAGAACGACAACGGGTATGGGGATGATGATGAGGACG
>CAYOZN010000051.1:0-5274 GCA_964408455.1 uncultured Planctomycetaceae bacterium
ATGGCTCGATCTGTGCCACCGACATGACAGGCAACTTTATTCTCGTCGGCAAGGATGCCACGAGCCAACAGTACGAGATGATGATTGGCCTGGATTCGCAGTTGACAATAACAGGTCCGCCGATACCTGCTCCGGCGGAATTCGAAGGCCGGCGCACCGGTCATATCCGCCTCATTCGCGACGCCGCCGGCACGCTCTATCAGCTTCACGGCGCATTGGGGCTGATCCGACTGACCGACGGTCAGGTCGTGCTTCCGCCCACGCAGTTCCTGGACGAAAATGAGGCCGGCGGTGCAACCGTCACAATTGGCCCGCACACCGGCGGCGGCTATCCCCTGCTAGATGTGGCCTTCGATCCATCGGACGAAACCAACACCACGCTGTTTGTGGTCCCCGTGCGGGTGGACCCACCCAATAGTGTGCCTGCGGAACACCAGAACCCCTACCGGGCAGCCGCCAAGATTAAGCTTCTGTCCACCAACAGCTTCGACCTGCTTGCGATTTATGGCGCAAATCCCGCGATCGGCTCGTCGTCAGAAGTCCCCGCCGGCAGTCCGGCCGACTATGTCTTCCATCCGGACGCGTCACGCGTGCGCGAACTTGCAGTCGACGCCTTCTGCAATCTGTTCGTCGTTTGTGCCCACGGAATAAACGACAACGACTACATCCTGATCTTCCCCCCCTGTGAACCGGAGATACGCATCCCCATAGGCGATCTGGTCCAGGCTCCCTCAACACTCCATATTGACGGCGATTACCTGTATATCTCCACCTCGGTCGATGGCCCCGACGACACCGACACGGTCATCCACCGCTATCGAATTACCCGAAGCAGCAACAAGGCAACCGGTATCACGGAACATGTCGTGATTCCGATCGCGGGCATTCGATTCCTGACCGGCATGGTGACCGATTCGGCGTCGGGCGATCTCGTCGCGATCGGGTTTAATTCTCCGCATTGCCCCGGCGACGACTGTGACGGGCTCGAACCGCAATGCCCGGAGATGTGCTCTTTCGGCGGCGACGATGTGATCTTCACACAGCCGATGATGGCCCGGGTTCAGAATCCCGCCGGCGCCGCGCCAGAAGTGTTCGTCTCCGCCATCACCGGAACCGAACTTACTCTCCCGCTGGCGATCGAGCTGTTACCCCCATCTGGCGCATGCTTGATCGGCGATGTGAATGACTCCGGCCAGATCACGCACGAGGATGCCGAACTCTTCGCGTCCGTCCTGGTCAACGGCGCCGCCGACCCTGATGAATTGTGCAGGGCGGATATCAATGGGGACACGCTGATCGACGGCGCCGATATCCAGCCATTCATCGAACTGGTCCTCGATGACTGATCGGCATAATGGATTGCCGCGTTCGCAATGCTCGTACGCGGTGCCCGCAGGGCGCCCGCATCCAAAAAAGCGCCGGCCTTGGTGTCCGCACTACGGCACTGCCCGAAAAATGCCGGGACGAGGCAGCGCTGCACACCTTTCCGGCGGACATTGCGCCGCTTCGCCCATCACGCCGTCGCGATTCATCAGTAATCCGTGCGATCGGAGCCGGCGACCTTCACGATCTTGTTGTACAGCCCCAGCAGCAGGAACGTCGGCGCCCACTGGCCGACAAACAGGCTGTCGTGACGATTGCCGGTCAGCCGCAGCCATAGCGACGTGCCGATCGAGGCAGCCGCGGCCCAGAGGAACGCATCCGACGGCAGCCTGGCCGTTTGCCGCTCGATCGATCGTGCCACGCGACCCTCCGCATGCTGGTGCGCTTTGGTTCTGACTTTCCCGGTCACGTCGCCGCTCGTGGTCGTTTCCATGGTTGATCCTCTCGTGTTCCTTATAATGAAAATTGGCGTAACATCGCAAAATCGGCGCAAGTTCACCTTGTAAATCGGCGCATGTTCGCCACCTAAATCGGCGCATGCTCGCCCCGTATCGGCGCAAGTTCGCCACGTAAATCGGCGCAAGTTCGCCATGTAAATCGGCGCAAGTTCGCCACGTAAATCGGCGGCGCATGTTCGCCACCCAAATGGGCGCACGCGAAACTTCGCCGCCGCGGGGCCGACAATGTTCCGGCGCGGCAGCCTCACTGACCGCAAAGCCGGCAGCCCGCGAACCCGTGACCCGCGGGCCGATCGGCTGATTCTAAGTTGCGGCTGATATCTGCTGATTGAAAAGCGCCTTTACAGACGAACAGGCGCCAAGTAACGGGAGATCAAAAAGCGGGCGACGCGACTCGAACGCGCAACGTCCAGCTTGGAAGGCTGGTGCTCTACCATTGAGCTACGCCCGCAGTTTCGGTGGTTTATCTTATGCGACTTGCCGGGAAAGGGAAACGCGCGGACGCTGCCCCCGTCGCGGCGTACGGGCAGTCGCATATTGCCAACCGAACCGCGCCCGTAAGAAAGCGATCACCTCTCCAGCGGCGGAACGCCGCAGCAGCGCTGTTCCGGTGCACCCGGCCCGTGCCATCGGGCAGGCGGCGATCCAGCGCTTACGGCGCGAGCAGCGCATCGACATAGTGCTGAATATCTGCCCCGTCCAGCGCGTCGTCCTGGTTGAAATCGAAGTAGCACGCAAACTCACCGCCGTCGAGCATGTCTGCCACGAACGTGGCGATGTCGGCCGCGGCTGCATCGCAGGAATCGGGCGTCCGGTTGCCGCTGCAATCGTCCGCCGCAATGGCGGCGCGGATAAAGACGCTGACGTACGTTTCGCCAAAGCATGATCCGCCGATGTTGCCGTTGACCTCCGGCGACGCGACCACGTTGATGGTAATGCTGCCGCCGCCGGCGGCACTGTTCCACGTCGCCTCCGGGACCGCGAGGACCTGGAACTCCGGCGTGCCGCCGCAATCGGTGCTGCTAAGTTCATAAACGCGGCCGGCGGGGGCGCCGTTGATATCGACATCAAGGAATTCTTCCGCGCTGGAAAAATCCCCGCGCGCATAGAAGCTCAGGATCACGTCGCCTGAAACCACCGGCGGGTCGGTCACCACGAACGCCTGCGGCATGCCGGCCCCGATGTTGCCTGCGGGATCGAAGGCACGGGCCAGGAAGTAGCCGTCGATATCGATCTGGGCGTCGTCGTTGCAGTCGGCACAGGTGAACAGCGCGAAGTCATCGACATACCAGCCCGTGCCGCCGGTGCAGCCGTCCTTGCCGAAATCGAAGCGGAACTGCACATCGTCGCCGGGCGAGGCCAGCGTGCCGAGATCAATGACCGAGGTGCCCCACTGCCCGCCGGTGCCGGTCCAGCCCGGCTCGCCTGCGAGTGGATTGGTATTGCCCTGCCCGATGCTGTTGATCCGGCCGTTGAACGGGTTGAAGCGGAAGGCCCCGCGCGGAATTACCTGCCATGGGCCGCCCTCCACGCTGATCTTGATGTTGCCGGCGTCCCAGCCGCCTTCGGACTGGAGGAAATGCGTGTACGAGGCAAACAGGACCCCATCTGAAACCGGCGTGACGATGACCGGGCTGAACAGGGAATGCACCGCGGACTCATCGATCGTGTTGCAATCGCCCACCGCCGCATCCGCGCAGAACCGCGCGATACCCGCACGGCCAAACGGCAGCGGATCTGTCGTGAGCACCCAGTCGTATGGCGTGGGCGGCGCAGTATTCGAGACCGTCCAGCCGCCAGGGCCCGACTCAAAATCATCTGCAAAAATGATCGACGGTGAATCGCACGTGATCGGCGCTTCCGAAATCAGCACGTCGTCCGCCGAGCCGCAGGCGCCCGGTGTGTTCATCTCCACCGCGACCAGCGCCGTTGTCAGCTGCGCAACGTCATCCGCGAAGATGGGCGCGCCGGAGGGCGCGCCGGTTCGCGGATCGGCCGGGTCCTCGCCGATGAGGTCCTGGCCTGCCTGAAGCAGCGCGAAGTAAGCGTCCTCAAAATCCGACGCGGGCGTCAGATAAAACGCAAGGGCCCGATACCAGAAGGCGCCGGCCTTGATGGGGCCGATGCCCGTGACGACGTGCCCATTAAACGTCTTGCCGTCGGTAAGTATGGCAAAAGCATGGTTCGGCACGCCGCTGCCGGAATGGACGCCGCCGGCATCCAGTGGATTGCACGTCTGCAACTCGCTGTTGGCATAGTCGGGATGGTTGCGGCACGGTGGCTGCCACATGTCGCGAATGGCGCCGTTGGCAAACACCGTCATGTCCTCGCCCACCAGCCAGCGCACGCCGTCCACGTAGTCGAAGCCAGGGCTGCAGGCGGTCCGCAGGTTATTCGGCGTATCCACGCCTGAGCCGCTCGGCGGCGCCGGCAGCCAGGCAGTACCGCCGGGATCGCCCACAAACGCCGCATTGCCGTTGAACTGGTCCACCATTTCGCCGAACACGTCGGAGAAGCTCTCGTTCAACTGGCCAGACTGGTTCTGATAGATTAGGTTCGCGGTGAACTGCGTCAGGCCGTGCGTGAATTCGTGAGCGATGACGTCATCGACGGCAAGGCCATCGCAATAGGACGTCTGCACGCCGTTCCAGGATGCATTGGGACACGAAAAGGTCCGGCGGACCGAACTGATCAGGGTCATGCCCTGTCCGTTCATGCCGTCACGCCCGAAGCCGCGCAGAAAATAGAGATACGTATCGCCGGAATAGTCGTACGCCCGGTCGACTTCCGGATCGACCGGCGGGCCTCCTTCGGCCCGGGCGAGCACGCCCGGCAATCCACCGCCCGACGCATCGTACACTTCGCGGTTCATCGCATCGGTGATCATGTTCCATCGGTCGAGAATCTCGCCGTCGGCCGCGTCAATGAAGAACCCCTCGCGGTATCCCTGCTCATCGTCGCGAAGCACGAGGTGCCACGCCAGGCGGGCCCCTGCCGGCGGATCGCCATACCAGCCGGGATCCACCACCACCAGTTGGTTCTCTTCGACCGTCGGTGCCGAGCCATTGGCACCGAGAATCGCGCGGGCCGTCGCCTCGGCCGCATCCGAGCTCAACGCTGGCGCCACCGCCAGCTTGTCCGACACGGGATAGTACCGTCCGTTGACGCAGATCACTTCGCCGGCAGCGTTCTGATGGACATGAAGCAGACCGGAAAACACAGGCACGCCGTGATGGACCTGTTGAAAGGACGTGTGCGTCCAGCCGAAGGTGTCCAGTTCAACGCGGGTCTCGACGAGCTGGGTGCCGGCATCCAGTATGCCGAATACGTGGCCATGCGCGGTAAAGACATCCAATGCCGCGGGCGGCTGCCCGGCCCTGGCCGCCGCGACGGGAATTGCGCCGCCGGCGCTGGCCTTCAGCATGATGGGCAG
>CAYOZN010000051.1:5374-13430 GCA_964408455.1 uncultured Planctomycetaceae bacterium
TGGCCGCCGCGACGGGAATTGCGCCGCCGGCGCTGGCCTTCAGCATGATGGGCAGATTCAGACGGGCGTGGCGAACCACGGTCAATTCGCCCGTGTTGATCGCTTCGGCGGCTCGTGAGTGTCCACCAGTTGCGACGATGGCGATGCCCGCCGCCACGCAGATATGCCGTGCCCGAAGAATCACGTGCTGCACCATAAAGCCTCCCGGACTTGTGTAACGGATGCCGCGGAATTGCGGCCGATGCGCGTGACCAGGCGCAGGTGCCGAGGCGGGAAATCGTGCGATCGCTGTCATCGACACGTGACTGCACAAAACGGTCCGCGTGTCGCCGGCGCGGCAATGGCGTTGGACACCCCACCCACCCAGCCTGTCCGGCCGAAGGCCGGTCAACTCACACCCTGGGCTCAGTATAACGGATTCGGCTTCGCCCGTTCCACCGCTCCAGTCACAGTATGGGCGGTAAAAATACGGCCCCTGCCGAAAAAGGCGACGCACCGCTATGAAACAGCGTCCCGGCCGCCCTGGGCGGATGGACGCCCGGGCATGACGGCTTATCGAGTGCGCGGCAGGCTCCGCCGCGCGAACAGGCTTTCTGGTTTCCGCTGCTTCGCTGGATTATCATGTCCGGGAGTCGGGCCCTCGTACGAGCGACCAGGACGCGGGTGAAGGGTGGAATCATGCCTAGAGCCTTTCCGCCGAATCGGTGTGCCATCAGCAATGCCCGAACAACGCAGCTCAGCGGTTCCCCGCGGCACGTGGCCTTTACGCTGCTCGAGTTGCTCGTCGTCATCGCCATCATCTCGCTCTTAATCTCGATTTTGCTGCCCTCGCTTGCCGGTGCCAGGCACGAGAGCCAGAAGACCAAGTGCCTCAGCAACATGGGCTCGCTGGGCAAGGCGATGATCATGTACAGCATGGACGATCCCAAGGGGCTGACATCGCCGGTCGTGCCGGAGGCAGAAGAGGACTGGCTTTACGACGGCGAATACGAATACGGCGGCAAGACCGGTCTGGGCGTCATGGGAAACCAGGACTTCTGGCAGCAAAACCGCATTCTCAACCGATACATGTATCGCGACCCCATGAACATCAATACCTCGCTGTTCGAGTGTCCGACCGATCGCGGCGTGGATCCGGCGCCGGTGAATTTCGAGCCGTTCTTCATGGCCCCGCCCGCCCTCGGCAAGCCGGTGCACGTGTCGACGGGCACGAGCTATCGGCTGAACAACCACATCGATTTCGTCGGCTTCACCTCGTTCACGCAACACTTCTACGGCCCCTACTTCCGCAGCAGCACGCGCGTCCCGAGCACCGCCGAGACGGTGCTGCTCGAAGAGACCATCGCCGAAGTTGCAAAATGGAATGCGCCGAATTACTCGTTTCCGGGCTGGCACGGAAAGCGGAACATCTTCAACGTGTCCTTCGTCGACGGCCACGCCGGGCCCATCCGCCTGGCCGGCCAGACCAATCTGTCTGCCCACTACGAAAACTACTGGGTGGTCCGTGGAGAAAACTGGCGGATGGATTGTTATCCCGACAAACCCATCCCGGACCTGCCGAACTAGGCGCCGGCCCTGCGTGGCGCCGCCGAGGGGAGGCCCGCACATGGGCGGTTGGCGACGTCGCGTCCAAGACCGCGCAATTCGTGAAGCAACCTGCCTTTGTGAATTCTCCGTTCCGCATAGGGAACGCCTTTTGCCGCTCCCCGCACTTGCCAAGTCTGTGTTATTCGACTAAAAGTCTCCGGTTCAAATGCGCCCGGGGCCGGCCAACGTGCCTCGGCTCGCGGCGTTTATGTGCATGGGGCGCGCTCACCCCGCGGCGTTGGAAAGCGACTCGATGAAGTTCATCCTGGTGGATCGCATCACCTCCATCGAGCCGTGGTCGCGCATTACCGCGACCAAGTCGCTCAGCCTGGCCGAGGAATACCTCGGCGATCACTTTCCAGCGTTCCCGGTGATGCCCGGCGTCCTGATGCTGGAGGCGATGGTGCAGACGGCTGCCTGGCTGGTGCGTGCCCATCAGGAATTTGCGAAAAGCATGGTCGTTCTCGCCGAGGCGAAGAACGTCAACTATCGGAGTTTTGTCGCACCGGGCCGCTCGCTGCATGTCGCGGCCGAGGCGGTGCGCATTGAAGAGGACACAAGCGAGTTCAAGGCGTCCGGCCGCTCTCCCGAGGGCGAGGATATCGTGAAGGCAAGGCTGACGCTTCGGCATTACAATCTGGCTGAACGGGATTCGCGCTGGGCTGAGACCGACGAGCGACTGATCGCTCACGCAAGAAAGGTCTTCAGCCTGCTCGGCGGCCCGGCAGCCCTGAAGGCGACTGCGGCACTGACGAACAACGGCTGAAACGGGTCCCGCAGGGAGGAACCACCGGTATGGCGATGAATCGAGATGAAGTCTTCGACAAGGTCAAGGAAGTCCTGGTCGATGCCCTGGGCGTGGACGACGACGAGATAAAGGAAGAGGCCACGCTTACCGGCGATCTGGGCGCCGAGTCGATCGACTTTCTTGATATCGTGTTTCGTCTCGAAAAGACGTTCGGCATCAAGATTCCCCGCGGCGAGCTGTTCCCCGACTCCATCCTCAACAACCCCGAATACGTCGAGGGCGGCAAGATGACGGCCAAGGGCCTGGCCACGCTCAAGAGCGCCATGCCGCATGCCGACTTCTCCGAGTTCGAGCACGATCCCGACGTGTCCAAGATGTCCAACCTGTTCACCGTCAAGACGATCGTGAACTACGTCAACAACAAGATGGCGGCCTGAAGCCCGTGCGGTGGATCTGGATCGACAAGTTCACGGACTTCCAATCCGGCGTCCGGGCCACGGCGATCAAGAACGTCAGCCTCGCCGAAGAACACCTCCACGACCATTTTCCCGCCTATCCCGTAATGCCGGCGAGCCTCATCGTCGAGGGCATGGCCCAGACCGCGGGCATCCTGGTGGGCGAGGCGCGCAACTTCGAGGAAAAGGTGATTCTCGCCAAGGTGCAGCGGGCCAGCTTTGTCGATGAAGTGCGTCCCGGCGATCAATTGCAGTACGACGCCGTGATCGAGCAGATCGCCCCGGAAGCGGCGATGACGCGCGGTCGCGTGACGCGAAACGGCCAGCCCCTGGCCGAGATCGACATCGTGTTCTCCCACATCGACAATAATCTCAGCGGCATGACGTTTCCGGAGGAGAACTTCGTCTTCACCGAGGACTTCAAGTCGCTGCTGCGGACCTACAATGTAAACCGGCCGCCGGCGTAGGCGTACCGGCAGATCGACCGCCGAGCCTGACCGGCAGGAACACGCCGGCAAAATAATAGCAGGAACGAGCAGCTTCAAAGATACGGGCGGCTGCCTGCCGGATTGCGGTGAGGACCCCATCGACATGAAACAGCAACGCGTCGTCATCACCGGCCTCGGCGTCGTCACGCCTGTCGGCATCGGCATCGGCGAGACGTTCGATGCGCTGGTGGAAAAGCGATGCGGCATCCGCCGCATCCAGTCCTTCGACCCGTCCAACTTCGCCAGCCAGGTTGGCGGGGAGATCGCCGGCGTTAAGATCGGCGATGTCGTCCCCAAGGGCTATCGCAAGGCCGCCAAGGTGATGGCCCGCGACATCGAGCTCGCGGTCGCCGCCGCCTATCACGCTGCCAAAGATGCGGGCATCAAGACCAAGTGCCTCGTCGAACGCGGCGAGGCCGATGCCGTCAACGTCGACTCCACGCGTTTCGGCGCCAACATCGGCGCCGGTCTCATCTGCGCAGACCTCAACGAGTTGGCCGGCGCCCTGGCCCAGTCGGTCGACCGGCCGGAGGCCGGCGAGGACCGCGGCTTCAGCCTCGGCAAATGGGGTGAGGGCATGAAGAACCTCACGCCCCTCTGGCTGCTCAAGTTCCTGCCCAACATGCTGGCCTGCCACGTCACCATCGTGCACGACTGCCAGGCCCCCTCCAATACGATCACCTGCGGCGAGGCATCCAGCCATCTCGCCATCGGCGAGGCCTATCGCACCATCGCCCGCGGTGCCGCCGACATCTGCATTTGCGGCGGCGCCGAGAGCAAGATGAACCCCATGGGCCTCATGCGGCCGACCCTGTGGAAGCGGTTGGCGACCGACGCCAACGACACGCCCGAGTCGGCATGCCGCCCGTTCGATCGCGCCCGCCGCGGCACGGTGGCGGCCGAGGGTGGCGGGCTGATCATTCTCGAATCACTGGACCGGGCAAGGGCGCGCGGCGCGAGGATTTACGGCGAAGTGGTCGGCTTCGGCGCATCCGCCAACACCGAGAGCTGGACGCGCCCGCAGTCCGACGGCCGCGCCTATGCCTTGGCGATGGAAAAGGCATTGAAGAATGCCGGGATTTCCGCGTCGGACGTGGAGCTGATCACGCCATACGGCGCCGGCATGGTCGATTTCGACGCCGCCGAGGCCGCGGCCATCCACCGCGTCCTGGGCGATCGCGGGCCGACTGTCCCGGTGCTCGCTTCCAAGGGCGCCATCGGCAACAACGGGGCCGGCGGCGGTGCAATCGACGTGGCACTGACGGTCATGGCCATGCACCGCGGCGTCATTCCCCCGTCCCTCAACACCGACCATATCGATCCCGCCTGCAATCTCAACGTCATTCACGGCGATCCCGTCGATCGCCGCCCGGGCGTCGCCATCTCCTTTGCGGGCGCCATGTCGGGCGGGCAGACGGCCGCCATCGTCCTTCGGAGGTACGTCTCGTGACCAGACGCGTCGTCGTCACCGGCATCGGTTGGATCACGCCGCTCGGCCACGACATCGAGTCGGCCTGGCAGGCCATTCTCGACGGCAAGAGCGGCATCGCACCGACCACCATCTTCGACGCCCGCACCTTTCCGACGCAGTTTTCGTCGGAGGTGAAGGGGTTCGACCTGGCCAGCTTCCTCCCGGCAGAGGATTACGAGCACCACAAGAACGTCAGCCGGCAGGCCGGCTTCGCGATGGCCGCCGCCCGGCTCGCATGGCAAAGCGCCGGCCTCGAACGCGCTTCAACGCTCGATCGCACCCGCGTCGGCGTTTATCTCGGTGGCGGTGAAGGCCCCATCGACTTCGACAACTTCGCCCTTGCTGCCGTCGAGGCGTGGGACTACCAGAAAAACGCCCTCGACGCCCGCCGCTGGGCCGATGTCGCCGCCAAGGCACTGAACGATACCATCGAAGTCGAGCAGGACCCGAACATGGCCGCCGGTCATCTGGCCCGCTTCTTCCGCATCGAGGGGCCCAATCTCAACACCCTGACTGCCTGCGCCGCCAGCACCCAGGCCATCGGCGAGGCCACGAACCTGATCCGCTTCGGCGATGCCGACATCATGATCTCCGGCGGCTGCCACAGCATGATCCACCCCCTCGGCGTCACCGGCTTCAACCTGCTGACCGCCCTGTCCACGCGGAACGATACCTGCATCACGGCGTCGCGGCCCTTCGATCGTACCCGCGACGGATTTGTCCTCGGCGAGGGCGCCGGCATGCTGATCCTCGAAGAACTCGAGCACGCGAAGGCCCGCGGCGCGACGATTCTGTGCGAGGTGCTCGGCTACGGCTCCACGGCGGACGCCTTCCGCATTACCGACATCCACGAAGACGGCCGCGGTGGCATCGCCGCCATGCGGGCCGCGCTTCACGATGCCGGCGTCGGCCTCGACGAGATCGACTACATCTCCGCCCACGGCACCGGCACCCGCGAAAACGACAAGATCGAATCGCTGGCCATCCGCGGCGTCTTCGGCGACAAGGCCAAGAAGGTGCCCGTCTCCAGCGTCAAGAGCATGATGGGTCACCTGATCGCCGCCGCCGGCGCCTGCGAACTGATCACGTGCATCCTGGCCATTCGCGACCAGGTGCTGCCGCCCACGATCAACTACCAGAATCCCGATCCCGCGTGCGATCTGGATTACGTCCCCAACCAGGCGCGCAAGGCCGACGTTCGCACCTGCCTCAGCAACTCATTCGGCTTCGGCGGTCAGAACGACACCCTCGTCATCCGCGCCTTCGAGAATTAGCGCCGCCGGGTGCCACTGCTCTGCGAGCAGTGCTCGCATGAGGCACGGGGGAGTGCGGCACCGGAAATGTCGGAGACTGTTTACCCACTTCGATTTGTCCGTTCGTCGCGATTGCCCTCTGCCGACGTCGGCCCGCCCCTTTTCGAAGCAGAGCGAACGTAGATCCTCGCGATAATCGCTGCCATCGCGATCAGGCACGCCGCCTTCCAGGCAAGCAGCCACCACGGCGTCCACCACGCCTCCTTCTCGTAGAAGTCGCTGGTTCCAAAGAGCCCCACAACGCCCGCCAGCGCCAGCCGCCACGGCAGCGTCGCATGTTGACGCAGGGCCGGCACCGAAAGTACCGCCACCACATACCAGATGAACGGCTCGACGAAGTTGTAATAGTCCTTGAGCTGCAACCTACTAACCCGAAGCGCCAGCGAGGGAGTAACCACGCGCGAGCCCGGCCAGTTCACACCAACCCGAAGCGCCAGCGAGGGCGTCTCCCCGCCCAGTGCCGCCTGCACCGCACTCTTGCACCATCAGTGCGCCGCCCCGCGCCTCACCCGATCCCCAGCGCCCGGCGCTTCTCATCGAGAAACGCATAGTGGTGATTCGCATGCCCGACCGCGTATTGCACCAGCACGAACACCGTGAACTCGCCGCGCTGCGAGTGGACGCCCACGCGTTGCCATGCCGCGTCATCGAGCAGCCGCAGGATCGGCAGCATGTGCCGCCGATTGTGCTCGAACAGGGCGATCTCGGCGGCCGCGTCGCGCTCCTGATAACCCAGCGTCCTGACGTACGCCGATTCGTCGTATTCGCACAACAGCGGCCGATCCATGGCGATGGTCCGCTTGATTCGATCGCTCATCACCAGGTCCGCATCGACCACGTGGCACAACAACTCGAGCATCGACCAGCGGCCGGGAATGGGATGGGCAACCAGCTTTTCGCGCGACACGCCGCCGTAGCACCGCGAAAACCGTTCTTGCTGTGCCGAGTAGGCGGCCAGCAGGTCCGGCAGGCGTGATGGCGCATCGGGGAATGGATTTTCCATGGCGACAGCTCTCCGTCATCGCGTCGTTCGTTCGCGTGCACCCGGCCACCCTCGCTCCGCATGCAACACATCCGCCGTTCGACGCGGGTGAACGAAAATACAGTTCGAATTTACCGGCCTCGGCAGCCAGGCGCGCGTATATTTCATCAGAGCCTGCTCGAACGACAGGAACCAAATATCGAGTCAAATCGATTTGGATAACACGTCGGAGCGAAGCAGGCTCGCTTTTTTTTGCGCCCTGCGCGGGGCTGCCGGCGACGAAAGCGACGCGCCCTGCGATCCTTTGATATTCGATCCCACCCATTCAACACGGCAGCTTCAGCGCCCTGCATTTCTCAATCAAAAACGGCAGGTGATGATTGATGTGCCCCACACCGATCTGCGCCAGCAGTTTCGTCGTCTGAAACCCGCGCTCGTTGTGTACCGCCAGCTTGTCCCACGCCTCCGGCGGCAGATGGCGAAGAATGCGGGCGGTCTGTCGCCGCACGCAGCGCAACAGCTCCAGCTCCTCGGCCGGCTCGCGCTCCTGGTAGAAGAGCCGCTGGGCGAACAGCTGTTCGTTGAAGCCGATCAGCAGGGCCCGCTCCTCCGCGACGCACCGCTTGATGCGATCGGCGATGACGATGTCCGAGTCCACGACGTGGGCCAGCCATTCAATCATCGACCACCGCCCCGGCACGGGCCGCGTCGTGAGCTTCTCGCGCGGGACGTTCGCGAAGTACCTTACCAGCGTCTCCGGCTGAGCCTCGTACGTGTCTATGATTTCGAGAATGCCGTCCGGCGCGTTGGGATAGGGATTGACCATGTTTGCCTCCAGCAGTTGGGGATGGGAACTGCGGATGGTAATCCCGACCGGCGACTTCGCACAGGACGACGTCCCCCGATCCCGCGCAAAAAAAGGCCCCTTCGGCACGTTGTCCGAAAGGGCCTTTGATGGCACCCCCACGGGGACTCGAACCCCGGTCTCCAGGATGAGAACCTGATATCCTAG
>CAYOZN010000052.1:0-12458 GCA_964408455.1 uncultured Planctomycetaceae bacterium
ACCAACGACCTCGTCGTTATCAGCGACGCGCTCTAACCAACTGAGCTACGAGCCCCACCTCACCCGGAAGTTTCGTCACCTTCGACAAACTCCCTGGCACCAGGTGAGTGTACACTCCAAGAGCCCGTCACGCACGGCCGACTTTTCGCAAGCCGCGATGCAGGACGAGGCGACAAGCCACCACCGGCATTCACCGGCGGCCAGACATCAATTCAGGTGATTGATCTCGGAACCGGTGGAACACCGATGCACGTGATGAAATTGTCAATCCTTCGAGCCAGTTCAGCCTCCAGATTGGCTGCGTCAGGGCACGTTTCCGCCCTGCCGGTCTCAACTCGACAGAGCAAAGTAATTTAGCAGACCTGAACTAGCTGTCAACCCCGCCAGGCCGCAAATCTTCATGCGATTTTTCCCTATCCTAAGCTTCCGGCGGCCGGGAGCTTACGCCGATCTCCCACGCACACTGCCCCCGTAATTCCCGCCTGCCAGCCCCGAAGTCCCCAGCACTGATTATAGTGTTTCGACAAACAACTCTCTGCGTGATACACTCCGGAACCGTTTTTGTTTGTCGCAGCGTCACGAGTTTTGCGCACGAAACCGCCACGGAGTCATTGAGCACATGCGAAAGAGCAAGGATATCAAGCGAAAGCGAAAGACCGCCGGCAAGGAATACAAGAAGGGCAACCGCCCCGAGGCCTACAAGCTCTGGAAGGAAGCCAAGAAGGAAATGGATGAACTCCGCGGCCGCAACAAGCCCGCCGCCGCGCCCGAAGCCGCCGCCTCCTGAACCGCATAGAGACCGGCGTCTATTTGGCGCCCGCCAGCGCCGTTGAAGCCCGCGTGGAGATCGCGCGGGCTCTTTGTTTGCGGTTGGCCCGATCGGACGCCCACGCCAGCCAGCCGAGGCCGGATGAGACGAACACAATCCCCACCCAGGCCGGCCATGATTTGACTTCGGTCGACACGCCTTCCGGCGCCAGATAGCCGCGTCGCATGAAGAACAGGCCCGCAAACAGCAGGGCCCCGCCCACCAGGAACGCTGGCCATGACAGGCCCGGTCGCCGCATCAGGGCCCACGCCGTCAGCAGAATCACGATCTCCCGCCAGATCGGAAACACCTTCGTCCCGTAGGAAAGCGCGACCGGCACGTTCGTCAGCGTCGCCAGGATGCTCGTCTGCGAGCCCTCCGGCGCCGACTTGATCGTCGCCGCTCGCCCGGGGTTCATCCAGCGGCCCTCCGATGTCTCCACCCAGACGTGCCGCAGGTCTGTCACCAGCTTCGAGTCGTAGCCCAGCCGCCGCATCAGCGACGCCGCCATCACCGCCCGCCCGTCGCAATCCTCCCGCAGACGCCCGTCGTTGGCGGCCGCCTGGGCGTACATCTCCGCCACCGTCGGCATGTAGTCGGCCGATCCCCACAACTCCCAGTCCCACGCATAATCCACGCGGCGGTATACGAATTTCTCCACCTGCTTCTGAACGTCGCGCGGGCCCAGCCGTTCGCGCCAGGGCCCCGTCTGAGCCTGGTCCTTGCCGCGGGCCCGCGAGTCTTCCCCATCCATCCACGCCACAAAGCTGGATTCAAATTCCACAAGCTCGGGTGCGAACGGTTCGACCATCGCGTCGAGATTGCACACGCGTGAAAGGTGTCGCCAGAGTTGAAGGGGATTGGGAAACAGGGCGACAAGCGTGACCGTGGCGAAGATCGACCATTTCAGCGCCACGCGAGCGGGCCAGCGCATGCGGCTCCCTCGTTGCAGTACCGACGCCAGCTTACCCGAACCCAAGATCATGCCGTGGCTCACCCGCAGGAACATCGCACCAGATTGACAACAGAACCTACGCTACAAACTACAGCATAGTTAGTCCATTGTTCCTGAATTTTTAGGCAAGTCCAACGGAAGTTACCGCATCCGCGGCCCAGAATAAGGGCGCGACGCCTAAATCCAGACTTGAGTCATGGGAATATGACTCGGTGCTGAGGCGCGCCATCGAATGCTACGCCGTGACGCGCCTCCGCGCCAGGCGCGCAGCACGCATCAAGATAAACACCCCGGCAAGAACATGCGTGATTCCGATCCAGGCTGGCCAGCTCGTGGAATAGTAAGCACCATCGCAGACCTCCAGCAGCCGGAACCTCATGAACAGCAGGCCCTGTATCAGGAACAGCCCCCCGAGCACCGCCGCGCGCCAATTCATCGCGCGATGCACGAGCAACAGATAGATCGTGATGGTGATGATCAGCTCGCGCGAGAACGGAAAGACCGCGATGCCATAATTCAGGGCAACCGGGATGTTGAGCAGGGCGCTGGTCCAGATCAGCGCGTTACCTTCGGGCGTGGATTTGAGGGTCGCCGGCCCGTCCTGGCCGGAATGCAAATACTTTCCCTCCGGTGTTTCCACCCAGACATGCCGCAAATCGGTGACCACCCTCGCGTCGTATCCGAGCCGACGCATGAGCGATGCCGCGAATACAGCGCGCCCATCGCAGTCTTCGCGAAGGCCGTCCACGGGGCTTTCGCGCGCCTTGGCGAACAACTCCGCGATCGTGGGCATGTAATCCGCGACGCCCCATACCTCCCAGTCCCAGGCATACCGAAATTCGGAATAGGCCAGTTGCGCTACCTCCTGCTGAACCCGCCGCGCCGCAAAACCGGAGAGATCGGTCGCAAAGCCGATCGGGAGCGGCTGTGCCTCGCATGGATCATCCGCGGGGGCGGTGCCGGACGCCCTGTGCACGTCCATTGACCGCCGCTCACTCGGTAGGGAAGCGCCGGGAACCCATTCGGGAAACACCCGTGCGATGTGCTCGGGCCGGACATTCGTGCTGTAACAGCGCTTTCCTTCCTGCCACGCCTTATGCGCATCCGCGTACTGCTGACACCTTGCCCGCACGGTCGCCTCGTAGATCGCAAGTTCCGGCGCGTCGGGAGTCACCATCCGCTCGAGATTGCGAATTCGCGCAACCTGGCGAAAGAAGTAGCGTGGATCGGGAAACAGGACGAGAATGGACACGGTCGCCAGTATCGCCAGCTTAAGCGGCACGCGCGCATACCACGGCCACGGTCGCGCGACTCTGCGCATCGCAGGCTCGTTGTCAGCGGCAGAAACCATCTGGCGCTTTTCTCGCTTGAACCGAACGCGTCCCGTTAATCTTATGCCGGTACTCTGGCGTTATGGCCGGCGCCGGCCATCATTTTCTTGCGAGAATCGCAGAACCGCCGCGAGATTGGACATCACGCTCGAAGGCGACCCGGCACGTCGAGTGAAACTGGAAGGACCTATTTCGTCCCCAGCAGCGTCGCCAGCCGGTCCAGCCCCCGGTCGATATGCTCCATGCTGTTCGCGAAGCTCAGCCGCACGTGCTGCTCCGACCCGAACGCATCGCCCGGCACCAGCGCGACCTGTGCACGCTCCAGAACCGCCTCGCAGAATCCGCCGCTGTCGGAGACGTCCAGCGCCCCATACGTGCCCGATACGTTGGGGAAGCAGTAGAATGCCCCGCTCGGCCGCACGCATGTCACGCCCTTCAGCGCCGACAGCCGCCGCCACATGTGCTCTCCGCGCTCTTCAAACGCCTTGCGCATCACTTCCACGTGACTTTGATCACCCGTCAGCGCCTCCACCAGTGCATGCTGAATAAACGTCGCCGTCCCGCTCGTCGTGTGGCTTTGCAGATTGCACATCGCCTTGATGATCGGCGCCGGCCCGGCCGCGTAGCCTGCTCGCCAGCCGGTCATCGAGTGCGTCTTGCTTGCCGCGTTGAAGGTAATCGTCTTCCCGTACCACTCCGGGCTGATCGCCGCGAAGCTCAGGTGCTCCCGCCGATCGCCGAATCGCAGCTGGTCGTACATCTCGTCGCTGAAGACGATTACGTCGCGCCCGGCCAGCGCCGCGGCGATCTCACGCGTCTCCTCCGGCGAGTATGCGAATCCGCCGGGGTTTGAAGGGCTGTTGAACACGAATATCTTCGTCCGCGGTGTCACCGCCTCGGAAATCTGCCGTGCGGTCAACCGCAGCCCGTTCGCCTCGTCAGCCAGCACCTTCCGCACTACGCCGCCGCACAGCTTGATCTGCTCGGGAAAGCTCACCCAGTACGGCACCGGCAGCAGCACTTCGTCGCCGGGATTCAGCAGAGCCGCAAATCCCAGGAACAGCGCTTCCTTGCCGCCGACCGTGACGATGACCTGATCCGGTGAATAGTCCAGCCCGTTGTCCGACTTGAACTTCCTGCAAACCGCCGCCTTGGCCTCCGGTATGCCGTGCGTCGGTTTGGCATAACCCGTATGGCCCGCGTCCAGCGCCCGCTTGGCGGCCTCGCAGATGTTTTCCGGCGTGCCGAAGTCCGGCTCGCCGGCGCCGAAACCGATGACATCCTTGCCCGCGCGCCGCATTTCGGCGGCCTTGTTCGCGACCGCCAGCGTGGCGGATGGCGTCAACTGCGTGGCTCGATCGGCAAGTTTCATGCATCCTCATGTAAGTCAGAAGCGGGCTTGATTCCCGAGTCGCCGGCGAAACGCTGCCGCATCCGTAAATCTGCGGCTTTCGCACTATAATCGACCATTTGTGCGCCGGCCTGTGGCATCGCTGCCGCACGCCGGAAAGACTGTATCCGGACGTCTGGGCAACGGCAATTCAACCTGCGCGCCGGTCCGTTGTCCAAGCTGCCTGCCTATTTGGAAGGACTTCACCATGCCCGATCCCGTGCTGGATGTCGGCAACTGCGATCCCGATCACGCCATGATCTCCCACATGCTCCACCGGCATTTCGACATCCGGCTCGACCGAGTCATGTTCGTGGATGAAGCGATTCAACGGATGAAGTCGCAGCTATACAAACTTGTGATGGTCAACCGGCTGATCTTCGCCGACGGATCTCCCGGTCTAGACCTGGTCCGTCGGGTCGCCGCGGATTCGGAATTGAATCGCGTGCCCATCACGCTGATCAGCAATTTTGAGGAAGCGCAGAAGGCTGCAATCGAAGCAGGCGCCGTCCGCGGCTTTGGCAAGGACTCACTCATGGCGCCGCAGACCATAGAACTGCTCTCGCAATACCTCCAGCGTCGGAATTGACGTTCGGCGCAACACCGCCCCGCGCGACGGCCAACACGGCAGCCCGGCTCCGCCCGGAGGACGCGTGACCGTTGCCGCGTGTTCAACGCCCGGAAATAGGCAAATCACCCTTTCGACTTAGAGGAACTCCGGCACCCGGAACCCGCGTCAGAACGTCGTACGTGGGGATAAACTCCGGGTAACGCTGGGGTGATATCGCCCATTCGTCGCACCCCGAACCGATAAAAAGTGTTACTCCTCATGTTACGTGGCTGGCTCGAAAATCCGTCCGGAAATCTTACAAACTTTTTGCAATCACTAACATACTGATGCAACAGCTCTTATGGACGATTCTTCTCGATTGCGGATTTTTCTTAGCCAGTGTTATCATTAAGTCAAGTTTGCCCCGCCGGATTTCTGTGTTATGTTTGTCTCGGTAACAGCTTAATTTCCCACCCCCGCACGACCCTTCATCGGAGGGGTTGCCCCGCCGGAACGCAGGCGGCCGAGCGATCGCCCGGCGACCGGCACCAACAAAACTCGTGACGTCCATCGGCAACGGGACGCCAGCGGTCGTTCGCGTCGAATCGGCATCGTTCTGCCGCGCGATCGCTCTCCCACCGCAATTTGCGTTGCCGGACCCATTCGGCCCTGGGAGGCTGGGGAGGTCAACATGACTTCTGCGTTCGACGACAAGTCACCTGTGGGAGTGGATCCGCGGATCCCGACAGCCATGCTGCCGGCTGCCGCCATTCTCAAATCACTCGATCAGACCGATCGCGACCGGCTCACGCGGCTCCTCACCAAGCCGTTTGAGTACATTGCCCATCCCTGCTTCACAAAACCCGGCATCGCCCGCGAGCTGTTCAGTAACGAGTTACCCGCCGGCGTGTCGACGCGTCCCTGGTGTAATGCCGCCGACCCCACGCCTGCCTTCGACGGACTCGGCTCGTCCGCCACGCTGACCGGCGAGCAGGAGCGCCGCCTGTTTCTCCAACTCAACTACGCCCGCTGCCGCATTCTCAAGCAGCTCGACAAATTTCGCGGCAAGCCCCTTGGCGAGCAGGCCACCCGCGAAATCCTCTGGTGGCAGGCACGCGTCGAAGACATCCAGTGCCGCATCATCCAGGCAAACATGCCGCTGGTGCTGGCCATGGCCAAGCGCACCAAGCTCGGCAACATTGACTACGCCGAGCTCATCAGCGAGGGCAACCTGGCACTGCTCCGAAGCGTCGACAAGTTCGATGCCTCCCGCGGCTTCAAGTTCAGCACCTACGCCTGCCGCGCCATTCTCAAGAGCTTCAGCCGCGTCGCCATGAAGGTCAGCCGATACCGCGGCCGGTTCCCGGTCGAGTTCGATCCCATGCTCGAACGAAGCGATCATCTCGATCAGACGCGCGAGCATCAGGAGCAGGACTGCCTCGCCGAACTCCGCGGCATCATCCAGGCCAACTCCGCCTCCCTCAACGAGGTCGAAGTGAAAGTGCTCCAGGCCCGCTTCGCCCTGGCCAAGGTGGAGGGGCTCGACGCCGATGGCCCGCAGACACTCGAGCAGGTCGGCATGCTGATCGGCGTGACCAAGGAGCGCGTTCGACAGATTCAGAATCGCGCCCTCGCCAAGCTGCGCGAGAAGCTCAATGAGGACTTTCTTGCCGCTTGAGGCGATCACAGCGGCGCGCTACGGCAGGAGAATCCCGCCCCGCGCATCACAACCTGCCGCCAACCGGGCCTGAACGTGAGTTCCGGACCCCGGCGGCCCCGACAAACAGGCACATCCACGAAGGCCCCCGCGCGGGGCCTTTTTTCATTGCGGCATGAGCCGCTTACTTCTCATGTTCCACAACGTTCTCAAGCTCCCCCATCCCGTCAAATTCCAGCCGCACCTTGTCGCCCGGCTTCAGAAACTTCTTCAACTCCGCCCCGCAGCCCGTGCCCACTGTCCCGCTGCCCAGCACATCGCCGCAAAACATCGTGCGGGCGCTCGAGGCAAAGGCGATCATGCTCTCGAAGCGGTGCTTCACCGTGCCGTAACGTCCGTCCGTCCATTGCTCGCCATTCACGTACGCCCGCATGCCCACGTCGTCCAGCTTCGCCAACTCATCGGGCGTCACCAGCCACGGCCCCAGCGCGCTGGCGAAATCCTTCCCCGGCGCCGGTCCCATGTTGATCGGCATCGCCTTCGTCTGCCGCTGCCGCGCCGACAGATCGTTGAGAATGGTGTAGCCCGCGATGCTCGCCGCCGCTGACTCCGTCGTGGCATTGCGGACGGGCCGGCCGATGACGCACGCCATCTCGCACTCGTAGTCCATCCGCTCCTCGCCCGGCGGATAGTACGCCGTCATGCCGTGGCCGAGAAAGCTGGTCGCGTTCGAATTGTAATACGCCGGAATCTCGTACCACTCCGGCACGATGAAGTCGAGCCCGCGCTGCTTGCGCATCGTCATCACGTGCTGCTCGAAGGCGTAGAAGTCGAGATATTGCGAAGGCCGCAGGACGCAGGGGCCGAAGAAGACGCTGGCCGGCTCATGCGCCTGTCCGGCGCCGTCGCCGCCCTTTGCGACCAGAGCCTTCGCCTCCTCGCGAAAAGCGGCAAACTCGTCGAGTGCCGCCACCGCGGCAGCAAGCACGCCGGCATACTGCGGATCGCGCACGTCGCCATGCCGCGCCGCAAGATCGGTCACATCCACAACCTTCCCGCAGACGAGCAGCCCCAGCCGGGCCGCGACGGGCATGCGGCGCTTCAAGTCGGCCTCGCGCTCGAGTGCTGAGGCGTAAAACTGGCAAAGCTTCATGTCATCTCCTGCTTGAATGATCGGGGGCGGACCCGATCGATGCATATTCCTTCAATGCAGCGCACGTATCACCGACGATTTCTTCGCAAGCACGCCAGTCCTACCATCAGCAGACACGCGGCAGTTGGCTCCGGAATGAACGTACTTGAATACACATCATAGTTAAAGTTGGACCCGTTCGGCCGTGCGATAAAGATTGTCTTGCCATCGTTGGACAAGCTGGGGTCAATGAATTCCGTCGAAAAGCCGAGGTTCACCGGAGTTCCGAACGGACTCGTCAGCGAAGGCCGAGTCGCAGCAAAAATACCCTGGTTCAGCCGGCAGAAATACAGCGTCAATCCATCGGGCGACAGGAAGGCCCCCCTCTCTTCCGCGACCGTGTTCAGTTCGCTCACGGCCACAGGCGCCGACCATGCATCGAGCGTGCTGCTTCGTGAACTCTTCCAAAAGTCGATGCCGCCGCCGCCACCGCCCGGTCGATTCGAAGAAAAAACAGCATGCAACCCGTCCTGAGACAGATGAATCATCCGATCAAAGGATGAGCCGCTGAGTTCGCCGACAACTTGCGGCGCACCCCAGGGCTCAAATCTGGATGCACGCGACGTTCGATAGATGTCGCCAAACGAACCCGGCACCGGATTGCCATGTCTGGCCATGTAGGCCTCCGTCTGATCCTGCGAAATCCAGTACAAGTGATCGTGTGCGGGAGAATTTAACTCCGCAACCGGAGATGCGGCACCCCACGGGGCAACGGGGTTTGTCCTCGTTGCGCGATAGACGTTGGCATTGGCGAAGTTCCCGTCACGCTCCGTGTAAATATACATCTCGAGATTGTCGGGAGAGAAAATCGCGCGCCAGTCTTGCTCATCAGGATCATTGGCCGGCGCAAATAATTCAGGTGTTGTCCACAAGTTCGCCCAGCCGGGTGAGGCACACGTCAGCAGCACGCAGGCCACAACAAGAATCGTCTTGGCGTTCGACATACATAGCACCTTTGCTTACTCGAAACGATCTGCTTAACAAGCTGCATCACGTGTACAGCATTGGGTTCAACAATCTTCCCAGACGAACGTGAACGCGCCCACGATCAATCCACTCACGCCGACCGCCCCGCGCATTTGCCGCTTCCTTGTTGACTGATCGAAGTGCAGCGCACGGGAGCGGCAACTCGTTCAATAAAGTTTCGCCAATTTTTTCTTTGGCGAAGCAGCCGACCCTCCAATCCCTTAATCCCTCAATCCCTGCTCATTTAAACTGCCGATCCTTATACCCCTCAAACAGCGGCTTCAATCGCCCGCGCTGATACTTCCCCGTCGATGTCACCGGAATGTCATCCCCGAAAAGCACCACCTTCGGGCACTTCGCCGCCGGCAGCTTCGACTGGCACCACGCAATCACCTCCGCCTCGCTCGCCTTCGCGTCCTTCTCCACCTGCACATACGCCCCCACCTCTTCGCCGTAATATCGATTGTCAAACCCGACCGCCAGCCCCACGCGGATGCCGGGCATGCTGCACAGCACCTCGTCAATCTCAAATGGCGAGATATTCACCCCGCCGCGGATGATCAATTCCTTGATCCGCCCGGTGATGAAGTAGTAGTCAAACCCGTCCTCGCCGCGCCGCTTGAACCCCTCATCCCCGCTGCGGAACCAGCCATGGGCAAACGTCGTCGCATTCGCCTCCGGATTGCGATAATAGCCGCTCATCACGTTGTGACCGCGTATGACAATCTCCCCCTTTTCGCCCTCCGCCACCGGCTGCCCATTCGCATCGTGAATGTCCATCTCGTTGGTCACAATCGGACAACCGATCGACGGAAATCCGTGATCGTACATCCACCCGCAGTGCTCGTCCCATTCCAGGTCCGCCGGCAGAAAGCACGAATAGCACACCGTCTCCGACAGTCCATACCCGTGCACGATGCGAAGCCCGAACTTATCCTGAAAGTCCCGCGCCAGTTCCACGCTCAACGGCCCCGCCCCGCAGATGAAATGCCGGAAATTCGGAATGTTCTCCAGCAGCAGCTCTTCGTCCGCATCAATCAGGAATTGCAGCAATGTCGGCACCACGCTCACAATGGCCACATTGTGCCGCTCCAGCCGCTGCCAGAACCCCCGGCTCCGAAACCGCTTGTTCACCACGACCGTCGCCCCCGCGAACGCCGGCGTCAGCAGTGTCACCACGATGCCATTCACGTGGTGGATCGGCAGCACGTTCATCATCACCGTGTGTTCGTCGATCTCGTGCCACTGCGAAATGGCCAGCGCATCCGCGAACATCTGCTTCTGCGTCAGCACCACCCCCTTCGGATTGCCCGTGGTCCCCGACGTGTACACCACCAGGCATTCCGAGTCCCAGCCCACCTCCAGCTCCGGCGGCAGCTCGCGCGAAACCTGCTCGCCCACAATCCCGTCAAGCAGCGCTTCAAAATCCTCCCACCCCGCCGGCGGTGGCGCGGCACGGTCGCACACCATCGCCAGCTTCGGCCCGCCCGTCAGCTTCGACTGAATCGCTTCGTACGACTCCCGGCACGTCCGGTGCGCCACCAGCAGCGTCGCCTCGCTGTTGTTCACGATGTACGCCGCCCGCTCGTCCGCCTCGCCGGGATTGACCGGCACTACCCGCGCCCCCAGCCGCCACGCCGCGAAGTAGATCGCGACCGTCAGCGGCTGATTGATCGTCAGCGTCGCCACCGACCCGCCCTGGCCGATGCCGTAGTGCCGCGACAGCAGCACCGCCACGCGATCGATCATCGCCGCGAACTCGCGATAGCTGTACGTCTCCGGCGTCTCATCATCCGCCGCGCACGGATAATACGCCGTCCACGTCTGCTCCGCCCGCTCCGCCACATGCCGCGACCACATCTCCCCGAAGTTGCGATACGGCAGATTCTCATCCACATCCGGCATCGTGTCGCACTGATGCGCGGCGGCCACCAGCTCGGCGGTGCGGTCATCCATGTCGCGAAGGGCATTGTCGGCGCTCATGTCGCGGCTCCTTTCGACGTGACACAATCACGTGTCCCGGCCCCTTATTGAAACGCGATCTCCGGGCTCCTGCAAATAAGTCGGCCTCAACGAGGTCTATCAGGAAGAAGCCGGAGCAAGCTGGCAGAAGGCCCGCCGGTTCGTCCACGGCGTCAGCTACATCGATGAACGCCTGATGATGATGAACCTCAACGATCCCGAGGAGGAGAACGACGACCGGCCCTACTACTTCACCCTCGACCGCCAGTACAACGTCCGCGGCGTGGTGGACCGGGCAGGTTCCCTGCGCGAGGTCTATCGCTACGACGAGTACGGCCGCCTGCTGAACCGCGAGAGCCGCGGTCGTGGCGACATGGATAATGACGGAGACATGGAGACTGCCGGGGGGTCGATCGATCTCACGCGCTTCAACGCCGCCGCATCCAGCTTCATCTGGGACCCGCGGGCGGACATCGACGATGACGGCGATATCGACGCGACGGACAACACTCGCCGCATCTCGTCCGCCGCCGCCTGGTACCCGGCCGTCAGCCCCACCGTGGCGCAGGCCTTCAGCGACGTCGGCAACCCCTTCGGCTGGCAGGGTCGGGTGCACTTCGCCCTCGACACCGCCGACAGCGCCACCGACGGCAAGCTCATGCTCATCGACCACCGGCTGCGCATGCACGACCCGGTCATCGGACGGTGGCTGACGCGGGATCCGATCGGGTATGTGGGCGAAACGTTTAATCTCTACGAGTACTTGGAAAGCAACCCAATTGAGTACATGGATCCCCTCGGGCTTGTTCCACCTGTGGTGCACGTCAATTGGGATGGCAGCTACCACGTCAACTACTATCGCGGCAACACATTTGTCAGAACCATCTATTATAACCATCTCGGCGAACCACTAACCAATCGGGCTGATCTTGGGGGGCAGCCGATTGACGATTTCACGGTTCAACAACAGTACTTGAAGGGATTCACGGCAGAGGAGCTGAATCAATTTAAGTCGGATGTACAACAGGCCATAAACAACACAGCTGATGCGGCGTACCAAGAACTCTATGACAAATATCACGCCGCCTTGAATCCAATTGACGCGACTGGGGAGTTTATTAGCGAAGCCATAGACACTGCCGACTTACTTTTTGACACCATGATGGATCCCAGTCAGCCGTGGCACCAGCGCCTGGCCGCCGCTCAGCTCTTGGCGCTCACTGCTTTGTCTGCCGGGGAGGTCGGTCTTGCAGCCAAGGGCATGCTTGGCAGCGCTTTGAAGGCCGGATGTCCGGACATTAACAACATCGTTGCGATCGCCGAGGCGAAGGCATGTTTTCCCGCTGGCACCCTTATCGTTATGGCCGACGGCTCGCTCAAACCAATTGAGGAGATCGAATCAGGCGATCTTGTGCTATGCGATTTTGACCCGCAGACACTGGACGAGGTCGATGTGGGTGTCGTACTCAAGACATTTGAAACGCAAACGCACTCGCTGATCGATCTCGAGTTCGAAGCCGAAAGCGAAGAATTCACGATTACAACGACACTAGAGCCTATCCCAAAACCATTTGGAGTTTTCAGCGTATAATTCCATTATGTTGAAACTCACGGATGAGCAATTGGACTGGTTGATTGAACGGATTC
>CAYOZN010000053.1:0-11869 GCA_964408455.1 uncultured Planctomycetaceae bacterium
CCCCGTCCCCACACGCTCGGTTTTTCCAAGGAATACAGGTCGTGTGGGGACGGGGGCGCTCGAAACGGGGTCCCCAATTCCGAGGAACGTGGCAGCCTTAAACGCCGGACCCGGGGCCGCCGTGCGGGCGACGTTGGCCGACGTGCGGCGTAACCGGTCGGGTTCGCGATTGTCCCCGCGTCCCCGTCCCCAAATGCCCTTGTATCGGGGCTGAAAACGGGGGTTGTGGGGACGGAGCCTTGGAAGACGCTCGCCGGAACTCGCGAACGGCGCGACCGTCACCGTCACCGAAGCCCCTAAGCCGGGGGCGAGGACGGGGAATTTGTTGATGGAGACTCTGTTCAAGACATGCGTAATCCTCTGGAACTACGTGGGTTGCCGTCGATATAATGCTGCCTATGGCACCCGCAGAGCATGTAGCTCGGTTCATCCTGTTGTTAGCATGCGAGGAGGCTGAACCGGAGCGCGTTACGCATCTTCGCCTGCAGAAACTGCTCTATTATGTGCAAGGGTGGTCCCTAGCGCTCTTAAACCAGCCTGCTTTCGACGAGCGCATTGAGGGCTGGATCAGCGGACCCGTTGTTAAAGATGTGTATCCCAAGTTTGCCGATTTCGGCGAAACATCAATCCCCGCAAGTGAAGCCTCAGACTCCTTGCTTCTCAGCGAACGTAACAGACAACTGATCAAGGCGGTTTGGGAGAGTTACAAGCAGTATTCTGCCACTGGCCTAAGGGACAAGACTCACGCCGAACGCCCGTGGCTAAAGTCGCGCACCGGACTGGCTTGGGATGAACGTGGCGATAGGCCGATTCCGCAAAGCGAACTTCGCAGTTTCTTCCGCGCTGAGTACGATCGCAAAGCTGTGCCTGGGTTAGAACTTGACAGGCTAGAACGTGGAGAGCGTGAAATCCGGGAGGGCAAAGGAATACGACTCGCCGATGTCAAGGAACGACTCTCGGGAAGCATATGAAGTTGTGCTCTCGCCACAAGCCGACGCTCAGCTTGCCGAGTTTTCCTTGGGGGCCCAGGCGAGAATCGTCGAATTGCTTGAAGAGCTGGCCCGCGATCCGGTCGGCTTAAGCGACGCAACCCACACGCCCTATCCCATACATTGCCAATTATTCAAGTTTGAAATCGACAGTGCCGGCGAAGAGCGCGCCATGGTCGCTGTGTTTCAGTTCGCCGCAAACGAGACGGAGATTTGGATACTTGGAATTGTGGATCAACCGGTGGGCGGATGGGCAGTATGATTCCTGGTTGCCTACTCAGTGTATTCCTCTGGGCGCGCAAGCCTGCGGTCGTACTCGACGGTGAAGGGCCCGACCTCCTCGACAATCGCTTCCAAAACGTCCCGGAACGCGGCGATCCAAACCGGCCAGTCCACATGCCGCGCATCTCGATCTTCTCTTTGTATGAGTACATCACTTATTAACATACACCGTTGAGCTACGAGGCTTCGAATGGTTTCTGCAACGCGGTGGCCTTCTCGATACCTCGAAATATTTGCGTCATAGATCGCCAGGAATGCCTTCTCCATACCCTGCTTCAGTGATCCTGGCGCATCCATTTCTGCGACTTCAAGCGCCGTTGTAGCGTGCAAAGCTCTTTTAACCCGCATCGCGTCATGTCTCAGGGCAAACAATCTTGCCTCATTTTGCATTCGGACTCGAATCTCTGCGACGAGGTGAGCCTGGTTCAAAAATTGTGGATGGTCGCTCGGAACGAGCGGGAGTGATCTGCGCGGAATATCGAACGGCAGCGCGATGCGCACAGCGCCATCTGATGCTGTTCCATTCTTTAATACTTCGTTTCTCATGACATAGGTTGTCGCAGAGACTGCTTCTCGCATTTTAAATACAAACATGAAGGGCTCTTGCCCAAAAACACTCCATGTCATCGTTAGCGCCCGGTACGCCACATCACAAGATAAGATGAGCACATGTTCGAAAGGCCTTGGACGGCGCGCGAATGCAGCCTCGAACGCCTGATTGATTTGCGGCACGATTTGCGGCTGCAGCCCCCACATGCAACGTCTCAAATCAGCCGCAACCGGTTGATCTGAGTGCACGTACTTGGCGATTCGATGAATTGCGTCTCGAAGGAAGTCTGATCGTGTAACTCGCTCGGTAGAGTCTCGGAGCCCGTGATCAAAGGTGAGTAATGCGCACTTCATCATCGCAACTTGCGTTTGATCATCGTAGGTAGGAAAGGAAGCCGATACACGATGCGTTTCGCTCGCTCGAATTGAACCTGTTGGTACAAACCTCCGGTTGAATTGCCTCGTCATCTTTTTCGGGTTCAGAAGTACTTCGTCGGGACCGAACACCAAAACTGGGTCGGACTTACTCAAGTCACCCTGTACTTCAACGTCGACTCTTGTCAGGATTCCGCCAGCAAGCGCCTCATATTTTCCAGGAGCCTCAAGCATAACCGGCATGCGCGCCAACCGATGTTCGCTCGAAAGCAGATCACCAAGCTCAATCATCAATTGTTGATATGCATTCGCAAGCGCGCCGTCGAGTTTGTCCGAGCAGAGATTGTTGAACGAATTGGAGGCCACAAACCTCGAGCGGATTCGTCCGCCAAGGGTTCGCAGAATCGTGTGCTCGTTATGAGTCTCAGGTCCGAGCGGCTCGCCTGTAAACAGACAAGTATGCGTCATTATCAAGAATCGTGCACTATTCACCGTTCGCCGTCGACAGCTCCGCCTGTCTAAGCACGAGCATCGTCGCGTCTTCGCTCAGGTCGGGTGGATACCCGTACATTGCCAGCAGTCGCCGCACCTTGCGCCGCAGGTCCGCGCGCACGCTTTCGCGGTGGGTCCAGTCGAGCTTGGGCATCCGTTTAACCATCTCCGCCAGCTCGCGGGCCATCAGGCGGAGCTGATCGGATTTCATCACCTCTTTCGCCGACCCATTCTCCGCCAGCGCGTCATAGAACGCCGTCTCTTCGATCGTCAGGCCGAGGTCTTCGCCATGCCGCCTCGCCTCGCGGACCCATTTCGCCAGTTCGAGCAACTGCGCGATCATCTGCGCCGTCGTGATCTGCTTGTTTGTATAGCCGAGCATCGCCTTTTCCAGCGCCTCGCGAAACTTCTGTGCCTGCACCAGATTGGTCCGCTCGCTGATCTTGATCTGATCGTTCAACAGCTTTCGCAGCGTCTCCAGTGCCAGGTTCCGCTGCTCCAGCGCCGACACGCGTTCCAGGAATTCATCGCTGAGGATGTCGAGTCTCGCCTCATCAAGCCCGGCGGCGGCGAACAGATCGATCACGTCGCCTGCGACCACCGCGCCGCCGATTACCTGTCGCACCGCCGCGTCAATGTCACGTGCCGCGCCACCCGTATCCGACCGCGGCCCCGCCCCTTCCGCCAGTCGCTTGCGGATCATCGCGGCGATGCGCTGGAAGAACGCCAGGTGCGGCGCAATTTCCCGCGTCTCCTCCCGCGGCACGGCCAGTGCGAACGGCGTCGCCAGCCGCTTGACCATCCCGCGGAATCGCTCCCAGCCCGTTTCCTCGCCGACGTTGTGCTTCACGTCCAGCACATGATCAATCGCGCCCAGGTACACGCGCAGCACGTTCGCCGGTTCCGCATCCAGCGCGGACGAGTAGTCGAACCCGTGGAAGAACCCGCGTAACTGCTCGAACGCCGACCGCATCGCCGGGATCGCCTCGTCCTGAAGCTCCTTCACCGGCTTGTCCGTCTCGCCGGTCGCGCTTGCGTATGTTTTCAGTGCATCGGCCAGCGGATCGGCCAAGCCGATCAGGTCGACAATAAGCCCGCCCGGCTTCTCGCCATAGACGCGATTCACACGAGCGATCGCCTGCATCAGGTTGTGCCCCGCCAGTGGCTTGTCCAGGTACATCGTGTGTGCGCTAGGCACGTCGAAGCCCGTTAGCCACATGTCCACCACAATCACCAGCCGGAAGTCGTCGGCCGGGTCCTTAAAGCGGTCTGCAAGAACCTTGCGTTCGCCCTTGTTGTAAAGGTGAGGCATGAGGGGCGCGATTCGCCTGTCATATTCCTCTTGCGTCTCTCTGTCCCACTTGGGAGGAAGGTTATCGTTCATGACAACCTTCATTTCCCCTCGCTCGTTAGCGGCGCCGTGCCACGCCGGGCGGAGATTGCGAATTTCGTCGTAGAGCCGCGCGGCGATGTCGCGGCTCATCGTTACGAGCATCGCCTTACCCTCCATCGCCTCACGCCGCTCTTCCCAGTGCTCGACGACAAACTTCGCCACCCGCGCCAATCGTTCGGGTGCTCCGTACAACTCTTCAAGCGGAATACGAATATTGTCCGTTTCCAGACCTTCTTCATCCCGCGTCGCGTACTCTTCTAGCTTCTTCTCCGCCTCGGCCGCGCCCTTTTCGTCGATCGAAAGCTTCACGATCTGCGGCTCGTAGTAAATCGGTACCGTCGCGCCGTCCGCCACCGCCTGGCGGATGTCGTACACATCCGCGTAGTCGCCAAATACGTGCCGCGTGATCCGGTCGCCCGCGGTCAACGGCGTGCCGGTGAAGCCGACGAACGTCGCGTTCGGCAGCGCCTCGCGCATCCACCGCGCGCCGCCCTCGATGAACCCGTACTGGCTGCGGTGTGCCTCGTCCGCCATCACGACGATGTTTGCCCGCTCGCTAATCGTTCCGTGCGCTTCCGTGAACTTGTGTATTGTCGTGAAGACCACTCCGCCGCTTGCCCGGTCGAGCAGTTGCCGCAAGTGATCCCGGCTGTCGGCCTGCACCGGAACCTGTCGTAGCAGCGCTCGACCCATCGCAAAGGTGTCGAACAGCTGGTTGTCCAGGTCGTTGCGGTCGGTGACGACGACGATGGTAGGGTTGGCCATCTCGGCCGCGCGCACCAGCGTGCCGGCCAGCATCAGCATGGTTAGGCTCTTGCCGCTCCCCTGCGTGTGCCAAACCACGCCGCCCTTGCCCGCAGCCTCATCGTCCCGTCGCTCCGGCGACTTGATCGCCTCGGTCACCTGCGCCCGGGCCTTGCGCACCGCGCGGTACTGGTGATACCCCGCGATCTTCTTCACGATGTTTCCTCGTTCATCCTCCTCGAACGCCACGCACGACCTCAGGTAGTCCAGCAACGCCACGGGCTGGAGCAACTCTCGGATCAGCGCCTCCAGCGTCGGCTCGCCGCCCACCGCTGGTCGCCACGGCATGAACCGCTGGCGGCCGCTGGTGATGCTCCCTACCCGCGTCAGCAGCCCGTCGCTGGCCACCAGCAGCAGGTTCGGCACGAACAAATCCGGCACGAACTTCTTGTACCGCCCGAGTTGATCGATCGCGGTGTCGAGTGTCGCCGCCGTGTTGGCCGGGTCCTTCAACTCAATCACGACCAGCGGCAGCCCGTTGGTGTACAGCACCAGGTCCGGCCGGATCGTCCTGCCATCCGCCCAGGTGATCGTGAGTTGCCGGACGACGAGGAAGTCGTTGTTGGTCGGGTTGTCGAAGTCGATCAACCGCGCCCGCCCGCCGCGCGTCTCGCCGGTGGCGGCGTCCTTGTACTCGACCGGCACGCCGTTGGTGAGCAGATCGTGGAACCAGCGGTTGTTCTCGATCAGCGCCGCGTGGGGCGGGCGCAACAGCAACCGTGCAATTTCGTCGCAACTGGCCTGCGAGAGGCTGGGGTTGAGGCGTTGCAGAGCGGCCAATAGACGACCTTGTAGCAGCCAAGTCGTGATGCTCGCACGCTCGCCGGCTTCGTCGAGTTGTGTCCCACGGCAGTTTGGCACGCTGAGGGACTGCAAAAGGCCGATCGTTACGTCCTCGATCAATTCCTCGGTGGGTGTCGCAATGATCATGCCGCCGCCCCCTCAGCGACGGGTTCTGGCTCGCCCGCCCGCAACTCTAGCGCGACCTCGCGGTAACGCTCTGGGTCGAGTGCGTACAAGACATCGCTGGCGTACTCCATTTGGTTGCCGATGTGGATCATCTCGTATGCGTCGTCGATCAGTCGATCGTCGTCATCCGTTCGTTGCGCTGGCGGCGGCGGTGTCCGTGCGGCGACGTAGGCGTCAAGCAGCGGGGACACGTCGGGGGCGTCAAACAAGACCGCGAATACCTCCATTGCCGCCGCACGCACGCCGTCGAGCTCCCGCTTCTGCGGGACCGTCGCCCCCCCGACGTGGTATTGGCCGTTCCGCACCTCGTGATACCAAACGATTTCGTCGTGTTGGCCGACGACTACGACCTGACGAGTGACGCACTCATGAAAGAAGAAGTCGACCTTCGTGTGGTAGTTGTTTAGCCACCGCTCGACATCCGCGTTCGAGTACTGCCGATTTCCGCGTTGGATGGGGTGGAGACGGAGGTAGGTGGTGATCGCTACCTCAATGGCGTTGTCGAACCCGACCATCGCGATGCGGCGATCGAAGTCTTCGCCAACTCGATAGTGCAACTCGGCGTGCAGAAGTAATTCAAAGGGACCGTAGGCCCAGGGCTTTAGCTGACGCATCATGCGTTCACCTCCGTCTGTGATGTACGCATTCGAACCCGTCCGCTCAGGAGTCGCGGCAGGAGGTAGTCCCGCAGGGCAGCAAGTTTCCGCGTATCCAGCGCTAGGTTTGCGTGCAAGTCGTACAGCGGCCCGATCAGGCGATTCGCGGCCTGCAATGATACGTCGTCAGGTACAGCGACGTGTGCCGCATCTAAATGACCACGTTTGATATGGCCCATCGTCGTCGCCTTGCTCGAAGCAATGAGACGAAACTCCGGCAGGTGTTGGCGAACCCAGTGAAGGCAGAGCCAAAGTGGGTAGGCATCTGACGTGACCTTGAACAGGTGTTGATTCAGAGCCCCACGTCCGCCGAACCAGAGTTCGACTTCCAGCGTGCCCGACCAAGAGAATAGGAGATCGCCGTCCTCTACGACGTATACATCGGGGACGCTCGCGTTTGCCAATCCCGCACCGTCCGTTGATCCCTTTCGCAGCTCAGCAATCTTGATGACAGGCAGGTCAGTGCCGTCACCGACGGGCGGGTACTTCTGCAACGCAAGGCCATTAAGGAAGGCCGCGACCTTCGACAGCGGCCGCACCGACCACCCCTGCGGCACAGGGCCGAGGGGCGAGTCGGTCAGGCGATCGGGCAGTGCGGCGAAGGCGGCGGGGGGCAGGCCGGGGAAGCTCGTCTGTCCGGCGGCCTTGGCCTTGACCGGCTCAAAGTCCACGAACCATGCCTTAAACGTCGCCCACGCCAGCCCCTCCAATGCCCTACCCGTCCGACGGTTCTGCTCGATCTTGTCGTCCAACGCGCCGAGCACGGCGGCGATGGCTTTCTGCTCGGGGGGCGGAGGAAGAGAAACGAACAACTCGCGCTGTGCGGTGAGGCTAACGTAATCTGCCATGTCCGTCTCGCCTTTACGGCCCATCCACTGCTCAGTGAACGCGCGAGACTGCATGTAATAATAGAGGAAACGGCGAGATAGCTTTGTTTCGTCAAGCGTTCGCCAGAAGGTTGTCTGCGGAGAGCAAACGAACTTTGGCGCATCCAGTGGCGCGACTGCTAACTTTCCGACTGTGCCCTTGTGCGAGAACAGCACGTCGCCGCCTTTGCCGATTCCTTTTCGAATACGCTGGAACGCGACGTCATTAATTCGTTCAGCGGACTCGAACAAGACGCGACCGTTGTCCATGTCCGCGGCGCGAATGAACGCCCACTGCCCATTGCCGAACTCCGCAGTTCGCGGGCGATACTCGCCGTGGTTGCCATCCTCGACGAGGAGCACGCCGCGCGCTTGTAACTCGGCGACGGTATAGCGTGGCCAACTATTCGGCATCGTCCGCTCCCTCAGCAATCAGACCGAGTCGTTCGCGGACGACCTTTCCTAGCCGATCGCCCTCCGCCAACTGTTCCTCCAGCTCTTCCATCAGCCGTGGGTATTTCTCGGCGAACGGTTCGGCGTCGTCGGTTTGTTTTTCCGCACCGACGTAGCGGCCGGGGGTGAGGACGTGGCCGTGCCTGGCGATCTCGTCGATCGTCGCGGGCCTGGCGAAGCCGGGCGTGGGGGCGAAGGCCCAGGGGCCGTGGTTTTTTTCACTCCACCAGTCAGGGGCGGGCTCGCCGCGCCAGCGGCGATAGGTGTAGACGATTCGGCCAACGTCGGACATGGGGAGCGGTTCGCTCGTGCCCGGCACGCACTCGGGTTCTTCGATGCCGGTGAGCACGCGGAGCACACGGGTCTGCATCGTGCCGAGTTTGCGGGCGTCGATGAAGAGTGTTTCGCCCTTGCGTCCGCCGGGGCGATTGGGTGTGTCCTTGCGGATGTTCTTGCCAGATTTGTCGCGAGTGAGGAACCAGAGGCAGACGGGGATGCCGGTGGTAAAGAAGAGCTGTGCGGGCAGCGCGACGATGCAATCGACGAGGTCGGCCTCGATGATCTTGCGCCGGATGTCCCCCTCGCCGCCGGTGTTGCTGCTAAGTGAGCCGTTTGCCATCACGAACCCGGCCACGCCGCCGCCCTTGCCGTTGGGGAAGGCGAGGTGGTGGATGAAATGCTGAATCCAGGCGTAGTTGGCGTTACCGACGGGCGGATCGCCGAAGACCCAGCGCTTGTCGCCGCGCAACAGTTGGCCGGACCAGTCGGAGACGTTGAACGGCGGATTGGCGAGGACGAAGTCGGCCTTGAGATCAGGGTGCTGGTCGCGGAGGAACGTGTCGGCTGGCTGTTCGCCAAGTTTGGCCTCGATGCCGTGGATGGCGAGGTTCATGTGCGCGAGGCGCCACGTGGTGGGGTTGGATTCCTGGCCGAAGATGGAAACGTCGGTCTTCTGTCCGCCGTGCGCTTCGACGAACTTTTCGGATTGCACAAACATGCCGCCGGAGCCGCAGCAGGGATCGTAGATTCGCCCGGCATAGGGCTCGAGCATCTCGACCAGCACGCGGACGACGCTGCGCGGCGTGTAGAACTCGCCGCCGAGCTTGCCCTCGGCGGCGGCGAATTTGCCCAGGAAGTATTCGTAGACGCGGCCGAGCGTGTCGCGGGCCTTGCCGCGGCTGCCCTTGAAGCCGATGTTGGCGATGAGGTCGATCAGCCCCTTCAACTTCACCGGCTCGATGCCGCGGCGAGCATAGTCGCGGGGGAGCTTGCCCTTGAGGTTGGCGTTGTCGCGCTCGACGGCGAGGATGGCATCGTCGATGAGCGTGGCGATCTCGGCGCGCGTGGCCTGGTTCTGGAGGTTGGGCCAGCGCGCCTCGGGCGGCACCCAGAAGACGCGCTCGGCGGTGTATTCATCGCGGGATTCGAGCAGGCCTTCAAGCTGCTTACCCTTGATGCCGTCCCTTTTGAGTTCGTCTTTCAGCTGTTCCCGGCGGGATTCAAAGCTGTCGGAGATGTATTTGAGGAAGATGAGGCCGAGGACGACGTGCTTATACTCGGCCGCGTCGACCTGACCGCGCAGGGTGTCGGCCGCCCGCCAGAGATCAGATGCGAAATCAAGATCGGAATTGGTCTCTGTCATGTTCTACGAAGTCCTGACCATCTGATTCGTTTTGAAGCGGAGCTGAAGGACCACATGGTTCAGTGCGTTCACTGCGACCGCATGTCCGCTCAGGAGCTCCTGACGCATTTAACCCGAATAATTCGAACTGACATCGAAGCCTCTTCCCGCACGTCGTGGCGCACATTAAGGCTTGTCGCCTGCGATTGACCCGTCCGATCACGCTCAATATATCCCGACGACCTTCCTGTCGCCAAGCATCACGCCACGTCGCCAACAGAAAATCTCTGACCCAAAGCGCGCTCACGGTGCGCGGGCGGCGCTCGGCGCGCGAACCGGAACGCTCGTGTTTACAGGCAATTCCCGCACTTTTCCACGTGACCGGTGATAAAATCACAGACAACAAGTGCAGCGAATCTGGCACCATTTACCCGCGGCCAACGGACGGCCCGGCCCAGTACAGGAGGTACACATGAAGGTTGAGTTGTGGCCCCTCAAACGCATCAAGCCCTACGAAAAGAACCCCCGCAAGAACGACACCGCCGTCGACGCCGTGGCCGACTCGATTGACCGGTTCGGTTTCCGCCAGCCCATCGTCGTGGACGAGTCCGGCATGATCGTGGTCGGCCACACGCGGTGGAAGGCGGCGAAGAAGCTGGCGATCGAGAAGGTGCCGGTGCACGTCGCGAAGGGCTTGTCGCCCGAGGATGCGAAGGCCTATCGCATCGCCGACAACCAGCTCAACACCATCGCGACCTGGGATTTCGAGCTGCTGCCCGGCGAACTCTCGGAGCTCAAGGGCCTCGGCTTCGACCTGTCCAAGCTGGGCTTTGACGACGACGAACTGGCCAAGCTGCTCGACACCGGGGTCGCTGACGGCCTGTGCGATCCGGACGAAATCCCAGCTCCGCCCGACGAGGCTGTCACCAAGCCCGGCGACCTGTGGCTGCTGGGCGATCACCGGCTGCTGTGCGGCGACAGCGCCTCGACCGCCGATCTCGACCGGCTGCTCGACGGCGCGCCGATCCATCTGTGCAACACCGATCCGCCGTACAACGTGAAGGTCGAGCCACGCAGCAACAATGCCATCGCCGCCGGCAACTCGTCGTTCACCAACGCGGGCAAGTCGAAGAAGCGCACCCACCACCAGTCGCTCGATCTCGCGCGGCATCCCGAGAAGAGCAAGGCCACGCACAAGAAGCTCCGCGCCAAGGACCGGCCGCTGGCGAATGACTTCGTTTCGGATGACGACTTCTCGAAGATGCTGCACGCCTGGTTCGGCAACATCGCCCGCGTGCTGCTGCCGGGCCGGGCATTTTACTGTTGGGGCGGCTACGCGAACGTGGCGAACTATCCGCCGGCGCTGAAGGCCACCGGCTTCTACTTCTCGCAGACCATCATCTGGGACAAGCAGCACCCGGTGCTGACGCGGAAGGATTTTATGGGCGCTCATGAGTGGGCATTCTACTCATGGAAGGAAGGCGCGGCCCACGTGTTCCTCGGGCCCAAGAACGTGCCAGACCTGTGGCACGTCAAAAAGATCAACCCGCAGAGCATGGACCATTTAACTCAGAAACCTGTCGAGTTGGCCGTGCGCGCGATGCAGTATTCCTCTCGCCAGGGCGAGAACGTCCTCGACCTCTTCGCCGGCTCGGGCTCGACGTTGATCGCCGCCGAGCAGACCGGACGACGCTGCTTCACGATGGAACTCGACCCGCTTTACTGCGACGTGGTGATTGACAGGTTTCAGCGCTTCACCGGCAAGCGGGCCATCCTCGACGGCAGCGGCACGCCATTCCCGAAGGAGCCGCCGGCCCAGCGCGAGGAGATGAAGTGATCACGGTCACGCCCGAAGAGGATTTCACGGCCACGATGAAGGTGGGCGGCGCGCCGACGCCGCCTTCGGTGACGTACACCATCCTCAACGAGAGCGGCGAGACCATCAGCTGGTCCGTCGAGATCAGCTCGACGGTGGAACAGCTCGTCGACGTCAGCGAGCCATCCGGCGAGTTGCCGGATCGAGAGGAGCAGCCTCTCGAGTTCATCCTGAACCCAGCGATCGCGGCGGGACTCGCGCGCGGCGACTACGAAATCGAGCTCACGTTCTTCAGCAAGGGCGAGCCCATCACGACGCGGAATGCGACGCTGACGGTGCAAGCGCCGCCGCCGAGCGGTCGGACGCGGGGAAGGCATCGAGGGAGGTATGCGTGGTGACGAAAGTGGGACTAGTCCGACTTTTTGCGAAGCGCCGACCGATGGCGGGAACAGCTCATCGGGGCGGGAATCTCTTGCCGGACAAACGCCCCGGTCGATGCCGAGGCGTTGTGGGGAGGCGCTGGATGTGGCTGGCGGCTAGTCGCTACCTTCCGGCTCGCTCCCCGGATCGGCCAGACCGCCGCAGGCTTCCACCGCCTCGCGCA
>CAYOZN010000054.1:0-11605 GCA_964408455.1 uncultured Planctomycetaceae bacterium
CTGAAAACCAAAAAGCGGGTGATGGGACTTGAACCCACGACATTCACGTTGGCAATGCCGCCCGCTTGACACTCCCGACAAGCCTAAAGCCTATCAGCGGCCGCACTTTACATAATCTCCGCACACTTTGCAAGTCTTATCATCTACCCGCATTCTTTCGCAGTAATCGCCGATTCCCGACACCCGATTCGGTCTTTTACCCCGCGCGCAAGGGTGTCCATTTTCCCGCGATGATGTCTCTGGTTCACGCAAACGGACGAGAATGTCGCGGGTATAAAATCGCCGGGCGCGCCGGTAGAAGTGAAAACGCGACAGAATCGCCCAGGACGCACGCGCCGGCCTCGGGCCGACTCAGAGACGGGTACGGTTCATTGCTCGCAGGGCCGCGGCAGCGGCACGGCCAGGATGGAACGGTATCCCCGCCTCACGTCGCCGCCGTCAGCTCGCGGCGCCCGCCGTCGGCGTCAAGCAGCACGACGCGCCCACCATCCGCCGCGGCCTCGAGAATCACCCGCGGTGAACCGTCCGGACCGAACAGCCGCAACTCGCCGCCGCCATGCTGCCCGCGCTGGAGCCGGGCGAAGACTTGCCCGCCGCCGTCCAGGATCGTCACGCCCTCGGCGCCCAGGTTGCGCCCGTCGAACAGGACGCCCGCCGCCCGGGCGAGTTCGGAGATACCCTCGAGCGCGACCTTCGATGCCTCTTGGATTCTCGCAAGGCTGCCCGCCATCGGCTTCACCTGATTCTCGAGCACTTCGACCCGTTGACGCAGCGTGTTCTCGTTCATCATGGTTTCCATCTCCCCGCCTAATGCCTGCCATGCAGACCGGGCCGGCCCGTTTCGACGTCCGGCCCTTGCAGAGTCGGCCTGCTCGGCCCGTTGGACTTCGCGGCCTCTGCGATGCCCTCTCGGATTCCCTCTTTCACTGCGCGTTTCAGCTCCGTCGAAGCGCCGGGCGCGAAGCCCTCGATGCCGCCCGGCCCACTCTTACCACGCTGGTTATTGATGAATTCCAGGTACGCGCGATCGCCGCCGAACAGACCGAACGCCCAGCGGTCCAGCTCGTTTCCGAGGCGGTCCAGTAGGATTCGGAATTCGTTGAATCCATGGTCGCGAAAGCCCCGCTCGCGGGCATCGAACATCGCATCGACTTGAAGCTCTGGTGTTGCGAATTTATCTTCTAATCCCAACTCCTTTTTTGATTTTTCTACGCGCGCCGCCTCCGACGCCACCAGGTGCGGAATGCGCGCGTTGATACCTTCTGCTTGACGCAACGCGTCTCGCTTCGTTCCGGTTGCGTCCTGTGATTGGTTGATCGCCTCATTCATCTCCTGAATGTCGCCGAGCCGCTTGTTGTAGATGTCGACCAGCTTCACCGCCATCTCACTGCCGACGAAGCCCTTCAGGTCCACGCGTTTACCGCCGCGACGAAGCTTGCCCGCGGCCGCCGCGTCATCGATGCGCTCGAGAATCTGCTCGATCGGCATATCGCGCATTCCCAACGGCAGATCTTTGCGCACTGCTTCTATGGCGGCCACGCCGGAATCGATCAGTTGCGCCGAGCGTTCAGCGTTCTTTTCCTGCTGCGCGACGATCGCCAGCGTTGCGAGTAGGGATTCATCCTGCCCGCCGGCACGCGCCCAGTTCGATGTCGCGGCACTCGCCGCCGTAAACATTTCAGACGCCGTCACGCCAGGCACGGGGCCCGCGGCCGTGATGGCCTTGTTGATCAGCTGCTCGCTGGTCCCCGCCCCTTCATGGAACGCCGATTTGAATTTATTAATGCCCTCGGCGAGCGCAACCGGGTTCATGCCGGCCCGCTCGGCCGCGATGAGTAGATCGACCTTCCTCAGTTCGCCCGCCGATTCGAACGTGAACGCCCGGTTGAATGCCTCGCCGCGTTCCAGGCCCGACTTTTGGAGTTGTCTGGCGGCCGCTCGTAGATCGCGCTGCCGTTCTGGAGACAGCGTTGCCAATCGCCGCTCCGCCTGCTCGGCAGACATGACGCGGTTGCCCGCCTCATCGGACATCTTCCGAACTGCGTCCAGCGCTTCTTTGAGAGACAGAACGCCCCCCACCAGTGCCGTAACTTGTGTGACGGCACGGCCGGCCGCGGCCGCGATTCCCATAAAGGGCTTTTCGACTTTCTCGCCGGTCTCCGCGCCGACCGCGTTCAGCTCCCCGACCTTTTTCTTCAGCTTCTCGATGTCGCGGTTCGCGCCATCGAGCGCGCGCCGCAGGCTCGCCGATTCATCACTCGTAACGTTCAGGACTACTGCTGCCATCACATTACCTCGTGCCGCCGCAGCGGCATCATTTGAAAACTCTACCGAACGCCCGCGCGATTCGCCGCGGGATGTCGCGCCACTTCGCCACGGGCGACACGCCCCAGGCTCCACGCTCCGCCGGCTGCTCGCCGATGCGTGCGATCTGCGCGTTGCCGGCCATGACCCGCGCGTAGCGGATCGCCGCCTCTTCGAACGACAGCTCCGAATCGGCTCGGTATCTCTTGCCGCAGTGAATGCACTGCACGATAAGCTGGCAGCCGTGGTCCTGATAGAACCGGCGCCGCCGCACGTGCACCACGTCGGCCAGGCGCGAATAACAATTCGGGCAACGATCCATCGTTCACGTCCTCGGTCGAAAGTTGCCGGCGGCGCCGCGAGAATCGCAAAAACCACGGCGCCGCCAGCATGTACCGGCCCGCCCCGCACACACGCGAGCGGCGGGCCTTGCGCGCCTACTGTGCGGCCAAAATCGCGGCATCAACGTTGGAGCGCGACGCCGTGACGGTTGGCAGCACGTCGTCGCTATTGCCCTTCCCGGTTGCAACCGGGCTCATGGCCTCGAGCGCCGCCCGATCGGTGTTCGCGGCGGTGAGCTTCGCCTCAAGTCCAGTCACCACGGATGCCGCGGCCGTAATCGCCGTGTCCAGTGTCGCGCCCACGGCATCCAGCGCGGTCGCGCGATCGGTATATTCCGAGTCGCTCGTCGCGCTGGCCTTCGCCGTGTTGTAGGCGGAAAGCGCCGTCACGCGGGCACGCTTCGCGACCAGCGCGTCATACTCCGCCGTCGAGGTTGCTTTCCTATGGGTCAGATCCACGATCAGAGCGAGGACCGTGTCGTATTCAGTGCGAATCGCTGTTTGGACTGCGTTCATCGGTTCATCCTTTCTTTTGCGCTTCAGCGCTTACGATGCCGCGCATCAGGATTCGAGTATCCCGATTTGCATTTCCTTCAGTGCGAAAACCGGCGCGCCGGCTGCGCAAATGTAGCTGATGCTGGTAATCCCCGGCGGAATTAGCTCCCGCGCGGATGCCGACAGCCGGAGCTTGTTTGTCCCGGCCGCATTCGTCGCCGTCGCGGCAGTGCCGTTGAATGCCAAGAAAACGGCATTCGTGTCCGCGCCGTTGCTGGCATCCGCGCCGGTGTGCACCAGCTCGTGCCAGCGCGACACGTCAACCGTCACCGTCGCCGCGGTAGTTCCAGCGGCAAGCAGTTGTGGAAGGGTCATCCGATTTACTCCTTGAACGCCAGGCACGCGGCTTCGAACGCGGTGCGCGGCTGCTCGATTGGTGGAATGCACGGCTCGGCCGAACCGCCGAACGCACGCGGGGCAATTCGTCGAATCAACTCCGCCTCGGCCTCCAGGGGCGTGACCTTCCGCTGGAGCTTCTGCTGCGCGGCAGAAACGGCGGCCTCCGCCGCAGTGGCCGAAACGGCGAGCGGTTCGCGTTCGCGACGCAGCGCCGCGCGCTGACGGTCGACGTCGACGCCCGCAGCGGCGAGCTGGTCCAGCGCGCCGAGCACTTCGTCAATGCGGGCAAGTCGCGGGTCCGCCCGCCCGGCGCCGGCAACTGCGGCGTGGTACTCTTCGCGCGCTTCGTCGATGCGCCCGTTGAGGAATTCGACGCGGGACCGCGCGGCGCGATAGACCGCCAGCTCCGCGGGCGAGATGCCCAGGGCCCCCGCGATGGCGTCCAGGTCGCGCCTGCGCCTGCCGCCCTCGGGCGTCGAGAATTCCAGCGGTTCGCGCTGGCCGAGCGATTCGGCGAGCACTTCAGCGAATGCCCGCCAGTCGCGGGCAATCGGTGCCGACTTCGCGGCATCAAGGGAAGTTGCAATCATGCGTGTTTTCTCCATCAAAAAGGTTGATTCACTTTGAAGCGTGATACAGGCACTCGCGCGAGATCGCGTCACGCAGCCGATCGGGCGCGTCGGCGCCGGTGAACAGCGCCGGCAGCCCGGCGCGAATGTCGTCGGCCAGGGCGCCGCGCTGGTGGAAGGTGCCGATGGCGCAGCGCTCGGCTTGCAGCGCTTCCTGATGCTCCGCTTTGATTTGTTCGCGCCGCACAATGTCGCGCGATGCCTTGAATTCGGCCTCCAATTTCTCCGCCCGCGCGGCTTCCATGACGCGCTTTGCCTCCGCGACTTCCACGGCGATCTGTGCGACCAGCCGGACCGCGCCGCGCCAGACCGCCAGCCGCACGCCAGACAGGCTCAGGGCCTCGGCCAGTTGCGCCAGTCGCGCGGCATCGCCGCGGGCCGACTTGCCGGCGGTCTCGCGCTCGAGAATCGCCCGGACATCCAGGCGGGCGGCCTTCAGTCCCGCCGGCGTGAATTCAATCGGTGCCGTTGCTGTTGCTGTTGCTGCCATTGCTGTTGCACTCCAATTCTGCGGCCGTGCCGCGGTTCAAAAAATGTCGATCGTGCATCCGCCGTTGGCGAGCTGATGAATTCGCACCGGCCCGACGGTCAAATCCTGCCCGATTCGCTCGCTCGCTCGTTCCACGGAGGCAGCACTGCGGGCGGGGAAGATGCCATTGGGATTCGCGGCCGGCTCGTCGACCAGATCGACAGCGTGCAGCCACTTCAACCGGGCGTGCGGCAATCCGTCGATGTTGCGCGGGTCCGGTGATTGGAATTCGCCGTTGATGGTGTGCTCGTCCAGGAAGGCGGCCATTCGGTCCAAGTCCTGCGCGAATCGAAGAGACAAGCCCATTGCCGACGGGCTCGCCAACATGATGCCGCCGAGCAGCTCCGCCAGGTTGCCGCACGGATTCTCCGCCGCGTAATCGAGGAAGTGCAGATCGGCCAGCACCGCATCGCCGACGATTCGCGCGTCGTGCAGCTCCGCAACCGTCTCCTCGTTCTCGATGTCGTCGATAGCCGGGTGTCCCAGCCGCACGGCAATGCCCGCCGCCGGCGCGTTGATTGTGCCGCAGACTTCGCGCAGGAATGTCCGGTCGATCCAAAACGACACATTCGCAGCCGCCTCGCCCAGTGTCGTTACGGCGACGCCGCGTACAACGCCCGCGTCGAAATGTCCGCCAGTCGCCTCAAACATGATTTCATCTCCAGTGTGCCGCCCACGCGGCACGGTTGTTAGCCGCCGCTAAGTTTCGTCATTCGCCCGGGCGCCGGTGCCGTTGTCCGTCGGGTGCGGGCCGTCGCCGCACAGAAAGCGCCGCACGCCGTCAAACCATTGCTGCATCGTCTCTCGAATCTCGCCGATGCTGCGCTGCGCCAGCCGCGGCGCCAGCTCGCTCGGCGCCCGCTCGATCGACGAAACGAACGCGTCGATGATCTCCATTCGCTGCCGCTCATTCTCTTCCCGCGGAATGACGCGGTTCTCGAGCGCCGCAATCTTCAGCTCTGAATGCCGGGCCCGCGCCAGCCGCAATCGCCGCTCGGCCTCGATCGACGGGTTCGGCGCCTGTTGCTGCTCCGCCCACCAGCGAAACCATGCCGTCACGCTCCATCCCTGCGTGGTCACTGGCGGCGCGCCGCTGGACGCCCACTTCTCGACCGACCGCAGGCTCTTCCCGAAACAGCGGGCCAGGTCGCGCTGCGTCGCGACGAAAAACTCGCCGCCGGCTTCGGTTTTCGCCTTGCTTTTGCTGCGTCTTTTCGCCACTGTCAGAGTCCGTTAGGTGCTACCCGCACGTAAGTTTTTACCCCAAAGGGCGTTACACTTCCTAGATCGCCGGCTCTTCGAGCCCCAGGCCGCCGCCGGAGAGGGACCCGCAGTGCCTCCCCCGTGGCACTAGCCGCGTTTTTGAAGCGCCAGTGCGGTTTTTGGTGCGGGTGCAACCGCGTTTGCGTTGCGCCAGCGGGGTTTTCATAGCCTCACCTCGTCACGCCCGGGCCGTCGCACCATCCGTTCCAGCTCGCTCCGATCAGCGTACATCGTCAGCGGAAGCGCTCTCGCGACGGCCGCGGCAGCGTCGGCCAGCCGGCACGTCGTCGCGTCAGCGCCCAGCCGCAGCAGCCGCCGCATGGCGTCCATCGCCTCAGCCGGTACGCGCCGGGTGCCGTCGGCATCCCTGGTGCACCGCAGACCGAACAGGGCCAGCGCCGCAGCCAGCTTGCGGGGCTCCACGCCCAGGGCCTCGGCGGCCTCGGGGATGGTCGGGTCAGTACGGGGCATCAGGCCCATCCTCCCCATTCGTGACACCAGTAAATGATTGAGACGATTGGAACGATTGGAACGAATGGTCCTCATTCGTATCAATCGAATGATGTAAATTGGGTACACGCGCGCGCGAGGCCGGCAACTCCCACTTGAATCCGCCTCCAAAACCGCACCGCTCCGTCCTCACCCCCAGGCGACGGGACGCCGCCCGCAGCTTGTATTTGCCGAACCCCTGTTCCTTGCCGTCCGTGAATACTTCTTTGACCGGCTTCCCGCCGTCGGCCAGGTACGTGCCCAGCCAACTGTCGACGTCGGAATCATCCTCTCGCCTGTTGCTCCCGGCCGCGAAAACGTCCTCGATTCGGGTCTGTACCGGCTCCTGCTCCCACGACAGCGCAGGCGCGTCGTACCCTTCGGGGCAAATGGGCCGGTATGCCAGCCCGCCCACGTTCGCCGCCAGGTTGCACTTTATCCTCAGCATCAGGCGCCGCAGTCCGGTTGGGTCTGCCGGGTCGACCGTCACGCACCAGACCGAGCGCGCCGTTGCCGCAATGGCCGTCGCCCCCAGGCTCCGGTGGATTGCTGCCGCGTCACCGGCCTTGCGGAGATGGTTGATGCCGAGGATGCAGACTCGCTTAACCTCGGCGAGCTGCGATAAGGGCCGCAGCACGTCGCGCATTTCAGTATTGGAGTTTGATTCGGCATCGCCCATGTAGCCGAGCAGCGGGTCAATGACGACAAGGCGGCACTCCGGAACGGAATCGATCGCCTCTGCGATCGTCTCGACATTCCTCAACGTGAACGGCAGCGCTCGCCCCTCATCGTCGACGCGGCCCTCGAGCGCCACGATTCGCGACACGTCCGCGCCGGCCGCATCCAGGCGCGGCCGGATGGTATCGGCGAGCCCGTCCTCGCTGGTCATGATGACTGCGCCGCCGCGGAGATTCGGTTTATCGTCCGGCCAGGCTTTGCCGATCGACGTGCGCGCCATCATGTCCAGCGCAAGCAGCGTTTTCCCGCAGTCCGGCAGCCCGATCAACATGTTGACTTTCCCCAGCGGGAATCGGTCCTGCCAGTACCATTGCAATTTCTCGGGTACCACGTCTGCCATTGGAACAATTTGAGGCCGCGTCGTGCCGCCGCCCCGGTGTCGCCCGTTTGACGTTGGATCAACCGCTTCGTCGAATGCCGCGGCGCCGCGTGTCATCGGCAGCCCCTCCCGGCCAGGGGCAGCGCCACGACTCTTTCGTATCTCGCGAGCAACCGACGCGCGAGGATAACCTTGCGGTTCAGCCGGAGAATGTCGCGGCCGCAGGACTCGAGCCCGCACGGTGTCGCGTCCTGCCAGAGCAGGGCCCGCAGCTCAGCACCATGATCCCCCTCCCCCGGCGTCAGATGCCAGCCGAGGATTCGCGCGGCATAAAGCAGCACGCTTTCACTCAGCGGCCCGGGGAATCGCGGATCCCGCGCGGCCGAAAGCAGCCTGAATAACTGGCGTTGATCGGGGAATGGGAAATGCGCCTGCGTGATGCCGAGCGCCTCCCCGCGTCGGATGCACTCGACTACCGAGGCCGGCCATGGCTGCCGCGCCGCGTGAAACATCGCGCTCAGATACGCGCTGCCGCGATCTCGAAAGGCCTGCGCGAGTTCATCGCCCAGGGATTGTGCCAGAATGGCATCCGTGCCTATACTCATGGCGATCCGTTCCGTCTTGTGCCCCTGCTCCGCCGGCCCGCGGACAGGGGCATTTTTCGTTGTTACGCCCCCACGCGCTCGAGCTCGGCGCACGCCGCCAGCCCAGCCGCGCTCGGTGCCGCTTCCACGACACCCGGCCCGTTGAGTCGGGCCAAGAACCTCGTCACTGCCTCGTGGCTCGTGTATCGGATGCCGCCGATCAGCACGCTTTCGAGCTTCGCCCCACGGACGCCGCGCGACAGCCAACGCCACAACGTGGCGACGCTCGGCGGGCGCGACGGGTTAATCAGCTTCGCTGCCTTTGTGACGGTGATTAGGTTTTCGCAGGTCGTATTAATCATGTCCGCATCGTAGGACATGACTGCGAGATGCCGCCGGACAAGAATCGGACAAAATACCGGACAAGAATCGGACAGCGGCTACGGCAAAGTTCGCGCCAGTGTGAGTCCGATCGGGGTCAGCGCCACTTTTCCCTTCGTCCGATCAATCATTGATTTAGATTCGAGTGTGACGAGCGCGCGTCGACCGGTTCGCTCCTCAACGCCCATTTCTTTATACAACGCACCGGGCCGGAGCGCTTGCGGATGAAAGTCTCGCAGCACCATGAGTGCCGCCGCCTCGTGAGTGCTCAGCCGTACGATCGCGCGCCGCCGTTCTCTCTCTTCGGTGAAATAGCATTGAAGGGAATGGAGTTCGTCTGGTGTCGGCGTGTAGTCACTGCGGCGGCCGTTCACCCAATCAAGAAAGTCGCTGGGAGCCGGCTTCACTGGCACCGCCAGTATGCGTCTTAATTGTCCAGGAATCCGCCCCTTGAAGAGTTCGGCAACTGTGGGGCACGGCCCCAGTGACCCGTCTCTGTTTTTAACGTACCACTTTCCATCTTCACCCAAAATCCACGGCCGGTTTCTTTTCTGCGCCATGATCGCACCCTCGAAAACGCGGGCCGCTCCCGACGCCGCCGGTGGAGGGTGCCACAACAACGGCATCGGGAACGTTCGGCGCCCGTCGGCGCCTACCCGCGGATATTGCACCGAAAAACCGCCGGGCCGGCCAGCGGGGGGGAAGCCAGCCGGCCGCGGCGGCGCGGGGTCGGTGCGGAGCCCCGCAGGGTTTCACGCCCCTGCCCGGTTCAATGGCGGCAGCTCGGGCGCGTGGCCGTGAGTCTCCGCCGCATATCGCGGCTCGTCCACTTGCCGCGTCGCGAGATACACTTCAATGAACGGCCGAAAGACAATCTCGTTGTGGGCACCGCCCGGCCGGAGCATGTAACCGCCCGGCACCAGGTCGACCACCCAGGCGTAGCGGCTGCCGCGGATCGGACGACAGAGATAAACAAGGTGCCCGATCTTGACGGCCGGCTGTCGGCTCTTTAATGGGTCGCCCGCATCATCATCATCATCGTCGTCGTCGTCGTCGTCGTCCGGCTCTGCGGCCGTCGGCTCCGGTGCCTTGATCGGCAGTGCAAGTGGGTCCCTGTCAAGATGCTCCCGCACGCTCGCGGGCGCGGCCGGAGTGTCCCGGTCCAGGTCCGAATGCTTCCGCACGTCGGCAAACTCCAGCGGGCCGACGTCGCCGGGCCAGCTACACATAATCGTCGGCTCCAACGACTGCCCGGCCTCGCTCTCCCAAACGACAAAGCGATCGGTCGCGAGAATGACGCGGCCGCAGACCGTATCATTCTCATCGCCGCCCATTGGGAAGCCCCGCACGATGTCACCGGGTTTCAGCATCGGGCGAGCCGGTCGCGGCTCGCTGCCCGGGTCAATCGGCTCGCTGCCAGCCGGGAAGATGCTGAAATCCTCCAGCGTGCAATAGAACCGCGTCCTCTGCATTCCCGACGCCAACAACTCGTCTTTCGCCGCCTCGACAATCACGCCCTCAACACCGGGGACAATCGCGACGATCCGGCCCTTTACTCCGAGGCCAGTAGGTGTGAACGCCTCGACTTCCTGCCCGACTACTGCTTTTGGCTGATTCGCCATATCCGCACCTCTTCCGCCGGCATTGAATTGAAGCCCGTTCCGCGCCGCCGGCTGAAGCGCGGGCCAGGCGTTGAACGCTCATCCGATCCGCGCCATGACGGCCCGGGCCTTGCCCGAATCCATCTCGGCGTAAATCTCCGATGTCGCCGTGCTCTGATGCCCCAGCAGAACGCGGGCCAGTTCGATCCCGTGTTCGCGCCTTACGCGCGTCGCGAATGAGTGCCGCAGTTGATGCACTGCCCAGCGCGGCACGATTCGCCCCTCGGGGACAGGCTCCAGCGCCTCGGCGAGTCTCGCCTTTGCTGCCGCGTCGGCGGCATCGCAGGCACGCGCGACGGCGCGGCCGTACGTGGTCGTGGTGTAGTGTTCGCGGGGTTTCCGTTTCGGGCTCCGGCGCCGGTTGCTGCCCGGCCGGTTGCCGTAGCGGATCGGGGTTTTGCGCCGCTCGGCCAGCTCGGCGCGGCGGGCCTCATCGTCGCGGGCGGGCGAAAAGACATACTCCGCCAGGTTCGGCCGCAGCCAGGGCCGCAGCACGTCCTGCGCCGCCGGCCCGATGAAAATCTCGCGGCTGATGTCCCGCAGATCGCCCTTATGCTCGGCCGGTCGATAAATCCACACGTCGCCGGCCGTGTCGATGTCGCTGGTTCGCATACAGCAGAGTTCGCCCGGGCGGGCGCCGGTCAGCAGTTGCAGCCGGACCATGGCCTGCACCGGGGGACGCATGAACGGCAGCGCCGCGTCGACGAACGTCTCGGGGACGGGCCGCACCTTGCGGGGTTCGCGGGCCGCCGAGTCGCCACGCCGCAAGCCCTTCACGGTTCGCAGGGCCTCGACGATCGACGGCGGCAGCAGCTCGCGGGAAACTGCCCACGCGAACGCCGCCCGGATGATCTGCACCCGCTCATTGATCGTCGTCCGCGTCAGCCCGGCATCGATCATGCTCTGCCGCACGGCCTCGAGCGCCAGCGGGCCGAACGCCGTAGCGGGGTGCGGCCCGTAGAGCTTCCGGACTGGCTTGATCGCCGCCTTCACCCGGTAGATGTTTTCACGGTAGCGCCGCCGGTGTTTGAACCGCTGTTCGCAGTGATTCACAAAGCCAAGCAGGATCTGGCCGACCAGAACGACGGGCGCCGACTCCGCGGCGGGCTCGAGTGTCCGGCCGGTCGTCAGCCACTTTGCGATAAGCCGGTCATACTCCGCCCGGGATTCGGGCGAACCGTGCGGGCCCAGGTAGTGATCGCGGCCGGCCAGCGTGACGACGGCTCTGCCGCTCGCCTTGTGGAGCCGGTAGGCGGGAATTTTCGGTTTTGACGGGGAACGCGGTGAAGGGCTTTCGGTGGGCATCCGTGCGGGCTCCGAAGCGTTCGCCGGTACGTTGACCGGCTTCGATTAGCTTCAGACCGCACGGCTCCACGCGGAGCCGGTGTGCAAGTTCAGCACTCGGCGTGTCTTACAAGAAAGCGGGTGATGGGACTTGAACCCACGACATTCACGTTGGCAACGTGACGCTCT
>CAYOZN010000055.1:0-3176 GCA_964408455.1 uncultured Planctomycetaceae bacterium
ACAAACGCCGCATAATCCTCCGCCGTGTCCACCCCCCGGGCCGCCTTATCCACCACCGCCACCACCATGGCATGCCCGTGTTCCAGCACCCGGAGCTGTTCCAGCTTCTCCGCCTGCTCCAGCGGCGTCGGCGGCAGCGACGCGAGCGCGAACAGAAACTCCCGGCGATACGCATACAGCCCCAGGTGCAGCAGCCAGTCCGCCGGTCGCCCCGGCACGCCGCCCGCATCGCGCGGATAGGGAATCAGCGATCGCGAGAAATACAGCGCCCGCCCCCGGCCATCCAGCACCACCTTCACCTTGTTCGGATCGCGCGGATCGCCGTCCGCCGCGAACGGACAGGCCAGCGTCCCGATCGGCGCGTCGCCGTGCTCCTCCATCAGCGCCACCAGCCGGTCGATGTGCCCCGGCTCCATCTCCGGCTCATCCCCTTGCACGTTCACGATGATCTCGGCATCGATGGATCGCGCCGCCTCCGCCACGCGGTCGGTGCCGCTTGGATGATCCTCCCGCGTCATCACCGCCTCGCCGCCGAACGACCGCACGGCATCGAATATCCGCCGATCGTCCGTCGCCACCACCACGCGGCTCACGCGTGACGCCTTCGACGCCTGCTCATAGACGTGCTGAATGAGATACTTCCCGGTCTCGCGCAGAAGCGGCTTGCCGGGCAGCCGAGTCGATGAATATCGGGCGGGGATGATCGCGGCGGCATGCATGTGCGCGAAGCCTAGCGCCGCCCGCGCAGGCTGTCAAAGCGGCAGCCCCGCAGGCAGCCGCGGCATGGCATCGCGAGTCGCGACCGCCAAGCCGCGCCTGACGGGGCATCCGACGCCGATGATGATATAATGCGAACCGATGTTCATGCATGAAGCTGCATCGGGCCGCGGCCGCAGGCGGCGCCTGCTTCATAGGAGCTCGCCAATGATTCGCAAAGGTGCCGGCCTTGCCGGAATGCTTGCAGCCGTAATCGTGATTGTCGTGTGCAGCTCTGTGCCTGCCGACCCGCCGGCAGATCGCAAGCCTGCGAAGGATCGCGAAGAGCGGCAGGCCTCCAAAGAAAAGCGCCGCAAGAAAGACAAGCCCGCCATGCCCGCGCTCAGCTTCACGATGAAGGATATCGACGGAAAGCGACAGGACCTGCGCCAGTACGAAGGCAACGTGGTGCTGATGGTCAACGTGGCATCCCGCTGCGGGCTGACGCCGCAATACAAGGACCTTCAGGCCCTGTACGAGAAATACGCCAACCGCGGCTTCGTCGTCCTGGGCTTCCCCGCGAACGAGTTCGGCGCTCAGGAACCGGGCTCCGACAGCGAGATCAGGGAATTCTGCACGACGCAGTACGACGTCACGTTCCCGATGTTCTCCAAGGTCGTGGTGAAGGGCGAGGGCGTCTGCAAGCTGTACAAATACCTGACCGATACCGAAGCGAAGCACGGGAAGGGCGGCGAGATCGAGTGGAACTTCACGAAGTTTCTGATCGACCGCAAGGGCGAAGTCGTCGAGCGCTATCATCCGCGCCGCAGCCCCGCCGATGCCGAGCTGGTGGCGAAGCTGGAAGAGCTGCTCGAAACGGAAATTCCAGCCGATTCGGCGCTGGGGCAGAAACTGAAGCAGGCGAAGGAAAAGGAAAAGAAGAAGGGCAAGGACGAACGGCCCGGCAGGAAGGACAAGCCTGCAAAGGAGAAGCCTGGCGACTAAGAGCCTATCCCATCAGTGTGGCACCGGCTAATAGCCGGTGCGGCGAAGGTCCATGAGATGGGCTCCTAAGGGTGCCCGATCGAGCGATTCGACGCTGCGGCTCGCCCTGACGTGGCCCGCCGAGATTCTCGCGGAACGGTGAGCACATCTAATGGGTAGAGGAGCAGTGGGCGGCATCGCGGCGGCGCCGGGCGAGATCGGTAACGTCGGCCTGACGCGCCTCAGCGCGCCCCGGGTTGTCTCGGTTTGTCTCACGTATTTTTTTGGTGAGGCGCCTCACCGGGGACCTGAAGTGGGAGCCTTCGATGTGTCGCCCCGCGCGGGCGGAAAAAAATTCTGGAGAATTTTTCGGCTGGTCGATTTCGTGTTATGTCAGACAGGATGGCCCGGTCAGGCCGGGCCCCGGAAAGCCGTAGTTTCAAATCAGGACCTCTTACTGGACGTGTTGTGACGCATGCGCATCCGTGAACTGCTTTCGACCGGTCGGCCAGCTTTCTCCTTCGAGTTCTTCCCTCCGAAGACCGATGCCGGAATGGAGTCTCTCCGGGAGACGGTCCGCGCCCTTCGCGATCTGAACCCGACCTACATTTCAGTCACCTACGGCGCCGGCGGCAGCACCCGCGATCGGACGATCGCCCTGGTGACCGAGATTCAGCGGCACTACGGCGTTGAAGTCATGGCCCATCTCACCTGCGTCGGCTCGACGCGCGACGAGATCGGCGCGATTCTCCAGCGGCTGCGCGAGGGTCAGGTGGACAATGTCCTCGCCCTGCGCGGCGATCCACCCAAAGGCGAGACGCGCTTCACCGCCGTCGAGGGCGGCTTTGCCTACGCCAGCGAGCTCATCCAGTTCATCCGCAGACAGCATTCGTTCTGCGTCGGCGGCGCCTGCTATCCCGAAGGACACCTGGAGTGCCTCGGGTCCGACGGCCTGCGCGATCTCGATCGCGATCTCGAGAACCTGGTGCGCAAAGTCGAAGCCGGGGCCGAATTCCTCATCACGCAGCTCTTCTTCGACAACGATCTTTATTTCAGCTTCGTGTCGAAGTGCCGCAAGGCCGGCATCGGCGTTCCCATCATCCCCGGCATCATGCCGATCACCAACGTCGAGCAGGTCAAGCGCTTCACCGAAATGTGCGGCGCCGGCCTGCCGCCCACGCTCATGCGCGAGATGGAGCGCTTCCAGGATGATCCCGCCGCCGTTTTGTCGCAGGGCGTTGCCTACGCCACCGCCCAGTGCCTCGACCTGCTCAGCCGCGGTGCCCCCGGCATTCACTTCTACACGTTGAACAAGTCCTCGGCCACGCGCACCATCCTCACCGCCCTCCGCACCATATGGCCACCCGCGATGAATCCCGCCCGCCGCGCATAAAAAACCATCTCGTGTGCCACTGCTTCAAGCAGTGGAGAATACCATGTGCTCGTGTGCCACTGCTTCAAGCAGTGGAGAATACCATGTGCTCGTGTGCCACTGC
>CAYOZN010000055.1:3276-8323 GCA_964408455.1 uncultured Planctomycetaceae bacterium
TGTAAGCAGTGCGAAGTCCAAGCAACCTCCCCGTGTGCCACTGCTTCAAGCAGTGGAGAATACCATGTGCCGGGTGCCACTGCTTTGTAAGCAGTGCGAAGTCCAAGCAACCTCCCCGTGTGCCACTGCTTCAAGCAGTGTAAGCAGTGCGAAGCCCACGTAACCTCCACCATTTCCAACACACTCGCCATCCGCCCGCCCCCGGCATACCATCCCGCGTCATGCGAATCTTCGTCACCGGCGCACGCGGCCTTCTGGGCACACCCGTCTGCGAGACATTCCGCGCACGCGGTGACGATGTCCACTCCGTCGATCGTTCCGAGCTGGACATCACCGACGCCGACGCCGTCCAAAAGCGCATCGCCGATTACCGGCCCGACGTCGTCATCAACTGCGCCGCCTTCACCCGTGTCGACGACTGCGAAACCTGCGAGGACGAGGCCACTCGCGTCAACGCCCACGGCGCCGGCCACGTCGCGGCCGCCGCGCATCGCGCCGGCGCGTCCTTCATACACATCTCGACCGACTACATCTTTCCCGGCGACGCCCGCGAGCCGATTGCCGAAACCGCCGCCCCCGGACGGCCGGAGCAGCTCAGCGCCTACGGCCGTTCCAAATTGCTGGGCGAGCAACTCGTCACGGCGGCGCACCCCTCGGCCTGCATCGTCCGCACCGCCTGGCTGTTTGGCGACAATGGCCCGTGCTTCCCACGCGCCATCTTGAAGCGCGCGCGCAGCGGTCAGGCGCTGCGCGTCGTCGACGATCAGACCGGCTCTCCGACGTACGCGGGGGACCTGGCGGCGGCGCTGGCCGAGCTCGCCGCCCGCCGCGCCAACGGAATCTACCACGTCACCAATTCGGGCATTTGCACCTGGTTCGATTTTGCAAGGGAGATCATTCGCCAGAGCGGGCTGGATGTGCCTGTGGGTCCGTGCAGCACGGCCGAATTTCCCCGTCCTGCAAGGCGGCCGACTTATTCCGTGCTCGACAATCGGCGCTATGTTCGGCTGGTCGGCCGCCACCTGCGCCGCTGGGAAGAAGCGCTCACCGATTTTCTATAGCGTGCCCGGCGGGACAAAGCAGGTCGGACCGAGAACTCGACCAGTGCCTGCGATCCGGCACTGGCCCTGCTGAATTCGCTACTTGCCTTCCACCCAGTCGCGGAACATGGTCTCGATCAGCTCCATCGGCAGACCGACGACGTTGGACAGGCTCCCCTCCACCCGTTCGACGAAGGGATCGTTCTGATCCTGGATGCCGTAGGCGCCGGCCTTGCCCTCCCAGTCGCCGCTGTCCAGATAGGCCTCGATCATCGCGTCGCTCAGCGGCCGGACCCGCACGACGCTGATGTCGTGCCGCATCAGGCGGCGGTTGGTCGTCGCATCGACCAGTGCAACGCCGGTGATCACGCGATGGGTCGTCGCCGACAGGCGCTTCAGAATCCGCCGTGCGTCGTCGCGATCTTCCGCCTTGCCGATGGCGATGCCGTCAAACGCCGCCAGCGTATCGGCGCCCAGCACGACGACATCGCGCATATGATCGGCCACGCTGCATGCCTTGAAGTAGGCCAGCGCCTCGGCGTGGCGCTGGGGGGCGACGTTGGGATGAAGGAACGACGGCTCCTCAAATGGCGGGACCGCGACGTCGAACTCATAGCCCGCCTGGCGCAGCAACTGTTGCCGTCGCGGGCTGCTCGATGCGAGGAGCAGGGGACGTGGCTGTACGAGAGTCTGTTGAAGCACGGGTTCCACTGGTCGTTATGATAGCACGAACCGCGGGATGGTGATGCCCCGAGCGCGGTAATTCCCCGTCAGAGGGGCGTTGACGCGGCGCCTTCCGGTTTGCAAAATCGCCGCGCATGAAGTACCTCTTCATTGCCGGTTATGCAGCCATCCCGCTGGCCTTCATGTCGCATTTTGTCGTTCTTCACGGTCATCCGTGGGAACCGGTCGTCACGTTCAGCCTGGCCTGCCTCGGCGTGCTCCCGCTTGCCCATTTGATGGGCGAGGCCACCGAGCACCTGGCGACCCTGACCGGGCCGACCTGGGGCGGGCTGGTTAATGCGACGTTCGGCAATGCCGCCGAGCTGATCATCGCGATCATCGCCCTGAACAAAGGCCTGAACGAAGTGGTCAAGGCCAGCCTCACCGGGTCCATCATCGGCAACCTGCTGCTGGTCGGCGGCGCCGCCATGCTGGCCGGCGGCTGGAAGCGCGAACGCCAGAAGTTCAATCACTTCGCGGCCGAGGCCAATGCCGGATTGCTGGCCATCTGCGTCGCCGGCATGCTCATGCCGGCGATTTTCCACTTCACCGGCGAGCGCATCCGCGACCCGCTTCTGGTCGAGCACGATCACAGCGTCTCCGTGGGCACCGCCGTCATCCTCCTCGCGGTGTACGGCCTGGGGCTGCTATTCGCGCTCAAGACGCACCGGCACGTTTTCAGCCGCGAGCCGCATTCCGATGAATCGGTCGGCGTGGCCGCGTCTGGCGGCCACGGCGACGCCTGGTCGGTCCGCAAGAGCATCACGATGCTGCTGATCGCCGCCGCCGGCATCGGCGTCATTGCCGAGCTGCTGGTCGGCTCCGCCGAGGCAGTCGCAAGCAGCCTCGGCTGGAATCACGTCTTCGTCGGCGTCATCCTGCTCGCGATCGTCGGCAATGCCGCCGAACACTCCACGGCCATCCTGCTCGCCCTGCGAAACGACATGGACACGGCGATCACCATCACCACGCAGAGCAGCCTCCAGATTGCACTGTTCGCCACGCCGTTTCTGATATTTGTCAGCATGTTCATGCATGCGACCGGTCTGAGCCCGGCCGAGGCGGGCAGGCTGGACATGGTGTTCTCGCCCATGGAAGTCGCCGCCGTCGTTCTGTGTGTCGGCACCGTCGTCATCCTCGCGGTCAATGGCGAATGCCACTGGCTCGAAGGCGTCATGCTCCTGGCGCTGTACATGATCCTCGGCGTGGCATTCTTCTTCCTGCCCGAAGGCACCCTCTCGGCGACGACGCAACCGGCGCCGGTTCCCGCACATTAGGCGCCGATGTCCCGCGCATCCTCTGCGCGATCGCGTAACATACGAGGCGATGACCGATGCAGCGGACCAGTTGCCTTCGACGCCGCGGCCGGCGCACGGCTATGCCGGCAGTCGATGGTTTCTCGCGCTGGCATACCTGTTCCCGATCGTCTTCTATACATGGGGCCTGACGCGCGATCTGCACGAGCCGTGGATCGGCATGCACGACTGGAACGGCGCGTTCTTCTCCCAGCTTGCCCGCAATCTCACGCGCTATCCATTCGAGTTTCACCACGGCATGTCAGTCGTCGCGTCCGGGCCGCATGCGCCGCCCGAAGAGCGGTCCATCTACGCCACGCACCCGCCGGGACTGATCTGGCTGGTCGGCGCGGCCTTTACCCTTGGCGAGTCCGAAGCGGCCGCGCGGGCGGTGCCCATCGCCGCCTCGATCATCTCGCTGTTGCTGCTCATGTGGCTGGTGCGCCGCGCTTTCGATGATGCGACGGCGGTTCTCGCCGGAGTCGTTTACGCATGCATGCCGATGGCAGTCTTTTTTGGCCGCATGGTCGACCACGAGGCGGTCTGCCTGATGTTCATGCTGCTGGCAATGTCGGGGTTGTGTCAGTGGATCGTGCCGGCGCACCCCCGGCGCCCGCGGCATTTTCGGCGGGCGACGGTGCGCCGCATGGGGGCCGCCATCTGGCCCGCCGCCATGCTGGCGGGGTGCCTCGTCGATTGGTCGGTGGTGCTGTTCTGCGGCATCGTCTGCGTCTGGGCCCTGTTCCGGCGACGCCTGATCGGTATGCGCCGCCTCACGTGGATCGCCGGTGTCAGCGCAATGTCCGTGGCACTCACAACGACGTACCTGGTTTATGCGGGGCTGGCAGGGCGGTGGGCCGATTTACTGGCGATCTTCTTCTCCCGTTCAGCCGAAGAGGCGGGCGCCGTCCTGCGGCGGGAGGGCGGGGCCGACGCCGGTGTGAACCGGTTCATCGTCGAGAATCTGTCGATGCCGACCGTCTGCCTCGCCGCCCTCGGGCTTGCGGCAATTCTCCTGGGCCGCGCGTTTCACCCGGCAGCCGGGCGCCTGTCGCGCGGACGAGTCATCGCCCGCGATGCCCAGTGGTTGATCTTTGCGACCGGCGTGCTGTGGGTGGCAGTCTTCTGGCGACAATTCGAACGGCATAACTACTGGATGTTCTACGTGGGGCCGGCCGCCGCCGTTTTCGCGGCGAGGTTCATCGAATTAGTTCATCGCGTGCTTGCGCAGACACATGTCGGCATCGCGCGCGGCGCGGCGGCGGTTCTGATTGGAGCGTGTCTGGTCTATGGCGTAATCGGCACGCAGGCGTACTTCGAGCGATTGTCGCGCCCACCGGTAGAGCCGGCCGCCTGGACGTGGATCCGTGCTCGAACCGCGCCGGGCGAGCGCGTCCTGCTGATGCGCAATCCCTATCGCGAGGAGCTGCGCGGCACGTATCTCTTCCGCAACGTCATACCGCCGCACATGGCGTGGTACCTTGATCGGCGGCTGGGGGTGGAGCCGAACCCGGCCCACGTGCCGCAGCGGGCGGCCGATTTCGCCGTGTACGTGGTGGAATGGGGCGATTTCATCTCCCGCTCGGAAGAGTTGTCGGTCCTCCGTCCAATCTTTCCGCTTGCCGAGGGAATAGAGGGCTTCCTGGCGGTGGTGGACCTCCGCACGAGGACGAGCCGGCCTGGCGATGCCGCCGCACCCGCGGCGCCCTGAAGCCAATCTCGCCGTCCCCCGGGGGCACGGCGCCGGTGGCAGACTCCCCAGCATGGTCCGATCGGGCTGGCGGGGAGACCTGCAGGCCGGAATGCCGTTTGACGATTAACCGGCAGCCACTATACTGACGGGTCTTATTTGCGGCCGGCGCCAACAGTTGCGCCAGTCGCAGGTCCGACGTGACGGGACCCTGACCCGGGGGCGCGACTTCGGCGCCTCAGGCGCTGCTGTAGCTCAGTTGGTAGAGCGCGTCCTTGGTAAGGACGAGGTCACGGGTT
>CAYOZN010000056.1:0-6257 GCA_964408455.1 uncultured Planctomycetaceae bacterium
CTGTACTGGGCGCCGAAGTTCGTGCAGTCGCTCTGGGGCGACAGGGAGATATACATCACCGAGAACGGCTGCGCCGGAGACGAGGTGATCGCCGACGACGGCAACATCTACGACACCGACCGCATCATGTTCCTCCGGGCCCATCTGACGCAGCTCCAGCGGGCCGCCGCCGACGGCGTGCCCGTGAAGGGTTACTTCTACTGGAGCGCGATGGACAACCTGGAATGGACGGCGGGATTCGGCAACCGGTTCGGCCTGGTGCACGTGGACTTCGAGACCCAGCAGCGCACGCCGAAGATGAGCGCTTCGTGGTTCCGCGAAGCGGCCAAACGCAACGCAGTCGTATAGACCCCAGGACACGAGGTTGTTATCTCAGACTGAAGAGCTGATTAGAGCCCATCCGTAAACCGCGCAACGGTGATGGCGGGGGCGCGAGTTTCCGCATTTCACGATTTCACGGCCAACAGAATCCGCGTTTCCGGCCTTCAGGAGCGGATTCCTTGAACAAAAAGTTCTATTGGCGTACTGTCACCCCGATTCAAGCCCCGCACGTGAAGGAGTTGCGGGGCTGATTTTTAGATTGCGCTCTCACTCCCTGCGCGTGCTCCCGGCGTAGCGGCCGTCCCGCTCGGCGATGACGAGCCCGGCGCCTCCAGTGAGTAGCATTCATCACATGTGCCCCCACGACTCCTACGACACGATCGGCGCGATCCTGAATATCCACGCGATGATCGGCGGGTTTCTCATCGAGGCCGTCGAAGACGTTCCGGAATCCCGCATGACCGAGCAGCCGGGCACCATCGTCAACCACCCGGCGTGGACGCTGTCGCATCTCAACGCGTACGCGGGAGTGTTGCTGTCGATGCTCGACGACCCGAGCGTGCCGACGGCCGACGCCGAGATGGAGCGGTTCGGGTATGGCACCACGCCCGTGCCCGACCGCGCTGCCTATGCGACGAAGCGCGAACTCCTTGACCGGTTCAGAGACCGCAGCGCGCGACTTGCTGCGGTCGTCGCCGACAAGCACTCCGATTACTTCCCGAGACCCTCGCCGGAGAAGTTCCACCCCTACTCGCCGACCATCGGGCACATCGCCATCACGCTGATGGTGGCGCACCCGCCGCATCACTTGGGCCAACTGAAGCAATGGCGCCGTGCCGCCGGAATCGCGGAACGGGTGTAACGGCGGGTGGGGTGACGAAAGAGAAGCTCTCAACGAAGCGACGTGAATGTGCTGATTTCACCGGACAGGCAGTGGCAGGAGGGAGTTGCACAGGCGCCGCAGGTCGATCGTCCACACCCTAGCGCAAGTTGTGCCGCCGCTCCCGGTCCATAAGTTCGATACTACGGCCGCGACCTGCGGCACCGGGAGACGACTGTGACGGAGCTTTCGCGAAGACAGTTCATTGAGATGAACCTGGCCGGCCTCGCAATCGCTGGCATCCCGTGCTCGCGCTTCGTGACCGAACCCGCAGTAGCCGCCGCCGCTCGGAGAACAACCATGAAAACCATTGGCGTGCTTGGCCTCGGCGCGCAGGCCACGGTGGATTTCGAGATTCGCGTCCACAGAGCTGCCCAGCGTCACGTCGAGCCCAATGCGTCCCTTGGCTACCCGCCGATGGTCGTCTGGCACCATCGCAGGCCGCCGGTCGCGGTGAAAGAAGACCTCTCGCCCGTCCTGCCTTTGCGTTCGGATCCGGAACTGCTCAAGGCGGCAGCGTGGCTCGCGACAAAGGCCGATTTCCTGGTCATGACGTCGAACGGCGCCCACGTTTTTCGCAAGGAACTGGAGGAAGCCAGCGGCCGCCCTCTCCTCAGCATCGTCGACGTGACCCTCGCGGAAGTACGGCGCCGGAACTGGCGGCGCGTCGGCGTGCTGGGATTCTTCGGGCCCGAAGTGCCGGCGTATGCCGAGCCGATGCCAGGTCTGGGACTGACATGCGAGCTCATCGACCAGCATCTACAGGAAAAACTGAACGCAGCGGTGTTTCGCGTTATGGAGGGACGCGAGACCGAGGAATCGCGCTCCGCAGTGCGCGATGCCATCGCCGCCTTGCGCAAGAAAAAGGTAGACGGCATCATCCCCGGCTGCACCGAGCTACCGCTGCTGCTCGGAGCGGAAGCGGATGCGCCAGACCTCGTCAATCCGGCCGAACTGCTGGCCGATGCGGCGGTTCGTCGCGCCATCGGCTAAACGCTCTGTGTTCCCGCTTGACACGAATGCCAATAGAACTCTACGGAGGATACCATCGCGCGAAAGCAGCCGGGGCGTAATGGACCCTGACTTTTCGCGGGACTGGACGCATTGCGTTGCGAGCTAATCGCTCGCGCCCTTGCCGGCGAAGTGCAGTAGTTCGAGGATTTCTGCCCGCAGTTTCAGAAATGCCGGGTCGTTGCGCCGCCGCGGGCGTGACAGGCGTACTTCAATGACGCGCTTGATACGCCCGGGGCGCGGACTCATGAGCATGATGGTGTCGCTCATGTAAATCGCCTCGTCGATGTCGTGGGTAACCAGCAGCATCGTCGTGCCGCGGGTCTCCCACAGGCGCAGCACCTCGTCCTGCATTCGCATGCGGGTGAAGGCATCCAGCGCTCCCAGCGGCTCGTCCATCAGCAGCACCTTCGGATGGTTGATCAGCGCACGTGCAAGCGAGGCCCGCTGGGCCATGCCACCGGAGAGCTGGTGCGGATAGGCGTTGGCGAAGGCTTCGAGACCGACCAGGCGCAGGAACTCGCTCACTTCGTGGCGCTTCTCGCGCAGCACCCCGCGTGCGACGAGGCCCGCCTGGATGTTCCGGCGAACCGTGAGCCAGGGGAACAGGTTCGGATCCTGGAATACCAGTCCTCGTTCGGCGCTGGGGCCCGTGATCGGCCCCGACCCCACGCGCAGCTCGCCGGATGTGGGAGTGTCGAGCCCGGCGATCATGCGCAGCAGCGTGGACTTGCCGCAGCCGCTCGGCCCGACCAGTGCGACGAGCGAACCCGCGGGCACGTCGAGCGATGCATCCGACAGTGCGCGTACGTAGGCGCCGTCGACGGCGCGGAAGGACTTGCAGACTCGACGTACGGAGATGGATGCCGCCGGATCGTGGACCTGGGCGTCAACCGCCAAGGCGCTCGACTTCAGTTCGGGGGTTGTTGGCCGGTGGCCTACCACTTGATGACCCCCTTCTGCCAGACAAGAACCCAGTCTCGAAGGCGGAACAGCAGCGTCATGATCGCCGAAAAATACAACGCCATGATGATCAGGGCCGCATAGACCTTGCGGTAGTCGGAATAGGCCCGCGCCCAGTCGATGTACCAGCCGAGCCCCGCCTGGACGCCGACCGCCTCGGCGACGATGAGCGTGAGGAAGGATGCACCAAGGCCCATGAACAGTCCGACGAACATGTTGGGCAGCGCCGATGGGATGGCAACGTGAAGGATGAGATATGTTCGACCGGCCCCAAGCGTGCGGGCGACATCGAGGTGCGACGCACGGACGGCCGACACGCCCGACATCGTGAGCATGGTAACCGGGAACCACACCGCCAGTGCCACCAGTGCGACCGCCGACTGGCCGGCCGAGGGGAAGAGCATCAATGTGAGCGGGATCAGGGCCGTTGCGGGAATGGGGCCGACCAGTTTCACCACCGGCATGCCCCAGCGGCGAGCCTGGGGAAACCAGCCGATCAGCACACCGAAGATGATGCCGAGGGTGCTGCCCGCGACATAGCCCTTAAGGAGCAGCAAAAGCGACTGCCACATGCACTCGGCCAAACCGGGCTGGCCCCGGCCGGTCGCCGCCCAGTCGACAACCAGCGTGCGTATGACAGCATCGGGGCCCGGAAAGTACGGCAGCGGCATCAGGTCTGCCTTGAGCGTGATCATCTCCCAAGCGCAGACAAGTAGAACGCCCGCCGCGAGCACGTCCGCATTGCGCACGGACCAGCGCATGATGTTGGAGAATGCGGCGAGTGGCAGGCGAAAGGGCCGCCGCCAGGAAAGTTGAGCGTGACGCCATAGACGCTGGGTGAATCCCAGAAACAGCCCGGCGACAATGACGCCAAGCAGTACGCGGGCGTACACACCTGAAACTTCGGATGCCTGAAGGTTGGGAATCCACCAATGAACCGCGAGGGCAACGCCACCCGCCAGCGCCGGCAGGAATGCAACGAGCAACGATCTGGCCGCCGGCAGATCCGCTCGCGATGCCTCTTCCATCGCGGACTCGTGCGGCGCATCACCCATGGCGGTTGCATCACGCCCGGCGATGTCGGATGTCGATTCGCCAAGGTCCGGCCCGGCGTCTAACGCGGCCTGCACGTCGGTCTCAGACTCTGACATGTCAATATAACGCTCCCCGGCAGCAGCCGGGCAGTGGCGTGACTTTCATGGTGCGCATGAGGGCTTCGTAGTCCGGGCGCCCAAGCAGGGCCTCGTCTGCTTCATCGTCCACGACCACGGCGCTCAGCGTCTGATCATCCACACCCGGCAGGCGGACGAATGATTTGCGCGCCAGGCCAGTGGGATCGGTGTGTTCTTCCAGCATGCCCGCCAGTTTCATTTCACCTGCCGCGGAGATCACCGCCTCCGCCGCGCCATTGACGCTGGGTGCGTACGATAGGTTTCGGATCGCAAACGCGTTCAACTCCGGCGTGGAGGCGATGTACCGCCCTTCCACCGATAGCACGGCCGCCGCCGTTGGATTTGCATCAACCCACTTGGCGGCCTTGAGAATGGCCCGCGTCGCGGCCGCCGATGCCTGCGGGTACTTGGCCAGAAACTTGCCGTTCACCAGGACCGCGCAGCAGTACTCATCCTTGTATGGTGGATCCTTCGCCTGGTCGACCACGCTGCGCACCTTGCCGCTGTCCTGAAGCAGACTGCCGATAGGTTCGGAGGTGGCCACGGCATCCACCAGGCCCCGCTCAAGCACCAGCCCCAGCTCGCCCGCGGGATACACGCGCCAACGAACCTCGCGGCTGGGATCAACGCCATGCGCGGCCAGGGCGCGCGTCGCGAGCATGAAGGGGGGCGTTCCCATTCCCGGCACGCCGATTGTCTTGCCGCGCAAATCCTTCACGCTGTGGATGTCGCCTTTGATCGAAGACTGCACGCGAAGGCACCCGCGGTGCACACCAGCGGTGAACTTCACGTCCATGCCCTGCTCAATCGGCTTGAGAAAGTACATGATCAGATGATGCGTGACGTCGTATCGACCCAGCGCCAGGGCGTCCTTGTAAGTCGCCCACTCGCAGCGGACCATCTCGACATCCAGCCCCTCCTCCTCGAAGTAGCCCTTGTCCTTTGCTGCGAACAGAGGAGCCTCACAAGTGATGCCAATGTATCCGACCCGGATTCTCGTTCGTCCGTCGACCTGAACACCCGACTCGTCGCCATCGCAACCGCCAGCCAGCGTGGATGCACACAGCGCCACGACGATCGCAGTAAGAGTGGGAGTGCGGGACATGGATTTGACTAGGCGCGAAACAGGTACGAATGACTTACAATTCGATTCTGCGAGTTCAGGCTGTTCAAGTCAAGCCGTAACCGGAATCGATGGTCTCCTGACTCGCACTCGCTTGAGCCGACCTCAACGGCGCCGGGCGATGCACGCAAGTGTCCGCGACGGGTACAATGCCCGCATGCCGCGAAACCCTGTACTCAGGAGTGCGTTCCATGACCGGCAGGACATCCACAAAGCCAGCTAAAGGCACCGGAATTTCCGCCCGACCCTCCGTCGCCGCGAAGTCCCGGAGCAAAAACAAGGGTCTCTCGGCAGCGCAACGGGAGACGCTGCTGGGCGTGTTGAGAGCGCGATTCGAGAAAAACCCGGGGCGGCACAGGGGGCTGGACTGGGCAAAGGTGCAGGCCAGGCTGGAGGCGAGTCCGGCAGCGCTGTGGTCGCTCTTCCAGATGGAAGAGACGGGCGGCGAACCGGACGTGATCGCTTTCGATCGGAAGGCGGGCGAATACATCTTCTGTGATTGCTCGGCGGAGAGCCCCGCCGGCCGCCGCAGCGTCTGTTACGATCGCGAGGGGCAACAGGCCAACATCAAAGGTCGCCCGGACGCGAAGGCCAATGCCATCGACATGGCAGCTGCCATGGGCATCGAGCTTCTGTCCGAAGAAGAGTATCGGCAATTGCAGACGCTGGGCGAATTCGACTTGAAGACGTCGAGCTGGGTCACTACGCCGCCCGCCATCCGCAAACTTGGCGGCGCTCTTTTCTGCGATCGCCGCTACGGACACGTCTTTGTCTATCACAACGGTCC
>CAYOZN010000057.1:0-3366 GCA_964408455.1 uncultured Planctomycetaceae bacterium
CTGGCTCGGGCAATAGGAGACGCGGTCGACGCCGGGGACCTCTCGAAGGCAAGGCGCAAGCTCATCCGGTTGAACAACCGGATAACGGCAACCTGGACGGACTGGGATCAGGAGCGCCGGCTGGCGGGACTGAACCACGCCCATCGCCCAGCGAAGAGGCTGCGCCGCTGATGCTCGGCAGGCGGCCACGGGAAAAGACGGCGGGGCGCCCAGCTACCCCGCCCCCGGCGCCTTTTTCCGCGGCCAGCGGCGGGTATGCGACGGTACCCGCGCGGTACTGCCGCCGGGGGCGGGGTGCCCCGCCTGCGGGCGCCGCAGGCCAGCAGCAGCAAAGGTATTGACACGGCAGCAAAGATGTGGTACAATAGAGGTGTTGGCGATAGGCGCCGACACCGGATAGACAGATAACGCAATCAGGAGCAGATCATGGAAGCCATCGCACTCAACAACGTCGCCATTTCCTCCCGCATGGACACGCCCGCGGGCGAAGGGATCCTCATCGCGTGGGAACGCGGCTGGGCAACGATCGAGCTGGACGACGGCGAAGAGAAGAAATTCCGCGCCAAGGACGTCGAGCTGATCGAAGACGCCGAGGAAGGCGAGGAGCACGAAGACGCCGGGGAGGCCAGCGAGCCCGAGGAAGGGGACGAGGGCAACAACGGCGCCGAAGAGGGCGAAGAGGAAGAGGACGCCGACGAAGAGGGCGAAGAGGAAGAGGACGCCGACGAAGAGGGCGAAGAGGAAGGGTCGGCGTTCAAGGGCGAGCGACTGCGCCAGCGCAAAGAGCAGTATGTCGGCAAACGCCACTGCGGCGACGAGGTTGCGCAGGCTCTGGCGGGAGCAACGCTCCAGTCGATTCTGGCACTGACCGTGGACCTGGGTCTGTACAACCCGAAATGGGCCGTGCTCAACCCGGGACAGCAGCGGATGAACGCCGGGAACCGCCTGCGCGGCTGGCTCAAGAAGAACGAAGGACAGGAAGCGGTGTTCAAGAAGCTGGTCAAGAAGCCGGCCGAATTCCAAGTGCTGCGCAACGGCCGCCCCGCCAGACGCTGCGAGTCGAGGGAGGCCGCCGAGCGCTGGATGGCAACGGCGCAGAAGGTCGCGAGCAACCCGGCAGATTGGGCGATTCGCGAGGTTGCCTGACCAGAACAGGGGGCCATGCCGGCTGCATACGCGGCCACACGGCCCCCGCCACATGGCCCGCTGGGCACGTTCTCAGGGGCAGGTCCGGGGCCACGGGGCGCGTTCCTGGAGGCAGCCCCCGGCGACGACGCGACGGAGACAACCGGAAACGCGCGCCAGACGCCGACACACGACAGTAGGTAGTACACCATATTTCGGCTGAGGTTGCCACGGGCGGCCGCCGCGAAGGACACCGGCAGCAGGTAGGAGGAACGCCATGGCCACACGGCCGTCGCCTCGCGCGCGCATGCGGTATACCCTTCGAAAAATACCTCCTATTTATCTGCCTCCCTCCCCCTCCCCCTCTCCACTCCTACCACACACGTTTTTTTGTTTTCCAGAAAAGGGGTAGGGGAGACAGTATTAGGAGATTCCGGCTGCCGGCCCGGCCCAGCACCACCACCGGCAGCGGCCGCAAACAGCCCCGACGAGGGGGATGTACCACCCGGGGGGTTAAAGGAACATACTGGCACGCTTCTTGCTAGTGCCGCCCCGCGCCCCATGTCCCCTCCCCCGTTCCCGGCCGTCTGTCCCCCGTCCTCTACCGTCCTCCCCGGCGGCAACTCCTCCGCCCATCCCCCATACGGGGCCGTACGGCGCCCTACCTGGCACGCTTCTTGCTAGTCTCCAGTCGGCACGCTTCTTACTGCCCCCGCAACCCGGTATCCCAGTACCACGCCCTCCTCCCCCTCTCCTGCTGTCCCCGTGCCCACACCCCTCGTCCCCGGTTGCCGGTCCCCTGCCCCATGCCCCCGTCATCCGTCCCCCTGCCCCCGTCATCCGTCCCCAGCTGGCACGCTTCTTGCTAGTGCCGCCTGTTCCCGCCCCTCCTGCCCGCATCGGTTTCCGTGACCATTGTGCCGCGCGCTCCTGTGTGATACACTTCGTCTGCTATCCACTACCGGTGTCCCCTCCATGACCTCCCTGCTCCCCACTTCCACCCCCCACTCTCCGAACCTTTTTCGTGAGTGGGCGCACGGCTTCCTCGACGATTTCGCGGACTGGCTCGAGTCCCCCGAGGCGTCGATCAGCACCGCGGCCGTTTCCGGTCTTCCTGATGCCCCCGTCTTCGATTACGGCCTGTTCTACCGGGCGTCGATCCTCCAGGCGTTCACCGCCGTCGCGAACTACGTCGGGTCTCTCCCGGGCGCCGATCACGACGAGATCCAGAACGTGGTTACGTTTTTCCACATCAGGTTCGCTGGTATGCTGACGCCCCGGTACGCTGAGAACATCTCTCGGCTGGCCGCGTTCAACTTCCTCCCCGCCCCGCTCGGTGACGACGCCGACGCCATTTCGGTCGCAGCTGATGCCCGCGCGCGTGACCGGGAGCGTATTCGGCGCCAGCGGGCGACGCCGTCGCGCATGGCGGCCCGTCGAGCCGCGGCGATGCGTCATCGCTCCGTGGTTCTGGAGGAGCTGGATCCCTTGTCGGCCATCGATGCCGAGCGTCTTCGGCTTGAGATCGACCGCGTTTCCGGTATCATCGTCGAGTTGGAGAGCCGGCAGGAGGAAGCGGCCGAGCGGGTGGCGGAGATTGTCCATGCTGGCCGCGCCCCGACCGATGCCGAGCGGATAGAAGCCGACGAGCTGGGGCGGCGTGTCCGAGGCACCCCGGCGGCGATCATCACCCAGCAGCGACGGCTGGAGCGGCTGCAGGAGTTCTACAACAACGTTTATGGGCCCGGCACCAAGTGAGCCACCGCCCCCGCCGAGTTTCCCGAATAACCCCTTGACAGGCAAAGTGCCAGATGGTATAATGGAGGTACTTGGGGACGGCCCCGAGCAGCGTTAACCAACCAACAGGAGTCCAAAATGTCCGAAGTTCAAGAAGCCGAAGTCGTCACCGAACCCCGTCGCGCGATGAGCGCCCTGCGTTCCAAGAAGTACGAGAAGGTCGGCGGTTCCATTTCCTGCGGCGATGAAGTCGCAACTGCTCTGGCCGGCGTCGATCACGCTGCCCTGTTCGAGTTCGCCGACTCCGTCGGCGTCGAAACCGCCAAGTACGACCACCTGAACGCCGGCCAGAAGCGCATGAACGTCGGCAACCGCCTGCGCAATCTGGTCAAGAAGGGCGAAGTGACCGTGGAACAACTCGCCGCCCTGCCGCGCGCGCCCGAGCCGGTGAAGCCGGTCAAGGAAGCCGCGAACGCCGAAGAGGCCGAGGCGGCCTGATCGAAT
>CAYOZN010000057.1:3466-6179 GCA_964408455.1 uncultured Planctomycetaceae bacterium
CAGGCCGGAGAGACGGCCAACTGAACACGATAGGAGAATAGGACCATGGAAGCATCAACGCAGATCCGCCCCGGGGACCGGGTGCGCTACGCGAACGACCCGCACGGGCCCCTTTACACCGTGGTTCGTGTCGGCGAGACGTTCATCATGATCGTCGACAACATCCGCACCTACCCGAAGTCGAACTGTTTCAATGTTCCACGTGGAACGGTGCTGACGGATTCGGCCTCGCCTGCCGCAGCGGCCCCCAGCCAGAAGAAAATGGCGGCGCCTGCTGTCGCGATTCCTGACTATGGGAAGCCCAAGACGGCCGAAGAGTTCCAGGCAGCGGCAGCCGCGCTCGGCGCGCGCCCCGACCAGCTGGCGGAGCTCCGCGAAATCTGGCACCAGCCGGCGCCCAACGGCGGTGTCCGCGTGATGCGCTGCCGCAACTACATCCGCAATCGGATCTGTAGAGCCTGAGTGCCGGCGGGCAGATTTGCCCTGATCTTGCGCAGCGTCGCGCGTCGTGGTATAATAGATGCATCGATAGTACTGATAGGACACACAAGATGGCTGGATTCATACTGCTCCTGATGGCGCTTGGTGCCATAACGGCGGCCGCGCTGCTCGCGGTGGTGTTTTACCGTGTCGTAGTCTGCCCGCTCGCGCGCCTCGCGCGGCTCCTGCTCGCCGCGGCACTTTTCATCCCGGCGGCGCTGGCGGCCGCGCTGCTCGCCCCTATCCCGGCCGCCTCGCGCGCGGTCGCCCGCTCCTACCGCCTGATTGCTGGAGGCACACCATGACCGAGCCCGTTCTCAACGATTACAAGCTGGCCGAGCTTGCCCGTCAACTGGACGAAATCGCACAGGGACACAACTATTCGAGCCTCGTCCTCCAGGCCGCTGCCGCTTTCGCCACCACGGCCGCCGAGCGGGAGGCCTTGGAGCGCTTCAGACTCGGCAACCCCACGCGGCTTGCCGACAAGTTCGCGCTGCAGGAGCTGGCCAACCGGATTCGCCCCGCCAACCCGCCGGGCTACGACCCCGACTGGCGCAACCGTTCGCCGGACAGCATCCGCCGCTGTGTTCTTGATCGCGATGACCTGAGCCAGAAAGACGTCGACGACCTGTTCGAGGAGGCCGCCGAGGGGATGGCGGAAGGGGTCGAGCCCGAGGACTGCCTGATGGACGTTTTCGGACTGGAACCGGATTACGTCTTTGATGCCGAATTCCTGCGCGCGGTCCGCCGGGCGCGTTACAGCTGATCAAGTAGGAGCAGTGAAATGAGAGTATTTGAAGCAATCAATGGCGCGGTGGTGGATGTCGCGGCCGCGGCCGTGCGACGTGAGTTCGCGGAAATGCACGGCATCCTGAACTCGCTGGGGCAGGCGACGCAAGAATGGCTGCCGTACAATGACGGGTATTTCTACCGTTCGTACCTGCTCGCGGATGATTCCGTCCCCGGCCGACTGGTGTTTGACACCATCACGCTGCCGCCTAAGTTCCCTGCCCGTGCGGTCATGCGTCGTTATCGCACTGTTGTGCGTCCCGGTCCGGTGGCTTCGTCGATCCAGATGGAGGGCCCGCCTGCACTCCCGGGGGAGCGCGCGGAGCTGCTGGGCGCCATCGAAAAAGGGTTTGTCGAGGCACTGTCGCGCGAGCTGCCTGACGAAACCGGGGGAGAATCGGAATGAACGACTGGACGATCGAAGGCCGCATCGAGGCCCTACGGATGAAACTGGACATGTCGCGGCCAGCAGTGCCCCGAACGCCTGAATTCTGGGCCGGCGTCGATCATTACTTGACTGTGGCGCAAGAGCACGCAAAGGCGGCCCCTGACCGGGCCGATGCTGACGAGATTCTGGGCCGCGCGCACTCGGTGGTGGTGAACATCAGATACCTGGCAAGTAACTGGGTCAAGCGACAGGGTTACTTCTGCTGCAAGTGTGGGGCGCCTGAGGTCGCACGCTATTCGAACGAGGCACGGCTGCGCGATCGACAACTGTGCTTCTCGTGCAATTTCTGGGAAGAGGAAGCCGAGCAGCTGCCGGGCAAGTACATCATCATCAACCACACCCTTTACTCAGACGCCGGGCACCAGCCCAACGCGAATCCTAGTTTTCTGGGTTTCGCGGGCCACCTGTGGCATATCCAGATGAACGACGGAAGAACGATCGTCACAAACAATCTCTGGACCGCTGGCCGCATGCCCCACGAGTATTGGGAGCGGTTTCCGGATAACGCCAAGCTTATCCAGGAAGAGAAATGATCGACATCAACGAACTGCGCCGACTGGCGCAAGCGGCAACTCAGCATGTCGGGCGCGCATGCAATTATCAGGACGCCCACTCGCCGCGAGAAGGGCACGTAGATTTTGAGAACGCCGACCTGTTCATTGCAAGCGAGCGCCCGCAGGAAGACGCAGCGTTCTACGCCGCCGCAAACCCCGCAGTAATCCTCGAGCTTCTAGACCGCCTCGAAGCGGCTGAAGCTGACGCGCTCGAACAAGCCCGCCTGAACGGGGTGGGCAGCGAGCGCGAAGCGGCACTGATGGCGAAGCTGGGAGCGGCTGAGCGGGAACGCGACGAGTGCAATCGCCGCCGACTGGAGGCAGCGGATCATTTTGCTGCGCAGACCGCGCTGATGAAACAGAAGTACGACGATCTGCGCGTCAAGGTCGAGCGCATGGAGAAGCAGGAGCCGGTTGGAGAAATTCAACGCGCTAATTCGAC
>CAYOZN010000058.1:0-6176 GCA_964408455.1 uncultured Planctomycetaceae bacterium
GCCCCGTCGGTTTTGCGCGGCCTGTGTTGATGGTCAACTGCGAAGCGACGATCGCGCTTTCCCTGATCGCCAGCGCGGACCATGTGGCGTGCGCAAGTCGGGCGATTCGGAGCCCGTTGCCGTCATCCACCGATGATTGAGATTCCCAGCTCCTTAAGCTGCCCCTCCGCCACCTCACTCGGCGCGCCCGACATCGGGTCCGACGCCCGTGCATTCTTCGGGAAGGCGATCACCTCGCGTATGCTGGCAAAGCCGCCGAACAGCATGACCATGCGATCGAGCCCGAGCGCAATGCCACCGTGCGGCGGCGCGCCGAAGCGCAGGGCATTGAGCAGGAAGCTGAATTTCAACTGCGCCTCCTCCTCCGACATGCCCAGCAGTTGAAAGATCTTCGCCTGCACGTCTGCTCGATGAATTCGGATCGACCCGCCGCCGAGCTCGATGCCATTGAGCACCACGTCGTAGGCCTTGGCGCGAATCTTGAGCAGGTCCGCGGCTGGCGGAATAACCCCCCCTTGTGAAGGGGGGGAGCCTTCGGGCGAGTCGACACCCATCAAATGCAGGTCTTCATCCTTCGGACTGGTGAAGGGATGGTGCATGGGGAAGACGGACTTCGTTTCCGCGTCCCACCCGAACGCGGGAAAGTCGACCACCCAGCAGAAGGCCCACTTGTCCTTCGGGATGAGCCCGCGCCGCTCGGCCACGGTGCTGCGCAGCCAGGCGAGGAACTTGCACACGTTCGCCTCGCTGTCGGCGGCGAAGAGGATCAGATCGCCCGGCTTCGCGCCGGTGGTTTGCAACAGTTCGCCGACGATGGCGTCGCCCCCGGCTCCACCGTCGCCTCCCAGGAATTTGGCAATGCCCGTTTGCAGCACGACCTTCCCGCCTTCCTCGGCGACCTTGACCAGCGGCAGACCGCCGCCGCCGATGCCCTTCACTTCCTCGGCAAGCCCGTCGGTTTCCTTGCGCGTCATCGCGCCGCCGCCGGGCACGACAATGCAGCGCACGATGCCGCCGGCCGCCAGGGCATCCTGAAACACCTTGAACGTCGTCTTGCGTGCCAGTGCGGTGACATCCTTGATCGTCATCTCGTACCGCATGTCCGGCGCATCCTTGCCGTAGAGCCGCATCGCCTCGGCATAGGTGATGCGCGGCATGGGAAGCGGCACCTCCAGCCCGATGGCCATCTTCGCCACCTCGGCCAGGCAGTGCTCGACGTGGTGCATTACGTTTTCGGGCTGGACAAAGGCCATCTCCACGTCAACCTGCGTAAACTCCGGCTGGCGGTCGGCGCGCAGGTCCTCGTCGCGGAAGCAGCGGGCGATCTGCATGTACTTGTCCATGCCGGCGATCATCAGGAGCTGCTTGAAGATCTGCGGCGACTGCGGCAGGGCGAAGAAGCTGCCGTGGTGTATCCGCGATGGCACCAGGTAGTCGCGCGCCCCCTCCGGCGTGCTCTTCGTCAGGATGGGCGTCTCGATGTCGAGGAAGCCGTTCCGCGCGAAATAGTCGCGGATCGTCCGCGTGATGTTGTGCCGCAGGATCATCGCGCGAGTCATCCGCGGCCGGCGCAGGTCGAGCACGCGATGCTGGAGCCGCAGGTCCTCGTTGGTCTCCACGTCGTCGTCGATCTCGAACGGGGGCGTCTCCGACTTGCTGAGCAGATCGATCTCGTGGGCGACGATCTCGATCTCGCCCGTCGGCATCTTTGGGTTCACCTTGTCCCCGCGCGAGACCACTTCGCCTCGCACGCAGATGACATACTCGCTGCGCAGGCTGCGCGCCACGCCGTGGGCCCTCGGATCAGTATCCGGGTTGAAACGAATCTGCGTGATCCCGCCGCGATCGCGCAGGTCGATGAAAACCATGCCGCCCAGGTCGCGGAAATTATCGACCCAGCCGGCGAGAAGAACGGTCTTTCCAACATCGCTGGCGCGCAGGGCGCCGCAGTCGTGGGTACGCTGGTGGTAGGGGAGTGGCACGAGTGCTCCTTGTTGTTTACTTCATCCGGCGTCCTGCCGGTGCACTCGGAAATTCTCAGGGAGGGGAGAGATGGGTTCAAGTCCGGCGGCGGGCGGCGAGATTCGGCCGTTTCATTGGAAACGGCGTTCGTTTGAACCGCGACGCAGCGCGAGGTACGCTTATGGCATGACCATTCGAGTTCGAATCATGGAAGCTATGAAGGGCCTGCCGGATGATGCATCGTATGAGGATGCGATGGAACGATTGCTTCTGCTGGCCAAGATTGAACGCGGCATGAAGCAGGCGGACGCCGGACAGACTATCTCGCATGCCGAAGTGAAACAATGGATGGCAAAGCGTCTCGGCCGAGCCCGTCGGCCGCGGCTGGCCGAGATCATGGCCGGTTACAGGAAGTGCCATCGCCATGGCGAGTGGAAGCTCGGCGAGGGTGGAGGAGTGGAAATCTGATTGTCCTGGAGGGCTCACCGACCGCTTCATGCCCTGCGACTGTTTCAACGGATGCAATCCGGCGAACGAGTCTACTGGCGAATCCCGATTACTGGGTACGAGTGTTCATGAATTACGTCGGAGCCAAGACCTGGATCTATAGCAACGGTGGACCTCTGATACTCCTCCCTCGATCTCACATGGCCAGTTGGCTCGGAACCGATTGCAATGCTGAAGATGCTCCGGACTTCAAGTCCGATTATGAAAGGGCCTGCGAGATCGATGAACTGCTGGCTATTCTGCAAATCGGCGAAGTTGAAGGGCTCATTCTCGGCGATGAACCATTACAGACAACGTGGATTCCGTTCGCTGACGAGACCGGAGGAACCTTCGTTCGCTGGGACTTCGCAAGCGACGAGGCTTCCGCCCTGCATGCCGCCTGCAAGGCGCCCGATGCACAATTCACACCGGAGAAGTTCGAACTCACGGTCGTCGAACATTCGCTATGCCTGTTCGATTCAGGGTGTGCCGGATGCCGCGTTGTGGACGACGAGTGCCTGCATATCTCTCTCACGCCTGGTCGCTACGGAATCCAGACCGTGATTCACGAGCCCGACCGCGAAACGCGCCTTTGGCTTCACCGGCTGACGATGCGCGTGTAAACAAGTTCATTAACCCGCAGCGTGGGAAATCGAGGAGAGTCGGATGCACGGGAGCCTCGCAGGCTAGGCTGCGGCCTCGCCGCCTCTCAGGATGTCCTCAATTTGCGCACGTCCCTCCTTAACGGCATTGCAGGCGCGGAGGATATGTAATTCGCGAAGCATCGCGTCGTTTGGATAATCGGAAGCGAACAGTTGCTCAAGGGCGCGAAGCTGAGCGTCGGTGATCGATGCCGAACGCGCGACTGACTCATATTCAAAGTGCACGGACGTTGGCATAGAGACCTCATGCCTCTGGCGGGGCGACTATCTGAATGGTAGGCAATCCAAGCGACAGGTTCAATGCTTGAATAGCCGCTCTCCGCCGCTGGTTCACCAGGTGGCGGAAGTTCCACGAAACGAGCAGGTCTTGCCGCGACAGAACGGCAATGGCAACGTGCAACGCATCTTCCGGCACGCTGGCCGGGAAAATCCGTGCATTCATGTAATGGCGGGAAAGCTTTTCAGCCTCCGGCGTAATCGGAAGAACGTTGAGATCATTCAGTAATACCTTCATTTCGTCGCGTCGACCGGCTTCGCGAGTTTGCTGGATCTCTCGTCGCGTCAGTTCGGATGTTGAAGTTTCAAAGTCTTGCAGGCGTGCAAAAAAATCCCGAGTCAGCATCTGTCGGTCGGGCGCGGAAGTATCGCCGAGCGCGCTGAGTACGGAAGTATCGAGATAGACTCGCAGTTTGACTGGAAACTCGCCCACTTTTCCTCTACCATTCATCCGGCCGGTTTCGTCGTCGTCGCCTCCGCCGCCTTCACCTCGCTCTGCGTCTTCTCCCGCTCGTTCGCAAACCACAGCCGCAGGATCGTCTCCGCCAGCTTGCCGCGCGGCGTGTAGTTATAATCGTCCTTGCCGCCCCGGCACGTCGTCCACTCCCAGAAGATGATGCCGCCCACGCCCGGCACGTCCGTCCAGTTCCTCAGGAACGACTGGTATAAAATCGCCTGTTCGCGATGCCCCTCCTCGGTTGCCTTGGGATTGGCATAGTAATTCCAGCCTTCGTGCGCAGCGCCTTCCTGGCTGCACCAGCCCACCTCGGTGAAGATGATCGGCTTCTGCACTTCGCGCTGAAATGCCAGAATATTTTTCTTGATGCGCTCCCAGTTCTCGTCAATCTCATCGATCTTCGGCCGCGACTTCTTCGCCAGCTCGTAGTACGACGTCATGCCGACGTAATCGAGCTCCGGCCAGAAGCCGATCTTGCTGGTCTGGTAGTGATCCCAGTTCGCCGAATAGCCCAACTTTCCGCGATAGCGGCTACGCACGTCGGCGATGACTTCGCGCCAACGCCCGGTGTACGACTCGGTCTTGATCAGCTCCGAGCCGACCATGAACATTTCGACGCCGTGTTGCTCTGCAATATCCGCGTAGCGGCCGACGAACATCCGGTACCGGCGAAACCACTCATCCCAGTTATGGCCGGGCGGTACAATCTTGCCGCGCCACTCCCCGTTGCGCGGCTGCTTGAGCAGCACGACCGGCATCAGGATGCGGCGAAGCCCGTGCATTGCCGCCAGATCAAGCAACTGTCCCAGCCCATCGGGATGCGCCGAACGCTCTTCGTCGATGTGCAGATCGAGGCTCCCCGCATGCGTTTGCCATCCGTGGACCACGAACAGCACCGTATCGGCGCCCAGCTCCGCCACTTCCGGAATCAGGCGATGATATTCCTCGAAAATATTCATGCCGCCATGAAGCTGAATCGCCAGCCCGTTGAGGCGAGAAGAGATTGGCAGGCGAACCGGTGAACCCGGCGCGCTGGAGTTCGCCGAAGCGAAGTCGTGCCTGTGGGCCTCGGTCGAGCTGCGCATGGGCGGCTTGTCGCGCGCGGCGAGCTGCGACCCGGCCAGGAGGGCCCCGAGAATGACGATGATGCGTCCCGAATGCTGCAACACGGAAATCTGGTCCACCGGCCCTGCCGCCGTGCCGACGGCAGTAACCACCTCCAGCACACTATCTTACCGGTTGTTGTAGTCGCAACCCGCGTGATTCTCAACGCAGCGGCCGCGACGGGCGTACTCCTCGAACCGCGATTCGGGCTGCAACCGCCCGGCCCGGCCGCCCGATACAGGTGTTATGGCTACTCGACCGCTTCTCCGCTCGTTCGGCATGTGCGCAATCCTTGCCGTCTGGCCTTCGCACGGTTGCGACGCACCGCCCCAGCCGCCGGCACCCGCGGCTCCGGCTTCCGCTACGCCGGCCCCACAAGTTGTTCAGCCGCAGGTAAACGCGCAGGAACAGGGCATCACGCCGTCGGTCGGGGCTCGCCTGCTGGGCGAGTACCACCGCCGACGCGACTACGACCGGCTGTCGGCGCTGATACACGAGGATCATCGCGCCGCGACGCTGTCTTTCCTTCGCGCGGTCGACGCGGTGATCGACGCCAACGCCCGCATGCGAGAAGTCGCCATTGCCCGGTTCGGCCGCGTGCTGGCAGACTCGTGGAACCTGTCCGCCATCGAAAACAACCTCGGCGTGTTTTCGGCGGACACGCAGATCCTGACGCAGCGTTTTCGCGGGGATGAGGCCGAAGTCACGCTTCAGGAAGGCGAGCAGGTGCCGCTGGTACGCGCCCGCTTCCTGCGGGTCGGCGGCGACTGGAAGTTCGTACCCGACGCCGTGTCTGCCGACATCGAACCCACGCTCCTGCGGCTCGGTGGCGAGCTTCGCGGGATCGCCAGCCGGCTCAACGCCGGAGCCGATTACATCGAATACCTGAAGGCATTTCCCGAGCGGATTGCGCCGCTGATCGACTGCGTTGCCCCGTCCGAAGAGACCATTCAGTCGGCGACGGTCGATGCCGACAGCGTTTCGCCCTGAATGGCACCCGTGTATTGAACGACACCCGCGAAATGAACGACACCGGCGAAATGAACGACACCCGCGAAATGAACAACACCCGCGAAATGAACAACACCCGCGAAACTGAACGGCCCGCAAGAATAAACGGAGCCCCGGGCTGTGCCCGGGGTCCCGCGCAACTATCCTCACACTCGCTGTGAACGATGCCCCGCGCGAATTGCGCGATATGATCGACTCCCGCGAAACGAACGGCCCGC
>CAYOZN010000059.1:0-5845 GCA_964408455.1 uncultured Planctomycetaceae bacterium
TTGTGATTGAAGCCTCGTCCGAACTTCCGTCCGCCGCATTGCGGGCATGTTGTTTGCTTTGTCATTGCGCACCTTCGTGAATGACCGTTTGCCAAGGGGAACGCTAACCGCCGGCGGCCGCGAAGACAACGCCCGTTAGCAGTGCCAGGAGGTTGCGTCGAAGGCGGCGGATTTGATATGCTGCGGAAGGCCACCAGCTCCTGCTTCGGGGGAATAGGACCGGGAAGTGACTCGCCCGGCGAAGGGGCGTCGCACGACAAGGGAGTTTTTACTCTTTTTGTGTCACATGGAGTGCTGTGTGCTGAATGGTGTGCGCAGCGGTTCGAGTACCCTGGAACCTCCCTAGGAGAAGGCCCCACAACACGCATAGGAAAAGGCCGGTTTTACGCCGCGGACTTGGGGCGGTGATTGTCCGGTGCCGGGCGTAAAGTAGAATTTGTCATGTTCACGGCAGTTCCATCTGACATGCGTCAGGAGCGCGGGAGAAGAATGGCCCGGCTGTTTTACGTCAACATGCGAGCGCGCGAGGATGGCCTGCACGAACTGCACGTGGCGGGCTGCGAGCGGCTGTCTGGCACCATGGACCGCCAGTTCCTCGGCATGTTCCGCGGTGGGCGCGATGCCATAGCCGAGGCGCAACTTCGGGATGTGACCGCTATCGCGAGCTGCCTGTGCTGCAGGGATTTTGAGGATGCGCTGGACGTGCGCGAGCAGCTATCCGACGACGGGAGCTGGTGAAGAGGCGCTGGTCATAATCTTAATCCCAATCCTAATCTTCTCTCTATCGCGAGCTAAGGAATTGGATTCTTCCAGAAGCACGGCGGGACGCCCGCTCGCAGCACGAGCGCGCTTGAATGGTCCGGTCGCGCCAGCGAGCACCCGGGCTCATGATTGAAGCCTCGTCCGAACTTTCGACCGCCGCATTTCGGGCATGTTGTTTTTTGTTTTGCCATTCGAGGACTCCTGCAGGTTGGTAAATGATCCGCGGCACGCTAACCGCATCTGGCGAAGTGAACAATGGCGGCAGGATTGGGAGGTCTACCGGCGATCGCCGGGCTGCGGGTATGGCACGCCAAGTGCCGCATAGACGCCGTCTTCGGTCTCACCGGCGATGCGTTCGTCGCCGCGCCAGACGCCGTATTCATTGAGCTTCAGGCCCAGCGACATGGCGTGCCGGCGAAGGGCGATGTTGTGCTCCCGAGGCCCAGTGAAATACTGCAGCGCCGCCCCGAAGGATTCGGCGGGCACGATTCGTACGTCGCATTGAATGGTCTTGCCACTGTCCGGCGCAAGATGATCCAACGCGACCTCAAACGACCCCTTCACCGTGCCCTTGCAGATCGTGCGAACCACGAACCGGGAATGCTCAACGCAGTCGAGAACGGCCCTGCTGTCGGCGGCAGCGACCAGAATATCGATGTCGCCACAGTCGGGTGCCTTCCGGCGTAGCGACCCGGCAATTTCGATGCGTTCGCAATCGGCGTTCACGCGGAGATGATGAATGATGCGACACGCGGCGTCGTGGGCCAGGTCGTGGGGGGCTCGATGTTCGGATTGTGCATCGCGGGGCATCGGGGCCGTAGCGGGCGGGCGACCGGTCTCGGATTCCGTCGGCCTGCCATGCGACTTCCCGCCGCCGGTCGGTGCGGCGTGAAGCGCGATGCCATCCAAGTCAATGCTGATGTGCATGCCCACGATCCTTGCTCGTTTGCCCGAGGAACTCAATAGAATTGGCGGCTAATTGAACACGACTTTGAACCGCCACCCGCACCCCTCCTCCCTGCATCGCACCCACGCCACGCCCGTCCCATCCCCCTGGTCCACCAGCGACCGGTAGCGCCGCAGCCGAGTCGACCCGCACGCGGGGCAGCGCGGCCGAACGCAACTGACGGTATCGAGGCGCGTCCTGTGGCCAACCTGGGGCGTCCGTTCCCCGTTCACCGGGATACCCTCCCCCGGGCCGACGGCGCGCTCATCGCCGTGTCGCCGCCGTGACACCGGATCGCCGAAATACCCCTCGAATTGACTTGATGTTGTTGCGCGCTCTTGCCCTCATGGGGTCGTTGGATCGTGTAACCGTTCAAACGAAAGGACAAACCGATGGCGACGTACATGACGATCGACGACGAGGGGCATTTCCACCACGACATCACCGTGCACGACGACGGCGACCCGGCGGCGCTGCTGGACGACGTCGTGGCAGCGCTGCGGAAGCGCGGCTTCGAGCAGTGCGGCGACTGCGAGGAATTCTGGCCGAGCGCCGAGATGCAGAACGGCCAATGCAGGAAGTGCGCGAATCGCGCTCGATGCGGGAGGACGGAGCGATGACGACGGCGGCGGTCAAACTCCAGATGACGCGAGGCGAGGCGGACTACTTCCTCTGGTTGGTCGAGGGGCTCGATTTCGGCACGGTGGACGATCTGATGTGGGACCGCGATCTGAACGAAGAGCAGGCAACCAGCGTGATGCAGGCGGTCGGCGCGCTTGATCCGGTCCTGCGCCGATGGCGAACGCAGGGCGATGCCGTCGTCGATCCACAGACGATCGACATCAACGCAGTCGGCGGTTTGACGTTCGGGGTCGCCTACATCCTCGACTACGTCGCGATGGACTGCGAGGATGCACGGCTTTCGCAGATGGCATACGAGGACGGCGAATCGCCGCAGCGCGTCAGCGGATATCGGCGCATCGAATCGTCGCTGGCTGCAAAGATTCGGGCGATCGTGCCGGCGGAACGCGGAATGGGAGCGTGAACCATGACCAGCAAGAAGAAACCAACGCGGCGAGCGCCTAACGCGAAGCCCCTGAAGCGGGCCCAACTCCTGCGGGACTTCTGCGGGACGTACCACGTGATGTCTTACCCCGACGATTCCCCCCTCGCGTTCTCGTTGACGCACGCCCAGGCGGTCGCGTTCTGCAAGCGCGAGGGGTACGTGCTCGTTTGACCCGCCACGGCATGCGGCGGCGTTAGCGCGAGGGCGGCCCGCGTGGGGCCCACGTTGACCCACGCCGCGATCCCGCGCTGCCATCGCCGTGATACCTCCCGCCCGCGCCGCCTGGATGCTCCCGGCTGCCCGCAGCCGCCGATTTCGCGGCATGTCACGGCCGTGACACCTATAAAAGATTAATCGAAAAACCGCCGGAATTCCCGGCGAATTAGCTTGATGTCTTTTTGCGAACTTGGCCTCATGTGGCTGTTGGAACGAAGAACCGCATACGCGAAGGAGACGACGATGAACCTGAAGCAGCCAATACAGATCAGCGACGAGCGCGTGGACGAGATCGCCGACTCGTTCCGCATTACCAAGACCACGCCCCGCAACCGATTCGGCGGCGGCGGGACCTGGGTCACCGGAACGATGGGCGGCCACAAATTCGAGGCCCTGGTCTTCCCCGAGCACGCGGAGTTCGACTGGTGCGAGCTGGACGACAGCAAGATCTCGAAGCTGCTGGTCCGCGATGGCCGCGGCGCGACGGTCGCGCATTTCGAACGCGGCTGGGACGTCGAACCGACCAACGACGAAGCGCGGGCGATCGTCGACCTGCTGGCCGCGGGGCTGGCCGAGACGGTTTTCGATGCCTAAGCGAAAGGACGGATTGAGATGAACGCGAACAAGACAACGACCATGATCGCCAACGAGATCAACAACGTCATCCGAAGCCTGAACAAGAACACCACGGCGCTGCAGCCCATCGTCGAGGCGGCGCTCAAGGCATCGTTCGACCGCAAGCGCGAAACCAGGGAATACATGCTCGCCCACCACGCCGATCACCTGAACCGCCAGCTCATCGACAAGTTGATCCACCTCGCGACTAACGCGGTGACCGCGATCGACAAGCTCATGCGGAGCGCCGACGTCGAGCGCAACCCGGCGGCGTGGGAACTGGCCAGCATCCGCAGCAACGTGATGGATGTCGTAACCGCCTCGGCCGAGCGCGACGCAATCGCCTTCGCGAAGAAGATCGCAGAGCACGAGTAACGAAACGACGAACGACGGGAAAAGATCATGAACGCAGAACGACCGATCGTAGGGCTGGTTTGGAATCGGGTGACGACGCGGCGCGGCGTGAACGACGGGGGCGTCGAGGTGGTCGAGATCGAATTCCACCGCGACGAGGGCGATGTCCGCAGCTCGAACTCGACCATCATCGTGGTGCCGGCCAGCGAGATGAATGTCTGGCAGCCGCTGAACGACGCGCGGCCGAGTTTCGCGAACTAGGAGATGACCATGAAAAAGAACCAGGTGCAGATTGGCGGCACCTACGTCGCCAAGGTTTCGGGCAAGATCGTCAGCGTCCGGCTCGACGCCGAAGGCCAGTACGGCGGCTGGCAGGCGACCAATCTGGAGACCGGCCGAACCGTCCACATCAAGAGCGCCCAGCGCCTGCGGCGCGAGGTTCGCGCGAAGGCCGAGCCGGTCGCGGCCAAGGCGTATGACCCGTCGCGCTGCGCGACGCCACGATGCAAGGGCGAACCCGTCCTGACCCTCGTCGATCGCCCGCTCTGCCAGCGCTGCTGGGAGCGGCATTGCGAAGAACCATCCACGGGCGACGCGTGTCGCCCCGAGGAATTTCAAACCCCCGAACAGGAGAATGCCATGTCGAAGAAGAAGACCACCAAGAAGACGTCCACCAAGAAGACCACCAGCGCCAAGGCCAACGGCAAGACCGAAGCCAAGGCCCCGGCCAGCAAGGCGAAGACGCCCAAGCCCGACAAGCCCAAGCGCATCAGCGCCCTGGATGCGGCGGCGACCGTCCTCAAGAAGGCCGGCAAGCCGCTGCGCTCGCAGGAGATGATCGACGCGATGGCCTCGCAGGGGCTGTGGAAGAGCCCGGGCGGCAAGACGCCGCACGCGACCTTGTACGCCGCGATCCTGCGCGAGATCACCGTCAAGGGCGGCGAGTCGCGGTTCAAGAAGGTCGAGCGCGGGCAGTTCGCCTACGCGGGAGGGAAGAACTGATGGCCCGCGACGAGTGCCCAACCTGCGGCGAGCGTGATCGTGACCGGCTGGTCTGGATCGACGACGACCGCGTCCGGTGCCTGGGCTGCCAAACCGTGTTCGATCCGACCACGGGGCAGGCGGCTGCCGCCGAGGCCGACACGCGGGAAACGTCGCGGCCGTGGGGCCGTCTGTTGGCTGCCGCCGAGGCGCTCCTCGCGGCACGGGCCAACCAGATGGTGACCGCCGTCGAGTGGCGCGAACTGCGCGAGGCGGTGGAAGCCTGCGGCGGTCTGGCCGATCCGGGGAGCGAGCCGGACGGCACCGAGTAGCCGCCAAACCCATCCCACGCCTCGCTACAACGCCTCGGCAGCCGCCGGGGCGTTTCTCCGGCAAGAGACTTGATCTGTTCCCGCGCTTCCGGCTGAATGGACGAGCATGTACCAACTCATCCTCGATCCCGGCAGCGACGTCGAAGAGCGAATCCCGTTCACCATCTCCGAGGCCGATCTCGAAGACGCCATCGACATGGGGCGTGCCGAACGCAGCGATCCATTCGACCGCCAGATCAGCGCCTGCGCCTACCACATGGTTGTCGAGCGCCGCGTCTGCCAAGACGAGCGGCTGTTCGACAGCGCGTGGGTGGTGGTGCGGGATGGCAAGATCATCGCGCGGAATGCCGGCGCGATGGATGTCACGCAGGATGATTTGCGGTAGTCGCCGCATCATTGCCTCGCCGAAAGCCGAACTAGTCTCACTTTCATCACCACGCATACCTTCCCCGATGCCTTCCCCGCGTCCGACCGCTCGGCTGCGGCGCCTGCACCTGCAGCGACATGTTCCGCGTTGCGATGGGCTCGCCCTTGCTGAAGAACGTGAGCTCGATTTCGTAGTCGCCGCGCGCG
>CAYOZN010000060.1:0-3801 GCA_964408455.1 uncultured Planctomycetaceae bacterium
GAGCACGACGACGCCAACCGCGCGCTCATGGGCTCGAACATGCAGCGCCAGGCCGTCCCGCTTCTTGTGAGCGATCCGCCGCTGGTGGGCACCGGCATGGAGCGAACGGTCGCGGCCAACAGCGGCATGGTGATTCGCAGCCGCCGCACCGGCACCGTGACGTTCGTGGATTCGACGCGCATCGTGATCGACGACACCGACGAGTACGAGCTGCGCAAGTTCCAGGGCCTCAACGAGCGGACCTGCCTGAACCAGGAGCCCCTTGTCCGCATCGGCGAAAAGGTGCAGGAAGGGCAGATCATCGCCGATGGTCCCGCCTGCAAGAACGGCGAGCTGGCCCTCGGCCGCAACGTGCTGGTCGCGTTCATGACCTTCGATGGCTACAACTTCGAGGATGCCATCGTCATCAGCGAGCGCCTGCTCAAGAAGGACGTCTTCACGAGCATTCACATCGAAGAACTCGATGTCGAGATTCGCGAGACCAAGCTGGGCAAGGAGGAGTTCACGCGGGACATTCCCAACGTCTCCGAAAAGGCCCTGCGCAGCCTCGACGAGCACGGCATCGTCCAGATCGGCACCGAAGTGAAGCCCGGCGACATCCTCGTGGGCAAGGTCTCGCCCAAGAGCAAGAGCGAGCTGTCCCCCGAAGAGAAGCTGCTGCACGCCATCTTCGGCCGGGCCGGCGAGGACGTGAAAAACGATTCGCTCGAAGTGCCGGCCGGCGTGTCCGGCATCGTCATCGACGCCAAGCGGTTCAGCCGGCGCACCGGCATGACCGACGAGCAGAAGCGCGTGCTGACGAAGCGCATCAACGAATACAGGAAGTCCGTCAACTCGCGTGCGATCGGCATGTTCCGCCGCATGATCGAGGAAATGGAAAAGATCACCGGCCAGCCGATCATCGACCCCAGCACCAAGCAGGTCGTCGGCCGCAGCGAGATCGAAGAAGTGGTGATGGAGCAGATCGGAGAGCCCAACAACTGGGCCTTCGACATGAAGTGGGTGAAGCCCGCAACGGCCCGCAAGGAAGCCGACGCCATTTACGATCGCTACTGGCCCGTCATCGCCGAGATCATCGAGGAGCGCGAGCGCAAAGTCGCCCAGATGAAGCGCGGCGACGAACTGCCGTCCGGCGTCCTCGAAATGGTGAAGGTCTACATCGCCACCAAGCGGCGCCTGTCGGTCGGCGACAAGATGGCCGGCCGCCACGGCAACAAGGGCGTCATCGCCAAGATCGTGCCCGTCGAGGACATGCCGTACATGGAAGACGGCACACCTATCGATATTCTGCTTAATCCCCTCGGCGTGCCCAGCCGCATGAACGTCGGCCAGATTCTCGAGACGCATCTTGGCTGGGCAATGAAGATCCTCGGCCTCCAGGCGATTACGCCCGTCTTCGACGGCTGCAAGGAAGACGAGCTCCACGCGGCTGTACGCGAAGCAAACGCCGAAGTCGAGAAGACCGCCGCCGATATCGAGGCAGTTCGCCGCGCCTCCGACGACGAGACGATTCTGTGCATGATGCCCTACGGCGGAAAGATGCGCCTGCGTGACGGTCGCACGGGCGAGCCGCTCGATCAACCGGTCACGGCCGGCTACATCTACATGCTCAAGCTGCACCACCTGGTGGATGACAAGATCCACGCCCGCAGCACCGGCCCGTACTCGCTGATCACGCAGCAGCCGCTGGGCGGCAAGGCGCGCACCGGCGGCCAGCGCTTCGGCGAAATGGAAGTGTGGGGCCTCGAAGCATACGGCGCCGCTTACATCCTCCAGGAACTCCTGACCGTCAAGAGCGACGACGTCGAAGGCCGCACGAAAATCTACGAAGCCATGGTCAAGGGCGAAAACACCCTCGAGGCCGGCACCCCGGTCTCCTTCGACGTGCTGTGCAACGAGATTCGCGGTCTGGGATTGAATATCCAGCTCGAGAAGGGCAGGTTGATCTAAACATGTCGCAGGCGGTCGCGTTAATTGAGAGGAGGCGTACCGTGGCGGGCGAAATCCGATTCGAAGTCACCAGGGAGATCGACGTCAACGATTTAAAGGCGTTCTACGACTCGCAGGGGTCTTCAACGCCCCAGTCGATCGAGAAGCTGTCGAAAATGGTGGCGAACTCGGTCTGTTTCGTCACGGCTCGGGAGGCCGACGGCCGGCTCATCGGCATTGCCCGCGGCGTGGCCGATGGTGTGCGCGGCTATTTGACCGAGTGCAAGCTCGATCCGTCCCGGCAGGGTCCGGCGGCAGTGACGCACATCGACGGCCGCATCGAGCACGACCAATACGACATCGCCGGCGAGATGGCCACCCGGGTGATCCGGGCCCTGGCCGAAGCTGGCTGCGAACGGATCGACGTCCTGGCCTACGGCACCGAAGTCGATTTCTGCGAGGAATTCGGCTTCCGCAAGGCGACGGGACTGGTGCCGATGCACCTGAACGTGAAGGATTTTGACGAGCACCTGGGGCGGCGCCAGGCCCTGCGGCGCGCCGCCACCGCGGGCGCAGCGGCCGTGCAATAAGGCCGCCCGGCAACGAAAGCGACGATTCTGAATCGGTGAATCAAACGCCCGCCAAGGGGCGGAAGGATCACGATAAATGGCTGAGAGCATCTACGATCGAATCAATGACTACGGCTCGGTGAAGATTTCGCTCGCCTCGCCCAACGACATCCGTTCCTGGTCGTACGGCGAAGTGCGCAAGCCCGAGACGATCAACTACCGCACCTACCGCGCCGAGAAGGACGGCCTTTTCTGCGAGCGCATCTTCGGCCCCGAGCGCGACTGGGAGTGCTTCTGCGGCAAGTACAAGGGCACCAAGCACAAGGGCATGATCTGCGATCGCTGCGGCGTCAAGGTGACGCACAGCCGCGTGCGCCGCAAGCGCATGGGCCATATCAATCTGGCCGCCCCCATCGTCCACATCTGGTTCTTCAAGGCCATGCCCAGCCGCCTGGGCGCCCTGCTCGACATGAAGACCAGCGATCTGGAAAAAGTCGTCTACTTCCAGGACTACGTCATCGTCGATCCCGGCGATACGCAGCTCAAGGACCGGCAGATTCTCTCGGAAGAGGAGTATCGCGCCGCCATCGACAAGTATGGCACCGGCTCCTTCGAAGCAGGCATCGGCGCCGAGGCGGTGAAGAAGCTTTTGGCCAAGCTCGATCTCGCCACCCTCAGCGTCGAACTGCGCGACGCCATCAACAAGACCAACAGCAAGCAGAAGATCAAGGACCTGTCCAAGCGCCTCAAGATCATTGAGAGCCTGCGCGGCAGCCAGAATGATCCCTCGTGGATGGTGATGGACGTCATCCCCGTCATCCCGCCCGATCTGCGCCCGCTGGTCCTCCTGGAGAGCGGCAACTTCGCCACCAGCGACCTGAACGATCTCTATCGCCGCATCATCAACCGCAACAACCGCCTCAAGAAGCTCATCGATCTCAACGCGCCCGAAGTCATCATTCGCAACGAAAAGCGAATGCTCCAGCAGGCCGTCGACGCCCTGTTCGACAACGGCCGTTGCCGCCGGCCGGTGCTCGGCTCGTCCAATCGCCCGCTCAAGAGCATGACCGACATGATCAAGGGCAAGCAGGGCCGCTTCCGTGAAAACCTGCTCGGCAAGCGCGTCGACTACTCCGCGCGCAGCGTCATCGTCATCGGCCCCGAGCTTCGCCTGCATCAGTGCGGTCTGCCCAAGCGCATCGCGCTCGAACTCTACCAGCCCTTCATCATCCGCCGGCTGAAGGAGCTGGGCCTGGCCGACACCATCAAGAGCGCCAAGAAGATGCTCGAGCGCCGCGACCAG
>CAYOZN010000061.1:0-3798 GCA_964408455.1 uncultured Planctomycetaceae bacterium
CGGCGCAGGTCGGCGTCCTGACACTCGACGAACTCGCGAAGCAGCTTCGAACGCAACCGCCGGCGGAACGGCTGTAGGGCGCGGGCCTCGCGGTCGAGCACATCGGCCCGCTCCTCGTGGCGAAGCCGAGCCTGCTCGGGGCTGGCCCAGTAAAGCGCGCGAACCGCGCCCGCCTTTTCGGCCTCCGTGCCGCTCTCGATGAATGCCAGCAGCCACTCGCACACGATGCGATAGCCGAAGGTGAGACCGCACGGCTCGATGAAGACGCGGCAGTTATTCAGATCCTCCTCGTAGATGGCGGCGAGGATCAGGGGCTCGAACAGACTCTCGGGGATGGGCTTGTCGCAGAGCAGGCGGCCGGCAAGCAGGGCCCGCTTCTTGTCGTAGAGACATTCGGCGAGAAACTCGAAGTCGTCTTCGGAGAGACCGTCAAAGTTGGCGCGGAACCACTCGAACAATTCGCCCGGGGGCGGAAAGTCGGGCGCGTCGGCGAACGCCTTAATCGCCTCGCGCCAGGTTTTACCGGTGGAGAGTCGATCGCTCACGGTTTTTTGGCCCAGAAACATCGTCCGTATCGGCCCGCATTATACCGTGCTTGCGAGCGAACAACATCGGCGGCGCGCCGGCATCAGTTCGGCGTCCTCTTCGCAATTGACGCGACAAAGACCGTGCGATGACACTGCCGCGAACGAGGCAGGACTGCCGAGGGTTGACTCGTTGCGAGCGCACACGCGGAAATTCCCGCGATTTGAAAGTGAAATGCGGAGGGCGGGCCCCCGCGCCCGCCCCCCTACGCCCTGCCCACCCCGGCCGGGCGACTTTTCTTGCTCGCCGGTTCCTTAATTGGCGGAACGCGACTTGTCTCATGGACGTCAACTCACTGGCTCTTCGTCTCAAGCCAACCGCTCAGTTGTCGCGGCCGCCCTGGGCGCCGAGCTGCGATCCGCCGGGAGTTCCCGGGGGGGTGCCGCCGTTGGGAACCACGACGTCGTCGATCGGCTCGGCCAGCACGGTCAGGTCGTGCGTGACCCAGTTGTTCAGCGCGGGCAGCCAGCCGCTGCACTCCCAAACGTCGTTCTCGGTGTCGAGGATGATCCGCACGACGTAGTCGCCGGGCGGCAGGCCGTCCTCGATGAGGATGCCATCCGTGCGATATTCGTTCTTGTCAAGCGGCTCCGACGGTACGTCGGCGGTCCAGAGGACGGTGTCGGGACCGGCGGCGTGAAAGTCGCCGCTCTCGATGATTTCGACGCGGGTGTTGAAGGGCGGGCTCTCATCGGAAGAATCGCCCGGCTCTCCGAAGTAGTTGATCGACCAGCCAATCCAGAACGGCTCATCCATCATGGGATCGCCGGGATTGATGATGGTGCCCCAGACGGGCTCGCCGTTGATGTCGTAGCCGGGTTCAAGATCGACGTAGAACTGGCCGCTTTTCAGATCCAGGCCGCAGGCCAGCTCCGGCGTGCCGCCGCCCAGGCCCCCGGCGAAGGGTTCACAGCCGATGTTTGAAAGCACCGCCAGGGCCAACGCCATGGCGCTGGCAGCTCGCAGGCAGCATCGATTCATTATTCGCCCGCATGAAACTGCAACGGCAGCGCACGGCTTTTCACACGCTCTACGGGACACATTCGCAGTCGGACACATCTGTCAGTTACCTCCCGGTCGGTCGACCGCCCCTTTCCAGCCACGCGGCCGGGGGCGGCGACTTATCCGCTTAAGACGTGCGTGGTGCAGGCGCGGCTAGTGAAAAAACAGATGGGAAATGTGCCACAGGTGGGGATTGCGGCGCGGGGGTTTATCGCCCAGGCCACCGCCTGCCCGGCGCGGGGGTCTGGCCGCGGCAGGGCTGCTTGACACGAGCCGTATAATTCAAAGGTGCACCCCTATCCGGCACAGCCCGATTCCAGCGATACCCGCCGCACCCGACGTACCGACCGAGGCCGTGAGGCTTTGCGCGCTGCGCAGCCGTTCGGCCTCCGGGTGCCGCCGCACAATGACTCAGGGAGGCTGACATGAGCGGCAAGACGATCCTTTCTTCGGTTGCAAACCTGTCGGACGACACCGAGTTCTACACGCCGATGCCTGCCGGCTATCGCCCGGGCAAGACGAAGTATGTCGGCGTTTTCGGCACCGTCATGTCGGGCCTGGGCAAGGGCATCTTCGCCAGCAGCCTGGCCAAGGTGCTCAAGGACAAGGGGCTGACGGTCGCGCCGATCAAGCTGGAGGGGTATCTGAATCTCGACAGCGGCACGCTGAACCCGTTCCGGCACGGCGAAGTGTTCGTGCTGGATGATGGCATGGAATGCGACATGGACCTGGGGACCTATGAGCGGATGCTCGACCAAAACATGTCGCGGCTGAACTTTGCGACGAGCGGGCAGATCTTCACGGCGGTGCTGGAGAAGGAGCGCAAGGGCGGGTATCTGGGCCGGGACGTGCAGATGATTCCGCACGTGACCGGCGAAGTGAAGAGCAAGCTGCGGCAGCTGGCGGTGGCGAGCGACGCCGACGTGGTGTTCATCGAGATCGGCGGCACGGTGGGCGACGTCGAGAATGCGTATTATATCGAGGCCCTGCGGCAGCTGGCCTTCGAGGAGGGGCCGAACAGTGCCTGCTGGGTGGCACTGACGTACATCCTCGAGCCGCCGGCCCTGGGCGAACAGAAGAGCAAGGCGGCGCAGCTGGGCATCAAGCAGCTGCTCGAATCGGGCATCCAGCCGCACATCATCGCCTGCCGCGCGATTCATCCCGTGACGCGCAAGGCGCGCGAGAAGATCGCGATGTACAGCAGCGTGCCGTACGAGCGCGTCTTCAGCATGCACGACTGCGAGTCGATTTACCAAATTCCGCAGATGATCCGGGACGAGGGGCTCGACCGGCACGTGGTGGACATTCTGGGCATCGGCGATCGGACGCACCCGGAGATGGAGGCCAACGCGCGGCGGACCTGGGAGGGCTATCTCGAGTCCTTCGCCGCTTCGCGGGACAGCATCAAGATCGGCATTGCCGGCAAGTATACGACCGTGCGGGACAGCTATGCATCCGTGCTCAAGGCGCTGGAGCACTGCGGCACGCGCTGTGGTGTGCGCGTCGACGTGGAGTGGATCGACACGACCGAGGCCGAGGCCGGCGCGATCACCGACAGCCTGCGTCACATCGACGGCCTGATCGTGCCCGGCGGTTTCGGAACGCGCGGCGTCGAAGGCAAGATCGCCTGCGTGCAGCATGCCCGCACGAGCGGGCTGCCCTATCTGGGGCTGTGCCTGGGCTTTCAGCTTGCCGTGATTGAATACGCGCGCAACGTATGCGGGCTGGAGGGCGCCGGCTCGACCGAATTCGACGAGGACTGCAAGCACCCGGTCATCGACATCCTTCCGGAGCAGAAGCAGATCGAGGGGCTGGGCGGGAACATGCGGCTGGGCGGGCAGGACGTGGTGTTGAAGCCGGGCACGCGGGCGGCACAGCTGTTCAACAACGCCCGCGAGATCCGGCTGCGGTTCCGGCATCGATACGAAGTGGACCCGCGGTACATCCAGACGCTGGAGGAGGCGGGGCTGGTCTTCTCGGGCAAGGCGCCGGACTATCCCATCATGCAGGTGCTTGAGCTGCCGGCGGACGTTCATCCCTATTTCGTGGCGACGCAGGCGCATCCCGAACTGACGAGCCGGCCGCTTCGGCCCGATCCGCTGTTTCTGGGGCTGGTGGAGGCGGCGGCGGCGCGGAAGTCACGCGGCCATGCGCCGGCTGTGAAACTATGAAGCAAGCCCCCTGTCGGGTAGGTTTCGGGAAGTGCTAACG
>CAYOZN010000062.1:0-2531 GCA_964408455.1 uncultured Planctomycetaceae bacterium
CATGGCGGAGATCTCCGGCGGGGCCCACTCCTTCCCGCCGGCCTTGACGCGGACGAGCTCTTCCGGCCCGCCGATGATCTCATACGGGACGATCTTCTCTTCCTGGGCCACCTCGTTGTGCCGCCGGCCCATGAAGCGCTTGATCGAATAGATCGTGTTCTTGGGGTTGGTGACCTGTTGGTTGCGAGCCCGCTGGCCGACCAGCCGCTCGCCCTTCTCCGTGAAGGCGACCACGGACGGGGTCAGGCGGGAGCCGGACTCGTTGACGAGCACCTTCGGCTGACCCGCTTCCATGATCGCGACGACGGAGTTCGTCGTTCCCAGGTCAATTCCGATAATCTTCGAAGACATCGTTCACTCCTGCGGCCAGCGCTCGAAATCGGCGCGAGGTTCCGCTTGCCTGGGTTGACTGCAAGGGGGATACCAGCGGCGCGTCGCCCGGGGCTCGTTTCTGTAAATCTATGCTTCGCAAGGTGTTACAGCGTCCGGCGAGTCCCCCGGCGGCCTCGGCGGGCTGCCAATCTGACAGTCGGCCCGGCCGGCGGCAGGCGGGGTGGCGTTGCCGCCGCGGCTCTGGGGAGCGCGGGTGTGTCGCCCTCCTTCAGGGCACTTGTGGGTGCCACTGCTCTGCGAGCAGTGCGACCCGGCCACGCGTTCATCGGCGAGCGCGGACCTGTCGCCCGCCATCGGAACCCCGTGCGCCAAGCACGGGGCCCATCGTCCGCTGCTTGGCCGCCCCGTCGTTCGCGAAGCGCTCCGCCGCGTCCGCGCCGATTTCGGTCGGGTGGCACGGGCAAGCGCAGCTCGCCCGTGTTCTGGGAACTGGGCTGTCGGCGCTCTAGGCTTTAGGCCTGCCGCACGCTTTCAGCGTGCGATGCCTGACGGTCGCCGACCCAGGGCGGCGGTCGCTTCGCTCGCTGGCCCTGGGCTATCCTGCCGCGCACCTTCGGTGCGATTCAAGAGGGCAGGTTGCCTCGCAGCTTCGATGCGATTCAGGTCCGCGGCTGCAACGAGTGTACGCTGGATTCGGCGCCCGTTGATTTTCGTGGTTCGGATCACGGCGGAACGGCCGCGGACAGGCAGGGAACCCTTGCGCCAGTCAGCCCGCCTACCGCGTCCGCCGAATGTCGTTTATCACTTATTGACATTGACATCGACACCGACGTCGACTACTGGCCCGATGGTGTATCGAACAACTGGAGAAGCACAAGGACTTTCGCGACATCGAGGCCGTACAGAGCATCTTGACAACGCTCGAAGATTTCGAGCATGCCGAGCAGGAACGAATCCTCCGATGGGTGGCCGAAGAGCTGGAGCTGAAGGGCGTGCCCCTCGGCGCGGGACGCTCCCAAGTCGCCCCGGCGTCACTCGGCCAGAACGGCGGCGTGGTTCCGATCGGTGATGGCCTGCAACCATTCAGCACGGTGGGCGATCTCATGGCTGCCGTGCAGGCCAAGACCGCTGCGGAACGCGCGTTGGTCGTCGCGGCGTTTCTGCAATATCGCACTGGCAAAGCCGCGCTCACAGGGTTCGAGGTGAACAGCGAGCTCAAGCATCTGGGGCATGCCGTAGGGAACATCACTGACACCTCCAATCGCTCCAAACCGCGAGGCCAGCGCTTCTAATCCAAGTGCGAAAGAGCGGGACGACGCGCCGGGCGCGCAAGCAGTACAAGGTCACCGACGCGGGGTATCGCCGCGTTCTCCAACTTCTCGGACAAGTCGCCCCGAATGAAGAACCCTAATCGCGCGGCGTTATGGGCCGGGCTGATGGTCGTCTTGGCCGGATCTGGCTCGTTCCTGTTCTCGGCACTTCGTGGCTCGTATGAAATTGCGACCGCCAGTGCCGCTTTTGCAGGCGTGGGTCTGTATCTGCTATTCGGCAAGGATCCACCGTCGGGAACGACGCTGCGGTAGTGTCGCAACGTCGTCCCTTGGCCTGACCGTGGTCCTCGAAGCCCCCTTACCCGTTCTCCGGCGAGGATTCCGCGAACCCCGCGGACCTTCCCCCGGGAGCCCGGCGAACAGTCCTCGAAAGTCCGCCCAGAGCTCGCGGAAGCCCGGCGCAGATCTCCCCGAGGGAGGCGACCGCCCCGCGGAGCCCCGGGGCCGATCCCCCGACGCCCGCCAGCCGACCGCGGAGTCCCCGCACCGCTCGATTCCCCACCGCCGGCGCCGCACCGCCCACCAGGAATCCGCCCGAAAAACTGGCACCCACCCGCTTGACACCCGCGAACTGGATCCGAGAACCAACGTGCTGTCATCCCGTTTCCATGTAGCAGGCGCTTTTATGCTGAACGACCACGATCCGGGGCCGCACAGCGCCGTACAAACCCGACAGTGCCGCTTTGCCACGTACATCGACGGCCGCCTTGCCCACCTGGTGCTGGCCGCGGGCAACATCGCCGACGCGAGACTTGGCCACCGCGCGGTCGAGACGACCCCGCCGGTCGCGATAGTATCGCTCCAAATTCCGCCCCAGCCGCTTGCGGCACCCGAAGGCGCACCGCTGGCCAGATTCCCCGACCCCTC
>CAYOZN010000063.1:0-1828 GCA_964408455.1 uncultured Planctomycetaceae bacterium
AGCGATTTTTGGCGCGCGAGATCGCCGAATATGTGCTGGACTGACCGGTCAGCCGGAGAGCCTGTTGCGACGTAGTGCCAACCGCGTGCCCTCGCGGCGCCTTCACGAAACGGAACGGTTTTGCGGACGCGCGATCGGGCCGAATCGTCGCGCACCTTGGTCTCGCCGCGCCAGGGATGTTGAGCGCTAGTTCGGAATCCGGGGAACGTGCTGGTCGACGAGGATGGGATTGCCATCCGGGTCAGCGATGACGAAGCTCGCCGGCCCCGTGGACGATTCATCGGCCTCGGACGCGAACTGGATGCCCTTCTGCCGCAGCGCCTTCTGAAGATCGCGAACATCATCGAACGCGGTGAGCATGTTGGCCGCGCGGTCCCAGCCGGGGTTGAATGTCAGCATATTCTTTTCAAACATTCCCTGAAAGAGGCCGATCGTCGCCGTGTCGTTCTGAAGGATGAGCCAGCCGTGGGCCGCATCACCCCCGAAGACGCGGAAGCCCAGCTTTTCGTAGAATGCGCGGGATGCGGCGAGGTCCTTGACAGCCAGGCTGACGGAGAAGTTTCCAAGTTGCATGGTGCGTTCCTTTAGGGTTGGTTGCACAGCACGATGCGGGGCGTCCTTTGTGACGCAGCCGCCGATCATGCACGTGCACAGGCCTGCGATGATGGTCTTCACGTGGGTCTCCCTGCGGCGTTGTGCCGCGTTCGATCCGGAGTGTACCACGTCGCCACGGGAGGTCTTTCCAAATCTTGCGAATCTCGACAAATAGACGTTCCGATACCGCGCTCACCTACGTCGAACGCGTCAACTTCGCGATCGATTGCATCAACCGCCACCTGTGGGGCGGTCCGCCCAGGGGCGGGTTGCGCCTTAGGGATCTCGCACGCGCGGCCATGCTCTCGCCGCATCACTTCCATCGCGTGTTCCAGGCCCTGGTGGGCGAGACGCCGGCGGATTACGTCAAGCGGCTGCGCCTGGAGAAGGCCCTGCGCCTGATGGCACTCGACGAGCGGCAGAGGCTCACGCAGATCGCCATGGCCTGCGGGTTCGGTTCCCTTGCGGATTTCTCGCGTTCGTTCCGGCAGAAGTTCGGCATACCGCCCAGCGCGTTCGACATTCGGGCGTGGCGGCGGGCACACGCCGAGGTGCTGGAAGCCGCGGTGCCGCAAGGCAGTCACCTCGCGGCCCTGCCGCCGCGCGACAATCCCGACGCCTTTCGGGTTCGAATTCGCGAGGTCCCGCCGCGCACCGTCGCCTACATCCGGGTTTCGAGGCCCTACGAGGAAGGCCGTGTTTTCAAGGCGACGCAGCGCCTCATCGCCTGGGCGGAGCGGCACGGATTCGCCGACGGTCAGTGGCTGGGCTACCAATGGGACAATCCCGAGCTGACCGCGCTCGAGGTTTGCGCGTATTACATCGCCGTGGAGGCCCCGCGCGTTCAGCCGCGCGGGGAAATCGGCCGGCATCGCTTCGGGCCGATGAGCGTTGCCGAAGTCGAGCTTCGCGGCGGAATCGAGCTTGAACTGCGTGCCTTGCAGTGGCTGTACGGAACGTGGCTGCCGAGAAGCCGATACGTTCCGGACGATCAACCGGGATTTGAGGCATTCATCGGCCGGCCATTTGCCCACGGCACCACGCACTTTGAGCTGTTTGCCCAGCTTCCCATCCGGCCGGCCTGATTTGCCGGTGCGCCGCGGCCGGCGCAGCATGCTGCCATCCCGGGCTTACACGCGCAGCGATCCACGAAAGGCCCTGGCGCCATAATACGATTGTGGACCGTTGTGATAGACAAAGACGTGTCCGTAGCGGCGATCGCAGAAAAGAGCGC
>CAYOZN010000064.1:0-1569 GCA_964408455.1 uncultured Planctomycetaceae bacterium
ATGCCGGGGTGAGCGCCGTAGGAATCCCCCGACTTTAGGCGGGGGAGGATGTCAACGCCTGAGTAGCAGTACCCGCCGGCCGCCGCCGGCATCACAGAGCGCGCCATGCGCCGGGGAGCCTGATTTATGAGTGACTGCCGCTCACAGGACCAGACGAAAGTCGTCCTCAAGCACTTGCGCCGCTACCGCCGCATCGACTCGATGAAGGCGTTCGGCATGTACAACATCACGCGCCTGGCCGACGTGATTTGGCGCCTGCGCCGGCAGGGCCACGTCATCACCACCGAACTCGTCGCCAAGCCGCGCACGCGGTATGCGATCTACCGGCTGGCGAAATGAGCATCGAGCTCGACATGGCGCTGCGGTGGTTCGCCGGCGGGGCATTCGTCGGCATGGTGTTCCTCGCGTGGCTCCAGATCATGTTGCGGCGGTGGTGCAAGTAGTGATTTTCCAAACGCGCACGGCTAGCCCGACGGGGCGAAAAGGCGGATTCCCTGGCCGCCCTGCCTGTGCGCGACCAATCGACCAGGGCGCTTACAAGGGGGCGGAAGTGGCAACGAAAAAGCGGAAGGGGATCACGAAGTCGGTTCGGTTCGAGGTGTTCAAGCGCGACAGCTTCACCTGCCAGTACTGTGGCGCGAAGGCGCCTGATGTCCTGCTTGAAATCGACCATATCCAGCCGGTCAGCAAGGACGGCGGCAACGACATCATGAATCTGGTCACGGCCTGCAAGCCGTGCAACCTGGGCAAGAGCGACCGGGCACTGAGCGACGACAGCGCCATCCGGAAGCAGCAGGCGCAACTGGAAGAGCTGAACGCCCGCCGCGAGCAACTGGAGATGATGCTCGCGTGGCGCGACGGCATGAAAGACCTTCAAGGCGAGCAGTTGGAGGCGATCTGCACCGCATGGAACCGGGCGGCGTCCGGGTGGCGACTGAACGACACCGGCAAACAGGAGGCCGAGAAGCTGCTGAAACGCTTCGGGTTTCAGGCCGTGTTAGACGCCATCGATGTCGCGCAGGAGAACTACATCGAGTACGGCGAGGACGGCAAAGGGACGCAGGGAAGCGTCACCCACGCATGGAAGAAGGTCGGTGGCATTTGCGCCGTGTCGGCCATGCCGCCGGACGAGAAGCGGCTTCGCTACGTGACCGGAATCCTTCGCAAGCGCCTTTCCTATGTGCCGTTCGATGTTCTTCGGACGCTGAAAGCCGCGCATCGGGCCGGCGTCGATGTCGATGCGATGGTCGATGAGGCGAAGTTCTGCCGCAACTGGACCGCGTTCTCCGACTGGCTGGACGAGGAATCGGAGGGTTAACGACGTGGCACGGGCCCGAAACATCAAGCCTGGCTTCTTTTCCAACGACGAGCTCGCCGAGGTGTCGCCCCTCGGCCGGCTGCTGTTCATTGCGTTGTGGACTATGGCCGACAAGGCCGGGAGGCTTGAGGACCGCCCCAAACGAATCAAGGTCGAGGCACTGCCCTACGACGACTGCGATGCCGAATCTTTACTGTCTGAGCTCGCCGAGCGGGGTTTCGTCCTGCGGTATGCGAGGGGAGGCCGGCGCT